>JBPRGH010000160.1:0-2316 GCA_051418055.1 Candidatus Cyclobacteriaceae bacterium M2_1C_046 | reverse complement strand
TTCCATAGGTAAAATTTGTGTCATCATCCCATTTTTTATAAAAGTTTGAAACTCTATAGAATATGTAATCGAATCCTTTCATTGAATGCAAATTGCTGCTAACGCTAAGTGTATATACCGGTGCTGCTAAGAACCACAACTCTGTCAGACCGACATGCTGAGTAAATATAGCTAAATGCGCCAGATCTACCATACCAGCACTGGGATATACACAATGTTATGAGCCGTTCCCTTCTCAAATAGATAATTAAATTTTCCCGTTCTCAATAATCAAAATGAATTCTAAACTAACTGCCGTGCTCCTCTAAAAGCCAGGTGCCGAATGCGGGTAGCGCTTAACCAACAAAGGGTAAGCCGTTCAGACCTCTTGTTCAACGGCAGTTCCTCGACCCACTGCGCCCAATCCTGTTCCAAGAGCTTAATTTAATTATCTATTTGTTTTATCGTGACTGTGTTAAGGAACGATAAGTATGTTCTACCACTGCCTGTTCAGCAAATTTCTTAACTGTCAGACCGAAAAACCTGTCCAAGTACCACCTCAGGATACAGTTAAATTCCAGAATGGCTCATAACGCCAAGGCTATACACTGTAGGGGAGTTTCGAAGTGAATAATTGTCCCCCGCTATAAAAGTAGCTAAAAGAACCGACTGAACCTACACCACTGCACCCCCTATAGTGTATAGCTACTGTTAGGCACTGGAGCTTTTTATTTGCTAACCTTATAGTTTTTAAAGCACACTTTCATTAAAATTAAAGCAGCTATTCTAATGTTGAATTAATGCTTTGAAATGTGGCTTTATCTGGATAAAAAAGGCTATCTACTGTCAAAACATTATTAGTTACAGTATCTTTTAATTTTCCAATGATCAAAATTGATTTTATTGATTGTTTATCCCTAATAATTTCCCCGATCCTTTTGTATAAATCAACCTGTAAATTTTCCGATGAATTTACATCGTAAATTATCGCTGATACCTCAATTTCAGTTGAAGGTGGTTTAGCATAGGTAAACCTCAACTTAATACTATCATTTTGATCATAGATTAATAATTGTCCCAGCGCTGTCCCTTTATCATATACAACATCGCCTGATTCATTATATTTTCTTACGTATCTAGCATTTTCTTTAAAATCAAAACTGCTATATGTATCTAATTGGCCATTTTGATGATAGTAATATGCGTGCCCAAATGGTTTATTATTTATGAAATAAACCTCTTCTTTTTTTATTCCATTGGGATAGTAGCGAGTAGTTAATCCATATTTTTTACCTTCTTTTACTGGAGCTTTAGCTTTAATAGTTCCATCAGGGTAATAAACATTTACTGTATCCATATTGGGAGAAATTTCAATTGAATTGTTTTGATGAACTACAGTTGTTTTCTCCTGGTCCGTCTGATTACAGGAATAAAGAGCTATGGTTATTAAGATATATAAGTTGATCTTATTTAACATATGAATCTTAAATTAATTAGCATCATTCTATTATGTAAGTATATCAGCTAGTAAATCAAAATTCTGTCCAGCTGTCTATTTTTATATTAATATAAGCGAATCTTCATTTAAAAAGCTCTTGTGCCTAACGCCAGGGCTATAAAATGTAGGGCACTACAACGTGAATAGTTGTCCCCCGTAGTAAAAGTAGCTACATGAACGAAAATAACCTAACCCACTGCCCGCCCTATATTTTATAGCTACTGTTATATGCTGGCTGCCATTTTGCTGTCTTACTTAAATATCTCAATATTATAATCACTATATTCAATTTCAACACCATTAACCAATGCCTCAAGCGAGGAGTAATCCCAAGTGCATCTGCCTGGTCTTGGTATAAAAGTTATTCGTAAAGTATCGGGTTCATTCAAGTAGTAGGAATAAAAAGTTAAATCATATAAACTGTCATAGGTTACATTATAAAGACCATGATTAATCCATAACCTTCTACTTTCAATGAAGTAATACGCAGTATCTAATTCATCATTCAAAACGAAAAAATCATCTTCGTCTGTAAAATTATTGATTATAGTGTCTCCAGAAAGTTGATCGATATAAAATATTCTAATATAAGTATCAGGAGATTCTTCATGGCATCTTTCCCAATTACAATTAATTAAAAAAGTTAATCCGAGGATTAGTAGGGATATTAATGTAATATTTTTCATGGCAGCTTGCATATAACGCTAGGGCTATAAAATGTAGGGCTTTCGAAGTGAATAATTGTCCCCCGTAGTAAAAGTAGATAAAAGTACCGACCGAACCAATACCACTGCCCGCCCTATGTTTTTATAGCTATTGTTGTGCACAGTAGGCGATTT
>JBPRGH010000159.1:0-1114 GCA_051418055.1 Candidatus Cyclobacteriaceae bacterium M2_1C_046 | reverse complement strand
TGCCGAGGGTGTTGAAAAAGCAAAGGAAAAAGAATCAGGCGGCAATGATCCAATGCACTTACGTTTCCATTTTAAGTGGTTTGTTAACTATCTGGAGCCTCCGGTTTCCCTAAAGTCAAAAGCTCCCAATTCTTTCCAGCCGGTGCAATATGCCAAACTCGATAAAGATGTTGTTTTAAATGATTTTTTGGAGCTTCAGGATAAATATATCCGTCAACTTGAAATTGCTGAAAATAGCAACCTGAATCTGAGTAATATTAAAGTTCCTAACCCGATTATTTCATTCATCAAAATGACTCCGGCAGAGTGTATTGCCGTCACGGAAGCTCATCAGAGAAGGCATATGGAACAGGCAAAAAACGTTAAAGAGTTACTGGATGAGAAATCCTGAATCTTTAGCGAAATCTACTCTCTTTCTCTTTTATGCTCAGGAAAATCATCATAAGGAAACAAAAATAGACCATAAGGCTCCTGTCCCCTTTGGTCAACTGATTGATGATGGCGCCGGTGAGCTCTTCTAATCAAACGCATAATTTTACTGTCGCTCTTAAAAGGGACAAATCTTTTATGGGCAAACAAATCGTGAATGATAAAGTAGAGAATCCCATAAATCGCGATACCGGTTCCCAATGCAAATAAAATCGAATTTATGGGATCGAGGCGTCCCAGGTACATAAATGCAATAGAAATGCCGGCAAAAAATAAGGAGAACAGATCGTTAAGCTCGAATACACCGTGATGGGCTTCATGGTGCGTCTTATGAATATTCCAAAACAAACCGTGAAATAAGTAGCGGTGCACTACATAGGAGATAACTTCCATCCCTGCAAACCCTAGTAGCACAAATAATATAAATTTCAATACTTCCATTAGATAATAGTAGAGGTCGATGAAGTCATTAATTGAGTTTCACGTATATTTCTGAACGATAAAATTCAATTTGATAAAATAAAATCTATATCAAAACGGGATTTATTTCGTACAGATCATTGTTGCATCAATGCACCGAAGTAAAAAAGAATATTTTGACTTATGCTAATTTAATTTTGCAGACATCAATAATGAATAAAATAACGTCCTTTGAGTAGATGTTCATTCATTAATAAGGAAGAAA
>JBPRGH010000158.1:0-20259 GCA_051418055.1 Candidatus Cyclobacteriaceae bacterium M2_1C_046 | reverse complement strand
TAGAACGTCCACCTGCAGGTTCTACAATATTTTTCCCATAGTCAAACGTAGCAGGCATCATAATCATCCATAAGCCCAATAAAATGATGGTCCAGTAAACCCAAAGGGTTTGTTTATGATGCATCCGTAGCATCATTTCCCTATCCATGCCACCTTCATCTTTGGATTTTTTATGATGCTCTTTCATTTGTTTTTCAGCCATTGGCCTTGAAACGCCTCTTGAGCCCATGCCCCCTTTTTCGTGTTCCATGATTATTTACTTAGGTCATACATATATATAAACCAGACCAGGTGAAATCCTCTGCGCCATATCCCTGACCGGTATAAGGATTATAATATTCTCGAAATCCTCCTTTATTAATTAATTCCCCCATTTTTTGTTTCAGTTGATCTGCCTCATTTTCAAAGGAATACTTTTTAAGAACCTGATATAAAAAGTAATTGTTTACTGCCCAGGTAGGGCCCCTCCATATATAAAAAGATTGCTCTGGGTTAAATGATGGATTATCGATGGATACAGAGGGTATTGGAAAGTTTGTATGAAATTCCTTTTCATTTAAATAATGCTCCTCAATTATTTCTTTAGCGACTTCACTGGCAGAATTGAGCAGCAGTGGATAAAATATAGTTGGTGTTTTTATTTTAAGCAGGTTACCGGATGATTCATCAAGATCAAAAAAGGCTTTCTCTTCCGGATCATAGAGTTTTTCCAATATAGCTTTCTCCAGATGATCAGCGTACTCGTAGAAGCGCTTTCCGGCGGGGTGATCAATTTCCTCACAGATCTTCCCCATAACCCGGTAATTTATTGAAGCCATAGTATTGAATCCTGCATCATTAACGATAAATCTCTTTTTTCTAAAGATCTTTTTCAGGTTATAATCGTCTAAAAAATTCCGAAGGTCCACCCAAACCACTTTCATAAAATTTTTCCATCCAGCTTTTCCAGGCTTCATATTTAAAACCGGATCGTAAGAAGGCTTCCAGTCCATCCCGCTTTCAAAATAACTGATGAGATAAAGCAACCCTGTTTCAGAAGACCTGCGGTTTTCCCATAACCAGTCGTAATATTTTATTAATTGGGGAGAAAAATCTTTTAAGAACTTTATATCATTTGTTTTTTGATAAATTTTCCAGGCAGCTTCCGCTGCAAGGGGCGGCTGAACAAGTCTGCTCATATTTGGTGCATATAGAAATTTGAAAGATGGCGCATTTTGAAAAATATCAGTAATCCGTGCGGGAAACTTCTGTTTCCAGTAAATAATATGCCCCACAAAACCATCATCTTGCTGGAGAGCAAATAAGCTTTTCATGCATTTTTCACCCATTTTAGCCATACCAGCCTCGCTCATCATAAAAATATGAAAGCAGGTATCCCAGAAGTACTGGCTTTTGTAAACACCTTCGGAGGGCTTCATGAAATGAAAATCCTTATCTAAATAATTGGAGTGCCCCGAAATTGTATTTTTCTTGAGTAACTTTTTAATTTGCTCATTTACCTCATCCATTAATTAACTTTAGAAGTTTCAACAGAGCTTTATTATAAATTGTTGATTCTTAAGATGCTCAATATCCATAGGATCACTTATTCTGACAACTTTGAAATATGCTTCTTAACTAATCCGATGACCAAGTATATTTAGCGTTAAAGCAAACAAACATTCAAAGTACCACCATGTTTTATTATTAAATATCATCTAATTATTAAACTTAAACCTATTTAGTATGGACCATCATTCGGAAAATAATAAAGAATTGTTAAGGCTTCTTGCAGAATGTGCTGATGAGTGTAATCACTGTTATAATGCCTGCATGGAAAATGAAAGAACAGAAAAATTGTTGCGCTCTCTTCGATTATGTAGAGACTGCTCAAGAATGTGCCGTACCGCATCAGATTTTGTCTCCTCAGGATCAGAGCTGGCGGACCAGGTAGTAAAGTTATGTGCAGAAGCCTGCAGGCTTTGTGCTGAATCGTGCGCTCAGGATAAAGAGCATGAGCAGGAATGTAAAGCATGCGCGGATATTTGCCGTGAATGTGAGGAGGCTTGTAATAGCTTTGAAGGAGTGAGTGCCTAAAAATATTTAAATAATTGCTATCTAATTAAGGCTTGAATCTTTTTTCAGGCCTTAATATCAGTTACCCTAAGCCGCAACCCACTTCATAAACACATCCACAAGCTTCTTCATTTGGGAAAATATATATTACCAATCTTTAAAAAAGATCAAAAAATCCCTCGTTAACGACTGCTCCAATATTAAATAATCCCGCTAGAAAATAATTTTTAATTTAAAAGTGAATCAGCTCATTCTTGCCTTTTTTCTAAAGCCCTTCATCTGTTTTTTTAAGTAACTCCCCACTTTTTTCCTTACAGCTCCCTACCTTTTTTAAGTAATTTATCTCTATATCATTCTTAATCAGGCATCTAAACCCATGAAGGTTCTTACTTTTTTCTTCCCAGTCAGTTAACGGTTGATTAAACCTTCTTTTTGAAATTTCCCTTTCATTCTAGCATGTTCTTTAAATCAATCCCTTTATCAGTTAATATATATCGCTGTTTAGGGTGAGTAGGATTTTCAGAATGGGTCATCTCAATATATCCTTCTTTTATAGCCGGATCTAAATAATTATTGATGAAAGTTTCCCGGTGTGCAAGCTGAAGTTGATCCATTATATCAGATCGCTTCATCTCACCTTCTATAACTGAAACTATACGTTTAATTGGATCATCAGCTTGTCCGGTGGTTTGGACATTCAAAGGTGACGATACAATTTCTATTTTTCCATTTTTTCATCACCTGGTTCTGGTTTAATGATATTAGGTTTATTTAAGCCATATAATTATTATTTTAATTAATTACTTTTATCGGCTAAAAACGAATCAATTATAATATTTTGAACACAGTAGAAGCTTATAAAACTGAATATACATCTGCCTCCAAAAAACACCGGTTCCTGTTTGAAAGCAATGGTACGAGACAAATAATTAAGGCAATAGAATATACCTATATCCAAAAAATGGATGGTGTTCCGGTTTTTAATCTAGGTTTTGGAGATTATGATATAAAATCTGGCGAGATTCTTGATTCTATTAATAGTAACAATGGAGATATGTATAAGGTATTTAATACCGTACTAACAACGGTTCCAAAGTTCTTTAAATTAAATAAAGAAGCGGCAATATTCGTTCAGGGAAGTGATGGCACTGACAATTTCATGAAAATATGTAAGGAAACCTGTAAAAAGGACTGCGAAAATATATGCAGGAATATGAACAGACGTATTAACACTTACAGATATTTTGTAAATAAGAATTTTGATCAACTAAGTAAGGAGTATATTTTCTTTGGGTTAACAGGTGGTGACAACCCGGACTTTGTTCAATACGTACCACATAATGAATATTCCGGCATCTTGGTTTACAAGAAAAAATAATTAAATTTGATGGAAACATCCTGAATTCAGGAATGTTACCATCTACGAAAGGAGTAGACAATGGAAAAGAAGAAGCAAACATTAAATCCAAAAAAGGTAAGCTCAATGTCAAAATTGACTAAACAGCGGATTTCGAAAGTTGCAAAAGATATAAAGGGAAAGGAGCTTTTCCCGGAAAAAGTAGCAATGGCCAAGAAAACTTTAAGAAGGCTTAAATCTCTGCCTATCTAAGAATTCTTGTAATGTATCAAAAGGCTTGGGCAAATTACTCAAGCCTTTTTTATTTTTAATCTGTTCCTGCCATACCGAAGAGTTGGGCTATCCGAAAATTTTTTGAAGGCAATGGTATTCTTCTATATTGACACTTCCTGGCAGTAATAAAGAATCATCCAGCAGGCCCTGCCTTAATCTCCATAAACATCCTCCATAACCAGTCCATTTGAATTTTAAGATGCTCCACATCCACCCAGGTTTCCTCCTTGCTAAAAGGATCTGTGCCTTCATACCTGAAGCTGGTACCTCCAGGATCAAATTTATGAAAGGAAAGGATTAAATTTTCAGCTAAATAAGGCAAATCACTTTTATACTTTTCCTTCACTAATTCCTTAAAATGTATAAACAGGCAATTTAAATCGTGGGTATTTTCTTTATAATCTAATATCTCTTTCAGATACAGTTCTGTAGCATGCCGGTAGTTATAAATTATTGGAGCTAAAACTTCATATACAGTATCATTTTGGATTGCCGCTTCAACCAATAGATCTCCGGCTAGTTTGTATTCCTGTGCTAAGGAAAACCGATCTACATAACTTCCGAAAGTACCGCGTAATGCACCATGCCGCCAGTCTGCGTTCAGCTCCTCCGGAGGCTCCATGAAAAATGGTTTTATTTGAGTTACTATTTCATAAAATGGAAATCCTTGATGCTCCCCGGCATGTAAACTCAACATTATAGCTCCAAGATCAGGCTCCTCCTCCCAATGGTAGGATATATACATAAATACTCCAAGATCCTCCGGAATATATTGCCTGGGTTTTCCTTTCTCCGGATTTGCTTCTGGATTCAAAAAATCTCCAAATTGAAACGACCATTTTTTTATAAGGTCCTTTTCAATTTTCAAAAGCTTGGAAACTTCTGAAACAGGGAGCTTCATAATCAGTATATTAATTTGTCATATTTTTTCAGATACTTATCCAACCGCCACAGCCCTTCCAGCCTCTGCCAACTCATAAAAGTGTCTATAAACCACCTCCGACTTTTCGGCGAAAATCTTCCGATCATACGACTGCGGTAGAGTTTCGTTGAGAATCTTCTTTATCTCCTGGCGCACGTACTCCTGTGTAGCCTTTTCTTTGTGCCATTCTTGAATTAGGATTCTACTTCTTGCATCATAAAGGACTTTTAATAGACTTGAGGCAGCAAGCTTTACATTCTTTTCATCTTCCTTTGTTAGCTTTTCTTTTTTTAACAAGTCAAAAAGCTCCAGCTCAGCTTCCGTCATCTGGTTTTTAGCCGCCCTTTCCTCCTCCTGGCTTAGCTCTTTTACCTGCTTGATCAATTCCTCATAGGCCTCCTCAATAGAAAGGCTTCCGGAATTATAGTCCTGGATTACCTGCTCAAAACGCGCCAGAAAGGACCCGCGGGTTTTATTCTGCGCCAGCATCTGTACAAGCTTTATTTCCATCAGCTCCCGCAGGTCGGCAAACTGAATATTCTTATGCTTTTTACGCTGGAACTCATTCCTTAGCTTCTCAAAATCCAGCTTGCTCAGGTCTATCTGCTTTGACTTGTCGATAATGAATTTATCTCCATCTTCATTAAGATCCCCTTTAGCAAGCACACTGGTGTCAAGGAGGTTGTCGATCTTCTTTTTTGCACGGTCTACAGCTTCATCCTGATCAGCATTACGGTCCACAACCTTTTGAAGGTATTCCAACACATCCTTCTCTTTTTTAATAATAGGATAATTATAGATATCCGGCTTTGCAGAATCATATAAGCTGGAAATGGTATTGACAAAAAGCCCCAATTGCTTTTTATAATCATCTTTCTCCAAAAACAGGTTAGCATATTCATTAAACAGCTCTACCTCTCTGAAACCCATCTCCCCCAAATCCAGGATAGCATCAATATCTGCTCCTAAACTTCTACAGTAAGCTTTAGCATTGGCAATAGCCTCATTTAACAACGCCAGCAGTTCATCAAATTCCTTTACCGGAAACTCCTCTTCTCCATCTTCTTTCTTGCCACTGCTTCCTTCTGCATAATCCGCAAGTGCTTTTTTCAGATTCCGGAATACGCCAAAATAGTCGATAACTAGCCCATTTTTCTTACCCTCAAATACCCGGTTCGCCCGGGCAATGGCCTGCATGAGGGTATGGTTCTGAAGCGGTTTATCCAGGTATAAGGTGGAAACTGCAGGGGCATCAAAACCGGTAAGCCACATGGCAGTGACAAATACTATCCTGTACTCACTGAAAGGATCTTTAAAATAATCTTCAATATTGCGTCCGTCATCATCAGGATATTCCATCAATTTCCGGTGCGGCGTAATATTCAACCCCTCTGCTTCAAACTTTTCCTTCTCTTCCTTATCCGAACCTTCCTGGCTGATCACCGCTGACATCTTCGTTTCTTCCATAAAGTTGATGGCATCCTGGTAACGCTTTTTCTCATCAGCGCTAGACGTACTGGCAATTTTTCTTCTCAGCTCTTTAATTTCATCTTTCTGCGCCTGCTGTACCAGCTCATACATCCTCACGGCGGTAAACTTATCAACACAGATTACCATAGCTTTCATGGGCCGCCGGATCTTATCCTCCCCTACTACATCCAGCCGGTAAGGGTAATGCCTTACAATATGCCGCGCTATCTCCTGGAGCCTGTCCTCTCTTTTTACTACCTGCAGAAGTGTAGAATATTCCCTGTCCAGCTTTCTTTGCTGCTCTGCCGATAGGTTCTCTTCTTCAAGGATCTGAGCAGCATCACCAACGAGAGTTTCATTTACCTGTTCTACACGCGGCACACTCTTTTTGTAGAACATTGGCACCGTAGCACCATCTTCTATGCTTTGAGCAAAATTATATTCGGAGACATACGGTCCAAACCAGTCTTTCGTAAGCTCATTTCTTAATAATGGGGTTCCGGTAAAGGCAATATATTGCGCATTCGGCAATCCTATCCGCATATTTTCAGCCAGTCCTTTATACTGGGTCCTGTGGGCTTCATCCACCATCACAATCCAGTCTGATCTGTCTGTAAGCTCCGGAAATGTCCTTCCTTTTTCAATACCGAATTTATGTATCAGTGTAAATAAAAATGTACGGTTGGATTGTAGATATTCCTGCAGCCTTTGCCGGGAAGAAGGGCGATAATAATTTTCACGCTGTTCCTTGGTTTCTGCAATTACCTCTGTCTCTTTGAAATTCCGGTAGATCTGATCATCCAGGTCTTTACGGTCGGTAACGATCAGGAAAGACCAGTTACCGGTAATGACTCTCTAAAAAGTTACGAAATGAAAGTACAATTAATCTCTACCCTTACTTGTCCCTCCTGTGGTTTCGAAAAAGAGGAAGCTATGCCAGAGGATGCGTGCCAGTTCTTTTATGAATGTGAAAATTGCAAATCTGTATTTAAACCAAAGGAAGGAGACTGCTGCGTTTACTGCTCTTATGGGTCAGTTCCTTGTCCGCCTATCCAGATGGATAAAAGCTGCTGTTAATAAAGCATCCTGTTTCAGAAATTATGCAAAAAAAAGAAAATGATATCAAGCTGATTTCAGCAGGTGTTATAGCCGCTCTGGCAGCGTCTATTTGCTGTATTACTCCGGTTTTAGCAATTCTTGCTGGTATTGGCGGGGCGGCATCGTTATTTTCATGGCTTGACCCCTTTCGACCTTACCTACTTGCTTTAACAGTAGGATTACTATTATTTGCCTGGTATCAGAAGCTAAAGCCTAAAACAAAAGATGTTGCCTGCGACTGTGATCAAGATCAGCAGAAAAAAACTTTTACAAATTCTAAAAGATCACTTTTTGTAGTAACTATTATTGTACTTTTACTTCTTTCCTTCCCCTATTACTCAAGTATTTTCTTTTACAAAACAGCTGATAAATCAGTGGCAGCAGCAGAACCGGTACAACTGCAGCAGGCTATTCTTAAAATTCAAGGGATGACCTGCGTTGGCTGCGAAAGCAGTATAAATCATGTTCTTTCCTCCAAAGAAGGAGTACTCGAGGCAAAAGCCAGCTATGAAAATGGAATGGCTAGTGTAACTTATGATCCGGATTTTGTGAATCCTGAAATTTTAAAAAAGGCTGTCGAACAGGAAGTAGGTTATGCTGTTACCGATATAAAATTAATTAATATGAAAAAAGATTAAAAAAATCTTCATTAGTAGGATCCATTTACCATTCTTAAATCATCAATACCTCTAAAAAAAAGATCTAACAATCTGATCATGTGAGAGTTTAAATAGAATAACTTGTAATTTTTTAGTCATGCATTTAAATGCCTTAGAACTACTTAAATCCGTTGTCATGAAAGCTCACCTAATGTTTCTTATCTTATTCTTTACATTTTTATTAAGCTGTAATGGAGGAAAAAATGAACAGGATAGTGTCTCATCAGGTGAGATCGATGAAGATGGAATGATGGATGAAGATGGTATGATGGACAATGGGATGGGCATGATGCAAGATCAGGATACGGGTGCAATGATGCAAGATGACGGAATGGGTATGATTCAGGATGGGATGATGAGCGAGGAGATGCGAGAAGCCATGATGTCCAGAGGTATGGGCCCTGAAATGATGGAGGATATGATGGCCATCCGAAAATTGCTGATGCAACATGAGAAAATAAACCGCCGCGTTCAAAATCTGGACAATGGCGTAAAAACCTGGACCACTTCAGAAGACCCTGAAATTGCTGCAGTTATTCAAAAGCATGTAAGGCAAATGCATGAGCGGATAAAAGAAAAAAAACCTATTCGACAGATGGATCCTTTATTTCGCGAAATCTTCGACAATGCTGAAAAAATTGAGATGCAAATTGAAGATATTGAAAATGGCGTCCTGGTGGTTGAGACAAGTGAAGATCCTCAGGTGGTAAAGTTAATACAGCAACATGCTAACAGAGCCGTTAGTGAATTTGTCGAAAGGGGAATGCAGCGGGCTATGCAGCCAACACCACTTCCGGAAGGATACAAAAAATAGTTTATTTTAAAATAAATATTATCGATTATGATGAATGGAATGGGCATGGGCGGTTTCATGTGGCTTTGGATGATTCTAGGTACTGTTTTACTTGTACTGCTTGTTATGTGGCTTGTGAAGCAGATCCGTAAATAATAAAATGAAGAAGGGCCATCTGGTTTTTTATATATTTCTAACAGCATTTCTGCTGAATCTGGTTTGGGAGAATGCTCAAGCCCCACTATACGAAGGATATACAAACTTTTGGGATCATTTCATGATTTGCTTCTGGGCTAGTTTGGTTGATGCAGTGGTAGTGCTGTTGCTTTATTTTCTTTTTGTGGCTTGGTATAAAGATTTTTTCTGGATAAGATACATCAATTTGAAATCAGCTATAATCCTCATTATTATAGGCGGAGGAATTGCTGTAGGATTCGAGCAGTGGGCTTTTAGCAGAGGAATGTGGAGTTACACTAATAAGATGCCCGTGATTTTTTTGAGTACAGGTTTAACTCCACTACTGCAAATGATGCTTTTGCCTCTGTTAAGCATGTATATTGCACGAAAGCTAGCATCTGAATCTGATAAATGAACTGCATTTATAGTGAAAAAAAGCTTACCTGTATCAACTGACACAGATGAATTACCATATCTTTCTAAAGTTATAATAGCCTAGAATTATGGAAAACCTGAAGCCAAACTGCAGGCTTTCCATAAATATTTTATAATTAAGCACTTACTCCTGTATAAGTATTACAGGCTTCTTCACATTCTCGACAAATTTCCGCGCAAGGCTTGCATTCCTGTTCGTGCTCCTCATGATTTGAACATGATTCTGCACATAATCTGCAGGCTTTAGCACAGGCTTTTAAAATTTCATCAGCTAATTCTGATTCAGATGAAACAAAATCCGACGCCGTACGGCATATTCTAGAACAATCACGGCATAATCTTAGAGCACGCAGTAGTTCCTCAGTTCTTTCATTTTCCAGACATGCATTATAACATCTGTTACACTCATCGGCACACTCTGCCAATTTTTGAAGCAGTTTTTTACTTTCTATATTGTCATTCATAATCTAAAAATTTTAATTGTTATCCTTGCCTACCAATAAAACTGCCGATATAGCAAATTGTTAGCCACTTATTGATTATAAACATTAATTCAAAAAACAAATTAGATGCTATGAATTCTCCCCACCTCCAGCAGGTTCATTCCCTCCGTGCCTACGGTCATGCACCAGCTTCCGGTTCCCCGCGTCAAGGCCATTCCTTCTGTCATTCCGTTGCACTTCATTTTTTCAGTCATACCCTTGCCTTACCCACCACGCAGGTAAAGCGGTGTTCGTCATCAGTTGCCAGCATAGGTCACGCCAGCATTCGCTTATCACCTGCAGTTCATTTTTATTAAACTAATTTCTATTAATTGCCTACTGCTTACTGCCTATTACCAATCTGCGAAAGCAGGTCATAAGCTCACCCATTCATTCCACAGGCTACATTCATGGGCTTGGGTGCTGTCATGTCCTATGCTTTGGCCGCCTTCTTCCTCACGGCAGCTCTCCCTGTCCTCATGGCCACCTCACTCCACTCCGCAAGCTCCGTTACATTCGGCCACCATTCGTCCAGTCGCTGCCAGTGTTTTTGCTCGCCTGCGGGCTCGTTCGGTTCCAGTCGCACGCCAGCTGACCACCCTTGACCTGACGCAAGGCCGGCTAACTCCCACTGCCAGCCGCTTCCTCCGGTCGACTACCTCCTGGCATGCCTCACTCGCACTCGCAGCCTCCATTACGGGTTCCGTGCCTCCACCCTCCATTCCGGCTTGACGGCTCGCGACGTTCTTTAAAGCCTCTTAGAAAAAGAACCCTTTCTTCCCGAAAAAAGATAGCTCAAGGCTGTTTTACCTGCTTCACTATTGATATCAGAAAGGAAGTAAAAAATGAATCCGTTGACCCTATTAAAACTAGAGTACAGAATTTTAAATTTTTATATCTCATATCTCACATCTAAAATCTCCATGAAATAACTCAAACATAAAGCAAAGTTACAGGCGTGCGGATGGTGAGAGCTGCAAGGGTTCGCTGCGCCTGTTGAGAAAAAAACCTCCCAGCTACTAGATAATTTACCCTTACTCCTCATTTGTAGTAGATCTTTCCCCCTCTTGAGGGGGCGCAGGGGGAGGTTTTTTTCTCACAGCCCTTGCCGCAATCACACCGGTCCTGTGGGAAAGCCTTATGTTTAAGTTATTATTCAGAGTTCGTTACAGGGGCAGGTGGCTTCTGGCGGGCATTCGCACATCAGGTAGGCCTTTCTTCAAGGGCTATGTCATAGACGATAATCTCGATTACACTTACAGGTTTTTGTGGCTCGAGTTTTCTTTTTCAGAGCTCCCTTTTTAGGGGGCTTTATTCTTTTTAAACAACAAATAATCGTGCAACCAAATTGGCATCTATTTGCCTTTTCAGACCGAATGATATTTTTAGCTCACACTGCAAAGCATTTTGTCTTATATTATCATTTTTTTTGTAGCTGTTTATATTTTCCAATACCACATTATGCTGTCCGTCCAATGACCAGACATGGGTATGATGGATAGATTTTATATGATCAACCTGTTGAAATATTTTACTTACCTCCTCGAGTTTAATACCTTCTGGAACTCCCTGTAACGTTTATAAAAAATGCAATCTTTTAATTTTTTTGTGTCTTTCTACTGGTGATTATGATCGTGTCCCATTTATCTTTTACTTCTTTATTTGCTTATTCTGATAATAAACTCCCAAATTTAAATAATCGAAAAAAAGGAGTAACTGCAACTAAATTTTTTATTATTGCGTTTGCAAACAAAATGACAAGACTTCTTTGTATAGCATTATTATTTTTACCTTTAGCTGGCTTTATGTTCGCACCAGGGTTTGTATATGCTTTTGAGAGAAGTGAAGAAGCAAAAGTTGAACAAACCTGTCATATAGTTAGTGAAACAGGTTCGGAAGATAGTGAAAAAGGCTGTGAAGACCAATGCGAAAAAACTCATTGTCAGACATATTGTTCAAATTTTAGGCTTTCCTTATTTGCCCAAGGCTCATTCAGTACACTGCCACCTCTAGAACCTCTGGTACCCGTAATTTTTTCCTCCGATATTTACTATTCTTCGGTTTTCCTTTCCATCTGGACTCCTCCGGAAATAAGTTGATTTCTTATATTACCAGGCTCACGTCTGTTCTTATATTATTATAAGCAAATCTCCTGTTTTACAGGTCAATTATTATTATTTAATTTTAAGATTTATAAAAGATGAAATCAATAAAAATACTGATGGCAATGATATTATTGCTATCATACACTTTGAGTAATGCTCAGATAAAAAATGCTAAAACGGAAAGTGTAAAAATCTATGGTAACTGCGAAATGTGCAAAAGTGCTATTGAAAAGGCAGGTAACGTAAAACATATATCCAAAGTTGAATGGCGCCAGGATACCAAAACGGCTGATTTAACCTATGATGCCAATAAAACCAATCAGTCGGAAATCCTGAAACGGATCGCATTGGCAGGTTATGGCAGCGACAGTTTTCTTGCCCCGGATGATGTATATAATGGGCTTCCGGAATGCTGTCAATACAACCGAATAAATAAATCAGTAGCCAAAGTAGAAGTTACAGAAGGCCATTCTTTTGATATTCACAATGTGGCTGATGTCGAACCTCCAATGAAGCAGGAAGTTAATCAAGCTGATGTAATTTTTAACCATTACTTTTACTTGAAAGATGCTTTGGTTGGTTCTGACGGTAATCTCGCTTCTTCTTATGCCAAGGAGCTTTTAATAGCTATTAATGCACTCGAAATGGATAAACTCTCCCATAATGAGCATGGCGTTTGGATGAGCATCAAAGAACTGCTGTCGACTGAAGCGGATCATATTGCAGAAACCAAGGATGTAGAGCAGCAAAGAAATTATTTCATTTCACTTTCCGAGTATATGTATAAACTGGTTAAAGTTTCCAAACTGGATGAGCCTGTTTATTATCAGCATTGCCCAATGGCAAACGAGGGCAATGGGGCCAATTGGTTAAGCAAGGAAAATGCAGTGAAAAATCCTTACTATGGTTCAAAAATGCTGACTTGCGGTAAAATAGTTGAGACCATTAAATAATCAGGGATAGTACAATCCACTATTGAAAATGTAAAAGGTATAAATTGCCTGGTTTTTGAGGAAAGCAGCTTTTGATAATGTTAAAATTTCAAAACTCAATTTACCTCTAGGGCAATTTATCCTTTCTTCTTCTCTAAAGAAATCCTATAAATGAATAATAAAATAATTTTTTACCAAAAGCTGTTGGTGCTTTGTTTTGTGCTTTTGGCCACCAACTCAATCTTTGCCCAAAAAGTGGTGCGTTACGATTTAGTCGTTACGGATACACTTGTGAATTTTACAGGCAAAGAAAAACATGCCATAGCCGTTAATGGACAAATACCAATGCCTACCCTGTATTTTACAGAAGGCGATACAGCTGAAATTCACGTACACAACAGGCTTAAAGAAGGTACTTCTCTGCATTGGCACGGTTTGTATTTGCCCAATAAGGAAGATGGCGTTCCTTATTTGACACAAATGCCTATAGAACCCAATACCTCGCATATTTACCGTTTCCCGATTATCCAAAATGGCACGCATTGGTATCACAGTCACAGCGGTCTGCAAGAGCAAATTGGAATGTACGGTTCTATGATTTTGCTCAAACGACCTGATGACCCCACTTTCAGGAAAGGCATTGATGACTTGCCAGCTGTGCCGATTCTTTTAAGTGAATGGACAGACTATAATCCTGATAACGTGCATCGAATGTTGGCTAATGCTACGGATTGGTTTGCTATTAAGAAAAATGCCACGCAAAGTTATGCAGAGGCTATTAAAGAAGGACATTTTAAAACTAAGCTCACCAATGAATGGAAGCGAATGCTGTCCATGGATGTGAGCGATATTTACTATGATAAATTTCTTATCAACGGAAAAATTGAAGGTCAGCTCTCCCAATTTAAGGCCGGTGATAAAGTGCGGTTGCGCGTTGCGAATGGTGGGGCCTCATCCTATTTCTGGCTGACCTATGCAGGAGGTAAAATAACCGTTGTCGCCAATGACGGTAATGATGTGGAGCCCGTAGAGGTAGATAGACTTATTATTGGCGTTTCGGAAACCTATGATATATTGGTGACAATCCCGGCAGAAAATACTTCCTATGAATTTCTTGCCACAGCTGAAGACCGCACTAAATCCGCCTCCATTTACATAGGGGCTGGCATCAAGCAATTGATAAGTCCATTGCCAAGGCTAAAGTATTTTGAAGGCATGGAGATGATGAACAATATGATGAAAATGAATGGCGACATGAATGATATGGGGATGGACATGAGCCTGCAACAAATGGATATGAACGCGGTAATGTACCCAGAAATCACGGGACAAAATCAGAAGAGCAAGGACCAGAGTCATGCAAATCATGGATCAACAAATTCAGACATCGTTACACTGAATTATGGCATGCTTAAATCACCCCAAAGGACTGATTTTTCGGATGAAGCGCCTGTGCGGGAATTACGTTTCGAGCTTACCGGCAATATGAACCGATATGTTTGGAGCATGGATAACAGAGTGCTGGCAGAAAGTGATAAAATATTGATCAAAAAAGGAGAAGTCATTCGCATTACACTCTATAATAATTCTATGATGCGTCACCCGATGCATTTACATGGCCAAGACTTTAGGGTGCTAAATGGAAAAGGTGATTATTCCCCGCTGAAAAACGTGTTGGACATTATGCCAATGGAAACTGATACCATAGAGTTTGAAGCTAATTCAGAGGGTGATTGGTTTTTCCACTGTCATATTCTATACCACATGATGGCCGGAATGAACCGCGTGTTTAGCACTGAAAATCAGGCCCCCAATCCATTGCTACCCGATAAAGAGTGGGCTTACAGGAAATTACAGCAAGAAAGCAACGGACTGCATTTTATGTTTCAAAATGACTTTGCCACAAACGGTAATGATGGAGAAATGATGTTGCAGAACGCACGCTGGAGTTTTGGTACGGAATGGCGGTTGGGCTACAACGATATGCATGGTTATGAAAGCGAAACACATATTGGCAGGTTTCTAGGGAGGAATCAGTGGCTAATGCCTTTTATTGGTTTTGACTGGCGATATAGAGAAATGGGCATAGATGAAGAGGAAGAAAACTTGTTTAGTCAGGTGAACAAAAAAGACAACAGAAGTGCAGTCAGTCTCGGGTTTATGTACAAGCTTCCCATGTTGGTGAATTTTCAGGCAGAAGTTTATCATGATGGCATTGTCCGTTTATCATTGATGCGCGAAGATATCCCCATATCTAAAAGACTACGGGCAGGATTCATGATAAATACAGATCAGGAGTATATGATTGGCTTAGGATACATTATCAATAAAAATATCGGTATAAGAGCCCATTACGACAGCGATATGGCATTTGGCGCTGGCCTGACATTGAATTATTAAAATGTCTAGAATTTGCATCTTTTTTCAGTTTTAAAGCCAATGAAATAACTTATGAGCTTTTGTTGCTACCCAAAAGAAGAAGCATCATCATTATTTTCCTCAGCCAAACCATCAAATTGATGTAGTCCCTAATTATAAACTGCCATAATGAATCATCATTACACTTCTTATGCTCTTCATAATGCTCCATCAATTAGATAGCTTCTGAAGCTCACAACATATATCAATATTGGGATCCAATCACTGGAAGAGGAAGATAATGCTTGGCGATATCGATAAAATGAGATTCACGGATACAAAGGTGACAAATAAGACCATGCAATGTCATTGCAATTTCTTTAACCAATGGAATTATAAAAATATCCACCAAAGCTAAGCAGCTCCCCACTGCCCATCCCACAAAGAAAAAGCAAGTCCGCTGCACTATTTAGCCTGACCTATAGCAGCCCGCCGTAAACCGCTTCACTCCCTTGCTTTTTATCCCTCGCAGCTTATAAGGCAGCTTTCTTTTTTTCTTTTTTTTCTTTTAAAAAATAATTTTATGAAGGGGTTTTTCAATCATCTAAATCCAGCTATTATCAAAAGTGTAATGCTCAAAATGAATCAGGAAGAGCTCAGGGAATGTATTAGTTTCATTAAGGAGCAGGCATTGAAGTTGCCTATTGGTTCAGAAAGGGATAGGTATATTCGGATTTTTTCCTGGAGCAGTAAGCTTTATGATGAGAAGTTTAAAGAAATGAGCCCCCGTTATTTTGAGGGCTCTAATTTATTTATGAGGCTTGAAGTTTCTTTCGAATGTTTTCCTTTGCTACTGAGCGAATGGAATCCTGAATCTCCATCTCTTCCTCATCTACCGTAGCTTCACTTACAGCTGTAAGGATACTACCGGCAAGGGTGAGATATCCTGCTATATTTACAATTACTGCCGGCACTACTACCGGAGAAGCCAGGATAGTAGCTCCAACAGCTGCCAGGGCTAATCCAATATTTCTAAGCTTCTTAAAAAATTTAGGAGTGGGAGCTTCAAAACGCTCAACCAGTTTTAATTTATTTGATTTCATTCTCTTTAATATTAAATATGTACTTTTCAATTCTTGATAATCTGTTCTCGATAAATTCTACCTTCTGATTCAGTAGATCCTGATTGCCTTTAAATTCCGCTTTTATAAGCGCTGTGATATTTTTAACTTCGGTGAGATCACTTTCAACTTTCTTAAAATCATTAAGGAGCTGCTTAAGAAAATAAGCTACAATCCCTACCAATATTGAAAGGATCCCACCTACAATTACCACCATCTCACTTTCTATTGAAGTGGATCAATTTTGACAATTGTCAATGGATTATATGCTCCATTCTTCAACGGATACATTTCCCCATTAACTTGCTGTTTAAACTCAATCCCCAAGACAATAAAAACATGATCCGGAGAATCAGGAGTCAATGCCGGTGACAAGCTCATTCCCTGGATTAAAGTCTCGTCGATTGGCATCATCACACTCTCATCCTGCGCAAACTTGAAGTTCTCAGTATCAAAATCAATCTCAGCTACTCCAGCTACCAGCTTCATATGTGTGGCTCCAGACGGATAGGAGATAGTTTTATTCGGCACAAAATCATCCAGCTCAATAGAAACATTTCCGGCAATTCTATCCAGGAGGATTGCATACTGAGCATACAATGTAGACCGGAGTTTACCATTAATATTAAAATCAAAGCCTTGCAATAAATTTAGGTCGCCAGTTTTCACTGTCCTCTCTCCTCTGATATTAGTTGTATCTGCTTTTACAACCTTCACTAATTCTCGAGTCAACCTAGCCGTCACTCTTCTGTCCGAAGCATTCTGTAGCATTAGCCTTAAAGCAGTACGAAGTGTCCTACCAGCCTTGCCAGCTCTTCCAAACTCTGACCCGTTTTCCCGGGTCCTTTGAAACGCCGGATCATTCTTGATCCGGTCGCCATCGACGCCACCTTTTTCTCTGGCTAAATAGCCATCCTGTGTCTTGTAAAAGGATACATCTCCTATGGATCCTTTCAATTTAATAATTCCTTTTTGTCTTGCCATATGCTTAAAAAAATTTGGTTTATGGCTTAAAAAACGCATATTTATGATGGAGCAACAAACGGCTGTTTCCGCTTTGGATAGCTTTTGGCACTTATTGCCGATGTTGCAGTATAGGTAAAGTATAGATACAGTATTAGTAGTATTAAATGAGGTTAAAACGTATCATAATTTATCCCAAGGATATTCAGCGTATCACAGGCAAAAGTGAGCGCTACAGCAGGTACTTATTAAAGAAAATAAAAAATGATCTCCAAAAAGAAGATCATCATTTAGTTACTGTACAGGAATTCTGTGAATTCGCCGGCGTAGAGGTGGAGGAGATTGAGCAGTTTATTGATTAACTGCTTTGGAATCCGGAGCACTTGATCCACCCATTAAGTCCTTTAATTTCTTCATATCCTGGCTTACCTTACTCTCTATCACCTTTGCATAAATTTGAGTAGTCTTAATACTCGTATGCCCAAGCATTGAACTCACACTTTCAATAGGCACACCATTAGTCAAAGTTACTGTCGTTGCAAATGTATGACGTGCCATATGGAATGTCAGGTTCTTTTTTATCTCACATTCTGTCGCAATGGTTTTAAGGTTTTTATTCATCTTCTGATTACTTCTTAGAGGAATCAATCTCCCATCATTTACTCTATCAATATGTTCCGAATACTTCTCGATGATCTCCAGACCCTTTGGGAGCAGAGGAACATTTGAGGTTACTGCAGTTTTTGTTCTTTTGGTGAAGATCCATATTTCACCATCTATGCCTTTTCCAAGATCATCAATAGTCAGCTTCACCAAGTCAGCATATGACATTCCTGTATAGCAGGAAAAAACAAAAGCATCTCGAACCTCATCCAGGTGTTTATCCTCAAAGACTTTATTGGATATTGTCTGTAGCTCTTCTTCTAAAAGAAACTCCCTATCGGATTTTGTGTATTGTCCTTTAAAATTCGCAAACGGATCTTTTGGAATCCAGTCATTGCTAACAGCTATTCTAATGATTTTCCTTAGTCTTACGATATGCTTTAACACTGTGTTATTATTACAAGGTCTATCTTCTCTGAGCCAGTACTCGAAATCTTTTAAAAATTTAAAGCTGAGTTGCTTTAAGTAAATATCCTTTGTCTTGTATTTCTCCTCCAGAAATTCCTCCATATACCTCTCTGAGGTTTTGTAGTTCTTCAGGCTACCCCAGCTGAGAATTTTGCCATGGTTCTGGTTATGATACCTAATCAATCCCATTAAAGTATGTTCGCGATCCTCCTTGCCTGTATAAACATCTTTCACAGCTTGTGCTGTAGGAAGTTTACCCTCTTTAATTAGTTCATTATAGCAGTCATACAACTTATTCTGGACCTCATCAATATGCTTATTTAGCATTTTAGACTCTTCCTTATTGCCTTTGACATTTCCTTTTTCACTATTCCAAAGAGCACGTTCTATTTTTCTTTTTAAGGAAATCTCGGCTCTTCTGCCATCCACAGTGATCCTGGCGAAAATGAAACCTTCATTTTTATTTCGGGAAGCTTTTAAGAAGAAAAGTATTGAAAATGTGTGGTTCGACCGCATATGAATAGATTTTTGGTTTCTGATTGACTATAATAAAGTTACAAAATGTCGCACCGAATTGCAACAAAAACAGTCAAATATAATTAATTAATAAATATTATAAGTGACTGTAATACAGAATGTTAAATATTTATAGTGCGTCATAAATGACGCCCCGAATGACGCACCTATCTTTTGATTTTATATGAATAATTTGGATAGCTGGAAAATAAAAAACCCTCTATAAATTCATTTTAGAGGGTTTTACTTTTGTTTGACTTGATACTCGTCGGAGTGAGAGGATTTGAACCTCCGACCCTCCCGACTATGTCGGGATGTGCTAACCGGGCTGCCCTTATTTATAGCGACAAAAAATACTCCTTAAACTTTTCTTTAATAAATCCTTTATTCCTTGTTTTCTTAAGATACTGTTCGAATTTTAAAGCATCAGTTTTTTGATCGTATGGTCGAAGAAAAATAAGTTTCCAGGGACCTTTATTGCGCGTGAATTTAGCTCGGTTTGTTTGGTGATCAAAAACTCTTTGATCAGGGTTTTCAGAATAGCCGTAGTACCAAATACCAAACCTCTGTGATTTCAGGATGTAAACGTGGTGCATAATCAAAAATACAAAAAACCATCGAAAGATGGTTTTTGTCGGAGTGAGAGGATTTGAACCTCCGACCCTCCCGACTATGTCGGGATGTGCTAACCGGGCTGCGCCACACTCCGAAAATTGGATACAAATATACATTTTCTTATAAAAAGAAGTTCTTACTGTTATTATATTTTGTATTTGCATTCGCCCAGGTAGTTTAAAAATAGCTATCAGCAGAGCGAAATGTTTGAATTGATATCAGTCTATCGAAAAGATGAAGAGGGCGAATGGAATTTGCAGTATTAGTCGCTAAAGAAATAATTGAGAAGCATTATTTAAATGAAAATGAATTTCATACAACCTTTCCAATACCCTCTGTAGCCGTCAATAATCCTTCTTTTAACCCTAAACAATCTTTTTATATATGGCGTGGGCTAACATAGGCGGTAAACAATTATTTTTTATATCAGGTTCTAAAGAAGTATGGCTATGAATATGAAGCTAGTTATTTAAAAGAGAAGATGGGAAAGTTAATTTCCAACAGTGGATTCAGAGAATATTATAATCCTTTTTCAGGTGAAGGTTACAGCACAAAAGATTTCACCTGGTGGGGGCATTATATATGTATGACGTAAAAAGTGAAAAACATGGAGCATAAAGAAGGAGGCATGGGCTCAAGAGGAGTTTCACGGCCAATGGCTGAAAAACAAATGAAAGAGCACCATAAAAAATCCAAAGATGAAGGTGGTATGGACCGGGAAATGATGCTACGGATGCATCATAAACAAACCCTTTGGGTTTACTGGACCATCATTTTATTGGGCTTATGGATGATTATGATGCCTGCTACGTTTGACTATGGGAAAAATATTGTAGAACCTGCAGGTGGACGTTCTA
>JBPRGH010000157.1:0-1334 GCA_051418055.1 Candidatus Cyclobacteriaceae bacterium M2_1C_046 | reverse complement strand
GAGAAGCATAATTTTGCATTAATACTATCACCGGACGGAAGCTCTTCATGTACTTTTAGCTCATAGCTGATTTCATGATCACTGATTTCAGCCTCAAGAGTATGCTCACCTATGGTTACTGCAGGCACTTCCGTATTAAATTTGGCATCCTTTTCGGGATATTCTGTAAAGCTATAGAATATCTGTTTATTACCTTTATACAGAGAAATGCTGATAGCAGGATATTTATCCGGTTTACTTCCTTCTCCTTCTTCATTTTGCTCGAGCTGCCGGATATACCGGTTAGAAAATGGATTGCCCTGGTAGAAGATTATAACGAATAAATAGCCCGAAGCAGGATCTATGGCATCAAAATACCACCATTCATAGCTTCCTGATTTTTTTGAGGGCGTCGCCGTGTCTTTATGTACATCGGAAATTATCTGCATAGAAGTGCTAATAAAATACTTGAAAAGCTTAGCTACAAATACATTTTATGTTTTCTCTCAGGTAAATAGATCCAACTTAAGTTCACGCAGAGTGGCGCAGATGGAATATCTGAGTTTCGCTGCATCTATATTCCTGCGAGACTAATTGCTAAACTCCAGGAAAATATGCGATAACAAAAAGGCATTTCAACAATATTGTTAAACTTTTGAAAGCCATTGTTTTTTATTAGCAAAACCTTTTAAAAATTGCGGCGTTCCCACTACTTTTAGACGATGATCTATTTACTCTATATAGCAACCGGCTATCTCATATTTACCTCTTTTATATTTTTTCTAAATCGAAGAGATTTTACTCCTTTACTGCCGGCCAAAAAAAATATTTATGATGACCAGGCACCATTGGTAAGTATTTGCATACCCGCGCGTAATGAAGAAGCGGTAATTAGACGTTGTGTAGAGTCGGCTTTGAGCCAAGAGTATCCTAATTTTGAAGTTATCGTATTGGACGATGAATCAACCGACCGCACTCCAGATATCCTAAAACAAGTGAGCAATAAGTTTTCAGGATCGCTTAAAGTAATACGGGGTAATCCCAAGCCCGACAATTGGTTGGGGAAACCATGGGCCTGTCAACAACTCGCCGAAGAGGCAAAGGGAAGTATTCTACTTTTCATTGATGCCGACACTTGGTTGGATAAAAATATGGTCGCTAAAATTGTACGGACCATGGGTCACGATGTTATTGATTTCTTGACAACATGGCCACAGCAAAAATTGGAGACCTTTTGGGAAAAGGCCGTTATTCCCTTGGTATATTATGCCCTGCTTACCTTACTTCCTGCACGTTACGTTTATAAGAATCCTAAATGGGTTCCCAAAATATTAAGACCTATCGTCAGTCCTTTA
>JBPRGH010000156.1:0-1183 GCA_051418055.1 Candidatus Cyclobacteriaceae bacterium M2_1C_046 | reverse complement strand
AAGTCGTCATCTTCATCACAAAACTCATTACGCATATAATCATTTACCTCTACCTTACCCAAGGGGGTTTCAAAAAACTTATTTGATGGCATAGGCAGTTTTTTATCCAATACCTTATCAAAGGATTCTATAATTACAACAGTTTCATAATTCTCAGGATCTATGCGACTATAAATATCACAGGCCCTTTCAAAATTACTTTCATTGATTTCGGTAGGTGCAAAGAGGACGCGGATATGATCGTTGGGTTCCTTATGGTTGGCTTTAGCTTTAGCTAATCCTTCTTGAATCTTTTCTCTGGAAAATGAGGTAATATTCATTGATATACGGTGTGCAGATCTATTTAAGTTTATTTATAGTAGGCAACAGAAACCCAATGTTCATTATGTTGAAAACTACAAATTCTGGCGCTTTTATCATTATTAAATATCGCCGAGAATTCAGATTCATTAACTTTTATGAGCTGTAAATCATTCAAGTTTGTCCGTAGTCCGCAGCCATAAAGTTTCACTAAAGATTCTTTAATCGTCCACACCCGGATTAATTCCATAGTTCTAATTTCATCTTCTTCATCAGGATGAAATATTCTACTTTTCAGTCCTTCGTGCACTTTACGATCTACTGGTTCAAGATCAATCCCTAAATCTCTGGATTCCGAAAGACCGCAAATTATATAATGGGAAGAATGAGCAATACTTAAATAAATATGTTCATTATGGGTTTCTCCATACGGCTTGCCCATATCATCTTTCTTTATCCTGAAATCCGAATCCAGTAAACCGAATTTATCGGCTAAACTCTTAACAAGGTGTCGAGTATTAATAAATTCACTTTTCCTGTTCTTGTTTTTGATGGCTTTATATTCTACAATTTCTTCCTCTTCAAGTATATGCAGATCGTCCTGTGCATAGTCAATGCCACCCATAGCCAGATAGATACCTTCCGGAATACTTTGGTTGTTAAGCAGAGAATAACTCATAATTTGGCCTTTACGATAAACTAAGTTTTGTGATAAGCAAAGTATCGATTTAAGAATAACTTATTTAGCTCATGAATCATGGAGAAAAAACTCACAACTCTGTTGTTTATTCCATATTTTACGCGACTAAAATTTACACGTTAATTTATAGAAATTCTTTACTAAACATTTACCATGAGCAATTCCGAACCTTCCCTAACCGAA
>JBPRGH010000155.1:0-1012 GCA_051418055.1 Candidatus Cyclobacteriaceae bacterium M2_1C_046 | reverse complement strand
TCGGCCGAGATTCATTACCCGAGGTTGATACCAAGGCACGTAGGGTAAATCCTGCATTGGAATCTCTCCATATTCCATCCGGGATATTTTGTAATCAATTCTCTTAAGGTTGTACTTATTGCTTAAATACAGTTCGATTTTCTTTCGGTAGAATTCATCAGGCTTTACCTGCTCATCGAAAATGGTATACTCCAGCAAGGCATTATTTTGTGACCAGGGTAATACATACATAAAAGCAAGCCCACCTTCATAGCTTTCATCAAAATCCATCATCAGAAAAGTATCGGGTTCAAATAATTTCTGTTGGGTTTCGATGTCATATCCAAGAAAGCTTTGAACCAGTGGATACTGTATTTTTGAACTATTTAATTGGGGCGGGATAAAACAACTTTGAAAAATATATTCAGCCGAATAACTGTTACTTGGAGTTTTAAGAACAGGCTTCTTTTCACTTCCTATTATTTGTTCGACAGGGGCTTCAAGCAAATCTATAGATGAATGACTTTGAAGCTCATTGAGCAGATGGCTTTTATAATTTTTACTTTTTATACAGTAATAAGGATAATTTTTCAGCTTTTCGGTAACCTTCTCACCACGTATAATAACTTTTGCCTGGGAATAACTTTTGTGGATTAAATGTTGAAATGGCGGAATACCGTTGTGCCAAAAACACCAGGTTTTATCATCATTGGTGGTTAAATCAGCATCAACTACTAATATTTTTTTTTCTTTTAACGGGGAATTAATCATGTGCCAAGCCAAGCTTAAGCCTGAGGCACCTGCTCCGGCAATTATATAATCGTAATTACTTTTAGTATTCATCTGCCGGCTAAATAATCCTTGCAATTTTATTGTTGGAAATTGAACATTAAAATCATGTCTTTATAAACTCCGTTTACATTTCACAATAAGCATTAGTCAATTCATTTGAAATATAGCATAGTTGAGTGCCGATGCGTATGATATCCACAGTAGGTAAGGCAGAAGCAAGAGTCCGGCAAGTCGGTTCTTT
>JBPRGH010000154.1:0-78928 GCA_051418055.1 Candidatus Cyclobacteriaceae bacterium M2_1C_046 | reverse complement strand
ACCCATAAAGCTATTGACCTTCTAACTCCTAAACCAAATATCCAATATAACTATTTTACATATCAAGGGAAAAAATTATATATAATTACTACTGAGAAGTCTGATGAGCTAATAACATTTAATGGTAAGACCTATATTCGTAAAGACTCTCGTTCTGTAGTTGAAAAGCCAGAAGAGAAGCAGTATAAAATCGGTGATTATGAAAGAATTAAAAATGTCGCAAAACGAATAAAATCTTCAAGAGAAATTGGGACTAGTGCTAAATCTAAATTTCTAGATCATTATATAAGTGTTATGAATATTGCTAATGATCTTTCAGGTATTTTATATCCTAAAGACCCAATAATACCAACTGAAAATTTAGAGGGTAAAATACTTACCAGAATTTTATTCTCATCGTGTGCTGATACTTTTGAAACATATTTGTCAGATTTGTTGTACGAAATTTATCTAGCCAATCCAAATACTCTTAAATCTAAACAACAAGTAAGTATAAAGGAGGTCCTTGATTGTGGTGATATGCAGGATTTTGTTGATTATTGGGCAAAGAAAAAATTAAGTAAATTACAAAGAGGCAGTGTAAAGGGTTTTATCGCTGAAAATAAACAGATTAGTGAGTTAAAAGCAATTAATGAAGCAGAACAGGAAGAAATAGAACGAATTTTGCAAATAAGGCATTTGTACGCTCACAAAAATGGACGGGTAGATGAGAAGTTTCTACAATATAATCCTGGAGAATATAAAATAAACGAAGAACATCAACTATCTTTTGCAGTACTACTTGATAAGTTGGAATATTTGTTTGATATTATTAATAAGATTGATTTGGCAGCAATACAGAAGTATAAATTGGCAACAGTTGATTAACTCCTACATGAAATTTTCTTCATCAGTGATATTAAAAATTTTTAATAATATATATAACATCCCCACCTCCAGCAGGTTCATTCCCTCCGTGCCTCCGGGCATTCACCAGCTTCCGGTTCCCCGCGGCAAGGCCATTCCTTCTGTCATTTCGTTGCACTCCATTCCTTCAGTCATACCCTTGTCTTACCCACCACGCAGGGAAAGCGGTGTTCGTCATCAGTTGCCACGCATAGGCCACGCCAGCATTCGCCTATAGCCTTGGTTTACATTAACTTCAACCATAAGGGCTTTAACTAAGCTTTATCTAACATTGAGGGTTACGTCTGAAATCCCAGGCCATAGGCTCACCCATTCATTCCGCAAGCTGCATTTCTGGGCTTGGGTGCTGTCATGTCCTATGCTTTGGCTGCCTTCTTCCTCACGGCAGCTCCCTTCCCGATTCCAGCAGCCTGCCCTGCGGGACGTTGCACTCAGGCCGCTTCCATCGGGACCGCTGCCAGTGTTTATGCTCGCCTGCGGGCTCGTTCGGTTATAGTCGTACGCCGGCATCTCGGCTTGACCCATCGCAAGGCCGGCTACTCCCACTGCCAGCCGCTTCCTATCGGTCGACTATTTTCTGGCAGGCCTCACTCGCACTCGCAGCCTCCATTTCGGGTTCCGTGCCTCCACCCTTCATTTCAGCTTTACGGCTCGCATTAAAAAAAATATTAACTTTATTGAATTGAAATAATTATTAATTCTCACATGGAAAAATTTAATGACCTCGATATTAAAGGAAGTATGGACGACTTAACTACTTTGCTGAATGAAGTAAAAGAGAATTTACCCGCAGATTGGATTTACAAAGAAGACAATACTCGAAACTATATCGGCAATACTTCAGAAAAAAATATTATATGCCTAGAGTCTCCTTCAATAAAGGGAAGAAAAGGATTAGTGTGGTTCAGAATTTATGAAGATAAACTCACAGTAATAAATATAGTACCTACCAAATCGGGATCTTTTGAACATTCTGAATATAACGCAATATTAGATGCTTTTTACAAAGAATGTGTGCTTCCATTAACTCATAATAAATCTGTTACTATTGAATATAATATTGGTGGTATAGATGTCATAGAATTAACTGGTAAAGATACCTATGATGCAATGGTGGAATGGGAATCTTCTTGTAATCATTCAACAGGCAATACTCATCCTATGGATTTCAAAAGATGGGCTAAATTTGTTATCACTGCCCATAGAAATAAATCTCAACTTACACCGTCTATATTTGGTCGCTGGTTAATTGAAGAAAAAGGTTGGAATGAAAATTTTGACATAACACATAGGCTTGTTTCTGACTATGAATATTCCCTCCAATTATTAGAAGAAAATGATAAATATTGATTCACCGACAATAGTAGATCATTCAGTTGTTGAGAGAATCATCAATTCAGGCAATAGACCAATCTTATTTTTTGATACTTGTGCATTGCTTGATATTCTAAGGATACCATTACCTTCCAGATCATTTCCTACGGATGCCGATCAACATGTAATTGAGGTGAAAAATTTTATTAATGCAGATAAGGCCATTTGTTTATCCAGTGAAATATGCATAAAAGAATTTAATGATAATACACCTATAATCCTTAAAGCATATGATACTGAATTTACAAAAATTGAATCCTCAATTAATAATTTTTATGAATTAGTAGACAATTCTGGAATTGCATCTGAAAAAATTGATCGAGTGAGTCTAAAAAAATATAAAATTGAAAATTATTTTGCCGATATAGCAGGTAACATTATTAGTAAAATCTATTTCGTTGAAGAGGAGCCATTAAGGAATTCTGCTCATATAAGGCTCATAGA
The DNA here is from genome assembly GCA_051418055.1 of Candidatus Cyclobacteriaceae bacterium M2_1C_046. GTDB lineage: Bacteria > Bacteroidota > Bacteroidia > Cytophagales > Cyclobacteriaceae > JBPRGH01. The sequence goes on along the minus strand of JBPRGH010000154.1, from coordinate 76,204 downwards.
CAAAATACCTCCAGCTGCAAAAAAGGGAGAGTACAAAGATTGTATTATCTGGGAAACCTACTATAAAATTATATCAGAATTGAAATCAAGGGTGTCATTCTTCATATCCTCAAATAAAGATGATTATTGTGATGGTTCAAATACGGAAGAGTTTCATCCATTATTGAAAGATGAAATTGATACAAAAAACAATTATTTTATTATATCTTATACTAGACTTTACCATAAGCTTAGAGAAATGAAGTTAATTAAATAACCCAAACATAAAGCAAAGTTTCAGGCGTGCGGATGTGAGAGCTACAAGGGTTCGCTGCGCCTGTTGAGAAAAAAATCTCCACACCTGCAGGTAGTATTTTTTTCTCACAGCCCTTGCTGCAATCACTCCGGTCCTGTAGTGAGGCATTATGTTTAAGTTATTATTTAGAGTTCGAACCGGGGGCAAGTGGCTTCTGGCGGGCATTCGCACATCAGGCCGTCCATTCCATCACGAGGTTATACGTGGCGGCGCAGGTTACACAGAGTACACGTATCGTGCCTTCTGGTTGGAGGTATCGCTTTCAGAGCTCCCTTTTTAGGGGGCTTATTTTATTTATCAATAATTTTTATTCTTCTGTGAATAAAAATTATTTAGAATTCCCACTAATAATAGAGAAGCTTAATTGCGAAAAGAAAAATTTCCGGTCAATGATGAAACAATAAATCTAAATTTTCAGTTTATATTTAAGCAATTGCTTAAATGATTAATTATGTCTACTTGTATACGTGTTTTTGCAGATGCCGAACAGATAAGGCAATGCAAAAATGAACTTGAAAATAATAAAAAAGCTATTAGCAGCATTTCCAATGTGTTGAATCTCACAGGCAATGAGGTACGTTTTAAAATTTTGTTCCTGCTAAACAAAGAAAAGGAATTATGTCCATGTGATATTAGTGATATTTTAAATATGTCTGTACCGGCAGTATCACAGCATCTCCGAAAGTTGAAAGATGGTGGTGTCGTTGTCAGCCGAAAAGTAGGACAAACTATTTTTTATTCTCTTCATGCAGCACAAACCAGCGTTTTAGATCCGCTTTTTACCCTCGTTTCAAATAATGACATTAAAACAAATCAGGAATAGCATGGAAAAGGCAAAAAACAAAACATCCGGTATTTTTAGCTTAAGTATATTTTCAGCGTTTGCAGCTTCTATATGTTGCATTACTCCTGTTTTGGCATTGGTATCAGGAAGCAGCGGCCTTATTTCCACCTTTTCATTTATGGATGCTTATCGCCCATATATGATTGGCTTTACAGCATTAGTATTAGGGTTTGCATGGTTTCAGACATTAAAACCTAAAAACCAAGACCCCTCCTGCGCATGTGAGGATGAGGAAAAGCAAAGCTTCTGGCAATCAAAAGGCTTTCTTGGAGTAGTAACCTTATTGGCAATTATTCTTATCGCATTCCCTTATTATGCCGAATCATTCTATCCAAAAAAAGAAGCTAAGGAAGTTGTTATTGTTGAATCAAATAATATAAAAACAGCGGCCTTTACAATTTCAGGAATGACCTGCACGGGATGTGAGGCACATGTAGAACATGAAGTGAATAAGCTGCCAGGAATAATTTCAGTAGAACCCAGCTATGACAATGGAAATGCAATTGTAAAATATGATGGAAGCAAAATATCCATTAAAGATATTGAAGGTGCAATTAATAACACGGGATATAATGTAGATTCAAAAACAATAGAATAAAGAAGTATGAAAAATTTTGATGTCTTTGTAATTGGATCAGGAATGTCAGGCATGACCATTGCCAAAAAATGTGCATCAAAAGGACTGTCGGTAGGGATAACTGATGAATTGCCGTATGGAGGGACATGCGCATTGCGTGGATGTGATCCTAAAAAAGTCTTGGTTGATGTTACCGGGACTGCTGAACAAGTTAACAGCTATTTAAATAAAGGAATAAATGCATCTACGTCAATTAATTGGCAAGACCTAATCTCCTTTAAAGAATATTTTGTCGAACCTGTACCTGATAAACTTGAAAAAGGTTATCACAAAAAAGGAATAACTACATTCCACAACCCCGCAAAATTTGTTGGAGAGAATAAGCTGCAGGTGGGAAATGAAGAGGTAGAAGCTAAAAAAATTGTTCTCGCTACAGGAGCTAAACCCAGGCCACTTCAAATACAAGGAGAGGAACTTACTTTAACAAGCACTGATTTCCTTAACATGCAGCAGTTACCGGCCTCCTTACTGTTTATTGGTGGCGGTTATATAGCATTTGAATTTGCTCATATCGCTGCCCGTGCCGGCGCTGAAGTTACTATTATTCATAGAGGCAAATCTCCTTTAGAAAATTTCGAACAGGATATCGTGCAGCATGTAGCTGAAGCAACGAAAGGTTTGGGTATAAAATTAGTTACCGAAACTGAAGTGACTAAAATAGAAAAAGAAGGAAGTGATTTATTAGTAACCGGGCAACATCAGGATCAGGTCAGGAAATTTACCGCAGAAGCCGTTTTTAATTCAAGTGGTAGAGTTCCTGGAATTTCAGATCTTGATTTAGAAAGGGGAAATGTTAAGTTTTCTAAGAAAGGAGTTACCTTGAATCAGTATCTACAGAGTATATCAAATCCCAATGTGTATGCAGCCGGCGATTCTGCTGATACGAAAGGCTTACCACTTACTCCTGTTGCCGTTATGGAAGGCCATATTGTAGCTTCCAATATAATAAAAGGTAATATCAAAACTCCCGATTATCTTGGTATTCCCACTGTGGTCTTTACGATTCCGGAAATGGCAGCCGTTGGTATGACAGAACAACAAGCCCGGTCAAAGGATCTAAAAATACAGGTAAACTATAATAAAGTAAGCAATTGGTTTAATGCGAGAAGGTTAAATACAGACCATTATTCTTATAAAACAATAATAGATAAAGAAACCGGAGAAATATTAGGCGCCCATCTTTTTGGTCCACATGCCGCTGAAACAATAAATATATTTTCAATGGCTATTAGAAAGAAGATGAAGGCAAAAGAGATAAAGCAAATGATCTTTAGCTATCCTTCAATGGCCTCTGATATCTCTTCAATGATTTAAAAACTATAAAATGGAAGATAAACTAATCTTAGAATCGACAATCACCTGCCCTAAATGTGGCCATCAGCAAAAGGAGACTATGCCCACAGATTCCTGTCAGTATTTTTATGAATGCACAAATTGTAAAACAGTATTAAAACCATTGGAAGGTGATTGCTGTGTTTTTTGCAGCTATGGCACCGTAAAATGCCCGCCACTGCAAAGTGATAATAATTGTTGTTAAATAGTTGAATTAAATCAGGGATTTATGATACCACGTGATTTAACCCAAGACATTAAAAACAGGCTCAGGAGCATAAAGGGTCAGATGGAAGGTATTATAAAAATGCTGGATGAAGACAAAGATCCTGATCAGATCCTCCTACAGTTTAAAGCTTCTCAACAAGGATTGGATAAAGCGCATTATTTATTACTCGATGAAGCATATCGAAAGGCATTGGCTATTAAAATATCGCAAACCGTGAGTGACTGCCCGGGAGATTGTGGTAATGAAGATCGAATTGAATTAATGCGGAAAAATTTTCCTCATCTGCAGCTAGATGAGCTTTCTGAAAAACTGAAGGAGATAAAAGAAATTGAAGAGCGACTTTCCCGGTTTAATGATCAAATTAGATCAGCAGAAAAATAATTTAATATTTTCTTGGAGACCACCCCTATGCCGGCCATACCTTTGAATTAGTTTTTTAGGAAACTACAATTTAAAACAAAATTAGAAGGAGTATAAGATGAAAATGAAAGTTGAAATTTTTACAGCTAATTGCCCTGTATGTGATCCGGTTGTTAAAATGGTAAATGAATTAGCCTGTGAAAATTGTGAGATAATAACTTATGACCTAATCAAGCAATGTGAGAACAAAACCTGCTTAAATAAGCTGGAAGAATATAGTATTAATAAGGTTCCGGCAATAGCCTTAAATGGAAAATTGCTGGAATGTTGCCAAAATGATAAGATTACAAAAGAGAATTTAATTAACGCAGGTATTGGTCAGGGTTAATTAAATCAGGTATGGCTATTTGAAAAATAAATCTCATGCTATCATACCAGTATGAATTAAATTAAAATTCAAAGATTATGAAACCTCTAAGTTCAGAAATTCAGGAATGTATTGACAATTGTAATAATTGCATTGAGGCAGCACGGATTTGCCTCGATCAACATTTGGGTGAACCCGATATGAAACGATGTCATAAATTCTGTTTGGACTGCATATCATTGTGTGCGGCATGTGTACAAATGCTGGCCTCTCAATCTGATTATGTCAATAGAGTTTGCGGTATCTGTGCTGACCTATGCAGAGCTTGTGCCGAGGAATGTGAGAAATTTGATAGTGAGGTTTGTAAACAATGTGCAGAGGCTTGTAGAAATTGTGCGGAAACCTGCAGGAAAATGGCGGCTTAACATGTAATAAAAGAAACTGGAGTTTTTACGACACCTGAATCTTATAAAATTAATAAATTATGAAAAAAATATTTGGAATTATTGCTCTTGGTGTCTTTATGACTTCCTTTGCATTCGGCCAGGAAAATGTTAAAGTGGAATTTTCTATAGAAGGTCTTTCCTGTGGTGGTTGTGCTAATACAGCCAAAGGAGTTTTGGAAGACCTGAAAGGTGTCATAAGTGCAGATGTAAATTTTAATACTAAAACAGCTATCGTTTATACTGATGGAACAGTCACTGAAAAAGAAATAAAAGAAGCCATTGCAGCAAAAAATTTTCAGGCCTTATTTGCTAATGATAATGTTGTAAAGCCTTTATCAAAAGAAGAAAAAAAAGGACTTGATATTAAAACTATTACAGGTGGCAAAAAAATAAGTTTTGAAGATCATCTTTCATCCGGCAAGTTAACAGTATTTGATTTCTTTGCCGAATGGTGTGGCCCTTGTAAAATTTATTCTCCAAAAGTAGAAAGGCTACTGTTAGAATATGATAATGTAGCAGTAAGAAAAGTAGACGTAGTAGAATGGAAATCTGATCTGGCTAAACAGCTTACGCGTGAGTATAAGTTACCAGCCTTGCCCTTTACTCTAATTTTTGATGATAAAGGTAATTTGGTCGGAAGAATTGAAGGAAATAATATTGAAGAGGTTAAGAAAATCTTATCAGCCAAATGAAGTCATTGTTATTCCCAACTTTAATTATTCTATTATTTGCTGTTGCAAAAAAAGGCTATACCCAAGCCTGTCCTGCATGTAGTAATCCGGCTTTACAAAGCAGCGAAAAACTGGAAGCCGGCCTGGATACATTAAAACCGGGTAATCTGCGCTTTACCTTAAATATAACGAATGGCATGAATTATCAGGGAGGCCATCCAAACTATAAGGGTTTATCAGAAAATGGCGAAATAGTATCTGTGCCACTGCATAATCATAATGTTAATCTGGATTTTTTACGTACAGAGTTAACTTTTGAATACACATTTTCTACTAATCTCTCCTTGTGGATAAGAGTACCATATGATATAAAGATGCAGGATGCAACAGTAGAGTATCCATTAGCTGTTACGGAAAGTGAAAAAGAATCAATATTTCGTAATCGTGACATCCATCACCGAAATGAGAACTATTATGGTATAAGTGACTTGAAGCTATTAACAGCCTTTCGTAAAAATGGATTTATTTCGCCAAATGGAAGGCTGGATATTGCTGCAGGAATCTCTCTGCCAACAGGTCAGATTGAGCAAAATCCACTCAAGGCAGGCCAAAATGGAGAGGATCATCTTCATATTCAATTTGGTACCGGTACCTTCGATCCTCTGGTGGAGTTGCATTACGCTTCAGCACTTACAGATAAGTTATCATTTTCACTCTTTACGATTAACAGGATCTCGTTTTATGAAAATGCAAAGGGCTACAAAGGACCGTTTGAAACCACAAGCGGAATAGGCATTGGCTACAACATTTATAAAAACCTTACCTCCCGTTTAACTGCGGCAAATTTTTCTCAAAGCTATGCTCAATGGGATGGAGTTAATGATCCAAACTCAGGCCTGGTATCATTTAATGGCACTTTAAACCTCACCTATAGGTCAGAGACTGGATTTGCCATTACGCCAGGTTACAGATGGCCGATTTCCCAAAAAACCTTATCAGATGAAGGAGATACCTTTAGCTATGGACCTACTTTCTTATTAAACATCTCGTACCTGATTAGCAAATAATAATCTGACATTTTCAGAAATTCAATATTTTGAAAATGATTGTAAGATTAAAGTCCAGTGTAAACCTTTTTACAGGAGTTGCGGCCACCTTCACCTTCCTCAGAGGTATACGAAAAAAGAAAGGTGCTGGATAGCATGTTAAGAAGTGATGGGTTTGATTGGCAGGATGTTTATTCCTCTTCTTCTTAGCTCTCTGAAGAGTTGTGGTGAAGCAAATGATGGATAAAATGAATGTCTATACCATGAGGAATGAGAAGATATATATGCGCAATTAGCTATTGAAAACATTCATCTATTTGATATGTTGTAAAGGTTATCAATATGACCTAATCCAGCCGATTATGATTAAGGATGTTATATATATATTGTTTCTTCTATTGGTTGTTTCCTCTTGCCGCAATCCTGAGGATACACGAGCGAATGAAGAAGAAGGCGATCAGATTGCTGAAGTAGTCCAGGAGAGCAAGCGGCCGATTAACACTTCTGACATTGTTGTACCCTCAGGGTTTAAAATTGAAAATTTTTCATCAGGCCTCACTTATCCCGTAGATATCACTTTTGATGATGCTGGCAATGCTTATATAGCCGAAGCCGGTGGACATACCTATGGTACCAAACCGCCCCGTGCCCCGGAAGCCAGGATCCTCAAAATGACTCCAGATGGTAAGCTGACGATCTTATACGATAATGTTGTCCCTATGACAGAAATTAAAGAGGCAGAATCTTCTTCTGAAATGGAAGAAGGATTAATACCACCAGTCACCGGCGTCACTTTTTATGAAGGAAACCTTTATATCTCCCACCGCTCCCGTTATTCGGTGCTAAACCTGGAAACAGGGGAATTTAAAACAATTGTAAACGGATTACCTTCCTGGGGTGAATTTCTTAATGCCAAGCCAATTTTTCATGATGGAAAAATGGTATTCTTCCTCTCAACTCAAGGTAATAGCGGTGTGATTGAATCACATTGGGTAAAAGTTATTGACATGTTCAATAAGCCCGAAGCGCATGAAGTTCCTGGAGAGGATATTGTCCTTAACGGTCAAAACTATTGGGTTCCAACTCATAAAGTAAATATTGTAGAAAAAGATTCAGTAAAAACCGGAGCTTATATGCCTTTGGGTAAGTTGGCCGCAAAGGGGCAAAAGGTAAATGGTGAACTTATATGTAATGGCGCCTTTTTTCGCTGTAATACTGACGGCACTGATCTGGAAAGGATTGCCTGGGGATTACGATCCAGCTTTGGTTACCGCTATAGCCCTGATGGCAGATTAATAACTACCATGAACAGCGCTAATCCAATGCCTCCACGTGGTTTATATTTTGATTGGGAACCGGTTTATGAAGTGATTGAAGGGGAGTGGTATGGTTGGCCTGATTTTTTTAGCGGTTTACCAATTACCGACAAAAGGTTTCAGGTTAAGAAGGAAGAAAGGTCGTTCGTGCTGACGGAAGAAACTCATCAAAGGCTACTTAAAGGTAAAGATAAACCCATACAGCCCCTTGTAAAGCTGCCTGTACATAGTGCAGCACAGGGTATGGTCTTTGGACGGCAAAGTATGAATGTACCAGAGGATAATATACTTGTTGCCGAATTCGGTACTATCGTACCATTTTTTAAAGGTGATCCTGCACACCCTCATATGCCAAAACCAATAAAAAAAGAGGAAATCCCTGAAGATGTAGATTTCAACTGGCCGGGCTTTAAGGTACAGCAGGTGAATATAAATACAGGACAGATAACAAATTTTATATATAATGCATCAGGGCTACCAGCTTCGGCAACAAAAGGAGGAGGCTTGGAACGTCCTATTCAGTTAGAATGGGGTCCTGATGGTAGCCTCTATATTGTCGATTTTGGTACTGTAGAGTTTGATGATACAGGCATGAATGCTCATCCTTTTACTGGGATCATCTGGAGGGTATCACCTAAAAATTAATCTATGGACATAGCAGCTGCAATTCTTCTTTTTTTATCCTCAGTTATTGGTATTATCCTGATCACCAAAAGTAGTATGGGCATGGAGCCTGGTAAAAAAATTATTTTCCTGCATGCAGGACTTTTTGTACTTGGTTTTATTGCTTTGGGGATTTATGCCTTGGTTACCGAAGAGGGTAACAAACATGTAGAAATCCTAATCATGTTGTCTATAGCAATAGTACTAGGATTATGGCTATGGCTGGGAAAATTTTCTGCTCCTACACTTAAAGTTTTATCCATCTGCTATACGCTGGTAGCTGGTTTTGGAATGTTATGGCTTCTAACCTTTATTATTACCTGATATGAAATGGACCTATCCGTTTGTAGCTTTTGCAGTAGTCTTTATTATTGGCTTTGGGCTGGTTAATGTAATAAAGGAAGATATCGTTGTAGCTCCATTGGCCGGAAAAAGCGCTGAGGAGGGTAGGCTAATCGCCAATACAAAAAATGTAACGCGGCTTGTTAATGCAGGGGCGGCAGATTTACATCACTATTTGCAAACTGCCATTCCCTACCCTGAGGCAAAAACTGATAAGCGACCTCCTACGGAAAAGGATTGGGAAGATTTCTTCACCCGCTCACAGAAGGTCAATAAAAATGCAAAACACGTTATTATAATAAGTGGTGGGGAAAAAGAAGAGTTAAAATATGCACTTCCTGCATTATTTTATGCTTATTTCTATGGTTCACCTGTCTTTTTTCATCAAGATGGGAGGCTGGAGGGGCCTTCGGGGGATTTCAGCGATGTTAAAGCCTACGTAATAGGTCCGGAAGAGCTTATCCCTTCTGAAGCAGCTAATCGTTTCAAGGTAGTGGAAAGGATAACTGGTGCTAATTATGCTGACCTGGCGCTGGAAATTGCCCAGTACAGAGATGAGGAAACAGAATTTGGCTGGGGAAGGAAAGTCGACCGACGCAACAGCTACAATCATTTTGTTATCACCACACCTCATGATGTGCTTAAAGGTCTGGCAGCGTTACCTTATGCGGTAAGTAATAATGCAACACTCCTTTATGCAGAGGAAGATGGAGGTTTGTCCCCTGAACTTGACAGATACATTTTTTCCCAACGGGCAGATTGGTTTAAAACCCCATCAGAGGGACCTTTCCGGCATTTCTGGATCGTGTCAAATCGTATTAGTTATGCTGCCCAAAGCCGGATTGACTTCTCAGTAGAAAAGGCAGAGTATGCAAGTAAAGGTCCTGTGGCTCTGGGTGACCTGGAGGCCTTGCTGGTTATATTTATTATCTGGGGAGTGGCTTCAGCAATTTTTGTATGGATTCATGCCTCACTTACATTATCAATGGTAAAAATGCCTGTGAAGATAGCCTGGGGCTTGTCTTCTTTACTACTGCCAATTTTAGGTCCGGCACTTTACCTAAGTTCTTACAGGAGGAAAGCAATAAAAATAGATACAGGTGAATGGCGATGGATTAGGCCCCACAGTGTCCAAAGTGCTACGGCTACGGCAATGGGTTTTGGTTACGGAGCTACGTTAATGGTAGCTATCGGATTTCTATTTGTCTGGTTTGGCTTTCCATTATTCTATGAATGGACCGGGCCGTTTTTTTGGTTAGGTTCAGGAATGCCTTTAATGATGATTGGTATGTATGTATTTGCAGTGCTGGTGGCCTGGCTGCTGGTCCAGTACCCCATGAAAAAATCCATGATGCCTGGAATGTCCTCCGGAAAGCTTAGGAAAATGGCATTTTCAACCACAGCATTAAGTATGCTGGCAGTTAGTCTTGGTATGATGTCAATCACCTGGTTTATGCTCATGGTCAAGATTCCGATGATGCCTAAAGAGGATGATGTTTTATGGTTTGGCAGTATCTGGATTGCATCCTTCGCTGGATTTCTGATAGCATGGCCGCTAAACTGGTTAATGATAAGAAAAGAACTTAAACCCGGGAATGTATGAGGATATTGATTAATTCACTGGCTTTAATATTTTTATTGAACGCCTGTGGAAAAACTGATGGAGGGCCGGGTGCTGGAAGTCACCCCTTACAAAAGGAAGCTCTGGCGACGGCTTATACGGTGCGTATTCCAGGACATTCACCTGAAGAAACGGCTATTCTTCTCACTCAGACGGTATATCCCGCTACCAGAGAAGATAATGCCGTAGGAGCAATAATTATTTGCCCGCAGAATCCCGCCATTGCATTCACTGCTATGCACCGTATCACCCATATGCCGGTAAATGCTCCCCTTCTTTATCTGGATGAAAACAACAGGATATCAGAAATGACACTCCGCGAAATGATCCGCCTTCGTCCGGACGGTGTTTTTCAGGATCAACGCACCGATGTTTATGCGGTAAATGTGCCTGAGTCAGAGAGGGAAAGAATTGAAGAAATTACAGGATATAGGATAAGAGCATTTAATGAAGAAAACCCGGTAATCCTGGCAGAAATATTAGATCGGTGGCAGTCTGCAATGAAAGCTGACCATATGGATGAGGTAATTATTTCGGCTATTGACCATCCTAAGGGTATTGAGCATGGCTTGGGACCCATGGGATGGAATGCACATATGGGCAAAGGTTTTGCATGGGTGTACCAGGATTCTGTGCCACCCGCAACAAAAGATATCCTGCGTCGACGTTTTGGAGATTATGGAGCTTTTATGTATTTGACCGGTGGCCCTGACGTAATATCTGATAAGGTGGCCCAGGAGCTGGCCCAGTTTGGACTGGTGAGAAGAATTGCAGGTCCGACGCCTTATGCCACCAGTGCTGTAAATGCTGGATACAAAGATTTTGGCCGAAATCATGGCTGGTGGTGGGCCTGGATAGACCGTGGCCTTGGGTGGGGTATCGCTCAGGCAGGTCATAATTATATAATTGGTAATGCGGATAACGTGCTTGGAATGATCCCCGCAGCAGTGCTTGGGCATATGGGTAAGCATGGGCCAATTCTTTTGGTGAAACAGGATTCACTGCCAAAATCTGTTCATGATTATATGAAGATGGTAAAACCATTTAAAACCGGACCTCAGGAAACGGTTTTAAACTATGCCTGGATAATAGGAGACACTAGCTCAGTTTCGGTAAAAGTACAACAACAAGCAGATAGGCTGTTATCACCTTTTAATATACCTATTGATACTACTGTTTATTTAACAAAAGCAGATACACTACAGGAAAAGAAAGAGTAATGGATAATAAAGAAGTAAATAAAATGGGTGGCGACCTTCTGGTGCCAATGACCAATAATGATCCGGAGGGAAATCCTGTTTATCATCCCAAGATTGGTAAAGGCGCATTATGGGGTGGCATAATTGGTGGGGTTTTAATTGGGTTTGTATTTTGGATGATAGCCGATGGTGCATGGGCTGTTGTTGGATTAGGCCAACTTTCCTCAGGTGGCCGTGGTCCCGCTGCTTTCATGGGATTTTGTATAGGAAGTGGAATAGGTGGGTTGATCGGCGCTACAATGGGTATTTTCAAGATGTTAAGAATACAGAATAAAAATCATTTATGAAATGAACATAAACATTGTTATCTAAATTATACCATCCGGAGGATGAATAAATTTTATCGAATTCACTGTGATCTTCAAAAAATTAATATACACCCATGAAACTTTCTTTTACGCTACTCCTGATTACCTTTTTTTTTACATTTACAAAGTCAATGGCATTGCAGGAGCACGGAGATCATCAGCATTCAAATGATACTGCTCATCAGGAAACTGCTCAACAAGATACCACTCATGAGGATTCAGCTGGCCATCACCAGCAATCTGAAAATCCGGAATCATCTTACAATCACCCAAAAAAGGTCACGGCCGATTTTGAAGATTTTCCAAACCTCCACCCTTTAGTTGTACACGTACCGCTGATATTTCTGTTGTTGGTTATTGTTTTTCAAGTATTGGCTTTCATTGTGTACAAAGAGGCAATGAGCTGGTGTGCTTTGGGCTCTATTTTTATTGGATTTGTGGGAGCCTATGCAGCAGCAGTTTGGACACATCCGCCTGTTGCAGTATCAGAATTACCTGAGCATGCCAAACAAGTATATCAGACTCATGATATGTGGGCTACCAGGGCCTTATGGCTGAGTGGCATAGGGGCATTTTTAAAGATAATAAGTCATTTTGTTCTTAAAAGAAAAGCCTGGGCAGAAATTATAGTACTGCTTGTTTTCCTCGGTTCTGGTTACAGTGTAACCATGGCAGGCCATCATGGTTCACAGCTGGTATTTATAGAAGGAATAGGCCCACAGGGTAAATACATGAATGGTAAGCATCAGCATTCACATTAGAATTTCCTTTTTTACTGATAAAATTTTGGTGCTAATAATTTGTCTTCTGCAATTATGGTGAGTGGTTTTTCAAAAGATAAAAATTTGTTAACTAATGCTACAGCTATCAGGGTCCAACTCCACCTGTATCGTATGATGGGTGAAATCATAATCTTTCAATGAATTCAAAGCGTTCTCTCTAACCTCATCAATTTGTTTGTAGCTGGTAATATCCGTTAAAATTAAATGGCTCGTAAGTACGTGATGCTGACCATCAAGCGACCATACGTGAGTGTGATGAATAGACTGTACATGATCAACATTGTTAAGCTTTTCTTTTATTTCATCTAGATTAATTCCTTCAGGAACTCCCTGAAGCAGAAGGTATAATGTATCCTTCAATCGCTTACCTACACCATATAAGATAAAGAGTGTTATTCCTATGGATAGGGCAGGATCAAGGAAATACCAGTCTTTAAACTGGAGAATAATAGAAACAATGAGCACTGCTACCCAACCTAATACATCTTCAAGTAAATGCCAGCTGATCACCTTCTCATTCAATGAGCTCGCCCCTTTGGTTCGCCAGGCTGCATATCCGTTAGCGCCAACACCCAGTATAGCAATTCCCATCATCCAGGTGGATTTAATTTCAGCTGGATCCTGGAAACGATTTATGGCTTCAATGATAATATAAATTGAACCGCCTATCAATATTAAGGCATTAATAAGTGCCCCAAGAAGCCGAAACCGGGCATATCCAAAACTAAATTCTTTTGTAGCACCTTTTTTTTCTGCTTTGTTTTCAAGATACCAGGCCAATCCAAGAGAAATGCTATCGCCAAAATCATGAAGTGCATCTGAGATGATGGCAATGCTATTGGTGAAAATTCCCCCTACCAACTCAATGGCAGAAAAAAACAAATTAATAAAGAAAGCGATTTTTAAATTTTTGGTGCCACTATGCTGATGGCTATGATCATGACCCATACTTTTTTTTATTTATTAACCTGATAATTTGTTTCAGTTCTTGAGAACTTGCAAAGTTCCTTTTATTTCGTGCAACTGCTACAGATACCTTTAACCACAAGGTTAGCCTCTTCGGCTTTAAATTGTGAAGGCAGTGTTATAGCAGGTATCTTGTACTTCTGAAGGCAATAAGTACTTTGACATTTCGTGCAATGAAAATGCAGATGCAAGTCACGCTCTATATCGCATTCACAATCGTCTTCACAAAGAGCATATTTAGTAGCACCAGTACCGTCATCTATACTATGCACCAGCCCATTTTCCTGAAAAGTTTTTAACGTGCGATATAATGTAACCCTATCTGATTTTTGGAAAAGGTTCTCCAGGTCAGTTAGGCTTACTGCTGTTGTCTGATTTAACAATTCCTTTAAAACTAAAAGCCGCATTGCAGTTGGCCGGATATTTTTTCCAGTTAATTTTTCTTCAGGATTTAAGTCCATGTATATCATTTATCAACTTTTAATCCAGTTGATTGCCTTTGCTTTATCGGCGGCGTCAAAGTATTTTACATCAGCAGATGTAAAAGGCTTCATTAGGTCTGTCATCACCTTTTCCCACTTCTTTTCTCCAACCATAGCAATTTTCTCAAAATCATTAATATGCTTTGCATCAAATTTAGCATCTTCCCAAAGCGCTTTTACTTTCCAACCATCAAAATCTTCCATTTCAAAATACCAACGTACTTTTTGGTTATTTTCAATCTTTTCTTCTAACATAGGGATTAAAGTATTATAATCCTCTTCTGTAAGCGTACCTGTTGCTTTAGTTGAGATGAGATTGTCCTTATTTTCTAATATCTGGAGCATGTTTTTTTATTTTTTAACACGTCTGGTATCATATCGTTTTTAAACTATAACTCGCTTTTCAATTTATTTAGATAAGCTTATGATTTTTATCGCACCTCGCATAACAAATCCAAAAACAATTCCACCTACCACCAGGTCAGGCCATTTGCTGTTCAGCATGTAGACTAATACACCCGCAATAATAACCCCTCCATTGACAATGATATCATTGGAAGTGAATATTGCGCTTGCCTGCATATGAGCTTCTGTGCTTTTTGCTTTATTGATCAACCATAAGGAAGTAATATTAGCAAGGAGGGCAAGGAAGGAAATAATGATCATCAATTGGAATGAAGGTATTTCCGTTTGAGAAAAAAACCTGCGGATCACTTCACCAAATCCCAAAATAGCTAGCCCCATTTGAAAATATCCACTTATTGCCGCTACTTTCTTTTTCCGGCTAATAGCAGCACCAACAGCAAAAAGGCTTAATCCATACACAATGGAATCGGCCAACATATCAAGAGAATCAGCAACCAATCCCATTGATTTGGAAACCCAGCCCGTAACCATTTCTAAAATGAAAAAGGAAAAATTAATCGCAAGCACCCACCAAAGGATTTTACGCTGGCCTTTTTCGTCAGGTACAGCTAAAGGAGGATCTTCATATATTGTTTCCTTTAATGATTCATTAAGTTTTAAGCTGCGGATTTCCTGAAGCACCTTGTCCATCTCACCTTCATGGTAAACTTCTACAGTTCGCTCTGGAATATTAAAATTAAGATGCTTTACCTGGCCAAGAAGCTGAAGCTTCATACGGATCATCTGCTCTTCTGACGGACAATCCATATCTTTAATTATAAATGTGCTCTTATTCATTTATGAATTATTAGTATCAGCAATATTAATTTTCCTGCCGTTTTTATAAGCTTCCCATCCTTCCTTTAATGCATAGGGTACAATTAATAAAGCTGCAACCGGGTCAGCCCACCATAAATCCAGGTAACGTACCGCCAGTAATCCAGCAAGAACTGCTATGGTTTGGTATAAACAAACGAAAGTATCTTTTGAATCTGCAATGAGTTCTTTACTATCAAGTTTCTTACCATACCGATACTTGTACCATATTAAAATAGGATTGGCCACAAGCGAAACAAGAAGAATAATTAATCCGGCTGTACTCCAATCTGGAGATTTTTGGTTAATAAATTTCGTTATCGAATCATACGTAATAAAAGCGCTTACCAACAAAAATGAACAGGCAATTACATAAAGCGTGATCTTTTGTCTTTTTTTAACTCTCTCTTCACTGATATCATGAATTTCTCCATGCAATCTCCACCACAGCGTACTGGCGG
Organism: Candidatus Cyclobacteriaceae bacterium M2_1C_046; assembly: GCA_051418055.1. Lineage (GTDB taxonomy): Bacteria > Bacteroidota > Bacteroidia > Cytophagales > Cyclobacteriaceae > JBPRGH01. Next base: position 60,556 of record JBPRGH010000154.1, on the reverse strand, counting down.
AAATAACCTCAATAACACTATCGAGCCCCCACCCAATCAATGCTGCGCTTCCCGAGCTAAAACCTGCAGTTAGTGAAACAACTACTTCAACAGTATCATATGCCACATTATATTTCTGAACTGTTTCGGCTTTCTTTAAATATTTTCCCCTTTCATTCTCTTCCATACCTCATTTATTTCAAATTGCATTTAGATTTTAATGGTCATGTCCCGCTTCATCTTTACCCATTTCCGCCAGTAGGTAGTATGCCTGATTGTAGGCAAATTCCGTATTATCAGGAACATCTTCCAAAAAATTTATTGCCACCCAATTATTACTGCTCAATCCGGCTTTTACAGGTACAGGTGCAAATACCCAATAGGGGTGACTTTCAGCAGGTTTGCTTATGACCATAAAGACAAAGAAATCATCACCTTGCCTGACCACAGCGCTCTCAGGAAGTGCCGGAGTGGTAATTGAGTCTGTCAATATCTCTCCTTTAATATACATACCTGGAATAAGATTGCCGGTTTTGTTTTCTATTTCAGCATGTACATGAACCGCTTTCGGATCCTGCTCAAACTTTTTCCCAACAGAATAAATCTCTGCATAAAGCTCCTGATCCGGTAGCATTTCTATGGTGAACCTTACTCGCTGGCCTTCCTTTACTTTAAAAACATCTTTTTCAAAAACCATAAGGTCTGCATGAATATGGTGTGTATTTACTATTTCAAACAGGTCCTTTTCCGGTTGTACATATTGTCCTGTTTTAACCTCCACTTTGACAACAGTACCTTCTATTGGGCTCCGCACAGGGACCCTTTCAATAATATTACCATTCTGAACTGTTGCGGGGTTTAATCCAAGTTGCCTAAGCTGAGCAGCCATACTTTTTAAATTAGCCTGGGCAGCCAGATAATCCGCTTTTGTCTGCTGAAATGTTTTTCCGGCGCCTACTTCCTGTTCATAAAGCTTTTTCTGTCGTTGGAATTCCTGCTCCAGAAACTGCAATTGATTATATACCTTTAGGTACTCTCCCTGGACACTTATAATATTAGGATGGGAAAGATAGGCCAGTATCTGTCCTTTATCTACATCCTCGCCCTCAATGACCTCAATTGAAGTCACATTAGCGCCAATTACGGCAGTTACTGTTGCTTCATTTTGCGGCGGCACCTCCAGCTCTCCATTGGTTTGTACCACAGATGATAAATTCCTTAATGAAATTGAATCAACGATCATTTCCATGGCATTAAATTGAGCTGTAGTAAGCCGAACCACATTCTCTAAACTTTCCTCCTTATACGGCTCTTCCACTGGCTGTTGATCTTCTTTCGTAGAACAAGAAAGCATCGTCCAGAAAAGAAGCGGAATTATATAAATATGTCTATGCATTATTTCGTTTATTTAAATGTTTTTGTTTGGTAATACTCCAGCTTAAACCTGCTTTTTAGAAGGTTTTTAAGGGTTTCCTGTGCCTGAAGCTCAGTCTGGATTGTTTCTTTAAGATTTTGAATAAAAGCGATATAATCTATAGCGCCAGCCCTGAAGGAAAGTACCGCTGCCTGCCTCTGTTCCCTCACAAGAGGTAGCACCTCCTGCTGGTAAAACTCCCATGAAGAAAGCCATTTCTGATATTGCTGTATTAAATCTTCATAATTCGCTTTTATCTCATATTGTGTTCTCATAAATTCCTGCTGTGCTATTTGCTGTTGAAGCTTAGCGGCTTCTACCTTTCCCTTCTGTGGAAGAAAGAAGAGCGGTACAGAAAATCCCACCTGGTATTGATAAAAGCCGGATTCGCCGCCAACTTGCTGTCGCCCATATTGAGCATTTATCTCAGGCAAAAATTCCGAACGGGCAGCTTTCCTCTCGAGGTCTGCCAACTTTACCTGTTCTCGATATTGATTTAATAAAGGATGGTTGTCAGTAACCTCTGATGGATGAAGTGAATAGGAAAAATTCAATTCATCTACAGCTGTAAAAGTAGTATCACTTACCAACCACAAGTTTAACTGGTTAAGTGCAGCATTATAATCATATTGAACTTGCTCATGCTGCAAAGCGATCTGCTTTACCTGGTTCACAGCCGCCAAATAGGAAAGTTTTGATGTCTCCTCTACCTCATACCTGATCCTTGCAGCTCTTTCAAATTCCTGATAGATGGAATCCAACTCTTCAAGGAAGGTGAGTTCATTCTTCAAAATGAAAACATCAGCATAGGCATCCTTTACCCGCTGTGCCACTTCCAGGCTGGTTAAATTCATTGATATTTCAGCAAGCAATATTTTTTGATCCTGTACATTGAGCTTTGGTTTTATTCCAAAAACATCCATATTCTGCTGCTGAATACCTATTGTAGTATAAACTCCATCATTAGTGTTACTCAATTCTTCACCACCGGTAAAGATTTGAGTGTTACCTAAGTCCCAGGCTGTTTTTTTAAGCTTTTCCTGTTGCTCAACCTGCAGTTTAGCAGCCTTTATAGTTGGATAATTATTTAAAGCACGTTCAACAGCTTGTTCTATTGTTATTTTATGCACAGGTTGTTTTTCCTGAGCGCTGGCAGAATTGGTTAATAAGAATCCACCTACTGTTAAAATTAATACTGTAGCCAGGCCTTTATTAAGCCTGAATCCAAAGGATCGGTTTTCTGTCCAACGATAAAGCACAGGTAATACAAATAAGGTTAATAATGTTGAGGTGATCATCCCCCCAATAACAACGGTGGCCAAAGGTTGCTGTACTTCTGCTCCTGCCGATGTGGAAATGGCCATGGGAAGAAATCCCAGGATATCGGTTAAAGCAGTTAATAAGATAGGCCTTATCCTGCGCTTGCCACCTGTTATTATTCGCTCATCAAGGTTGTTCATTCCTTCTTCTTTTAATTCATTCCAACTGCTGATCAAAACCAGGCCATTTAATACCGCTACACCAAAAAGAACAATAAAGCCGACTCCGGCTGAAATACTAAAAGGCATGTCACGGATCCATAATGAAAATACACCACCAATAGCAGCAAGCGGTATGGCAACATAGATCATCAGGGTTTGCTTAAATGAGCGCAAAGCAAAAAAGATCAAAACAAAGATCAATACCAGTGCAATTGGCACCACTATCTGTAACCTGTTCGTAGCCCGTTCGAGGTTTTCAAAAGCCCCACCATACCGGATATAATACCCTGGTGGTAAATGTAGGTCAGCATCCAGTTTTTGCTGTATTTCCGTCACCAGCGATTTTACATCACGCCCTCTTACATTAATTCCAACATAAGTACGTCTGTTGGTATTATCACGGCTTATCTGCATTGGCCCAGCCTGGTAATCAATCTCTGCAACCTCATTCAATGGTATTTGAGTGCCGGTTGGGGTATTTATATAAAGATTTCTGACATCTTCAATATTTTTCCGGTAAGAGGAATCCAGCCTTACAACAAGATCAAATCTTTTCTCTCCCTCAAAAATTGTCCCTGCCTTACCACCAGCAAAAGCTGTTTCTATGGTTTTATTTATATCATTAATATTGAGTCCATACTGAGCCAGGTCATTCCTGTCGTAGATAATGGTCATCTGTGGCAGGCCTGTTGTTGCCTCTACTTTCATGTCACCAACACCTTCCACAGTGGAAATTATTTGTCCCATTTCCTGAGCTTTGGCGGCAAGCATATTTAGGTCATCGCCATAAAGCTTTACTGCTATATCTTCCCTTACCCCGGTAAGCAGCTCATTAAAACGCATTTCTATGGGTTGGGTAAATTCATAACTCACCCCTGGAATGACGCTGAGTTTATCTTTCATTTTCTCAATCAGCTCTTCCTTACTGTCAGCAGAGACCCATTCTTCTTTTGGTTTGAGGATAACAAAACAATCTCCAATATCCATTGGCATGGGATCGGTAGGCACATCAGCAACGCCAAAACGGGTCATGGCATGTTCTATTTCCGGAAAGCTCTCCAATAGAATTCTCTCAATCTGCGTTGACGTTTTCACGCCTTCCGAAAGCGAGCTTCCAGGCTTCAGAATGATATGAAAAGCTATATCGCCTTCATCAAGCTGCGGGATGAACTCCCCACCCATCCGGGTAAATGTAAATATTGCCAGTGCCAGCAAAACAATTGCTGAAATAACTATAACAACTGCTTTTCGCAAAACTTTTTGTAAAAGCCACTCATATTTCAATTCCAGCCAATGAACAAATCGGTCACCCCAACTTTTACGTTCCTTTCCTTTTACCTTAATAATAAGTGATGAAACCATCGGCACATAGGTAAGGCATAAGATCATTGCGCCAACCATGGCGAACATAAAGGTTAATGCCATTGGTTTAAACATTTTACCCTCAACGCCTTCAAGGAACAATATCGGAAGGAATACGATAAGAATAATTAGCTGCCCAAAAAAGGCAGAATTCATCATTTTAGAGGAAGCTTTATAAGTAACCTCATCTCGCGCAGTCTGATCTACTTTACCTTGTTGGATTTGCCGGTACAAATAGAAAACTGTACCCTCTACAATAATTACGGCACCATCGACAATAATTCCAAAATCAATAGCTCCAAGACTCATCAGGTTTGCCCAAACATCAAAAGCATTCATTAGGATAAAGGCAAACAAGAGAGAGAGAGGTATAGTAGAAGCGACAATAAGCCCACCACGCCAGTTTCCTAAAAGAATGACAAGTACAAAAATAACTATCAAAGCACCCTCGATCAGATTTGTAGTTACTGTTGAGGTGGTCTTATGGATTAACTCACTACGGTCCAGGAAAGGCTCAATAGTTACTCCTTCTGGTAATGATTGCTGTATTTGAGCTATTCTATCCTTTACATTTTCTATTACCTCATTAGAATTAGCTCCTGTCAGCATAAAAATCATGCCTCCAACAGCTTCTCCCTTTCCGTCTTTAGTAAATGCCCCGTAGCGGATGGCTGAGCCAAAATTCACTTCAGCCACATTACTTAATTTTATAGGAATGCCATCAACGGTTTTTACAACAATGTTTTCAATATCTTCAATACTCCTGGCAAGACCTTCACCACGAATAAAGTTGGCCATATGGTTCTTTTCTATATAAGCTCCACCCGTATTTCTGTTGTTCCTTTCCAGTGCCTCAAAAATATCGGTAATTGTGAGGCCAATGGCTTTAAGATCATTTGGATTTATTGAAACTTCATATTGCTTAATATTACCACCAAAGGCATTCACTTCAATTACCCCAGGCACCATTGCCATCTGCCGCTTGACTATCCAATCTTGTATCGTACGTAATTGAGTTACGTTATATTGATCTTCGAATTCCGGTGAAACTTGCAAGGTGTATTGATAGATCTCGCCCAGACCAGTTGCAATAGGGCCCATTGAAATTTTACCAAAACCTTCCGGAATTTCTTCCTTCACCTGCACAAGCTTTTCAGAAACCAGCTGGCGGGGAAGATAAATACCCATATCATCTTCAAAGACTATGGTCACTACCGAGAGACCAAAACGAGAGATAGATCTTATTTCAGTGACTCCGGGAAGATTTGACATGGCAACTTCTACCGGATAGGTGATAAATTGCTCTATATCCTCTGTGCCGAGATTAGGCGCTTGTGTAATTACCTGCACCTGGTTATTTGTAATGTCCGGTACGGCATCTACCGGAACTTCAGTCATGCTCCAAACACCTAAACCTATTAAGGCAAAAGTGAAAAGACCAATGATGAGCTTATTCTTTATAGAAAAAGCAATGATATTATTGATCATTAAATAAGATTTTAATTCAACAAATTTTATAAGCAGTTACGCTTGTAATTAATTGAATTAAACCTTGGGCGGCTGAAATGGGGAATCAGGATATTTTGAAGAGAAATGAATAGTATAGTGGCTAAATTGATCCTCCGCTTGAAATCCAATACTACTAACTTCAATAGATTGAATTACTGAATAATAAACTGAACCATGGTTGCATTGATGGTTTCCATGAAATGGGAGCTCTTGATGATTGCTATCATCTTTATGGTTATCGGCTAATCCATCAAAATTGATATAGTCATTAACAAAAAATTCCAGGATAGAATCATCATTGCATTTTTTATGCTCCTCATAATGCTTCACCAGATTAGGAAGCTTCTGCAACTCACAGCATATATCCATATTGGGAGCAAATCCCTGTAAGAGGAAGAGAATACTAAGTGATATGGATAAAATCTGATTCACGTTGCAAAAGTAACAAATAAGTTAGTGCAATGGCATTGCATTTTCTTAACTGAACAATTAATAAAAAAATCCATCAAAGATAAGCAGCTCCCCACAACCCATCCCTCAAATTAAAAAGCAAGTCCGCTGCACTATTTAGCCCGGCTCAAGCTCGCCCGCCGTAAAACGTTTCACTCCCCTGCTTTTTACCCCTCGCAGCTTATGAGGTAGCTTTCTTTTTTTCTCTTTTTTCTTTTAAAAAAAATAATTTTATGAGGGCATTCTTTAATCATTTAAATCCAGCTGTTTTAAGAAATATCATGCTCAAAATGAATCAGGAAGAGCTCAGCGAATGTATTAACTTCATCCAAAAGCAGGCATTGAAGCTTCCGGCTGGCACTAAACGTGATATGTACGTAAATCTATTTGTTTGGAGTAGTAAAGTATATAGTGAAAAGTACACAACTAAAAAGCCCCCATTATTTTGAGGGCTCTATGTTAATTAATAAACTATTGAGGTTGAAGTTTCTTTTGGATATTGTCCTTTGCGACAGAACGAATCTCATCCTGGACTTCCATCTCTTCCTCATCTACGGTGGCTTCGCTTACCGCCGTAAGGATACTTCCGGCCACTGTTAAATAGCCTCCAACCTGTACGATTATTACCGGCAGTGCAACCGGTGAGGCGATTATAGTTGCTCCAACTGCTGCCAGGACTAATCCAATATTCCTTAGCTTCCTGAAAAATTTAGGGGTTGGGGCTTCAAAACGTTGTGCTAATGTTAATTTATTTGCTTTCATTTTCTTTAAGATTAAATATGAATTTTTCTATTCTTGATACTCTGTTTTCCATGAATTCTACTTTCTGATTAAGTAGATCCTGATTGCCTCTGAATTCTGCTTTTATTAAAGCGGTGATACTTTTAACTTCGGCGAGATCACTTTCTACCTTTTTAAAATCGTTAAGGAGCTGCTTAAGGAAATAAGCCACAATCCCTAATAGTATTGAAAGGATCCCACCTACAATTACCACCATCTCACTTTCTATTGAAGTGGATCAATTTTAACAATTGTCAATGGATTATATGCTCCATTCTTCAACGGATACATTTCTCCATTCACTTCCTGCTTAAACTCAATTCCCAGGACAATAAAAACATGATCCGGAGAATCAGGAGTCAATGCCGGTGACAAGCTCATCCCCTGAATTAAAGTCTCATCGATAGGCATCAATGCACTCTCATCCTGGGCAAACTTGAAGTTTTCAGAATCAAAATCGATTTCAGCTACTCCGGCCACCAGTTTCATATGAGTTGCCCCTGCTGGATAAGAGATAGTCTTATTTGGTACAAAATCATCCAGCTCAATAGAGACATTTCCGGCAACTCTATCCAGGAGAATCGCATACTGAGCATAAAGAGTAGATCGTAGCTTCCCATTAATATTGAAGTCAAAGCCTTGCAATAAATTGAGGTCGCCGGTTTTCACTGTCCTCTCTCCTCTGATGTTAGTGGTATCTGTTTTTACAACTTTCACTAATTCTCGAGTCAACCTTCCTGTAACTCTTCGGTCAGAAGCATTCTGTAGCATCAGCCTTAAAGCAGTGCGAAGAGTTCTTCCAGCCTTGCCAGCTCTTCCGAATTCAGAGCCATTCTCACGGGTCCTTTGAAATGCCGGATCATTCTTTATCCGGTCCGCATCGACGCCACCTTTTTCCCTGGCTAAATAGCCATCCTGTGTCTTGTAAAAGGATACATCTCCTATGGATCCTTTTAATTTAATTATTCCTTTTTGTCTTGCCATAAGTATAAAAAAATTTGGTTTATGGCTTAAAAAACGCATATTTATAACTGAACAACAACTTGCTATTTCCGCTTTGGATAGCTTTTGGCACTTATTGCCGATGTTGCAGTATAGGTAAAGTATAGATACAGTATTAGTAGTATTAAATGAGGTTAAAACGTATCATAATTTATCCCAAGGATATTCAGCGCATCACAGGCAAAAGTGAGCGCTACAGCAGGTATTTATTAAAGAAAATAAAAAATGATCTCCAAAAAGAAGATCATCATTTAGTTACCGTTCAGGAATTTTGTGAATTCGCCGGGGTGGAGGTGGAGGAGATTGAGCAGTTTATTGATTAATATCCTTTGACAACTATTCCTCTATAATGATTTTATCATATTCTAACTGAATTATCCATTAAAATTCTTTCCTGTAATGTGGATAATATGCCAGAACGATTAAATATGGGAGAAAATAATAAATATACCCAAGGTTGGGTATTGTGTATATTAATATATTTTTTCTTATTGAATCAAATCTTTATAATTAAATATTGAATTATTCCAGTATATAGTTAAACTATCTTGGTTTAACAATATATAAGAAAATCATTTAGGTTCTATTAATGGAATGAGGACAATATCTGAAATTAACTTATTACTTATGATTAAAGAATATTGGTAATTTGAAAATGGAATAGTATGTCATACAAGCTATAATATATAATAATGAAGATTGATATGATATAAAATTCAATTAACAAATCCAAAATTAAACATTGCAATTGGGAAGAATTTATTATCAACTATCCAGTTATTATCTGTCTTATCTTATTAAAAATATTATAAAAAAATGATAAGGCCTATCCTCTAGGAGGACAGGCCTATCTATGCTCAATCCAGCATAAAATGGATCAAACATATGTGCAATCAAAAATACAAATTTAAAAATGAAATGGTTCAAATTTAGTAGTTCAATTTTAATTTTATTTATGGTGATATTTATCACCTCTTGTCAGGATGATATGGTTCCTGAACCGGCACAAGTCACGCAGAATTTACCTGCTGAACTTGTTACAGAATATGATTTCCTTTTGGCTGAGTATGCTCAACATTTCGTACAGATTTTACATGACAAAAATGCACGAAAACATATAAAACAAGAAGTATATAAAAGGTTTGACGGTGACTATAATCTTTTAGCTAATAAGTTTAATGAGCAATCAATTTCTGGTAGAGAATTTAAAGAACGATTATTCTCAACATTTCCAAGTGAAAAATATGTAGAAATTTTAAATAGTAATCCTAAATTAAATATTGCCATTCCTGTACATATTGATAAATGGAATGCAGAGAGTGAAATTCCATTGGTTGCAATACTACCTTCATCTTATGATGATATGGAGTCTACTCATATACCTGCATTTGATGCTGATGGTAATCAAAGATGGATAGATGCTTTAAATGAGCCAAATTATCCAGTAATTGTTATTGGAATAAATGAAAGGCTTATCACCAGAGACCAAATAAAAGAAGAGTTTGAGACTGATAGAATGACTGATATTTTAAATTCTGTGGAACCTGTATATTCATTTAGTGGGGTTGATTATTTCTTAAAACAAAACCTTATATCAGATATTAAAGCGAAGATAGAACCAGGTGATGGTTCTGGAGGTGGTGGTTCAGGAGGTGATGATGGTTCAGGCAGTAGCTGTTCCCGAACAGCAACTAAATATGAATACATGAAAGGTATATATATGACAACTGACGGTTTAAATAATTACGAAGGATGGCCTGCAGGGGCACCTGAATTTGACATTCGCTTTTATGCACCTGATAATTCTGTTAACTTTTCAAGTTTAGGATCAATAAGAGGAATATTTGATCTGGAACCGAGTAGCAGATCCGATATCAAAGATAAATGGTGGGATTTTACCGGATCCATTGTTTATTGGGATACTACAACATATACCAAAACTTTATTAATTTCAATGGTGGAAGATGATGATCAGATTTCTGTCCAACTGGAGGAAATTACTGTAGGTGGTTCCTTCAACATAGCTGGAATAAAATTTGAAACCTTATCAACAAAAATTAAAATAAAAACGGTTGACGAAGATATGGGTCATATGACAATTCATTATTGTCCAGATCCTCCGGTAAGTAAAGGTGGAAGATTAGCGTATGATATAAGTCCGACTTATGCATATTTTTCTTTAATTCAATGACAGTAATCGGTTAATCTGGCAAAGGAAGGTGTAAAATCCTTCCTTTACTTTCCAATTAAAACTAAATGAATATCCTCAAAATAATATCAATTATTTTATGAAAGCAGTTCCTTTTATAGGTTATTTATTTTTCGCATGCTCTGCCTACTGTCAGGTTAATATAAATGGGTATATACAGGATCAATCAACAGGGGAAAGATTACCCGGGGCTACAATTACTTTAAAAGATACTCATAAGGGTATTGTCTCTAATAATTATGGGTTTTTCAGTATTGATGTGCCCAAAAAGGCAATTATTACAATAAACTACTTGGGATATTCAGCACTCACGGTTAATACGGATAGCCTGGGATCATTTCCTTATACTTTTAATCTGCATCAAAATATAAATGAGCTTGAGGAGGTTGTAATTCAGGAGAATCAACTATTGAGAGTCAATGAATCTGAACAGATGAGTCTTGTTTCATTACCTGTAGAACAGGTAAAAAATATGCCGGTATTATTAGGTGAAAAGGATATTTTAAAAACTATACAAATGTTACCTGGTGTTCAATCAGGAAAAGAAGGGAGTGCAGGAATATATGTACGTGGGGGAGGGCCAGATCAAAACCTCATAATACTTGATGATGCCATCGTATATAATGCCTTTCATATGTTCGGGTTTTTCTCTGTATTTAATTCAGATGCTATCAGTAGCATAGATCTTTATAAAGGTGGTTTTCCAGCACGGTATGGAGGGAGATTGTCTTCAGTTTTAGATATAAAAATGAAGGATGGAAATCGTAAAGAATGGCATGGTGAGGGCGGGATAGGAATTCTATCATCTCGGCTAACACTGGAGGGACCATTAATAAAAGACAAGGCTTCTGTTCTGATTTCAGGAAGACGTTCCTATGCCGACCTTTTTGTGAACCTGTTTGGTTCGAAAGATAATTCAACTAGAATTTATTTCGGAGATCTTAATATAAAAGCTAACTATGACTTTTCTAAAAAGAGCAAGCTGATCTTTAGTAACTATTTTGGGAAGGATGTATTCTTTTTTAGAAATAGTGCTAACCAGATAAATAATGAGGTGGGCTATAACTGGGGAAACATTACAAGCACAATTAGGTGGAATTATGTTCTTAATAGTAAAATTTTTCTTAATACCTCATTGATTTATTCAAAATATAAATTCAACATTTTTGAGAATACAACGATAAATGAGAAGTATTATGAGCGGCTAAACAGCTCAGAGATAAGGGATTTGGCTGCTAAAACAGAGCTTGATTATTTTTTGTCACCTGTTTATCATTTAAAATTAGGATTATCTGCTATTCAACACAGGTTCTCTCCCCGAGCAATTGTTGTGGAAGATACTGATCTAAACTCTGTCTTTAGAGAAACAATTTATAACTTTTCAGATGAATATGCAGGATATATCGAAAACATATTTTCTCCAAATGATCATTTAAAAATGAATCTGGGATTAAGGTATTCCACCATAATAACGGATAAAAATAAATATCCACAGCTGGAGCCTCGTTTATCAGGAGCCTATAAACTTACAAATAATCTTTCTTTAAAAGGTTCTTACGCATATACACAACAAAATGTACATTTATTATCCTCCTCAGGTATCGGATTGCCTACCGATTTATGGACGTCAGCAACTGATAATGTACCACCCCAAAGAGCATGGCAGATCGCAATTGGTGCAGCTAATTATTTTGATAAAAGGAAAATAGAAGTATCCGTCGAGCTATTTTACAAAGAAATGATGGATATTCTGGCTTACAAGGATGGCGCAAGCTTCTTATTCCTTGGTAATACTGAAAATGGTACTGATATCACTCCAATAGATTGGGAACAAAATGTTACGTCAGGATATGGAGAGTCTGCCGGTATTGAATTGTTTTTGCATAGAAAAACTGGAAAGCTAAGTGGTTGGTTAGGATATACTTTATCTTATACCCGACATCAATTTGATGAAATTAACAACAGTGAACCATTCTGGGCCAGGCATGACAGGAGGCACGATGTATCAATAGTAACAAGTTATGAGGTAAAACCAAATATTAAATTAAATGTAAACTGGGTCTATGGTACCGGTAATGCCATCAGCATACCTCAATATTCTATAAAATATTATGAGCATGATTTACAATATCTACCAGTCTCGGCCTATAATCACGGCGAAAGAAACTCCTTCAGGGCGGCTCCTTATCACAGATTGGATATAGGTGTTCAATTCAATAAAAAGAAGAAGTGGGGCGAACGTGTATGGGAAGTGGGTTTATATAATGCTTATATGCGCAGTAATCCTTTTTTCTATACACATCGCTCTATCTCAGGAAATGGAGGAGCAGAAAATAAATTAATGTATCATGGATTGTTTCCTTTAGTACCGTCAATAAGCTATAGCTTTAAATTCTAGTATAATGAAAAATTATCATTGGTTTCTAGGTTTGCTGTTTTTATTTCCTTCCTGTGAAGGATTCTGGCTAAAAGAGGATGAGATTGATCTAAATTTAGATCATTTACCAGTTATTCATTCATTTATCAGTCCTGACGATAGCCTGATAAGGGTTTCATTAAAATATGCAGAACCAACTGTAGGATTTGTTCCGGATGATATGGAAAATACAGATCCTGTGATGAATGCCCAGGTCGTAATATTTGACGAGGTACGGGAGGTAGTATTAAATTATACGGAAGATACACATATCTATAATGCAGATTATTATGCATACGAGGATAATTTGTCAATAAGCACCGGAACCAGCTATAAACTTAAAGTTTTAACAGCGCAAGGAGAAACGGCGCAGTGTGAATGTACAGTACCCGAAGGTAATATTAATCAGATCACTCTCAAAAGGATCAATGATACTGAGGATGGAAATCTTTATGCTTTTGAATTTCGCGATTTGCCTGGAGAAAGGAACTATTATGCTGTTGCACTTGCACAATATAGCTGGTATGATGAGAAAAATTTTGAAAGATATTTCACTCTGCAGGTTTTTTCAGACGAATTAGCCGATGGGATGCTAATGAACAGTAAGTATTATTCAATGGAAGGATATAATCCCCGTGCACTTTTACTTGAGGTGGATGAGCATTATTATAATTATCATACATCACTTAATGAATACTATCAGATAAGGGATAACCCTTTTGCCGAACCATACAATATATACAGCAATGTTGAAGGTGGTTTCGGTATTTTTGCCTGCTATAAAATATTAGCTGAAATAGAATTATAATTTAAAGGCTTGAATATAAATTTACCTAAAGTGAAGGATTTTGAGGGATAAGAAGTTTGTAGATAAAGTACACAACTGTATTGTACACTACTACCAATTAATTATTAGGAATTCCTAACAACTTTTCAATTACAGCTTGAATTTCCTTCTTTGAAATGGTAGTTATGAGGCTTAATAATTTCAAAACCTCTTGCTTTTTCTTGTCTTCTCTTCATCACCGCCTAAAATATCCTTTAGCTTCTTCATATCCTGGCTTACTTTCTCCTGGACCACTTTAGCATAGATCTGCGTTGTCTTTAGGTTTTTATGGCCGAGCATAGATCCTACAGTTTCAATTGAAACGCCATTTGACAGTGTTACAGTGGTGGCAAATGTATGACGTGCCATATGAAATGTTATATTTTTATTGATACCACATAAGGTAGCCATTTCCTTTAGATAAGCATTCATCTTTTGGTTTGATAAGACGGGCAATAGCTTTCCAGAATTCTGTACTACAGGATTATCTTCATATTTTTTCATGATCTCATGAGCAACAGGAAGAAGAGGCACATTCGAGCTGGAGCCTGTTTTGGTTCTGTCAACAAAGATCCAGTATTCACCGTCAAGCCCTTTTGAAATATGGTCAGGTGTTAGTTTCTTCACATCCGCATATGCCAGTCCGGTGTAACAGCAGAAAAGAAAAATATCCCGTACATGCTCCAGACGCTCAACCTCGATTTCCTTCTTGTATATTTCTGACAGTTCTTCCTTTGTAAGATACTCTTTCTTAACCTCCTTTAACGACATCTGATACCTGGAAAAAGGATCCCGAAGTATCCATTCGTTTTTAACAGCGATCAAAACGATCTTTTTGAAATTCCGGAGGTACTTCATCGTTGTATTATGGCCTATCTTTTTTACAGACTTCAGGTAGAATTCAAATTCTGTAATGAAATCATACTTAAGCTCTGAAAGCATATATTCATCACGCTTGAAATGATGCTCAATAAATGCTTTAGTGTGCTTGTAAGTCGTTTCATATCTTTCTAGCGTACCTGCAGAATAGCCTTGCCCCAGCTGAGCCTTTATTTGTTCATTATGATATTTAAATAACTCGAGGAGGCAATGTTGTTTTGTATGATGCCCCTGGTAAATACTCTTAATTGTTTGAGATGAAATATATTTTTCTTCATCCTGGAGCTTATCATAGATCTTCTCAAGCTTCAGGTACATCTTAGTTAGATGTTGATTTAATATTCGTGCCTCCTCACTATTGCCTTTCATTCTTCCGGAGTTTACATTCCATTTTTCGGGAAGTAATTTTTTACCGGTAGATATTTCAGCTCTTTTCCCATCTACAGTAATTCTGCAGGATATAGGGGCTTCACCTGTTTTTTTGCTGATCTTATGATTTTGAAGCCAGAATAAAATGCTGAAGGTATGATTCATAACAAATTGGTTTAAGTTGATCTAATTTGATTAAATAAGGAGGGATCGAGGGTTCGAATCCCTACTTAAATATAGCTAAAATATATCAAATAACCTCATATTTAGCTAATAATTAACATTCGGTTACCAAAAACAGCGGTAACCGAATAGGTAACCAATATTATGAAAAAAGTTGAATATTTTAGGTAGGCTACAAAATAAAAACCCTTCAGAAATAATTTCTGAAGGGTTTTGGTGAGCTTTGATGCTCAATCAGCAGAGGAGGAGGGATTCGAACCCCCGGTACCTCTCGGTACAACGGTTTTCAAGACCGCCGCATTCGACCGCTCTGCCACTCCTCTGTATATTAAAAACGCCCCCTCTTCTGGAAGCGGTTGCAAAGGTAAAAATTTTCTCTTTTATAACACAACAGGTTTACTGTATTTTTTTTCTTTGGTGCAAAATCGGCCGCTTTACACCTGAAATACTATACGCATGATGGAAGCTGGCATTAAGCTCATAGCCGATAAGCAATACCACAGTTAATAGCAGCTGCCAGATCATTAAGGCGATAAGTACCCCGATTGAGCCATAAAAGCGGTTGTAATCGGCAAAGTTGGAAACATAATAACTGAAGCCATATGAAACCGCAATGGCAAGTAAAGTGGCTAATAACGAACCTGCTGAAAAAAAGCGCCAGTTGTAATGGACAGCCGGGCCGAAGTAATAGATGGATGAAATAGCAATAAAAAAAACAATAAATATCACCATGAAACGAACAACAAAGATCATATAAACTACATAATCTTCAAGGTTTATCCAGTTCAGGTGGGTCACGAAATCAATAAATATATCCCCGATTACTATAAGTACTATAGCGAGAAACAGCACAAAGGCCAGCATGATAGTTAAGCCTGTGGCTACTAGCCTGGTTTTAAAAAAACCTCTCCTTTCTACAGTTTTATAGCAGGCATTAAATGCTTTCATTAATGCCGTCATTCCATTTGTAGCCAGAAATAAGGCAAAGATGGCACCAAAGGTTAGCAGGCCCTGGCGCCTGTTGCTAACAACATCTTCAATTGTATCATGGATAGGTGTATACATTGTCGAGGGCATTAAGCCTCCCATAAATTCAAGGATACTTTCTCTGCTCACCTGTGGGATCACTTCATGGATATATGGGGTGAGGGTGAATAGAAAAATAACAGCGGGAAAAATGGATAAAGCAAAGCTAAAGGCTACACCATTGGCGCGGTCAAGGATCTCATCTTTTGATACCTTCTCAATAAAAACTTCCAGTACACGATAGAGAGAAAGGTCATCATAGCGTTTAAACCTGATATTTTTCAAAAGATCTATCAGCCAGCTAAATGCACTTGATTCATATATATAGTTGTATAGCTTTTTTTGCATCACTCAAAGTATGGTCGCAACAACTTTTGCATTCTCTCCGGAGATCGGCAGGGGCGGCCGGTTTCCATATTTATAAAAACCAAAACAGTTTGCCCTTCATGGATCAGCCGGTTTTCTTCATTAAAGATCTCATAAAAAAAATTAATTTTCACGCCCGGCAATTCTTTTATGGTAGTCTTAATAGTCAGTAGTTCGTCATACTTTGCCGGCTGGATATACTTACTGTGATTTTCCAGCACCGGCATCATTACACCCTCCTCTTCAAGTGATCGGTAAGTCATACCCAGCTGCCTTATACTTTCAACTCTGCCCACCTCATAATACGTGGCATAGTTGCCATAATAAACATAACCCATCTGGTCAGTTTCAGCATATCTTACACGTATATTAGTTTTGCTGACGTACATTAATTCTGAAGGGACTGTCGTGCTTTACGCTGCTCCCGGGTTAAATTCTCCTGGTATTTTTTAGCTTTTCTCAGGTGCTCTGACAATGTTTTTGAAAAATAATGATAACCACTAAAATCTTCTTTCGCAACCATATAAAGATATTGATGGTCTTCAGGATTTAAAACAGCATCTATATTATGTATTGAGGGCATATTAATAGGTCCCGGAGGAAGGCCGCGATATTTATAGGTATTGTAAGGTGAATCGATCTCCTTATGTACATTCAAAACTCTTTTTATTGTAAAGTCTCCGGTAGCAAATACCAGCGTGGGATCTGCCTGTAGGGGTATTCCACGCTCCAGCCTGTTAAGATATAATCCTGCAATTGTGGCGCTTTCAGAGCGCTTGATACTTTCGGCCTGGACAATGGAAGCTAAAGTAGAGACTTCCTGCGGTGTCAGGTCCAGTGCTACTGCCTTTGCCTTGCGTTCCTCATTCCAGAACTTTTGATATTCCATATGCATGCGCTCGATCAGCTGCTCAGGAGTTACGAAATAATTTACCTGATAGGTATTTGGGATAAACATGCTGATGACGTTATGTTTATTAAAACCATGCTCATTATTTTCTGCATATTCATTTAATGCCTGTAGAAATCCTTCAGGCTCCACGGCAATATTGCGTGTGATCTTTTTTGCAAGGCCCTCTTTTAAACGAACATTATTGAACGTAATATTTACGGCTTCTTCCTGTCCTAACCTTAATAACCGGATAGCCTGGATGTTGGTCATATTAGGCTGTAGCTTATACCTTCCATACCTTACATTCTCATGATAATTCATCATTTTGGCGAGCATGCTAAAGGATACCAGGTCCTGTACGATATCACGTTCAAATAGCTTATTCTGAACATCCTTAAATGTGGCATCTTTCGGAATAATAAAAACCTCTTCCTTCTTGTCTACCAGGATATTCGGTGAATAAATGATCTGATAAGCATAAAATCCAAAAGAAGACAGCAGGATAGTGAATAGCAATAAAAAAATTACAAGTATCTTTTTCTTCCTCATCTTAATAAAAAATATCTGCAAAAGTAAACATCTACAGCAAAGTCAACATTGTTTTAGGTAATAAAGGTTTGTTCTTGCAGATTATTGTGCAATCTTTTTACTAACAATAAAAAATTTCTTAATATTTGATAAAGAAAATGTTATGGCAGCAGAACTTTTAAAAATTAATCCGGAAAACCCGCAGCAAAAGAAAATTGAAAGAGTAGTGGAGGTCCTTCGTGAGGGAGGTGTGATCATTTATCCTACTGATACTGTCTATGGAATTGGTTGTAACCTGCATGATAAAAGAGCTGTAGACAGGATCATGAAAATGAAAGGAGAGAAAAATCCGAAGCATTTCAATCTATCTTTTATATGTAGTGACCTCAGCCAGATCTCTGAATATGTAAAGCAGCTGAATACTCCCGTATTTAAGCTATTAAAAAAGGCACTACCTGGACCATTCACCTTTATAGTTGAATCCAGCAGCAATGTTCCCAAACTATTTGGCACCAATAAAAAAACGGTAGGTATACGTATTCCAAATCATCCAATCCCGCTGCAAATTGTAGAAAAACTGGGAAGCCCTATAGTTACCACATCTCTGAAGGACGATGACGAAATTCTTGAGTATACTACTGACCCGGAAGTAATATATGAAGAATTTAAGCATCAGGCCGACCTTGTTGTGGATGGTGGTTACGGCGGTAATATCCCTTCTACGGTAGTCGATTGTACAGGATCTCAATTTGAAGTGATCAGACAGGGATTAGGTGAGATAGAGCAGTATTATTAATGAAGGAAATAATTATTGACCTTCAATTCCTGCCACCTATTGAATATTTTACATGTTTGGCGGTAGCAGAAAAAGTACACCTTGAGCTGAATGAACATTATGAAAAGCAGACCTATCGCAACCGGTGTTATATTCGGGGAGCCAACAAAGTAGAGCGGTTATCAATCCCTGTAATTGCCGGAAATCATACTGCATTTAAAAATGTTCGTATAAGTTATGAGCCTGACTGGGTAAATCATTTATGGCGTTCTGTAAATTCGGCATATGCCAATGCTCCTTTTTATATATATTTTGCCGAAGATTTTAAAAATATCTTTTTTAACAGGCCGGAATATCTTTATCAGCTAAATAAACAATTACTGACATTGTGTCTTAAACTGTTGAATTTAGATGTGAATATTTCCTACACTAAAACCTATGAAAAAAATGTGCCGGAAAATATTCAGGATCTCAGATCGATAATTTCACCCAAACAAAGGTATACTGGCCGACCTTTCTATAAACCAAAAGAATATCCTCAAATTTTTGGCTCAAACTTTGAGGCTAACCTAAGTGTGCTTGATCTGATATTTTGTGAGGGTCCGACAGCAGGAGGTATTGTTACTAAATCCATTCATAAAGAATAAATTGAAAAACCTGTTTAAACTTTTACTGAAATAAGATCGTTGAAATACTAATAAAATTGCATATATTTCACAGTACGAAATAAAGAATTATTACATTTACATATACCATAAGGGAAGGAATTATTTATGGAAGCTAAATTTTCAAATAGAGTAAAAGAAGTTATTAGCCTTAGCCGCGAGGAAGCTCTTCGTCTTGGGCATGATTATATAGGGACTGAACATTTGCTTCTTGGTATGATTCGCGAAGGTGAGGGTGTGGCTGTTAGCCTGTTAAAGAAATTGGGGGTTTCTCTGGATGAATTAAGAGAGGCTGTTGAAAAAGTATCTAAAGGTACAGCTACTCATGAAGTGAAAAATCTTGCTAATATACCTTTGACAAGACAGTCAGAGAAGGTATTGAAGATCACATATCTTGAAGCTAAAATATTTAAAAGTCAGCTTATCGGTACGGAGCATTTGCTGCTATCGATATTAAGGGACAGCGATAATCTGGCTACGCAAATTATGAATAAGTTTGATGTAACCTACGATGTCGTGAAAGAATTATTAGAGTATCAAAAAGAAAGCCCACAGGCCAGCTCAGATACTGATGATCCGGATGAAGAAACCTCCAGGATTTTTGGGGGAGGCTCCGGCGGTGGAGGCGGCAAAGAGAAAAAAGGTACTGAAAAAACCCGTACTCCGGTACTGGATAATTTCGGAAGAGACCTTACTAAGCTTGCTGAGGAAGATAAACTGGACCCTATCGTTGGTAGGGAGAAGGAAATTGAGCGTGTAGCTCAGATCCTGAGCCGTAGAAAGAAAAACAACCCGATCCTAATAGGAGAGCCCGGTGTTGGTAAAACAGCTATTGCTGAAGGGCTCGCTTTACGTATCATTCAGAAAAAAGTAAGCCGTGTATTATTCGGGAAACGTGTAGTAACCCTTGATCTTGCCTCATTAGTGGCAGGGACAAAATATCGCGGTCAGTTTGAAGAGCGCATGAAGGCGGTTATGAATGAGCTGGAGAAATCTCCCGATGTCATCTTATTCATTGATGAGCTTCATACTATTGTTGGAGCAGGGGGAGCCTCAGGCTCGCTGGATGCCTCTAACATGTTTAAGCCGGCTCTTGCACGTGGTGAAATTCAGTGTATTGGAGCTACTACTCTTGATGAATATCGTCAGTATATAGAGAAAGATGGTGCTTTAGCACGTCGTTTCCAGATGGTGATGATCGATTCTACAACCCCTGAAGAAACAATTCAGATCCTTGATAACATCAAAGATAGGTATGAGCAGCACCATCATGTGAATTATACAAAAGAGGCTATTGACGCTTGCGTTAAATTATCCGACAGATATATAAGCGACAGGTATTTACCGGATAAAGCAATTGATGTGATGGATGAAGCAGGAGCACGTGTGCACCTGAATAATATACATGTTCCTGATAATATCATTAAGCTGGAAGCAGCAATTGAAGATATTAAAGAAGAGAAAAATAAAGTTGTTCGCAGCCAGAAATATGAGGAGGCGGCACAGCTGAGAGATAAAGAGAAAAAACTTCTTGATGAGCTTGATAGCGCTAAAGAGGCCTGGGAAGAGGAAACCAAAACAAAAAGATATACTGTCGATGAAGAAAGTGTAGCAGATGTTATCGCTATGATGACAGGTATTCCTACCCACCGTATTGCACAGAAAGAAAGCAATAAGCTTTTAGGTATGGGCGGTGAGCTTAATGAAAAGGTTATTGGCCAGGATGATGCTATTAAAAAACTTGTTAAAGCAATACAGCGTACGAGGGTCGGATTAAAAGATCCTAAGAAACCGATTGGTAGTTTTATATTCCTTGGGCCAACAGGTGTTGGTAAAACAGAGCTTGCCAAAGTATTGGCTACTCATCTGTTTGATAAAGAGGAAGCACTGATCAGAATTGATATGAGTGAGTATATGGAGAAATTCTCCGTATCAAGGCTTGTTGGAGCGCCTCCGGGCTATGTTGGTTACGAAGAGGGTGGACAGCTTACTGAGAAAGTACGTCGTAAACCTTATAGTGTAGTCCTGCTCGATGAGATTGAAAAAGCGCACCCGGATGTATTCAATATCCTGTTGCAGGTGCTTGATGATGGTATCCTAACTGATGGCCTTGGCCGTAGAGTAGATTTTAGAAATACTATTATCATTATGACCTCAAATATCGGTGTTAGAGATCTTAAGGATTTCGGTGCAGGAATTGGTTTTGCTGCCGGCCCTAGAAAAAATGGGGACGAGGTTATGCGATCAACAATTCAGAGTGCTTTGAAAAAAGCTTTCAGCCCTGAGTTCTTAAATCGTCTGGATGATGTTATTGTCTTTAATAGCCTTGAACGTGAAGATATTCATAAGATCATCGACCTGACATTAGAGCGTTTGTTTGTAAGGATAAAAGCATTAGGTTATGATGTTGAGCTGACGACCAAAGCAAAAGATTTCCTTGCAGAAAAAGGTTATGATCCGCAGTATGGTGCAAGGCCACTAAACAGAGCAGTTCAGAAATATCTGGAAGATCCTGTAGCTGAAGAGATCCTTAAAGGAGATATTCAGGAGGGTGGCACTATTGTAGCTGACCATGACGGTAAGAGCGAAGAGCTTACTATGAAGGTTAAGAAACCTAAAGGTGGTGGCGGAAAAGGAAAGAAAGAAGAGAAGGAAGAGAAAAAGGATAAAAAATAATCTTTAGAATATAGCGCAAAAAAAAGCGGGGTTTATGCTCCGCTTTTTTTGTTTAATGACAGGCTTGCTTAAGAACTTATCTTATAATGGTAATTGCTTTTTTAAGCGGCTTTCATAATTTTACATGAAGCCTGGAATTTTAACCCCTGTTTAATTCTGCCCGGTTTTAATTTTTCTGATATCAATGAATAAAAAAAAGATCCTCATTATAGATGATATAGCCGCCCTTTTAGAGGAAGTGGAAAATATTCTAAAAATGGAGGGGTATGAAGTATTAAAAGCTACCGATGGTTATCAGGCTGCTAGATACCTTCAGAATGATGGTGTAGACTTGGTTATCACCGATTTGATGATGAAGGAAATGAATGGCTTTGAAATGATATCCTATGTTAAAACAGTAGATAAAAATCTCCCAATTATTGTTTTATCCGGACAGTCAGAGCAGGAGTATATCCGTAAGGCATTACGATTAGAGGCTGATCTTTATCTTAAAAAACCTTGTGCTACTGACGATCTAATTCAGGCGGTGCGCAGGCTCTTAAATTAAGAAAGCCCCTTTTCAAAAAAGAGGCTCTCCAGGTTTACAGGAAATTATTGGCTGACTGCAATATCAATAATACAAAATTTTATAATTTGAAGTAAATCAAAATTTGCCTTTTTATTACATCTCCAGATATAACTTGCCGCTACACCTTCATTCTCTCAACATGGAACTTTAAACTTTAAACATAGAGCCCCCTCCCGGTCATCTCGACGATAGGAGAGATCTTACTGCTCGATTAGCAGTATGTGCTATAAAAAGAGTAAGATTTCTCTCTACGCAAACTGTAGTTTTAAATGACTTGGCTTAGGCACGCTATGTTCGAAATGACTATGATTTTTGGTTTTTGGGAAAGTAAATAATTTCTCCATGTGTAGCTTGCAGCGACACCTTCATACTCTCAACATGGAACTTTAAACTTAAAACCCACTCCTCTTTATGCAAATGCAAAGAAGATCAACCAGGTAAGTAATAATAATGGCAGTAAAAATGGAATTGAAAATCTGATAATGTATCCAAAGAAAGAAGGCATCTTAATACCGATCTGCTCTGCAATAGATTTTACCATAAAGTTTGGCCCGTTACCAATATATGTAAAAGCTCCAAAGAATACAGCTGCAATAGAGATGGCTTTAAGCATAAGAATTGAATTATTAAAATCTCCCCTGGCAAATGCCTGCACATCCTGTAGCTGAGAGATCTCTCCACCCTGCGCTGCCATTGCTGCAGTAAGGAAATTTATATAGGTCGGGGCATTATCAAGAAATCCTGATAAAATTCCTGTTCCCCAGTACAATGTATTATGGTTAATGAATTTGACACCTTCTTCAGATGCAGCAAATTCTCCCACAAGCTCAAGGGCAGGCATCATTGTGCCAAAAATACCAACGAAAATAAATGCTACCTCACGAATAGGTTCAAAGCTGAACTCATTTCCTTTTATAGCCTCTTTACTTGCAAATCGATATGATAAATAAGCTACCGTAAGCATAATGATCTCCCTTAAAAACGAGAATTTCTGTCCATGGTAATGTATAGCCGGAACCCAGTCTATTACATTGGGATCCAGGAACACAGCCCCAATCACCACTAACAGCCATAAAAAATTACGGCTGCCTTTTAGTGTTACTTTCCCTGTATAGGAAAGCTCTTCATCCATTTCATAACTGGCTTTATTATTTCTGTCAAAGAGATAGAAGATTATACTTAAGATAATAAGCCCAAAAATCCATGGAAATATATTATGCTCCAGCGTCCAGAAGAATGGGACCCCTTTTAGGAAACCAAGAAATAGTGGGGGATCTCCGATGGGGGTTAGTGAGCCGCCAACATTACTTACCATGAAAATAAAAAATATAATATGATAAGGTTTTATTCTGGTTTTGTTTAAGCGGATAAAAGGTCTTATTAATAACATTGAAGCTCCTGTAGTCCCGATTAAATTAGCTATTACGGATCCGATCAGCAGGAGGCCAACATTTGCCAGAGGTGTTGATTCTTTATCGATATCTATCATAATTCCCCCACTGGCAATATACAGAGCAGCAAGAAGAGAAATAAACTGCACGTATTCTGCAAGAGCATGAATGGGGGCATGGACATTATGAATAGCAAAAATATAATACAGCACCACAATAGCAGCTAGTAAAACGGCTATATGAGGATAATAGTGATGCCAAAAATGTTCATAAAATAATGGCCCTGTAGCGATCATCAGTAGAAGTAAGATAAACGGAAAGATCATCCACGCAGGAACAGATAAATGTTCCGAGGGCACTAAAGGTCGTGCTTCCGCATCGGGCTGTTCGTTAGAAGCAATAAGTTCTGTATTAATGGGGTCTTCTATGGTCGGAGATGCAAAAATACTGCTGCCAGTACAGCAGAGTAACATGGAAAAAATAAATACAGTAAAAAGTTTACTCACCGACAATTTTATTAAGAAGTATAAATCTAGCTCACGCTTTTAAACCTTGCAAATAAAATGAAAAAGCTTGCCACTTTAAAATGGTTGTTCAAACATTTGCTTAAAATTTTTTCACTGGTAATATAATTACATAAGCTGACCAAGGGCAATTTCAAATGAATTTTGTGATATACCTTTTTTAGAACTATTTTTATTATAGCTTTTTTTTAAGGCCTCTTTAATACAATTTGAAGTATCAGCAAAAATAGCTTTATCCTCTACATTTACCTCATCTTCCATTAAAAAAGCAAAGACCCTGGCCATTCCACAGTTAGCTATGAAATCAGGTATAATGGAAAGGTTGTTATCGGCAAATAATCCTGTAGAGCCAAAGAAGATCTCCGGATCTGCAAAAGGTACATTTGCACCACAGGAAACTACTTCCACATTGTTTTCTATCATTTTCTCAACCTGCTCTTTTGTTATTAATCTTGATGCAGCAGCTGGAATAAATATTTCGAACGGATCTTTCCAGATAGTCTCATATATCTCATCTGAAGATTGTAAATCTGGCGCTATCAGTTTATTACCTTCCCTGTTTAAAAACAAGGTGTTTATTTCATCCTGTGAATAACCTTCTTTTTTATAGATGCCTCCTTCCCTGTCAATAATACCAACAACGGTTACGCCCATCCGGGAAAGGAAAAACCCCGCAGCAGCGCCGACATTTCCCCACCCCTGGATCACAGCTCGTTTTTTATTTATTTCTCCACCCCATAAGTTATAGTAATGCCTTACCGCCTCGGCCACACCATACCCGGTGATCATGTCGGCAATGGTATATTTCGCTTTAAGAGAAGGGGTATAGCTTTCATCTTCAATGACTTTGATAACTCCCAGTCGAAGCTGTCCTATACGATTTATAAGCTGAGGTTCTGTAGGTTGAAAATGCCCTTTAAAAACTCCTTCCTGCGGGTGCCAGATGCCGGAATCTTCCGTAATGGGAATTACTTCCTTTATTTCATCAACATTAAGATCGCCACCTGTGCCATAATAATATTTTAAGAGGGGCATTACAGCTTTATACCATCTTTCCAGAACACCTTCTTTACGTGGATCGGCAGGGTCAAAATTTATTCCTGACTTTGCACCTCCAATAGGCGGACCTGACACTGTGAATTTCACCTCCATAGTCTTAGCCAGCGATTCAACTTCTCGCTTATCAAGTCCCGGGCGCATCCTGGTACCTCCGCCAGCTGCCCCTCCTCTCAACGAATTAATGACTACCCATCCTTCGGCTTCAGTTTCGGTATCCTGCCATTCAAATACTATTTCGGGTCGTTTATTCTCGAATTTTTGTAATAATTCTTTCATGGTCACTTTTAAGAAGCCCCAAATCTAGGAATTTTCCTTTAAGGTGCCTACTAAAGTTCCACTACAGCTATCTCTTGAAGCGCCCGTTACCCGTGCCCAGACATTATTTTCACCTGCCACACGTAATACTCCTAAAAAAGCAAAGATTATTGATTCTTTATACTCTAACAGCTGTTTATCAGGCACTTCAACTTCTACCGGCTGGCAGTATTTCTTTATCAGGTCAATAAGGTATTTATTGTAAGCCCCTCCTCCGGTAACCAATGCTTTTTGACCTTCCTTGCCGTTTAACTTCAATAATTCAACACTGATCATCTTAGCTATATGATGACAATAAGTGTGAAGCAGGTCTTCTACTACATAATCTTTTGACAGATACGGCAGATATTTTTCCGACACATATTCAAAGCCCAGCGATTTCGGGCCATCTTTTTGATAGTAATCGATACTCTCTATTTCATTAAGAAGAGGTTCTATTAATTTACCACTTGCAGCAATTTCTCCTTTATCATCATAAGAGGCACCTGCACGTTTAGCCAAATGATTGAGGACCATGTTAGCAGGACAAATGTCATAGGCGAGCAATTCTTCTGAGGTGTTTTTAGTAACATTTGCTATACCTCCGATATTTATGCAGAAGTCGTATTCATTAAAAAGAAGTGCATCACCCACAGGCACAAGAGGGGCACCCTGGCCACCAAGCGCTACATCCAGCTTTCTGAAATTATAAATTACTGGGACTTCCGCTACGGCATGAATTGAACTGCCATCTCCAATTTGAAGTGTAAAGTTATTGTCGGGCTGATGAAATATAGTATGGCCATGAGAAGCAATAAAATCGGGGTTAAGGTTATTTTTCTCTATAAATTTTTTTATCTGCTCACCGATCCACAGGCCATATGCTGAATCAAATGCTGAAAGTTCAGCACCCGGCATTTTAAGTGCCTTTTTGAATTTATTTTTAATATCATCAGTATATTCTATAGTAGTGACAGCTTTTGCATTATATGTCCATTTATCATTATTCTTTTTAAATTCGGTGTAAGCAATATCTAATCCATCAAGGGAAGTGCCTGACATTACACCAACTGCTTTATAAACATTATTCTTTTTCATATTTTTGAATTCTTTCCGTTATACATATTATGAATCTTGCTATCGATATTGGTAATACTAAAATAAAAACAGGTTGGTTTGAGGGTGAAAAATTACAAGCAAAACAGGAGAATATATCTGTTGATGAACTTAAACATTTAATTAATGCTAAAAATCCTTCATTTGTTATAGGCAGTAGCACCGCAAGGGAGCTTTTTGAGGATGAAGATTGGAAAAAGAATAATTTTTTGTCTGTTAGCTCTAAATTAAAGTTACCTTTTTATTTAAAATATAAAACACCGGAAACCTTAGGAGCCGACAGGCTTGCTGCTGTTGCCGGTGGTCAAAAGCTTTTTCCCGGCAGAAATATTTTAGTTATCGATGCAGGCACCTGTATTACCTATGATTTTCTTGATGAAAAAAATAATTATATGGGCGGAGCAATAAGTCCGGGAGCAGGAATGCGTTTTAAAGCTATGAATCATTTTACAGCACGCCTTCCTCAAATAAATATACCTTCTGATTTTCCTGACCCAATAGGAAATTCTACTGCTTCATGTATGGAAAGTGGCGTTATGAATGGAATTTTTTTTGAAATACAAAATTTTATTCGCTCCTATACCCCAAATGGCGGTAAAATTCAGGTGATTATTACAGGAGGTGATGCTAAACACTTTGATAAAAAATTTAAAGGTCACATATTTGCAGCCCCCGATTTAGTTTTAGTTGGGCTTAATGTTATTTTACAATATAATGTGGAAAGTATTTAGTGTTGTTGTTCTCGGTGTTGTTCTTAATACATCTGCTTTAGCTCAGGTTGCTAAGTCACCGCTAACAGCTTTGGGAATAGGAGAGGTGCGGGATCTTTCTATGGTACATAATGATGGTATGGGAGGGATAGGCATAAGTACCGGTTCCTTATGGTATATGAATACCATGAACCCCGCACTTCTGCCATTTAATAGTTTAACAGTTTTTGGTGCTGGTTTTGCAACAGAAAGAAGAACTATAGAAACAGTAGATGATAATTCTGTAAGCAGCGGTGGTAATATATCTTACCTTGGTACGGCGTTACCTATAATAAATGGTCGATGGACCACCTCAGTAGGCC
The DNA here is from genome assembly GCA_051418055.1 of Candidatus Cyclobacteriaceae bacterium M2_1C_046. Taxonomy (GTDB): domain Bacteria; phylum Bacteroidota; class Bacteroidia; order Cytophagales; family Cyclobacteriaceae; genus JBPRGH01. Next base: position 32,745 of record JBPRGH010000154.1, on the reverse strand, counting down.
TTGCTCCTTATAGTACGGTAAATTATAGTATTTCAGAAATAAAGGAATTTCCTGAAGGTTCCGGGGAAGTTGGCTTTTTAAATGAAGGTTCCGGAGGTTTTAATCAGTTCTACTGGTCAAATGGTGTTCGTATAGGCAGTGATTTTTATCTTGGAGTAAGGGGAACATATTTATTTAGCTCCATTCGTGAACAGAGCCAGTCACAAGTTGTGGATTCGGATTCTACAGTGTTCACTTATATCATTGCACTGAATGACAGATTGTCTGTTTCAGATATTATTTGGACAGCAGGAGCGGCCTTTTCAAAAGATAGTATTTTCAATAAAAACATAAGGTTAACAGTAGGTGCCACCTATGACTTTGCATCTAATGTCAACGCCAACCTTTTTAGGACACTGGAAAGAAGAAATAATTTAAATATTCCTGTCCAGGCTGATACTTTGATGGATAGTGATGGAAATATTTTCCTGCCTTCCGCTTATGGATTTGGTTTCACTTTTTCTGAAGGATTGAACTGGCAGGCAAGTTTAGAGGTACAAATGCAGGGTTGGTCAGATTATAAAAGATTCGAAGGCGGGAATGATAATATGACAGATGCAATGCGGGTAATTTTAGGCGGTGAGATTACCCCTGACTATACTTCAGTAACAAATTACTTTAAACGAGTGAGTTACCGTGGAGGTATAAGCTATGCTCGTTTACCTTATTTAATAAATAATAACCAGGTTAAAGAGATTGGCATCAATTTTGGTTTATCACTTCCAGTAAGCCGCTTCTCCAGCATTGACTTTGCGGTAAACTACGCTAACAGAGGAAATATAGAAGAAACTGTTTTAAAAGAAGAAGTTTGGAGATTTGGTTTAGGTATCACATTTAACGATCAATGGTTTATTAGAAGAAAATACGATTAACAACAATATGAAGATGAAAGGAAATAAATTGACGACTAAATTTTTGGGATTAATCCTGGTTCTTCTGGCTTCTGTAGGAGCACAAGCACAGTGTTCAGATTGGAATTGGCCGGAGGATAAAGCTACTGCTGAGGAAAAAAATGTACTTTATAGTGATGCCGTTCGAAATGAACAATATGCAGCAGCAGTAAAGCCACACAGATGGTTATTGCAGCATGCTCCTGATTTGAATACCTCATTATATATAAATGGAGAAAAAATATTTTCAAATCTTGCTGACCAAACAGAAGATGAAGCAAAAAAGAAAGAATATATTGATTCTCTAATGATGATGTACGACATGAGGATCCAGTATTGTAATGAGGCTGGCGATGTGTTGAACAGAAAAGCTTATTCTGCTTATAAATATAATATACGCGATAAGCAAAAATGGCCTGAGCTTTTAGAGCTCTATGACAAAACCTTTGAAATGAATAAGGCGGAGGTAGATTACTATATCATCCTTCCTTATATGAGTGTGATCCAGTATAATGCTAAATATTTAAAAAACCTTGAGCAGGAGGATATAATGAAGCGTTATGATGAGATCATGAGCATCATCGATATCAAGATGGCTAAGGGAGAGCGTGTTGATAAGCTTAAGGAGTATAAAGAAAGGATTGATGGTATTCTTGTAGATATTGTAAATGTTGACTGTGATTTTGTTCGCGAGAATATGGCTCCTAAATTCAAGGAGAACCCAGATGATATTAATATAGCAAAAAAGATCTTTAGCTTTATGCTTGCCGGTAAATGTACTGATGATCCGTTATGGCTGGAAACAGCTAAAAAGATCCAGGAGCAGGAGCCTGATTATGGTCTTGCCAAAAATATCGGAACCAAATGTCTGGCTAATGGCGATCTTGAATGTGCTGAGCAGTATTTAAATCAGGCAATAGAGTTGACTGAGGATCCTGCAAACAAAGCTGATATCTACATGAAGCTAGCAGATATGAAAAAAGACCAGGGTTCTAAAGCAGGCGCAAGAGAGCTTTATTATAAGGCCCTTGCTGCAGATCCTACTAAAAAAGAAGCATATACAAATATTGGATTGCTTTACTTCAACAGCTTTAACGAATGTAAAAAGGAAGTTGATCCCGTAAAAGACCGTGCAGTATTTATGGCAGCTTATGATATGTTTCAGAAGGCCGGAAATACTAAGCTGATGCAGTCTGCAAAAGAGCAGTTTCCTTCAAAGTCTGATATTTTTACATTCAATCATGAAAGAGGTGCAACTATTAATACAGGCTGCTGGATTAATGAGGACACTCAAATTCGTGCGAGAGATTAAAAATACATTAATAAGTATTAACTTGCCCTTGCCTGGATCATTCAGGTAAGGGCTTTGTTTTTGCAAAGGTTATGAGGTTATTTTCATCAGTTATTTTAGTATTTATCTTAATGGGATTTATCAGTTGTGATAAACCGGAAGAAATAAAGGAAATAAAGCAGTACCAGGGGCCTTTAAAAGAGGCGGAAAATGTTGAATTGTTTTATACCGAACTTACCGAAGTTAAAACTCATGTTAAAGCCCCTAAAGTTTTTGAATTTGAAAATGGCAACAGGGAATTTCCTGAAGGGATCTATATTGAGTTTTATGGTGATAATAATAAAGTAACCTCTACATTGCGTGCCAATACCGCTTATTACGAGAAAGAAGAAAATCTTTGGAGGGGTGTTGGTGATGTTGTTATTAAGAATTTAGAAAAAGGTCAGCAGCTGAATACAGAAGAGTTATTCTGGCAGCCTGATAAAGAAAAAATATTTACTGAAAAATTTGTTACCATTAAGGAAAGCGAGCAGGTGCTTTATGGTACAGGCCTTGAAGCCAAACAGGATTTTTCAAGTTATTATATAAAAAAGGTAGAGGGTGAATTTTATCTTGATGAAGGATCAGAAGAAAACTAAAAAAACTAAACTTATTGATGTGCTGTTGTTGTCGGCGTCAGTTGGTTTTTTTATCATTGGTGTTCATCAACTTATGACAATGGGTTTTATGCATTCCTATTGGATCTTTATGTTATCAATTGTGTTACTTTTTGCATATCAACTTAAGAGAAAAACAAGTTAATGGAGTGGACTTATCTTACGCCTATTATTATTAGTCTGTTTTTTTCCTTTATATTTTCCGGATTGGAAATAGCATTTGTTTCTTCTGATCGGCTTCATATAGAATTACAGGGGCAGCAGGGTAAATTATATGGCCGTATATTAAGCAGGTTCATCAAAAATCCTTCACGTTTTATAAGCACCACACTGGTAGGGAATACTATTGCACTTGTTCTCTATGGTGTTTATATGGCAAAAATGATTGAGCCATGGCTGGTGCAATATATTACCAATGAGGCAGCATTACTGATCATTCAAACAGTGATCTCTACATTAGTGGTTCTTTTAACAGCAGAATTTTTACCAAAAAGCCTTTTTCTGATCAATCCAAATCAGATATTAAAGTTTTTTGCAATCCCTATGAATGCGCTTGTATGGATACTTACACCTGTTACACGGATAATAGTCTGGTTAAGCAAAGGTATCATTATAAAGGTTATGCGCCTGGAATATGCCGAAGACCGGCCAGTCTATAACCTTACAGATCTTAATAACTATATTAAGAATACGCTTTCGGTTGAATCAGATTCAAAGGTGGAGGTTGATACAAAAATATTTCATAATGCGTTGGAATTTAAAACCGTCAGGGTTAGGGAATGTATGATCCCACGTACAGAAATTGTTGCAGTAGATGTTGAAGATAGTATAGAAGAACTTCAAAAGGCATTTGTTGAAAGCGGGCACTCAAAGATCCTTGTTTACCGGGAATCTATTGATGAGGTTATAGGTTATTGTCACTCTTTGGAGTTATTTAAAAAGCCGAAAAAAATAGCCGATATTTTGACTCCAATTACCTATATTCCCGAAACCATGCTGGCCAATGAGCTGATGGTTCAATTCATCACCACGCATAAAAGCCTTGCTCTTGTAGTGGATGAATTTGGTGGGACCTCAGGAATTGTTAGTATTGAGGATATAATCGAAGAAATATTTGGTGAAATACAGGATGAGCATGATGTTGATGATTGGGTAGAAGCGCAGGTAAACGATAATACCTGGATGTTCAGTGCACGCCATGAAATAGATTATTTGAATGATGAGTATAGCTGGGAACTTCCAACAGGAGATTATGAAACTTTAGGCGGATTAATTTTGTCAATTACGGAAGACCTGCCTAAAATAGGTGATGCGGTGGAATTACCACCATTTACCTTCACTATTCAATCCATGCAGGATATTAGAATTGAAACAGTAAAGGTCACTGTTAGACCTGAATAAAATAACAGAAGAAAATAAATTTGCATTTTGGGCCGTTAAAATTTAAATTTGCGGCCTTTAAAAAGGAGAAAAAAGATGGCGTTGATAAACACGTTGAGGAATAAGATGGGGAAACTTGTGGTGGCCGCAGTATCCATCGCAATTTTGTCATTCATACTAATGGATTTCATGGGTCCTGGTTCTACCTTTGGTGGAAATGATAATGAAATAGGAGAGATCGCAGGCCATAATATAGCCCTGCAGGAATTTCAGGCCAAGGTCCAGGAAATGGAGAACCAGTTTATGATGGCTACGAACCGTCAGCCAACTGAAAGAGACATGACAACGATCCGTGAACAGGCATGGGAGATGCTGATCAATGAATATGCTGTTGAGAAGCAGTATAAAAAAGCGGGCGTGACAGTTACAGAAGAGGAAATGTGGGACCGTGTGCAGGGTCAGAATATTGATCCGGGGATCCGCCAGAGCTTTACTAATCCGGAAACAGGAGAATTTGATCGCCAGATGTTCTTACAATATCTGCAGACAATCCAGCAACAGCCACCTCAGGTACAGGTGCAGTGGAACCTGTATAAGCAAAACCTTCGCCCTGCCCGTGAGCGTATGAAATATGAGAACCTGATACTAAAGACTGATTATGTTACAACTGCCGAGGCAATGAGAGAGTATCAGGCTCAAAATAATGTTGCGGATGTGAAATATTTATATGTTCCTTATTCTGCAGTTCCTGACTCCGCCGTACATGTAACGGAATCTGATATAGAAGAGTATTACGAGAAAAATAAAGAAGAATTTAAAACTAAAGGAAGTAAATCAATCAAATATGTAAGCTTTCCGATTTTTGCCAGCGCAGAAGATTCGGCTATGGTACGGGAGGAGATGATTGATATTTACAGAGACTTTAAAGCTACTGAAGACGATTCCCTATATGCTGCAGTAAATACGGATGCTGTAAATTTCTACAGGACATATAAGCCGGGAACATTACCCGCAAATTTACAGGCGGCTATAGATACTATGGAGCAGGGAGAGATCGCTGGCCCTTTCTTTGAAGGGAACAGGTATAAGATCATCAAGCTTACCGAAGCAGCTGAAGACACTGTTGACTATGCAAGGGCAAGCCATATCCTGATCAAGTGGGATGAGGATACGCAGGAAGCAAGACGTGAGGCCCGTGAAGAAGCAAGAAAAATACTCCGGGAGATCCAGGAGGGTGCTGATTTTGCAGCTATGGCAAGAAAACATAGTGAAGATGGCCTTGCATCACGTGGCGGAGACCTGGGATGGTTTCAATCAGGAAAATATGTTGAAGAATTGGAAAACGCAATATTCAATGCTCGTCAGGAAGGAGTATTACCTAATCTCGTTGAGTCTGAATATGGTTATCATATTGTCAACGTGAGAGATGTGAAGCAGAATAAGCTTTATACAGTAGCATCTATTGAGCGTGATATCATAGCTGGTACGGAGACTATAAATGAAGCTTATCGTAAAGCAGATCTGTTTGCAGCTGAGGTTTCAGGTCTTGAAGAGCTGGAGGAAAAAGCAGCAGAACAGGGATTAAATGTTATTCCTGTAGAAGATATTCAGAAAAATGATCGTATTATAGGAAGACTTGATGATGCTCGTCAAATTGTTCAATGGTTATTCCGTGAGGCTGATGTAGGAGACGTTTCAAGTGTATTTGAGCTTAATAATGCTTATGTTGTGGTAGCTGTCACTGATCAAATTGAAGAAGGATACCTTCCGTTAAGTGAAGTAAAAAATGATATCAGAAAAGAAGTGAAGGATAAACTTCAGGGTGAATTGATTATTTCTAAATTAAAAGAAAAGAATGGTTCATTAGAGGACATGGCACAGGTTTATAATGAGGATGCAAATATATATAGCATGTCAGATCTTAAATTAAGTGCTAATTCCATGACAGGTATAGGCTCTGATCCTAAAGCTGTAGGAGTAGCCTTCTCATTGGAGGAGGGTGAAACATCAGAACCATTTAGAGGTGAAAATGGTGTATTGGTGATCCATTTGCAGAATAAAACGCAGGCACCTGAAATTGCCGATTATGAGACGTATAAAAATCAGCTAAAGCGTGGCCCGAATACAATTTCTGAAAATATTGTTGCGGCAATTAAAGAAAAGGCTGAAATAGAAGACGAGAGATATAAGTTTTATTAACAGTACATTTTAAAATATTTTTTTAATAAAGCGGAGGTGAACCATCTCCGCTTTATTATTTTTATATAAGTATGAGTTTTCAATCAGATATAAATAAATTCAAAGAGCGGCTGGATAATAACCACGCCTGGCCAAGTTTGTATACCTTTAAATTTATTGTTCCCTCGGGAAAAGAAGAAGAGATATTAAAGATATTTCCTATGCATGATGTCAAACAGAAATCATCTTCACAGGGAAACTACACCAGCCTTACGGCAAAAATAATGGCTCCCTCAAGTGATGAGGTTATCAGGATATATCTTAAGGCACATGAAGTGGAGGGTGTTATTGCCTTATAAACATTAAGGTCAAATATTGTTATAGCATTATTAGCTATTCAACTTTTCTATAAACTAAAATTAAACAGATCATCATGTGGAACGAAGAAAATAATGCTCTTAAAAAAACATTTGAGTTTTCAGATTTCAAAGAAGCTTTCTCCTTTATGACCAAAGTAGCTCTTGTTGCCGAAAAGATGAACCACCATCCTAACTGGTCAAATGTTTATAATAAAGTAGAGATAAGCCTTAATACACATGATGCCGGCGATGTGGTTACGGATAAAGACCGTAAATTAGCAGACGAAATTGATAAGCTGCAAAAGTAAATGTCAGAAACGGCCCTTTATCTTATTCCTACTCCTATAGGTAATTTGGAAGACATTACCTTCAGAGCCGTCAGAATTCTAAAAGAAGTACAAACCATTCTTGCTGAAGATACGAGGACCAGTAAAAGATTACTACAACACTATAATATAAACACAAGGTTGGAAAGCTTTCATGCTCACAATGAGCACAAACAGCTGCCCAAAATTCTTGAACGACTAAAGGGAGGAGAAAAAATAGCTCTGATCTCTGATGCCGGTACTCCGGGGATTTCTGATCCTGGTTTTTTACTGGCACGCGCATGTGTTGACGAAGAGATCAATTTTGAATGCCTTCCAGGCCCCACTGCTTTTATACCCGCAATTATAAAATCCGGTCTGCCTTCAGATACTTTTTTGTATGAAGGGTTTTTGCCTCATAAAAAAGGCCGGCAGACTAAGCTGCAGCAATTGGCAGAAGAGACAAGGACTATAGTTTTATATGAATCGCCATATCGTCTTATTAAGTTACTAGAAGAGATTGAGCAGTTTTTCGGAGACCGAAGAGTTTCTGTTTCGCGCGAGCTGACAAAGCTTCATGAGGAAACCATAAATGGATTGGCCTCTGAGGTTAAAATATATTTTCAGGAAAAGGGGGTAAAGGGAGAGATAGTGGTGATAATTTCAGGTAAAAATGAAAAGTAAGATATTTTTATTTCCTTTGCTTATAATGATATTATTCTGTGCTTCTGCACTTGAAGGATGGTTTTCATACCTGATATTTCCGGCTGTGGCAGTAATGGTTTATTATTTACAGGATTTTGAAGGGCAGCGTAAGGGTAATAAGATATTAGTTAACGGATTATGCCTTCTGGTCATTTTTACAGTGTGGCAACTTTTATTTACTAATGAAGTTAATATCCTCAGAACGGTAATTTATACGATTATAATAATTGCGGCATTTGAAGGTTGGCATTTTACCACTTACACATCTCCTAATGTATGGGGGCTGATGAACCTGGTAGTTTTTTATATAAGCCTTGAATATCTTATGATTGAATGGCTGCCTTATGATATTTCCCACTGGATCTTAGGTGCACCTTTCCTACAAGATCAGGAGGGGTCTACGTGGGCGCTCTATACCGGCTTTCAGGGTATTACCCTTTGGATATGGTTAGGGGGATTATTATTATATAAGACTATTTCTGACAAATATAATTTTATAGCTCTGTTTTTGGGGTTATTAATAATAATATTGCCCGTTATATTTACTCCGGGTATTTCTGACGATCCTAGCTTTTATGCACAAGGTGAATGGGTAGGCAGAACAGCTATCTGGGTTAGCGTATTGATATTAGCCTATAGCTTTGTAAAAAGAAAAACATTAGAAAAAAAATAAATACTTCTTTCAATGAAAGATCTTCAGGAGATAAATAAACAGCTTATTGAACTGACTAAAGAAGTCAAAGAATACATATATCAGGAGTCTCTTAATTTCTCAAGGTCGGATATCGAACTAAAAGGAAAAAATGACCTTGTGTCATATGTCGATAAAACGGCTGAAAAGAAGATTGTGGAAGGCTGTAGTAAGATTTTACCTGAAAGTGGTTTTATTGCTGAAGAGGGAACCACAGATAAACGTGGAGATCGTTTTAACTGGATTATAGATCCTCTGGATGGCACAACCAATTTTACACATGGAGTACCTGTCTATGCCATAAGTATTGGTTTGATGGACAATGACGAGATAGTACTTGGTGTTGTATATGAGATCAACAGAGATGAATGCTTTTATGCCATTAAAGGTCAGGGGGCGTTTTTAAATGGTGATCCTATACATGTAAGCCCGGCCGGATCAATTTCAGAAAGCCTTATCGCCACCGGTTTTCCATATCATAATTTTGAAAAAATGGAGAGCTATCTTTCTATTTTAAGGATTTTCATGGAAAATTCACACGGACTGCGAAGGATGGGAAGTGCAGCTATTGACCTTGTGTATGTTGCTTGTGGAAGATTTGAAGGATTTTTTGAGTTTAACCTTAAGCCATGGGATATAGCAGCAGGGGCATTAATAGTTAAGGAAGCAGGCGGTGTTGTAACAGATTTTAAGGGCGGAAATAACTATTTGTTTGGCGGTGATATAATTGCAGGTAATAAACTACAAGCGGAAATGCGAAAAATAATAACCCAAAACTGGTAAATTAGGAACCTATAAGGTCAATAAAGAGTTAGAGGATATATGGTACAGGAGATTTTAGTAATACTCATTTTTCTTGTTGCAGTAGCTTATACTGTACGTTTTTTTTGGCGTCAGGCGAAAACTAAATCGGCAGGTTGTAGCACTACCTGTGGCTGTGAGGCAACCAAAGGCCTGCAGAATCTCAAAAAATCATCATAACCAGTTCCTGTCTCAGCTGTTCTTCTTATATAAATTTCGATTTGAATTTTACAAGACTAATATCGAGGAAAGGAGCAGTCTTTATTCTGTTGCTGCTCAGCAGTACCATTTTATATGCTCAAAAAGATACCTTACAAGCTGAGCAATTAGCTGCTGAGCCTGATACTGTAGGTGTCGTATATCTTGATAATGATTCTTTATTTGCGTTATTTTCCGGTTCCGGAGATCTGTCTGTGCGGGAACGTGCTGATTGGCTGACCGGCAAAATCAGTACTGTATCTGAAACATTCAATCTAAAAGAAGATTCCATATATCTTAACCGTCAGGAAAATAAAGTCTGGATATACCATAATGGGAATGCACTTACTGGTATTTCTGATGAAGAGGCTGCACAATTGGGAGTAACTGCCGAAGAGCTGGCTGAAACTTACAGAACTATTTTGCTTACCCATCTTAAGGAAGCCGCCTGGTGGGAGAGGTTTCAAAGAAGTCTATTTCGAGCACTTGGAGCCATAGCAGCGACTTTGATCCTCCTGGTGGTGTATCGATACCTGAATCGCTGGTTCAGAAAGCTTCGGCTTTTTATAAGGACCAAAAAAGATGCCTGGTTTTCGGAAATAAAAATAAAGCAAACCACTTTTCTGACCCCCACTAAACAGCTTGAGTGGATATTGTGGACCTTAAATGCCTTTAAATGGTTTTTGTTCCTGTTTTTTGGTTACCTGTACCTTCCTATAATCTTTAGCATTTTTCCCTGGACACGTGGCCTCGCAGATAAACTTTTCGGCTATATCCTTCGTCCGATCGGAACTGCATGGGATGCTTTTGTAAACTACCTGCCGAATTTATTTGCCATTGCCGTAATAATAGTAATTGCCTATTATATCAATAAGTTTTTAAAATTTATTTCCGAAGAAATAAAGGCCGGTAACCTGGAGATCCATGGCTTCTATAAAGATTGGGCTGATACTACTTATAAGCTTGTAAATATTGTTGTTGTAGTTTTTACAGTCATTGTAATCTGGCCATATATACCGGGATCAGATTCTGATGCTTTTAAAGGGATAAGTATTTTTGTTGGTGTTCTTCTGTCATTGGGATCTACGGGGGCAATTTCCAATATTATTTCAGGAACTGTTATTACTTATATGCGGCCTTTTATAGTAGGTGACAGGGTTAGGATAACAGATACTGTTGGTACCATAGTTGAAAAATCTCTTCTGGTAACACGGATAAAAACACCTAAAAATGTGATTATTACTATTCCTAATGCTATGATCCTCGGCAGTCATATAATTAATTATAGCAATGCTGCCGAAGAAGTTGGGCTTGTCCTCCATACAAATGTGACTATAGGATATGATGTACCATGGCAAAAAGTACAGGAACAGCTAATTGCCGCTGCCAAAGAAGTAGATGATGTACTTTCTACACCAGAGCCTTTTGTACTTCAGAAAGCCCTCAGTGACTTTTATGTTGACTATGAGTTAAATGCTTATACAAAAACTCCGGAAAGAATGGAGCAAATTTACTCCAAACTACATCAGCATATCCAGGACAAATTTAATGAAGCAGGGATTGAGATCATGTCACCTCATTATAGTGCCATCAGGGATGGAAATCAAAATACCATTCCCGAAAAAGATCTTCCCAAAGATTATAAAACACCCGCTTTTAGAGTAGAGAATATAATTAACCCAAAGAAGTAAAGGAGCTATAAGCAGAGAGCGAAGAAACTTTAAACTTTGAACCTTAAACTTGAAACATGAAACTTTGAACTTCAAACTCCTTTTGTGCCGTCCGGGCGTGCTTTCGGCACTCGCCATCTCACGCACACTCATGCCACGACTGCATCAGCGCAAATCAACGCTCATTCATGGCATGAGTACCAGCGACGGGCTCAAACAAAGCCTCTATCACTGACGGAACCAAAAATCAAAACCCAGGAACAAAAAACCAGGAACAAAAAACTAAGAACTAAGAACTTTAAACCTTGAACTTCAAACTTCCATTCACTCCGTCCATTCCTTTACTTCGTCAAGCGTAGGATTCTGTACATCCAGTTTCATTTTTTTACGCATTCCGCAGACATCATTGAATAACTTGTTAGGATTAGCATCCTTAAGCTGCTTAATAGTAACTATACCCAGTTTTTGTAGAATAGGTACAAGGTCTTTTCTGACACCGTTTTTTATGAAGTCATCTTCGGTCGCTACAACAGGTTTTTTCTCAGGGCGCATCTGAGGGAAGAAAAGAACATCCTGGATTGAATTGCTGTTGGTCATGATCATAGCCAGCCGATCAATCCCAATTCCAAGTCCTGCTGTAGGAGGCATACCATGCTCTAAAGCCCGCAGGAAATCTTCATCAAGCATCATAGCTTCTTCGTCCCCACGCTTACCTAATTCCAGCTGCTCTTCAAATCTTTTACGCTGATCGATAGGGTCATTAAGCTCAGAGAAAGCATTGCATATCTCTTTGCCATTGGCAATAGCTTCAAAGCGTTCTACAAGACCGGATTTAGAGCTGTGTTTTTTAGCCAGGGGAGACATTTCTATTGGATAATCAGTAATAAATGTCGGCTGTATCAGGTGTGACTCTACTTTTTCGCCAAAGATCTCATCTATAAGTTTGCCTTTACCCATAGATTCATCAACCGGAACCTTAAGTTCTTTTGCGGTTTTACGCAGCTGCTCTTCATCCATTTCACTTATATCTATACCGGTAAATTCCTGAATAGATTCAAACATGGTATAGCGTTTCCATGGACGTTTAAAATCCAGCAGGTTATTCCCCACCTTTACTTTTGTAGTACCATGAATATCCATGGCTACTTTCTCAATCATCTCCTCCACGAGGTTCATCATCCATTCATAATCCTTATAAGCTACATAAAGCTCAACCTGTGTAAATTCAGGGTTATGGAAACGAGACATTCCCTCATTACGAAAGTCTTTTGAAAATTCGTATACCCCATCGAAGCCACCAACTATTAGCCTTTTAAGGTAAAGCTCATTGGCAATACGCAGGTAAAGTGTCATGTCAAGCGTATTATGGTGGGTTTTAAAAGGCCGGGCCGCTGCACCGCCATAGAGAGGCTGCAGGATAGGTGTTTCTACCTCCAGGTAGCCACGATCATTAAGATAATCCCGCATCGAGTTGATCATCGTGGTGCGCTTAACAAAATTTTCTTTTACCTCCGGGTTTACAATCAGGTCGACATATCGCCTTCTGTAACGTTGCTCAGGGTCTTTAAAAGCATCATGGCGATGAACTGCTCCTTCCTCATCTTTAGTTTCTTTAACAATTGGAAGCGGGCGGAGCGATTTGCTGAGAACCTTAAGATCAGTAACGTGAATACTTATCTCTCCGGTTTGTGTGGTAAAGACATATCCTTTTATACCAATGATATCGCCAATGTCGAGGAGTTTTTTGAAGACTGTGTTGTAAAGTGTTTTATCCTCACCAGGGCAAATATCATCTCTCCTGATATAGATCTGGATACGGCCTGTAGAATCCTGGATTTCTGCAAAAGAAGCAGATCCCATTATCCTGCGGCTCATTATCCTTCCTGCAATAGAAATGTTTTTATAATCTATTTTACGCTTTTCGTAATTCTGATGGATCTCTTTAGCAGCTGCATTTATTTCAAAAGTTTCTGCGGGATATGGATTTATCCCCAGCTTCTCCAGTTCTTCTCTTGCCTGTCTTCTTATTTGTTCCTGTTCGCTTAACATTTAGATATGTCTTAGATATGTCTTGTTGATTATTTCTTTTTGATTTTTTCTCTTCGTTCGATCTCTTTACGGATCATTTGCAATTCCCGGCTGCTTTGTCCTGCAACTGATGTATTTTCTTCAGCACGTCTAAGCAGGTAAGGCATTACTGATTTTACCGGTCCGTAGGGTACATATTTTACTACGTTATATCCCTCCTTTGCAAGATTGAAAGAAATATTATCCCCCATTCCATACAGTTGTGCATACCATACCCGTTCATCATTTTTTGGCATACTGTGTTTTTCCATCAGTACGGCCAAAAATTTATTGCTATATTCATTATGTGAGCCATTTAAAACACTTACCCGTTGCTTATTATCAATGCAAAACTGAAGGGCTTTGTTATAGTCTCTGTCGGTAGCTTCCTTATTTGGCTGAATAGGGTCCTTATAACCCATTTCTTTAGCACGTTCACGCTCTTTTTCCATATAGGCACCACGCACAAGTTTGGCACCTAAATAATACCGGTGCATTGTTGCCCGTTGATGAGCATTCCTTAGATCATTTAAAGCCTCATGACGGTACATCTGATAAGTATTGAAAATTAACGCTTCGTCTTTGTTGTAGCGTTCCATCATGGAATATACTAATTCATCGATGGCTTTTTGCAACCAGCTGTCTTCGGCATCAATAAGTACTCTTACATTTTTACTGTGAGCATATTCACAGATCTCATTCACACGGGACTGAATATTTTCCCATGCCTTTTTTTCCCCTTCATTTAGTGCACTTCCGGCAGAAACTTTTTCAAGTATATCACTGGAGGCGATCCCGGTAGGTTTAAATACAGAAAATGGAATATTTAAAGAGCTGGCTGCTTTATCTATGGTCTTTAAAATCTCGTTTTTTGTTGCTTCAAAGCTCTCCTCTGTGCCTTCTCCCTCTACAGAATAATCCAGGATAGTACCAACGGATTTATTTGCCAGCTCTTTAATTGTCTCCTGGCTGTCCTCAATATTCTCTCCTCCACAGAAGAGCTCAAAGACAGTATTTTTTATTAACCCTTTTATCGGCAGACGTAACCAGAGGCCTGCTTTAACAGCAGAAGTAGCCAGATTAGACATCATGGGGTTATTTACTACTGAAAATAGTAAATGTGCTTTTTGCAGCTCCTTATCTGATTTATGCGAATAAGCAACGGCCGTATTTTCGAATGAAATATCTGATGGTTCCATAGAATTATAAATGGTGCAAATATAAGCCAGATGTATCATTTATAAAGGTGTTTTTGCTAATATTGCCTGTCTAGTTTGTGGGTATGGAAGACTTTATCAGATTATTTAATAAAAAGCCGTTTATCATTGCCGGCCCGTGCAGTGCAGAATCACCTGAGCAGCTGGAAAATACTGTCAGCGGAATAGTTGCTGCAGGGGTTAATGTAATAAGGGCAGGAGTCTGGAAACCCCGGTCCCGCCCAAATGCATTTGAAGGTGCAGGAGTCGATGCACTGCAATGGCTAAAGGATTGCAAAGAAAAGTATAAAGTAAAAACAGCTGTTGAAGTAGCAAACCCGGAGCATGTTGAAGCTGCCTTACGCTATGATATGGATATATTATGGATAGGAGCACGTACAACGGTAAATCCTTTTGCCGTACAGGAAATAGCACAGGCATTAAAAGGGGTCAATAATAAAATTATATTGTTAAAGAATCCTATAAACCCTGACCTGCCCCTCTGGATTGGTGGAATCGAGCGTGTGTTGGCGGCAGGTATTAAATCAGTTGGCGCCATCCACAGGGGGTTTTCCTCTTTTCAGCCGGGTAAATTTCGTAATTCTCCGGTATGGCAGATACCCATTGAATTTAAGCGGCAGCTGCCTCACGTACCATTATTTTGTGACCCCAGCCATATAGCAGGAAACCGTAAGATGATTGCAGAGGTGAGCCAGACGGCAGTGGATTTTAGCTACGACGGGCTTATTATTGAGGTGCATAATGATCCTGATAATGCACTCAGTGATGCCAATCAACAGATTACCCCCGAAGTATTTGCTCAAATTATTAATAATCTTAAAATTAGGTCAGCAACAACAGATGACAGCAGGTTTTCAAATAAACTACATGACCTAAGGGATCAGATAGATGAGATCGATCGCGAGCTTGTGGAAATTATAGCTCGCCGCATGAATGTAGTTGATGAAATAGCTAAATATAAAAAGAAAAAGAATATTTCTGTCTTCCAGCTTGAGCGATGGAAAGAGATCATTAGCACCAGGCCTGATTGGGCTAAAAAAATGGGAGTAAATGAAAATCTTATTGAGGATATTTATAAAGCTATTCATACTGAATCTATGAAGCGGCAGACAGAGAGTTTTAATAAAGAAGAAGATGAATGAGTTTATTCCGGGTATATTTTTGTCAGATGATCCTGTCTCAGGTTTAAATGAGCTGATAACTAATATTAAATACTCAAGAATAGTAGTAATTACAGATGTAAATACCAGGAAACATTGCTTTCCTAAAATAGAAAACATTTTTAATAATATACTTCATATTACCATCCCTGCCGGTGAAGAGTATAAAAATATTGACACATGCAGTCAGGTATGGGAGGAGATGACCAGGGAAAATATTGATCGGAAAGCACTGGTAATTAATCTTGGGGGAGGTGTCATTGGCGATCTTGGTGGATTTTGTGCTGCAACTTATAAGAGAGGAATAAAATTCATAAATGTACCCACAACTTTACTTGCCCAGGTAGATGCCAGTATCGGTGGTAAGCTTGGTATTGACTTTCAAAACTATAAAAATCAGATTGGAGTATTTAAAGACCCTGATGCTGTTTTTATACATCCCGGTTTTTTAGAGACCCTCGACCATCGCGAGATTATGAGTGGTTATGCGGAAGTAGTAAAACATGCATTGATCAGTGATGACAAGCTATGGCAAGATATAAAACAGCATTCTCTTCAAGTAGAGGAGCTTCAAAAATTGATCCCCGTAGCTGTTAATATCAAATATCAGGTTGTAAAGGAAGATCCATTTGAAAGTGGCAGACGTAAAATCTTAAATTTTGGTCATACTTTAGGTCATGCCGTTGAGAGCTACCTGTTAAGCAAGGGTGAAAGAAAAATACTCCATGGTGAGGCAGTAGCTGCAGGAATGGTAATGGAAAGTTGGCTGTCTTGGCAGCTGTCTCATATAAATGAGGAGGAATTTAATGAGATTGTTGCATTGATCTCTACTCTTTTTCCAAGGATTTCGTATACAGAGGAAGAAATTGAAAAAATAACGGGTTACCTGCAGCAGGACAAAAAAAATGTTATGGGACAATTAAAATTCTCCTTATTGGAAGGAATAGGGCAAGGTATTTACGATGTTAACGTTGAATTGGAAGATTGTAAAAAGGCCCTGAAATTTTATTATAAACCATAAATATTCAACTTCTCGCCATTTCTTTGGTTTAAAAGAAAGATAATCAGTTATTTTTGAGGTCTGAAACAGAAATCACATGTATAAAAAAATTACGTTTGTTGCTTTATTAATATTTCTTTTTGCTGCAGGCAACACAGCTAAAGCTCAGGATAATCAAGAGACTGGTAGGCCTGATGTCCCGGGCGAGTTCTTAATCGATCTGGGATTTAATTTCTTCCAGGATAATGACCTGGATACCCTGGATATAGGGTTCTGGGGCTCTAAAGTTGTAAACCTAAGCTATCTTTTTGAAATTAAATTAACTGAAAATATTTATTTCATGCCTGGGATTGGGCTTAGTCTAAATAAATTCAAATTTGACAATGATGTTACTTTAGCCACTTCTTTTAATAATCCGGACACTGTTCTTGTGGTAGGGATCTCTGAATATATTGATGAGAGGATAGAAATTGAGAAAACAAAATTAGCTGTTAATTATGTAGAGGTCCCATTGGAATTACGTTATTATTCAAATCCACTGGATAAAACCAGTAGCTTTAATTTTGGTATTGGCGGAAAATTTGGTTTTATGTACTCAGCTCACACCAAAGTAAATTATAAATTTGATGATAACCTGAATAAGATTAAGGAGAAAAAAGATTTTAATCTCAGCAGGTGGAGTTATGGTGCATTGGCACGCATTGGTTACGGAAGCTTTGGCCTTTACGGATACTATTCATTAAATCAGCTTTTTGAAGAAGGAAATGGTCCTGCAGGTACTGATGTACAAACATTTAGTGTCGGATTGACTATAGTAGGATTTTAATTGAATTATATAAATGTCATTCTGTAAAATCTATAATCTTACAGAATGACAATTTTTAATCCATTTCCTTAACTAACACAACAGAATCATTAGCGGCATGTTGGTTATATTCAAAAGTCAGGCGTTTGTAATTTACAAGGTCAATTATTGTTCCTATCAGGCACAAACCTCCGGTGAAGAAATATATCAGGCCCAGCAGGATCTGATCGAGTAAAAAACGCTGTACGCCCGCAACTCCTATAAATCCAAGTATAGTAGCAATTAATACAGTTTCTTCTTTTTTGCGCTTTCCATTATATATAGCGGCAAACGTTTCCAGCTGATCATCATTCAGATCGCGGGTCAGGTTTTTAATGTAAACTAACTCCTCACCCTGAATTCCGGGAATGAGTTGTATCAATCTTTTGCTCATAAGTTTTAATGTTTATTTTGATAAGGGTGAAAATTCTTTTGATTATTACTACTACAGCTAAAATACCAAGAGGGTGAGAGCTGAGGGATTTTTTAAAGTCAAAAACTAAAGCATAGTGGATGCTGTGGCCTATGCCACATCCGGGGCAAAAGCTAATCCCTAAATTATGAAAGGGACATAAAGTAAAGGATCCATTTTCCGGGTTTAGTAAGAATAAAGCAATAAGTGCTGTAAACCAGATCAGTAGCTCCAGATTTTTCTTTATATAATTTATGAGCTGCTTCATTTAATTAACGAACATAAAAAAAATACCTGTAACAGAATAGATTGAAACAGTTAATTTATATTATAATACTGTGAATGGGGAAATAACTGAATATTTGGTTGAATATGGTGCTGAAATTTATTCTGTCCCATAAAGGTTCAGGATGAAATAAGCAGAACTTTAAAACTTTTTAAAAATAAAAAAGCCATCATTACTGATGGCTTTTTTTATTTTATCCTCCGAAATCATCGAAGCGGATATTTTCAGGTGGAATCCCCATGTCGTCAAGCATTTTTAATACTGCGGCATTCATCAAAGGAGGTCCACATAAGTAATATTCTATTTCTTCTGGCTCAGGATGATCTTTTAAATAGTTGTCGTAAAGAGCCTGGTGAATAAATCCTGTATAACCGTCACCTTCTTTGTCTTCTAAACTTTTCTTGATTTTCCAGTTATCCTCCGGAAGTGGTTCTGAAAGAGCTATATTAAACTGGAAATTAGGGAACTCATCCTCAATCTTACGGAAATGATTAGTATAGAATAATTCTTTTTTAGAACGTCCGCCATACCAGTAGGAAACTTTCCTGTCTGATTTTTCAGTATGGAAAAGGTGGAATATATGTGCTCTTAATGGTGCCATACCGGCACCACCACCTATATAGATCATTTCGCGATCAGTTGGATTGATAAAGAATTCACCGTACGGTCCTGAAATTGTTACTTTATCACCCGGTTTTCTGCCAAATACATAAGAAGAACAGATACCCGGATTTACATCCATCCACTGATTCGCCCCTCTGTCCCATGGTGGAGTAGCAATACGGATGTTTAGCATTACAATATTACCTTCAGCAGGGTGGTTGGCCATAGAGTAAGCTCTGAAGATCTCTTCATCGTTCTTCATCTTCAGGTCCCACATCTTAAATTTATCCCAATCACTTTGGAAGACATCTTCTTTATGGCCAAGCTCAGGCTTAGGAGCAATATCCATATCTTTGAAATCAACTTCGATAGGAGGTACATCGATCTGGATGTAACCACCCGCTTCAAAGTCAAGGTTTTCACCCTCAGGAAGCTTTACCACGAATTCCTTAATAAAAGTAGAAACATTGTAGTTTGAAACAACTTCACACTCCCACTTCTTAATACCAAATATCTCATCCGGTACACGGATCTTCATGTTTTCCTTAACCTTTACCTGGCAGGCAAGACGGACATTCTCCTGCTGTTCTTTACGGCTCAGGTGGCCAACTTCAGTTGGAAGGACTTCCCCGCCACCTTCTTCAATCACACATTTACACATTGCGCAGGTTCCCCCGCCACCACATGCAGATGGTAGAAAGATTTTTTCAGAAGATAAAGTGGATAATAAATTCCCCCCTGCCGAAGTGACAATAGGATTGTCTTTATCATTATTAATGACAATATTTACCGGACCACTCTGCACCAGCTTAGACTGGGCAAATAGTAGAATAAAAACCAGTAAAAGAATAACTAGCGTAAACGCTATGATAGAAGTTAAAACAACGGTAGACATTATTTATTTCTCGTTTTTTAGCTAAAAAAGCATTACCCTTCAAAAAGGACTACAAATATATCTACTATGGAATTAATAAGGCAGTGAAATGTTTATTTTTTCTGAAGTTTTGGAAGTATTCCTGAAATTTTTCTTACGTCGGAACAAGTATTTCCAGGTACCCTTCATTGAATTGTATTTAATTGTGCTGGGAAGGGCCATTAGCCAATATTTACTAAGGTTTACTGCAAAGGAGGGCTGCATATAGCAATTTATAGTACATCCTTCACACCCGGGATAGCGGCCTTCCATTTTAATAAGCTCATTTATTTCTTTGCTTTTAAATAGAGTAAAGAGCTTATTATCAATAGGATATTCTTTAATTCCTAAATGGTAGCAGGGAAGCACCAGATTATTTTCAGGGGATATCACAATAGTTGAACTGGCAGCTTTGCATACAGGATCATCTACTTTATTTCCGCCGTTTTTTCTCAATTCAAGAAAAGCTTTATTTAAATAAACTCCTTTTTTCTTACTCCAGTTTCCCAGTTTTTCTAAATAACCAGCATTTTTTAAATTATTTCCTACCTCGTTATAAGAAAATGCCGGATTGAGGATCAACACAAGATTATGTTGCTGACAAATTGTATAGACAGGATCAATTTCATCCAGATTTTCTTCAAAAGCAGTAAATAAGATATCAGGACGTTCGCCAAGTGCTAATGCAATATCTATGGATTCCATAACTTTATCAAAACAAGCTACCCCACGTGCTTTGTCATGTTTTTCGGCTGTTCCATAGTCGAGGGAAAAATGAAGCATATCCACAAGGCCTGCTATTTTCTTTGACCACTTTGGATACAGCAATCCATTTGTTGTTAAAGTAGTGATAAAGCCATAGCCTTTTGCCATTGCTAATAACGCATCAATCTGCCGGTGCAGTAAAGGTTCTCCGCCTGTAAAATCAATTACTTTAACACCAAGCTTTTTTAGGTCCCTAAAATTATGAGCAGCATTCTCCAGGGTTATATATGGTGATGGGCGCTCCCATATATCACAAAATCCGCAGGTGGCATTACAGCGATAGGTAACATAATAATTGCATAATACAGGATGGTGGATAATTCTCATATATTTAGGAAAGCAAATTCCCCTCAGTGCTTGATATTTAAAGCAGGAACTTGCATTTTGTTTTAAATATCCGGGTAAAAATATAAAGATGAAAAAGAATTTAACAATAATCGGACTTTTCATAAGCTTAATAGCTATGCTTGTCTTTCCCTGGTATCAGTATACTGAAAAATCTCGTATGGAGATGGAGGCAAGTAGAAGTGAATTGATGCTACAAACCTGTAAAGAAGAGGCCTCAAAGGCTTTGGAGCAGGCTATGCGCCAGGTTGAAATTACTAAAATAAACTATCAACTTGCAATTCAAGCTCGAATTGCTGCCGAACAAGAATAAGAATCAAAAAAAGATAAATAATATTTTGTAAAAAAAGGGATGAGCATATTAGTAATTGTTGCCTATAAACCGAAACCCGGTAGAGAGAAAGAGCTTGAAATACTGGTAAAATCACATGTTGATAAATTGAAAAAACTGGACCTGGCCACCAATAGGAAGCCAGTAATCGGTCGTGCTGCGGATGGATCATTAGTGGAAATCTTTGAATGGAAATCAAAAGAAGCAATTGCTGCTGCACACGAGCACCCGGAGGTACAGAGGATGTGGCGTGAATTTGAAGAAGTATGTGAATATTTACCAATCGGCGATGTTAAAGGAGCATCGGATCTTTTTACTGAGCTAACAGCAGTTAGTTAAATATATGGGTCTCCAGCTCATATTTGCTCAACTTTTTAAGTTCAGTATAGATTTGTTTTTCCCAATGTGATTGTTCTTTCTTTAAAATGCCATGAAGCGTTTTTTTATCATATTCATCATCCAAAGCATTACTGGCATTTAATAATTTTTCGATCTCTTCATTGTAGATCTTAATATCCTTGACATTAGCCTTTTTTAGCTGATCAATACGTTTTCTGATCTTTCTTGCGGTCAGCTCGGCAATATCAAAATGTAGCTGCTCATGGGCTAGCAATTCATCTGACCTTTCTTTATACCATGATTTTTTCTTATTAAAAAGCGCATGGACTTGGTAATCAACAGATCCATTAACTATTGAAGGTTTTGCCTGGATTTTTACAGCCGTTCCTGCGTCACCAAAATAACCGGCATCAGGTTTAGCTTCATATAGCTCCCAGTTCAATTTAAAATTCGAAGCCCAGGGGATATATTCAGCAGGATTATAAAGCTTGTCCTGAGCATATATTCCACATGAAATTATTAGAGTAAAGAAAAATAAAATTAATTTTTTCATCCGGTTATATAACAGGAGGCGAAAAAATAAAATTCAACAAAATCCTGTATATCACCTCTGCTCAATTTTGGATTTTATTTTATACCCATCTTTTTAAGGTAGTCTTCAATAGGCCCTAAGCCTACCTCTGCACGCCTTTCGTTTACTTTTTCAGGAGATTCGATAGGATATAACTCCCACTGACCTGTTTCATTATTCTTTGATAACTGTGATCCATACAGCTGTTTTTCACCTTTGTGCATTCTTACTCTGTCAATCAGCATTGCCAAATTCCGTCCACTTGATTCCCCTTTTTCCACTGAGGCTTTCATCAGAGGAAGGTACTTTTCCTGTATTTCCAAAGGGGCATGTTGGATTACCATAAATACAGCATGGTTCGCTTTTCCACCTACAAGTGATTTTCCGGGCCAGCCTCTGTTTTCAAGGATATCTGTTACCTCCAGTAGCGCAAGGCTGTCCTCCTTAGCCATGAGTGACCAGAAGTATTCCATCTCTTCGGAATTTTTTCCAAATTTTGCCTCCGCATCCTGAAATAACTGTCGTAATAGCTGATCTCTTATATAGATCTTTTCAAGCTGCTTTTGGAGTGGCTTGTCAAAGTCTTTTTCATAGGCAGCTTTATTGGTAGCTATTTTTTCAAGAATATTATTCCATTCAGTATGGTCATTCAATATCTTAAGGTCATTATCTTTTTTAATCCATTCTATATTCTTATAGCCCTTATCAGCAGAATGGTGCAGGTATTTTATGGCCGCTTCTTTATTTTCTGATAAAGACCAGGCGCAGGCTGCATTATAATATTCTGTAGCATCACCAGGAGCAAGATTGAATGCTTTATCATAAAATTCACCGGATGTCTTATAAGATTTGATTTTATATAGTGAATCAGCTTTTGATATATAAATTTGCCTGTCTTGTGCTGATAATGTAATTGGTAAAAGAAAAACCAGAAGGATAAGTTTGTATATCGGGCACATAGCAATCAAATTAAATTCTTAAACAATAATAAAACTTCTTTTCTTATAACTAAAACATTAGTTGATAAATAATAATAATTTTTGCGCCCATGGTTACTTTTCAATACACACTTACATAAATAGCCTTTACCTTTATAATAATTTCTCTTTATGCAGTTGGAAAAAAATGTTGTTGCGCCACTTTTTAATCTAAAAGATGTCTATGATCGGGAGATCGATTTAAATGCATATCGAGATAAAAAAGTTTTACTTGGATTTTTCAGGCATGCCGGATGTCCATTTTGTAACCTTAGAGTTCATACTTTAACACGGGTACACGAGAAATTTAAAGAAAAGGGACTTGAAATGATCTTCTTTTTTGAATCTAAGGACAGGATAATCTTACGCAGTTCTTTTCATCAGGATGTATCACCAATTCCTATTATTTCAGATCCTGAAAAAGAGATCTATAGAGCCTATGGCTTAGAGGGTTCATTTTATAAATCAACAATGAGCCACATTACGAGTTTTGTTCAGACAGCCCTGAAAGCTAATAAAACCGGTGTTCCAATCCACCCCATGGCTGACGGTGAATCCTTTAATACTATGCCAGCTGAATTTTTGTTGGACAAAGGATTAGTAGTGAAGGAGCTTCATTATTCGCAGCGGCTTAATGATCGCATGAATGTGGATGTGATCAGGGAGTTTGCAAATAAGTAATTCAGAACGAATTATTTTCTTAAGTACTCTTTAAAATCAATCATTATTTGCTTATGGTCAAAAGCAAGAGGAGGAAGATCATCCATTGGAAACCACTTTGCTTTTGCTGCATCGTCACTTCCTTCTGCTTTATCCATCTGGTTTTCGTCAATACATCCGAAAAATATAATAGTTACTGTCCTGCCTCTCGGGTCACGGCCGGGAGTGCCCACAGCGTTATACTGTGCCAGGTCATCGGCAATTATTCCTGTTTCTTCCAGTAATTCTCTTCTTGCCGCTGTTTCCAGGTCTTCATCATCCTCTACAAATCCACCTGGAAAGGCATATGAACCTTTGAAAGGATCGCTGCCTCTTTCAATTAATAATATATAATCCCGCTCATCCTTCCGAGCCATTATCAGGGCATCAACAGTAATAAGTATATTTTGATCTATAGCCATATTTTTTAAATTAGAAATCTGAAATATGAAATCAGAAAGTAAAAAATCCTAAACTTTTACAATTATTAAACAAAGGATAGGAGTATTGTTATTCACAATTCTAAATGAATCTCAAATCTCAAATCTCAATTCTCAAATCTAATCCATCACCTTTGACAAATACCTTTATATGAACAGTAACTGCATTGCTTCAGGTCTTCTGTCTGATCAAAAGCTATATCAGGATTAAAAAGCTCTTGCAGCAGCAGCTGTAGATGTTTTTCATACTGGTCTTTCACCTGCCGGTAATCAACAATGGGAGTGTATTTACTTCCGTTATGTTTAGTGGAAAGCCTGTATTCAAACGGGCTACTGAATAAATTATTTCTGCTGTAAAGGCCGGGAACAACAGTGCCTTCAGGATTTTGTACTTTATCATAAAGCAGGGTATAACACAGCGTCTGGAATGCTGCCTTATTACGTTTATCATTTTCCCGATCAAAAAGTGCAGGAACATCAGGGAAATTCAGTTCATCCCTTCCTGTCTTATAATCTATAACACGTACACTACCATTGATCTGGTCAAGGCGGTCAATTTTACCCTTAATGCCAACTTTTCTCTCTTTTCCTTTTATTTGAATTGGAAAACCAATGGTATAATTCTCCTTATTATCTGTTTCCAGGGCAATTATTTTAAAAGGAGCTACTGCTTTATCCTGGCTGAGGATCTGCTGCATGAATTTAATCAGCATATCGCGCTGGATGATATTTTGGCCTGTAAATTCAAATTGTTTGTCCCCTTCAACTCCAAACTCTTTTTTGAATCCCTGCTCCACAATTTTTTTTACTTTCTTTTTCAGTGAAACAAAATCTTCAGGTTCAATAAGGTTGTTCCCTTTTTGCTCCATGTGCTCCTTGTAAAGCTTCTCCATTCCATCATGAAGGATATTTCCAAAGAGGCGTGAGGTTACCTCTTCATCCATCTCGTCAGCTTCTTTTATGCCTGCAATATATTTAAAATAAAATTGCAAACGGCAATTCAGATAGGAGTTGATCGTGCTGGGGTACAGCCATTTATTTGCTTCATTTTCTGAGAAAAGGTAATTCTCTAATAGTTGTTGTACGGCTTCATCCTTATCTATTATTATTTGCTCGACCTGTTGTGGTTTTACAGGAGTATTCAGGAGCTTATTTTCAACAGGGAAAGGTTTTTCATGTACAAGCTGCTGTATAAACCTGCTCTTTTCCTGTCCTCCTACAACATTTCCTTCCGTATTATAAAACAGCTGTACATGCTTGCTTCTTTGAAACAGCCGGTAGAAAAGGTAAGCATAGATAGCATCCTGCTGATCAAAAACCGGCAGGTTAAATGCTTTACGTACATTATAGGGAATAAATGATTTCAGCCTACTATCTGCAGGGAAATACTCTTCATTTAGCGATAGCACAAAAACATGTTCAAAATCCAGGTTCCGTGTTTCAAGTACACCCATTATTTGCAAGCCCTCCAGCGGCTCTCCTTCAAATGGGATTTTGTTGCTGCTCAGGAGCTGGCGCAGAAACCTGCTGTAATGCCTAAGCTCATAATGAAGATTTAGCTCTTCTTCAAATATTTGTAACTCTCTCAGCTGTTTCACAATAAAGTGAAGAGCAGTAGTATTTTCCGGTGTTAGTTCTTCTTCATAGGCAATTAATGATTGAAGGACTTGCAGTAGATAAGGTGTATAATTTTCTTTTTGTATTTGAAAGATTATTTGAAATAATGGATGTAGTTCTTTTATTTCCTGCTCTGAAATATATATCTGGTTCTTCTTCAGCATATCCAAAAGGAAATCGTCAGCTGCATTTTTAATAATTTCCTGAATAACAGGATGCCTCAGGATCTTTTTTAATGGCCTGAAATAAAAATATTCTTCACCACTACGATGACTCACATTGTCCTGCAATGAGAGACAGTTAAGTAGTAAACTAAACACAGTAGAAGTCTCTACCGGAAAGCCCATTGTCACATTAAATTTTTTAACAGACGGTGGCAAAGCATTTAAAACGGAGAAAAGAAGCTGCTCATCAGGTAATACTATTGCTATCTTATTTAGCGGGAAGTCTGGATTCTCAGTTAATAATTCGTCTATCCGCTGGCCGACAAGCTTGGCCTGTCCTGCACGATAGGGTACACCTACAATTTCAACTATTTTTGGGGCCTGCTGAATATTTTTTGGCAGTTCCTCAGGAAATGTATTTGAAAAAGTGCTTTTTTTAGAAAGTTCACGATAAAAACGTCCGGCTTCCTGTTCGTTCCTTGAAAAATAGTAGTCATCGATATCCCAAAGGATTTTAGCATTTCCTTTGCGGAGATAATGGGTAATAATTACCTCTTCAGCTTTTGTCAGAGCATTAAATCCTGCGAATATCAATCCCTGGTCTGTAGTATTTAAATATTTATCCGGATTGGAGGCAAAGGTTTTATACGCCATTCCTTTGTAGCCATAACCTTCCTCCTTTAGAATATCCTGAAAATCATTGTAAAGCGGATAGAGCTTTTTCCAAATATTTATGAATTGCTCCTTATGCTGACCGGGATTATCTGTAAATTTTCTCCAGAAGCTCGAGAGGATCCTTATTTGTTCTGGAGACAGAAATCCGAATGAAAGATCAAGCTGCTTCTGCTGTTCAATGATGCTATAGATTGATTTTGGATCAGAAAGATGCTGATCAATATCGTCAAAATCGCGAAGGATCATTTTACCCCAGAAGAAAAAATCAGAGAAGGTTTCTTTGCTATTGAAGATCTTTTGATAGCTTTTAAAAAGCAGGCCTGTTAATGTTAGTGTATCAGCCTGCTGCAGCGGAACATGCTGAAAAACAAAATCCTCCAGGCTATAAATTTCCGGAGCAAAGACAGGTTTATCACCTGCTAGTTTTGCCAGCTCGTCACGAAAAAATACCCCGGCCCTGCGGTTTGGGAAAATAATATGTTTATTTAACCAGGACTCTTTTGGCCCTAATGCTTCGGCAACTTCTTCTAAAAATGTTTTCACGCTACTTTCTCCACCTTCTTCTGGTCTACATAATATAAATAACCCTTTGCTGAAAAGCCCATCTCCTGCAAGAGGTTCAGGTAATTTTTGATCTGTTTATGATATCCTTTTTGTTCCTGTCCCCATTTATAATCTATAATTACGGCAGTGGAATCTTTCATAACTACTCGATCCGGCCGGTAAATTTCATTTTTTGAGAGAATAGATTTCTCATTTAATACTTTCCATTCTTTCGAGAAGAAGGTTTTTATCTCCTCATGATCAATCACTTCATACAGCTCCTGCAGCAACTCTTTATCTTCAAAATTCTTAAAAAATGGAAGCTTTTCAAGATCCTCAATTTCTTTCACGCGGCTTAAAAAGTAATGCATTTTTCTTCCCCGGGAGGTTTGCTCGGCAATTTCTTCATTCGAAGAAATCTTTTTTACTACCATCCGGTCGCGCCATTCATGGCTGAGGTATTTTTTAATTGTTACCTGTACGTTTTCCTTCTGCTCTTTTTGGTCATGCTTTAATTTTATTCCAAATTCAAAAGATTGAGTTTTCTCCGACCAGTTTTCATTTAAAGCAAAATCATCACCCGTAACTACCTGATGAAGATAAGAAGAAATATTATTCTTTGATTTTTTGATCTTTTTTGGGTCAGGGATCCATGCATAAAGCTCTTTTTCGGCTCTTGTGAATGCAACATACAGCATGTTGATGCTATCTAGAATATTCTGAAGCTTCTCCTGAAAATAATGCTCTTTAAAAAAACTATTCCCCAATGATAAAGTGCTCTTCAAAGGCAGGTGAATTCCGGAAATTGGTTCTTCAAAGCTGCTGCCCCAGAGAATAGAAAAGTTATTTTCCAGTGTCCAGTTAGCAAATGGAAGAATTACGATGGGATACTGCAGGCCTTTTGCTTTATGAATGGTAATAATATTTATAGCTTCAATCCCACCGGGAACCTGAATACTTTCTTTAAATCCCTTTTCTTCCCACCATTGTAAGAATGAGGGAATATCATTCCCTTCAGCCCTGGCAAAATCAAGCACCTTATCCTGGAAGGTTTGTACATAAGCTGCTTCACCTGAATCGCCTGGCAGATCAAAGGTACGGATGATCATTTCCACCATTTCCTCAAGAGAAAGATGAAGGACAGACCTCTCAAGGTGAATGAAATCCTCAGGTAAGAATTTAATAAGCTCTTTCTTATTCCGTGTTGAATGAAAACTAACAGTACTGGATCTGTTTTTCTGGTAATGATAAACCAACTCTGCTAGCGCCACAATATCTTCCTTATCCTGAAGGTGTTTTAGTGCATTGATAATTATCATTACCGCTCTGGCTTTTCCAATCATAAGTGCTTCGCTTGTAAGCACAGGATAGAGGCTATTTCCCTTCTCATCTGTAAATGAAAGAAGGTGCTGGGATAATTCTGAGGCTTCATCTTTTTTCCTTACCAGTAATGCAATATCGCTTAACCTGTAGCCTCTATTAAGCAGATCATTTAAAGTTTCAGGAAGCTTTAATAGGACCTCTTCTTTCCAATGATTCTCCTCGTCATTAACTATGGAAATATTAATATATCCATCAGCCTTGGCTTTAGTAGGAGCGAGCTGTTCTGCGTCAGCGTAAACTTCAGTTAAGCTATCAAGCAGATAGTTTGTCTGTTTATCCGTAGAATTTATTTCCTCTTTTATAAGATCATGAAATGTTTGAGGAAGCTCTTTAAAAAGCTCGTTATTAAATTGAATTACCTGTTGTGAGCTGCGGTAATTTTCCTGTAAGAATTTTATATCCGTAAGTTGTGGCTGGATATCAATTTCTGCCTGCTGTTGCAAAAGCTGCCAGTCTCCACCGCGCCACCTGTAGATTGATTGTTTTGTATCTCCTACAAGTAAACTTTTATTTCCGGATGAAATGGTATCATATACGAGAGGCATCAGGCATTTCCATTGTAGGGCCGAGGTGTCCTGAAATTCATCAATGAGGTAGTGCTTAAAGAATGTTCCCGTTTTTTCAAAAATGAAAGGTGAATCACTTTCATTCAATAACTGCAGGATCAGTCGTGTAGCATCCTGAATAAAGAGAAGGTCGCGTTCATGTTTATAATTTTGGATTTTTTTAGACAGATCCGATAGTAATCCAAGCCCGTAGATAAAACGATGAGCTGCCAGGCATGAATTATATTTTGCTGAGTTAGTATCATAAAAATCAATGCAGTTATTTAATAAAGGCATCAGATGGTTTTCTGAAACGGAGAGAAGTATTTCACGCCTGTCGCATTTTTTCTTAACCCATTTATCAATATTTTCTGATGCTTCCCTTACTGCCCCTGATGGTTCATCATAAGCTCCTTTTCTGATTTTATTAAAAAAAGAAAGCGCTCCATTTAACCCTCTGCTAAATTCTTCCGGAGCTAGCTTATTATCTTTTATTGCTTTAAAAGCCTGATGGGAATAATTTTCAAGTGTTTTGTGGAATTTGACCACCTCCTCAGAGAGTCTTTTTTGAAATTCTTTGATCTCCGAAGCATTTAATAGCTGATTTTCCAGTGTTACAAAATGCTCCTTAAAAATTTCCTGCCCCAGGTCCATGAGTGCTTTGCGAATGTCCCAGCTTTTGCCTTCATTAAGCTGCTCTTCGGCAAACTGAATGATCCATCGCGTCAGGTCCTGGTTTTCCTGAAGGTCAGCTATTAAATCATCAGTAGCCTGGAGCAATACCAGATCCTGATCAAGCTCGAGTTGATATTGACCATAAATACCCAATTCTTTTGTAAAAGAACGAATAATACGCTGAAAGAAAGCATCAATTGTGCTGATTGAAAAGTCGCTGTATTTATGTAAAATATTATTGAAAAGAATATGGCACCTTTTATTGAACTCCTGCTCATCAAGATCTAATGCATCCATCAGATCTTGTTTCATGGCATGGGGTTTGCACTCAATAAAGTCGTGGAGATATTCCAAAATCCTGGATTTCATCTCCTGCATTGCTTTATTAGTAAATGTAATGGCAAGCGTATGACGGAAGTCGTCGGGGTTTTTGAGGGCAATAAGAAGATACTCCTTTACAAGAGTATAGGTTTTGCCACTGCCGGCACTTGAACGATATATAACGAAGTTAGCTTCCATTAAACGATTTTATATGCTGTTAAGCGATTGAGAGATACCGAAGAGGGTTACGATACGTTAAATTTACCGTATTAAATACACAAACTTAAAGTTAAAAAAAGTTGATTATGAAAAAATTATTAGGATTATTTTTTGCGAGTATAGTTTTACTTACCGCATGTAATGATGAGGAGACTGGGGTAAAACAGTTTAATATTAGATTAACTGATGCTCCCGGTGATTATGACGCAGTTTATATTGATCTGCAAGGCGTACAGGTACATGCTGAAACTGAGGATGGAGATGAGTCGTGGATAGATCTAAATACAAATACAGGAATATATAATCTTTTAGATCTTACAAATGGTGTAGATACATTGATTGTTAATGATCAGGCTGTTGTTGGAGAGGTTTCACAGATCAGGTTAATTCTTGGTGAAAATAACTCTGTAGTTATTGATGGAGTAGAACATGATCTAAAAACACCAAGTGCTCAACAATCCGGGTTAAAGCTTAACGTACACGAGTCACTACTGGATGGTATTACCTATAATATCCTATTGGATTTTAATGCTGCCCAGTCAGTTGTAAAAGCAGGTGCCAGTGGAATGTATATTTTGAAGCCGGTTATCAGAACAATTGTAGAAGCTGAAAATGGAGCAATTGAAGGTGTAGTTTTACCTACAGAAATTACTCCTGCTGTTATGGCAATACAGAATGGTGACACGTTAACTACCTATGCTAATGAAGATGGATATTATAAGATCATAGCAGTACCTGGTGGTACCTGGGACGTAGTATTTCAGGAGGATGGTTACCAGACTGAAACTGTTGAAGATATTGAGGTAATTATCGGGCAGATCACTCGATTGGATACAGTTAATCTGATACAGTAATAAAATAGAGTAAATAAAATAATTAAAGACCTGCTTAACAAAAAGGCAGGTCTTTTTTTTATTTATATTAAAGGATCATTAATTACATGAAATATATATTAATAATAATTCTGGCATCAGCATTGATATTACCTGGTTGCGATGACGGCATTTCAATAGTAAATAGGAGTTTTTCGCTAATCAAAAGCTTTGAAGTTGATGTTCCTTCAGGGGCATCGAAAACTTTTACAGCAAACCGAACATTTGATGCATCAACAGAGCCTGAGATACAGGATGCTTTAAATCGAATCGACAGCTATAATTTAGATGAGTTCAGCTACAGGATATCAAATTATTCAGGAGAACCTACAAACCTTGTAGAAGCAACGATAGTGGTTAATTCGATTGATGGAATTCAATTAGGGAGTACAACTGTATCCAATGTGGACCTTCAGGCAATAAGTGGCCAAGGTGAGCAAATTATTAACTTAAACCAATCAGAAGTTGATGCCGTTGAGCAGGCATTATTAGAAGATAATGTAGTGAATTTGGTATTGGCTGGCGAAATAGATAATACTCCGGTAGCTTTTACACTTGATTTCATCATGGATATAACAGTTGAATATCGTGTGCTGGATTAAGCCCCGGCGGGTATTCCAGGGCTTAAATTCAATGCTTTTTAACTACATGAGTTAATACCGGCCTGTTGGAATGATTAACCACATCTTCAGCAATACTACCTGTTATTATATGGGCAAAACCTGTTCTTCCATGAGTGGCCATGGCGATAAGATCTGCCTTTACTTTTTCTGCAAAGTAAATTATGCCTTCCTCTTCAGTAACATCATTAAATATTTGCAGGGTATAATTTTCAAGGTTATTATCTTTTACAAATTTATACATACGAGCATACGACTGGCTATCACGTTCAAAATTATTAGGGGTATTTATACGCACCAGATGAATGGTTGAGCCAAAGATCTTTTGAAATGCTTTTACAATATCTATTGCCTGATCATCTTTTTCAAGCAAACCGGATGCATAAACGATATTTTTAAAATTAAAATCAGTAATCCTGTTATGAAGTGTGAGGACTGGGCATTTAGCATAACGCACTACCTTCTCGGCATTAGAACCAACCAATATTTCCTGTAACCCGGTAGCACCTTTTGTGCCCATTACCACAAGATCAACATCCTGCTCTACAATAATATCTTTTATGTTGTGGTAAGTACTACCGACTCTTATCTGGGTTTTTATATTTGTTTCCGGGTACCTATTGGCAGCCTCATGTATATCATTCCGTGTTTTTTTAATAAGTTTTGAAATATAGATCTTTTCCTCCATATCCGGAAGGGCGGTATCAGCGGTAACTTTAAAAGTAGTTACTGTTACATCTTCCACAACATGCATAAGATATATTTCAGCACCCGTTTGTTTTGCTATATGGCTTGCGAGTTCCAAAGCATAATCGGCTTGTTCGCTAAAGTCAGTTGGGACTAATATTTTTTTCATAGTTATAAGTTAGTTAACGAATGAAAATCAAGGTTTTAAAATTTTATATGAAGTTAATCTGCACACAATGAAAATAATAGAGATTTGTTGTTTTTTTTGGTAGGGAGGAGGTAGGAAGAAGGG
>JBPRGH010000153.1:0-1907 GCA_051418055.1 Candidatus Cyclobacteriaceae bacterium M2_1C_046 | reverse complement strand
GGAAACCGCACTATTAAAGCAACATAATGAGCATATTTATATAGTTAATACATAAGGTAATTTCTGTAATTTTTTGTGCTTCATGTGTTTATATTAAATTTAATATAGTATGATAAATTGTCTTGCTGCCATTTTCAGCCCCTTTCCTAAATAATTAAGGCCAATATTGTTTGGATAAATGAACCTTTTTAAAAAAATGATATCGCCCCGTAACTTACTGATATTTATAATTTTACATATTTTGTCTTTTATTTCACTGCCCCGTTAATCATCAAACGTTATAAGCATTGTCTAAATAATTTAGGCAGCGCACAATATGAGCACTATCCCACCCTTAAAGTAATTTTTAAGTAAATAGGATAAAGTGTTATAAATCAATTTAATTTACCCGCTCATATTAGATATATCCCTGCTCTTGACAATTTTATTATATGGCTCCTTTTAGCATAATGACCGAAGTAATAAATAAAATTATATAAACCGCTCTAAGTTGTTGTTAGCCAGCTGCATAATAGCACAGACTGCTATCCCAACCCATATCACTCCCTTTATATGTCAAATTGCCACACTTGATCGTGTTCAGGTTTTGAGTTGATTATTTGCTCTCATTTAAACTAAAAAATAAAGCCCCGTACCCCTTCCCCACTCCTCTGGAAACCAATACATTGCTCCGGGTAAAACTGGCTTCTATTTACTCATTCTTCAGGCCAGATAAATACATATATTTTGCCCTGTTAAATTCCTATAAATTAGAATTGTAAACGGATAGAATTTTAACTCAAAAAACTATTCTACTGGGAGCTATTTTCTCTCCTATTATTATCCTTATGAATAACTTCAAAACCTTCAATTTCCAGGTATTCCCCAAGTCAATTTTTAAACCTAAAGCGAACAATATTTCCCAGTAATTTTTAAACGAGCAAGGCCTTCTATGAACTAAAACATCCCGCCCCTTCTACCTGACTTTTTCGTTTCAAACTTCCCTTAATTTTTTGTTACTATAGTTCAATAATTTTATAGTATCCATTACAAATAATTGCTCTTTTAAAAGAGTTAAATCTTCTAAGTGTAATTCTACTTTATGAATTTTCAGCAGCTAACCGAACAGTATCATCTACCTGTTTACAACCGCTATCCCATTACGTTAACCAAAGGCGAAGGCGCCTATGTATGGGATGATGAAGACAACAAATATCTCGATGCCCTGGCCGGCATTGCGGTCAATAGTTTGGGGCATTGTCATCCCAACGTTGTGGAAGCGGTACGAGAGCAAGTTGGAC
Organism: Candidatus Cyclobacteriaceae bacterium M2_1C_046; assembly: GCA_051418055.1. Classification (GTDB taxonomy): domain Bacteria; phylum Bacteroidota; class Bacteroidia; order Cytophagales; family Cyclobacteriaceae; genus JBPRGH01. The sequence continues at coordinate 627 of JBPRGH010000153.1, read as the reverse complement.
AGCTGATGCATATTTCTAACTTCTACTACAGCAAACCACAGGCTGAACTGCTCGAGTTACTGTCCAATATTTCAGGGCTGGACAAAGGTTTTATATGTAACAGCGGCGGAGAAGCCATGGAAGCCTGTCTTAAAGCGGCACGCAAATACGGGCAGGCTCATCAGAAGGAAGGGCCAATGTTGACCGTTAGTAATGCTTTTCACGGACGAACGATGGGGACCATATCCATGGGCATGGATAAATATTCGGAGGGCTATGACCCGCTTTTGGGAGGATTTCAGCAGATTCCCCTGAACAATGTAGAAGCTTTGAAGCAGCATTTTAATGAAAATACGCTCGGAATTGTCATTGAAACCATACAGGGTTCGGGCGGACTTCATGTGGCTTCCCAAGAATTTATGGATGCTATTCAGGAGCTTTGCGACCAGCATAACGCCCTTTTAATTGTTGATGAAGTGCAAACTGGTGTTGCACGTACCGGCAAAATATTTGGCTTTGAGCATTACGGAGTACAGCCCGATATCATTGGGATGGCCAAAGCTATGGGCGGTGGATTTCCTATTGGAGCGATGGTCTGCCGGAACAAGGTTGCCGAAACCATGAATTATGGTGATCACGGGAGCACCT
>JBPRGH010000152.1:0-3895 GCA_051418055.1 Candidatus Cyclobacteriaceae bacterium M2_1C_046 | reverse complement strand
GCGTTATGCACTATTTATTTAAGAACAGTATGAGAAATATTTTAATACTTTTTTTAACTCTTGCTTTTGAATTTACATATTCCCAAAAACTTGAAGTGTTAACTCCAAAAATCTCTTCCCTTAATTTTAGTCCAGAAGTAGAAGCAAAATTTAATTCTCCCGAAGCGTTTGAGGATTGCCATATAGTATACAAAAAATTAAATGAAGAAAATCGAAGCTGGAACCAATTAACTGCTGAAGAAGAAAATATTTTAAAATATTGTGATGAAACTAAAGGATCTATTTGGGAAGTTGAAGGCGGGGGATGTAGTTGGTACTGTGGTGGAGGTCCTCTCAAAATAACTGCTTCTTCTTATTTGTCTTCACAAGGTGATAACTCATATAATCCAAAAAATGCTCATGATTTAAATTATAAAAATGCTTGGGTTGAAGGCGTAAAAGGTTATGGAATTGGCGAATATTTAGAATACCATTTTGATGCTGCAAGTCCTAGAATTAATAAAGTTATTGTAGTAAATGGATACGTAAAAAGTAAAAAATCCTGGACAGATAATTCAAGAGTTAAAAAAATTAAAATGTACGTCAACAATGAACCATTTGCAATATTAAATCTTGAAGATAAGATAGCAGAACAATCATTTGATATACCTTTAATCGGCAACGCAAATCGTACCAACTTAGAACTCTTAAAATCTCAACCGAATTGGACAATTAAGTTTGAAATCATAGATATCTACAAAGGAAATAAATATGATGACGTTGTAATTTCAGAAATATATTTCGATGGAATTGACGTACATTGAATAAATAAACAGTGCATAACAGTAGCTATAAAAATATAGGGCAGGTAGTGGTTTTGGTTCAGTCGGTAGTTCTAGCTACTTTTATTACGGGGGACAATTATTCACTTCGAAAGCCCTACATTTTATAGCCCTGGCGTTGTGCACTATTGGCTTTAGGACGATTCCGATACAAAGAATGAATTATTATTTTCTACGTATTTTAACAAGTCTTGTGAATTGGTCATTATCTGGCTTCAAGAATAAATGGTCAGATTATTATGACGAATCAAACAAAGCAAGACAAGCGTGGCTGGGATTACTTTATCTCATTATAATTCTGGCCCTTCTAGTTTTAATTTTACGCACTATTTAACTTGTAAATGTTTGGTAATAATTAATTTAAAACTTGACAAAACCGTTAGTACAACCTTATCCTCTGAAGAGATTGCGTATAACTTGAGAACAAGTTCAGAATTCAAGAACGCGAACTCTAACGATTATGACTATCGATTAACCCATAGACACGCAATTAATGATAACCCTTAGTCTCTATTGGTTAATTCTAACAGCATTTTTAATATTAATTGCGGTTTTATTGAGAGCCAATAATTTCAAGAATTTAAGAATAATAACTGCTAAAATTGAAAATTCGGTGAATAAAGCCAACAGTGCACAACAATAGCTAAAAATCAATAGGCCGTTTAGTGGTTTAGGTTCTTTCAGTGGTTATATTTACTTTGCTACGGGGGACAATGACTCACTTCGATGGGCCTACTGTTTTTAGCCTGAGCGTTATGCACTATCCATTTATAATCAGACAGAGTTATTAAATTATGACAGGAGGAGCAGGATTTAGTAGACAAGGAAGTGACTCTTTTAAGCAGAACAGAGAACTAAGAAATAGACGAGGTTCTATGAAAGATAATCCTTATTCATCATCCAACAAAGGTGAACCATTAGGGACTGCTGATTACGATGAACTGATAAAATATCAGAGAATTAAATCTAAAAGAGAATCCAGACGAAAAATTCTGACCTGGACTATTATCGTAGTAACTCTTTTAGTTTTCTTGCTAATAATAATGCTTACGAAATAAATGGACAGTGCATAACATGGTGTATAAATCAGCGTGGGCTTTGTGGTTCCGAGCGTTCAGTGGTATATTCATATTTTATATCGGGGGACAATGACGCAGGTTTTAATCCACACCGATTTATACACTTGGCGTTATGTACTATATGTGCTATCAAATGAACTCATTTAAACTACTTTTTGGACTGATTTTAATTTTAGTTCCATCAGGATTGGCCGCTCAAGAATTTAAGAACAGCCGGTTAACTAATGATGAAGTTAAATCAATACTTCTTTCTATTGATGACCTTAAAAAATATCAAAATTCTAACTTGGCATTTACGATATTTAGAGAAGGTATAATTCTTCCAACTAATAATGAAATTGATACAACTGATCGAATTCATCATTATTTACTTTTTGCAATTCATGAAAAGGCCGAATCAATTAAACATGATGTTCATAAAATCGGACCATTCTATAAACCTGATAACTTCAACTGGATTAGTGAACTTAATACTTTAGAATTTGACCACGGATTTGATAATCAAAGAACAAGAATTCGAATTAAAGTTTCAGCGGACAAATTAGAGATCAGCGAATAGCACATACAGTACATAACAGTAGCTATAAAAACATATGGTGGGTAGTGGTATTGGTTCGGTCGGTACTTTTATCTACTTTTACTACGGGGGACAATTATTCACTTCGAAAGCCATACGTTTTATAGCCTTGGCGTTATGTGCAAGCGGCTCTATAAAGAATGAATAAGAAGAAAGACAAATATGGTGGACTTTACATAATAGGTTTTTTAATCCTTCTTACTATCGGTCTAATCTATTATAGATATTACCTACATGACCTCCCGCAAAACTACACCATAGGCAAAATAACTAAAATATGGAAACCAGTTAAAGGAGGAACTGTCGTTTCTTACTCCTATACAGTTAATGGTGAAGAATATGAAGGCTCTGTAAATTTACATCCTTATGAAGATGTGGCTAAACCTAATAAAATATTTTTAGTCGAGTATCCTGAAAATTATGAGAATGAAGGGGTAATGCTTCTTGATTTTCCTATTAATGATAATATACAACCACCAATAACTGGTTGGGACAAAAAACCTAATATAAACAACTAGAACTAGAACGAGCATATGAAGCCGCCGCCAGCACATAACAGTAGCTATAAAAATATAGGGCGGGCAGTGGGTTAGGTTATTTTCGTTCTTGTAGCTACTTTTACTACGGGGGACAATTATTCACTTCGATTGCCCTACATTTTATAGCCTTGGCGTTAGGAATCATTTTAGTACACGATGCAAAATAATCTTACAAACGAAGAACTGACAGGTCTTCAGGAACAACGAAACTTTCTTAAAGAATCACTCAAAAAGAGACTTCCATTTCAATTTATTATTATCATACTAGCAATTATTACGGGAATTTTCATTGAATATCCACCGCTAATTTTTGCAGGAATCATAGCTGTACTTGTTTCATTGTACATTAACTATCAAATTTCCTTTAAATGGATTCAAGAGTTAAATATTGACATTAAAAGCGGATATAAATCAGTAGAACTTCTAAAGATTAAAGAAATTAAAAAAGGGCGAATTAATAATGAAGTTTACATGTCTAACGGACTAAAAATTAATGAAGCTGAATTTGAAAGTTTTGAAATATCCGAATCTGACATTAAAACTGGCAATCACTTTATAATAGAATTTAGTCCAAAGAATAGGTATATATTTAACATCGAGCGAACAAAAAAAAACGATTCCTAACAATAGCTAAAAATCAATAGGCCGTTCAGTGGGTTAGGTTATTTCTGTGGTTATATTTACTATATTACGGGGGACAGTGACTCACTTCGATGGGGCCTACTGTTTTTAGCCTTAGCGTTGGGCACAATTTGGGTACGGTAAAGAGACATCATTTACATTTTTAAAGATTGATGAATAGCAGAATTCCATTCTATACTTTAGTTATTGTCGGAGTCTTTAAAATTGCAATGAGCTTTTACCTTAGCGATATGACAG
>JBPRGH010000151.1:0-1012 GCA_051418055.1 Candidatus Cyclobacteriaceae bacterium M2_1C_046 | reverse complement strand
TGGACAATTCAAGAGATTTGAATCTTGAAAAGCAAATAGACGCTTACATTAAAGGACATCTTTCGGCAAATGAAGCAGAAGAACTATGGGCTTCTTTACTTCTGCGTCCTGATTACATTGAACTGCTGGAAACCGAACTTTATATCAAGCAGATTATTGAAGAAGAACTAGCAGAAGAGAAAGGAAGAAGCAAAACAGCCCAACCTATAGAATTTTTCCGCGATTCTTTAGCGCACTCCTGGAAATGGATGGCTGCCGCTGCGAGCATTGCCATACTTGTAATAGCAATCAATTTCTTTCAGGCTGAAAAAAATCAGTCTATACAGGAATTGGTTTTAGGGGAAATAAATATGGTTGAAAACTTGGCTTCGGCTGAAGTTAAGAGATCCCAAGAGATGAAACTGCCGGCTGTAGATTCACTGCTTAATTTAGGGTTTAAAGCAGCTATATCGGGAAATGTAGATGAGGCACTTGGCTTTTATAAAGAAGTAATAGAGAACTACAATAATACTTCTAATGCGTCTATGGCTTATCTGAACTTGGGTATTATTGAGTATAATGCCGAAAAATATAAAGAGGCTTCAGTTGCATTTAGCGATGCTATTCAGCGAATAGAGGATGATCGCATTCTGAAAGAAAAAGCTCTATGGTATCTTGGCAACGCCTTTATTAAACTTGATCGGCTTGAAGAAGGGCGTGAAGCCATTCTCAGGGCTTATTCTATGGATGGCATTTATCGCAATCCTGCATCACGGTTGTTACAAAGGCTGGATCATGAACTTGGTATCACCGATTCCGATTTCATAAAAAATAAATGAGTCAAGAATGATAAAGCACTTCGAATGTTTGTAAATAATGAGTTACTTTTGAAGCAACGAATGTAATTACTCATTATCAGCTGTTATCGTGCAAAACCCATTGTTAGACGCCTCCAATAACGACGAAGCATTCGAGCAAACGGTCCGGCCTAAAAGCATCGAAGAATTTATCGGCCAGCAGAAAGTGCTGAGGA
>JBPRGH010000150.1:0-1500 GCA_051418055.1 Candidatus Cyclobacteriaceae bacterium M2_1C_046 | reverse complement strand
CGCCACCCGTGAAGTTAGAAATAAAATAAACATCCTTATCCGGATCATAGCGAACGGCTTCAGGACCGTCTAATCCTACAATACTCATGGTTACATCAGTTGAGTCCTGAACATTCTCTGAAACTGCAGATGCTGATTGATCGGTTGATTCATTACCGGTACACGACGAAAGAGTTATGAATAGCGAAAAAATGAACAGATAAGCTGATATGCGTAACATGATAATCCCCTTTAGTTTTAAATTGGATTTATAAATAACAAATACCTGCCTTTAAATCTAAATAATAATTTAGAAAACAAGGTGGCACAACCAACACTAAATCATTGCAAATATCACGATAAAGTCTTCTTATATTGACCGACTCGAAATGCTGATGATATTAAAATATCTACAAGTCGGTAATCAAAATTTTAACTGTACCATTTTTCATGCTCATAAAATCAAATACAAAACCGAAGCAAGCCTTTACTACTATAATAAATGAATTAAATAAAGGCTCTTCTGACAGTCGCCACCCATTCCGCTATGTTTCGCTAGCTAGTTTTGATTCCGCTGATCAGGAACTGAATATCCGAATGCTTATCATCAGGGAAGTCAGAAAAGACGGAACTATAATTTTGTATACAGATTCCCGAACCAATAAAGTTAAGGAGCTTCAAAATCTGCATAATGCTGCGTTGCTGTTTTGGCACGACCATCATAAAGTTCAGGTAACAATTAAGGCAGATGTTGTTTTACATCATAATGATGATATTTCTGAGCAATATTGGAAAAAAGATGTACATGGAGCTGCTCAAAAAGCATATACACCCAAGGTGTCACCCGGAACCTCTATTGAGGACCCAACCGAAGCACACGCATGGCCTGAAGAATATTCTGATGAGTATTTCTGTGTAATCAAGTGTATTCCGTACGAAATGGAAATGCTTCAGCTCTCGGGTAAAGAGCACTTCAGATTGTTATTCAATAGGGAGGATTCAGGATCTGAATGGAAGGGAGGATGGATTGCACCGTAGTTTCAATAGAAGGCCTAAAGTTTTAGGCAACGTATTGAATGTGGTAGTAAAGTGAAATAAAATAAGGACGCCATCGATCAGGATGACGCCCTTAAGGGATATTGGGATATATTCTTTACTGCTTCAAGATTATGACTTCAACAGTTATCGGCTTTACTTTTAAAATCGAAAGTCCTTCAGGTTCACAATTCATTTATGGTAACGGTTCAAATAGAAAATTATTGGATAAAAATTTCTGTCTAATTTCTTCAACCGGAGCATTATAACAGATGCAATAAAGGCTGAGGATCTTACTGAATTTACGTTGGTGGTATTCTTTTCAACACATCTCAAAATATGGGTATTGGCTTATCAGGATTAATACCTTTATTATTGGGATGAAATTAGCAACTAATAACTTACTGATTTAATATGGGTCCCTGCTACTCAGTTATAATTTGAGGGTAGGGCTAATAGGGAATCCGGTGATTCCGAACCTAAGAA
>JBPRGH010000149.1:0-1595 GCA_051418055.1 Candidatus Cyclobacteriaceae bacterium M2_1C_046 | reverse complement strand
TGTGTATTTACGATACAGATGGCAAAAGAAAATGAGTTGGTAATTTAATTTTGAAGAACATTTAAACACAAGCTTATTATGCAAGCTGAAGCTAAGAATCCCAAAGCAACTCAAAAAAAAACAGAACCTAAACTTAATCCGGATAACAAGGATTTTAAGTTACAGGCTAAGAATGTGGATGTTTTTTATGGAGATTTCCAAGCTATAGATAATATCACCCTGGATATAGTCGATAACTCTATCACTGCATTTATTGGTCCCTCCGGATGCGGGAAGTCAACTTTTTTAAGGCTCTTCAACCGTATGAACGACTATATCGACGGATTTAAGATGAATGGGCAAATTCTGCTGAATAAGAAAGATATCTACGATGAGTCTATAAAAGTAGAAGAACTGCGGAAGAAAGTCGGTATGGTGTTTCAGAAGCCAAACCCATTTCCAAAGTCTATATTTGATAATGTAGCCTACGGTTTGCGGATTCAGGGGATTAAAGATAAAGATTTTATTGAGGAGCGTGTTATTAAATCGCTTAAGAATGCTACTCTTTACAGTGAAGTTAAAGATGATTTGAATAAACAGGCACTGTCATTATCCGGCGGACAGCAGCAGCGACTGTGCATCGCCCGAGCACTCGCAGTGAAACCTTCGGTCATCTTGATGGATGAACCGACATCGGCGCTCGATCCAATTTCTACGGCTAAAATCGAGGAACTTATCCATGAGTTGAAAAAGAAGTACACTATTGTCATAGTTACTCACAATATGCAACAGGCCGGACGTATAAGTGATAATACAGCCTTCCTTTATATGGGCCGGCTTATTGAATACGGAGATACACAGAAAATATTTACTAATCCTGAAAAAGACCGAACTCAGAATTATATTACCGGACGATTCGGATAAAAATTTATGTATTTTATTTAAAAAAATACGATCAGCATAATGGCATATCTAGACACGGAAATAAGTTTATTAAATGACGACATCCTTGAACTGATGTATCTCGTCAAGACACAGCTTGAAAAAGGCCGGGAAGCTCTCATGGATTTTGATGAGGAGCTAGCTCATGAAATTACGGCTAACGAAAAGAGGGTAGATGCTCTTGAACTGAAAATTGACCGGGATTGTGAAAATATACTTGCCCTTTTTAATCCCGTAGCCGTGGATTTACGTTTCGTGATAGCTTCTTTCAAAATTAACTCTGATCTGGAGCGCCTCGGTGACCATGCCAACAGCATTGCAAAATATATACTGGATTTTGGCGGCCCGATTGATGAGGAGCTTATTAAAGAAATGCGTATTGATGAAATGTACGATACAGCCATCGATATGTTAAGCAATGTCTTCAGCTCCTTTATTGCTGAAGATACCCAACTGGCTCGCAAAGTATTCGCTAAAGATAAAACGTTGAATGAAATCAACCGGGAAGCATCCACTATTACAGCACAGCTTTTGGAAAAAAATCCACAAGAAGCCCAACAGTATTTGTATTTATTTTCCATCATAAGAAAACTGGAGCGGGTAGGAGACCTGACAAAAAATGCGGCAGAAGAGCTTATTTTTTACATTGAAGCAAAGGTGCTAAAGCATAAGAA
>JBPRGH010000148.1:0-31599 GCA_051418055.1 Candidatus Cyclobacteriaceae bacterium M2_1C_046 | reverse complement strand
TTCAAGGCGTTGGCGGCTCTCGAAATTGAGCGCTTCGAGCAAAGCCAGCGCCTCTTGGAAATCACTGACCCACTGGCGGATCTGACGCTCGAGCTTTTTGGGAATGTAAACCATGGAGGTTTTACCCTCGTGGGTCTGGCCCAGGTAAAGGGACTGATGCTTGTGCTCATCGCTGGAAGCGCAGCGGCAGGTGGGTTTGCCGCAGCGGCGAGACATCTCGATGAGGGAGCCGTGGAGAAAGCCTTCGGCGCGATGGAGCAGGGCGTGAAGGCGACTGCGCAGTTGACGTTCACGCGGAGAAAGGGAGGAGGGGCTGGGCATGGACGGGAGGAAAACGGCTCCAGAGTGACACTGATATATTGAAATATATCAGATTCAAGCGGAAAAATTGGTCCGTCAACCAATGCGAAAATGCTCAAGGCGTGAATCCGCCGTTCCAGAGGCCTAAGGGGCACAAAACCAGCCGCTTACTTCCACGGCTCGCCGAGGGTTACCGAACTGCTGGCGCCAATAGTCTGATCAGGAACCGCGAGAGGGCAATTTTTCGAAACAACCTGTTCGTCCCTCTCAGCGAACAAGAAGATCCCTCGATGATGATCTTCTACGAAACCGAAAGGATCCTCTCAAAGCCCCCGCTTTCCCCAGGCAATCCCATCTGCGCCTCCTCCCTCCGACCCCGCCACTTCAAAGCCTTCCGACTCGCCTTGGCGGTGCCCCACCTTCGCCATCCTTCGCGTCTCTGCGTCTTCGCGTGAGCCCCCCGCAGCCATCCCCACCAAGAACCAAGAACTAAGAACTAAGAACTAAAAAATGCTAAAAATAAATAACCTACACGCTTCAATAGAAGATAAAATGATCCTTAACGGTATTGACCTGGAGGTGAAGCCGGGCGAGGTTCATGCAATAATGGGACCTAATGGATCGGGAAAAAGTACGTTAGCGTCTGTATTAGCCGGACGTGAGGAATTTGAAGTTACAAAGGGATCAGTGGAATTTCAGGGGAAAGACCTGTTGGAGATGGATCCTGAAGTACGTGCTCATGAAGGCATTTTCCTTGCCTTCCAGTATCCTGTGGAAATACCCGGAGTTAGCACAACAAATTTCCTTAAAACAGCAGTTAACCAGGTGCGTGAAGCCCGTGGACAGGAACCTCTTGATGCTGTTTCTTTCCTGAGCATAATGAAGGAGAAAATGAAACTTGTCGATATCGATCAGTCACTTCTGAGCAGGGCGCTTAACGAAGGATTTTCTGGCGGTGAAAAAAAGAGAAATGAAATTTTCCAAATGGCCATGCTGGAGCCGAAACTTTCAATACTTGACGAAACGGATTCAGGCCTTGACATTGACGCTTTGCGCATAGTAGCTAATGGCGTAAACAAGCTAAGAACAAAAGATAATGCGACTATTGTAGTTACACACTACCAGCGTCTTTTAGATTATATTATTCCCGATTACGTACATGTTTTGTATAAAGGACGTATTGTAAAATCAGGTACGAAAGAGCTGGCAATGGAGCTGGAAGAAAAAGGGTATGACTGGATTAAAGAAGAAGTAGAAGCATAAACAACCGGATATGATCGCGACAGAATCGGCATTAATAGAAGAATTTAAAAAGCATTACCAAAATAACAGCTCTCCGATCATCTCTAAAGAAAAAAGAGAAGAGGCATGGAGTGAGTTTGAGAAAGCAGGGCTACCGACCAAAAAAACAGAGGAGTATAAATATATACCTGTTACCCGGTTACTGGAAAAAGATTTTGATGCGTCCATTTCTATTGCCTCCTCTCCTGCTGAAATTAATAATGAAGAGATCAAAAGGCATTATATTTCAGGAGCTGCAGGATATAGAATTGTGCTGGTAAACGGACAGCTTAATAATGAGCTGTCAGATTTCCCTGAATCTATTAAACTTAAAAATTTATCTAAACTTGAAGATCCTTCATTAAAGGCACATATTGGAAAATATGCATATCCTCATGAGGATCCTTTTATAGCATTAAATACTGCTGTCGCAGAAGATGGATTTGTTTTTTGTATCTCTAAAAATGCAGTGCTGGATAAGCCGCTTTATATCTACAATCTTACAGATACAAACACTGCACAGGTACACCACCAGGCGAGAAACCTCATTATGATGGAGGCAAATAGCCAGGCCAAGATCATTATGGTCAATAAAGGGTTTGGTGAAAATACAGCCTTTATCAATGAGGTGAATGAAATTGTGATGGAGCAAAACGCTCACCTCGAGTGGATCAGATTAGAAGATGAGCCTGAAAAATGCTACCATATAAATAATACGCGTGTTCACCAGGATAAGAATTCTAATTTCAATTCTGTTGCTCTTATGCTGGCCGGTGGCCTGATTAGAAATAACCTGCACGTTGTGATCGATGGAGAAGGAAGTGAAGGGAATCTATGGGGGCTATATATGATCGGTGACAACAGTATTGTTGACAATCATACTGTTGTAGATCACAAAAAGCCAAATGCCAATAGTAATGAACTTTATAAAGGTATTCTTTTTGATCGCGCCAGGGGAGTTTTTAATGGCAAGATATATGTTCGTCAGGATGCGCAGAAAACAAATGCCTTCCAGTCTAATAATAATGTTCTTATATCCCCTGATGCAGTGATCAATACAAAACCTCAGCTGGAGATCTGGGCGGATGATGTGAAATGTACTCATGGCTGTACTTCTGGACAGCTGGATGAAGATGCTGTATTTTACCTTCAGGCAAGGGGGATACATAAGAAAAAAGCTGAAGCAATGCTGTTGCAGGCATTTGCTTTTGATGTAATCGGGAAAATCTCTTTAGAGGAGGTTAGGACCTACATGGAAGAGTACGTGAATAATAAACTGGAATTATAATGGGAGCAACGACTGCTCAGCTTGATATAGATAAAATAAGAAAAGAATTTCCTATCCTGAACCAGGAAATTGAAGGGCACCCTCTCGTGTACCTGGATAATGCGGCTACTACACAAAAGCCTAAACAGGTAATAAAAGCAGTCAGTGAGTATTATGAGCAGTATAATGCTAATATCCACAGAGGGATTCATACCCTCGCGGAAAAAGCTACCCATGCTTTCGAAAATACTAGGGAGCTTTTAAAGCATTTTATAAATGCAGCGGAAAAAGAAGAGATCATCTTCACCCGGGGGACTACGGAAAGCATAAATCTTGTCGCCTCCTCCTGGGGTCGTAAGAATTTAGGAGAAGGTGATGAAGTAATAATATCAAACCTTGAGCACCATAGTAATATCGTTCCATGGCAAATGATATGCGAAGCAACCGGTGCGATATTAAAAGTTATTCCGGTCAATGATCAGGGTGAGCTGATAATGGAGGAGTATGATAAGCTCCTTTCTTCAAAAACGAAAATGGTAGCTGTAAACCACGCTTCAAACAGTTTAGGTACAGTAAACCCTATAAAAGAAATTATTGCAAAAGCCCATGAATATGGCGCTGTAGTATTAATTGATGGTGCACAGGCAGGAGCACATCTTCCAATTGACGTGCAGGCTTTTGATGCTGATTTCTATGCCCTTTCTGCACATAAATTCTATGGCCCTACAGGTGCAGGCGCTTTATACGGTAAACGTAAATTATTAGAAGATATGCCTCCTTATATGGGTGGTGGCGAAATGATAAAAGATGTTTCTTATGAAGGCACTACATATAATGATATACCCTATAAATTTGAAGCAGGCACACCAAATATAGCTGATGTTATTGCCTTCGGCGAGGCTGTAAAGTTCCTGAACGACAATTCAAAGGAAGCCTTTGCCAAATATGAGCATGATCTGATAAAGTATGCCCATGAGCGGCTGGATACAATTAAAGGCATTACACCTGTTGGTACTGCTGCCAATAAGGTAAGCATCTATTCATTTAAAGTTGAAAATGTTCATCATTTTGATATTGGTCAGATGCTGGATGCTCGTGGTATTGCAGTCAGAACAGGCCATCACTGTACTCAGCCACTGATGGACCGTCTGGGGATTGAAGGAACTGTTCGCGCTTCATTCGCTGTTTACAATACGAAAGAAGAAATTGATAAGCTGGCTGAAGGGCTGGAGAAAATATTAAAATTTTTCAGGAATAAATGAGTAAACCTGCAATAGACAAAGTACAGGAAGAAATAGTGGATGAATTTGCCATTCTGGATGGAGACAGGGAGATGACCAATTTCTATATAATGGAGCTGGGTCAGAAATTACCTGAAATGCCGGAAGAAGAGAAGGTTGAGGAGAATATTGTAAAGGGATGTCAGTCTAAAGTCTGGCTTACTGCTGATTTTAAAGATGGTAGAATCCTTTATCGTGCAGACAGCAATACAGCGATCACCAAAGGATTGGTAAGCCTGCTGGTACGGATTTTCAGTGATCAGACCCCAGATGATATATTAAAAGCAGAGCTGGATTTTCCTCAGAAAATTGGAATGGACAGATTTATTGGGACGCAGCGATCTAATGGGTTTGCTGCAATGGTAAAACAGATGAAGCTATATGCTTTAGCTTATAAAACTAAATCGGAGGCTTAATTATGGCAGAGGAAGTAAAAACAGAAGATCTAAAAGAGCAGATCGTAAAAGCAATAAAGGAAGTATATGATCCCGAGATACCAGTTGATGTTTATGAGCTGGGACTTATCTATGAGATTAACGTTTTTCCTGTTAATAACGTATATATCCTGATGACACTTACTTCGCCTAATTGTCCGGCAGCAGAATCTTTACCTTCTGAAGTAGAACAGCAGGTAAAAGCTTTGGAAGGTGTCAATAATGTAGAGGTTGAGATTACTTTCGATCCACCTTATACTCAGGACATGATGTCGGAAGCAGCAAAACTTGAGCTTGGGTTCTTGTAGCATAGAGCTAAGGGCAAAGAGCCTAGAGTAAAGAGAGAGTTCAAAAATAATATACTCTCTTTGCTCTATGCTCTCAGCTCTTTGCCACTAAAACTTATAAAAAAAACGAGAAAGTACAATTAATAAATTAATACAAACTAAAACATAATATACATATGTATCCTGAAGAATTAGTAGCGCCAATGCGTACAGATCTGACCTCAGTAGGATTTCAGGAGTTCAGATCATCAGAAGAAGTAGAAAAACATTTTGAAAATCATAAGGGCACCACATTACTTGTAGTTAACTCGGTATGTGGATGTGCTGCCGGTGCTGCCCGCCCTGGTGTAAAAATGGCTGTAGATAAAGCCAGTAAAAAGCCTGACCACTTGGCAACAGTTTTCGCAGGTGTTGATAAAGATGCTGTGGCAACTGCAAGAGAGTACACAATGCCATACCCACCATCATCACCTTCAATCGCTTTATTTAAAGACGGTGAGCTGGTACATTTTATTGAGCGTCATCATATTGAAGGCCGTAATGCTGAAACGATCGGACAGCATCTGGCGCATGTTTTTGAAGAATTCTGTTAAAATAAAATCGGCACGAATTGCCAGCTCTTATAACGGGGGCTGGCTTTTTTTTAACGTTTCCTAAGCTTAATTAAAAGCTAATCTCCTTCCTAAATTCCTCTATTGCCTCATCTGTACCAAGCAGATACACAACATCATTTTCCAGGATCCTGGTACTCCCTTTTAGGTCCACAATAAATTCATCATTGCGTTGAATGGCAATAAGATTCACGTTATAATTATTCCTGATATCAGACTCTTCTAATTTTTTGCCAATTATTCCATCCGAAGATTTCTGTACGGTTAATACAGTGGTACGCAGGGTTGGAATATTTAAATTCATGGTTGTGCCTGCTGATTTAGGTCTTAACATTTTATAGTTATCAGCTCGTACCGAAGCAACAAACTGTTCTATCTGCTCCTGAGGCACGAGGTATTTGCTTAAGACCCTGGTGAAGATCTCTATGGAAGTTTCAAATTCTTCCGGTATAACTTCATCAGCACCGAGCTGAAGATTTTCATCCATTTCGTTTATAAATCGGGTACGGATTATAATATGTATGGTATGACAAATGGCCCTCATTGCTCTTATTGCGTTCTTTGTTGCTGCCGGATCTGAGATTGCTATTACAGCCACACGGGCTTTCCATATTTTTATATGTTCAAGAATATGAGCATTTACGGCATCTCCAAATATAATAGGCTCCCCATTTGCTTTCTCTTCCTTAACTGTGGCTGCATTTAATTCAATTATTACATAAGGAATATCAGCGTATCGTGCTGCTTTGGCTACATTTCTTCCGTTAACACCGAACCCTACAATTATTATATGATTCTCTAAATTCTCCAGGAATTCGATCTCTTCAACAGGAGTTGTAATTGTTCGGGATACAAGATTTTTGGTTAACCTTGATTTACTTAAAGCATTGATGATATTTCCTGACCCAACCAGAACAAATGGGGTTACAGCCATAGAAATTATGGAAACCGAAAGGAAATACTGGTTTACATCAGCACTAAGCATATTGTTATCCAATCCAACTTTGGAAAGAATAAAAGCAAATTCCCCTACCTGAAATAATGATAAACCTGTTAAAATTGAAACCCGTGGAGGATATCGTAACACAAATGCAGCACCTGAAGCAATTATTCCTTTAATTATACAAACCCCTACGGTCAAAAGAAGTATCATCAGCAGATTGTCAAATAAGAATGACAGATTAAGCAACATTCCTATTGACACGAAAAAAAAGCTGGTGAAAATTTCCCGGAAAGGAAGAACATTACTTGTTGCCTGATGGCTATAGTCAGATTCAGAAATAATTAATCCGGCAATAAAAGCGCCTAATGCTAACGAAAGTCCCATACTTGATGTAAGCCAAGCAACTGAAAAGCAGGAAACCGTAATTGTAAGGATAAAAAGCTCTTTACTCCTTGTTTTGGCAACTTCAAATAACAATCTGGGGAATATATACCGTGCCGCAATAAACACAAATATGACAACCAATAATGTTTTTCCTACTAAAGTTAAAAGGGTGCTAAAAATATTATCATATTCGCCGGCAAGGATAGGTGTAACCAGCATCATTGGCACTACAATAATATCCTGGAAAATAAGAATACCAAGGGCTATTTTCCCATGAGGGCTGTTTATCTCCCCTTTGTCCTGTAGGATCTTAAGCACTATGGCAGTACTACTAAGAGAAAAAAGAAAACCTATAAATAAGGAATTGCTTAGTGGGAAATTTAAAAGAAATGCTACAAGAGAAAATATTGCAATTGTAACAAACACCTGAAAAGTACCGGCTACCAAAACTGTCTTTTTTATAGCCGATAATCTTTTAAGAGAAAATTCCAATCCTATTATGAAAAGAAGCAGTATTATCCCTATTTCAGCCATTATCTCTACTTCGTGGGAAGCTTCAATAAGGCTTAAGCCATAGGGCCCCGCTATAATACCTGTTACCAGAAAGCCCAGAATGCTTGGTAGCTTAAATTTTTGGAACAGGAGAATCACCAGGACTGATAATCCTAAAATAATTATTATATCAGATAAAATAGGTATTTCCATAGATTGTTAGCAATCATGTAAATATAGGCTCAATAAATAAGCCGCCAATGAATATTAAAAAGGAAAATAACTAAAATCTGAAACAGCCAAGAAAATATTCAAGTTCTTCTTTAAACGAATTTTTCCACTCCGGTGCCAGTTCCAAAAGTTGCTTATTAGGTTCACCTTTAATTTCACGCAATTTCAAATGCTGGTTTATAAATAAAAACTCCAGCTCAGGTATAAGCTGCTTCAACTTATCTACAATATCAAGCACCTGCAGGTTACGATGTACAGCGTTATAGGTCCCTTTTGGCAATGGAGATTTTACTAATTGAGCCAAAATACTTGATAACAGGTCTATATGGATAAAACCCCTTGATTGTTTACCATCACCATGGATCTGAATCAGTTTATTAAAATGGCTTTCAAAAACAAATTTATTTATCACTGCATCAAAACGGATGCTTGGACTATAGCCATATACATTGCCGCAACGAATAATATAAGTATCAATTTTGCTGGAAAGACGCTGAATATGCTCCTCCCCTCTTAATTTGGAAGTACCATAGAAAGTACGGGGATTAGGGTACGTTTCTTCTGTTGCCTGCTCAGTGGAAGATCCATAAACCGCAAGGCTACTGGTATAAATAAATTTTTTTACAGATTCTAAAGATTCGACAGCATAAACCAGCTCGGCAGTTCCCCAGTGGTTTACCTGTTCAAAAAAGTGTGGATCAGTGTTTGCGAAAGGTGTAGTAACTTTTGCCGCCAAATGATAAACTACGTCTTTTTCTGCCAGGGCCTTTTTTAATGCCCTTGAATCTAATAGCTCCCCCTGAATAAATTTTACCTTGGCTGCTCCTTCAAGACGATCACCAATGAAAAAATTAAAATTACCTCTACTTAAATTATCATAAACTGTAACTGATTCAACCTCCGAAAACTTTACAAGCCTTCTTACAAGTTCAGTTCCAATATACCCGGCCCCGCCGGTGACCAATATCTTCATTACTTTTTTAGTATTTAGTCTTGAGTCTTGAGTAATGAGACTTGATTAATGAGTATCCGAAATTCTCACATCTCATATCTCACATCTATTTATCAATCAAATCCACATGTAAACCACACTCTGTTTTATTCATTCCATACCATCGCGCTTCACGTTCCTGAAATTCAGGGTCAATTTTTCGGGTACAGGGTTCACATCCTACACTTAAATATCCCCTGCTCTCCATTGGGTGCTCAGGCAGATTATGCTCCTTTCGGTAGTCCCATATCATTTTTGAATTCCAGTCAAGCATTGGGTGAAAACGCATTGTATTGAATGGTGCCTTTTGCTCTACCTGCATTGCAGCACGTGCAGCGCTTTGATCTGCCCTCACTCCATTTATCCAGATATCATTATTCATCAGCCATTTTTCAAGGGGCTGTGTCTTATTTAAATAACAGCAATGATCCGGATCGGAAGTAAAAAGTAATTTCCCATCAGACCCTTTCTGCATATAGCGTGGCATATCTGAACGAAGATCAAACGTCTGTAAATTTAATAAATCAGTTATTCTATCCCTGAAAGCTATAGTCTCAGGAAAGTGGTAGCCAGTATTAATAAAAACTACGGGAATAGAATTATCAATGCGGCTAAGGATATGCAATAGTACCAGGCTGTGCGATTGAAAAGAAGATGTAGTGAAAATTTTTTTGCCCTCAGCTTTATATTTTTCAATCTGCTCTTTTATTTCTTCAAATCTCATAATACCTCTTCAGAAGAAGCTGCAAATTAGGAATAAAACACTAATTTATTCACCTTTGCAGCGTTATATGTTGAAACATTAATGAAATGCATGTGGCAACATTTATAAAAATAAAATTGTTTAATTTATAATGCATAAAACCTCCATTTTCAGGAAGGAACATTTTAACGCCGCTCATCGGTTATATAATCCGGAATGGGACGATAATCAAAATCTCTCCGTATTTGGCAAATGTAGTTATCCTAATTATCATGGCCACAATTATGAGGTCATAGTAAAATTGACAGGCTATCCCGATAAAAAAACAGGATATGTTTATGACCTGAAGAAACTAAGCGACCTGATTGGAGAGCATGTGATCAGAAAATTTGATCACAAAAATTTAAATTTAGATACGAAAGAATTCAGCGATCTAAATCCTACAGCGGAAAATATTGCGAGAGTTATCTATGATATTTTGCGAGAGAAGATTGAAGACCAGTATGAATTGAAAATTATACTTTATGAAACAGAAAGAAACTTTGTTCAATACCCCGCAGATTGAGGATCCTGAAGCTGAAGAATTTGAAGTAGAACATCTGGCATCTACATTCGAAACACCATTAAGGGAGGATGCTTTTGATCTTTCTGATGAAGAGAAAATGATGAAAATCGAAAGCCATTTTCGTAGCATTATGGAAATTATGGGGCTTGATCTTACAGATGACAGCCTTGCCGGAACTCCCCGACGTGTGGCTAAAATGTATATTAAAGAAGTTTTTAGTGGTTTAAACCCTAAAAACAAACCTGTAGCCCGGCTTTTTGAAAATAAATATAAATACAATGAGATGCTTGTAGAAAAGGATATCACTTTCTATTCTCACTGTGAGCATCATTTTGTGCCAATTTTTGGAAAAGCACATGTAGCATATATATCGACAGGAAAAGTTATAGGTCTTTCTAAAATAAACCGGATTGTGCAATTTTATGCAAAAAGACCTCAGGTACAGGAGAGGCTAACGGTACAAATTGCCAAGGAGATGCAAAAAGCATTAAATACAGAGCATATAGGAGTGGTAATAGACGCTACTCATTTATGTGTTGCATCACGAGGGGTAGGTGATGTTAACAGTAGCACAGGAACAGCATACTTTACCGGAAAATTTAAAGAAGACCAGACAAAAAATGAATTTCTTAATTATATTAACGCAAATCGTCATTTATAATGCGACTTGAAGATGAAATAAAGCAGCCCAAATTTAAAAGCGAGCGCCAAAAAGCACTCGTTAATCTGATCTATACCTATAATCAGATGATCAGCAAAATGAATGATTATTTTAAAGAATATGACCTCACCAGGCAGCAATACAACGTTCTGCGGATATTAAGAGGCCAAAATAAAAATCCTGTTACTGTAAACCTGATAAAGGAACGGATGCTCGATAAAATGTCTGATGCCTCACGAATAATTCAACGTCTTAAAACAAAAGGGCTTGTAGAATGTCAACAAGATGTAGAAGACAGGAGAGCTCTTGCAGTTGTGATATCAAAAAAGGGTCTTGAGTTGTTAGAAACTATAGAAAAAGAAACTAACGCATTTGAAGGTATCACGCAAAATCTTTCTGAGGAAGAAGCTAAAATGCTCAACGACTTGCTTGATAAGATCCGGAGTTGATTTTAAAATTTGTATTAGTTTTGTAACCCATTATTTCGCGTACAATTAACATCATTAAAGATTATGATATTTGATTTAGATATGATCAAGGCGGTATATAGCAAATTCCCTGAGAAGATTGCCGCCGCACGTAAAGTAGTAAACCAGCCTCTCACTCTTGCAGAAAAAATTCTTTATACACACCTGCATGAAGATCAGCCCCTGGAGAAATTTGAAAGAGGTAAATCCTATGTAAATTTCGCCCCTGACCGTGTGGCCATGCAGGATGCTACAGCCCAAATGGCCTTGTTACAGTTTATGCAGGCTGGCAAAAAACAGGCTGCTGTACCAAGTACAGTACATTGTGACCACCTGATTCTTGCTAAAGAAGGTGCTGCAAAAGATCTTAAAAACTCAATTAATGCCAGTGGTGAAGTATTTAATTTCCTCGAATCAGTTTCCAATAAGTATGGCATAGGTTTCTGGAAACCCGGTGCAGGTATTATTCACCAGGTGGTACTTGAAAATTATGCATTCCCTGGTGGAATGATGATAGGTACGGATTCTCATACTGTAAATGCTGGCGGATTAGGTATGGTTGCCATAGGTGTTGGTGGCGCTGATGCTGTTGATGTTATGGCAGGAATGCCTTGGGAGCTTAAATTCCCTAAACTTATTGGAGTGAAGCTCACAGGTAAACTTAGCGGCTGGACCTCTTCTAAAGATGTTATCCTTAAAGTGGCAGGTATACTTACTGTAAAAGGTGGTACAGGTGCAATTGTTGAGTATTTTGGGCCTGGAGCTAAAACTTTAAGCTGTACTGGTAAGGGTACTATCTGTAATATGGGTGCTGAAATAGGCGCTACAACCTCTACCTTCGGGTATGATGAAAAAATGGGCGATTATCTACGGGGAACAGGAAGATCTGAAGTAGCCGATTTTGCAGATAAAATTGCTGAACATCTTACCGGTGATGATGAAGTATATCAAAACCCAGAAAAATATTTTGATGAGGTTATCGAAATTGACCTCTCTACATTAGAGCCTCATATTAATGGACCATTTACACCAGATCGTGCAATCCCTCTTTCTAAATTTGCGGAAGAAGTAAAGAAAAATGATTGGCCACAGGAGCTTGAAGTTGGATTAATAGGTTCATGTACAAACTCTTCATATGAAGATATAACACGTTCGGCTTCAATTGCCAAACAAGCAGTAGATAAAAAATTAAAAGCCAAATCAGAGTTTACGATAACACCTGGTTCTGAAATGGTTCGCTATACGGTAGAACGTGACGGTTATCTTGATACATTTAAAAGTATGGGTGGTGTTGTATTAGCAAATGCCTGCGGACCATGCATCGGCCAGTGGGCACGACATACTGACGACCCTAAAAGGAAAAATAGTATCATCACTTCATTCAACAGGAATTTCGCCAAACGTAATGATGGAAATCCAAATACACATGCATTCGTGGCAAGCCCGGAAATAGTAACTGCAATGGCTATAGCCGGAGATCTTACCTTCAACCCAATGACTGATAAGATTAAGAATGAGAGTGGCGAAGATATTCTGCTGGATGAACCTAAGGGAGTAGAATTTCCTGTTAAGGGTTTTGCTGTTGAGGATGCCGGTTATCAGGCACCCGCTGAAGATGGTAGCCATGTAGAAGTAAACGTGGCTTCTGACTCAAAACGTCTGCAGCTTTTAACACCTTTTAAACCCTGGGATGGAAAGAATATCACAGGTATGAAACTTTTAATAAAGGCAAAAGGAAAATGTACAACTGACCATATCTCCATGGCGGGCCCATGGTTAAGGTTCAGAGGTCATTTGGATAATATTTCAGACAACACCCTGACCGGCGCTATCAATTACTTCAATGAAAAAAGTGATAGTGTGAAAAATCAGCTGACTGGAGAATATGAAGGTGTGCCTACAGTAGCACGGGCTTATAAAGCCGAAGGTATTCCATCTATTGTTGTTGGTGATCATAATTATGGAGAAGGTTCTTCCCGGGAGCATGCAGCAATGCAGCCAAGACATCTGGGAGTCCGTGCAGTACTTGTAAAATCATTTGCACGTATCCATGAAACTAACCTGAAAAAGCAGGGTATGTTAGGAATAACTTTTGATAATGAAAGCGATTATGATAAAATTCAGGAAGATGATAAGCTGGATCTGATAGATCTTGAATCTTTCGCTCCTGACAAACAACTGACATTACGATTAAATCATGCCGATGGTTCATCTGAAGAGATAAAGGTAAACCATACGTATAATCAACAGCAAATCGAATGGTTTAAAGCAGGTTCAGCTTTAAATCTAATTGCTGAAAAGGAGAAAGAAAGCTAAAAGCTAAGAGCTAAGCCCAAAGAGCAGAGAGTATAAATTCTCTGCTCTTTTTATTTTTTCTCTGTCTCATATCTAACATCTAACATCTCATATCTAATCCATGGATTCCCTTACCCAGATAGCACTCGGTGCAGCAGTAGGCGAAGCGGTAGCAGGTAAAAAAGCCGGTAATAAAGCTGTCTTATGGGGTGCCATTGCAGGTACTATACCCGATCTGGATGTATTTATAGGAGATTTGATGACTACCGTTAATGCCCTGGATTTTCATCGTGGTGTTACGCATTCAATTTTTTTCGCAATTATTCTGTCCCCTATCCTGGGCTATGGTTTAACAAAGGTTTATAAAAATAATCCCACTACATGGAGAGAGTGGACCTTGTTATTTTTCTTATGTTTCTTTACCCATGCTTTATTAGACTGCTTCACCACCTGGGGGACACAGCTTTTCTGGCCTTTGGATTATAGGGTTGCTTTTAAAAGCATATTTGTTATTGATCCACTATATACCCTTCCACTACTGATCTGTCTTATATGGCTTATGTTTTTGCCAAAAAAGAGCAGTAAAAGAAGGAGATTAAATACTATTGGTTTATCTATAAGCACCTTTTATTTATTTATTACTTTACTTGTAAAGCATCAGGCAAACCAGGTTTTTGAAGCTTCTTTTCACCGCCAGGATATCCCTGTAGAGCGTTATGAAACCAAACCCACTCCTTTAAATATTATTCTTTGGGCAGTAACGGGAGAGGTGGAGAATGGATATTATATGGGTTATTATTCATTTCTTGATGATGATAAAACAATCAACTATTTCTATTTTCCAAAACAACATCATTTGCTCGGGGATCTCGTACAAAAAGAAAATTTACAGAAGCTCCTGGATATATCTGATGGCTGGTATACAATAGAAGATACTGAAAAAGGTGTAATATATAATGACCTTAGATTTGGGCAGCGCTCCGGATGGGAAACCGGAGAGGGACAGTTTGTGTTCGCTTACCATATTTATAAGGAAAATCAGCAGGTAGTAGTAAAGGAGGTTGAAAAAGAATTAGGTGAAGTAAAAGAAATTCTGAAAGCTTTATGGGAAAGGGTTAAAGGAAATTAAGACAATGAAGAATTAGGAATTCTTACCTGAAGATCATTAAAAAATTTTTCATTTCACATCTCTTTCACTCATACTAAAGAAGATGCTATTTACGTTATCTTGTCATAAACCGAAAGAGGAAAGAAGATGAACGAAGAGAAGGAAATTAAATTCAAACAAGCCCTAATTCTTGGTAATTTTTATAACAAAAAAGTGAAGATCATTACCCAGATTAATGAAGGGTATGAAACTATAATGGATGTTATAGTGGGTGTGAAGGAGAATTTTGCAATTACAAAGGAACATGGCATGATTGATAAATCAACTATAAAATCAATCTTTAAAATTGCATAATTAATTATCTGTTGGCTTAAATATTTATAATAAAAAAAAGTGGTTTATCGGAAGATAAACCACTTTTTTTATTTCCATTTAATAGCTTTCTGTTTTTAAATAACTTCGAATATTCTTTAATATCCTTTTATTTAAATTTGAGAAAACAAAAAATATCTATGGAAAGAGTAGTTAAGGATTCCTTAAATTTCTTCAACCTTCTTAAATTCAATAGGGATTTTTATGATTTTTTTAAAATCCTCACCTGACTCCATCATATCCTCATCCTCTTCTTCATAATGCCAAATAATTTTAACTCTCTTATTGGTATTTAGATTTTCCAGCTTTCTGAATATCTCAACAAGGCATTTCGAAGTGGAGGTATTGAAATACTCAAGGTTAACCTTAAGGATTGTATCTTCATTAGGGGTTTTAAGGTATCTATCCAGCCATTCAACCAGCGGCCTGTAAAATTCGAGGGAGTTCTCTGGTATTGAGCGACCTTCAAGTAAAAACTCTCCCGTATTTGGATTAAATTCTATTTTAGGTGTTTTGGGTGTTGGATTTACAAAGAATTTTTCCATTGGTTAACTACTTAAGCTACTTTGACTAATGTTTTAACTGTAAAAAAAGAATATTGATGATCAACCGGACTAAACTGATGATCGAAATTACTTTTCGCCCTGCGTGCAATGTCTATAAAACCAAGACCTGCACCCTGTTTTTTCGTTATAGATCCGGAAGAAAGGACTCCCCGATATAAATTATCTAGCTCTTCACTGGTTAAATAATTTATCATCTTCATCCTTGCCTCAATAACTTTTATACTATCCTTCTCCAGAAAGTTGCCGGTTATAACTTCGTAATCATTATCCACGCGCTGCACAATTACCATCACCTCATTCATTTCAAAAGGAAGGCTCGAGCCCGAAGTATTTTTATATAAATTTTGGATCAGCTCAACCAACACATTAAAAATACGTTTCCTGACAATTTTTCTTTCAGGTTTATTAACAAGAGCTTCTTCAATATCATCAAAAACAAAATCCATAAGTCCTTTAGTAAGGACTCCCCTGAATGAATAGGTGAGATTTCCCCTTCTCAGGCTATTGTAATGTGTATCAATATCAAACCCCTTTAAGGCAACCATATGGCTAATGTATAACTTACTTAAATAAGCAAAAGGATCTTCAGGTAAAAAAGGTTCTCCAAAGATCCTTTTACTCCCAAATTAATGAATATTTCCCATCAATTTTTTAATTGGCTTGTAAAGGAGCAACAACAGCAATCCTCCACCTAATGTAGCATAAACTATATTCCAGAACAGATCTGGTAATAGTGCTGGATTTTCGGAAATAATATCTTCATCAAAACCTCCTGCCACTAATCCGGCTATTAAATTACCAAATGCCACAGACATAAACCAAACACCCATCATTTGTCCCACGAGCTTTTTAGGAGATAATTTAGTTACAGCACTTAATCCTATAGGGCTCAGGCAAAGCTCACCGACAGTATGGAATAAATAGGTAAGCACAAGCCATGTTGGATATACATCACCACTCTGAATAACAACCATTGAAGCAAAGGCCATCACCGCAAAACCAATTCCAAGGAAAATCAATCCAAGAGCAAATTTTACAGGAGTATAAGGATGAAGGTTTTTCTTTGCAAGATTGATCCAGACAGCTCCAATAAAGGGGGCAAGGATTATGATAAACAACGAATTAACTGATTGTAACCAGCTTGCAGGCATCATCCAGCCAAAGATCTCTCGATCTGTATATCTGTCTGCAAAAAGATTTAATGAAGAACCCGCCTGTTCAAATCCTGACCAGAAAATAGCCGAAAAAACAAACAGTATAGCAATTACACCTATTTTCTTTTTCTCATCAATAGTTAATTTCTGAAAAAGAAATATGTAAAGGAAATAAACAATAAAAGTTACCAGGATCACATACGCAGATACACTGGCAAAAGCTACGGGGTTAATCTCTACCAAACCTGTTACAACCAACCACACCAGAACGGCCAATCCTAAAAGGAATATTATAATTCCGTTGCGAATGAGCTTACGTGTTTTATTTTCACGAACCTCATCGTCCAGTTTTTCAGGCTTCGCTCCAACTTCTCCAAGATATTTCTCTGTTAATTTATACTGTACAAGGCCTATTACCATCCCTAATCCGGCTGCGCCAAATCCATAATGCCAATCAACATTCTCTCCCAGCCAGCCTACTAATATGGGTGCTATAAAACCTCCGAGATTTATACCCATATAAAAAACAGAAAAACCTGCATCCCGACGAGCTTGCTCATCTTCAGTATATAAACCGCCAACAATACTGCTGATATTAGGCTTTAATAATCCCGTTCCTAAAACGATTAACAGAAGACCTATATAAAATCCTTCATCAAAAGGAAGTGCCATACTAAAGTGACCGAGGGCAATAATTATCCCTCCATACCATACAGCATTTCTTAACCCAAAAAACCTGTCGGCAAGCCAACCTCCCGGTAATGCCAGCAGATAAACAAACATGGTATATAAACCATATATAGCTGTCGCTATTTTATCATCCAGGTTAAGCCCACCTTCTGCCAATGACTTAGTCATATAAAGGATCAGGATAGCTCTCATGCCATAGTAGCTAAACCGTTCCCACATTTCTGTAAAGAATAAAGTGGCCAGCCCCCTGGGATGTCCCATGAATGTTTTCTCCTTCAACTTAGGATCAAGATTATACTTCATTTTTATAGGTTAAGTGTTAAATGTATGGTTAATTTATAGTTATTCTTCTTTTCGATGGTATGCCTTTACTGCAATTCTATACAATAAGTAGCAAACAGTCAGTATAATTATAAGCCCCGGCAGACTACCAAATGACTCATCGGTAAGCGCCAGCACGTCAGTAGATTCATAAATAGCTATAGGTAAGGCAATTAAAATACCTAATAAAGCCTCTCCTGTTATCAATCCAGATGCAAATAATAATCCTGATCTGTTGCTCCGCTGAATTGCCATTTTAAAACCTTCTTTCATTGGATTGGCACTTTGATAACGCCCCACAAGCAATGCAACAATTCCCCCCAGCATAATGGAACTGTCAAGTTCAAAAGGAAGATATAATCCTACAGCGACAGCTAGAACCGGAAATCGAAAATCAGAACCTCTTGCAGCCTGAATCTGATCCAATATGATTATAAGGATCCCTATCCCTGCTCCTATAAATACCATTGTCCATGGAAGACCACCCCCAAATACACCGTCAGCCACACTAGCCATTAATGTTGCTTGAGGAGCAGTAAGAGAATCAGGGTTTTCAGGGGTAGTAGGCCCGAATCCATATGCAGTATATAACAAATTAAGCACCCATGGCAAGGTAAATGCTGCAGCCACAACTCCCGTCAGCTGCATTATCTGAAGCCTGAAGGGTGTGGCACCGAGAATATGACCGGCTTTAAGATCCTGCATATTATCCCCTGCTATTGCGGCAGCACATGCAACCACTGATCCTATCAATATTGCAGCGACAGGTCCGCCTTCAGCTCCTGAACCCATCAAAGCCAGAAGAATTAAAGCTGAGGTTAGAATAGTTGCAATTGTAACTCCTGAGATCGGATTATTTGAACTTCCCACAAGGCCAGCCATATATCCCGCAACAGAGGCAAATAAAAATCCTGCGATCACCATAATCAGTGACATAAGAATGGTTATAGGTACATTCTGTATTTCCCTTAAATAAATAATGAAGATCGGAACAATCATCGCGCCGATGGCAATTATCACCCATTTCATTGGAGTATCTCTTTCTGCCCGGGGTACATCCTCAAATTTTTCAGCTCCCTTAAAAGACGCCAGTGCTGCATTTAATGCAACGCCCAGCGTTTTCCTCAGTCCTACTAATGCCCATAATCCTCCCACAACCATGGCTCCGACACCTAAAAATCTTATTTGTGAGCTCCAGATGCCGTACCCAAGATCAATCGGATCAGCTCCTGCAGGAATACCCATAACAGCCACATAAATAGGAATGGCTATCCACCAGCTGATCATACCACCCAGGAAGATCAGGAAGGCTATCCTAAATCCTACAATATAACCCACTGCAAGTAAAGCAGGCGATAAGTTCAAGCCGAAAAACACTAAAGTATTCTGACCGGCAAAGGTTGCTTTAGCAAATAATCCGTCCCATAACTTAAAACCTGAATCAAATAGCTTTGCTAATGCGCCAATAATACCTCCGATAGCCAGATACTTAATTCCCTTTCCTCCCGTCTGACCGGTCTTTAAAACTTCAGAAGTAGCTACTCCCTCAGGAAACTTTAACTTCATGTCAATGATCAATGCTTTCCGTAAAGGTATTGTGAACATTACTCCAAGTACACCGCCACATAAAGCTATGAGTGCAGTTTCAAGATAATTAAACCCTTCCCAATACCCCATGATCACAAGGGCAGGAAAAGTAAAAATCACACCTGCCGCTAAAGATTCACCTGCCGATGCAGCAGTTTGTACAATATTATTTTCAAGGATATTCGATTCTCTGAACATCTTCAATAAAGCCATTGAAATAACAGCGGCAGGAATTGAAGCTGAGACAGTCATTCCGGCAAATAATCCTAAATAAGCATTGGCTCCGGATAGAACTACTGAAAGTGTTACCCCTAATATAAATGCTTTAACTGTAGTTTCAGGAAGTTTTATGCCCGACCCGATATAAGGTTTTTCTTGCTCCTCCATGGATTTGATTATTAGAGTATTACGGCGCTATTAAAATTTTTTAAACCCCTAAAGCTAATATGCAACATTAACTTTACCAAAACTTTCTAAAAGCAAATGTGTTGAAACAAGTAGCTTATGCACATGGTGCAATCGTTTGAAAAATTTTCTGTGGTACATTTATATCCGTGGAATAATTACTACCTTTGTACTTTATTAATAAAATCAATTACTAATATATAGACGCAAATAAAATCATGATGACGGAAAAAGGTTTAAAAGCTGAAGATGCTTCTTTAGAAAAGCTAGGAATAAAAAATGCCACCGTTCATTGGAATCTTTCACCTGAAAAACTTGCTGACATAGCAGTTGCAAAAGGTCAGGCAGAGCGCGTAAATAGCGGAGCAATTGCCGTAGATACAGGGGAATTTACCGGAAGGTCGCCAAAAGACAGATTTATAGTAAAAGATGAAATTACAGAAGACCCTGTATGGTGGGGTAATATTAACATTCCTTTCGAGGCAGATAAATTTGACCAGTTACAGGAAAAGATGGTTAAATATCTTTCTGAAAAGGAGCTTTTTGTAAGAGATGCTTATGCCTGCGCTGATCCAAAATATAGACTGAACGTTCGTGTGATTAACGAATATCCGTGGTCCAATATGTTTGTCTATAATATGTTCCTGAGACCTACTGAAGATGAGCTAAAGAATTTTGATCCGGAGTGGACAATAATTAACGCTCCGGGTTTCCGCGCAAATCCTGAAGAAGATGGCACCCGTCAGCATAATTTTGCGATACTTAATTTCAAGAAGAAAACAATATTAGTGGGAGGTACAGGATATACCGGAGAAATTAAAAAAGGTGTATTCTCTGCACTTAATTTCATTTTACCACACCAGAAAAACGTGCTTAGCATGCACTGCTCAGCCAATATTGGAAGAGATGGTGACACTGCTTTATTCTTTGGCCTTTCAGGAACAGGAAAAACAACTTTATCCGCTGATCCTGATCGCAACCTGATAGGTGACGATGAACACGGCTGGTCCCCGGAGAATACGATTTTCAACTTTGAAGGTGGTTGCTATGCTAAAGTAATTGACTTGTCGCAGGAGAAAGAGCCTGAAATATTTAATGCAATAAAAGAGGGGGCGATACTGGAAAATGTAGTGATCAAAGACGGGGAAGTTGATTTTCATAACAGCTCTAAAACTGAAAACACACGTGTAAGCTATCCGATCCATCATATTGAAGATATAGCTGAACCTTCTATTGGAAGAGATCCAAGAAATGTATTCTTCCTGACTTGTGATGCTTATGGAGTATTACCTCCTATTTCCAAACTTACTCCCGATCAGGCTGCCTTCCATTTTATTTCAGGGTATACTGCTAAAGTAGCAGGTACCGAAGCGGGAATTACCGAGCCTGTAATGGCTTTTTCGGCTTGTTTCGGAGCTCCTTTTATGCCGCTTCATCCCACAGTTTATGCTGAAATGCTTAGTAAAAAGATGCAGGATACCGGTGTAAATGTGTGGCTGGTAAATACCGGATGGTCTGGCGGTCCTTATGGTGTTGGAGAAAGGATGAGCCTTAAAATTACGAGAGCTTTAATTTCTGCCGCTCTAAATGGAGAACTTAACGAGGTAGATTATCAGGAACATGAGATCTTTGGATTACACATGCCTGTCAAATGCCCGAATGTTCCTACAAATGTCTTAAACCCAAAGAATACATGGGAAGACAAGGAGCTTTATGATAAAAAAGCAAATGAGCTTGCTAATGCATTCAATAGGAATTTTGAGAAATTTGAAGATGGAGCAAATAAAGATATCCTTAATGCGGCACCTCAGGTAAGAGAAAATGCCTGATAGTAATATGCTCAGCAGTTAGTTTATCCCCGCCTGGCCTCAGGTGGGGATTTTTTTTGAACCTAAAGCTTAATTTACTATAACCATTTAGTTGTTATTCATAATTGGAATGCCAGCTCACTGTCCTTTCATAATACTTCTTCCCTATATCCATAAGATGCCCCTCCATATATTCTTTTGATAAATTCGATGGTAATTCAGGTAATAAACCCTCAATAAATCTTCCATTGGGATATTTCATCATTTTTAGCAACTGTTCATTAATTTCCTCAGCGATTTCTTTATCCTTTTCATTTAAAACTTTATCCCAGGTGCCATAGTGTTTTTTATTAAGGTGCCTGGCATTTTCTTTTTTCATTGTATTAAACTGCACCTGCTCATTCACCCACTGTTTTTTACGCTCATCCATTGAAATATCAAGATAGTTAAGCAGCCGGTCAAATTCAGCATCAAAATCTTTTAAAAGTCGCTCATAAAACACAACATGAATATCCAGCTCCTTTGCAAAACGCAGATGATCATAAACATGCCATCGCCAGCGGTTCATACTTTTGACGAAGTTTTTCTCAAGGTATTCTTCAGGAGATTTTTCTTCGCATGGAAAGTACTGCTGCATATAATCAGAAAAAGCAAATTTCGCCTCAGACAATATCCTGTCGCGAGGGTCACGGATAATATATACTACCTTATCAAACTTTTTATAGATCTCCGGGCTCCTGTCGCAAATAAGAGAATGCGTCCAGACATGTGAAGTGCCTGCTATATAATCATCAATATTTTCTATTGGTTTCCGAAAAATTGAGCTTATACGCCAGAAGCATTTACGGTTCTCAATATCCAGCATATCGATAGAGGATTGTTCCGGATAGCTTAGCTTCCAGTCTTTCGCCAGCTCATAAATAGGATGATCTCTGACAAAACTTTTCTTCGAGATCTCCTTTGCTTTAAATATATTATCGATAATTTTATACAGCCAGAAATTACCCGATTTGGCCGCTCCAGCCTGAAGAATTTTCATAATTGAACAACTATGTTTTTTATAGTTTAATTAATTGAAGTTATAATTGTTTATTTGCAGTTCAACTTCTTTATTACTGGCTATAGATGGAAGATTCCTACAAACACAAAGGATTAAGAAATAAACTCGTAAAATTTATTGAGCAAAAAGGAATTAGTGACAAACGTGTACTGAATGCGATAAAAGCCGTACCCCGCCATTTCTTCTTTGATAATGCTTTTCTTCAGCATGCTTATCAGGATAAAGCTTTTCCTATTGGTGAAGGACAGACCATATCACAACCTTATACTGTTGCCTTTCAAACTGAAAAGCTCGAGGTGGCACCCGGACATAAAGTTTTGGAGATCGGTACCGGAAGTGGTTACCAGGCATGTGTGCTAATAGAAATGGGAGCAAATGTCTTTACCGTGGAATATAACCGGGTACTTTACGATCGCACCAAAAATTTCCTGCCCCTGATGGGTTACAGCCCGCGGTTTTACCATGGTGACGGCTCCAGAGGGCTTCCGGTCTTCGCGCCTTACGACAGGATAATTGTTACTGCCGGCGCTCCTAATGTTCCCAGAGACCTGCTGGACCAGCTTACTATCGGAGGTATATTAATAATCCCCGTAGGTGACCTGGAAACACAAAAGATGCTTAAAATAAGAAAAAGAGGGTCAAATGATTTTGAGGAAGAAACTTTTGATTTTTTCAGCTTTGTACCCCTTAAAGGCAAAGAGGGCTGGGGGAAATGAGTTTCTAGTTTAAAGTTCAAGGTTTAAAGTCCAAGTTTTTTCAGACTTCAGATTTCTAATTTCTGATTTAAAATTGGCCGTGCCCCTCCTTCGCATAACCCATTGCAAAAAAAATAAAGCCTTCAATAGCTCAGTCGGGTCGTGCTATCCGCTATACTCCTCGCGCCCTTACACATCCTCCCCTGCTATGGGGTGCCGCTTCTATCACTCACTGGAAGAAAAAAATTCATAGGACATATTTCTGATTTCCTTTTTCCGACCTCTCACTTCTGATTTACTCATACCCGCAATGCATGCCGCACATCCCCTAGTGAACCTCCGTTGCACTTCGGTTTCAGATTTCTGATTTCCGATTTCTGATTTCTGATTTTTACTTTCCTATATTTGCATGAAACCCAAAATCTATGGCTAAAAAGAAATTTGCAAAAGAATCATTTGTAACAATGACAGAATTGGTTCTTCCTAACGATACCAATACATTGAATAATCTGATGGGTGGAAGGTTGATGCACTGGATGGATGTAGTTTCTGCTATATCTGCACAAAAACATTCTAACAGAATAGTTGTGACAGCATCGGTAGACAACATTTCCTTTACCAAACCCATTCAATTAGGTAATGTGGTGACCCTAAAAGCCAAGGTAACACGTGCTTTTAATTCTTCTATGGAGGTGCAAATCCTTGCAGAGGCAGAAGATATTCCCTCTGGGAAAAAATTCGCCAGCAACTCTGCATTCTATACATTTGTTGCTGTAGATCAGTCAGGCAGACCAATAGATGTACCTGAAGTTGTTCCTGAAACAGATGAGGAAAAAGAACTTTATGCCGGTGCTTTGCGCCGCCGACAGCTTAGGCTTGTTCTGGCTAAAAGAATGAAACCTGATGAAGCAGTTGAACTGAAGTCAATTTTTAATCTGGAAAAAACGAAAAAAGATTAATTTTATTAGTCCTTAGTCCATAGTGAACTAAAAACCAGGAACTATGAACTTTGAACTTTAAACTTTAAACTTTAAACTCACTCAATGGAGTTCCTGAAATATTTTATAACCGAAGAAATTTATCTGGTCCCGGATAATCGCCAGTCAAAACAGGAGTCAGAAAAAACTGAAGCTCCAGAGGCTAATATAGCGGAATCCGATGAAGCAGCTATTACTGAAGAGCCTGCTAAGAAGGAGGCTGAAGTAGATTATCCGTTAACAGTTGTTTCTGCACCTTTGAATGAAGATGAAGAAAAGTTGCTTGGTGCTATATTAAAAGCTGTAGATGTTAAATTTTCAGATATTGCCGTTTTGAATAAAGAGAACGACCAGCTTCAAAGTAAAAAGGTCCTTGTTTTTGGCCATGCCTATTACAATCAGCTTCCTCTCTATAAAGCCATAGTTCAGGATGATAAGGAATTTTTAAAAGCGGATGAGCTGTCTACTATTAATAAAGATGTAGAGAAAAAAAGAAAGCTCTGGGGGTGTCTTAAAGGGATGTTTTCTGTTTAATCTTCTCGCCCACCCTCCTTCCGTTGTTGGTGTCCCTTCCGTAACATTTACTCTTAAATAATTCTTTCTTAATTCAACTTCCCCGGTTGTTGGTGTTTTTCACCAACAACACCCACGTAATATTCCATTTTTATTTTATTATAATACAGCATCTACTATCTTTGCGCTTGCTTTTCAAAAAGGGTATGTGCTACTACCCTTTTGGATTTAAATACTGAATAATTTAAAGAGTAAGTTGATGGATAGTATTGTTTATGTAATTCCTGCCTTAGGGTTAGTGGGATTGATCGTGATGATCATTAAGTCATCCTGGGTATCTAAACAGGATGCCGGTGATGCAAATATGAAAGAGCTTGCCGGATATATTGCCGATGGGGCAATGGCATTTTTAAAAGCCGAATGGAAGGTACTCACCTATTTTGTTATTATAGCTGGTATTCTGCTGGCTTATTCAGGTACCCTTGTAGAAGACTCTCATCCTTTTATTGCGGTTTCATTTGTTATTGGAGCCGTACTATCTGCTCTTGCAGGATGGATAGGAATGAATATTGCCACTAAAGCCAACGTAAGGACAACACAGGCGGCAAGGACTTCTCTTTCTCAAGCTTTGAAAGTATCCTTTACCGGTGGTAGCGTAATGGGACTTGGTGTTGCCGGTCTTGCTGTACTGGGTATGGGTAGTTTATTTATTTTACTCGTTCAGATGTTTGTCCCTGAAGGAGTTGCAGCTACAGGTATTGAGATGAAAATCGCTATTGAAGTATTAGCTGGTTTTTCATTAGGTGCTGAATCTATCGCTCTTTTTGCTCGAGTGGGTGGTGGTATTTATACAAAAGCTGCTGATGTCGGAGCCGACCTTGTTGGAAAGGTGGAAGCAGGAATACCTGAAGATGACCCAAGAAACCCTGCTACTGTAGCGGATAACGTTGGTGATAACGTTGGTGATGTTGCCGGTATGGGTGCCGACCTTTTTGGTTCTTATGTGGCTACTATTCTTGCGACTATGGTGCTTGGACAGGAAATCCAATCAAACGATAATTTCGGAGGTGTTGCCCCTATCCTGTTGCCTATGCTGATAGCAGGTATTGGTTTGGTGTTCTCAATAGTTGGCACCTTCTTCGTAAGGATCAAAAATGAGCAGGGTAATGTACAAAATGCATTGAATTTAGGAAACTGGGGTTCAATTGTATTAACCGGAGTAGCCTCATACTTTCTTGTGATGTATCTGCTTCCTGATGCCATGGTGATCAGGGGTTTTGCTTTTAGTAATATGGATGTATTCTGGGCCATTCTTTTAGGTCTTGTTGTCGGTGCCCTTATGAGTATAATTACTGAATTTTATACTGCCATGGGCAAGCGTCCGGTAAATTCAATTGTACAGCAATCATCTACAGGACATGCGACTAATATAATTGGCGGTCTTGCCGTAGGAATGGAATCTACTGTCCTTCCTATCATAGTTTTAGCTGCCGGTATTTATGGAGCTTTTGCTCTTGCAGGTCTTTATGGTGTAGCAATAGCTGCAGCTGGAATGATGGCAACTACTGCCATGCAGCTTGCTATTGATGCTTTTGGTCCTATTGCTGATAATGCGGGTGGTATCGCTGAAATGAGTGGATTACCTGAAGAAGTACGCGGACGTACAGATGTACTTGATGCTGTTGGTAATACAACTGCTGCAACGGGTAAAGGATTTGCTATTGCTTCGGCAGCACTTACCGCACTTGCTCTTTTCGCTGCATTCGTTGGTATCTCAGGCATTAGCAGTATAGATATTTATAAAGCCAACGTACTGGCAGGGTTGTTCTTTGGTGGGATGATCCCGTTTATCTTCTCCTCTCTCTGTATTGCAGCCGTAGGAAGAGCCGCTATGGCGATGGTGAACGAAGTAAGACGTCAGTTTAAAGAAATTCCAGGTATTCTTGAAGGTACAGCAAAACCAGAATATGAAAAATGTGTGGAGATCTCTACTAAAGCGTCTATTCGTGAAATGGTATTACCAGGTGCAATTGCTTTAATTGTCCCCGTTTTTATAGGTTTTGTATTTGGACCTGAAGTATTAGGTGGTACATTAGCTGGCATTACAGTATCAGGTGTATTAATGGGAATTTTCCAGAACAATGCCGGTGGCGCATGGGATAACGCCAAGAAATCATTTGAAAAAGGTGTAATGGTAAATGGTAAAATGGAGTACAAAGGTTCTGAGCCTCATAAAGCATCGGTTACAGGTGACACCGTGGGTGATCCTTTTAAAGATACTTCAGGGCCTTCAATGAACATCCTGATCAAATTGACATCCATAGTTGCTCTAATTATTGCTCCTCACATTACGGAGCATGAAATTCCGGCTGAGGAAGCAGTTTCCAAAAAGGAAATAAAAACGGAAATTACCGTCGAAAAGAAAACTGATCAAACGGTTGAAAAATTCTGATTAAAAGCTCCCCAGGGAGCTTTTTTTATTTTGCAGTTATTTATAATTTAATATCTTTACTATTAAGATGAAAGTATTTTTTGCACTGATATTTTGTTTATTTTCCACTGCAGTAGCTGCACAGGGAAATATTACGGGAAAATGGAAAACAATAGATGATGAGACCGGAGAGGCCAAATCAGTTGTTGAAATTTACGAGAAGGATGGTAAGTACTATGGAAAGATCATAAAGCTATACAGGAAACCCGGTGAAGATCCGGATCCGCTTTGTGTAGAATGCCCTAAAGATGATCCTAGATACAATGAAAAGATCATCGGCATGGAAATAATGAAAGATCTTGTTAAAGATGGTAATGAATATGTCAATGGTACAGTATTAAAGCCTGATGAAGGAACAATTTACCGTTGTAAAGTCTGGCTAGAAGATAATAAACTGATGGTAAGGGGCTATTGGGGGTTTTTATACCGGACTCAACAATGGGAAAGAATATAAATAGTAATAAATTCTCAACAGGTGGTTACCACAACCCCGGCTAAAGTATAAATTAACGAACTCAGCATGAGCGATAGCGAAATATTTGAGAAAATAAAGAGCGGAGATGAGAAAGCGCTGGGAGAACTGTATAAAAAGCATTACAGGATGATGACACATATGGTGTTATCAAATAATGGTACTGAACAGGAAGCCAAAGACATCTATCAGGAAGCACTGGTAGTATTCTGGCAAAAGACAGTTAGCGGAAAACTGGTATTAACTTCTAAAATCAGCACATATATCTATAGCATTTGTCTGAATCTATGGAGAAAAGAGCTGGAAAGAAAAAAGAGGTTATCAAATGAAGAGAAAGATTCTGTAGAATATCAGAGTTTTGAAGATGAGGAGAAAGCCAGAATTATTCGCGAGTGTGTTGACGAAATGGATGATACCTGTAGAAAAGTTTTAATGTACTATTATTTCGACGGAATGTCGATGCAGGATATAGCTGATAAGTTAGGATTTGCTAATACGGATACAGCAAAGACCAAAAAATATAAGTGCAAGAAAAAACTTGATGAGTTCGTAAAAACAAAATATTTAAAAAGTGATTTTTTAGACTAAACTGATGACCAACTTAAATTTAATAGATGACTATTTGGCAAACCGCATGAATGATGCGGAAAGGATCTCTTTTGAAGAAAAACTTCAGGCGGATAGTGAATTACGTCAGGAGTTTAATTTTCACAAGGATATAGTTAATTCAATTAAAGAAGCCAGAAAAGTTGAGCTAAAATCTATGCTTAACGAAATACCTGTGTCATCGGCGCCGACCACTGGTATTGGCACCGGCACCAAATTAGCTGCTGGTCTTATAGTGGGAGCTATTGTAATCGGAGGCTTCCTTTATTTTATGGATGATGATAAGGCTCCTTTTAAAGATGAAACAACTAAAGAGCAGTCATTACAACAAGAGCAAACGAAAGAAGAAGCTCCTGAAGTTGTGGAGGAAGAGACTATAGTTGAGGATCAAGCAGAGCCAACTGTACCAGTGGAAGAGCAGGATCAACAGCCACAGGTTTCTGCACAACCAGAAGTATCAAGGCCGGCAGAGATATCTACACCGGATGTTATGGATTTTGAAACTGAGGAAAATGAAATTGAAATAAAACAGCCTGAAGCAACTGCTGAAGCCGGAGATTATTCCATAAAAGAGCTATTTAATTCTACAATTGAAGTAGTCACAGATAACTCAAAGAAGAAATATGACTTCCACTATCAGTTTAAAGATAACAAGCTATATCTGTTCGGAGACTTTAATGAAGAGCTTTATCAGATCCTGGAATTCAACAAAAAAGACAACGAAAGGACCGTGATTCTTTATTATAAAGACGCATATTATATGCTTGATGAAAACCAGAAAGAAATTACGGCACTTAAAGCAATAGAAGATCAGCAAATTGTTGATCAACTGAACCGCTTAAGAAAGTAACAAATCTTATTTTTACAAAAAGCCCCTGTATTTATTTTATTAAAATACAGGGGCTTTTTTATTCCTCAGGTAAGGGAAACCACCTATATTATATTTTGTTTTAACCATATTCTAAAGAGTTATTATCTTTGGCACCTTTAAAATTCATAGTAAATGGAAATATTTCTTCAACCTGAAACATGGGTGGCTTTACTAACTCTTACATTCCTTGAGGTAGTACTCGGAATTGATAACATCATATTCATATCAATTGTATCAAATAAGCTGCCTTTTGAGCAGCAGGCAAAAGCAAGACTGATCGGATTAAGCCTTGCATTAATATTCCGTATTGTTCTTCTGTTTGGAATAACGTGGCTGATGGAGTTTACCAAACCTCTTTTTACTGTTTTTGATACCAGCTTTAGTGGCAGGGATATTATTCTATTTGCCGGGGGAGTATTCCTTCTATATAAAAGCACTATAGAGATCCATCATAAAATGGAGGGCGCTGCGGCAACAAAAGCGGATCCAAAAGCCACTACCCTTCTATCAGCAATTACTCAAATAATCCTGCTCGACCTTATTTTCTCATTTGACTCAATACTTACCGCGGTTGGACTAACCGATGAGATACTTCTTATGGTGATAGCAGTAATCATTGCAATTATTGTAATGATGATTTTCGCCAAAAGGATAAGCAGTTTTATAAGCAAACATCCAACATTGGAAATTTTGGCGCTGTCGTTCCTTATCCTAATAGGATTTATGCTGATGATTGAAGGCCTGCATTATCATGTGCCTAAAGGTTATATCTATTTCGCTGTATTCTTTTCATTAATTGTTGAAGTGATCAATATGAGAGTGCGTAAAAAGCACAAGCCGGTAAAACTTCATAAACGTATTGAAGAATGAAGAAAATAAAGATATATCAGGTTGATGCATTCACTGATAAATTATTCGGAGGTAATCCGGCCGCAGTATGTATTTTTGATGAATGGCCGGAGGATGAGCTCCTGCAAAATATTGCAGCTGAAAATAATCTCGCTGAAACAGCTTTTCTGGTAAAAAATAATACCGGCTATGACATCCGCTGGTTCACTCCCACTGTGGAGGTCGCTCTTTGCGGACATGCTACATTGGCTGGTGCATATGTAGTTTTTAATCATTTAGATTTTGCTGGTGATACTGTTTCTTTACAATCTCGCTATAGCGGCGTTCTTAAAGTCACTAAAAATGAACAGCTGCTGACTCTTGATTTCCCTGCTGATACTATTTCGAAATCTGATATTCCTGATGGACTTAAAGAAGCTTTAGGTACAACAGAAATAATTGAGGCATATAAAGGAAAAACTGATTACCTCCTGATACTAAAAGATAAGGAGCAGGTTATTGCTGTCAATCCCGATATGTACCTGTTAAATCAGATAGAAGCTCGTGGAATAATAATTACTGCAAAAGGCAACGAAGTTGATTTCGTCTCCCGTTTTTTTGGCCCCCGTGTAGGTGTTCCTGAAGATCCCGTTACAGGATCAGCACATACGACACTAATCCCTTACTGGTCTAGGAAGCTAAATAAAAAGAAACTTACAGCTATGCAGCTTTCTAAACGTGGTGGTAAATTAAACTGTGAGTTAGCTGATAATCGTGTTTTTATTGGTGGAGAGGCTATTCTGTACCTGGAGGGAATAATAACAATAACAGATTAATGGCTTTTAAACATAACATAAAAGTTTCACCTGATGACATTGATGTAATGGGCCATGTTAATAATGTCGTCTATGTGCAATGGGTGCAGGATGTTGCTGAAGCACACTGGAAAACAAAGGCAAGCCTTCAACAGCAGGAAGAAATATTGTGGGTGGTTTTAAGGCACGAGATCGACTACATCAAACCAGCTTTTCAGGAAGATACCATTATAGGTTCAACCTGGGTAGAGCCTGCAGAAGGCCCCAAAACTGTCCGTCATGTAGAATTTAAAAGAAAAGAAGATAATCAGCTTCTTGCCAAATCCCGTACTACATGGGTCGCAATAAATCCCACTACCGGTAAGCCTACAAGGCTAGGTGAAGATGTGATGAGGGTGTTTAATTAGTTGTGGCCCTACTCAAAGTGGTTCCACGACTATGTCATAGGATTGATTTATGAATTCCTTTGTTGAAACCGGGATATCAAGTAATAAATATGCCAATTCTTTATTGCAAATACTTCCATCCTTGAAGTCTCTAATATACTCATTGAGAGAGCTAAATTCCCATTCCTCCATCTTTTTTACTAAACCTGCTTTAAAAGGATTTTGATGGATGTAGTGAAAACAGATAAATGGATACTCCAATTTAGATTTATTACTACTTTCAACCAACTTAATTTTAGAATTCTGTTGGAATAATGAACCTGTTTTTTTCTCCTGTTTATTAATTGCGCGTGTATAGGAGCTTAACATAATCCGTAGATCATTGCTGAATTTTTCCGGAATAATATCTTCTTTGACATAAACCAGCAGGTGAAAGTGATTTGGCATTAAACAATAAGCCAACAGATGGATATGCGGAAGCAGGTGTTTCTTAATTTTATTTTTGAAGTATAAGTAATTTTCCTCCTTTAAGAAAATGGGTTGTTTGTTATTTCCCCTGTTAAAGATGTGATAAAATTGATTTGGTTGCATATTTTAAAGGTTTAGGTTGCGTTGTAGTGGTGGGGGCCGATGTTAATGTGGACCCACCCAGGGGTATTGGGGGGGGACAAATTTTTTTTTA
>JBPRGH010000147.1:0-1468 GCA_051418055.1 Candidatus Cyclobacteriaceae bacterium M2_1C_046 | reverse complement strand
AGTGCAGATATGCAGCGAGCAAGTGTCTTGGTATCGCGCTCCAGAACTTTCTTAGCATTCACATTTTCAATATCAGCGGTATCATAATCACATTTCTCCAGCATATAATTGATCATACCCTGAAGCCCCATCTTACTGCCGTCTTCTACCGAAAAAATTCGGGTTACTCCATAATCATGCAGTTCTTTAATTTCTTCTTCAACAATAACGCCGCCACCGCCGCCAAAGACGTTGATGTGGGATGCTCCACGTTCTTCCAACAAATCAACCATATACTTAAAGTATTCCATATGTCCGCCCTGATAGGAGCTGATGGCAATACCCTGGGCGTCTTCCTGGATGGCACAAGTAACAATTTCCTGTACCGAGCGGTTATGGCCCAAGTGAATTACTTCAGCACCGCTGCTCTGCAAGATCCGGCGCATGATATTTATGCTGGCATCATGTCCGTCGAAAAGGCTGGCAGCTGTAACAAACCGTATTTTATGAGTGCTGTCATAAACCTCTTGAGAACTGCTCTTTGAAGTGCTCTTATCCGTATCCAGGCCGGATTTTGGAGACTTTACCGCTGATTTCGTATCGTCAGACATAACGTGGTTTATTCAGATTTGAATGAATGCTAAACTAAGGCTCAAAGATAAGAAAATTAAGACACTTTATTGAAGCCTGACTGCTTGTAATGCAACCATAATTAAAAATTTACATCCTTTAATTATGATTTGAGGCACTCATAAAACCGATACTAAGCGGGATTTCGACTTAATTTAAGCAAAATCAATACTAGAAGACCTGATAGATAAACCGTTAAAATTCCGGTGATTATTTCAACTTCAAAAGGCCCGAAGTGTCCGAAAGTATTTATCCATAAATATCTAAGCCCGGCTCCTGCCACTGCAATTACAGATATCCAAATCAGAGATGAGCCCAGATTATATTTAAAAAACCGCAGCTGTCCGATTTTATCAGCACCTGCCAGA
Source organism: Candidatus Cyclobacteriaceae bacterium M2_1C_046 (assembly GCA_051418055.1). GTDB lineage: Bacteria > Bacteroidota > Bacteroidia > Cytophagales > Cyclobacteriaceae > JBPRGH01. The sequence goes on along the minus strand of JBPRGH010000147.1, from coordinate 491 downwards.
AAAATTCGATCCTGCTTGGTACTGCCTAAAAAATGATATTTTAAAAATTGTTTTATTGGCTGTTTTGATAGCTCATCATCAGCAATTGATTCACCGTGCAATTTATTTTGAAACTTTCCTTGTATTAGAGAAAGCTGATCAATACTTATAGTTGATATCAAAGCTATTGCCAAAATAGCTGTAAGGCCGGAATATTTACTCCATGTAAAAATTAGAGATGCCAGCTCGATCTCTTCATAATTAATGACCAAACTGAGTAATGAGAAAGACTCAAATAGATATGCCATCTTTACCTTTAACTTTAGCCGAATTCAAATTTTTAGTGTGCTGCTTCATCCGATTAACCCACTGCTTAATTATTTCACAAATCAATATAGAGAAGAGATTCATGATTGTGGCTTAAAATACACTAAGGTAATATAGAAATTTATAATTGACTTTCGCTTAAATCACCAAAATTTCTTGCCGGCCACTTAGAAAAAACCTTTTAT
>JBPRGH010000146.1:0-1438 GCA_051418055.1 Candidatus Cyclobacteriaceae bacterium M2_1C_046 | reverse complement strand
AGAAACTCCCTATGAGATAGGAGTAGTATCGTAATATTAACCAGTAAAATAAACCAGCTCAAATCACTTAAACCTGTATCACAAAACACTGTACGTGGCCAATTTTGGACCACACTTTTTAGCTAGTGGACAGGTTATTATAATCAAAATCATAATGATGCTGGTGGCATCGCCCTGTAAGCTTCCCCTAATTAGAACTGCTTGATGATATAAAATTATTGTTTTTGGTTTTATCTGTAGTCGCTAATAGAGAATTAAATTCTGCATATTCTATTGGAGCCATTTTTCCTAATGCATCGTGAGGTCTTTGATTATTATAGTCATCCATCCAGACCTGGGTTTGTTCTCGTACCTGATCCAGATCTTCAAAAATATATTTATTTAAAACTCCTCTTCTATAACTTCCATTGAATCGTTCAATAAAAGCATTCTGTGTAGGTTTTCCTGGCTGAATATACTGGAAGTCGATCCCGTGCATTTGGCTCCATTCTGAAGCTATTTTAGCAATAAATTCAGGACCATTATCCATTCTTATCTTCTGAGGTTTTGTTCTTCGATTAATTAGGTGGTTTAATACCCAAATTACTCTATTGCTGGGTAAGGAAAAATCAACTTCTATGTGAAGTGCCTCCCGGTTATAATCATCAATAATGGTAAAGGCCCTAAACCTTCTTTTATTATCCAGGACATCTGTCACAAAATCCATACTCCAGGTATGATTGAGAGTCTCAGGTACTTCTAAGGGTTCTTTTACTCTTGCTGGTAGTCTTTTCTTCACTTTGCGCCTTAAGCTTAAGCCAAGGTTTTTATATACACGATAAACTCTTTTATGGTTCCACGGCTTTCCTTCTTTGCGTAGTCGCTCATAAGCCATCCAAAAGCCTTCCTCACTATACTTCTCTGCCTTTTGCTGTAAAGCTTCTTCTATGGGTTTATCATCTTTAGGGAGCGGAGTATAGTAAAACACACTCTTGCTCATCTTTAAGACACGGCACGCCCTGCTTATACCGTAATGAGCAAGTTCTTTAGCTATGGTTCTCTTACGGCAAGGCTTTAGAGCTTTTTTTCGATGATCTCTTTAGCCATCTCATGGTCCAGGGAGAGAGTGGCATACATTTGTTTGAGTCGACGGTTCTCTTCTTCAAGTTCTTTGAGTCGCTTAAGCTCTTTGCCATTCATTCCGCTAAAACGCTCTCGCCATTTGTAAAAGGCAGCAGTGCTTACACCATATTCACGACTGATCTCAGCAGCTGTTTTACCGTTATCGAATTCTTTGAGGATCTTGGAGATCTGCTGTGGAGAAAATTTACTTTTTTTCATACTGTTTAAAATTAAGAATTATTCTACTTTTAAACAGTTCGGTTTTAAGGGAAGCTTACAGCCCAGGCGAGGACCACAAATAGGATGCTGAGCAGGTTATAAGTATTGAAATATTGAC
>JBPRGH010000145.1:0-27289 GCA_051418055.1 Candidatus Cyclobacteriaceae bacterium M2_1C_046 | reverse complement strand
TTCCGGTGATACTGACCCCCCTTCCGGTGATATTGACCCCCCTAAAAGGCTTCAGTTTTTAAAGAACTTAATGACCTGACAATTTTACTGTTTTTTTCTTAGACTATCTCCTTTTATCTCTATTCTGTATGAGGAGTGTACCAATCTATCTAATATAGCATCGGCAATAGTCTCCTCACCGATAATATCATACCCGCTTCCCACAGGTAGTTGGCTGGCAATAATAGTTGAGGCTTTACCATGCCTGTCTTCAATCATTTCCATAAGATCCATCTGCTGTTGCTTTTCGAGATGCGTTAATCCAAAGTCATCCAGGATCAGCAGATCTGTCTTAGCCAGCTTTTCAAAGAACTTATAAATAGTCCCTTCTAACCGGCCCATCTTCATTTTCAGCATTAGCTTTTGGGTGTTAAAATATGCCACCTTATAACCTAATACACATGCCTGATGTCCCAGGGCCGAAGATAAAAAGCTTTTTCCGCAGCCTGTTGCTCCGGTAATTAGTACCGACTCACCTTTGGCAATATAATTTCCTGTAGCCAGAGAAGCTATTAAATTTTTATCTAAGCCTCTTGCAGGATGAGACTTTAATTCTTCAATAGAAGCTTTGTACCTAAAGCCCGCATTATACTCCAGCCGTTTAAATCTTCGGTTGTCCCGATCCTGTTCTTCTGCCTGTAATAAAAGCTCAAGACCTTCATTTAATGACAGCTCATGCAGCTTCCTTGTTTCCTGCAATGTGGTATAGCTTTTAATCATGCCATGCAGGCGCAGTTTGTTCATCTGTGTTTCAATCTGATTCATCTGTTTTTATAGTTTAATTCAAGTTGTTGTTGATAATGTTCTTTTCCCCGCAGGTTCCGATGACTGGGCAAAGGTTTATCCGGGATATCCTCCTGTGACCTGGTCATATTATTTTCCAGGATGTTTTTTACAAACATGTAGGAGTAACTTTGATGCTCTATTGCTATTTGACAGGCTTTTTCAAAAGGATCGGCTTCTGCCATACGATGTAAGCTAAAGAGGCCGTCACAGGTTTTATATAGCTGTTCCGGATACCTGTTCTGGTTGAATATAAGACCAACCAGCTCATGAAGGGATGCGGATCTTTTCTTTGCCTGTTGTAAGTAGTATTCGGGGCTTCTATCACGGTAGTGCCGGTGCTGAGAGCACAGATGTTCTTTATCTGTCGTGTATCCACCCTGCTTAAAACCCCTGATATGTACAGCTACCTGTTTTCCTTTTGAAAAGATATAGACCATCGATCTGGTATAGATAATTTTAACTTTGTGGCCTATAAGTTTATAAGGGACACTGTAATAGTGCTTGTCCTGTGACAGGTAGAGATGATTATTTTTAGCTACTGTAAGTTCATTGTAATACTTAATTTCGAAAAGCTGCTCTGGCAAGGGCATCAGGCATTTTTTCTCTTCTGCTAAAAAGCGTTCCTCCCTGCAGTAAGGCTTTTGTTGCATCCTGGTCTGGTTATGTTCTTTAACTTTTTCTGCAATGGCTTTATTGAGCGAATGGATATCAAAGAAGGTCATGTTGCGAACCTTAGCATAAACCCTGCTATAGATCAATTTTACTTGGTTTTCTACAAGGGCTTTGTCTTTTGGCTTTTTAGCTCTTGCCGGCACCACTGTAGAACCATAATGGTTGGCAAAATCTTCCAGTGCCTGATTGATCTGAGGTTCATACCGATTAGCCTTAATAACAGCAGATTTTAAATTATCAGGCACAAGGGCTAATGGAACACCACCAAAAAAGGCTAAACAGCAGGTAAGGGCATAAAGAAAATCCTCTATGCATTGGCTTCTTACTGCCATTACAAAGCTATAATCCGAATAAGGAAGACAGGCAACAAAAACCTGGCATTCGATTAGCTCACCAGTGTCTTTGTCTACGTAATGCAGCTTCTTACCTGCAAAATCAATAAAAAGCTTCTCCCCAGGATTATGCTCAAGCACCATAGAAGGTTTAGAAGCAATCTGTTGTTGCTGAAGGTGAAAACAGAACTGAGAGTAGCTGTAACCATCTATTCTTTGTTGCCTGTACTCTTCCCAGAGAAGATATTTGCTGACGCCTTTTCGCTTCAGCTCATTAATAAAATAATCGATCTGTCCTTTAAAATGCTCGTAACGGTCATCTTTATAAGCAGGGTTTCCTGGATGAAATTTAGCTTCTAAAACAGGGTTTTCAAGCTTTACCAGGTCAGCTATTGTTATGGGATCCTTCCTGCTGGACAAAATACCATCTAACTTCTCTAAATACGACTTAACCGTAGTTTTGCTGATCCCAAGCGCACGGGCAATGGTTTTTCGTCCTTTGCCTTGCTGATGTAGTAATAAAAGTTGTTTTATTTGGCTCATTGATTTTGGTTTTCCGGCCATCGTAGTTCTATTAAGCGGTTTAAAATGACCGCGAAAAAACCAAAACCTTTGCAAAGAGGGGTCAACATGCTCCGGAATCTAACCTATAGGGGGTCAGTATGCTCCGGAATAATTTCCATCTTAATTATTAGGGGGGTCAGCATCTGCCGGAATGGCAGGTGAAATTAGAGCGTAAAGCGTATTTACCTATTAATTTTACTACCGGTACAGAGGGGTCAGCATGCTCCGGTATATCCACTTGAATATCACTCATTTATTTCTTCAGTTATTAAATTGTTCATTTTTTTACAGTATTTTTTAGGTAATGATAAATCAAAGAATAATTGTTACCTACTATCTTTCAACAAGCTCTTCAAAGCATACCCCATCACACTCTTCTCCTCCCCCTCTTCCCAATACTCATACCTCACCTTCACCCATCCGCTGGAGAGATATTCAATAAGATACAGCTCTGAGTTTTTATTAATTGTGGTAACAATGGTATAGGTTGTGCCGGGCCCGCTTCTTAGGTTCATCTTTTCATTTTTCACATATACATAATGATCTGAAAAGCGATAGTTGTTGCCTGTGGTATTTTTATTATAATTTGTAGCCGGTGAACACACTCCACAGCTGCCTCCGCTGTTGCAGTGTTTGCAATAATTGCAGTTCTTACAGGCCCTACAGTAGGCAGATCCTGTACAGCGGGCTAGCTCTGAGTCTAACAGGGCTGCTGTATTTTGCTGGCTAAAGCTAAATAGCGGAGCTAAAAGAAAGCAAAAAAGGATTAATGGTTTCATTACAGTGCTTTTTATTCTTGAATTTAGAACTCAGCACTGCGGGTTAGGAATTTAATTTGCGAAGGGGGTGAAATGGCTTGCGAAGGGAATGGTTTCTGGGGTGAAGAGTTTGACCGTGGGGAAGTAAAATTTTTACATTTATTATTCTAATGGTGGGCCTGGGAATAATTTCTATTCCTCCGGGATTGCTTGCCTCGGCATTAAGTAAGGCGAGGGAGATGGAGAATTAACATATAATTAGATATTTAATTCTATTGAACTTCTCCTCAACATCCTGTTAAATTGCTGGAGCTACAATTAAATATTAATGTCTCATATATAGCTTTATTAATCGCCAAATAATATTTAACAATGGGTGATAATTAGCACAAACAAAATTATTATATTTAATTGTATAGTTGTTATTATCAGTTTTTGTACATAGTTTTACAACTATATAGTTTATTTTCCGTTATGATTAGTAAGTAATAAAGACAAATGAGTACCACAGAAGAAGAAGTAGGGAAGTTTCTGGATGATTTTAAGCAGAAAATGGAGGTATTCGATGTTGTCTTTCTTGATAGAAAAAAGAATTTTCAGACTCTCCTGGATCTTGAAATTGTCAGGGCCAGCAGAAAAGAAATTTTAAATGAACTAGTTGTAAAAGACTTTTTTAGAGGCCCGTCGCAGGATCAATTTGGCGGTGCAGATCTTTGGGAGTTTGGAAAAAAAATTAAAGGAAAAGAAGTTTATATTAAAATTACAATTGGCGATATAAACAAACCAGTTATTTGTATAAGTTTTCATTTGGCTGAGTATAAAATAAAATATCCATTTAAAATATGATCAAAGAAAAAATTGCGAGTCCTTTTAGTGATAATGATGCTGTTCTTGTAAGGAAGAAGACTTCCAAAGAATTCCGGAAGGAGGAATTTGAAATAACAGAACATTATTATCAATGTACAGGTACTGGTGATGAATTTACAACTGATGAAATTGATCAGGTGAATTTAAACCAGGTTTACAATCAATATCGCGATAGATTCGGATTGCCATTTCCTGATCAAATAAGAAGGATAAGAAATAAATATGAAATTTCTGCTTCTAAAATGTCCAGTATTTTGGGTTTGGGAACAAATAGTTACCGGCTTTATGAACAAGGGGAGGTGCCCAGTGTAGGAAATGGTCGATTAATTCTAGCAGCTGATGATCCATATGAATTTAAAAAATTTCTCAGATCCAGTCAGGAAGTAATAGGTGAGAAAGATTTTAAAAAACTTACTAAAAGAGTAAATGTCTTAATTGAGGAGAAAGAAAAAAACAGGTTTTCAACTTTGCTGATTGGAAGATTATTTGATGTTATCGTTCCTGATGAGTTTACAGGTTATCGATTACCAAATTTAGAAAAGATATCATATATGATCCTCTTTTTTTCTGAACGTACTGAGACATGGAAGACAAAATTGAATAAGCTCTTATTTTATAGTGATTTCCTAGCGTTCAAACATTCTGGCTATGGGATTTCAGGATTAGAGTATCGAGCTATTCAAATGGGTCCTGTTCCTTCAAAATTTGATGAAATGTATAATGAGATCAGCTATGGTGATATTGTACAACGTGATTATTATCAAACACATTCCGGCAATTATGGGTCTAGATTTAGTCCTAAAACCGATTTTAAACAAGAATTATTTGAAGAGTTTGAAATTGAAATTATGTCAAAAATATTAGATGAATTCAAAGATCTTTATCCAAAAGATGTAATTGAAAAAAGCCATAAAGAAATTGCTTGGCAAGAAAATGAGAAGGAACGAAATCGGATTAGCTATAAAAATTATGGATTTGAACTTAAGGAGGTTTAGATCAAAATAAAAAAACCGAAGCTAATGGAATAGTGCTTCGACCTGATAATTATATTTAAGTTTGGTCGCCTAAATTAATTATCTGCTAAGGTAGCAGAAAATATCTGTTTGCCCAATATTCCTCGGGCTATAGGAATAAACGCCTCAGTTTAAAATTGTTTATTCAAGGTTAAATTATTTGCAAAATGGCAGTTAATAAACCAACCGGAGACAATGCCCGTAAGGGAGCTGTCCGTGAAAGAAGCCAGGTTCAAAATCCTGTAACAGGCCAATGGGTTAAGCGTGATGCTAACACGGGCCGGTTTATGGATGTGAAAACTTCAGGCGGAAAATTTAAAGGCGTTCGCAGGGAAAAATAGCGAGCAGTAGCTTTTACCCGAGTCCCTCCGGGAATGTGAGGGTTTTGTAAAACTTTTAAATAGAGATATATGAGAAATAATTATCCTGTTAAAAGGGAAAGAGCCACTGTTTGTGCCAAAAACCATTGCGTAACAGTTTATGGCGAAACTGCAAAGTTTGTCAATGCAATTGCAATCGGGGTTGCTTTTTTCTCTGCTCTGGCGCTTATAGATAAAGCCTTGCGCTAGGGAATTAATCCGGTCTTAAAGGCCGGATTTTTTATTTAAATTAAATATTTGGCTAATCAATAGTGAAAGTTGTTCATCTGGCACAAGTTCTATTCTGCTTAATTAGCATCGAAATTAATTCTGTTTTTAAAATTCCTATAAAAGATCATCGAAAATAGTATTAAAAGCTTACATCAAAAAGTAAGAAATATGATCATTAGGAATTTGATAATTCATCTAAAATAACCATCTTACCGCATGAATCGGTTGTAATTCCGTTACGATTGGTTTGGATTGACTGCTTAAGGGTATCAAAAGAGATATCCGATATAAAGCCCCGGGGTGGTAGCCGGGGCTTTTTATATTTACGCTAAGATCAGCCTTTTGATCCTGCCTAAATTACTGATTCATACATTTCCGGATGCTATATATTTATTGTAGTATCTCTGATTCAGGCGCTATTTAACGCACTATTTATATTATCTGAGATTATTCCTAATGCATATATATAAATATACCCAACCTTGGGTATTGACATTGAATAGCAAAAACACCTACTTTAATTAAAATAGCTGCTTCTAGCAACTAGCGAACATATCAACAAACTAAGAATATCAATTCATGGTAATTATGTCATTATTTATGAATAACCTGGGGATAATTTCAATACCTCCTGATCTGATTGCTTCAGCAATGAGAAAGGTATCGCTAAGGGCAATATAAAATGTACATAATTCTTCCTTATTTAAAAATATTTTTTCTACTTTAAAGGGTATTGCGCAGTCAACCTACCATTTAATTCATGTTGTGGGACTGACCGGGCGGAGCTTTGGCAGGTAATTAATAAAAAAACAAAAACATGCGAAAAAAATATATCTATTTGCAATCGGATATCATTTTGTTTTTCAATTACTTGCGGCAGAAATAATATAAGCGATATAAACGCAATAGCGTTTACACATACGTTATGTGCAACCGCTTTATAAATAAAATTGCATCTAAAGAATTTAATGAAATATTATATAATCAAAGAAGCAGCGGGTACAATAGAAACCGGACGAACATATCCACAAACTGATGGATTAAGAGATGGGTATAACTTTGATTCTCCTAATTCGGTACATTGCTTGAAATTTCATTGTTTTCCTAATTTTCTTCCTGACTTAAACTACTTCAACCTACATAGTGACTCCAAATTAACAGATGTAATTAGCACATCAGCGATATCTGCATATGGATTGTTAATAAGTACCAGATTTAAAAATGTAATAGAAAAATTTAATATTTCTACACATGCTTATTATCCTGCAACAATTAGATATAATGAAAATTTAATAGATAATTATTTTTGGTTTCATTTACTTGGTATTGATATTCTGGAAGCAATAAAATTTAATGAGTCAAATTTTTATATTAAGAAAGGACTTAAAAGGTTAGAAAATATTAGTTTTAATTCATTTCAAGAATTAGATTCCGCTAAAGTTGAATTAGGAAACCTGAAAATTATTAAATCGGATAAATTAGTATTAAACAAGAAGTTTAATTTTCCAGATTTATTTGTAATACCTTATTTTGATGGGGATATTTATATTTCAGAGAGATTAAAAGATGCAATTTTAAGTCATCATTTAACTGGAATTGAAATAAAGGAAACCAATAAATTAATATATAACTTAAACTGAAGATCCTGCAAATAAAGCGGCAGCACATAACATTAGCTATACACTATAGGGGGTGCAGTGGTGTAGGTTAGTTCGGTTCTTTTAGCTACTTTTATTTCGGGGGACAATTATTCACTTCGAAACTCCCCTACAGTGTATAGCCTTGGCGTTGTGGGTAATGGTGGAAAGATCCCGCTCTAAAACGAAAAACAAAAAAAGGTAATGATTGGGAATAATTTCATGATTCATCAGCAAGCCTGCCAATACCAGTGGTCGGGTGATTGCTTTCTTTCCATTAAATCCTTTTATAATGGATCCGCTAAGTACCGGGTACAACAGCGTGAATATGACGTTAACGAAATGAACTATTTGATTCTGAATGATTGCACTAACTACAATTTAACCATAGACAATAGCTCCCCTATAGAGTCATTTTGTATTTTCTTTACCCCCGAATTTGTTTACCAAATCGTTTCAGAATTAAACTCATCAGAAGAACAGCTTCTTGATTTTTCAATTAAAAGAGCAGGAAGAATTAAATTACTTGAAAGAAATTATCTGCATAGAGGAGATGTTTCCAAAATCTTACTTCACGGAAGAGAATCATCCCTGCGAACCATGTCAGAAATAGAAAAGGAAGAATTCTATTTTACACTGTTGAATGCTATTCTTTTTCAGAATGATGAGTCCCTAAATGAGGCTAAGAAGTTATCTTCAAAAAAGAAAAGCACCAGAGAAGAAATATACAGGAGACTGCTTTATGCCAAAGACTTTATTGACTGTAATTACTCTGAAAACTTGACCTTGAAGAAAATATCCCAAGTAGCTATGCTTTCGGAAAACCACTTATTGAGAAACTTTAGTCAAATTTTTAATATTCGCCCTTTCCAATACATAACACAACTAAAAATAATGGAAGCAAAACGGCAAATCATTGAAACAGATAAAAGTGTAACTGAGATAGCAATATCTCTTGGGTATTCAAGTTTGAGCAATTTCAGTTATTACTTCAAAAATGTAGTTGGACTGTCACCTATTGCACTTCGCAAAAAAGGTGATACATAGGAAATAATTGGCTTATGGTCATTCTATTTTTGTAAAAAAATCTGAAGACATGAAGAAAATAGGAATTTTGATTTTTGCCTTAATTTTTTCAACAACTATAAAAGCAAATGATATGATCGATTCGCTCAAGACATTCATAAAAAATAAAGAAGCAGATAAAATCATAACTATGATTACTGAACATCCAAAGATTTTAGACGAAAAGGATGAAAACAAAAGTTCAGGCCTGTTAATTATCGCATATAGCGGAATAAAAGAAGCTTTTAGCAAGGCAAAAGAACTTAAGGAGTCATTTACGTTCCATGAAGCAATAGTAAGTGGGAAAATCGACTTTGTAAATGATTCTGTGATGCAAGATAGAAGTTATGTGAATCAGTACTCAAATGACGGTTTTACACCTTTATCCTTAGCCGCATTTTTTGATCAAACGGAAATCGCAAAATTGCTTCTTGAAAACGGTGCTAACCCTAATTTGGAAGCAACAAACCCTTCTAAGGTGAATGCTCTACATTCGGCAGTGGCAAAAGAAAACTACGAGTTGTGTAAATTGCTGATTGAATACGGAGTAAATATAAATGCGACACAAATGCAAAACGTTACAGCTTTGCATTCTGCTGCACACAGGGGAAACTTGAAATTAGTAAAGTTATTGGTAGAAAGCGGGGCGAAAATTAACCTTAAGATGGACAATGGAGACACTGCTATAAGCATTGCTGAAAAGGACGATCATAAAGAAGTGAAAAGATATTTAGAGGGCAAATTAAAATAATGGACAAATAACCCCACTACCCACAACAGCATCTAAGAAAACATGGGGCGGACAGTGGTAAAAGCAAAGTCCGTTCTCCGTAGCTAAGTTCTGTTTCGGTGAACAGTGACGAATTCCGAAATGCCCCATGTTTCTTAGCTGCGGACCGTTGGCAACCATTTGGTCCGTTCAAGGGACATCCAAAGGTCGCCTAGGAAAATATTCTAATTAGAGGATTAATTCCGGCTTTAAATGTATTGCAATAAATGTGATGTATGGATCAACTTTTCTTTTAAATAAAGACTGATCCGGATTTAAATCTGCAGCATCTATCCTAAACAAAAAGAACTCTTTTTTATGTTTAAAAGAATGAAATATTCTATAAGTTTCTTCTTTATCACTTTCTCCTGCATTTATAACATTTTCTTTCCCTAATGAAGTAAATATTACTTCATCCGTAACTGAATTTTTAATTTGATAATATGTTTCTCCGTTTAATATATTAACTTCTATTTTATAAAGATCAAAAAGTTCAAAAGAAGCAGGATGCCATCGGTTTTCTGTTAATGTAAATGTTTTTTTATAGTATGCCCGATTTATAAGTTGATTTTTTTCGCCTAGGATAACCCCATTAAAAAATAAAGAATTTAAATTTTCTTTTTTAAGAGTACCCCATGTGTAACCATTCTTCTGAAGGGAAATTTGTCCATTATCACTGAGCGCCTGCAGCTGGTTATTAGTAAACAGTTCTTTGGTATTTAAACTATCAATATTAATCCCTAAATCTAGCTTAGTCCCTGAATAATTAAGTTTCGCTCGGGCAAAATTACCATTTTTATCCAAGGCATACCAGCTAGATGATTCCGGATCGATATTATTTGGTGTCAAAGCTGGCGCAACTGAATTGCTAAGAAATATTATAGAACCAGTAAGCCCCATTATTAAAACCAATATTAAAGCTCCTTTTACAGAAAGAACGCCTAATACCCTTGTTTCACCATCTCCGGCAATAACATCATTTCTAAAGGATGCATTGAATGCAAAACGAAAAGTTAAGAGAAGCAGACATGTTGCTATTACCATTAAACTTATTAATGCAAGGCTAGTATTCATATAAAACATATTTCATAAAGATTTGATAATAGTATCTGATTTTAACTTAAATAATATTTTTAGCTAATTAAGTACTTTTTTAAATAAGTAATTAATTCAAAAATCAATTGACTTCAACAGGCATTGCAGGTTTCGTCCCCCACTCCGGGTCCTTATCCCTCCATTCAAAATATTTCACTACTCCTTTCCGGCCACTTTCAATTAATGCTTCTATTTTAACCGGCTTCAGATCAAAATCAGTCGTCATCACATCCAGTGTATCAATAAATATGGTGCGGTTCCAGTCGTTTTGATGAAGGTGCCGTTTGTTTGCCATCTCCATCATAAAAGATATCAGTCCGGTGCAATATCCTTTAATCCCACTGATCTCGACAGGCTGCAATGACCAGTCATCCAATGCATAGTTGATCACCTGCGTGGAGTCAAGCCGAAAGCCTAATGTTTCATGATTGAAGCAATAACCCTGTTTTTGAGAATAACTTACCTGGTCTCCGTTCTCCGGATTACTTAGGAATTCCACATGGTCAAAAAGATTGACCGGATAGTTATAAGCTACACCACCATCAGCCATTATATCTTTTTTATAAGGAAATGCCTGAAAGTATAATGGAATCGACATCGACATCCTTACGGCTTCCCTTATGGGTACATCGGGTGTTGTTTTATAGGAAAAAAGAATATACTTCTGCTTTGATAAATTTGTGGCTACAATATACAGGTCCCTGAATCCGGCTTTTCCATTGGTGATATTTTTATGCAGGTCCTTAAATGTAAAATTTTGCTCACCTGTTTTTTCTCCTATAAGATCGCCCATCCAGTCTAAAAATTTCTTTCCTCTGTACCACCCATAGGTTTTAAAGAACCTGGTGATCTCCGGAACAAACCATCCGCTCTTATCTTCGAAAGTTTTAAAGTTGGTGTTTGCGATTACATCGGATACTTCCTTATGAGAAAATCCTAATGCCAGCAGTGTTGCGTTTATTGCCCCGGCGGAGGTGCCGGCCACTCGTTTTATATTTGAAAGGATACCTTTTTGCTCCAGCTTCTCCAAAGCACCGCCATAAGCGATACCTTTTACTCCCCCACCCTCAAATACAAGATTTTGAAAATTATACTGCATATAGTTGGGTTTTTATTATTATTCAAAATATCACGATATATCTGTTTTTATATATTTATCCTCCCAACGGCGGGGTACTACTTCCCAATGCTTTCTATCTGCCTCCCTATGAAATTATCGCTCTTTTAAGGCTGCTTAGTCCTTCCTGATTAATCCATATTATCCGTAAACCAGTCCTCATTCTTATTAGCTTCAATTGCATCTTCCTTTCTATCCTCTAACATCCATAGAAAATCCAGTCCTGACCGGTTCTCCACTTCATCAATCGTAAACAGGTGATTGCTTAGATCTGCATTTCGAGGCGTCTCCTGATCAAATATGAAAGCCAGAGGCTCAATATATTCATGTTGATTTTGATATAAAATGATTTTCCAGTATCCACTCGGTACTTTGTGATCCTCATCAGCGCCTGGCATTTTAGTCATTTCTCTTTCATATAATGGCCCCGTTATCACATAAACCACTTCAAGTTTATCAACCATATCCCTCACCTTACCCTCCAGTCGCTTCCACGCTCCCTGATTAAGATTGGATTTCTGAGGTGTAATATTTGAAAAGTAATTTACTTCATACCAATAAGGAGAACCATCAAAACTACCTAAAGGAGCCTGATGCCCACGGTCTGTCTTGAGTGAATCATGTGCTCCATTATAATCACCATGATCTGGATAGGGCTCTAAGGTTTCACCCTGATCAAGCCATGGATCTGGGGCCCAGTTCCTTACTTTCGTGCTACCATTTATAATTTCCTTATCCAGGCGATAGGCAACCCAGTCTGCAAATTTTGTCTCATCATTATTGCTAAGCGCATAAATATCCCTTATGATCAGGTCATTCGTTTCAGGAGTTCCATAAGGATATCCGCCTATCCAGTGCTTGCTATGGATTTCTGCCCGGTGCTGTGCAATACTACTGCAGGAAATAAGCAAGACAGCAATTACTACTAAGACTATACGGGAGTTAATTAACTTTGAAATTTTCAGAGAAGAACGTGAAAGAAAATCGTACTTCATGGTTTCCGGCTTAAGTTGACCATATGAAGTACAGAATTAAATCTTAAAATTCCAAATAAGGATCAATATATTCCTGCTGCACAATTATTTAATACACATACTTTCCAGTACCCAACGTTGGGTATTTTCATGCTTCCTAATAAAATATTTGAAAATTCATTTGTAAATGATCCGGTAAAAAATTTACCTTGTCACAGATTTACTTTCACAAATAGCAGATAACCAGCCAGTAACAAATGAGCAGCATCCTTAGAATCGCAGCAAATGAGCTTGGAACAAAAGAACTTCCCGGTTCAGACCATAATCCGATCATTGTTGATTATGCAAAACAGACAGGGTTCAACTGGATAAATGATGATGAAACACCCTGGTGCAGCATCTTTATAAACTGGGTAGCGCTGAAAGCCGAGCTGGAAAGGACAAATAAAGCCAACGCAAGATCCTGGCTTGATATAGGTACAAATGTTACATCAGATCCTGCACCAGGTGATATAGTGATCCTCTGGAGAGAAAGTGTCAGCTCCTGGAAAGGTCATGTAGCTATATTTTTGGGATATTCATCAGATAAAAAGCAGGTATTTTGTTTAGGGGGCAATCAGAGTAACAGTGTTTCGGTTGCGGCTTATCCGTCACGGACAATACTGGGGATCCGCAGACTAGAAGTTCATAACCTTCTTCAGGTACCGGATAAGGAATTAAGAAAAGGCAACAAAGGGGCAGATGTAAAAGCACTGCAGGAAGCATTAAATGCTGCCGGTTTTTCCTGTGGAAAACCTGATGGTGATTATGGCAGTAAAACGGAAGCAGCGGTAAAAGCCCTGCAGGCAACCAAAAGCAGCCTTTCGATAGATGGCATTTTCGGACCGAATACAAGGGATCATTTAATCAGCCTTTTAAGCCAATAATAGTATGTTTGATTCAGTAGTACTTGATGTTGTCATAGGCCTGATCTTTATATTTCTGCTCTACAGCCTCCTGGCATCTGTAATAAGTGAAATGACCGCGGTAATAATGGGTATGAGAGCCCGTAACCTGGCGCAGGCCATCTGCAGGATGCTCGAAGATGAAAAACCTGATAAAGGAGGATGGTGGCGTAATAACAAGCTCGCTTATCTCATCAGGAATATTTACAATGAACTAAGGATATTATTTACAGGTAAAAGGGGAGGTCCGGCTTTCAGGGCATTTTATAGCCATCCTGCTATAAAATATCTGGCGGTAAATAAATTCTTCTCCAAGCCCTCCTACATGCCACCGGATACATTTTCAAAAGTAGTAATTGATATTATAAGATCTTCCGGTAACAAATACGCTATAAATGAACAGGAAAAAATAAGCAGCGGTTTGACCAACGGCGAATCGGATAGCGAAAAGTTAAAAGCCATCAACAGAATACTTGAACATAATGATACGGATACAGCTCTTGAAAGCATCAGGATGATTACGAACCGGCAGGGTCTTCCTTTAATCAGTGGTGAAACCCGCAGCTACCTGGCCTCCTTGCTTGATGACGCTCAAAATGACCTGGAAATATTTCAATTAAAGCTGGAAAAATGGTTTGATGAAACTATGGAGAGAGCAACCGGCTGGTATAAGCGCACTATTCAATTGATAATATTTATCATAGGATTTATGCTGGCAGTGCTTTTCAATGCCAATACACTGGAAATAGTTGATATCCTGTCAAAAGATAAAGAAGCACGTGAGCAGATGGTACAGTTGGCTTCAGCCTATATAGAAAATAACCCACGTCCTGTTGCCCCAGTCAATACAAATGAATTTGCTAGCTATGAAGAGATGCAGAATAAATATGATTCACTTCTGCTTGTTAGGGATCAGATCATCAATGATATAGAAGAAGCAAATATGGTGATGGGAATGGGGTGGAATATTTCTGCAGAGCATGAACTTATTAAAAAAGACCAAAAGGTGAAAAACCCGGATAAACAAAATCTTATTTTCATTAAGGATACTGCCAATCAGTATTTATATATAGCTGATAATTTCAGGTTGCATCCTGAAAGGGTAAGAAATTCATATGATAGTTTAGATCTTCATAATAATGTGCTTTTTTTAAATACCAGTGAGTATATCTGTTATAGCATCTTTAATTTCAAAAACTTTATTGGCTATTTACTCACTGCCCTCGCTATTTCATTAGGCGCTCCTTTCTGGTTTGACCTGTTAAACAAGATCGTACAGGTAAGAAGCTCCATAAAGAAAACGCCGGCACGAACCAAAGAGAATTAAATGGTCTAGATCACAGAATGGATATTTTTACTGTTAAGCATCCTGTTTTAGATTAAAAAATCAACAAATGTTAAAAAAACACCAGATTGAAGACTGAGACTTTGTTATAATTAAAATAGTCTTTATTTTCACCTTCACTGAATCTTTCCCACCGCGGAAAGATAGGTTGACTGTAAGAGGCACTGTGGTAGGTGCCTCTTTTTTTATGTGAGTGAGTTTACGTTAATTGAGGAGTGAGATTTCTCACTGCGCAACCCTATGAAATCGTCATTACGAGGAGGCTTAGTAATGTTAAAATTTATTGAAAGCTTTGTGCCGACGAAGTAATCTTGTTGATCAATTGACCAGATTGCCACAGTCGCTTCTTTGACCCGTATTTTTTCGTTATTTCTGATATAAACAACACTCTCCCATGCTCATCCCAGCCTCCTCTCCAGTCATCCTGAATTTAGTTCAGGATCTGATACCACTGCCTGAACATAACCTGCAACACCAGAATAGAACCACAAAAGAAGATATCAGAAGCTGAGGGTAAGATATCCTCTGAATAACAGTTTATTCGAAAACCATGAGCTAATACAACTAATTCAGCTCCGCGAAAATTGAAGCTGAAATAAATTCAGCTTGACGGTAAGGGAGAGGGTAAGCTACGTTCGAAATGACGGGTTTTTTAGTTGGTTGGGGTATTAAATCAACTCCCCTCTCCGTCATCTCTATCTAATAACCTGAACCCATCCTTTCACTGATTTATTCAGGTCAGGCGAATTAAGGTGGTAATAATAAATACCCGGATCTAATCCATAGCCATTCCATGTATTTTGGTAATTATCATCAGTGTATACCTCAATACCCCATCGATTATAAATATTTAAATACCACCTCCGGCTTTCAATATTTTCAACTTTAAAAAATTCATTATACTGATCCTGATTAGGGGTTATGACATTAGGGATAAAGCCCGGACAATGCTCAAAATCTATTCTTACCGTATCACTGATATAGCACGATTCATCTGGTATTTGAAGGGTATAAATTCCAGGTTGGGAAACAATAATAGAACGATCGACGGCGCCTGTCGACCATTGATATTTTTTAATAGAATGTGTGGTATTAAGTATAATAGATTCCTGATAACACAATGTAGTATCCGCTCCTATCTCTATATCTTCTTTGTAATCAATCTCAAAATGATGCCGGTATGTACATTCATTAAAATGTATATCAACAAAATGCTCACCATCTTTTCTATCATTGTAATCAGCTGAATTTCCGGTTGATCCGTTTGACCATGAATAGCCCGTTGCCCCCTGGACATTATAAGAAACAGTTATACCAGGATCCGAGTAACAAAAATCATATGCCTTCGGAAGACCTGTTAAATTATATTCCAATTCAGTTATGGATATATCATCCAGGTAATAATAGGCACCAGCGACTCCTTTAACTTTATCTGTGCCTTGAATAATATTTACGGTGTCATCGTAGAAATTTCCAATTGTCACAAATTCATAGGATTTCTCCGAAAAAAAGCATGAGGATACTTTTATCCAATTATCTGATTTTTGTAAAATAGAATCAATTTTAAACTGTGGGTTATAAGACAATATCGATGGAGAATCATCTTTTTTTTCATCAATAAGATCCGTTGAAAAATAAAAACCTAGATTATTATTAATCCAATCATATTTGTTATCTGTTCGATAAAAAAATTCAACATTATACACCTGGCCCTCTTTTGTTTTATTTTTAAGTTTTGTTTGAATATATTCTCTATAATTCGACTTGGCATTATCACCAATATATACGTAAGTGAAGATCCCGATCATAGCTTGTCCTGAATTTGCAGGAAATGATGGTTTTGTCCAAAGCCTATTACAGTTATCATCAGAGAAGTATTGGGATTCATGCCAATAATCAGTAGATGTACCTAAAGGCTGGCTCCAGTGCTCAACAAAATCTTCAATAAAATCTCTGGGGTTGCAGGACAAATATTTATATTCCTCAAAACCAGGATTTGGAATGAGGTTTTGAGAAGATACATCTCCTAATGGAAGGCATAAGAAGAAAAGAAGAGCATATATTAATTTCAATAACATAATAATTATTAAAATAAAATAATTAATCCACCGGAACCAAACCGGTGGATTAAAACAGCTACTTTAAGATAATTTTTTCACTTCCGGTTTTATTCATTGATGTAACCCAGATGATTATCATATCCAGTTTATTTGCTTTTCCTTTAAGATCAATTTGAAATTTATTAGCATTAAATATCCCTGAAAATACTTTTTTTGCATATATATCACTGATTTCTACATGTACATCTTCATTTGAATAATCAGGATCTTCTATTGAAACTTGCAAAGTTTGCTGAGAAGGTTCTGAATAAGTAGAAAATTTTAAACCATCAGTTACTTCATAAGCCAATCTTTGCTCCCTTGAACCACAAGAATTTGATAAAAGGGCATAGATATAACCAGTTCCAGTATTGCTGTATGATTGGTATCTGGCTTTAGTAATATCACCATTTATATAATCCAGGGGACCCGTTTCAGACCAGCTTACTATTGGATCTAATGCGGAATAGCTGATCAAAGCCAACCCCTCCTGTCCTACCTCTAAATTATCATCCGAATCGGGATGAAAAACCGGATAATCAGGAGATCCAATCCATATTGTTCGTTCACTTTGCACAGGGTATGGCCAGTCTGGTGCCGATTTTACTATTATTTTATAATTTCCAGCTGATCCCATAGCTAAATTTGTAGATTGAGAGGTAACGTTAACCTCGGTTGAGTAAGTTCTAATTCCTCCAGAAATAGGGGTAGCAGTACCAGTAACAGGAACTATAGACCAGCCTGTAGGTACTATCCAATCATATTCATAATGGTAATAACAATCATCCGCCGTATTATTAAGGCCATTTATAGAAATTGTTTTTGTTTCATTAGTCGTACAGAATACTAATTTACCATCAGAATCTGTTGGTTCTCCAGGAGGAACAGCTCTCACTTCTACAAAATATGATTCGTAATCATAGGTACAATCCCAATTATTATCTGGTAGAAACCAAAATTCGATTTCTTTATTTCCAGTAGTTGTCCATGTAATATCGTAACTGATTGTGCTACTATTACTATCACAACCACAGGCTGCAAAATTAGGTTCGGGATATACCCATGCCCCATCATCCCAATACTTCATTCCGAAACATCCATCACGTGCACCGAAAACATTACTTGCACTTGCAGTGTAAGTATATGCTACACCCGGACAAGCAAATGCTGGTCCTGTAATCTCTATATCAGCTGCACTCACATTTATTGCAGCTGATATGAAAAACAAAATAAATAAATAATTTTTCATAATATTAAAAGAATTTGGTTTCGCAGATCTCTTATCGTTTTAATAAAAGTGGCAACAGTTTCTTAAAATATTGCTAAAATGTTTCCCAGTACATGGTTTTATCTTACCAACAGATGAAAATCCGGTACTATTGGAATTTATTGAAATGTCTAATTAGCTAGTTCGCAGCGAGACACTATGAAAATTGGAGTGGAGTTTTGTAGCATTGAATTGATTCCCCCCGCATTCTGTCCCAATAGTTTAGTTTATTGGGATCAGGATCTAATACCACAGAGAAAAGATAATCCTATGAGCAGAATAGAACCTCAGCAAGAAGATATTAAAACGTATCACTAAAATCATCTCCAATGAAGGTTGTGGTAAGACTATCTATTGAAACTTCCAAAGCTTGTCGCGCAGGTGCTGAATAAGTGAAAATTTTAATCCATCATATTTTTGTCATCAAAGTCTCCTAAAAATACAAGCTACTTTTAGATCCTGTGGGCTTTTTTAGCAATTTAAAACGTATGAAAAACTTGAAATTTATATGAAATTCTTATCGGTTGGTGAGCGTCATCACATAAATAGCAACCTGAGGAATTATTAACATTTCCGGAGTAAACTCCTATGCCTGTATCAATATTCAATCCTATGGTATTCGTTATGAAAAATTTAACTCCTAAATTATTTGTGATCCCGAGCAGAGAATGGGAAAATGGATTCTCATAGTTGCCATATTGATCACTTAAAAATACAATGCCTACAGATGGGGAGTAATAAAATTTTGGTAAAGATGAATCAATGTTCGCTTTGCCCCAGTAAAATTTGTAATTGAGAAAAACAGACCTTACGGATGCAGTTTCTAATGCTATACTCGAGCCAGCTGAAATACCAAAAGAATGGTTTTTTATTAACCTGTTATATTCAATATGGCCAACAGATGGTTCACCGTATCCAATGTTTAATTCATGTTTTTCGGTCTGAGCATAAGTGGAAGTACTTATTAATATCATTAATAAGAAAGTGATAGAAACTACATTTTTTAAATATCTTATTTTAAGTTTTAACATCCTTGTTTTTTTAGAAAGCAAATTCAGCCTAACATATGAATGGACTCTCCTACACATCAATACTGAGCCCTTCAAATAATCTCATTACTTCAGGGACATTATAATTAATCCCCTTTCTTATGCCTGTGTGGCTTCAGTGATGGCGTATTTCCAGGAGTTTCCTTATTATCCCGTTGGCGTTTATCTGGTTTTCCAGTTGATTTAGCTGTTCTCTTTGGACCTGGTTTAATTCCCATAACCTATCTCCTTTGTTAATATTATATTTTGTATAATAAAGATCATAATTTTCAGTATCATATACAAGGAAGATTTCCTAACCTATCGATTTAACTTCCGAACTACCACTTTTTGGGTGCAAAGAGTAAAATACAACCTGTTGTAGATGTTATCCCTGGAATTACTTGTTTATAATTTCCTTATCAAGACCTCAGATATTGGGTATATACGTCCGGGATTTTTAGTGGGTTTGGGGCATCCAATCATCCTCCTCTCCGGTCATATCGACGATATGAGATATATTACTCCTTGATTGGAAGTACACGTTAATAGATGAGTAAGATTTCTCACTGCGCAAATCTGTTGGTGATAACCTTTAGGTTTGGTAAGCTACGTTCGAAATGACCCGGATTTTTTCGTTATTTCTGATAAAAACAACACGCTCTCCTGCTCATCCCAACCTCCTCTCCAGTTATCCTGAATTTAGTTCAGGATCTGATACCACTGCGAGAACTTACTTTTCCAAAAGCAGGATAGGACCACAAAAGAAGATATCAGAAGCTGAGGGTTAAAATGCCTTTGAATAATAGTTTATCGAAACCATGAGCTAATACAACTAATTCAGCTCCGCGACAATAGAAGCTGAAATAAATTAAGCTTGACAGGAAGGAGGAAGATAATTCGGTCATATAAATTTATCTGGTTGCGCTACATTCCATAGGAAAGGGAATAAATAGAGAGGTGTAGCCTTCATCCACACATAGTTGGATTGGGATACTACACTTAGTTGATTTTTTATTGGAGGTTACAAAAATAAAATTAAAAAAGAGGCAAGAAAAATCCTGCCTCTTTTAAAATTACACTTTAAATAAAACACAGGCCATCATATTCAAATTCTTTACAGATTTGAGATGAATAACACTTTTCTCCTGGGCTGGCACCGTTATTATATGCCTTTACACAAACGTTAATCATTGTTGGCACAGGACAATTAGGGCCTATTTCAATTTGACCTGTGCCCTGACCTGAAATGATAAACCCTCCACTGGTTACAACCCACTCATAACCATCAGCCCCCATTGAAAGTGCAGTTGCTGTAAGGTAATTTTGATAATCAGTATCAATAATAATACTTCCTGGTGCATTTGGGGCTGTGCAAAATAATATCTCTTCTGATTCACCATCAGAAAATGACGAAGGATAATAAAGAGTCCCAAAAAGGGTAACGAACAATAAGATTGACTTTAACATAACTTTTTTATTTGGTTTAAAGTAAATATAAGGCTGTAGCTGATTGGTATCAATACCCAACCTTGGGTATTTTTGTAATAATTTTTATGATCTTCTGATTTAAAAGAAGAAATAATGAAATAAAAAGCATTATGGAGATTAGCAATTTTATAATTGCTATAGGTCACTTCTAATGTCTTTTTATTATTGTTCACTTAATCTCCTGCTCTGTCAGTTGCTTCTTTACTTCCTGCTGGCTCTCAGCTTTCTCTATTTCTTCCAGCCTGTATTGCTCCAGCTGATCAGTAAGGTCATTTAATGCTGCTGCTGTAACGCTGGTGCCTATCTCCATGCGCTCAGCTACTTTTCGTATAAGCTTCTCTGTCTGGTTATCATTATAGAGGTCAAGGTTATGTCTGAGGCTGAGATGCTCAACCTGCACTTTTAATGTTACTCGCATCCTGTCCAGACCTTCCAGCTTGATGCCTCCTAATACGGCTATTTCAAAAGGTGGATAGGTGTAGGTGATATGATCGGGATTGGTTGTGTTTAGATTAGGCTTCATAAGCTGACATTAAATACTAATAAACTTAAATTAGGTTCAATAGTACTTCTTTATTGTCTTATTAGCAAGTACTTATCCTTAAATCAAGATCATCCATACTTATTTTTTATCTTCACATACTTAAAAGCAGAAGATAATGACACGATTAGGCGAATATTTAGCCAAGAAATCAGTAAATAAAGCAGAGGTAGCCCGGAAGACAGGATTACATAAAACCCGGATAAATGAGCTCGCTAACCTGGAAAGGGCAAGGCTTACGGCAGAGGAGCTTTATCTTATTGCGATGGCTATAGATGTAAATCCCTGTGATATATTGAATTATGTCTGTGAAGGGTTATCTTTAAGGAAAGAGTAATGGAAGTAAAAATCATCATAGAGATCAGCACTTTTATTATTGCTATAAGCTCACTTCTTATATCTTTTTATTTAATTCATAGGGATAGGAAACAGAAGCAGTATGACGTTTTGTATCAATTCAGAAATCGAATAATTGATCTGCATCGTCAACAAGAGAAAGAATCTCCAACTGTGGACGAACGTGTATTTAATGCAGAAAATCCAGAATCGGACGAAGCACAAAATGCTAAATTAGCTTCATTTTCAAGATCTTCTGAAATTGATCGAGAGCTTGAATTCGTTAGTTATTTAACCATAAAGAGAAGAATAAACAGAGAAGTCTTTTATCATATTTTTAAGGGTTGGCTGCTTGGTCGTTATCTCTTTTGGACAGAAATGCAACAATATAAAATTCCTAACAATCCATACACTTGGAAATTGATTACCTACTATAAGAAAAAAGGATTGATTCCGTTAAAAAGCAATGGCAATAAAAAAGCCCAGGCAACACCTGAGCTTCTCTATTCTTAGCCGGGTCACAGACCCTCTCTTTCATTGATGAGTGCCATTCATTGGTTCGAAGTGATCCGCTGGAACACTCCGAATAGCTTGGGGCATTACCTACCCACAGCTACATATTGGAATTGCTACTATAATGTATGATGACTTTTTTGCAATTCTCTCGATTGATTTTCGAATATTACTTCTAATATATGACATACTATTTATATAATATTCCTTAGCAATTAATATTCTAACTATACCCTCGGGATTACATATAAATTTATTAAGAATATACTCACTATGATCAGTAGAAGAAAATTTGCAATCCTTGATTTCAGGAATCAATAGGTTGTTTGCTTTTAAATAAATTGAATTGTCGTGTAAGTCAATACTATCGACTTTTGATTCAGGGAGAATTAACCAAAAACTTATTCCAGATTTCTCATAGTGAACTATCACGGGTTTCTCAATATGGATTGTATCCAAAAAATAATAATTTTTAAGGTTTTCCTTCAGGAATAGCCCCTGAGAATACAATTCTCTATTTTCAATAATCATTACCAGAAACAAGAATAAGACTATTAATTTGAATTTACTTTTCCCTTCCATAGTTTTCTATTTTTGCCATTTCTTTTAAGAGGAAGATTATTTTGGATATAAAATCCGCTGGAATATTTGTACGTATCAGGTGAATCATCTCCAATTACACTGCTTTTATTTACTTCTTTCAATGATCCCCGACCTGCCGAGTTTCCTTTTGAATCACTATTCACATTTCCTCTGGTAGGGTATGTAATCATATCATTAATATCTTCATTTACAGGATTGGGTGCAGTACCATCATGGTTGCCACCTACTCTCATCAACGAATTTCCGTTTTCGTCCTGTAAGTGAATCATTCCTAATGTATGCCCTACTTCATGTTCACCTGTTTGTGTTCCTTCTCTTGCATCACCAACAAATACATATTTGCCTTGTTTGGTATTACCATTGTTACCATCTAAATATTCATTATTTGATGATACCACTTCAAATGAATTAGCTTCCCCACTTTGATCCATAGAGACACTTCTTTTTGGATCTGAAGATTTTATAGCAGTTAATTTAAAATTAACCGAATAGCTCTTCTCGTTTTTGCCACTTCCTACTATATATGAAAATGCGCCACTTCTTTTATTCCAAGCTTTAACCGTTCTTTTCGCTTCTTTATAAGATTTTTTATCAGCGTAATATGTAGCTGATATTGTAATTGTTCCTTTTTCATGATCAAAAGTTATTCCAAAGTCTTGTCCATCATAATCTACAAGGTTAGTTGGATTATTTCCTGCATAGTTATACGGTGTTAAACCATCATACTTATTTGCCAAAGGGTCCACTACACCCCACCTACCAATCTCCGGCATATACATCCTTGCCCCATAATCCAGCCAGTCAAGCCCTAAATCATCCTGTTTCTCTTTACCGTTATAGAGGTATTTATTCTCCTTCGCCCCAGCTCTCGTATAAGAGTTAAAGGTCAGGCCAAAGGGAGTATAATTATTGTAAAAAATCAGCGAAGGGATTTTTTCTTCTAGGCCATCCAAAATTTTTAAAGGCGATTTTTCTATGCCTTCCCCTGCTTCATAATATGATAATTTTCTGCATCCCATTCAGGCCTCAAGATAAGAATAAATTTTTAGTGTGTTAATAAAGAAAGAGCTTCTTGATTTTCACCAAGAAGCTTTCCTTTTACAACAATGCCACTTTTTGTTGGACTTCTTCATATGAGTTCACTTTGTCTTGATTAAAACTAATGTCATCATTTTCATAATCTAACTTTTCAACACGTTTTTGGATACTTGCCCAAGCTTTATCCTTCGTCTGGTAAATTTCACTTTCTCCAAGTGCTACTGAAGACTTAGCACCTTTGGGTGCATACTCTTTTGCTACCGTTGCCATCCAGCCTCCCGCTGAACCAACAGAGCTCTTTTTAATTGTAACTTTATATTTGCTCATACTTTTAAATACTTGTATAAACTTCGTTTTTATCCGATTTTATAAAAGTTAACATAAACTTAACATTGGATCATTCAAGGTGAGTAAAAACGTTTTTTTGAAGGATAAAAGCTTTGGCCGTGCGTGGGTTTGTGCGGCATTTATTCTTCAAAAAAATGATCCAAGCGAACTGCTAAAGTTGATCTGGGCAGGATATTAACAGAGCGCGGAAGGTTAGCACTGTCCCGGCCTTGTGCGGCTGGAAAAAGCCCCCTTGATCGGGGGTTGGGGGTGATTCCGCATGCGTGGGCAAAAGGCAGACCACTAATATGCCCTTCATGGTTGCACTAAATTTCATTCGTGGCACTCACTTTGACTAACTGCTAAACTTCATTTGGAACACGGCATATTAGGGGGCTGACTGTGCGCTGACCGCACCCCATAGACTGCCTGACAGGAGAAGAGCGGGTTTGCCGAAAATGATAAAAGCAAATCGGCCTGTGGGTCGGCTAAATAGCGGAGCAAGTAAAATGATATGGTGATACCGCTTCCTGCTCTCCTTTTTCAGGAGTGCAACTTTATCAGACAATAATCACGGTATCATTTTACTTGTGGAGCGGTTTACGGTGCGTGGATTTGCTTTTTTCATTTTTCGGATGCATCAGCACCCGAACGTCTGGCAGTGCAGGCTATGGGCGGTAGATGCGGATTAACTCGGGGCTGTGGTTGCAGGTGAAGCGTTGGCCGGAGCGGCTGACCTGCAAGGAGAACAGCCCGTGAAGGTAGAGAGGGTGCATAGCTGGGGATTTGTGCGGCATGGCCGGAGCGGGAAGCTATGCACCTGAACGACTGAACACCGCTTTTTCTATCCTTGTTTTTTCCTGTCCCTCAATGGGCAGGAAAAACAAAAGCGCGTTAGCCTTGTGGGTTTCGGGGCGGACTTGTGCGGATGGATTAGCCAAGTGGGTGGAACTGCTGTACTTCTTCCTGTAAGCCTTCCATGTCGTTGTGCAGATAATTTTCCGTACTGCTGATGTAGCGATGGCCTGCAAGGTATTGGACTTCTCTAAGGTTGTACATTTTCAGCCATTTGGTGATTACGCTTGTCCTGATCTGCTTGGCGTTTAAAACATTGGGATTGAGTTTTCTGACCGTGATCATGAGTTGGGTCATGAAGTTGCTAAAACTGTAACAGGTTCCACCTTCTCCGATAAACAGCTTGCTGGTTTCTACTTTGGCCTGTGATTTTCTTTTAGTGTCCATTTGTATCAGTTCGCCCCTGACTTTTAGCACATAATCATATATGTCCATGATCTGGTGGGCTTCCAGCTTCATTTCCCTGCTGTTGCTTCGGGTGCTTCCTGGTACATTGACTTTCCCTTCTCTAAGGTTAATATCATTTACTTCCAACTTGCTAAGCTCTGAGGTTTTCAAGCCCTGATAGACCAGCATTCCAAGTATTACTTTATTCCTGCTTTGTTGTAATGAGGTGGCCGGATAGTTATTGTAAAGTGCGTGCAGCTCGTGAGGTTCTAAGATGTGGTAGAGTATTTTCCGTTTTACGCCTTTGATCGTGATATCTGTAGCCGGATTCGTGGTTGCTTTCTCTTCCCTGATAAAATGCTCGTACAGGTGTTTGATCGTGCCCATATAACATTGTATTGTCCGTTGGGTTGTTCCGTTGTTGCTGCACCATTTCATAAAGCCTAAAAGCTCATTGTAGGTAACTTGCTCTGCTTCTAAATTCTCCTTTGTTCATTTTTGGCTATGAACTTCTTTTGGCCTTCTTGGTCTTCTGTAATCCGGTCAAAATTTTATCCAGTACTCCGGTTATCCTTTTATTGCGCTGCTCCTGATCTTCAAAGGTGGTCACCTCATAGGCAAAGCCGTTTTTCTTGTCTCCCTTTACTTTGTGTATTAATCCCCATGACTGCAGGGCTAGCATAAAGCGTTTCTGGTTGCTTGGGTGGACTTTCAGGGCTTGGCGTGCCTGCACATTGGTGAAGCTGTTTTTATCTTCCTGTTTTAGCCAGTCTTTAAGACTTTCAAAGTAATTCCGGCAAGCTCCTGACAGGTCATCAGATTTGCGGAGCAATATTTCTTTCATCAGCTTATTGGCTTCCTCAATGTCTTCCAGCGTGGTTTCTATATATTCTTCCCCTGTTTCCTTATCGTACTGCTTTTCTCTCTGGTACTGGTGGTAAAAGGTCACCGCTTCAATGAAGGCCAGATAGTGTGCATTGCTTCTTCTCGGCTTGAACACTTCATCAGGGATATGCAGGCTTTCTGCATAAGGGTTGCTAATTTGGACAGGAACCAATACCCGTTGCATATTCTGGAACTGCTCAATAAGTTTCCATTGCTCGGCAAGATCAATTTTACCTGCTGATAGTTTGCGTTGGAAGGCCATTATTTTACTGTCCTGCTCTTTGCTTTCGTCTATGTAGATCAGGAATGACCGATTGGCGTTATCCTCGTAAAGGCTTTCTTTTGTAGTACAACCTGATACGCAAACAGGGCCTTCTACTACTAAACTCACTGTTCTTGTCTCTCCTTTGGTATTTTTGACTACTACGGTTTTGGTGATTCTTTTTTTGCTTTTGATCTCCCGTAATGGATAAAGCACTTCATCCGCACCGTCAAGGTCCTCGATCAATATCAGCTTGTTTCTAAGTTCCTGTTGACCAAAATAGTAAAAAGCATTCCCGCTTAATGTGGTGATTTCCAGCTTATCTTCTTCCGGTATCAAGGCACTTACTTTCTCCTGCAAATGGGTTTTGCCTATCCCTGAGCTTCCAAGGCTGATCACGTGCAAAGGGTTGTCCCGTTTTCTGCTGGTAAAGATCAGGTACATTAAAAGCCTGTTGTTTTCTTCCCCGATCACTCCGGCACGTCCTATGTCTTCCATTGTCCTTTGCATCAGGTTGGGAGATTTCAGGTAGGTTTGTGCTGCTTTGATCTCTTCCGGACTGAGGAACTTCTTTTTGTCCTGTACCTGGTGTTGTTTCTCGATCTCTTCCAACCTGTATTTTTCCAGTTCGTCCGTGAGGTCTGTTAATGCGGCTGCCGCTACACTGGTACCAATCTCCAACCGTTCTGCAATCTTTCTGATCAGCTTTTCTACTTGGGTGTCATTGTACAAGTCAAGGTTGTGGCGCAAGCTTAAATGTTCTACTTGGATTTTTAACGTTGCCCGCATCCTGTCCAGTCCTTCCAATCTGATACCGCCTAAAATGGCTATGTCTAAAGGTGGATGCTCATAAGTGATGTGATCGGGGTTGGTGGGGTCAAGTTTTCTTTCCATTCCTAATATTTTTTTGTAAAAAATTTCTCCACTAATCAGTGGATTTTTTATTTATTGGCTAATTCGGTTCGATTTGTGCCACCCATTTCGGTTTCATAGTGCCAGTGATTCCGGTTCAAATTGTGCCAGTTTAAAATTAAAACGGTTCGATTTGTGCCAGTCATTCCGGTTCGTTTAGTGCCACTTTGAAAGATCA
>JBPRGH010000144.1:0-129638 GCA_051418055.1 Candidatus Cyclobacteriaceae bacterium M2_1C_046 | reverse complement strand
TGATCTTTCAAAGTGGCACTAAACGAACCGGAATGACTGGCACAAATCGAACCGTTTTAATTTTAAACTGGCACAATTTGAACCGGAATCACTGGCACTATGAAACCGAAATGGGTGGCACAAATCGAACCGAATTAGCCACGAGAAGCTGATTTTCCAGAAACACGAGTTGCCTCAATGGGTCATTTTAGCATTTTCTATAAATACAATTTCAAAGAAATAATCATCACCGCATTCTGGGACAACCGACAAGATCCTAATAAGCTTCTTGAAGAATTAAGAAATTCTAAATAGCAATATGATACGATGCTCAATCGTTCATTGCTATTTAGTATAATGCGTTTTATATAACAGCTTTGCTGTTGTATAATGTACTCGCGTTATGTTAAATATGCTTGGGGTTAGAGTGGGGGTTAATAGTTTAGAGCCAAAGGCCAATTTCATCAATCAAAGCACTCACTCAATTCATGGTAGTCACGAGCACTCTTTCAGCTTTTAAGAGGGTGGTGTAGAGTTAGGTAAAAGATGAATGTGTGCGTACTTAAGAATACATTTTATTAAATGTATCTATACCATATTCCAATGCTTCTATTAGCTGGCGACCTTTTTCTTCACAATAATCATAAGAGGCAGGAATCGCATCACTACTTGTTGCCGCACCAACTTCTTCGGGTTTATAACGAAAACAACCAATATTCTTTTCGTATTGAGAGATTAATTCATCGGGATAGTAATTCGGATCACTAATGTTTTTATTCTTCAATAATTCTAGAATTGCATTTTGCCATTCTGCATCTTCATCTCGTGTTTCCCAGGTGGTTTCATCAATCAACTGAACTCCAAGTGAACGTTCAAGAACAGCCATAACAAAAGTAGCACAGGTAAGACCAAATTCTCCAGTTGCAAAAATCAAATTTCCTTCGCTATCAAATTTGCTTTCACTAAAATTTATACCATAAAATATTCCGTCATTCTTCTCTTTGACCAGCTCACATATAGCTGGTACTTGCATAGCGAAAGCATCAACTATTGAGTCTTGATTATATTTAACATATAAATACCCTTCATAGCCAAAATCTCCAATAGTGTGGCTTGATCTTACTTTTTGATTTATAAAATCTAGTGCACGGATTTGGCCCTCCCAATGATAAAGTATTGCACAATGTGTTTGATTGTCAAAAGGTTTACCTACAGCAATTGCAAATAGGAAATCATCATCATGGTTTAAATTTGAAACTTCAACCAATTCCATAACAAAGCCTTAATTAAGTTGTCTGAAAATTGATTTATTGAATTTTTCTAAACCCAATTCGCTAGTAGCTTTTTGAGAAGCACTTTCAAATAAATCTGATCTATTAGGGATTTTATTTTTGAATTTCACCGTTGCAGCTAACAGTGCGACTAAAATTGGTAATGAAAAGTCTTCTCTAGAAGCATTTAGTAAAAAGCTGTTGATGAGATCAAACGATTTAATACTTATCCAATCTTCAATTAAACTATGAGAGGATTTTAATGCTTTATGTAGGTTCTGTGCATTATCTAATGCCTTCAGTCTTTTAATGTGAACGTTTATTACATCTTGATCTACGTCCAAATCCTTAAAAAATGCACATTGGACACTAATAGACGGATGTTGTGGATCTAAAAAATGACGTTGACGAAATATGTCTGTAAAATCATGATGATGTGAGATAACAGTGTTCCAGATATCATCGCTGTCATTAACTAAATCATCACCTGCAAATTCATTTTTAATATTATCTAGGTGAAAAATACATATACCAGAGCTAAAAGAAAATGAACCACGTTGAATAATCACTTTAGGCAATATTGCTTCATCTTGATCAAACTGGTTTGTTTTATCAATAGTTGTAGGGAATTCCCTATTTGTGGTTATATGTGCCTCTACTGTTGGCATTTCCTTATTTGATATTTATAATTTTTATTGATTCATCCCAAAAATCGGAATAATTCTTAATAACCGAAATAATCTCAGAATTATTTTCATCTGGATTAGGATAATCTCTATGAAAGTTAAACTGATACTGAATTGAATGCTTGCTGTTTTGATTATTAAGCACTGGTTTTACATCTAATTTTAATCTACAATTTTTAATGTTTTTGCTGGAATAAAAGCCAAAGTGACAATCATTACCTTCGAAATATTTCTTTTGAATCAAATTATTCTCATTAAAAAACAATTCTTTCGTTACTGAATTCAAGTTACCTTCCTCAACCTCTTTGAGCCATACAAAATTCATTCCTGAAGCAGTTATTTTTGATTCAGGGAGAGCATCTACTATTTTAATTATAACCTGATCAATACCAACTTTCAATTTGTTTTGTGGATCAAACGGTGTAATAATAATTTGATTCGGATGAACAACCAATTGAAAATGAGTTGTCATTAATTGAGAAAGTTGAGCAACTGAAAATGTATTCTCTTTAATGTCTTCTTCAACCACCATTTGATTCTTAATAAAGAAATACCTATCAAAAAGCAGAGGGTTGAAAACACCCACTAATACAATACTTCGATTAGCTAAATATGTGGACATTCTTCAAAAAAATTATTATGTAAATGTACTTAATCATTTATTAGTGTCTGCTAAATTCAACTTTTATTAAGGAAAGTCAATAATATTTAGCTTTTTTAATATCATTACTTCTATAACAAGTCTAATATTTAATGGTTTGTGATTGAATATTAGGTTTTTAAAGATATATGGTATGAATCGAAATAATTAGGAGGGTCTGCCAGTCAAAATACCGGGCCAGCGTCCGGCCAGGAGGGAGGAAGGATTATTTTGACAAGATTTTTGCCTTCTTTTTATCGACTGAAAAAGAAGGAGCCCGCCCGGCTCTAGGGCAACGGGAAAGCCTAAATAAACAGCATATCAATAAAATAACTTAACAAAATCCGCTAAAAACTACAGGCCGAAAAAATAAAGCCTTGGCAAGCAAGTGTTCCCGATTTTCAATTCCTCCAACCTTTCAACATTATGTTAAATAGTCAAAGTAAATAAAAGCTCTACTGTTTGCAGCAGACCAAATCGGGATCTCTTGCTTAGGGGTATGGCCATCTGCGCATGCAGAAGCGTGTTGGGGAGAAACTATTAACAGGCGCTTGGACAGTAGTGGCATAGGGTGAGCCTTGTGCTGCTGGCCATGCGGCTATTTAATATAACGTCTAATTATGTAACGGACATACTTGCAGTGCAGCTAATGTTGTCTTAGATGCTAAGCTTAAACGCTAAGTAAAATTGTATAGCTGGAATGAGGTCGTTGAACGCTGAGCTTTTATTTAATATAATATCATTATGTAACTGACTGGTGTGCGGTTGGAGAGTTCAGGAGATTTCCATAGATATGTTTGTGGTTAGAATGAGTTCTTTTGCAGTTCTACTAACGGGGTCCC
The DNA here is from genome assembly GCA_051418055.1 of Candidatus Cyclobacteriaceae bacterium M2_1C_046. GTDB lineage: Bacteria > Bacteroidota > Bacteroidia > Cytophagales > Cyclobacteriaceae > JBPRGH01. The sequence goes on along the minus strand of JBPRGH010000144.1, from coordinate 126,220 downwards.
GGAACAGGTCCGGGAACTGGTTTGTAGGCGAGCCGGAATTCCCTTAACATAAAATCTTTACCGATATGTAACTTACCTGGCGCGCGTTGGCAGCCTTACAGCTTACATATCTGATTTTATGTTAAATACTCCCTGCGGTCGTATTACGGGAATTCCTATGTATGTTACATAATGTACTCGCGTTATGTTAAATATGCTTTGGGTTGGGGGAGGGTTAATAGTTTCTTAGGGCAGGCTTTTCTTCCTGAAGCACTTTCTTTTATTTTTAGCAGGAGTGGAGCACTCTTTTGACATTTCTGGGTTTGGCAAGAGGGAAGGGGAATGGTAAATGGGTGCGGATTTAATTCGATCGTCGATATTCGTTGGGTGTCACCCCAACCTTCTGTTTGAACAATCTATTAAAATGCTGTGGATATTTAAAGCCCAATTCAAAGGCTATTTCCTTTACAGACTTTTCAGAATCAAATATTTTATCCTTAGCTATATCAATTAGTTTTTCCTGAATAAATTCCTGAGCCGATTTTCCGGTCTCCTTTTTTATTAAATCCCCAAAATAATTTGCAGATAAATTGAGCTCATCTGCGAAATAACCAACAGAAGGCAATCCCATAGTATAGGGTTTTTCCGATTTGAAATATTCATTTAATATCTCCTCAAATTTTGCCAGTATCCCTTTGTTGATATTTTCCCTGGTAATAAATTGCCGGTCATAAAAGCGCTGGCAGTAGTCTAAAAACAAGGTGATATTTGAAGTTATGAGCTTTTTGCTATGCTTGTCTACAGGTTGTTGAATTTCCCATTCTATCTTTGCCAGGCAGTCAAGGATCGTTTGGTGCTCCTGTGTGGAAAGATGTAAAGCCTCATTCAAACTGTAAGAGAAAAAACCATATTCATCTATTTGTTTGGCAAGGGAAGTCCCTGCTATAAGATCCTGATGGAATGTTAACCCCCGGCCTACTGGTTGGTAGACACTTGTTTTATCGGTAACATCAATTACCTGCCCGGGACCAATAAATACCAATGTCCCCTCCTGATAGTCATAGTAGTTCTTGCCATACTTCAGATCTCCGCATTTAACATCCTTCAGAATAACTGCATAAATACCAAAGGTCATCTTATGGCCGTGCCTTGGCTTTACTTTGGAAAAATCCAAAACACTCACCAGAGGGTGAAGGGTGGGATGATTATTGAAATCATTATATTCTTTGATGGTGTTAAAATTCAGCTGGTCATTCATAGCGTTCTGTGTTTCTTGCTTTCAAATTTATTACTAAAAAAAGGACATAACCCGAAACATCAGTAATAATGGTATTGATATCAGTAATATGTATACTAACTCTTTTATATACAAGGCGTAAGATTGTAAAAAGATTCAATTACATGATAAAATCAAAATCCCGGATAAGGTTTACCCTCCTTTCAAAAATGATTTGGAGTCTAATGTTTGCGATTATACTTATCGGCTGTAACAATAATGCTAATAATAATAACAATAATGATGCAGTTCAGGATTCGGAAGCACTAGTAATTCAGGAGCAGGGAAGTTTCGCGGTAGGCGGTACGGTGATCACTGACTCAGGGTCTTTTGATCCCATAAAGCACGGAGCATTCAATCCTGCCAATCAAAGCTCTGCCGGGCAAACCCTTCATGGTGATCATGCCTATGTTTTTTATCAGATACCGGTAAATGCGCGAGAGCTTCCACTGGTATTTTGGCACGGCTACGGGCAGTTTTCAAAAACCTGGGAAACGACTCCCGATGGTCGTGAAGGTTTTAACACAATTTTCCTGCGCCGCAATTATCCCGTCTACCTGATTGATCAGCCCCGCAGGGGAAGGGCTGGCCGAAGTACTGAGCCTGGCACCATCCCTGCATCCCCTGACGAGCAGCTTTGGTTTGGGATTTTCAGGTTGGGGATCTATCCGGATTTTTATCCCGGGATTAAATTTTCTCAAGATCAGGAAACCCTTAACCAGTTTTATCGCCAGATGACCCCCGATACCGGGCCGCTGGATATCGGCGTGAATGTAGATGCTGTAGATGCCTTGTTTGACAAAATAGGACAAGGTATACTGGTGACACATTCTCATAGTGGGGGCATGGGATGGCTAACAGCTCTTAAAAATGATAATATAAAAGCAATCGCCTCCTATGAGCCGGGAAGCAATTTTGTTTTCCCTGAAGAAGAAGTTCCTGAGCCCATATCATATCTTGGTGGCACGCTGAGCGCCAGAGGTGTGCCCATGTCTGAGTTCAATCGGTTAACAGAGATCCCTATCATCATCTATTATGGTGATAATATTCCTTTGGAGCCCTCAGACTACCCAGGTGAAGAGCAATGGCGGGCTGCGTTATTAATGGCAAAGAAATGGAGGGATGTAGTGAATCAGCATGGAGGAGATGTAACGCTTGTGCACCTTCCGGAAATTGGTATTGAAGGCAACACACATTTTCCCATGTCTGATTTAAATAATATTGAAATAGCAGATCTTCTGTCGGAATGGCTGAAGGAAAAAGGACTGGATTCAAAATAAACTATACATATTATGAAGATACATTTAATAAACCTATTACTCTTCTTGAGCATATCCCTGTCAAATCAGGTGATAGCTCAGGATATATTTCCATTAGGTGTAAAAGCCCCAAATGTCAATCATACGGGTGATGTCTGGCTAAGCCATGTCAGTGAGGCAGACGAGACTTTTGACTATAACATTGCGCATGTGGTCATGGCACCTGGGGCTAAATTAAACTGGCACCTGCATCCCGCTGGTCAGCAGCTGCTAATCACTAAAGGAGTCGGATATTACCAGGAAAAAGGAAAAGCGGTTCAGGTGGTGAGAAAAGGCGATCTGATCAAATGTGAGCCGAATGTCGAGCATTGGCATGCTGCTTCACCTGATAATGAAGTTGCCTATTTGGCGATTTCCGGTAACAAACCAACTCAGTGGACAGAAGAACTCACTCAGGAAGCCTATGATGCCATAGAAGCGCCGGAAGCTGAAAAAACAGATCAGGCGATAATAGACCTGTCTAAACAAAAATGGCAGTGGATGGCCGATAAAGATGTAGAACAACTTAAAGATTTATTCCATGAAAAAGCAGTTTTTGTCCACATGGGTGGAAGCTGGGGAAAAGAGCGGGAATTGAATATTATCGAAGACGGTGGCATATGGTACAAAGAAGCTGATGTTCATGAGGTTTCAGTGAATATAATAGATAACACAGCGATACTTCTCAACAGGATAACACTTGTGGCAGAGGTTGGCGGCAATGAGGTGACCAATCCCTTTGAGGTGACTGAAGTGTATGTTCAGGAAAATGGAGACTGGAAACTTAGTTCTTTGTCATTTACCCGGCTTATGACACGGTAAACTTTAAAATTCCAAGAATGATGAAGATGATTTGGATCCAATGCCTTTTGATAAGTTTTTGCCTATCGTGCTCTGTGGAGAATGGCAGGAGTACTGAATTAGGTGCAACTGTTTTGGAACCGGGGCGAGTGCTAATAGTCTACCTGTCCCGGACAAATAATACCGAGGCAGTTGCCAAAATGATTCATCAGCAAGTGGGTGGAACTATTGTGGAGCTTGAGCTGGAAAATCCATATCCTGAAGATTATGATGAAATTGTTGCACAGGTAGACCGGGAGAATGAAACCGGCTTTTTACCGGAATTGAAAACCGAAATAGATGATATAGAACAATACGATACAGTGTTTATTGGATTTCCCACATGGGATATGCAGCTGCCACCTCCAATGAAGAGTTTTTTACATCAATATAACCTGAGCGGTAAAACAGTTATTCCTTTCAATACCAACGGAGGGTACGGAGTGGGGAGCAGCTTTGAGACGGTGAAAGAATTATGCTCCAACAGTACAATACTTGAGGGATTTTCTACTAAAGGAGGTGTCGAAAGGGACGGGATCTATTTTGTGATGGAAGGTGAAAAGAAAGTGGAAGTGAAGGAAAATGTCCGGGAATGGTTGGTTAAAATAGGGGTGATATGAATTAACAGGTGTATAAACCTAAAGAATTACTATGAAAAAAATACAATTGTTGTTTACCTTCCTTTTATTCACAAGCACCTTACATGCTCAGAATCCGGTGGTTCAAACCGCTTACGGTAGCATACGTGGTGTGACGGAAGAAGATGTCTCAAGCTTCAAAGGAATTCCATTTGCGGCACCACCAGTAGGTGAATATCGCTGGCGTCCACCACAACCTGTAACGCCGTGGGCGGGAGTCCGGGATGCAAGTGAATTTGGATCAAGTTGTGCTCAGGCCGGATGGCCCCGCGGTTCCGGGGCAATTGCAGACGGATCATCAGAAGATTGCCTTTATCTGAATTTGTGGAAACCCGCTGGTGCTGAAGCTAAAGCAAATTTGCCTGTTATGGTATGGATCCACGGTGGTGCCTTCGTTGGAGGTAGTGGTAGTAGTCCCGGAACAACAGGAAAAGAATTTGCTAAGCAAGGGGTTATCCTTGTTACCATCAACTATCGGCTGGGGCGATTGGGTCATTTTGCATTTCCAGCCTTGAGTAAGGAGTATCCTGAAGAGGCTAAAGGTAGTTATGCCTTTATGGACCAGATCGCTGCACTTGAGTGGATACAACAGAATATTGCTGGTTTCGGCGGCGACCCTGATAATGTAACTATTTTCGGTTTCTCCTCCGGGGGTGTGTCCGTGCATGCATTACTAACCATTCCGGATGCAAAGAACCTTTTCCATAAGGCAATAGGTCATTCTTCAGGAGGACGTGATGGGGTTCTGACAGGCAGACCAATAAGTGAAGAAAATGCTGACCCGTTCTACCCGGTTTCCGCAGAAACCATTGGGATCAACTTTGCACGAAAACATGGCATAGAGGGAACGGATGCCGAGGCTCTTTCAAAGCTCCGTGCTCTGGCAGTCGAGAAGATTGTGGACGGTGGACAGGAATCTGATGGCCAGGCAGGCCCACGTACTTACTCTGGACCTATATTAGACGGTAAATTCGTTGTTGAATCTTCAGAGAGTGCCTATAATGCCGGTAGACAGGCACGTGTGCCGATTATGATCGGGAATACAAGCGCTGAAATTGGTGGAGGATTTGTGAATTCCAGCAGCACAAAGGAAGAACTGTTTTCATTATTTGGTGAGTTTGAGGGTGAAGCAAAAGCAGCTTATGATCCGGAGGGTGACAAAGCGTTTGCTGAGGTACAAACGCGATTTAACACAGACTGGGTATGGGGAGAGCCGGCAAGATTTACGGCTCGTTCCTTTGCTGGCATCGGTGAACCAGCCTTTATTTTCCTTTTTTCTTATGTTCCATCCCACATGAAGGAGCGGATGACGTATGGCCCGGGACACGGAACTGATATTGCTTATACATTCAATAACCTGGGATTAGGGGGTTGGGGAGCTCCACCACCACCTCCAACCACTGAGGACAAAGATGTCGCCAAAATGATGAACGCTTACTGGGTCAATTTCGCAAAGAGCTGCAATCCAAATGGTAAAGGCCTGCCGAAATGGCCTCAATACAACCCGGAAGAAGATCAGATATTGGAAATTCAATCGGATGGTACTCCTGTGGGTAAATCAGATCCCAGAAAAGCCAGGTTCGATTTAATAGAAAATGCTCTCAAGCTAAGGACAGCTATACAATCCCGAGGTGGGATTTAGTCCTTCAGCACTGAATGGCATCGAATCAGTAATTATGGTAGGCTAAACCGTAATTCTGGTATTACCATTCGAAATGCCCGTGCGTAATTTTGAAATAGAGGAAAAGATATTTCAATCTTAGTCAAATTTAAATCAATTATTCATGGGTAAAGAAAAATCAAATACTGAAAGCGAATTTGCACCACGGAGCAACAATCTTAATCGACGAAACTTTTTAACAGCATCGGTACTGGCTGGCGCCGGGTTGGCACTGTCCCCTTTATCCTGTTCCCGTACTGAAAATGAAAAGGAAGGGATTACACAGGAAGGTGAAAACTATCAGAAACCAGACAATAGTGGTAAACGAAAGCTGGGTTCACTGGAGGTTTCCGCTCTTGGGCTGGGAGGGCTTCCTGTTGTTGGTTTTTATACCGGTGGTGTCAGGGAACAAGACCATGTTAATAAGCTTTATCGTGAAGCATTTGACAATGGCATAACGTTCTTTGACACTGCAGAAGTTTATGGGCCCCTGATCAATGAAAGGCAGGTAGGTGAAGCGGTAGCGCCATTTAGAAAAGAAGTAGTTATTGCAACAAAATTCGGATTTGATGTAGATCCGGAAACAGGTGGACGCGGGGGTATAGATAGCCGACCTAAAACCATTCGAAGAGCTGTTGAGGGATCTCTTAAAAGATTAAGAACTGACTATATCGACCTTTTGTATCAACACAGAGTCGATCCGAATGTCCCTATTGAAGAAGTGGCAGGTGTCGTGCAGGAATTGATGAAAGAAGGTAAAGTGCTGCACTGGGGATTATCTGAACCCGGTTTGAATACAATCCGCAGGGCACATGAAGTTCAACCTTTAGCGGCCATACAAAATGAATACTCACCATGGTCGCGTGGCCCTGAAGCGGAAGTGTTGCCTCTTTGTGAAGAATTGAATATTGGTTTTGTTCCCTGGTGCCCGTTGGGCTATGGTTTTTTTGCTGATGCTATAAATGAAAACACCCGTTTTTCCGAAGGTGATTTTCGAGCAATTTTGCCACGGACAACGCCAGATAATATCCCTCAAAATCTGGAAATGCTTTACTACATTGAAGAATGGGGACTTCGTAAGGATGCAAAAGCCTCTCAAATAACCCTGGCATGGCTCCAGGCTCAGCGTCCCTGGATAGTGCCTATCCCTGGGACATCAAAATCAGTTCATTTAAGAGAAAACTTAATGGCAAATGACATAACTTTTACTCCTGATGAGCTTGACGAGTTTAATGACGGGTTATCAAAAATTGAAATTGCCGGACCTAGAAATGCAGCGCCGGTCATGGCAGGAATGGGTGTGGAAGCGCCATTGACATAAAAATAACAGACAAATGAGAAGAATAAAAACCTTCCCGGCATTGATCATAGTAATCGTGTGCTTTTCCCAAATCCTTTATGGACAAAGCAATTCAGCTACTGATAATGTATTGGATGCGGAGCAGCAAAGTATAATCACCATTGCCGCACTTACAGCAAAAGGAGATCTGGAGCAACTTAGGATAGCCCTCAATGAAGGATTAGATGCCGGATTAACCATAAATGAAATTAAGGAAGCGCAGATACATCTTTATGCCTACGCCGGATTTCCCCGCAGCATTCGTGGTTTGCAAACATTGATGGGTGTACTGGAGGAACGGAAGTCCAGAGGCATCACTGATGAGCTGGGCTCTGAAGCTTCTCCAATTAATGATGAGCGAAGCAAGTACGAACGTGGAAAAGAAATTTTAGAAGAACTGGTAGGAGCTCCATTGGATGGACCTAAAACAGGTTATGCTGCTTTTGCCCCAACGATTGAAGTTTTCCTTAAAGAGCATCTGTTTGCTGATATTTTCGAACGTGATTTGCTTACCTATGCTCAGCGGGAATTAGTAACAGTATCGGTGCTAAGCAGCCTAGGAAATTTAGAACCTATGTTACGCAGCCATTTTAAAATTTGTTTAAATGTTGGCTTATCACCTGATCAGCTGAGGCAATTCGTGCACATTATTAAATCAGCAGTTGGTAAGAAAGAGGCAAAGGCGGCACAGGCTGTATTGGCGGAAGTACTTGAATTAGAATAATATTCACAAAATGAAAAAATTATTGATAACAATAGCATTGGCAATGTCAATACTAACTATTAATAAGGTGGAGGCGCAAACCGCTCAACAAAATCCCTTTGGCCTGGTATATAAAGGTGCCATTACTGAAAATAAAAAAGGTAAGGTAAACATTGATCCGGTTCAGTATAAAATTAAAGATATTAGCATAGCCGCAAATGTTTACACACCACCTAATTATGACCCATCAAAAAGATATCCTGCTATTGTCATTGCACATCCTAATGGTGGCGTGAAAGAACAGGTTGCAGGTCTATATGCACAACGATTAGCAGAACAGGGTTATATTACTATTGCGGCTGATGCAGCTTATCAGGGTGCCAGTGGAGGTACTCCACGAAATGTAGACAAACCCTCAAACCGGATTGAGGATATACATGCCATGGCTGACTTTATTTCTCAATATGAAGGCGTAGATATTTCCAGGCTCGGACTATTGGGTATTTGTGGTGGTGGCGGTTATTCCTTAAAAGCAGCACAATCAGACAAACGCTTCAAAGCGGTGGCTACATTAAGCATGTTCAATTCGGGTCTGGTGAGACGCAATGGTTTTATGAATTCACAATTTTCAGCCATTCAGGAGCGGTTAAAGCAAGCATCAGATGCCCGGGCGCAGGAAGCTGCCGGAGGTGAAGTTCTCTACGCTGCTGACCTGGAGTGGTCCGATGAAATGGCAGACAAGATGCCGTTTGACCTATATCGCGAAGGCCACTATTACTATCACAGGACACACGCACATCCGAATTCCACATTCAGGTACACCATGAGTAGCCTGATGCATTTAATGACATTTGATGCAAGCACGAATATGGACCTGATCAACCAACCATTATTAATGATGGCCGGAAGTAAAGCCGACACCTATTATATGACAGATGATGCCTTTCACAAAGCCACAAATGCTAAAAACAAAGAATTATTTCTTATTGATGGTGCTACCCATATCGAAACGTATTGGAAGCCCGATTATGTGTCGCAGGCTGTGGATAAACTGGTCAATTTCTATCAAAACAATCTTAAAAAATGACAAACCTTAAATATATAGCAGTACTATTTCTTGTCGCTATATCCTGCAAACAGCAAAATGGAGCAGTTACACTATCAAATGATCAGGAGCCACAAAGGGAAGCTGTTTTTTCAAAAGGAGAAAAAATCCAAAGCGATAATTTTACGGGTGATGTGTGGCTTGAAATGTTTATCAGGGATGACAGTACATTATATACAGCGTTGGGAAATGTAACATTTGGACCAGGCGCCAGAACTAACTGGCATTTACACCCCGGAGGACAAGTTTTGATGGTCACGGATGGGCTTGGATATTATCAGGAAAGGGGCAAGGAAAAGATAGAAATACGGAAAGGTGATGTAATTTCCTGTAAACCTAATGTTGAACATTGGCATGGAGCATCGGCCAAGGAGTCAATGACTCATATGGCCATGAGCCTTAATACGCAAAATGGTGGTGCAAAATGGCTACAACCGGTAACGGATGAAGAATACAACAGGTAGTATATTAATTTTATGATTTTGACTTATCAGGACGTGGGCAGGCTAGGGCGGAAGGATTAATTGTAAACATACCCAGAAATATGTATAGCACCTAACTAATCTTCGGCTGGATTGGCAAGATTTAGCATAACTTCCACCAGTAAGGCGCGCTGGCCTGCCAAAATACCGGGCCTGCGTTTGGCCTTTGTGCGGCTGAAGTGATTATTTTGGCTAGCGTTTTTGAATACTTTTGGGGCAATGCCAAAAGTATTTGCCCGCCCGGCACGAGGGCAACGGGAAAGCTTAAGAAAAGAGCAAATAACTAACATAAACTACCTAAATTAGCTAAGAGCCACAGGCCCAAAAAATAAAGCGTAGGCCAGCAAGTGTTCCCGATTTCATTTGCACCAGGATTGTAACATTATGTTAAATAGTCCAGGAAAGAAAAAGCTTCACCGTTGAATTATATTAAATCGGGATCTCTTGCTTAGGGTATGGCTAATCCCGATAGGAATCGGGAAAGGGCGTTAGGCAGAAACTATTAACAGGCGCTTGGACAGCGAAGGTCAGGGTAAGTCATTGGCGCTGGCCAGGCGGCTATTTAATATAACGTCCAATTATGTAACGGACATATTCGCAGTGCAGCTACTGTTGTCTTGGATGACGGAGCTAAAACGCTGATAGATCTGGTGTAGCTGAAATGTAGTCTTGGATGCTGAGCTTTATTTAATATAATATCATTATGTAACACTACAGGTGCGGTTGGTTTTCAGGAGAATGTTCGGAGATCGTAAACTACGGAATTCCCTTAACATAAAACCGGTAACGATATATAACCTTTGCCGCGCGCTGGCCATCGCTCGTTTATATATCTGGTTTTATGTTAAATACTCCCTGCGGTCGTATTGCGGGAATTCCTATGTTTGTTACATAATTTATATTATGTTAAATAGAATATTTAACTATCCTGCTACCGTACGATACTTAGCTCTCCATTTATTTTAGCTACATACACCGGCATCTGTGAAGAGCCACCCTCTTCTTTCTTTTTTAGAAATTCTTCTCCATCAATCAGCAGCTCCCATACTCTGTTATTGCTATATGATTTTGCTGAAAGCCTGGAGGACTCAAGTGTGGGTTGTTTTGCTGAAAAGAAGGCTCCTGACAATTGCTGTGCAAGTCCTTCCTTTAGCTGTTGTGCAGTATAACCGTATGCAGCACTGTAATCTTTTATATAAGGTTCCATCTCGTTTACGAAACCTTCTGCATCCGCATTTTGAATAAATTTATATAATTCATTGCCGTACTCAAGCACTTCCTTTTCCTCAAGCTCCTTACCTTCTTTAAATATATAAGAATAGTCATGACCTTCATTATCAAATTTTATGGATTCAGATGTAGGTTCATTAGTTGCATTTATCTTCAGTTCTGCAATCCCTGGCGTATATTTTTCTGTGTCAGCAAATTCACCTTTGGCAAATGGTACAATATTTACCATGATCGATCCGGTCTCGTCATCAGCTATTGTAACTGCCTCTACCCTAAGCTCATTATCCTTACCTGTCATAAACATCTGTATAGGAATTGATGCAGATGCATCCAGGATATCTTTATTAGTATATAAAGGAATGCCGTTTAAAAAGCATGTGAATTTGACATTCTCACTTTTTACTTCCAGGTGATAAAAATCAGGCTGTGCCATAATGGATAATGGTATGAATGTTAAATGAATAACGATAAGAAAGATACCTTTTATAAGCATATAGCTTCTTTAGCTAATTCAAGATAGTTAGAAATATCATGAGTTACAAGAAGGAATTTAGGGTTCAGAAATTAAATAAATTCATAAATTATACTCAATAATTGGTTCAATGTTTACATGTATGTAATTGAGTGTATGCATTTTATAATTTGATGTTGTATTAACAGGTATAATCCTTAAACAGTGATTTATGTGGTTTTAAATAGCGATAGAGAAAACTTATCAGGTGTGCTTCCGGATTTAGATTATTAAATTATTTTGCTGAGAAAAACTACTTCTCCTACTCTTCTGGTTTGGGCTTTTAGCGGTTCTATTTTAAATTTATTTGTAAATCGAAATACAGTGGTATTTGATCCTGAAATAAATTCTGGATAGCTGATGAGAGAGAATTCCTAAAAAAGAAAATTAAAAAAGCAGCAAGATATCTTACTGCCTCTTTACTTGTAACCAAAACTCTGAGCTAATCTATCAGTTAGACCTATACGTTTCTACCTCAAAGTACATCTGGTTCCGGTAAACATATGCCCGATGCATCTCAATAAGCTTTTTATCATAAGCATCTCTCCTTACCACCATCTCCCCTGGCTGGGCACGTCTGGCTATTGGAGGCTCATGATGTGGTTCTCTAGGTGGTATTTGATGTTCAGGAACACGTTCAGGCGCAGGTCTGGGAGCACGGGCTTGCCTCATTGTTTTATTATCTGCATTTTATGTGCTAATTAATTTGGAAATTGTATAGGCAAGCTGAAGCAAAAAATAGCGCCACCACCATTTTCGCTCTCAGCCCATATTTTGCCGTTATGGCGGCGGATGATTTCAGCAGAAATATAAAGTCCCAGGCCAAGACCGGAGCTGTTCTTATGTTTTTTACTATCTACTCGATAAAACCTTTCAAAGATCCTCTCTTTGTCTTTCTCATTTAGTCCAATACCATAATCCTTTACGGAAAAGATCATGTTACCATCTTTTTCTTTTGATGTCGCTTTGATCTTTTTGCTGTTCGGTGCATACTTTATCGCATTTGTAAGGAAGTTTGTTATCACCTGGCTTATCCGGTTCCTATCTCCTGTTACAGTATTGCCGCAATTCAATTCAAGCTCAATTTTCTTATTATTTGTTATTTGCCTCAGGTCATCAACTACCTCTTTCACAAGATCGTCAAAAATAAAGGGCTCCATATGATAGGCTATTTTCCCCTGCTCTATTTTTGTAACATCAAGAAGATCAGAAATCAGGGCAGTAAGTTTATCAATTTGTATGTCCATCTTATTCAGCAGCTGGGCAGATGATTCATTACCCTCTTCCATAAATATAGAGTACAGGTACTGCGTATATGCTTTTAAACTTGTAACAGGAGTTTTAAGCTCATGGCTGGCAATACCAATAAAATCATCTTTCTGCTTTGCTAATTGTTCTTTTTCATGCATACGCTTTTTATCCTCTTCATGAACTACCATATGCATTATACCTGATACAATGTATCTTGCTAAAGAATCCAAAAAGATCCTGTAGTGATGATCAAATATTTGCCGTGAGCTTATCCCGGCTACCAATACTCCTATAACTTCATTTTGGTTCGGAGAAATTAAAGGTATTGTATAAGCTGAATCTGTCTTTTCAGGCCATGGACCCCCTGGGATCTTATCAGCATGTTTTTCGAGGATTTCATTAAGCATAGGTTTTCCCGAAGAGATACTCTCCCAAACACTCCAAATATCTTCGTGGTCTTTATTCAGTACCTCCGGATGTTCATAATTTTCAAAATTACTACTGTAAGATTTTAGGTGGAGCTGTTTTTTCTGTTCATCAAATAAATAGAGAAGAGAAAAAGGAACATCAAAAACATTTATCTCCAATCGCTGGATAGTGGATTGGCATATTTCATAAATATCCTTTGATTCATTTATTAGCATGGACAGGTCACGCAGTAATAACATTCTTCTTTCTCCGATCACTTGCTTTGTAGTCTCTGTTTCAACCACAAGCACACCCCCTATTTTTCCGGATTCTTCGAAAACCGGGCTGTAAGAGTAGGTCCAATATACTTCTTCAAGGATATTATTACGAAAAATAGGTACCAACTGGTTTTCATTTATGGTGGCCACACCCGTTTCCATAACCTGTCTGATCTGGGGATAGATGATATGCCAGATCTCACCCCAGCACTCCTCTCCCCTCTGCCCCATGGCTTTAGGATGCTTTTCTCCACTCTTGCCAAAGCTTGGCCTATAAGCATCATTATAAAATTGTACAAGCTCCGGTCCCCACCAGAGGAACATCCCAAACTTGGAATGAAGCAACATTTTAACTATCATTTTGAGGCTAAGGGGCCAGGTACTTACTGGACCGACTGGTGTCTCAGCCCAATCAATGGTACTCATTAATTCACCCATTTTACCACCACCCGAAAAGATGTCACTGGGAGCAATAGGTTGATTTTCTTTACCTTTCATTTAGGAGTTATAAAGTCAGATAGATCTCAGAAAAAGTGTTTAATAAGCTATAGTTCTTCATAAACATAATTCCATAAAATTGGTTAAAACATATTTTAATAAAAAATTTGTTACAGTAGATTGGTTGAAAATTACAACCTTCTACTTCAAAGCCACTTGAAGAGGACTCGGAGTAGAGTAAATACTCGGAGAAGATGAGGTGAATTATTATATTTCACATATTGTTCCATATTGCTACCTGACGTGTTCCATAACGAAACACTAGCAATAGCATAAGTCGAATCAACTAATTGTAATACAGCATATTAACTATATTGGCTTTTATTTTGCATTTGGCATTTCAGGATAAATAGTTAATTAACCACATGCTTAAGAACTACATCAAAATAGCGTTGAGAAATATGAGAAAGCACAAACTTTTCTCCGCTATCAACATCTTTGGAATGGCCATCAGCCTTGCCTCATTTTTTATTATTTGTATTTATGTGCTGGATGAGTTCAAATATGACCGGCATATTAAAAATGCCGAGGATAAGTACCGGGTATATATTGAATGGTACAGGCATGATAGCTTTGATAAAAGTATTGCTCCGGTCCCTCCTATGTTTGGAAAATCACTTAGTGAAAATTATCCGGAGGTAGAGTATTCAACGCGTATCCTTAACGTGCAAACCAGCAGGCTGATAACCTATAAAGACAAAGCCATTCTCGAGCCTACCGGGGTTTTTGCTGAAAACTCAGTTGTTGATATGTTTGATATTCAGATAATCAGAGGTGATGCGGTTAATCCTTTAACCAATGGAAATAAAGTAGCTCTTTCCGAAACACTGGCAATAAAATTATTCGCTGATGAAGATCCTATAGGCAAGATGTTGAATATATCGGATATAGATTTTGAAGTATCCGCCATTTATAAGGATTTCCTGTCGCATACTCACCTGAGGTTCAGCCACATATTGTCTTTTGATTACCTTTATGAAGCATATCCTGAAAGAATGGAAAGGTGGACCTGGCAGCAGTTTTTGACTTATGTAAAGCTTCGTGAAGATGCTTCTGCCGAACAGCTGATGGATAAATTTCTCGGGGAGGTAAAAGAAAAAGCATGGCCGGAAAGTAAAAAAAGTGATAATTATTATATTCCCAAAACACTTCCTCTGAAAGATGTCCACCTGCATGCCTCAACGCAGGCTTATGATATGGCTGATAAAGGGAATGCTCAAACAATCTATATCCTCTTAGGAACAGCCTTTTTCATACTGATCATCGCATGCCTGAATTTCATAAATCTCTCTACAGCACGGGCATCCAGCAGAATGAAGGAAGTAGGTCTCAGAAAAGTTATCGGTGCTCAAAAACGTCAGCTGATATTCCAGTTTATCGGAGAGGCAGTGATAATAACAGTAATTGCCCTTGTTATAGCAGGTATTATAACTGAGCTGGTACTACCTTACCTCGGGGATTTTACCGAAAAAACGTTTAGCACCGGATTATTTTTCAATGTATATATAATTCTGGCCCTGCTCCTGTTTGCTGTAATTATTGGCACCGCAGCCGGGGCTTATCCTGCTTTCCATATTGCAGCATATAAACCCAGCGATATCTTATCCTCGGGCAGGAGCAATCCTAAAGGTGGTAAAGTACTTTTTCGTAAGATCCTGGTAACCCTGCAGTTTGTTATCACTTTTTTTCTTATTACAGGCGCAATAGTAGTATCACAGCAGAATGCTTTTATTAGCGAAAAAGACCTCGGCTTTAACTATGAACATGTTATTGCCGTGTCTACTTACGGACAGATAGATGAAAGCCTGCTAAAAAGGCAATTTTTATCTGATCCTGGTATTGTTAATGCTACTGCTGGGTATGGATTGCCCGGAGAGGCATACGCAGGCGATGGTATTATTACCCCTGAAGATGGACAAAGGCATTCCACTACGTTATTGACGGTAGATTATGATTATGTAAAGACGTTGCAGGGTGAAATATTAGCAGGCAGGGATTTCGATATAAACAGACCATCAGATTCTCTGGATGCTTTTATTATCAATGAAAAAGCCCTTGAGATATTTGATGCTTACACTCCGGAGGAAGCTATAGGTAAAAAAATCGAGTGGCCCCAATGGCACAACGGAGAACATAAACGCGGTGAGATCATTGGTGTTGTGAAAAATATGCATATGGCAACCCTAAAAGAACAGGTGATGCCTATGGTGATGCATATCTATCCCTTCGCCTATAATACTGTAACTGTTCGTGTAAAGCCGGGAGAGCTGCAATCAGCAATAAGTCATATGGAAACCGAATGGAAAAGGCTTGAAGCCGAATGGCCGTTTACCTACCGTTTTCTGGATCAGAATTTTGATAAAATGTATAAGGCAGAAACGCGGCTGAATGTACTGTTTAAATTCTTCACAGGATTTACCATCATCGTAGCTTCTTTAGGATTGCTTGGGCTTGTGATCTACAGCCTTACATTAAAAATGAAAGAAGTAGGCATTCGCAAAGTATTGGGAGCAGGTATACCTTCTCTGGTTTTTCATCTTTCAAAAGGATATATGGTATTAATGATCATAGCCTTTGTTCTTGCCATACCCTTCTCCTACTACGCCGCAACAAAGTGGCTGCAGGATTTTCAGTACAAGATTGAAATCAGCGCTCTGATCTTTGTTTATGCAGGCCTGATTATTTTTGGTGTAACACTGGTAACAGTCCTTATCCAGTCTTTAAAAACAGCTTTACTTAATCCGGTGGATGTTATTAAGGATGAGTGAGTTATGTATCTTAGATATGAGATATGAGATATGAGATGTGAGATTTGAGATTTGTTTTCTCTCCACCTACAGATGTCTGACACCTCCAAGGTGCCTGACATCTGAGTAGGACATCTCCAAGGTGACTGACATTTGAGCAAGATAGAAAATTTGCTGTACCCTCTCCTCCGAGATACTCGATAGAGGACTCGGAGGAAAGAAAATTACTCTGCTTTTCCATCGTCATGAATAAATATAGTTATGTTCTTATACACCAAATGGAGTAAGGGAGGAATTTTTACCTCCCAAAATCATCCTGGACACGGACTATATCATTTTCATCCGAAGGGTTTGATGCATCAGTATGTTGCCATATTTCGGCTATCATGCCCCAGCCATCAAGGCCAACCAGACGATGGCGCTCGCCCTGTTCAAGGCGTAAGATTTCATTGATTTTCGGCTTTCTCAACTCCCCTTCTTTGTCGCTTTTACTGGTTATAACTCCCGCTGTACCGGCCACTAATTTCCATATCTCAGCTCTTCTATGATGATATTGCCAGGAAAGCCTTTTACTTGCTTCCACCACCAATATTTTTGGGCTTAGCTTCCCTCCGATCTGTAATGATTCAGTTGAAATACCAGGGAAATACTTATTGGCAAACTTTTCTGCCTGTGATTCATCAATAACAAAAAATCCTCCCCAGGGCCTGCTATCATCTATGGTAACTATATTAAACCCTTCTTTATTAAGATATTCCCTTATATTATTGAATACTTCTTTTTTTTCTCCGCTTAGATTTACTTCTGCCATTATTATTAAAAATTCCAAACTTCTTATTTTATGAGAAACAAAAGTAGTCTTTTATCAACAATTTTTGATACAATTGGAAAGCCTGGTTCATTGAATGGTTTGATCTGTTATTTTATAATTGCCTAACTTCTTGCTGATAATCCACCTGAAGGTCTTCGTGGAGTCCGGAAAGTGATTTTTTTATTTTTACTATCAATCTGCTATACATATTGCTAATAACTTTACTCCGGTAAAGAGGGATTGGGGATTGTTTTATGGCTTTTGCGAAATGGATTAACAGCTCTGCCTCTGTTTGTTTTTTACCTGAATACCGGATGTACTTATTCAGGTTCCGGTTAATTTTCTGTAAACCTTTCTTGGCATAATATAGATTGCTGGTATTCAACTCCTCCATCGATTCATCAATTTCACTTTTAATGGATGCTATATATCCCTGTTCATCACCAGCTTCAAATAAAAGATAAGTAAGCAACTCTTTATTTTCCTTTTTAAAGCGGCCCAATCGCAGGCAAAGCTGTAATAGCTGCCCATGATCAAGCTGTTTTAGTTCTTTTTTAAGATCAGGTAATGTTGCAGGTTTCATTTTTTAATTCTTAAAGTTAAAGAGATGGATTTTAATTACATTTCGAACAGGGTTCAACTACTGTCAATTCTTCCGGTAGCTTACGTATTATGAATCTTTTTTGTGTGATAATACATGAATTTGGCCATGCCCTTACAATAGTATTAAAGATACTGTCTCGACCTACACGATAGCCTGTTTTGTATCATACAATTCTTCATCTCCACCAAATATTCTATTTATCTATCAGGGGAAGTATGTCAAAAAAAGGACAAACAATGAAAAAAGAATAATGTTTGGTTTTTATTTAATTTCAATAATATTATATTGAACCCATAAATCAACTAAACATATTATTAACCTAAACAACTCATTATGAAGAAGATTGTACTTATGTTATTCCTTGGAATGACCTTTGTGTCATACGGTGTATGGGCACAGGAAAGGACGGTTTCAGGGATAGTAACAGATGCCGAAAACGGTTCTCCCTTACCGGGAGTAAATGTCCTTTTAAGAGGGACTACTGTTGGTACCACTACCGACATTGATGGTAACTATAAATTGCTTGTTCCTTCTGAAGGAGGAACCCTAAGCTTTTCATTTATAGGTTACACAACTGTACAGGTTGATATTGCCGGACGCAGTGTAATAGATATACAACTGGAATCCGATATAAAGCAACTTTCCGAAGTAGTAGTTACTGCAGTTGGTATCGAATCTAATAAACGAGCCCTTGGATATTCCGTGCAAAATGTGGATGCTGAGGAGCTGGTTTCTGCTCGTGAGGCTAACATTGTAAATGCATTGAACCAAAAAGTTGCAGGTGTTAATGTTATATCCGCTTCAGGTTCTCCTGGTGCAGCCTCCCGTATTACGATTCGTGGTGCCAAATCAATTAATGGTTCCAATTCACCATTATTTGTTGTGGATGGTATACCTATTGATAATTCAGATCCTGGCAATGGTGTTGCCGGTGTTGACCGTTCAAACAGAGCAATTGATATAAACCCTGCTGATATTCAATCAGTAACTGTACTGAAAGGGCCTGCGGCAACTGTACTTTATGGAATACGTGCAGCTAATGGTGCTGTAATTATTACCACTAAAAAAGGTGCTGAAGGAAAGGCTGTAGTTAATTTCTCCTCAACTTTTACGGCAGATGAGGTTAACCAGTTCATGGATCTTCAGCAAACCTATGCTCAGGGTAGTCCTCGTGGAGGCGTTCCTGTATGGCGAGGCCCACACACTGCAGAAGGCTTCAGCTGGGGACCAGCTATTGCAGACCTGGAGTTTTCCAATGATCCTGATCACCCGAATGCTCCTTCTTCCGGATGGTTTGGCCCCGATGGATATCTCTATGACAGAAATGGTTTTCTGGTTCCTGCCGGTACAGGCAACGGTCAACCTGCAATTGGATATGATAACGTAGATAATTTTTTTGTGACAGGACTGACTTTTGATAATAATCTTTCTGTATCAGGAGGAAATGAAAGTACTACATATTTTATTTCTGCCGGATGGCTTGATCAATCAGGTGTTGTACCTACAGCTACTTTTGAAAGAAAATCTTTTCGCGCAAACTTAACATCTTCCATAACTGAAAAACTTACAGTAGGAGCTCAGGCTAATTATGTAAATTCAGGGGGTAACAGGATACAACGTGGATCTAATCTTCAGGGTATTATGCTTGGGCTCGTTAGGAACACCCCTACCTTTGATATTGGTAATGGACTAACAGGTTATGATGCTGTAGATGATCCGTCAACTTATTTGCTTCCTGATGGTTCTCAGCGCTCTTACCGTGCCGGTGTTTATGATAACCCATACTTTACTATTAACAAAAATCCATTTGTTGATGATGTTAATCGGATAGTAGGTAATATTAATTTTGGCTATGATATTACATCATGGATGAAATTAACTTATAAATTAGGTGTTGATAATTATAGTGAAGAATATTTAAACGCTTTTGATATTAATAAATCTCCATTTGGGTTCAACTGGGGAGATGGTTCTGTTACTCAATTTAACCGGGTAAACAGGCTTACAAACTCTGATCTTTTGTTATTGATAAACCGGGACCTGTCTGATGAGGTTGATCTTAATGTTACTTTAGGCCATAACTATTTCAAAACTTATAGCAGAACAAGGTCTACTGTCGGTACAGAACTTGCAGCACCTGATTTCTATCATATTAGTAATGCAAGTAATATAAATGCCAGTGAGGGAATCGGACGAAGAGAATTATATGGTGTATTTGCAGATATTAAGGTAGGCTGGAAAGATCAGCTCTTCCTGAACTTATCAGGTCGTAATGACTGGTCTTCAAGACTTCCGGATGAAAACAATTCTTTCTTCTATCCGGCTGTAAGTTTAGGATGGGATTTCACGCAAACATTCGAGATGGATAATGATGCGCTCTTCTCTTATGGTAAATTAAGAGCTTCATGGGGTCAGGTGGGTAACGATGCTCCATTCCTTTATGCTACCGATAATTACTTCGGATCAGCATTTATTGGTGGTGACGGTTTTATAAGTTCTCTCCAGTTCCCTAATTTCGGAACAAATGCCTTTGAACGTTCTACTGTACTGGGAAACAACCAGCTAAGAGCAGAACAAACAAGTACGTGGGAATTTGGGGCTGATCTACGTTTCTTTGACGGTAGATTAGGATTTGATCTGACTTATTATAATGCTGAAACAATTGACCAGGTGATTACGCTGGATATACCCACTCCTACTGGCTTTAGCAGCATTATTACTAACGCCGGTGTGATTAGTAATGAAGGGTTTGAAGCTGTGATGACAGCCAATCCTGTACGACAGGGAGATTTTGCCTGGGATGTAACAGCAAACTTTACACGATATGAAACAATTGTTGAAGAACTTCCTGAAGGTGTAGAAAATATATTCCTTGCCGGATTCACCTCTACTTCTTCACGCGTGGTAGAAGGACGACCTTATGGTGCTCTTTTTGGATCACAGTTCCAGCGCAATGATGAAGGCAGATTAATCGTTGGAAGTGATGGTTGGCCTTTACAGGCTGATACAGATGGATATCTGGGTGATCCTAATCCGGACTGGTTGTTAGGTGTAAGAAATACTTTTACTTATAAGGGATTCAGTCTATCCGGTTTGATCGACATTCGTCAGGGTGGTGATATTTGGAATGGTACTTTAGGTATTGCGAATTATTTTGGTGTGTCTCAGATAACAGCTGAAGAACGTGATATAACTGGCCATGTATTTGATGGGGTTACAGAGACAGGTGAAGAAAATACAACTCCTGTTGATTTTGCAAATCCTGCTAATGGTGTAAGTAGCTATAAATGGCTAAGATATGGATTCGGAGGACTTTCTGAAGAAGTTATCCAGGATGGTAGCTGGGTTAGGTTACGTGACCTTTCCCTATCCTACAGGCTTCCTGCGGGAATCCTTGAGAATACTTTAGTTGAAACCGCCAGCATTACCCTTACCGGCAGAAACCTGTTTTTGATTACAGATTATGAAGGTATTGATCCTGAGACTAATCTTACAGGTGCTTCAAACGGATTTGGTCTTGATTATTTTAATATGCCAAATACTAAGAGCTATGGTGTATCATTAAACATTACATTCTAAATATAATGAAGATTAAAAAATCAGAAAAAATGAAAAAATTAAAATATATTATTATAACCGCCATAAGTGCCTTATTAATAAGCACGACTGGTTGTGATTTTGGAGATATAAATATAGATCCAACACGGCAGTTTGATGTGGAAATATCTTCGCTTTTGCCTACTGTACAAGCACAGGTTGCCTATAATATAGGTGCAAACCCGAATAGGGTTACGGGAATTGTTATTCAGCAATATGAAGGTGTTGACGCACAGCAGTTACAATATACTACTTGTGTAATTGACGAGAATACTTTTAATAATTTCTGGAATTTTGGGTTATATGCCGGATTGCTGAACAATCTTTCTGTGATTATTGAAAAAGCTAATGAAGAAGAATTACCTCATTATTCTGGTATAGCCAAAATATTAATGGCTCATCAGTTAGGAATGGCTACTTCATTCTTTGGAAATATCCCGTTTTCGGAAGCTTTACAGGGAACTGCTAATTTGAATCCAAGTTATGATTCACAGGAACAAATATATTCTTCTATTCAGACCCTTCTTAATGAAGCAATTAGTGAATTAGGGCAGCCTGCTGTTCCCGGTGGACCTTCCGGTGCTGATGATATTATATTTGGAGGTAATGCTGATTTATGGACAGCAACTGCTTATGCTTTAAAAGCTCGTTTTACGATGCATTTAACAAGACGTAACGCAAATGCTGCCAGTGAAGCTTTAGGATATATTAATCAGGCAATGGATAATGGGTTCACCTCAGAAGCTGCTGCACCTAAATTTCAATTTGAGGATGATATAACCGGAGGAAATCCTTTGGCAATATTTGGGCAGCAAAGACCAAATACTTTAGCTATCGCAGAGGATTTTGTGGATAGAATGGATGCTACTCTTGACCCAAGGAAAGAAAAATATATGGCTTTTGATGGATCAAAGTGGGTTTATTTTCAGGCAGGTGATGAGAATTTATTTTGGTCACAGTTTGATTCTTACCTTCCATTGATATCTTATCCAGAGCTAAAATTTTTGGAAGCAGAAGCAAAAGTAAGAGCGGGTGCTGCTGATGCAAAAGACGCTTTAACAGAAGCCGTACAGGCTAGTATGGATCAATTGGGAGTAGAAGGTGCTGAAGCTGCCACTTACATTGCAGCTAATATTGTTCCTGAAACAGCCGATCTTCAGCTTGTGATGAACCAGAAATATGACGCTCTCTTTGCTCAGGCCCCACAGGAGATATGGGTGGATTACAGACGAACTGATTCTCCTGGCATAATCGCCAATCAAGGTTGTGACAACGGTTTGAACCCTGGCGGTGGGATCCCAAGACGTTACCTTTATCCGATTGATGAAAGACTAACCAATCGCGTAAGTTATGAAGCAGCTATAGCTGCACAAGGAGGACATTTGATGAACGTTGATCTGTGGGCATTTGCACCTTGATCTAATAAACAAGTATTATAATAAAAGAAGCTCCGGAAACTCCGGGGCTTTTTTTATTTGCAGATATTGGAGTAAATTGTAATACTAAAAATTTACTGTTAATATAAATTAATTTGAAATGTGCAGATTGATATCTTTTACTCTACTCCTCGTGTCGTATACTATGGTAAATGGGCAAAATATTTATCAGTTGAGAGCCGCCGAATTCCAACCTCGTCCGGGCGGAAATATCACCACATTTAATGCTCCTGAAAATTTATCTCCGGTTGGTAGTAATTACTTAAATGAAAGCTGGATGGCAGGTGTTATACATCCGTTTAAGGGAGATAGTATCAACGGATATTTGTTTAAATTCAATATAGCTCAAAACCTGCTGGAGATACAGACTAAAAGTACTGTTAAAGTTATAGAGGGTGTATTAGTAGAGTATTTTACTATTTATGATAAAAACAGTGGCTTTGAAAGGTATTTTATAAATGGTTCCCTTATAAATTCTAATGTAAATAAAGGAACAGGTTTTTTTGAAGTAGTTGAGTCCGGTGAAGAGTTAAGCTTGCTTGCGGATTATGAAATAGAAGTAAGTAAAGCTAATTATGATCCTAAATTTGATATTGGAGATAAACAGGATAAAATTATTCAGAAGAGGAATTTAAACTTTCTAAAGAACGGGGAATTAGTGCCTGTAAAAAATAAATTCAAAAAAAACAGAGATATCTTTAATAGCAAAGTAGAAGAAATAGAAAATCTTATAAAAAAGGAAAACCTGGATTATAATTCTGAAGCGGATCTTATTAAATTGGTGCGGTTTTATAACTTAACCAATTAATTTTTCACTCCGGAATAAAATCTCAATTTTAAACTCTTTTAAACCCTATTGTATTAGACAATTAAGCCCTATTCCGGTTATTCATTTAAATTCTTTGGAATATGCAAGAACTAAATGAAGCTACAGATAAAGCAGCCTCTGAGCGATTAAAGGAAGACCCGGAGATCAGGGAAGCCCTTGAAGAAAACAAAAAACCTTACGGAGAGAAACTCTCTGCCACAGAAGAAACCCGCAGAAAACCCATCTGGTTTTTTCTTCTCATTTTATTATTAGCCGCCGCATTTTATGGATTATTACGTTATAATGTCTTTGATCTGGGGGTAACCTATACTCCTCTCCTGCTAAATATTGCTGCCGGTTTGGTGCTGGTCATGGTCCTGCTGATAATAAATCAGATTATCCGCGGATTTGTTCGAAGGCGTGTAGGCAATCCGGTTACACAGTATAACTTAAGGAGAATAACTGATCTTGTAGTTGCCCTTTTAATTGTCTTCATTGCTGTTTCCGTCATTTCTTCTAACTGGTATACTGTTATTGTATCCCTTGGGTTAATCTCACTGATACTTGGACTTGCACTCCAAAACTGGCTTACCAGTTTTTTTGGCTGGGTTTACCTACTGATCAGAAAACCTTATAAAGTGGGTGATCGAATTAAAATTGGCGCAATCACCGGTGATGTTATTGGTTTAAGTTACTTTGACACCACATTGTGGGAATTCCGGGGTGATTATCTTTCTTCTGACCACCCCAGCGGCAGGATAATTCGCTTTGGTAATAATCGTGTATTTAATGAATATATCACAAACTACTCATGGCCCCTATTTCCATATATCTGGAATGAATTAAATTTTTTAGTTTCATTTGACAGCGACCTTGAATATGTATCTGAAACAATAAAGAAAATTGTACATGAGGATATGGGTGAGGAAATGGAAAATCGTGTGGAGCTTTACAGGAGTATCCTTAAGGAAACACCAGTAGATGAACTGGAGGTACGCTCCGGAGCTTCAGTTGGCTATAAATTACATGCTAATGGATGGGTGGATGTAACTGTCAGGTTCTTAGTAGAGCCAAAACAAACGGGTAAGGTAAAAGGCCGCTTATTTGGAAAGATACGGGATGCTTTGCGTGCCGAGCCCGGAAAGGTCCGTTTTCCGCATATGAAATGAGGAGTAGGATATCTCCTATCGTTGAGGCTCGGGATGATAGATGATTAGAGGACTGGTAGCATATTCCCCTACCTTAAAAACGAGGGGCAGGGGATCAGCATATCTCTTTTCTTAAGCCTTTTTTTGCTTTTGCGCGCAAACTCATAACTAAGCGAGATCTCATGCGCACCTCCTGTAGCAGTTTGTTCTGCTGAAACAGAGAAATCAAAGCTGTATCCAAACTGAAAACCCTCATATGTTAGGCTGGCAATAAAAGCCAGGGCATCCCGCTGAATAATACGCATTCCATCTTCTTCATTATCCCCGAAAACCGGGATTCCCCGATACCATAATCCAATAGCTATAGGATCAATATGGTAACGCAAACCAGCATCGAGCTGATGGAATGAATTTCCCTGTGTCCTATAAATGAAAGAGGGTGTTAAATAATGCACATCTGTGAATTTTTTTGGTCCGTTATACATCGGCACCCTTACGCCTCCATGAACTGTGACTTTCATAGGCAATTCACTTTCATCCCCAATTACTGAAATATTTGGCCTGTTCATGTGATGCCCGGCTACACCAAACCACCATTCTTTATTATATAGAACTGCTCCGGCAGAAAAATCCATAAAACTGGAGTTACCAAGCCTGTTAAGCTCAGGATCATAGGAAACACCATCACCGTGGATCAGCCCATCACGCATTACTAACCTGGTCCTGTCCAATCCGTTGACACCATAGGAAAAATTTAATCCGGGTGAAAAAACCCAGTTATTTCCAAGCCGCGCCTTAAATGAGTAGCTTAATCCTACAAATGTCGTTCTCCACCCGGCTGAACCCATCGCATCCGTAGTAGCCAGAAATCCAAAACCACTGTTAAGGTTATTATCATAAAATTCATAAGAAGCCGAATAGGTCGAGAAAGCCTGGGGCAAGCTCGGCCATTGTACCCGATGATTGATAATTACACGCTGCTGCTCAGTAGTCCCTGTAAATCCAGGGTTAAGGTATAAAGGCGCAGCATAATATTGAGAGAACTGAGGGTCCTGTCCACTTGCTTTCATAGAAGCTCCCATTAGAGCAATAACTATTAATATATTTCTGAAATTCATAGCTTTAAAAAAATTATTTGATCAACATCACATCACCTGATATCTGCTTCCTCTGACCATTCGATAGCTCAAGGGTCAGCTGGTAGATATATACACCTGCAGGCATCAACCTGCCATCGCGATCATAGCCATCCCACCCTACCGTGGAATCTGTACTTTGGAAGATCATATCCCCCCACCTGTTAAAGATCACCATATGGAAATCGACTACGCCTTTTGTAATGGGAAGGAAAATATCATTTGCCTCTTCATTCCTTATTCTGCCATCACCAGAGGGACCGTAAGGGCTTGGAGTAAATGCATTGGGTAATTCCACATCACCGCCAGATTTTGCTACTACGATACGTGTAAGGGAATCACTACAGGTAATCCCAGGATAAATAGCACTGGCGATAAGGGTAACATTAAAACTGCCTTCTTGTGTATAATAATGCTCTGGTTCAAATTCCGAAGAAAGCGGACTTCCATCACCAAAATTCCAGCTGAAGGAATCTGCACCATTACTTAAATTATAGGTGATCAGCGGCTGATCCGGGATAAATACCACATCCGGCCTTGTATCAAAATTCACAACAGGCAATTCATAAACTTCAAAAGCACCATTTTTAACTACCTTTTGAGTATCATTTGAATAGGCATTTCTTGCCGTAAGATGCACATCATAAACTCCTGCCCTGCCTCCAGTATAAGTAAATGAAGGATTGAGCTTTGCCTCTTCAGGGCTCAGCATATCTATCTGCTTGTGAACCAAAACTCCATTTTCATCAAATATTTCCCAGATAAATTCATTGGCTTCACCTGTACTTTTATTTGTTATTACTACATCGGAATTACGACATAAATTTTCATTTGAAACGCTGAAATCCGCACGGATCTTCAGGTTTTGAATGTTAATGGTCTTTGATACAGAAACATCACATAAACCCGGAAATGCTTTGTTAACTACTGTTAAAACCACAGTTTTTTGACCCGGTCTTGAATAGGTAATTATTCCCGGGTCTGCTGTATTTTCCAATTTCAGATCGTCATCAAAATCCCAGTTATATGAAAAATTAACTGTATCATTATTAGGGATTGACATATTTGTGAATGTTACCTGTGAAGCACCATTTTCATATAAAGGCGGATCCGGTGTAAACGTGAAGTCTGGAGTAACTTCTTTGTAAACCTCTACCAGAACAACCTGCGTATCAGTACAGGTGTTTTCTCCATCCTGCTCCGCTAAACCCGTATATACCACCTCATAAACCTGCGGGTTTTCAGCACCTCTATTTACAATTTTAAAAGAAGCGTTTTGAGTAATCTGTACCTGCTCTTCCTGGCCTTCATTTCCTAATTCTCTATATAACCACCTATGTGCTGAGGCACCAAGAGATAAATTGATGAATTTTATCTCATCACCACTACAAGCAACCGGATTTTGTGCAAACACATTTGCCTGCACCTTTGGATAAACAGTTACCTTTTCATGTGAATAGCTTTCACATACAGTACCTGCTGCTGAAGTGTCAACGGCAAATAATGCGACCTCATAATTAATAGTAGTGGTAGGTGAGCCATTCCTAAAAGTATGAGTAATTGTCTTTTCAGCTTCAGTTGTTGTTGCAGTATAAGCGCTATCCGGGGTACCGTCAAACCATTTCCACGTGTAAGTAACACCTCTTATCTGATTGTATTTAAAGTCTATTGTTGCAGGACTACAGGTTTCCCTCGATCCTATAACTGTAAATTCAGCATCTGTATTGATTACATCAATCGTATGAGAAATATTCAGGGCTGTATCAATCTTACAGCCATACATATCCCGTACGCTATCAAGTGTAAAGGTTGTTGTACGGGTTACCTCATCAAAGTTAACCAGAACGGTGGTTGTCGAAGTACCGATATTATTGGAATAAATTTTTCCTTTATCATCATGATAGTCAAATGTATATTGCGAAGCACTGTTAGTAAATTTAAACTCTATAAGGAACGGTTCTCCGGAACATATTTCAGTGATGGGATTCCCATTTGTATCTTTAAATGTAAAATCTCCTGTAGGTAAAACATTAACATTGATTTTAATAACATTTGAAGAAACATTCATACATTCGACAGATGTACCGGAGCTAACGAGCCTTCTAAAATAATATGTGCCTTCCCCGTTAGAGAAATCCTCACTAACTGCCTCATATTCTGCTGCTTTAGATGTAGGACCATTAGTGTTCCTGAAGGAGATGCTATCCGCAGAAACCTGCCATTGAAAAATATAACTACCTGTACCTCCAGATGGACCATTTACCTGGATAAAAGCTGAAGGCAAACTACCCTGACAGATATTTGATGTTCCAAATATAGTACCTGCATTCAGCGGAAGCGGATCATTAACAGTTATAGCATCTGAAATACCAGAGCTACAGCCGGTAGCATCTGTCACAGTAACTGAATAAGATCCGGCGCTCAGACCTGAAAATTCACCGGTTGATGTGCCTGTTGTATTTAATGTATCTTCATTAAGAACAAAATAATATGGCTCTACACCACCTGTAGCTTCAAATTTAATTGTTGCATCTGATGCTCCAATGCAACTCACATTATATCCATTATAATCGGAAGTAACACCAATAGCGGAAACAGTTATTTCGGTTAGGCTAAAACTCACTTTAGCTACTTTACTACAAATTCCTTCAGTAACAACTGCATATACACTATTAAGATCTTTTGTATCATAACTTTCAGGAGAAGATATTTCAACTGTTGTTGATGCATCACTAAACCATGAAACAGGATTGTCAATTCCTGCTGTAACAGCAGAATCAAGGGCAGTCAGATCAATAATGGTTTCATTAGAACATACTGATATATTTTGGTCATGTGACTCAATCTGTGGATTTACAGGTAATGTTATGGTAAAAATCGGACCGTTACAATTAGTATTAAGCGATGAAGGCGTAACTGTGTAAATAACAGTTTCTTGTGAGCTACCGGTATTAAATAATGTCTCCCTTATATCTCCTGATCCTGCGCTTATTCCACCTGTAATATCAGGTCCATAGTTTGCTGTCCATTTGAAATTACTTTCTATTTCATTGTTCAGATCTATAATTTCCTGTAATACCAGATTAAAAGTCTCACCAGAGCATTTAGCATCGGCAATAACGTCTGATCCTACAGGTTCAGGGTTTACAGTTAATGTTACGAAAGAAGGTCTACCGGCACATCCTGAGCTTACCGGCACCACCTTATAAATAATGTCTACAGGATTTGAAGCATAATTTCTGTACTTTTCATTCTGAAGAAAATTAGCGGCAACATTATTATAGGGAAAAGCGCCCGAATAGGTATTGTTCAGAGTATCAGGACTTAATTCCCCATCATTAACGGATAAAACATTATAGCTATCAGCAGGAAAACTTCCGTTAGCTACGCTTAATAAAATACCCGATGCTTCACCACTGCATTTTTCCTTATTTAAAGAAGTGTTAAGCCGCGGTTCAGGATTGATGTCTAATATAATTACTGACGCTGTTCCCAGACAACCCTTACTGCTTCTTGGCTGAATTGTATATCTTACGGATAGCTGTTCAGCTTTTTGATTGATGTAAATATCATTGTAAATAGCATCCGTAGGTTGGCCTGTACCTGTGGCAGCATTGGAGTTATCACTTATTAAGCCCGGATCTACCGCTATATCAATAATATCATAACCTGTAGCTGGCGTTCCTGAAGAAAGGTAAGTTAAGGTTATCCCTGATATCTCGCCGCTACACACCGTATTACTTAAATCGTTCTCCAATTGTGGACGCTGGTTTATGGTAACAGACGTTTTGGCGGATGTCCCTGCACAATTACCTGTAGTACTTGTTGGTACAACTGAAACATTTCCACCAAACTGGCCGAAGTTCACCGTGACCTGATTGGTACCCTGCCCTTTAATTATAGTGGCTCCTGAAGGAACAGTCCAGGCGTAAGTGGTATTTGGAAGATTATCTACATTGAAAACTACACCAGCTTCATTTTCACATATTTCAGCATTTGCCGGTGAAATGGATAATGGCGGTGGTGAACCCACTACCTGTATTGTTAGCTTCTGAACATTCCCTACACAACCGTCAGCTGATATTTCAGTAACCTGTAGATCAGCGGTGGCAGTATCGGGAAAATTTAAAAGGATAAAAAAGTCTTCCCTACCCCCACCTCCAAATACAGTAAATGCCGGGGGAACATTCCAGTTATAGGTAGAGCCCAATGACGGCTCGATCTGATATAACTGAATATTTGATCCGGCACATTGCATCGTAGGGCCGGTAATTGGGTTCTCTTCAGGGAGAGGATTGACTGTAAAAGTTAATTTAGCATCATTAGTACACAAAGAAGGATTGGTTGTATCTGTTACCCTGGCATAAAAAACCTCATTGTTACTTACTGAAACATTGGAGGGGTCAGGAACCTCAATGGAATACATGTTATCTGAAAACCATTCTACCTCACGATCAGACACTGATGCCGGACCTATGATGTCATTGTTATATGTGGTAAGATCTATGTTAGCTACTTCATTACCATTTAATTCATCCTCGCACATGGTGGCTGAATGATCAAGAGCCATGGGAAGTGCATGAACAGTGAAAGTTAACTCTCCGTCATTGGAGCAGTTTGTTGTCGTATTGATTACCCGTGTATAAACCTTTTTTCCTGTAGTGTTATTTGCTGTATAATTTGCCGGATCTGCTATTTCTATTGTCCTATCCTGATCTGAAAACCACATTACTTCCAGGTCAGCAGAGCCGCTTACTCCTGTAACCAGATCTTTATACTCAGCTGCAAGATCAATTCCTTTAACTTCCAGTTCTGTACCTGAATCACTGTCCGTACATAATTCCGGTGAAGGATCAATTGCTGTGGGTAAATCAAAGCGTTCTACTATAATTTCATCAAAAACAGTCGAGCAAACTTCATAAGCACTATTTACAGTCCATCTTAAAGTAGATCTACCTACAGGTAAATTGCTAACAGTGGCAGAAGGATCATTTACATTACTAAAAGTAATACCCGCAGGACCAGTCCAAATACCTGTAGCACCATCAGTTAGAGGGTTAGCCTGCAGAACGAATTCAGAAGAACATGTGATATTATTTATATTATCCCCGTCGATATCCGCATTGGCTACCGGGGCAATATCTTTTGTCTGTTTTACAGCAACTGCAGCTGAACTTAAGCAGCCCGTGTTACTATCCTGAAGAGCTGCATAAAAAGTGGCAGTTTCAGAAGATGCCGATGTAAAAAACCTGTTATTAGTACCGCTTACCATACCATCCTCTTCACCAACAGGTGTATTTAAAGAAGGGCTACTATATGAAGAAAACCATCGCACAGAATAACCTGTACCAGGATCATCAACAGCTAATACACCTCCTGTTTCCGAATCAGCACAAATAACGATATCCGGTTGGCCTGATGGTTCATGAGGACGTGGATTTATTATTAAATCATATGACTGATTAACAGGCGTTAAACATCCGGTATTTGTATTAGAGATTGAAATTAAATTATATTCATATGTGCCCGGAGTAGAATTAAATGGACCTGAATTATAATCAGGTTGTAACACAAAAACACCATCAGGATCAGTTGTAAATATTATTGATTGATTTGCTTCATCATTTACATTATAAATCAATTTATAGGTTCCCTGAAGATCCAGATCAAGTGTGAGGGAAGGTACTTCTGTCGTTGAGCCATTGTCACATACTGAAGGCCCAACCTTGGGTGTTCCATTTTCAAAGACCGGGGCGGTGCCCCCTATTGTTACAGAAACAATTCCTCCTAAAGAACCTGAAACACAATTGCTGGCATCGCTTAGGGATATCATTTCGTATTCTGTAGTTACTTCTGGCTGTGGGGCTGTGATGGTATAAGTATAGGAGTTATAACTGCTTTCAACGATATCAGGCTGGCCGGTAACAGATATTGTAAAGTTAAAAGGTGCTTTTCCTGTAAGCTCCCAAACAATATCAGGGGCCGGGTTGCCAGAGCAAACAGATCCCCCACCGGAAGCTATTGCTGATGGCAGAGGATTTATAGTTACAGTAACAGAATCAGATAATTCACTTTCACAATTTGTAGGTGATGCTCCCGATAATTTCACCACATAACTTCCTGATTGAGTTACATCATTTAAAACAAGCTCATCACTTGCTCCCGACTGCACAGGATTTATAAGATCTGATGTTTTATACCATGTAAATATATTACCCAGTTCACCAACATTAGAAGATTTAAGCCTGATCTCACCACCGCCTGCACAGGTAGTAAAGGAATTTCCATTAGCTTCAGTAATTACAGGCTTTTGAGGTACTGGATTTACAGTAATAGTGGCTGGGGAACTATAAGCTTCATTACAAGCACCATTTACCACCACGGCACGGTAATTATATTCACCGGCATGAGTTAATATTTCACTAAGAGTGTCCATACCAGCAGTTTCAGGAAGATCAATATAGCTGCCTCCATTATCCTGACGTTGCCATTTAAGAACAGTTCCTCTATATCCTGATAAGATTAAATTCCTTGTGTTTTCACCCGCACAAATAGTATTATCTGAAGCAACTGCTCCTCCTTCCGAGGGTCCGTAAATCCTTACCTGGAAAGTACTGACCTCACTTGTACAGCCTGGAGATGCATCTTTATATTGTTTAACCACTTTTATTGTTCGAGTAGTAAAATCTCCGGTAATAGAGCTTATATTAAAATCAACCGAGACGGATTGACCTGTATTATTATCGAAAGTAATGCCATTACCATCCGAATGGGACCAAAAATACTCCCAGTCACCACCATAATTTGTAGCGCCTTCAGCATCAGGTAATTCAAAGATGATATTACTTGATCCATTACATATTATACCTGATCCGGTTATCTCACCTGGTTTGGCTAATGCCTCGCGAACAGTAATAAATGTCTCTACGGCATCGCTTTCACAGCTATTGGCGCCTGTTATAGCTGTTGCCCATACAGAATAAACACCAGGTGTTGTATTATCCACAATCCCATTAGCAGGTAATTCAATAGAATTAGTACCAAGAGGATTTACTAATAAATTTCCTCCATTATCAGGATCTGCATCATACCATCTGATCTCAGTACTGTTGACAGTGTCTATAACAGAAAAAGTACCTACTGCTGCATCTGTACATATCTCTTTTGGATCAGCAACTGGTGGGTTAGGTATATCAATAATAGTGATATCCCTTGCTCTGGAAACTTCATTATGACTTATGTTACCAATGTTATCATAAGGATTACAAATGTTCCAGTACTGCATTCTTACAGTGAACTGATCACCGGGATCACGGTTAGCTAAACCGTTAGCTGAAGATTGGGTTGTTATAGGTAAAAAGTCTCCAACAGCACCATCAACCGGGGAGGGAAAAAACCTGACGCCAAAGATATCAGCTCCATCTCCAGTGTAAATTATACCCTCGGAGGTAAGCCGAAGGTTACCCGCCCCCAATGGATCTATTAATTTACCTCTCTCATCTGTAACAGGAATACCATTTATATGGATATTCGGAATTCTTTCACCAGCTGTCCGTGAAGGATCACCATATATAATTCTGACCCAGCGGCCTTCACTATTTAGTGGCTCAACGCCATCCGTACAATTCAGGCTTGAGCCATCAATAAATTGCACATTTACCTCATCATTCAGGCAAACCTGGTCAGCATAGCTAACAGATGGATTTATTATTAATTCACCATTTCCCTTATCATCAACATTATGGGAAGTATAAGTAATAAACTGATTAGGATCGGTAGATGAGCAGCTGCCAACGCCGTTGATAAAAACTTTCCATTCAGAGGTATAAAAACAGTCATTTTCATCACCGGGATATAAAAAATCATCCAAATCAGCATCAAAAGTGATGTAATTACTGACTGCTATTTTACTTCCGGATTCATCTGATTCATAAGGTGCAATTGAAGATATAGTATTTTGAGGATCATTCCAGGAGATCCGGGATTCTATTTTGGAAAGACCGAAATTAGATGAATTCCTGGCACCAGGTTTTACACTGAAGATCATCTTGTTGATTGGATCTACCGGTGCGCAGGATGGCGTTGGCCTGGTATTCGTTTCCCACTCAAAATCAGAGCATTTTAAAATTCTGTTGTTTTCAGAAATAACATTAGATCCATTTGGTAAATAAGTTACCAAAACAGGATCGGGATCGACAGGCAAGGCAGCAGAAAAAGTAATACGGTATTTAGAGGAAGATACAGATGTCACTGCAACAATAGCCATAGGTAGTCCATTGGCAGAAACAGTAAAAGAAGCTATTGTAGGCGCAGTTACAGGTGCTGTATTAAATTCAATATCAACAGATTTCTGAGCATCTGTTTCATGCCTTGATTTAATAATAGCCTGCCCCAGAGCGCCTGATGCTATGAAAACAAACAATAAAGAAAAAAACCAGCCAACTATTCTCATATCTTACTCCTCAATTAGTTTATTATTAAGCTACTCCTGATAGTCTATACTAATGAGTAATTAATACAAAAGTATGAGATGGCTGAGCCGATAACTACAGCAGATTCCTGATTTTAAAATATAGGGAAATCACTTAGTTGGCTGTTAAATTATTACAGATCAAGCTTCTAAGGAAACTCCTTAAGCTAATACAGCTTACACATATGCTCCGGAACGGATTCCACAGTTTCTATAAAAACAAAAACGATTGGGTATTTATATGGTTAAAGTATTAAAAATGAATTTAAATGCCTGTTTTTAAATATATCTCTGACTTAGTAGACAATCCGAATCCTGTAATAATTATTCCCTTTGGAGGTTATGCAAATGATAAAATGATACATGCTCAGGCACGTGTATTGGAAGATAAAGGTATTAATTACACAAAAAAAGGATCATTTTTCAGAAATATATATCACTCATATAAACGCTTTGAAAGTGACGAAAAACGAGGTGCAAAGGTTTTGGTGAAATGGGGAGATCAATCAACCACCCTCTACTCTGATAAGGAAGGATATATTTATCTGGATCAGTTGCATGGATTAAACCTGAGCTCTGAAGAGATGTTGTGGATCCCCATTACCTATGAAT
The DNA here is from genome assembly GCA_051418055.1 of Candidatus Cyclobacteriaceae bacterium M2_1C_046. GTDB lineage: Bacteria > Bacteroidota > Bacteroidia > Cytophagales > Cyclobacteriaceae > JBPRGH01. The sequence goes on along the minus strand of JBPRGH010000144.1, from coordinate 91,355 downwards.
TAATTAAAAACGATAAGGTTATTTATACAGTAACCTCATCAATCATGAAACCTTCTGAGCCGTCTGAATATGGCATCATCAGTGATCTTGATGATACAGTGATCCATACCGGTGTTACCTCTTTTTTAAAATGGAAATTACTTGTAAACTCCTTTATAAAACACAGCCATAAACGAATGCCCCTGGAAGGAGCCCGGGAATTTTATCGTTTACTTCACAAGGGTAGCACAGGATACAATTCAAATCCATTTTTTTACCTTTCTAACAGCCCATGGAATCTTTATAAGTATTTATCATCATTTCTTCAAAAGTTTGATTTCCCTAAAGGGACACTTATGTTAAGGGATATGGGTTTAAAAATTCGGCGGAAGAAATCTTTTATGGAGGGTAATAAATACAAAAAGATCATCCACATCCTGGAAACCTACCCTTCTATACCTTTTATACTCATTGGCGACGCCGCTGAAATAGACACTGATATCTATATTAAGATCACAAAGAAATATCCGGAGCAAATATTACAGATCTATATCCGTAGTGTTAAACGCAAATCCAACACTAAAAGAATTGAGAGGCTAATTGAAGAAAATATTGATGTTAATGTGCTTATGATAAAGGAAGGTGAAGAGGCTATCGCACATGCACGGAAAAAAAATTTTATAAGCGAAAGTTAAACTCCAATATTGAAAAATAAAAAACAATAAATTGAACATCCCGAACGATTTTAAGGTTTCTTCATTATTCCTACTAAAATTAAACCTATCTTTAAAACCATGAAGATTTTAAGAAGCTGGCGAGAGCAAAAAATAATGCTCAAAAGAAGATTCCCTTTCCTTAGTGATGAAGATTTCAATTTTGAAGAAGGCCACAGAGAAAATATGCTGGATAAGCTGGCTGCCAAATTGAATAAGTCCCGGGAGGAATTGTCCAGTATTTTTGCAGAACTTCAGCTTTATTAAATGATCTTGAAAATGTTATTGATAAATATCTCTGGAAATATATTTTGTATATAATGTAGTAATTAACTCCTCCAGTTTTTTTAACTGCATAGGCTTTTCAAAATAATCTATCACTCTTTTATTCTTAAAAGCTTTTTCCCTGTCCTCTTTTCGATATGAACTTGATAACATTACAACAGGCAATTTTTTATCGGGAAAATTATTATCCAATTGCTTAAGCACCTCAAAGCCATCCATTTCGGGCATCCGGATATCAAGCAGGACCAGGTCTGCATTATCATATTCTTTCAAATAATCCAATCCCTCTGCCCCACTCGTTTTGCTGATAATTTTAACAGGCAGATCAAGCTTTTTAAAACATCGTTTAACAAGATGATTAAAGTTATCATCGTCATCAATTGCGAGCAAAGTTTTTTTATCACTCATTTTTCAAAAGTATTTTAAAGCATGTGCCTTTGCCGGGACGACTGCTTACCTCGATCTTTCCTTCATAGGCGGCAACTAACTTATTGACAATATATAAACCAATCCCCATTCCTGAGGCTGCTGTATTAAATTTATGAAATATTTTAAATATTTTATCCTTATGCTGAGCAGCTGAAAACCCAATACCATTGTCTTTAAACTCAATTATATTAAAATCCCCCTTACAGTAGCTACGGATCTTTATAACTGGTTTTAGGTCCTCTTTTCTGAATTTTATGCTATTGGCAATAAGTTGATGTAATATCGTCCGGATATGTTCAGGAGTAAAATTGATATAAGGACATCCAGAGAAATCGGCATCGACAGAAGCTTCTGCCGCGGCCATTAACCCAGCCATTTCATTCAATACTTTTTTCAGTTGTTTCTGAAGATCAACACGTTTGGGTTTGACTTTTAATGTTTTATTGAATTCAATGATATCATTTAAAGTTTTTACTTTATTAGATACCAGTGAAACTGCTTCCTTTACTCGGTTAAATTCACTTTGAAATTCCCCTTTTACCGCTTCTTCATGATCCAGAAGGTCTATTAAACCCGTGAGGCTTGTAACGTGTGATTTTATATCATGTGTACTTACTTCAGCAAGCTCTTCAAGTTCTTTCTTTGATTTAACAAGCGAATTATAGATGATGATCTCATCCGTTATATTTTCGATAGTGATTAATAACCCACTTAATATTTTCCTGCATTTTATACGTAAATATTTATCATTAACTGATATTTTATCAAGATCAAATGATCGGCGGGAAACTGAATAGCAGTAATTAATTTCTTCTTCAAATCTTGGAATATGTCCTATCAATTCAAGAATATGTGAATCAATTATATCTTCCGTTTTAAATTTAAGGTCTAAAGAGTCGAGCACCGGAGAATTTACAAGTGTAATATTACCTTTCAGATCAACTGTAAGGACGCCGTAAGGGCTGTTACGGATTACAGAAGTTAAAAATTCTTTTAGTTCAGTATTACTTTCGTACATCTCTCATTATTTAAGGAGTTATTTTTGCCACTAAAACAGTCGCATCTCCATATTTCCGACGGTAATCTCTCATTATACTTTCTGCTATATCCCGTGGATTATTATTCAGGGCAATATCACCTTCTTCAAAATGATCATGAATTCCATCAGTACACATAACGATAACAAATTCTTCATTTGGAAGTGGAGCTTTACTTATCCGGATATTTGGTACCGCATGCGTACCTAAAATGCCAGGCCGACTAAAAAAATTAGCAGTTATTTTTGGATAAATATGGATAAAGGTATCTCCTACTCCTGTATATTCAATACCATCCGGTTTCAATAGTAAAATCCCAATTGTCACCCCTCTTTCATTAAGAGCTTTGATCTTTTTATCACACTTTTCAATAAGCTCGTCAAGGGGATCAGAAAAATTGGCATTAAGTGTCTCCTTAACAATGCTTGCTGATCTTCTTGCCTTTGCTCCTTCGCCCAACCCGTCTACTACAGACATTAGCACCTTATCGCCTTCAAATTCTTTAACAAAAAGCTCATCTCCATTTACTTCCCGAAAATCATCCGGAAGAGATACGCTGCCATATGTAATCTTTTTATTAATATTCTTGAGAAACTTGCGCATTACCACTTCCGTACCCTCCCCAGGCTTGGATTTAATGTCAAAATAATCCATAGCCCGTTTTGCTGCCCCAAGGCCTACACCAAAACTGTAATGCTCAAGCGTGGTAAACCCATCTTTCAATGCTTTATCAATATCTGCGATACCAGGGCCTTCATCTTTAATAATTATCTCAATACCTCTCTTATTTTGAGTTTCATTGATAAAGAGCACACCTGAACCTGCATACCGAATGGCATTAGTGCTAATTTCAGAAACTGATGCGGCAACCATATTACAATCCCGCTTTTCAAAGCCCATGTTTAACATTTCCTGATAAACATGCATGGAAATCTCATAGGCTTCTGCCTGATTGTGAAACTCGATCACCTCGTTATCCCTTATCTAACGAAATCAGCTGCAAACCCTGTATGGCATATACTCTTTTCAGGGCATCTTTTAATCTACGATAGGTTTCATATTTCTTAAATTCGATTCCCATATTAGTCATTGACTGGGCTACCTCTGACCCTATTCCACAAAACAAAGTTTTTACACCAATGAGCTGCAATGTATCGCCGAGTTTATAAAGATTGGCTGCTACGGCGGAATCTATATACTCCACATTGGAAAGGTCCACAATGATTAAATTATTGTCGCTTTTTTCTACAGTATCCAGGATCCTCTCAGTAATACCTTTTAAACGTGCAGAATCCATCCTTCCGTAAAAGCCTGTATATAGGCACTGATCCGTGATCTCTGAGACAACCATTGGAGAGTCAAATCCTAATTTTCGATCACTGAAAGCAATTTCCTGATCTTTTTTTCCTTTTGTCATACTTTAAAAATTATAACATATTAAAATAAAATCCTATAGAATTTATACCTATTCGAATAAAGTATTCGTGATTTTAAATTTATTTAAGTGTGATAGATTCGACTGCTTAATGCTTAAGCACAAAATTAGATATTTGTTTCTTGCCCTACAACACAATTTTACACTGTATTGTAGTGCTGCTTATTATATAAAAAAAATTTAATATTACCTCCTTATGGAAAAATCATTAAATATTGCAGCTCTAATGTAACTATATATAATGCAATATCACCATGTAAAAATAAAGAATAAAAAAATATAGACCTAATTTATGGATTCTTCTGGCTTAGTAAAAAATATAACCGTATTTAAATATTGTGAATTTTAATTTTTCTTATAACTCTTTACAATTTTTTGGCAATAACTGATTTGCTATACAAATACCTTATATTCAATTGGGTGAGTTTCTAATTTCATCGTATTTTGCAGGTTAAACAATAGTAAATGGATGCACAAAGCATTATAACTTTATTAGCTTTTTTAGGTACCTTCCTAATTGTGGCTTTAGCCGCTGAAAGTATTTCAGGGCTGGTTCAAAAATACGGTGTACCCCTTATCAGTGGTTTTTTACTTGTTGGAATTATTTCCGGCCCTCATGTTCTTAATATTATAAAACCTACCATGGTTAACAACCTGGTGTTTATCAATGATATAGCACTTGCATTTATTGCTTTTGCTGCCAGTAGTGAATTATACCTGAAGGAATTGCGCAGCAGGATAAGTAGTATTAAATGGCTCACAATAGGTCAATTAGCCCTTACTTTTCTCATTCTTTCTATTGCCCTGATCTTATTGTCTGATTATATCCCTTTCTTAACCAACCTTAGTCCTTCGGCCAAAATAGCTGTTGCCTTTCTTACTGCTGCCGTTTTATGTGCAAGGTCTCCATCATCTGTGATTGCTGTAATCAATGAAGTACGAGCAAAAGGCCCATTTACAAGCAGTGTATTAGGTACAACCGTTGTTGTAGATTTTTCTGTAATTATAATTTTTGCCGTATGCTTTTCGGCCGCTAAAGCTTTAGTTTATGGTGATGATTTCACCATATTTTTTCTGTTAATACTGGTTGGGGAAATAGCTTTATCCTTATTGCTTGGATTGTTTATTGGTTTAATACTGAAAGGAATCCTTTCCTTAAGCATCAAAGAGAAATGGAAGGCAATTATGGTGTTACTGGTAGGATACAGTACTTACGGTATCTATTATGGAACACTCTCTCTTTCCTTATATGTATTTAACAATGATATTCACCTGGAGCCATTGCTAATGTGTCTTATAGGCAGTTTATATGTCGTAAACTATACAAGATACAGGCAGGAATTTTTAAAGATAATTCATGAAATCGGTCCATATGTTTATATTGTTTTCTTTACTTATGCAGGAGCTTTACTTGCTATAGATGTCATTCCTTCTGTGTGGGAAATCACTATCATCATTGTAGTAATTAATGCTATTGCTATTTTCATAGGAACATTTATTGGCGGAGCTATTGCTAAAGAAAAAAGCCGTTACAACTTTAAATATTGGACATCATTTTTAACCCAAGCAGGTGTTGGACTTGGTTTGGCTACAATTGTTAGTAATGAATTCAATTCCTGGGGTGCTGCCTTTTCAGCCGTTGTTATTTCAGTAATTGTCATTAATCAACTTATCGGCCCGGTTTTATTTAAATGGTCTATAAATAAACTGGATGAAAGCAGGACGCGTGCGGGGGCACCTGAATTTGATGGGATCCGTGATGCTATAATTATAGGATTTGAAAGCCAGTCAGTAGCGCTTGCCAGACAACTTATGGGTCATGGGTGGCAGGTAAAGATCGCCACCCGGAAAAATATTGAAGAATCAAGTGTGCCTGATATAAATATAGTAAAGGTAAAAGAATATGATCTTCAGGCATTAAATGCACTTGAAGCAAAGAAATCAGAGGCTTTTGTTTTATTACTCACTGATGAAGAGAACCTTGAAATTTGCGAGCTAATTTATCAGCACATTGGCACTAAAGAAATTGTGGTCAGGCTAAACGAACGAGAGTATTTTGAAGAATTTCACCAGCTGGGGGCTCTTGTAGTAGATCCCGGAACGGCAATGGTTAGTTTATTAGATCATTTTGTTCGCTCTCCTCAGGCTACTTCCTTATTATTAGGTTTGCAAAAAGGTCAGGATACAATAGACCTTGAAGTGCTGAATCCTAATCTTTTCGGAATGTATTTAAGGGACCTGAGGCTTCCTGCTGATGTTATTATACTTTCCGTACACCGAAAAGGCCAAATGATCATCTCACATGGTTATACACGTTTACGTGCCAAAGATATGGTGACTATGGTTGGTTCTCAGGAAAGCCTGCGACAGATGACGCGGCTTTTTGATCGAAGTTAAAAGCTACTCTCTTCTAAGGGATTTCCCTAGTTACATATCCTCTTTCTCCTTATACCCTGATCACCATTAATATTAGGTTTTGGTCAACTGAGGGTTTTTCAGGGATTGCACAGGAAATTATACTACTCATAACCTAATTTAAGGCGTTTTTTAATCAGTTTTTCCTATTTTTTAAATTCAGGAATTCACTGAATAAAGTCCTCTTTGCTGTAATGATATTTGCAATAGTTAAAAACAACTAATTTTTAAATAGCATATCCGCAATGACTAATAACTTTATCCTAAAATCTTTAAAAGATCAGCTGTATGATGAGCAAAAGGAAAAACAGGATCTTGAAGATCTGGTTATACGCCAGCAGGATGAAATACGTGAATTAAAAAACCGGCTTAATTACCAGTATGCAAAAGAATCTTCACCCATTCAAAATATCGAATCTTTTTTAAATAAAGACTCATCCCTTCAGGATGATGATATTCTTACTGCCTTGAAAGAAAGAAATGATTTTATACAATTAGTATTGGATACAAGTCCTAACTTTTTATGTGTCAGGGATGCCGAAGGAACAATTAAACTGGTAAATAAAGCATTTGCCAATATATTATTTAATGAAGAAAAGGAAAAAATAAAAAAAGTAAAGGTTTCTGATTTTTATACTAAAGCCGAAGAGAAGGAATATTTCTTTTCTACTGAAAATCTGGTACTGGAAAAACGCTATGAAGTAAAGATCCAGGAATCCTTTACTGACAGAACCGGGAAAACAAGTATCCTGCAAACGATTAAGAAGCCTTTGATCACTGCAAATGGGGAAATCTTTGTCCTTGGTATATCTACCGACATCACTGAGCAGGTACAGGCAAAGGAAAAACTACAGCATCAGGAAGAATTGTTCCGGCTTTTATCTGAAAATTCCAGTGACATAATCAGTCTGTATGATGTTAATTTTAATGGCATCTACATCTCACCTGCCTGCCTCGATATCCTGGGGTATGAACCTGAAAGATTCATTAAAATGGATTTAAAAGAAGTAATCCATCCTGAAGATCAGGAGAATCTATTTTCCTCTATAGAACAAAATGCTATAAATAGCCCTGAAGAAAATGTCTCCATTCAATACCGCTGCCGAAAAAAAGATGGTGAATATATCTGGTTGGAAAGTAATGTGGAGAATATAATGGATGAGAATGGGAAAATAATCAGATACCAAGCTTCAACCAGAGATATATCAGATAGAAAAGAAGCACAGCATGCATTAAAGCAGTCTATTAAATTAAGAGAAAATTTCCTTGCAAACATGAGCCATGAAATAAGGACTCCGATGCAGGGAATAATAGGGATGTCTGATCTTTTAAGCAAAACACCACTTAATAGCCAACAAAAGGATCATTTAAAATTAATCAGACAATCTGCTAATAATTTACTTGTCATCATTAATGATATACTTGATTATAGTAAGATCAAAGAAGGAAAACTCGAGATAGAGAAAATAGCTTTTGACATTAATGAAGTCTTACAATCAGCACATAAGATGCTGGAAATGAAAGCTGATGATAAAGGTTTGATCTTCCATACCAGCCCTGTCCGCATAAAATCCCCCTTAATTGGTGACCCTTATCGTTTAAATCAGATCCTGCTGAACCTTGTAAATAATGCTATAAAATTCACTGAGGAAGGCAGCATAACCATAAGCGGAAAGGTAGTAAAAGAAACAAAGGAAGAAACTACCATTGAATTTTATATTGAGGATACAGGAATTGGGATTGCAAAAGAAAATCAGGAAAAAATATTCGAGGAGTTTTCACAGGCTTCTTCCTATACAACGAGGAAATTTGGAGGAACAGGGTTAGGGCTGAATATTTCAAAAAATCTTATTGATATACAAAACGGACAGCTTTGGGTAGAGAGTCAAGTCGGTGTCGGTAGTAAATTTTCTTTTAGCCTCCCATTTAAAAAAGCCGATATTGTTGATCCTTCTATTGATCAGGAGAATGATAATATTGATTTTAATTGTTTGAAAAAAGTAAATGTCCTTTTAGCAGAAGACAATCAGGTTAATATAATAATTGCTGAAACTTATATGGCGCGTTGGGGCTTCACTATAGATGTGGCAACAAATGGCAGAGAAGCAGTAGCGATGGCCGAAAAAAATTCCTATGATATCATCCTTATGGATATACAGATGCCGGCTCTCAGTGGTGCTGATGCTACAAAATTGATCAGAAAATTTAAAGATGAAAAAAAAGCTGGTGTACCTATAATAGCCTTAACAGCAAATGTTTTTAAACAGGATATTAAGAATTATTTGGAAAGCGGGATGAACGACTATCTCTCAAAGCCATTTACGGAAAAAGAACTTTTTCTAAAAATTGCAAAACAATTTTCAATAAACCCAAGGCAATCTGATGTTATACATGCCCAGGATCAAGAAATAGTAGTTTCAGATGAAACCACAATTGAAGCTGCCGTCATTTTTAAATCTACGCTTCAGGAATGTAACCTGAGTTATCTTATTTCCTTGACTGATGGTGATAGGATTTTCATGAAGGAGATGATAAATCTTTTCCTGGCCCAGGCATCAGAGGAACTTGAAATTATATCAAAATCTATTGAAAACAATGACCTGGATCAGGTAAAAAAATATGCACATAAGCTAAAATCTTCAACCGGAATGGTAGGTGCTAATAGAATGAGTGAGCTATTAAGGGAAATGGAAAACATGCAGCAGAATAAAAAGGATTGTAAACAGCTGTTTATCCAAATTAAAGCTAATTATGATCAGGTAATGGATGAGTTAGATCATATACTTCTGGAAATTTAAATTTTAATGGTAATAATTAAGAAAAAGGGAATTAAAAATGAAAATACTTGTAATAGAGGATGATGAAATGATACAGCGTACGCTGCAATTCAGGTTAATCAAGGATGGTTATGAAATTACAGTCGCGAGTGATGGTAATGAGGCTATGGAAAAACTAAAAAATGATAAGTTCAATCTCGTAATTACGGACCTTATGATGCCTTATATTTCAGGACTTGAGATCCTTTCATACATAAAATCAGAATTAGCAGGAACCCCGGTAGTAATATTATCAGGAGCTGATGAAGAAAACACAATTATAGATGCTTTTAACATAGGCGCTGATGATTTTATAGCTAAACCATTTAGTCCCGGCGAGCTATCCCTCAGAGTAAAGCGCTTTCTCAGATAATCATATATTCAATTATAATTTTTTAACAGTTGATTAAATTTTTCATTACAGCCTTTGTTTCTTTCATCTCTGTTTTTCAATTAGCGGCACAGCAGGATATTGATCTTGATTCTTTATTTCAGGAAGCGCTCAACCTTGCATATAATAAGGAATACGCCGAAAGCAGGGAAAACAGCAGCTTTATATTGAAATCAGCACCCGGTTACAGTGATGCTGCAATCTTAATTGGCAGGACCTATGCATGGCAACAGAATTATGATACTGCAAAAATAATACTCACCACAGTGGTTGAGAAAAACCCAACCATAGATGCCTTTTACGCCTTAGCACAAGTTGAGAAATGGTCCGGTAGTATTGAATCCTCTCTTGAAATCACTAATGATGGTATTGAAAAAGATTCAGTTTTTATACCACTGCTAATTCTTAAGGCAGAGCTTCTGCAGCAACTGAACAGAGATAAGGAAGCGCAAGATGTATTAAATCATGTCCTGATAAAAGATACACAAAATAAAAAGGCCTCTGCCCTACTGGAGCAGATTAATATGAAGCAGATGAATAACCATCTGATGCTAAATTATCAGATCACCACCTTCAGCCAAAATTCCTCTGTGAGACATATTACCAATATCGAGTATTTGAAATCTGCCTCAGGAATAAAATATCTTGGCAGGATAAGCTATGCTGGTCAGAACGAGTGGAACAGCTTTCAGGCGGAGTTAGAAGGATATATACCAATAAAGGATAAAATAAATATCTTCCTTACCACCGGGATCGCTGATGGCAATTTCTTTCCTGATTATCGTGCCGGTGGTGAGATATCATATTTATTTCCTTATAGTATAGAGACTTCATTAGGGGCCCGGGCTTTATTTTTTAATGAAGGAACCGTATTGCTTTATACCGCTCATATAGGGAAATATTTCAAAAGAAACTGGATTTCAGGAAGAGTATTTGTTCAAAACCAGAATGATATCCTACAGATGACAGGGATCCTTCAGATCAGACACTACTTCAGAAATGATGACGAATATCTGTCTGTAATTATATCCAAAGGGACCATTCCTTCCACACCTTTCGGTCGTGACGAAATATATAGGATGGATGCCAGTACTGTAGGTTTAAACGGACAATTTTCTCTCAGTGATCAGTTTATCTTTGGTGCCATTATGACTTTTGAATATGAAGAGTATTTAGCTGAAAGCTACCGTCATCGAATTAATATGGGAGTCAGAATATTAAAGAAATTTTAAAATGATAAGATCAGAAATAGATAATATTACTTTTATCGCTTCAGAATTTCCTGTTCTTATCAAGGTTATGATATTGTTATCCCTGCTCTTTTCTGCTATCACTATTCTGCTATTTTTCTTTATGCTGATAAACAGGTTATTTGATAATTATCAAAATAAAAGAAAAAGCTATTATGAAAAAAAGGCCATCGCACATATCATTTCCTTTTTATTTAATGAAGAGGAATGGAACATTAAAAGATTAAAGCAGGTACGGCGTAAATATTTAGGAACTAAGTTTCAGCGAGAGGTTTTTCTTAGTTGCCTTACAAAATTTCAGATAAGAATAGTAGGAAAAGACGCTGAGCGATTAAGAAAGTTTTACATTGGATTAAAGCTTCACAGAAGGTCATTAAAAAAATTAAATAGTACTTCATGGACTGTTACCGCTAAAGGATTAATCGAGCTGGCTGAGATGGATATGAAAGAATATACCCCTCTTATTCGCCGCTATATTAACCACAGAAATCCGGTAATCCGTGCAGAGGCGCAGGTTGCCCTTATCCAGCTTCAATCTGCCAATCCTTTTGAATTTCTTAATCACCTTGAGGAACCGCTGCTTGACTGGCAACAGGTACAGTTAGCTCATGTTTCTGAGCAGTTAAAAGCTACTGCATTACCTGATTTCAAACAATGGCTTGATCATAAAGAAGTAACAGTAGTTATCTTTTGTCTTCGGATGATATCATTACATAATCAACGAAATGCCTCCAGGGATTTGGTAAATATGCTCTATCGGAATAGCTCTTCTCCAAAGGTTTATGGAGCGGTTATTTTTGCGATCGGACAATTAGATCTGCATGAGGCTTCAGATTATTTACAATCTGCTTTTCCTTATGAAAACCCATACATCCGTCAGGAAATAACCAATACCCTGGGCATATTAAATAACATGGAACCAGAGGAGGTCTATAAATCTATTTACAAAAAGGAAAAACTTTTTATGGAGCAATTTTATCATGATACCACAGTATTTATTCCTAAAGCTGAATTAAGCAAAAAATTACAATGGAAATAATAAAGGAATATATCACCATTGTCTCAGTTCTTCTTAGTGGTAGTATTATAGTTTATGCTGCAGGAATGTATTTGTCTTATTTTTTACTGGCAGCCTTATCAGGTTTTGCAATGAAAAAATACAAGCAAAAGAACAGCTTTGTGGATTACAATAAAATACTTTCTACTGATTTTGCTCCATCAGTGTCTTTAATAGCGCCTGCCTATAATGAATCATTGACTATTGTAGATAATGTAAAATCCCTGCTGTCCCTGCACTATAATAACGCCGAAATAATTATCGTAAATGATGGCAGCAGTGACAATACCCTGGAGCTTTTAATTGATGTTTACCAACTCAGCAAAGTTGATTTACCACCTGATGAGAAGCTGAAGACAAAGAATATCCGTGGAGTTTATAAAGCAAAAAATCCGGCTTACCATAAACTCGTTGTGGTTGATAAGGAAAATGGAGGTAAAGCAGATGCATTAAATGCAGGAATTAATGTTTCCCGGAATTCTTTGATTGCATGTATTGATGTTGATTGTATTCTTGAGCCTGATTCCCTGCTTAAACTGGTAAAGCCTTTTATGGAGGAAAAGAAAAAGGTAATAGCAACCGGTGGAGTTATACGGGTTGCCAATAATTGTAATGTAAAAGATGGTTTCCTTGAAGAGGTAAATGTTCCAAATAATTTTTTCGCCCGGGTACAGGTGCTGGAGTATTTTCGTGCGTTTCTTATGGGTCGTATGGCGTGGGGATATATGGATGGTCTACTGCTTATATCCGGCGCTTTTGGTATGTTTGACAAAGAAACAGTAATTCGTGCCGGTGGCTATAATACCCAAACTGTCGGGGAAGATATGGAGCTTCTCGTGCGAATGAGAAGGATGATGTATGAACAGAAAAGACCATGTAAAGTAGCATTCATACCTGACCCTCTCTGCTGGACTGAAGTACCTCGTGATATTAATATTCTTATTCGCCAGAGAAACAGATGGGCCCGGGGTACGGCAGAAACATTAAAGCTTCACCGAAAAATGATATTAAACCCAAAATATGGTATTCATGGCATGCTAAGCCTTCCTTTCTGGGTGCTTTTTGAATGGCTGGCTCCTTTAGTTGAATTTATTGGTTTTGTGCTATTCATACTGCTCGCGATTTTAGGCTATGTAAATTGGATTTACTTTGCTGCTTTTTTTGTTTTTGCCTACTCATATGCTGTTATGCATACATTATTTGCTATTTTTTTTGAAGAAAAATCCTATCAGCAGTATAAGAAAACAGGATCAATGCTTAAGCTTGTAATAACCGCACTTATAGAACCTGTTTTCTATCATCCAATCACAGTTTGGGCGGCAGTAAAAGGTAATATTGATTTGCTATTGGGTAAGAAAAGCTGGGGAAAAATGGTGCGGACCGGCTTTAAGAACAATCTGGTTAAAAAAGCGGCCAACATTAAAGTGGCTCAACAAAAGTAAATTTTGGTATCGGAGTTTAAATGTCCTTCCAGGTAATTTTAAATAAATTATTGGCTAAACCTAATTAAATTCTATTGCTTTTATACCTAATGTTTGGTATTGCAGCTTAAAGGATTAATGTTGAAATTAGCCTCTTAAAAAATTATTTTGATGAATATTTATAAAATTCTAACTTTTTTACTTGGATTTCTGCTGGTTATAGCGGTTTCCTATATCCTCTGGTTACCAAAAGAACATGAAAATAATGTTTCTTTAGAAGAAGAAAACGAAGTAAGCACTGCACAGCTTAAAATGCTCGATTTTCTTAATGCAGATATCCTTATGGTTGACACCATACCTTATTCTGATGATCCTAATGAGCTACGGAAAAAACTTAAAATCCATCCTGCAAGAACAGGAGCTATGTTACGAAATGATCAGGCAAGGAAAAAAATGGAAATGTTCCGGAAAATCAATACGGATCCAGGAAGTAATACTCCTATTATAAGCCCTTATGCATTTGCATTTGGCCGTGATCAAATTCTAAAAGTTGTTGCCAGTATTGATAGCTTAAACAGAAAAATGGGTAAGGTGGATTCCGAAGATTCTATACAGGGAGTAAGGATTTATCTCACCTGGACACAAAAACCTACGAAACCAGACAGCAGCCACCTTGATCTTCTTTTTATCCCTGCTAAAGGTAATGGCCGAGATTTTTTTCAGTTGGAAAAATTAATTGAAACAGATAGTGGTGAAGTATTAAATACATCCTCACCTTGCCCTGACATGTGCAATTAAAATAGAGTGATGGATAATTGGGATTATTTTTTCTGGTATGGATCAGTATTTTCACCAATCATTCCTTTATTTTTCGCTGTTATACAAGCGAAGAAGCTTGAAAAATATCAAAAGATAATTGTACTTTTTATAGCCACTTCTTTTGCGGCTGATCTGATTAGCCTTTATATTATAAAGGGAACAAATTATAATTTCCTGCATGGGTACGGACTTGTGGAGGCGCTTATATTATTCTGGTTTTATAGTGTTGTACTCGAGAAATCAAAAAAGTGGCTTTTTGCATTAGCTTTTGCTTTTTGTGTCTTTTACCTCTGGGATTCAGTATTCCTCGAAATACAACAGTTTAATGCAATTGGAAGGTCTGTTGAAAGTGTTGTATTCATTTTTTTGTCTTTGATGCTTTTATATCAATTTTACCATAAGGAAGACGATATTTTTCTTGATCGTTCACCGATGTTTTGGTTTAATGTCGCCATTCTGTTCTATTTTTCTGGTGCATTCTTTTCATTTATACTAAGTAAGGTAATCCTAAGCTCCAGCTTATCGTGGAAATTCCATAACACGTCGAATATGTTAAAAAATCTTTTACTGGCTGTAGGGCTGTGGAACGTGAAATCGAAATAAACCAGATCATTACCATCAATTTTTTCTTTTTGCTAATATCCTTACTGTGGCTATAGAAAAAATAAAGTATCCCAGCGCCCACCATATATTTAAAAATATATAAATGATGAGGGCCTGAAGTAGATAGATTAATGGAACAACGAATATTCCATAAGTGAATTTCAATGATCCGACAAATACAGGATCTTTTATTTTACCTTCAAAAGACCTCCATAACAGGATTACCATAAGATTATTAAAAAACACTATTGGATATAATAATTTCGATAAAAATGACGGTTCTCTCCTCTTCTCTTTCCTGATCTTGCCAGACTTTAACATCATATTTACTGCATCAGGTTCAAGAAAATTCACATCAGCATTTGATAATTTATTTATTATAAGATCGTAATCATCTGAATCTATATGTGTAATAAGTTTTTTTAAAGAGTCGGCTACCGTTTCTCTAAGTACAATAGGTTTCTCTGATCTGAACCTGCTTACTGGCAGTGGTGAGCCAAAAATCATACTCACCTGGCTACCAAATTTTTGATGATGCTGATAATTGAGCCCGACAGGTACAATATATAAATCATTAAGATCTGTACTCTCCAGTGCCCCTAAAGCAATCCGTGTAAAACCTTTACTTAGCGGTCGTAAAAATCTCCGCAGATCGTGATTACCTTCAGGGAAAATAAGAATAGCCTCTCTCCTTTCCAGCAGATCAAAACATTCCCTGAAAATATCCTCATTATTTGCTAAAGTTTCTTTGCCATCCCTAATCCTGTAAATTGGCATAAGATTTATTAATGAAAGTAACTTTCGTGCAATAGGATGATTAAATATGCTTGCACGCGCGAGAAAATAAATGTGACGATGGGTAAAAGCAACTATTATTAATGCATCCATGAAGGCATTTTGATGATTAGCAGTAAACAGCACCGGCTTATCGTCGGGGATATTCTCAGGCTTTTGTACCTTAATTTCGCTAAAGTAAAAATATAAGCCCAGCCGAACATAAAACCTAAGAAATTCATAAAGGAAACGCTTCATGTAGTTAAAGTCTGATAATTTGATCTATATGACCAAAAGGTTGCCAGTAGCATTCCTGAAATTATATGCCAGATACCCCACCATGCTGCAACCAAAGCCATTCCTCCCAGGCCATCAAAAAAAGTAAAAATAAGAAGTAACCCCAATCCCGAATTTTGAATACCAGTTTCAATTGCCAAAGTCCGGTTATCGGTGCGGCTAAGCCCAAAGACTTTACCTGATAGGTAACCTGAACTTAATGCTATTATATTATGAAGGAATACCAGGAGCACTACAATATGTATGTAGCTCATAAAAATATGTATATTGTTAGCAAAAGCTATTACTATAAACGCAAGAAAAATTAATATTGATACAGGTTTAAGAATGGCCGAGATCTTTTTAGCCAATTCTCTTCGACGGTTCCTTATCAGCATCCCAAGGAACAGTGGGGCACCAATTATTAAACTAATTGTTTTAAATACTTCTGTAGCATTTAAATTTACCGAAGTCAAAATATTGGCTGTAGGACTATATAAACTTGCCCAAAACTCAAGATTAAGAGGTGTAATAATAATAGCTGCAATAGAGGAAAAAGCAGTAAGGCTTACAGAAAGTGCTGTATTTCCTTTTGCCAAAAAAGTAATGAAATTTGAAATATTACCACCGGGACATGCTGCGACAAGTATCATTCCCAATGCAAGACTGGGATGAGGTTGTATAAGAATTACCAGCACGAATGTTAATGCCGGAAGTAAAATAAATTGAGAAAAAACACCTATAAATGCTGCTTTTGGATTTTTTGCCAGATTTTTAAAATCTCTTAATTCTATACTAAGAGCAACGCCAAACATTATAACAGCAAGGCAAAGATTGAGGATAATGAGCGAATCCCTGTTAAAATTTATTGCTATATGATCTACCGGCTCGATTTCTTCGCAAAATTTGAACTACGAATATAATATAATATTATTTTAATAATCCGCTATAACCTAATACTTTGGCAAAAAACCAGGCTGGGTTTTACTTATCTCAAATGTATTTAAATTTTTTATTAATGATCAAAATCATTCCATTTACTGATGTATGACAGTTGATCTGATGGTTATGAGAATTATGTTTATAATAAGAATTAAGACTTTTATAATCAGGTCATCTACACGACGTAATCAGGTACAAGAATCTTACCCATCCGAAAGCGGTATAACTTCTTGGTAAGTTCGTTGATATTAATCAGACACAGCGAATTAACGAAAAATACCAATCAAATAATTAAATATTAATGACATGAGCATTAGTCTTTCAACTATTTATGGGGGATTAACCCTTGAAAATCCAATTGTAGTCGGGGCAAGTAATATCAGTACAGATGTTGATCACCTTGTTAGATTGGAAGAAGCAGGTGCAGCAGCTATTGTTTACAAATCTCTCTTTGAGGAGCAGCTACAGCTGGATAAACATCAACTGGATGAGATGCGGGAATATTACAGCAATATAGATACTGAAAATTCAACCTTTTTACCAAAGGTTAACCCTGCTGATCCTACTGAACATTTTTTACGTCTTAAAGAAGCCAGGAAACATGTTAAAATACCACTTATTGGTAGCCTTAACTGTATAAATGATGAAACCTGGCTTGATTTTGCCCTTAAAATGGAGGATACCGGAATTGATGCTCTCGAACTTAATTTTTATCACAATAATATCGACTTTGACATAGGTTCAGATGAAATAGAGGATAAGCAGCTAAAAACTGTAGAGCTGATAAAGGCTGCGGTGCGCCTCCCGATATTTATTAAGCTAAGTCCATATTATACGAATGCGTTGAGGCTAATTAAACAAATGGATAAAAGCGGTGTGGGTGGTTTTATTTTATTTAATCGCCTGTTTCAGCCCGATATAAATATACAATATGAAAAACACCATTATCCGTATAACTTTAGCAATTCAACTGATAACCGTCTGGCTCTTCGCTATGCCGGTCTTTTACATAAGAACATTCGGGGAAGCATTATAAGCAATACAGGTATCCTTACAGGCAGGGATGTAATAAAAATGATTTTGGCTGGTGCTGATGCTGTGCAGATCGTGAGTGCAATTTACAAAAAGGGAATCCCTACTATTACGACAATAATAGAGGATATTAGGAACTGGATGAAGAAAAAGGGATATGAATCTCTTGATGATTTCCAGGGAAAACTTTCTAAAGAAAAGCTGCCTGACCCATTTACTTACAAACGCGCACAGTACATAGATATACTGATGAGATCTGAATTATTCATGAAATATCATCCAAGAGAAATGGATGATGAGTTAAAAAGTTCAGCTGGTGATTATTAAATGATAAATATTGTAGAAAATTGATTTTTGTTATAACGACAGAATACTTTTCGACAAACATATTTTTCTGGGGAATTAAAAGGTGCAGCAAAGAAATTATAATTGCTGCACCCTAATTATTTTTTAATCCCAACTTTAACTAGCCTCAACCTGTTAATAGCCTGTAGCTTATTTTTAATTTTTTTTCAGCTAAAATTTAATGTATAAACTAGCTCTTATTGAACTGCACCAGGAAACTAATACCTTCTCTCCTGTTACTACAGAACTTCGAAATTTTGAATCTCTTGCTTTATACTACGATGAAGACGTTCATAAAGGCGGTGATAAGCATCGGCTACAGGTTGATGGTTTCAGAAAAGCAGTAAAACGTTTTGGAAAAGGCAAGGTAGAAATAGTCCCAATATTAGCAGCCTGGTCTCATTCAGGAGGAAAAATAAAAGCTGAAGTTTTTGAGCATTTCACCTCTCATATTTTACAACGCCTGAAGGAAAACAAGGTAGATGGTATTTATTTCTCAGTCCATGGCGCTATGGGTGTTGAAAATATTCATGATCCGGAGGGAGACCTGCTTGTAGAGATTAGAAAACTAATTGGAAATGAAATGCCTGTTGCTGTTTCCTGCGACCTTCATGCAAATATTACCCGACAGCTTGTTGACCATGCTACATTCATTAATGCATACCGTACCAATCCTCACCGCGATCATAACAAGGTAGGTTTCAGAAGTGGAAAAATGCTTATACAAACGGTTTTCGGAGAAATAAAACCTACTATGGCTTTTCAAAAGCTGCCTCTATTAAAGGGTGGTGGTTTTAATATCGATTTTATAGCTCCTATGCGAAAAATTTTCAGGCACATGAAAAAAATGGAGCGTAACCCAAAGGTAATAAGCCTCTCTACGTTTATGGTCCATATCTGGATCGATGCTCCGGAAGTTGGCTGGAGCTGTGTGGTAGTTACAGATGATGATCCTGAGTTAGCACAGCGGCTTTGTGAAGAATTGAGTGAAATGAACTGGGCTGTTAAAGACCATCCTCATCCCGAACCATTAACTCCTGAGGAAGCTATTGAAAAGGTAAAGAGGTCATGGTGGCGCAAACGAATCGGTACCTCTATAATTTCGGATATTTCCGATTTAGTCGCTGCAGGAGCACCCGGAGAAAATACTTTTATTCTACAGGCTCTGATGAAGTATGGAAAAGAATTAACTGCCTATATACCGCTTTGTGACGAAGTGACCGTAAGCCAATTAAATGAATCTCAGCTTAATAAAAATATTACAGTTGAGGTGGGTGGTAAGTTGGATAAATTATTTAATCAGCCAGTTACTTTTACAGGGAAATTAATATTTCTCGACGATAGCAGATATGGTAAAACTGCTGTTATGGTGAAGGATAAGCTGCACCTTATCATTACCACCCTTCCCTGCCCTGCATTTAAACCCTCATTCTTCACAAAACTGGGCCTTAATCTATGGAAAGCCGATGTTATAGTCGTTAAAAACCTTTTTCCTTTCCGATTATTTTACTGGAAATACAACCGCCAAACATTATATGTGCAGACAAAAGGTGTGACAAATATTGATGTTTTTGAGCTGGATTATAAATATATCCCCCGTCCAATATATCCGCTTGATAAAGTTGAGTCATGGAGATCAGAAAATGTATCAAACGACATTAATGATACTGCTAACCAGCAGGTTTAATACCTCTTTAGTCGCGGTGAACAGCTATTGAGGAAAATATCTTTTAGATGTGAACTTTCTGTATTTCTTTTGTCATCTTTTTAGTAGTTTTCAGCTCATTTTCAGCAGCTTTTATCGCCTTCTTACCGGCTTTTATTTTTGGCAGATGTACAATGAATTTGGAATATTTCCCGGGTTCGGATTCTACAACAATTTCACCTTTTAAAACCTGTACGCTTTTTTGGACTATATATAACCCAAGTCCATTCCCCTTGGAATATTCGTTCCCCCTGAAGAACATATCAAACAGCTTATTGCTAACGGATTGATCAACCCCTACACCATTGTCATATAGGCTTAACGTAACATTCTCCTTATTAACTTTAATCTTTAATATTACCTGATGGTGTGTAGAATCTTTTAACATACAGTAGAATAAAGCGTTCTCAATAAGATTGCTTAATATGATCCTTAGTAGCTCAGGATTTGAGTAGAAAAGGAAGTTTTCAGGGCAATCCACAACAAAATTGATGTTGTTTTCCTCAATCATCTTAGAAAACTGGCTATGAACATCTTCAACCACATCAGCAAGTTTTACTGGAGTAAATTCACCAGGTTGATTTATTTCACTGATAACACTTAGCTTTTGTAAAAGCCGATCCATTCCCTGAGTAGTTAGGATCATTTTTTCATAAAGCTCTGCATTCTCACCATTTGATAAAGTACTTGCAAGATTGCAAAGACCCGTAATAGAACAAATAGGAGATCTTAGATCATGGGAAGCCCTGTAAAGGACAGTATCCAGTTCTTTATTTGTTTCTTCAAGTAATTTTGTTCGTTCAAATACTAAATTTTCGAGATTTTCATTTACTCTCTGAACTTCAGTATTGGCCACAACTAGTTCCTTTTTCTGTTTTTTAAGCTTATTACTAAAATATACTAAAAGAATAACCAGAATAGCAAAAACAGCAGCTATTAGCAAAACTAAGATTAACCGCTGTCTGAAAACACGCTGCTCCTCCAGTCGCTGTGCCTCACTTAATGATAATCTGTTTTCCAGATCTTCAATATCAAAAAATCGCTCTTTCAGGTTATTTACCATCTGACGGTAATTAGTCTGATTTCGGTAAAATTTATTCTCATTTTCGGTAAGGATCTGTTCGAGTAGGTTCAAGTCTTCCAATAGGCTTACCCTGGAAGCCTCATCAAGATTTTCCAGGCCAGCAGCAAGTTTATTACTTACCATTTCAATTTTTTCCTCAAATTGTTCCTGCTGTCCCTCAAGTATAAAATTTTCCTCTTTTGCCTGTTTTAGGAGGTTCTTTATATCATCCTGTACATAGCTTGTATCTGAAACACTGCTAATTAACGTTAAAGCATTTTGGCTAAGGGAATCCTTCATTTTTGTAACAAGCTCATTAAACTTAGCATCTACTTTTTGTCGTGTTTCCTCATCCAGCTCCTCTATTTGATAATTTTTAAAAACAGCGTAGAAAACAGTTAAGGATTCAATAGAATCAAGCTTTGAGATATCAAAATCAGAAAATACATTTGAAGAAGATAAAGGTTTCTCCTGCACAATTACATTGTTCTTATCATCCTCTTTTATAATAATTTTTTCTACTATTAGTATATTCTCTCCGTCTGCAGTTTTCAGCTCCTTTATATCGAAACCTTTAATATTAAATTGATCAATAGATGCAGGTTTTTCATCCAGGGCGAGGGGTAGTTCAACAAATCCCTGGTAATTTGTTGCAGCTGTTAAAGTTTTTCTGCCATTAAAAGTAATATTGGTATTGCTCAGAACTTTATTATCAGTACCCTTCACTAATAATTCTACAACATGATATTTTTTCTTCCTTATAATGATCTCCAGAATTCCTTTTGAAAAATTCCATGAGGCAGCTTCAAGCTGCTTATTATCTATTTCTATAGTATGTATAGGAAGATCTTTGTTATACAATTCAACAAAAGCAACACCTTTATCTCCCATTGAAAAATACTCATTTCCGTTGAGGGATATTTTGATATTAGTATACCTATCAAGCTGCTCATCCAGGGTCTTTATTTGATACACCTGTTTTTCCTGAGCTAAAAGTTGAGAGGTTTCAAAAAATATAAAACAAAGGCAGATAAAGAATATCTTTGACCATTGTAACTCAAATATATATCTCCAATTTCCCTTCATCTATACATTAAAATATTATCAGTAGGATCTGAATTCATCCTTTACCACCACAATCTCGTATTCGTTATTAAGCTTTTTATGTTTAGGAACTGCAAAACTTACAATTCCCTCACCAATCTCTTTACCGGAGACACGTAATTTGTATTCGCTAAAATACGGTACATTAATTGTAAAATTACCTTCACCATCAGACTGAGTTTCAGCGACTACAACGTTTCTGGCATTATCAATTAAAACTAGTTTAACATTAGGTAAAATCTTTAGTTTAGATGAATCAGCCCAATTATTTTCAATATACTTAATTTTACCCGAAATATTTATAGGGTAAGGCTGAATATTCATATCAAATTCATAGATATCATCATTATATCCACCGTTTTTTCGATTTGATGTAAGATACCCATGTGTATTCAGCGAATCTACTGTAATACCAAAGTCATCATAGTTAGTGTTAAGTGGATATCCCAAATTTTCAACTTCCCCATATTCGCTAGCGGATATTTTTGATTTAAAAATATCTAAACCACCAAAACCTGCGTGGCCATTTGAAGAAAAATAGAGGGTTTTGCCTAAATGGATATAAGGGAACACTTCATCGTATGGAGTATTAATTTCTTCTCCGACATTAACAGGTTTTGTCCAGTTTCCATCCTTTTTTACTGATTTATAAATATCCTTACCGCCATATCCCCCTTCATTATCTGATGAAAAAAATAATAAATCACCATCCTCAGTTATTGTAGGGCTACTTAATGAGTGTTTAGGGTCATTAAAAGGAAATGCTTCTGTAATTTTCCATATGCCTTCATGTTCTTGAGCAAAATAAAGCTGTAATTTCTTTTCCTGTCCAACATTTACCTCACTGCCTGCTGTAGCAAATACCATTTTCTTTTCTTTATGATAAAAAGCTGCAGGACCATAGTGAAATTTAGTATGAAGCTCTTTACTAAAGAGGACAGGTTTATTGTAGTGAATTGTTTTATTTACAGAATTTAAATCTTCAGTTGTTTCTGAAAAATACATCCTGTAGAAAGGTGCATTTAGAGAAGCATCAATGTTTTCTATTAGCTCCAGCTCTTTACGGTTAGAAACAAACACAATTCCTGAGCTATAGGGGACAGCATTTAGATCACCATAGCTGGAGTTAATAGGCAATTCACGAATTACAAAATGTTTTGCATTTTCATATAAATATTCAATATTATCTAATCTCCAGATCTTTTTCTTGATGAGCTCATTAGAGGGATTATTAGAAAGATATTCTTTGTATGATTCTATTGCTTTTTTATAATCACCAATAGCGGCCTGTGCTTCGGCATAAAAAAATGTATCAGATGAATTAAGGCCATTTAAAACCTTATCGTATACCTTTACTGCCTTCTGATAATCCTTAAGAAAGTAATAACAACGGGCTATTTTTAAATTTACACTTGAAGGATCTTCATTATTTTTTAAAGCGCTAATATATAAATCTAATGCATCAACATAATTTCCATTGTTATAATGTCGATCAGCAAGTTCAATATCAGATTTAAATAAATTAAATACTGTCTGCTGGCTTTTTACATCAAATATGGGCAATAAAATTAGCCAAACTAAAAGGAAGTAATATTTTTGATCAAATAACTTCATCGTGGTGAGGCTACATTTTTCTGTTTGAAACTAAAAAGGTAATGCACCATTAGTTCATGAGAAGCATTTGACAACTGGGAGACCTGATTGATAGGGTGATCATAAGAATATCCTAATTGTAACTGAGGAGTGGCCTGAAGCTTTAACAGGAAGTCAATGGACTCATTCTTTCGGTAAGAAAAACCTGTGATCAGAACTTTACGATATATAAAATTTAAGTTCATATCATAGGATAAAGGAATCCCACTCATATACTTTAGTAACACACTTGGCGCCACGTCCACATTCTCATTAATTGTTATCCTATATTTCGAAAAAATAAAATGGTTAAGGTTTTTGAATTTGACCGAAATTGTATCATTAATACGGAAATTCTCAGGGATCATATCAGGTGCAGAGTATCCTATATCTAATTTTTCACTCCTGAAATAAATTCCTGCACCCAAATTAAAAGAAGTATGGGTTAATAAAGTATTACTAATTAGAGGATCATTACCGGCCTCACCTAAAATAGAACCATAATCTGATCTGCGGTTATTAATTCCCGCCTGGAGACCAAAAGAAATGAGTGAATTTTTATTGATACTAAGATGATAAGCGTAACTGCTTAATATTTTTAATTTGCGATGTACACCGATTTGATCATTATTAATTATAATCCCCACCCCTAAATTATTTTGTTTAAATAATGTATGGCCACTTAAAGTTTGAGAATTCGGTGCTCCTTCTAACCCGGACCATTGATCACGCGTAATAAAGGTCAGGCTTAAAGCCTCATCTGCTCCTGCATAAGCCGG
Organism: Candidatus Cyclobacteriaceae bacterium M2_1C_046; assembly: GCA_051418055.1. Lineage (GTDB taxonomy): Bacteria > Bacteroidota > Bacteroidia > Cytophagales > Cyclobacteriaceae > JBPRGH01. The sequence goes on along the minus strand of JBPRGH010000144.1, from coordinate 67,053 downwards.
ATTCAATACTAATCCATCATACATGTATTGCGTATATTGAATTTGCTGTTGTGCTGCACCCTTTAATACAGGAAGAATTATCCCTATTGTCAGGTAAAGGAAAAATTTATAATATGATATTACCTGAAGCCCTGGCATACTACCTTACCAATTCAATAAACCCTTTTCTTTCAATTACTTCTGACCTGAAGGTTACTGTAATGAAATAATAATAGGTACCTGTAGGTACAGGATTGCCATTTTTATTTAATCCTGTCCAAACTATTCTTTCATTATCATAACCAGAAGCCTTATATACTTCACTCCCCCACCGGTCAACAATAACTACAGTATTATCCCGAAAGTTTTCAATATTTGATAATTCCCACACATCATTCTGGCCATCACCATTAGGTGTGAAAAATTTTATTACCTTAAATTCGAGGTTTTTTTGCACCACATTTATATTAAAACTACAGGTTGATTTATATCCGTTTTCATCCGTCGCCGTATATTCTACTTCTGTAATTCCCACAGGAAAATAATCACCTGGTTCATGAGAAGATTCTACTATAACATCCCCACAAGCAACCTCAACACCAGGAACCTCCCATTCCCCGATGGCCTGACCTGATTCATCAGTTTCTAAATAAATATCCTCAGGACATCCTGTAAATATCGGAGGTTGTTCATTTCGTACGATCACATCAAATTTGCATACCGCGATATTTCCTGAATCATCTGTTGCCGTATATAACACAGTGGTTATTCCATATTGAAAATTATCACCGGGATTATGAGTACTACTTAATGTGACAGAGCAATTATCTGTTGTCGTTGGTGGCTCCCATGATACAGTGGCTTCACAGAAAGTATTAGCATAAACTATGATCTCTGACGGGCAATGTAAGATTACCGGCGGAATCTCATCCTTAACAATAACATTAAACGAGCATGTGTTACTATTCCCGGCTACATCCATTGCTGTGTATGTTACCGTTGTTGTTCCTAAAGGAAAAATATCTCCGGAGTTATGAGTACTGGTTAAAGTGACAGAGCAATTATCTGATGCAGTTGGTGGTGTCCATGATACGATCGCTTCACAGGTAGTATCCACCGTCAATATAATATCTGAAGGACAATCTGATAATACAGGAGCCATTTCATCATTAACTATGACATCAAATGAACAGGTTATACTATCACCTTCTACATCTGTTGCTATATATGTAACTGTTGTTGTTCCCAGATAAAAAGTATCACCGGGAAAATGATTACTTGTAAGGTTATATTCACAATGATCATTTATTGAGGGTTCCGTCCATCTTACCACAGCCTGACATAAGGAATCAGCGGTACTTACAATATCCTCAGGGCATTTTAAACTCACCGGAGAACCAGACTCTGTTACCGTAACAATAAAGGAACATTTAGTGGAATTATCAGTTAAATCTGTTGCTGTATATGTAACTTTTGTTTCTCCTATCTTAAAAAAATCACCAGAATTGTGAGTAGTTGTTAAAGTTACAGAATCACAATTATCGGTTACGGTAATTTCATCCCAGTAAACATATGTCCCACATGATCCATTATCAGGATCTGCTGTAACAACAATATCCTCCGTTGGACAACCTGAAATAACTGGTTTGATATTATCATTGGCAATTACATTAAACGAACAGGTTGTTATATTACCTGCCGTATCCGTAGCTGTATAAGTAACTGTTGTTTTTCCTCGAGGGAAGAAATCTCCAGGTTTATGGGTACTTGTTAGAGTTACTGAACAATTATCTGACGCGGTGGGCTCATCCCAATAGGCTTTTGCTCCGCATTCAGAGTCTGGTGAATTATTAACATTTATATCTTCAGGACAATTGGCAATAACAGGAGCCGATGTATCGTTATCACATGACTGAGCTTGTGCATAAAAATTTACGCACACCAACAACGTCAGCAGGAACAGTTTTTTTCCTCCTTCTACAGGTAAAATTTTTGCGCAGTGCATAATATCAAACAAAAAGCTGATTTGGATCGCTCTTTATTTAAAAAATGGTTAAGTAGATAGTTAATAGTTATTACTGTAAAGCTTTTGAATATAACCATAAAACAGCCTAACCTTCTTTGTTCATTTTATATATTTTCATACATATGTTTCAATAAACAGTTTTATTAATCCATTATTTTTATAATTATATTGAGATACAATTTCCATACCTGCTGATATTATTTAATATTTAATTAGCAATTTTTCCATATAATTTACTGTAAAATAGAGTATTATATATAACTCGAACTTATAAATAAAGAAAAATATCAAACGCTCAATAACTGTGAGTTTTATTTTATTTTAAGCCTAACAAGTTATCTGATGTACCATTTTCATTGATATTTTAATTATTATTTTACATTAAATGGTAAGTAACGGGTTAGCATTATTTGCCTGCAGCTGGTAATTAAATTTTATGTTTCAATTAGAAAATAAATATGATAAGAAAATGCAGAAGCTCAATAACTTATATTACATTCACACCTAAACTTTATAAGCTATTATCTACCAATCATGCCAGTATCTACATTAATCCTAATCGGAGCCATTCTGGCCGGATTATGGCTATTTTTTTATATTTTTCCTATCAATCTATGGATCTCAGCAGTATTCTCAGGGGTTAGGGTAAATTTATTTGACCTTGTCTTCATGCGCTTCAGAAAAGTACCTCCCGGATTAATTGTAAAATCTCTTATTCTGGCAACAAAAGCCGGAATCCCGGAAATTACTACTGAAAAACTGGAGACGCATTATTTGGCACATGGTAACCTGGAAAATGTTATTAAAGCGTTAATAGTAGCGGACAAAGCTAACCTTGATATGAATTTTAAGCAGGCAACAGCTATAGACCTTGCAGGAAGGGACGTTTTACATGCCGTACAGGTATCTGTTAAGCCTTATATAATTGTGGTACCTTCAATTACCGCTGTTTCAAGTGACGGCATACAAATAATAGCGGAGGCTCGTGTAACAGTTAGAACAAATATAAAAAGACTTGTAGGCGGTGCTGGCGAAGAAACTATTCAGGCACGTGTGGGACAGGGAATCATTTCAAGGATTGGTGCAGCTACAAGTTACCTGGAAATCTTGGAAAATCCTGATGAAATATCCAAAACAGTTTTGGCTAATGGCCTGGATGCAGGTACGGCTTTCGAAATCCTTTCAATTGATATTGCGGATATAAATATTGGGCAGAATATTGGCGCAATGTTACAGATAGATCAGGCACAGGCAGACCTTAATATTGCAAATGCAAAAGCAGAAACTAGGAGGGCAATGGCTGTAGCTCTTGAGCAGGAAATGCTGGCGCGTGTACAGGAAGCTCATGCAAAGGTTATTCGTGCCGAAGCTGAAATACCTGTTGCTCTATCGGGAGCTTTCAGAAATGGGAGATTATTTAAAAATATGCCTGGAAAATAACTTATTAATTATCCCTAATTAAGAATTTTCTATCTCCTTTTTACTGTACTTCCATCTTTTATGGCTCCATAGCCAGAATTGAGGTTGTTCGCTTATAATATCTTCCAGGTATTTTGTACTTTTCTCCAGGATTCCTCCTATTGGTAATTCTGATGGGTCCTCACAAACTACTTTATACTCTACTTCGTAATATCCTCTTTTTACCTTATGAATATTACCAAAAATCACAGGCAAATTGTGCTCTCTGGCATACTTCTCAGCTCCGAACTGAACACCTGTTTCCTGGTTCAAAAAATTTAACCAATAAGCACGTTGTTTCTTTTTTGGACATTGATCGATACCAAATATCATCATTCCTGGCTTGTCAATTGATGTCGGCAACGAATCCTTAGCGCTGGTCGGAATTAGATTGAGGCCAAACCTGGAACGGCTTTCTTTCGCTTTTTTATCAAAAAATTTATTTTTTAAGGGTGTATAAAAAGCCGAAACCTCATGTTTTATTTGTAGAGCACACACAACAGCATATATTTCCCAATTGCCATTATGCCCCCCAACACCCACAATATTTTTTCCCTGATTATAATAATGATCGGTGACTTCCGGATTTCGCACCTTTAACCGTTTTAAAGCCTCTTCAGATGAAATAGTAAATGTCTTAATACTTTCCACAAGCAGATCGGACAGGTGTCTATAAAACTTCTTTTCGATGCTCTTCAACTCCTGCGTAGATTTTTCAGGAAATGAATTTTTGAGATTATGGGATACTACTTTTCTCCTGTAACCAATCATCCGGTAAACAACCAGGTAAATAAGATTGGAGATGGAGTATAATACAGAAAATGGTAGGTACGATAGCGGGATTATTATCCCGTAATACAATATATAATTAAACATAATGTGCTCCCAATAAACAGAAATGAGGGTTCATTTGCACTCTGCTAAAAATTATCATTAAGAGGAAATGGGGTGAGGTAAATGAAATTTTATATTCTAAACCCCTACCCTAATGCCTATTTTTCAGCCAGCTTTACATCTACTGCACTAAGTCCTTTCGGTGTTCTCTCTACTTCAAAAGTAACTTTATCATTATCGCCTATCTGATCAATACATGCATTCATATGAACAAAAATGCTATCCTGTGTCTCATGATCTTTAATAAAGCCATAACCTTTAGATTCATTGAAAAAAGTAACAGTACCTTTTCTTATAGCATCATCCGGATCCGGTTCTGCCTGCTTTGGTACACCTACTACAATATCTTTGGCTTTAACTTCTTTTTTCTTTTTAGTGGGATCAGGTGGAGTATCTGTAATGTTGCCAAATTCATCAACATACGCCAACATATCTTCAAGATCACCGCTTTTTGATGCAGCCTTACGCTCTTCTCTTTTTTCAGCTTTATCTTGCTTCTTCTTAAGCTTTTTCTTTTCTTTCTCTTTTTTACTATATGTTTCTCTTGATTTAGCCATTCAATTTATTAATTACATTTCTATTTTACACTGACTTAAAATGCCTCCTGGGCACATTTTCCATAAATGGAATAAAAAAAGCCATATATTTCAATGGCTTAATTTATAGGTTAAAAGCTATTATTCCTCTATCAACTCTACGTTGACAGCGTTCATACCTTTTCTGCCTCTTTCAACGTCAAATTTAACTTTGTCATTTTCGTTGATCTCATCGATCAATCCACTCTCGTGTACAAAAATGTCTTCACCTGAATCTGATGGTTTAATAAAACCAAAACCTTTGGTTCTATTAAAGAATTTTACTGTTCCTTCTTTCATTACTAATTATACTTATTGTTTTAAAAATATTCTTACTTAATTAATCAACAAACGTAAATGCTTTTCCTCTTTTTCCGGCACGACCTGTACGTCCGATACGGTGTACATAGCTGTCGAAAGTTAAAGGCAATTCATAGTTAATTACGTGTGTTACGTCGGAAACGTCGATACCTCTGGCTGCTACATCTGTAGCTACCAATACCTGCACTTTTCCTCTTTTAAACTTATCCAGGGCTTTATTACGATAATTCTGTGTTTTATTACCATGGATAAGGTCTACTGTTACGCCTGACTGGCTCAATTTTTTACTAACCTTGTCAACCATACGTTTTGTCTCTGCAAATAACAGCACTTTTTCAAAGTCTTTATCTGCAATTAGCTCCATTAACATATTAAATTTGTCACCTCCCTGAGGGACTCTTATAATATCCTGCTCAACCTGATCAGTGGTTGTTCCGGTGCTTACCTTCACTTCCATTGGGTCATTTAAAAGCTCCTTAATTAAAGATTTTTGTGTTGGGTCTACAGTAGCAGAGAATAACATTGTCTGTTTTCTTTCTCCCATAGATCGAACCATCTTCTTGATGTCATTTACAAAACCCATATCTAACATGCGGTCAAATTCATCAAGTATGAGTACTGAAATATCCTGTAAGCGTAATGCTTTACGGTCTGCAAGATCCATTAAACGACCCGGTGTCCCGATTATCAGGTGATTCTTTCTGCGTAATTGTCCAATGTCACGACCTACACTTGTTCCACCAATAAAGCTGGACACATATAAGCCTAAACCCTGAGTTAATGATTTAAATTCATCTTCTACCTGAAGGGCCAGTTCTCTTGTAGGAACCACTACTAAAGAGGTGAATGATTCACCATTCAGTAGCTGCTCAATAATTGGTATAAGAAAAGCACCGGTTTTTCCGGTTCCGGTATTTGCTACTCCTAAAAGATCACGACCGGCTACAAGATGTTCAAAGGTATCCTGCTGTATTTTTGTGGGATTAACAAATCCTTTCTTAGCTATATTAGCTTTAAGCTTATGATGCATTGGCATCTGTTCGAAAGTCTGTGTAGGTGTTACAACTTCAGGAGCTGCAACCTGTACAGATTTCTTTATAAGTTTATTAGGATCTAAATTAGAAGCAGCTCTTCTCTTTTTGTTATTAGTTCTCCTGGAAAAATTTCCAGCATTACTATTCCTTGAGAAATTACTACTTCTCTTTTTTGTTTTTATATTATTCATTCTAAATGTTTTCTGATTATATTGATGCGGTAAAATCCGCTATTGATTTGATTGTTGCTTAACGGGAGCCAATTCCATAGTACCCAACTGGCGAAGCATTTTTATATGATCCCAAACAGCCACAACAAACGTTTTCCTTGTATTATAAGGAATACCATACTCTTTTGCCGTTTCTGAAACAATCCGTGAAAGCTCACGGTAATGTACATGACAAATATTTGGTAACAGGTGATGTTCAATCTGGTAATTTAATCCACCGATCATCCAGGAGAATATCCTGCTTTTTGGTGAAAAGTTACTTGTAGTCGCCAGCTGATGAATAGCCCAGTCATTTGCAATAAGACCATTTTCATCCGGCTTCGGAAACTCAGAGCTCGGCATAACATGAGCCGTTTGAAAAATAATACTGATCGCTACTCCCACGAAGAAATGCATACATAGGAATGCTAATATTATAATCCATGGAGCAAAAGGCAGCATGATCATCGGAAGTACCAGGGAATACCCATAGTACAAAACTTTCCAGCCCGAGATCTTAAATATTTCTTTGGTAAATTCTTTTCTGGTCTTAAAAAAGCCCATCTTTTTATACATTTTCACCTGTATAAAATCTTTTACAGTGACCCACGAAAGAGTAGAAAGGCCATAAAAGAACCATACATAAAAATGCTGAAAACGATGTATCCAGTATTTTTTAGTGTGTGGTGAAAACCTCAGGAAAAAAGGAGTTTTGATATCATGATCAGCTTCGGTGATATTCGTATATGTATGGTGCAGCACATTATGCTGAATTTTCCACATATTTGAATTTGCACCAATAAGGTTCATGGTATATCCCATGTATTTATTGACAGTGCGATTCTGTGAATAAGCGCCATGAATTGCATCATGCATTACCCCCATACCTATTCCTGCCATTCCTATTCCACTTATTATATATAAAGTGAACAGAAGCCATACGCTACCTACAAGACCAGCATTAATAATTATAAGAGGTATAAAAAAGACAGACAGCATGAAAACAGTTTTCCATATCATGGCACTGTTACCGTAACTGCTTAGATTCTTTGTTTTAAAGTAATCGTTGACTCTGTTTTTTAATGTTTTGGAGAATTCTGAGCCATTGGCCCGTGAAAATTTCGGATGTTTGATAATAATATTGGTTTTAATTGTTAAGCTTTTACAAGCTCTTACGGATTACGAGGATGGGAAACTAATTTCTTTTCAACTAATCTTTTCCGGCTTTTGCCGAAATAAGTGCCTGATGTTTATTTTGCTACTTGTAAGGACTAGTTAGAAATCTTCCAGAGAGGTCTTATTATCCGTACAATAGAACAACATCTTTAAAACGTCGCCCCTACCTTTTAAGTTCAGCCAATTAAATTAATAACTACTAAACTATACATGCAGGTGCTAATTTTATTGAATAACCGTCTGCTAAACCATATTAACAAACGCTGCTCCTGCTCTATTCACTGCAATGTTACAAATAATTAATTTGATATCCTATTTTTTCTGCTTTTCCAAGAAAATAACAAGGGATTTGCCATTGCAAGTTATAATAAGCTAAACCGAATTGTTAAAAGATAGGTTCCCTTCACACTAAATCTAATGATAGATCAGGTCTCAAATGCAGGAACACTGGTTCCCGAAAAGTATTATTATGTGTCAGAGAGGCATAACGCACCTCACACATTACTTCAGGCCTGATCCATGTAGTTACCTTTGCATCAGCAGGCGTTTCTTCAATTGGTTTTTTTACTTTTTCTACTTTCTTTAACCGATTATAGATCTTTTCCATCGTCTTATGGTCAAAACCGGTACCTACTTTTCCACGATAGGCCAGCTTACCATTTACGGGTTCAGCAAGCTGTAGAGCACCAAATATTTTATCACGATCCCCTTTACCTTCCGTATAACCCACAATAACACATTCTGCCGATTTGCTGACCTTGATCTTAAGCCAATTATCAGTTCTTTTTCCGGGATTATAGCTACTATCAATTCTTTTGCTGATTATACCTTCCAACTGCATTTTTTCTGCAGCATTAAATAATGCCTCTCCATCTTCAACATATTCACTTATGCGGAAAGCTGTTCCTTTTCTTATCGAATCTTCCAGCCATATTCTCCGTCTGTGCCAGGGATCATGCATTACCGTACGTCCATCCAGATACAGTACATCAAAAAGATAACAATAAGCGGGTTTTGACTTTCTTAAAGAAGCACTTGAAGACTGCATACGCTGTATCACAGATTTAAAATCAGCTCTACCTTCTTTATCAAGACAAACAATTTCACCGTCATAAACGCCATTCGTACAACGAAATGCTTCTGCCGGTATTTTGAGCTCAGGGAACTGATCTGTAATATCCTGAAGGTTTCGGGAACGAATGGTTATTTCACCTTCATTTATACTTATAATCGCCCGTATTCCATCCCATTTAAGCTCGTGAATAAAATCTTTACCCGAGGGTACTGTTTCCCTTCTTCCTGCCAGCATTGGTGCCACAGGTAAGGTAGTCCAGTCGATCTGTGGCTCATCTACTCTTTCCAGCAACCATTCTTTAGCTTTTCCCATACGATGGATCCTGTATTCACCTGATAGCTGTGGGCTGTTAAGGGTAAAGTAAAATCCGGTTTTCTTTTCTTTGGTTATCCTGTAATTTCCAAGCGCATATATCCACATATCGCCACCCCCATATTGTCCTTTTGGTATTGACCCCTCAAAAGTTAAATATTCCATTGGGTGATCCTCTGTTTCCATTGCCAGCCTCTTTATTCCGGGTCTTTGCGGCATTCCTTTGGGTACAGCCCAGGAAAGAAGCACTCCTTCTTTTTCAAGTCTAAGATCGTAATGTAAATGTGAAGCATGATGACGGTGAACAACAAAAGCATTTCCTTTCATTGCACGATTTAATCCTGCAGGTTCGGGAGTTTTTGAAAAATCACGCTTGGTCTGATATGTTTTCAGCTGCTCCGGAGATTTATGTTTATCGCCCGGAGGGTTTCCTTTATTAACAGATCTGGTGACCTTATCATGAAGAGGAACTTCATATGCCCGGATAGACTCCCATGCATCTCCGGAAGACAGGATCTTTTCAGGAACATTATGAATATTATAATCCAGAGGAGAAACCATTTTTTCAAGCTCCTCCCATGTCAGAGGCATAGCCACGGGAGCGCCATTTCGTCCACGCAGGCTATAGGCAGCAACTATAGACTGGCTGGTACGATTCCGGTAAATATCAACCAGTACCCTTCCCTTTCGAGCCTCTTTTTTAATATGTAATGTTGTTTCTTTATTCTTCTCAACAAATGGTTTAGCTACTTTTTGTGCCGCGTCAAAACATTCATCAAAATCCCATTCAGGTTCCACAGGGGTAACAAGATGTAAACCTTTGCCCCCTGTTGATTTTACAAAAACATTATAACCATAGCCCTCCAGGTGTTCTTTTAAATTAAAAGCAATAGGCTTTATCGATTGAAAATCATAACCTTCGGGAGGATCAAGGTCATAAACTACATAATCAGGTTTAGTAAAATCAGGTTTGGCAGCATGCAGCTGGTGCAGCTCCAGGCAGGCAAGGTTTGCGAGCCACACCAGTGAAGCCGGCTCTGAGGCCAAAATGTATTCCTTCCTGCTTTCCCTGCCTAGCTCTACATATTCAAGCCATTCGGGAGCCCATTTAGGACGATCTTTTTGAAAAAACATCTCACTTTCAATACCATCCGGGTATCTTATTAAAGTAAGCGCGCGTCCTTTAAGGTGACGAAGAATGGTAGGCGCAAGCGTCAGGTAATACTGAATGATTTCAGCTTTTGTTATCCCTTCATCCGGATACAAAACTTTATCGAGGTTTGACAGGGATAAGGTGCGTTTTCCAACTTTAACATGCTGATTATCTTTTGCCATATAAAACCCTTCTCCTTTTATTAATCAAAAGGAAATCTTTTCTATGTATTTATAATAGGTTGACCAGAGTAAATGTTACATCCTGCTGCATCATAAAAGTGGAATCAATAATTTCTTTAATCTCTCAATTATTCCACTTCAAATTATCCGGCACAATTCTTTTTTATAAAAAAGCTTTAGGTGCAGGTTAGACAATAACATGAATTTATTGTTAGAAAGCCGTAATACCCCAATTTAAACAATAACGGGTATTCTTTCGATATAAAACCATGAATAGTAGTCTTTTAAAAGATGCAAATAAGATTCTTCTATTTTTAATCCTTTTATTTGTCGGGTTATATTATGCAAAGAATTTTCTTATTCCAATTGCCTATGCAGTTATCCTGGCAATGCTGCTGCAACCATTACGCGTGCGGTTTGAAAAAGCACGGATACATCCTCGATGGGCCACCTTTTTCTGTGTATTAACCTTTTTCTTTATTTTATCTGCCCTTATTTTTTTAATCGCTTTCCAGGTAACAGAGCTTTATAATGATCTGCCGGAAATACAGCGAAATGCAGAAATAAAACTTGAAAAATTGAAAGTTTATCTCTCTGAGGAATGGAGTATAACCAAAGAGCAACAGGATAAAATATTTAATGCCTTTTCTCTGGAAGAACAAAAGCAAAGGCTGGAAAACATCTTCACCTCCTTTGCCTTTTATACTTTTGATATTTTTTTAATTATGGTCTATGTATATGTATTTTTGTACTTTAAAGATCATTTTAAGCGGTTTATTCTTAAGCTGGTCCCGCTATACAATAACACCAAAGCCAAAGAGATCATGAAAGACTCCGGTGATGTTGCCGGTCGTTATCTTGTAGGAAAATTAATCTTGACGCTCTTTCTTATTGTTATTTATGCCATTGGATTTTTCTTTATTGGAATAAAATATGCGCTATTTTATGCAATTATAGCCGGTGTACTCTCGGTTATACCATATGTGGGAAATTTTATTGGTGGCGTTTTTCCATTTGCAATGGCTGTAATTAATAAAGACCTTGCCAGTGGACTTGCAGTAATCGGTTTGTTTTTTGTTGTGCAGATTATTGAGACCTACATCTTCGAACCATTGATCGTTGGGAAAAATGTTAATCTAAATCCGCCGTTCTCTATATTGATAATAGTTTTGGGAGGTTCTGTATGGGGAATTTCAGGTATGATCCTCGCCATTCCATACTTGGGGATAATGCAAATAATTTTTTCTTATATTGATCCACTTAAACCTTTTGCTTTTTTAATTGGAGATACTGAAAGCTGGGATGAGAATATAGTTGAGAAAATCTCAAAAAAATTCAAAAAATAATGTGGCTGAGGTTAATAATAATAATAGCATTATTTGGAATAGTATTTTTTATACTCCCAAACCTCTTTAATCTCCGGGAAAAAGAACATTTTTCGGAAGAAAAGCGAGTAGCAAAGGCTAAAAAGTTATACAGACCCAAAAATCTTCAGGACACAATAATTATCAAAGCCTCAGAATTTTATTCCAATCGCTCAGGGATCCATTATTGGGCATTTGGAAAAAAATATCGGGATGTGTGGGAGACGGAGGTGAAAGTGCCGGTTTTTACAGAAAACGATTCCACACAAACCTATTCCTGTTATGATGTTGGTGGCGGACAACAAACCATTGCTATAGAAATTAAAGATAAAAAAGGAAGGGTTTGGACACTACGTTCCGTAGACAAAGATCAATCCGGTGCACTTTCTCCCTTTTGGAAATCATCATTTATACGTTCTATGATACGAGATGCCGCTGCGGGTATGAATCCATATGCCGCCTTCGTTGTAGATGATCTTTCGGAAGCAGCCAATATTCCACATACAAATCCGCGGCTTATATTTATTCCTTATCTGGAAAGCTTTAGAGAAGAATGCCGCAATCGAATGGCCGGAAGGCTCGTTCTTTTAGAGGAGGAGTTGGATGAACAGGGTTGGTCAGGATCCGATAAATATTTTAATGCTGATACAATTGTGGACAGTGAAGATATGTTTGATGCGCTAAGGCTTAATCCCGATCGCTCAATAGATTCCCTAAAATTTTTAAAAGCACGTTTATTTGACATTCTGATTGCCGATTGGGACCGGCATGAAGGGAATTGGGCATGGGCTTTAAAGAATGGGAAATATATTCCCATTCCTATTGATCGGGATATGGCCTTTTATCTATTTGATGATGGAGCAATCAACCAGTTTTTTCTACTCTTTAATAATAAATTCAGGTCATTTCATCCGGAATTTAAAGATGTAACAGGATTTAGTGCTAACTCCCGGGATATAGATCAGAAGATTTTGAAAGGCATTCCTGAAAACATTTATGTGGCATACGCAGATTCATTACAGCGATATTTAACTGATTCGGCTATAGCACAGTCTTTTAAAGAATATCCGGAAGCTGTTTATCAAAAGACAGGCCCCTTACATACGGAAATATTAATATCCCGACGAGATCAGCTTAAAGAAGTTGCCCGGCTTTTTTATGAAGCTGTAAATGAATAAAAATTTTATAAAAAAAATGGCTGTGAAATTAACATTCACAGCCATTAACAGAACCGGATGAGAATTAATATTGCTCTTCCAGCTCCTGTATCTGATAAAGTGATTCTTCAATTTTTGCAGTATGTTCATCTAGTATCTTTCTTGTTGTTTCAGGAAGATCAATGTTTAAAGTTTCTCGATAATCATCAATAGCAGCTTTCTCCCCTTTAATACATTCTTCAAGTATCGCTTCATTATCATCGGAAGACACTACAGATTTTAAATCCATCCAGGTTCTGTGGGCTTTGGCTTTAAGACTGTCGCCTTTGTCTAATTCGCCACCTAAATTTTTTATCTCACCTTTGATATCATGTCCAAAATGATAACGCTGCTCAGCGTAAACCTTGAATAATCGGCTTAAATCCGTATCCTTTACATCTTCAGATGCCTTTAAGTAGCCTTTCTCAGCATCATAATTTCTTGTTAGAAGTGTATTTAATTTATCAATTATCTTATCTCTGTCCATAATATTTTTATTTTGTTCTTGTACTTATACCAGCATAAACTATTCCAAGTGGTTTGAGAGGCATTAAAAGAACTTTTAACTCTTCCTGTGTGTATTATCATCCTTAGAGGTGGTTATGATTATCAACAGATACTAATATATTTCTTATGGCATTTGTTGATTATATATCTTATGATTAACTTTGCACCTCAATTTTTTACAATTACTTATAGAATAATTATGAACAATTACGAAACAGTATTCATTTTGAATCCCGTTTTGTCTGAAGAGCAGATGAAGGATACTGTGCAAAAGTTTGTGTCATTGTTGAAAGACAGGGGTGCTGAAATCGTTAATGAAGAGATGTGGGGATTGCGTAAGCTTGCCTACCCTATTCAGCACAAATCTACCGGTTTTTACAACATGGTTGAATTTAATGCCGATCCTGAAGTAGTAAGTGTACTTGAGACAGAATATCGCAGGGACGAAGCAATTATGCGCTTTTTGACTGTAGCTCTGGATAAGCATGCAGTAGCTTATAATGAAAGAAGAAGAAAAGGAGCATTTAAAAAGAAAAAAGAAACCACTAAGTAAGGAGGAAGCACTATGACATTAATGAACGAATCGGTTAGCCGAACAAACGAGAAGAAAGAAAAGTATTGCCGCTTCAAGAAAAGTGGTATAAAATATATTGATTATAAAGATCCTGATTTTCTTTTGAGCTTTGTAAACGAGCAGGGTAAATTATTACCACGTCGTATTACAGGAACAAGTCAGAAGTTTCAGAAAAAAGTATCTCAGGCAGTAAAAAGAGCTCGCCATATAGCATTATTGCCTTATGTAGCGGATTCTTTAAAATAAAAAATTAAAACAATGGATGTAATACTTACCCAGGATATAAAAGGGCTTGGCTATAAAAATGATATTGTTAATGTAAAACCTGGATACGGTCGTAACTATCTGATCCCACAGGGTTTTGCAAAAATAGCAAACGAGTCAAATAAAAAGCATGCCTTAGAAATTACTCGTCAGGCATCACACAAGGCTGAAAAGCTAAGAAAAGATGCTGAAGAGGTTGCAAACAAAATTGGTGATCTTACACTTGAGATCTCAACAAAAGCAGGCGAAAGCGGAAAGATCTTCGGAGCTATCACGCCTTTGCAAATTGCTGATGCTCTGAAAGCAAAAGGTTTTGATATTGATCGTAGAAAAATATCTTTAAATCAGGATATTAAACAACTTGGTGAATATACAGCCTCTTTAGATCTTCACAGAGATGTACAACACGAAATCACTGTAAAAGTGGTTGGTGAGTAATAGAAGATTAAGTAATTTTATAAAGCCGTACCATTAATTTGGTACGGCTTTTTTTATGCTTTAGATTAAATGTTTATGTACTATACCTCCGTCACATTACCTTCCTTTCATAAAAAAATAAAGCATGATGAACCAGTTCTTACTGCCGGCTCGTGTTTTGCAGATTGTATGGGTAAAAAATTTGAAGAGTTTAAATTTTCTACTCTTACAAACCCTTTCGGAACTGTATATAATCCTCTTTCCCTGCACCGTCAGTTTCAAATGGCTATTGATAGAAAGATCCTTGGACCGGAGAAAGTAGCAGAGGTGCACGGTATGTATGTTCATTATGATTTTCACTCATCATTTAGAAATATTTCACGTGAGGCACTATTGAATGACATTCAACAGGACCTTGATCAGGTTCATGATTTTTTAAAGAAATCGTCATGGCTGGTTATCACTTGGGGAACAGCCTGGGTATATGAGCTGAAAAAAGAGAATGAAATAGTTGCCAATTGCCATAAACAACCGGGAAAGATATTTGATAAGAAACTGCTGAATCTAAATGATATCCTGGCAGACTTTAATGCTTTCCATAAGCAGCTGAAATCTTTTAATCCTGATATTAATATTATCCTTACCGTCTCGCCGGTACGCCATATAAAGGACACTTTATCTCTCAATAATGTAAGTAAAAGCCTGTTGCGACTGGCGGCACATGAAATAACAGAGAAAAACACTGACGTATTTTACTTCCCATCCTATGAGATAATGATGGATGAGCTGAGAGATTACAGGTTTTATAAAGAAGACATGATCCATCCTACCCTTCAGGCTGAAGATTATATCTGGAATAAATTTACTCAAGTGGCCATTGACGGATCAGCGCTGGATTTTATTGAAAAATGGAAAGAGATCCGTAAAGCAATGACACACAAACCTTTTAATCCGGAGTCTGAAGGTCATAGGCAATTTTTAACCAAAACCATGGATAAACTTCTTCAACTTAAAAGACGGGTGAACGTTGATGAAGAGATAGAATATTTGAAAAAGCAGCTGTAATTATTGACAAAATTATATCGATTGAGCAAAAACATTTAACATGAGCCAAAAAGAAAATCAGAATAAAGAAGCCAACCGATTAATTAATACATCCTCTCCTTATCTCCTGCAGCACGCATATAATCCGGTAAACTGGTATCCATGGAGCGATGAAGCTTTTAAAAAAGCCCGAGAAGAAGATAAACCTATTCTTTTGAGTATAGGCTATTCCAGTTGTCATTGGTGCCATGTCATGGAACGGGAATCATTTGAAAATGATGATATTGCACAGGTGATGAACGATCATTTTATCTCAGTAAAAGTAGATCGTGAAGAACGACCTGATGTGGACCAGATATATATGGATGCTGTTCAGTCAATGGGTATGGGTGGTGGATGGCCATTAAATATTTTTCTTACACCGGATTTAAAACCATTTTACGGGGGTACATATTTTCAGCCTCAGCAATGGCAACAGGTACTTATGCGTATCGCCAATGTCTATCAAACCAAGCGTGATGAGGTAGTTGAATCAGCAGAACAGCTTTATAAAGCACTCGCAGCATCTGAAATTCATAAGTACAACCTGCAGCTTTCTAAAGGAAAAATAGATAAAGAGGTGTTGGATCAGGCTTATCAAAAGCTTTCTGATAAATTTGATCGTTCTCTTGGTGGTACTGACAAAGCCCCAAAGTTTCCCATGCCAGCCATCTGGATATTCCTGTTACGGTATTTTAATTTTAGTAAAAATACTGACGTCCTGGACCAGGTTAAACTAACGCTTGATAAGATGGCACTGGGTGGAATATACGATCAGATCGGTGGTGGTTTTGCCCGTTATAGTACAGATTCTAAATGGCTTGTGCCTCATTTTGAAAAAATGCTTTATGATAATGGCCAGCTGGTAAGCCTGTATTCAGAAGCATATAACCTTACCGGCGATCGTTTATATAAGCATACTGTTTATCAAACAGCTGAGTGGCTGGAGCGTGAAATGATGCATGAAAATGGTGGATTTTTTTCTGCCCTTGATGCTGATAGTGAGGGTGAGGAAGGGAAATTTTATCTATTTACAAAAGATGAAATAGAGCAAATGCTTCCCACTGATCTGTCCGCCCTGGCTATTGATTATTACAATATTACAGGAAATGGCAACTGGGAAGATGGCAAAAATATTCTTCATGCTGATCATTCACCGGAAACTTATGCGGAGAATAATGATTCCGATACTGATGATGTCATTAAAAAACTTGACAGGATCAACAGTATTTTACTGGAGGAAAGGAATAAACGAGTTGCCCCGGGTCTGGATAATAAAATAATTGCTGCATGGAACTGCTTAATGAATATTGGTATTACCGACGCTTACCGGGCATTTGGTGATGTGAAATTTCTGGATCTTGCTGAGCGGAACATAAAATTTATAAATGATAACATGCGTTTTGATGGCGTATTACAAAGGATCTATAATGTAGATGGCTCCCGTTTAGATGCTTATCTTGAAGATCATGCAGCATATATACACGCATTAATCAAGCTATACGAGGTTACCTTTAATGAAAAATATCTAGATATTGCAAAAGAACAGATGGAATATGTGATCACGCATTTTTATGATCATAATGAGCAAATGTTCTTCTACAATTCCGCAGCTTCTGAGCAGCTGATTGCACGTAAAAAGGAAATTTTTGATAATGTTATACCTTCCTCAAATTCAATGATGGGTATAAACCTGTACTTCCTTTCACTTTATTATGATGAACCGAAATACAGATCCATGGCTGAAAATATGCTTCGAAGGGTTTCCGATCTTATACCAAACGAACCTGTTTACCTCTCAAACTGGGCAAACCTTTATTATTATATAAGTATTCCCACTGCTGAAATTGTCATCGTTGGTGATGCTTACAAACAATACCAAAAAGACCTGTTTACCTATTATCATCCGAATAAAATAATAATGGGTGATAAAAAAGAAGGAAAATTACCTTTAATGAAAAGCAGGTCAGCCATTGATGGAGAGACAACAATATATGTATGCTTCGACAAGACCTGTAAGCTGCCCGTGCATAAAGTGGAAGAGGCAGCAGAACAGATGACAAGTAGCTAAGAATAGTTTTGAAAAGCTGAGAATCTAATACTAAATTAGTAACTTTTAGTTGCTAAAGACCTGTATTTGTCAATGTCTCAAATCTCAAATCTCAAATCTCACATCTAATATTGCTGTTCACCAAAAAATATGTAGATGTATTGCTTCCGGTTCCACTAAACCGCAGCTTCACCTATGCCCTCCCTGCAGAATGGCAGGCTGAAATTTCTACCGGCATCCGTGTAGTTGTACCATTTGGAAAAAGCAGGGTCCTTACTGGTATTGTAGTTGGTGTCCATGAAAATGAACCTAATGATTACGAAGCAAAACCTGTCATCGAAATACTTGATGATGCACCCATACTTACATCCAAACAACTTCAGCTTATCCACTGGATAGCGGATTATTATATGTGCACAACAGGGGAAGTATTAAATGCAGCGTTACCTGCAGGATTAAAAATTTCCAGCGAATCAAAAATTCAGCTTCATCCGCAGTTTAATGAGGAGACGGTGCTTGACCAAAGAGAGGTGCAGATAATAGAGAACCTTAAAACCAAAAATACCCTCTCATATACAGAAGCTGCAGCAATTATAGGCAATAAGCAGGTTAGTAAGATCCTGAAGTCTCTTGATCAAAAGGAAGCAATTGTTATTTATGAGGAGATCAGGGAAAGATATACACCAAAGACAGAAAAGTATGTCCGATTATTGGAAGCTTATCAGTCGGAAGAGGCCCTTGAAAAGCTGTTTAATGAGCTTTCTTCAAAAGCAAAACAGGAAGAGGTACTTCTGGCATATCTCCAAAAAACAGGTGTAGGTAAAAGGATGGAGCAGGGTGTACCTAAGAAGTATTTTAAAGAAAAAGACCTCTCCATAAGCTCAGTTAATACACTTTTAAAAAATAATATTTTTGAAGAATTTGAAGTTGTTATTTCCAGGTTTGAAAAAGAAGAGGCCTCGGAAGATCTTCCGGAGCTAAATGATTATCAAAAAGAAGCCTTCGAACAGCTGCTCGGACATTTTGAGGATAAACAAACCGTATTGTTACATGGTATTACCGGAAGTGGCAAAACCGCCATGTATGTCAAGCTTATTGAGCAGACACTGGAGAATGGTCATCAGGTTCTCCTGCTACTTCCCGAGATAGCCCTTACTACACAAATCGTTCAGCGCCTAAGAAAGGTCTTTGGTGAGAAGATGGGTGTCTATCATTCACGTTTTTCAGATAATGAGCGAGTAGAGGTTTGGAAAGGTGTACTGGATGGTACATATTCCATTATTGTGGGTGTTCGCTCTTCACTCTTCCTTCCTTTTGATGACCTTGGACTCGTAATTGTCGATGAGGAGCATGAGAATTCGTATAAGCAGTATGATCCGGCTCCTCGTTACCATGCCCGTGACAGTGCATTAATGCTGGCGGCAATACATGAAGCAAAAGCATTATTAGGCTCAGCTACACCTTCTGTAGAAAGCTATTTCCTTACTGAATCTGGAAAATATGGTCTTGTGGAGCTAACACGCCGGTATGGAGAGGCCAGCCTGCCGCAAGTGAAAGCCGTTGATCTTAGCCGTGCTGTAAAGCGCAAAGAGATGAAAGGAAGCTTTAGCGATGAGCTGATAAATCGTGTTGAGGCAGCTTTGAATGAAAAACGCCAGGTGATCATCTTTCAGAACCGACGCGGTTATGCCCCTTTTCTGGAATGCCAGAATTGTGGTTGGGTACCTAAATGTATCAACTGCTCCGTAAGCCTCACCTACCATCAGTATCAAAACCAATTACGTTGTCATTACTGTGGGTATAATGAAAAAATGCCCGGCAACTGTGAAGAATGTACCTCTACCCTATTAAAAACTATGGGTTATGGTACTGAAAAGCTTGAAGAAGACCTTAAGCTTCTATTACCCGATGCCCGTATCCAGCGTATGGACCTGGAAACGACAAGGGCTAAAAACAGCTATCAGCGAATTATAGATGATTTTACACAAGGTAACACCGATATTCTGATAGGCACCCAAATGGTCACTAAAGGTCTTGATTTTGAAAATGTAGGACTGGTCGGTATTGTCGACTTTGACAGGATGCTGCATTTCCCTGATTTCCGAAGCTTTGAGCGCACCTTTGATCTTGCACTGCAGGTTAGTGGAAGGGCAGGCAGAAGCGAACAGGCCGGGGAGGTATATATACAGACCTATAATCCCGAGCAGAATATAATTTCTTTGATCAGAAATGCAGACTATATCAATTTTTATAATACGGAATTAAATGACCGATCCCGCTTTAATTATCCCCCTTATACAAGATTAATTCGTATTACACTCAAGCACCGTGAGCGAAATGTAGTAACTGAGGCTGCTAACAGTTTCTTTAAGGCATTATCCGCTCATTTTGAGCCATACATGTTGCTTGGTCCTGAAGCGCCAATGATCAGCCGGATAAAGAACCGGTATCTCATGGATATCACCCTCAAGATCTTCAGAAAAAAGACCTCACTTTCTGCGGCAAAAGAAGTCATAAAACATGAGGCACTTTTACTTCAGCAGCATCCGATCTATAAAAATGTGCAGTTTGTTTATGATGTTGATCCTTATTAACAGATAAAGGCACTGCCATTCTGTCTTTTTCGTTAACCTTATGTTAAATTTGCTGTATGTACAAAATATTACCTCTAGTTATTTTACCCCTGCTGTTATTGTTCAGCGGCTGTGAGGAAGACCCTATCAGCACCCGCAGTACCGCCACAGGGATAAACTTTGCCTTTTTTGTAAATGGAAAGGCTAAAATGCCAGATAGCGTTTTAACCTCATCCGGTAAGCGGATTTTTGAAGATAGCCTGAGAACATATTTTTTGCCGCTTCCTGTAACCACAAATAATGCAGAGTTTCAGTTTTTTATTGACACACTCACTTCGCATGTTTCTGTATCATATACCCTGGAGCTTAAAGATAATGTTGATCGTATCAAGTATGAAGGATCTAATCCATTTATAGTAGCAACTAACCTGGATTCTTTAACTATTGTTTGTCCTGAAATTATAACCTGTACTACTGATGAGGCTATTGTTAATCTGTACTTTTAGTATCTTTTTCTGCTTCAACTCTTTTGCCCAAGAGGAAGTCAGGCTGGACACACTAACTAATACTCCGGATACAGTAACTATAATAGATGAACGTCCATTTTCTGTTGGCGTATACGGCGATTACGGAAAACTCCTTACCTACTGGAGCAATTTTGAGAAAAAGATGGAATTTGGTGCTGTAGTTCAATATAAAGCCTGGGGAGTTGGTGTTGAATATGGTCTGGCAGAAATTACACCTTTACGTCCGTACCGGAATGGTGATGCTTATGTTAATGGGACCTATTTTGGTGGATTTCTTCAGTATTATGTACGTATTGATGATAATAATAATTTGTTTGGTGGTTTTGGTTATTTCAATTCCACTTTTAATGATGAAATCACTTTTGAGATTGAAAGTGACCTGTGGGGAAAATATGAAGAAGTAATCAGCCGTGAGAATTTAACTGCTTCATGGTGGACCATAAGGATAGGATCCGAACAGAAGCTAAACCGTTTTTTATATTTAGGTGGAGTTTTTGAATTCCGGATAAAAAACCACCTGGATGAAACTGAAAGTTTAATGCCTTATGCTATTCCTGGTTTTGGAAGAGCCAATAGTTCCAATACACCGGCACTTAATTTTTACCTTTTAATTAAAATATAATTTTTATTTTAATTAATTGTACGTAAATTATGGTTAGTTAACTAATCATAAATACATGCGTATAGGTGCGGTAACTGTTCTAGTTCTTTTCATTTCATTTTCTTCCACTTCCCAGGTAATTAAAGTATGGGATGAATTTGATGCAGCCCGTATGGAATATATATTTTATGCTGAAAATCAAACATTTGAAAAATATACTGTAGAGGTGAATTTTGATGGTATACTGGAAAATGTATCATTTTCTCATAGATTACCTTTTAAAGGTACAGTTGACAGAGGCAAGACAGAGATATTTAAATTAAAAAAAATAAGAGCAGATGCTCATGTAAATTATACGTATGCTTTTAGCTTTAGAAGAGGATGTGACAGATATCGTCTTAAAAATGATATTGAGTATCTTTTTCCCGTTAAACCAAATACTCAAACTCATATAGTTCAAATTGGAAATCCTTCTGAAAATCCAGCGCCTAATACTTTTTATGCTTTAAATTTTCGATTGAAGAAAGGTGATCCTGTTTATGCTGTGAGAATGGGTAAAATAATTGCAATTAAAAATTCTACCGAAGATCCCGATAAATATATTGAGGTACAACATGAAGATTGTACTATTGCAAGATATACTACTCTATCAACTGATGGTGCCATGCATAATCTCGGAGATACTGTTTTTCCAGGAGAAATATTAAGCTCATTCCAGGGAAATAGTGACTTTTTAAATTTACAATTTATGTATGGTGTAGATGAAGGGTGGGTATATTATACACCCAAATTTTATTTATTTGATCATGGTAAATTACCTATTGATCAGGAGGTTGTATCGAAATTTTCAGATGAAATAATTATGCAGGAGATGACCCGTAGAGATAGAAAAAGATTTCAGTCTAATAAATTAAGGGTTCAGCCGGTGAAGAATTAAATTTATTTGAGGCTCTCCATATCCCAGTCATCATTCAAAAGGCTGATGGCATGGTGGGCAGTCATATCAAACTGGCATGGGACAACGGAAATATAATTATTGGCAATCGCCCATTCATCGTTATCTTCTCCTTTATCAAAATTCACAAAATTTCCGGCCATCCAGAAATATCTTCTTCCATTAGGATCATATCGCTGATCAAATTCTTCCTGCCATTTTGCTCTGGCCTGGCGGCAAATTTTTATCCCTTTAATTTTCTCATTGCGTTTTGGCGGGAAATTTACATTTAGAGCTACACCTTTCATTAGCTTCTTATCAAGCACCTGTTTGGCTATGTCATAAACAAATCCTTCAACATGCTCAAATTCCGCATCTTCAGAATAATCACATAAAGAGAAGCCTATAGCAGGCATTCCCTCAATTGCAGCTTCAATTGCTGCTGACATCGTGCCGGAATATAAAACACTTATTGATGTATTGCTTCCGTGATTGATTCCACTTACTACAAGATCTGGTTTTCTATCCTTCAATACAAAATGCTTGGCAAGCTTTACACAATCAGCCGGTGTACCGGAACAACGATAAGCTTTGACTCCTTCAAAAATATCAGTTTCCTCCAGGCGCAGGGTGTTTCCAATAGTAATTGCATGTCCCATCCCTGACTGTGGGCTATCAGGAGCAACAACAATCACCTCCCCCAGCTTTTTCATTACTGAAATTAATGTTCTTATTCCTTTCGATGATATGCCATCATCATTAGAAACCAATATCAAAGGTTTGCTCATTCCGCTTTATTAATTTATCGCCTGGTTGTAGAAGGTTACAATTCTGGCCAGATCAGCCATTTTATCGAGCTTCAAATTTCCTTCTTTTATAAAATCCTTAATTGCAGCTGTGTGTTTTCCAAAAATAATATTCAATGAGCGCTTTTTGCCATCAAAGAAGACTATATTTCCATTTTCCTTTAAAAAGTAATAATCATAAACCAATCTCTCCCGCGCATATGATCTATAGGGGCCAAAATTATCGTTAACCACTTCAATGCGCTCTCTGGTGAGTAAGGTCAGAGGACCTTGCCTGATGATCTCAAAAAATACCGGTATCTGATAATTATTATTTTTAATATCATAAGGTAAAATAATAAACTGCCTGAATGCTTTGGACAGCTTATCTATAAAATCAAAATATATCAGTTTTTGTGCACTAAAAACATATAGCTCCTTTGAGTTTAAAGGATTAAGCTGCACTACATTTGATTCAAAATTATACTTTAGGTTTCCCGCAATAGTATCACCACTTGATAATACAATTCTGCCCCTATGCCATTCCTCGTGTGGGAAATCTTGTCCAACAAGGGCCAAAGGACCTATTAAAAGTAAAAAAATTATATATACCCGAGTCATTTATTTATTAAGCAGATCATGCCCAAGCTTATCGCGCTTGGTCTGCAGATATCTTTCATTATGTATATTTGGCGCTATTTCGATAGGGATATTTTCCACGATCTCAAGGCCATAACCTATTAAACCTACACGCTTTTTTGGGTTATTGGAGATAAGTTTAATTTTAGAAACACCAAGATCACGTAATATCTGGGCACCAACACCATAATCACGCTGATCCATTTTAAAACCAAGCTTTTCATTAGCCTCTACTGTATCAAGACCTTCTTCCTGAAGCTTGTACGCCTTTAGCTTATTTATCAATCCTATACCACGGCCCTCCTGGTTCATATAAAGCACCACACCCTGCCCCGCTTCATCGACCATTTTCATAGCAGAATGTAACTGGGGTCCGCAGTCACAACGGCATGAGCCAAAAATATCACCGGTAACACATGAAGAATGTACCCTTACCATTACCGGTTCTTCAGGTTTCCATTCACCTTTAACCAAAGCAAGGTGAGTTTCACCTGTATTTGTTTGCTCATAGGCGTGCAGCTTAAAATCACCAAAATCAGTTGGCATATTTACTTCATCAATTTTCTTGCTGATGAGTGTCTCTTTTTCAAGCCTGTATCTTATAAGATCTTTTATTGATACCAATTTGAGGTTAAATCTCTTTGCCACCAGTCGAAGATCAGGAAGGCGAGCCATAGAACCATCTTCATTCATGATCTCTACCAGTACACCTGCCGGCCTGAATCCTGCCAGCCGTGCAAAATCTATGGCAGCCTCAGTATGTCCTGCTCTTCGCAAAACACCCCCTGTCTTTGCCTTTAAAGGAAAAATATGCCCAGGTTTACCCAGCTCTTCCGGTTTGGTTTCCGGATCTGCAAGGGCCTTTATAGTTTTAAAACGATCATGAGCAGAGATCCCAGTGGTGCATCCATGACCAATGAGATCTACAGAAACCGTAAATGGGGTTTCGAAGGTAGCAGTATTACGCCCAACCATCAGCTCCAGTCCTAACTCTTCACACCTTTCTTCAATTAAGGGGGCACAGATAAGCCCTCTCCCATGAGTAGCCATAAAATTGACTATCTCAGGAGTTATACATTCCGCAGCACAAACAAAATCGCCTTCGTTTTCGCGATCTTCATCATCAACTACAACAATTACGTGGCCATTCTTTATTTCCTCAATAGCCTCTTCAATGGTGTCTAGCTTTATATCTTCTGACATTTATTTATTCTTTCCAAAACGTAAAAACAAGATCTTTTAAAGTAACGTTCCACCTATCTTGAGACAACAATGCCGAGCATTTTGGCAATTTCAATTTCTGACTTTTTCAGGTTCTGATGAATGTTCAGAAGCTGCATTTGCTCATCTTCATCTTTAGATTCCTTTAGCTTATCTTTATTCTCATCAAGGAGTTTCTGAACGATCCGCAATTTTAAGCGTATTAAATTGGAATACACCAGATTATCAATAATATCTTGTTTCTCCGGAACAATAATTTCGAATTTATCTTTCCACTGAGTACTAATCTCATAACGATCACTGATGAGATCCGCAATCAGGCCTTTTAGATCACTATGGGCGTTTTTCAACAGCTCATTTATATCCGGTCCTTTTTCATCCTCTGCATGCTGTACATAAAGCTCAAAAACCTCTTTGTGCTTTTGGTTAATAAACTCTATGTCATCGAGCTCATGCTTAATATAATCAAACATATAGCTACCATCTTCAAAATGATGATGTCCAAAATTCAACAGCAGGCGAAGGGTTTCTTTTTCCTGGAGTGCAATTATTGCATTATGATCGGTAAGACGGGACTTCTCTACGTCAGGAAGAAGACGATCTTCTACTTCCTTTTCTTTTATAAAATCTGTTTTCTTTTGCCTTTTCTCCTGAATGAGAAGCTTATTCATTTCAGACAAAAGAATAGATTCAGATAGCTGCAGCAGGTCACTTGCTTCTTTTATATAAATCGCCCGCTGTACATTGTCCGGGATAATTGATATACTTTTTATTATCTCCTTTACAGATGCCGCACGTTTAACAGGGTCTGACCCGGATTCTTTAGCATATAAAGAAGTTTTGAAATGGATAAAATCCTTTACGTTTTCATCGAGGAATTCTTTAAAGGCAGATGACCCCACCTTTTGAGAATAGCTATCGGGATCTTCACCGTCAGGGAACATCAGGACCCTTACATTCAACCCTTTAGCAAGGATCATATCAATACCACGAAGAGAGGCTTTTAATCCCGCAAGGTCACCGTCATAAAGAACAGTAACATTTTTAGTGAACCTGCTGATCAGTTTTATCTGCTCATCAGTAAGTGAGGTACCGGAAGATGCAACAACATTTTCAATTCCATTCAGGTGAAGGGAAATAACATCGGTATAACCTTCAACCAAATAGCAATTGTCCTCATTCCTTATTTCCTGTCTTGCCTGATGAATTCCATAGAGGACACTACTTTTATGATAAACCTCAGTTTCCGGCGAATTAATATACTTCGGAACCTTCTTATCTTTTTTTAAGGTACGTCCACCGAAAGCAACAACTTTTCCCGCCAGGTCATGAATGGGAAACATAACGCGCCCACGGAAACGGTCATAAAATTTATTATCTTCCTTCTTTATGACCAGCCCTGCTTTTTCAAGTATGTCTTCGTTAAACTGGTTTTTTAACGCTTCTTTTGTCAGGTAGTCCCAGTCATCAACAGCGTAGCCAAGCTCAAATTTCTTTATAATATTTTCATTATAACCCCTCTCACGTAAATAGCTATACCCGACAGATCTGCCTTCTTCATTTTCAAAAATATTTTTATGAAAATGATCCCTTGCGAAACTAAGGATTATATAAAGGCTTTCACGTTCATTCTGCTGCTGAAGCTGCTCATCTGTTGCTTCATCTTCAACTACCTCAATACCATATTTTACGGCCAGATGCTTTATGGCTTCAACATAAGAAAAACCATCGTGCTCCATTATAAAGGATATCCCGTCACCGGCTTTCCCGCATCCAAAGCATTTATAGATCCCTTTATCCGGAGCTACGGAGAAAGAGGGGGTTTTTTCATCGTGAAAGGGGCAGCAGGCCCAAAGATTCCTGCCTTTCTTTTTTAATGATACATAATCAGACACCACTTCCTCAATGTCAATCCGCTCCTTTACCGATTCAATAGTGACTGATGATAGCACTTTTTGTGAATTAAGAATTAAAAATTAGAAATTAGAAATTAAGAATTAAAAATTGGCAATTTTAAATTAGGACTTTTAAATCGAAAAATAAACTCAAAGGTAAGAATTATTTAAGGTTAAAATACATTATTTATATAATCCATGAAGTCGTAATTTCTTGGTAAATTGCAAGCTTATTTCAAGTGAAGTAGAATAGCATGAGAATTGAAGAAAAACAGGTTTTAAAAGCCCTGTCTACAGTTGAAGATCCGGACCTGAAAAATGATCTGGTTACACTGAATATGATTCAGGACCTGAGGATAGACGATAATAAAATTGCATTTACATTAATGCTGACAACTCCCGCATGTCCTTTGAAGGAAATGCTTAAAAATAATTGTAAAGAAGCTGTCCATAATGAATTGGGACCTGATGTGGAAATTGATATTCATGTTACTTCCCAGGTAACAACCACTCGCGACAAAGCATCTTTCCTCCCCAATGTTAAAAATATTATTGCCGTTGCATCAGGAAAAGGTGGCGTTGGTAAATCTACAGTTTCCAGTAATATAGCTGTGGCACTGGCAAAAATGGGTGCTAAAGTAGGCCTTATTGATGCTGATATATTTGGCCCTTCGGTACCGGTAATGTTCAACTGTGAGAACGAGCGTCCTGCCATGACCAAAAAAAATGGCAAAGACATGATCATCCCTTTGGAGAATTATGGTGTAAAGCTGCTTAGCATTGGATTTTTAGCTCCTCCCGATTCAGCGGTTGTATGGCGTGGCCCTATGGCAAGTTCAGCTTTAAAGCAGTTTATGAGTGATGCAGAATGGGGCGAGCTTGATTATATGATCATAGACCTTCCTCCGGGTACAAGTGACATTCACCTGACATTGGTGCAGACAGTTTCCGTTACAGGGGCTATAGTGGTAACTACCCCTCAAAAAGTAGCATTAGCTGATGCTGTTAAAGGATTATCAATGTTCCGTCAGCCACAGATCAATGTTCCTGTTCTTGGTATAGTAGAAAATATGGCGTATTTTACTCCTGATGAATTACCTGAAAATAAATATTACATTTTTGGTGAAGGAGGAGGCAAGAACTTATCGGAAAAATATAATGTTCCTTTAATCGGACAAATCCCTATCGTTCAGTCGATCAGGGAAAGTGGTGACAGCGGATACCCTGCTGTATTAAAGGAGGGTATAACGGCAGATGCATTTAATACGGTAGCGGAAAATCTGGTGAGACAGGTGGCTATTAGAAATGCTTCTATGGAAAAAACTAAAAAAGTAGAAATAAATACTTAATTTACGGCTATGACCGGTACTGAAGAAAATGAATTATATCAAATGGTAGATGAAGCTATTTCTACCATCCGACCTTATTTAAATACAGACGGTGGCGATGTCCGTATTTTGGAGATAACGGAAAATAAAATTGTAAGACTTGAACTGCTTGGCGCCTGTGGCAGCTGTCCTATGTCTACCATGACTTTAAAAGCTGGTGTTGAAGAAGCTATTAAAAAAGCAGTGCCTGAGATAAAAGGTGTTGAAGCAATTAATATTACCACTCCAGATGATCCTAACGCCAAATTACCTGATCGATTAATTTAACAGCTTTTGAGGGTTTGCTGTAAATACATATTAACCTTATGGCTGATAATGCTATTGGCACATTTATCCTATGCCCAGGAAAAATGTGGAATAACTGAATTAAAAAGCTATCAGCAACAGGATAAAGGACAGTTTGAAAACTGGCTACAGCAAAAGATCGGGCAATTACCAAAAAAAGATAGATTTGGTATTCAGGGGACACACAAAGTAAATGCCGTTGTACAGATACCTGTTGTGGTACATGTTATCCATAATGGAGAACCTATAGGAATAGGAACTAATCTTTCCGAGCAGCAAATTATTTCTCAAATTGAAGTTCTTAATGAGGACTTCAGGCGCATGAATAGTGATGCCTCCAATACACCTAATGATTTTTTACCAGTAGCCGCAGATATAGAAGTTGAATTTATTCTGGCCAAACAAGATCCTGAAGGATTGCCGACTAATGGCATTGAACGTGTTAAAGGGTTACAAACAAGCTGGCATGTTGGCGAATGGTCAGAAATATCAGAACACTCCTATTGGGCAGCTGAAGATTATTTGAATATCTGGGTTGCCAATCTTTCGGATGGATTTTTAGGAATTGCGAGTTTTCCAGTTTCTGATCTTCCCGGCCTTGAAAACTCCAGTAATAACCGACTTACCGATGGGGTGCTAATTGATTATAAAGCTTTTGGCTCAATAGCAAAATATCCTTCAGCTGACCTTGATCCTCAGTTTGACCTTGGACGTACCACTACACATGAAATAGGACATTTTCTTGGACTTCGACATATTTGGGGAGATGGTGACTGCTCCGCCGATGATTATTGTGAAGATACACCAAGAGCAGCTAAAGAAAACACCGGTGGTAATTGCGAATATCCGGGTTCCAACAGTTGTGATGAAGGTGCCGGTGACCTGCCAGACATGTTTCAGAACTACATGGACTATACTGATGATGAGTGCATGAACCTTTTCACTGAAAATCAAAAAGATCGAATGATGGTTGTCCTGGGAAATAGCCCAAGAAGAGCCAGCCTACTCTCCTCACCAGGACTTGCTGAGCCACAGCTTGCACAGCTGGATTTGGGTATAAAAGAGGTGCTTAATCCAATAATGGCAACCTGCGGTAATGAAGTAACGCCTTTAATTGAAATAAGAAATTATGGTGAAAATGCAATAACTGATTTTCAAATTGATTTATACTATAATGACCTTTTGATCGAAGAGCTGATCATTTCAAATGCAGACCTTCAGTCACTGGAGCTGGATACGATAGTTTTCACTTCACACCCTTTAACGTCTTCCGATATTTCAAAATTCTCTTTTCAAATAGTTTCAGTAAATAATACAACCGACAGTCCAAACTTTAACACCAGCGAAATTACCGTCCCCCATTTAATGATACTTGACCTGCCATTATTTGAAGATTTTGAAAATTTCACAACAGATAATTGGGAGATCCTCAATTATGATTTTGGCGCTTCCTGGTCTATAAGGAATGCTCCTTTTAATAATACATCCAATCAGGCAATTGCTACTGACTTTTATAATGATGAAAGTGTAGGGGAAAAAGAATACTTAATTTCTGTACCCTACTCAATTCCAGGAAATACCAATGCCTTTCTTTCTTTTTATGTAGCCTATGCCAGGTACGAATTCGAAACGAAAGAAGGTTTAATAATTAAAGTATCTGAAGATTGTGGCAATAATTATAATGACACGGTTTTTGAGAAATACGGTCGGGACCTTCAAACGGTGAGCCCTACTATTGAAGAGTTTGTTCCTGCCGGACCGGCGGAATGGCGCCAGGAAATAGTGGACCTAAGTAAATATGCAGGAAAGGATATACGCCTTTCTTTTATTGCTGTAAATGAATGGGGAAATAACCTTTATCTTGATAATATTAGTGTGATGGGTTCTGATATAACAGATCTTGCGCTTACTAAAATTGTGAGCCCCACTCCTGCCCTCTGTGAAGAGGTTTCCCTGCCAATCGTACAGGTAAAAAATAAAGGTACCGTGTTAATAACAGCTGCGCAATTAGAATTAAGTATAAACAATCAGCTCGCTACCTATAATGTGGATTTCCCCGGAGGTTTACATTCAGGTGATTCCGCAGAAGTACATTTTTCGGAAATAAATGGTATTGAAGGTCATAATACCTTAAGTGTAAATATTGCCTCTGTAAATAATTCTTCTTTAGATTTTAATACGCTCAATAATGTTTTAAGCAGGAGTTTTTTAATTGATCATAATGAAGAAGCCTTACCATTGCGAGAAGATTTCGAGGATTTTGCTGCTTCTAACTGGAGCATCCTTAATCTTGATGATGATGTCACCTGGGAGGTAAATGAAAACAGTAAAAATTATTATGTCACTTTCCCATCACCTAAATATTTTGCTCAGAAGGATGAAGACTGGCTTGTAAGCCCTGTACTTGACTTTTCAGATATTAAGGAAGCTACTCTGTTTTTTGACCTGCTTTATTCAGGAGAAACACCTGACCGCCTGCGCATACTATTTACCGATGATTGTGGTTTAACTTATAAGCCTTTAGGCTATGATAAACAGGGTGAGGAGTTAAATACTGCTACTTCAGGAATGGATTTTAGAAGAGAACATTTTTCTTTAAAAGATTTAATTGGCCATCAGGATGTACGTCTTGCTTTTGTTGCTACAGGTTCAAATGGAAGTGAAATAAATGTAGATAATATCGAAATATTCCTTGAGGATAATGAAAATCCTTTTGTTTCAACTGATCCTGTTGTTATACACCCTAATCCGGCATTTGACAGAACATTTTTAACATTTACTCTCGCTGAAAAAGAGGATATCCGCATTACGGTCACTGATCAATCAGG
Organism: Candidatus Cyclobacteriaceae bacterium M2_1C_046; assembly: GCA_051418055.1. Classification (GTDB taxonomy): domain Bacteria; phylum Bacteroidota; class Bacteroidia; order Cytophagales; family Cyclobacteriaceae; genus JBPRGH01. Next base: position 35,528 of record JBPRGH010000144.1, on the reverse strand, counting down.
GAAGGTTTTTTCAACCTATAATTTTCCAAATACACTTAATCAGACACATCAGATTTTGCTATACGGCTTTTCACAGGGGGTTTATCTAATTAATGTACAAGGAGAGACTTTTCAGGAAGTAAAGAAGTTAGTTCTTTATTAAAAGAATTCATTTACTTTGCAGTCAGCTAAAATAGTCAATATGCCAAAAATAAAACTGGGGATTATTTACGGAGGTAGATCAACTGAACATGAGGTATCTGTACGTTCTGCTTCAAATGTAAGCCAATATCTAGATAAGGAACTATTTGAAGCCGTTCATATCGGTATTTCTAAAGGCGGAAAATGGTTCCTGACCAACACTGTTACTGAAAAAGTAGAGGACGGACAACCCTTACATCTACGACTTGATGCTTCAAAACCAGGCTTATTCATTCAGGACGGCACGCCGTTAATCATTGACCTGTTTTTTCCTATCCTTCATGGTACTGATGGTGAAGATGGCAGCATTCAGGGACTTTTGACTTCTATGGAATTACCCTTTGTAGGAACAGGAGTTTTAGGCTCCTCCATATGTATGAGCAAGCTAATGTCCAAGCAACTTTTAGCTGCTGCTCAATTGCCCGTTGTTCCATTCAAATACTATAGTATTACTCAAAAAGATAAGATCTCATATAATGAATTAAAAGAATATTTGGGTAATCCTTTTATGGCAAAAGCAGCTAATCTTGGCTCGAGTGTGGGGGTAAATAAGGTAAAGTCTGAGGATGATCTTAAATCAGCAGTAGAAGAAGCATTTAAATATGACAATATACTGTTATTTGAAAAATATATAAAAGGCCGCGAATTAGAATGCTCTGTAATGGGCAATGATGAACCTGTAGCTTCTCTTGCTGCAGAGATAGTCATCAATCCATCATATGAATTTTATACATATAAAGCTAAATATCTTGATCCTGAAGCGGTAGAGCTTCATGTTCCAGCAAAATTAAGTGATGAGCAACATAAGCAGGTACAACATTTATCTGTTGAAGCTTATAAAACACTGCACTGCCAGGATTTCTCACGTGTAGACCTTTTTTTGGATAATAAAGGAGAGGTTTTTATTAATGAGATCAATACCATTCCTGGATTTACTGATGCCAGTATGTTTCCCATGATGTGGGATGAAAGAGGGATCTCTTTTACTGATCTGGTTACAAAACTTATCCGGTTGGCACAGGAAAGGTACAAATCGGACAAAAAACAACGGAGTTATCAGGTAATTAATTAAGAAATTAAGTTTAAAATATTATATTCGGGATTTCGTTCTTCAGAAAGTAAATGAAAAAAAAACAAAATAGTCTAAAACAGTTTCTAATAAACCTTGCCATTGTACTGGCTGTCTCAGCTACCATCCTATTGGTTTTCTTTTATGTATTTCTTCCGAACCAGACAAGTCACGGGGAAACTGTTACTGTTCCTAAATTAACCGGATTACAGCTGGATGATATTCCAAGTTATGTTGGTGATCACCTGCGCTACGAAGTTAGCGACAGCAGCTATAGTGAAGAATACCCGCCTCTCACTGTTTTGGAGCAGTATCCACGACCAGGCCATAAGGTAAAAGAGAAAAGAAAAATATTCCTTACTGTAAATAGAGTTCAACCTCCGACTGTGCCTCTCCCCGACCTCCTGGACCATTCCCTGGTTAATGCGGAAGCTGTTTTAAGAAGTAATGAATTGAAGAGAGGCCGGATGTTCTTTGAGCCTAGCCCATACCTTAACCTGGTGCTGAAAATGAAGCATGAAGGTGAAGAAATAAAGCCCGGCACACGGTTACCAAAAGGATCTGTTATTGATTTGGTAGTAGGTAATGGTTATGGAGGAAATAATAAATTTCCTGCTCCGGATCTAACAAGCTATACACTTGATGAAGCAAAAATTGCTATTCGAGGCTCAAGCCTTAATCTTGGGGTTATAATTGTTAAAGGAGATACTACAGGTCAATTACCGGTCGTTATAAAACAAAAACCGGATCCTTATGAAGAAGTAAGGATGGGGGAAACTATTGACCTTTGGATAGAGGCTCAACCTGATACTCTTAATAGAGTTCGCGATTTAATGAATTAGATGAGGACAAAATGGCTTCTTACTTTCACTTTGCCAATGTTACTTCTTCCTGTACTTGTACAGGGGCAGTTAGTAGAATATAGTATAGCTAATTCAACTAAAAAGAAAAAAAACAATACTTTACGCACACATCAACAACCCCTTCAGCTTCCTTTCTGGGATGATTTTTATTCTTCTGAAGGAGTCCCTAATGATTCTCTTTGGGAAAACAGCGAAAATGTATTAATAAATAAGCATTATGCGCACAGGCCTCCATCTTTAGGTGTTGCTACTTTTGATGGTTTACAATTTGATGGATCTCCTTATAATACAGATCCGGGCAGCAGCGAAAGCACTGACCGGTTGATATCCCACTCGATTGATCTTTCAGGTTATACAGCAAATGACAATCTTATTCTTAGCTTTTTTTACCAGCTGGGAGGAAATGGTGAATCTCCCGAATATGATGATGGTGATAAGCTGCAGGTGGAGTTTAAAGATGCTAATGGAAACTGGCACCAGGCCATGGTAATTTTACCTGAAGTAGATAGAGATCCAAGGATATTTTATCAGGTTTTATTAAAAATTGAAGATCCAGCCTACTTTCATCAGGATTTCCAGTTTGCTTTTCAGTCTTTTGGTAATCAATCCGGACCATTTGACCTGTGGCATTTAGATTATGTATATCTTAATGCTGATCGGTCCCTTATAGATAATATATATCCTGACAGAGCTGTAAATCAGGACCTGAGTAATATATTTCAGTATTATTCAGCTATACCTAATAATCATCTTAATTTAGAAGAAGACCTTCAGACACCTTATTATTTACTGAATAATCTCTATGACCTCCGACAGGTTTATCGCCAATCTGTTAATATAACAGTTATCACAACCGATGAAATAATAACTACCAGTTACCCCATTACAGATGAAGGAACCAAATCCCCTATCGCGGCTCATGGAAATCATGATGTAGATGTACCTTTCCCGATTACAGATAATGGTTTACCCAAGCCGGATTCATCGGTGCAGGAAATCAAGTACGAGATAGCTGTAAAAACATTTGATAACCGTATCGACTCCGGAAATTATGATCTTAAGTATGCACCCATAGATTTTCGTGTTAATGATACTATCCGTAAAAGCTTTGTGATTGAAGATTACTATGCCTATGATGATGGCACGGCTGAAGCTGCTGCAGGTCTCCAGGTAGCCGGTAATAAACTGGCGTATCAATTTGTTTTAAATCGTGTTGATAGTGCTTACATTCATGGATTTGATATTAATACTGTATATGCAGGCGCTACAGCAAATGGTAAATCAATAGAATTGCATGTCTGGGAAAATAATGGATCACTTCCCGGTAAACTTTTGATAAGGGAAAGTATAACAATTGATGGTAATGATTTGAGGGATGTTTTTAACCGCTATACTTTTCGCACACCTGTTGTTGTAAAGGACACCTTCTTTATAGGCTTTACACTTACAGGTTCAGGTAAAATGCCTATCGGGCTGGATAAAAATTCAGATAATTCAGGTAAAATTTTTGAAAATGTAAGTGGCGAGTGGATGCCAATCGGTGACCGTATATCCGGAACCTTAATGATGCGGCCTTTTATAGGCCCTGAACCTACAGGGCCAGTTACTTCCATAGAGGCTGATCCAATAGTAGAAGAACCTTCTTTTATGCTTTATCCTAACCCGTCAAAAGATGGCAGGTTCTATCTCAGGGGCAACATTCAGGAGGTTCAGGCTGTAAATGTATCAGGACAGGAAATTGAATGCGATTTCCAGAGATCGTATGGTGAAGAAAGCCAGATCTTTATAACCCAAAAAGGAGTATTTATCCTTAAAATACTGATTGATAATAAAGTTATATATTGGAAAGTGATTATTAATTGATTTAATTAGTAAATGATAGTAACGGTTCCTTTTAATTCACCTACACAATCATTTGTAATTCTATAGAAATAAACTCCTGAATTTAATCCATCGCCATTCCAATCATTATTATAATCGTCACTTTCATATACTTTTGCCCCCCATCTACTATATATCTGCAGGTGAGATCCTATTAAACCCTCGTCAATAGTAAAATATTCGTTTTTACCGTCTCTATTTTGCGTTATAACATTATATACTTTAAATCGCTCGGGCGAATTAAAAAAGTCAATACTTTCACTATAGGTAGTTCCGCAGCCATTTTGAAAACTTACTTTATAAATAGCATCTGACGGATGAAATAAAGAAGTAATTGTATCCGGAAGAATATTCCTGTCATTTCTATACCAGGCGATCACATCCTTCCCATTATGGTTTTCTATTGATATTTCATTACAGGTATAGGAAAGCTCCGGTGCTATTGGTAATTTGTTACTACAATCAAAAGTAACTTTTGCCACAAAACCATCAATTTCACCTTCTGGCTTATAACTCAAATGTTCTAAATTTATAGTACTGTTAAAAAACCCTGATATATAAAAGTCATCAGAAGAAAGAGATGTAACATGAAGAGGCCAACCACCTGAATACTCACTAAATCGTCTTCTTTCATTACCATCCCGGTCAAAAATTAATAAAACAGGATAACTTCCACCTGAAACCACAATACCTCCCGGCTCATCTTTAATAAAATCCATAGAGAGTAGATAGAGATTGTAATCGTATTTTTTAACCCAGTTTAAAGTGCCATCGGCTGACATTCTAAGAATAAACTGACTGCTTATACCTGCTTCTTCATCATTACCTTTACTTTCCAATACATGTCCGTCAAATGAGACCTTCCCTTTAAAAACACCCATTAAATATATTTCATCATTTTTATTATCTATAGCCATAGCTACTGCTGTATTATTAAGTTTGACAGCTTCAACTTTATTATAACCTTTAGCCCATATAGGATTACCTGAATAATCAATTTTTGCTATGAAAATATCTGAATGACCGAATTGAGGTCCTGCCAGGGAATCTTTCCCCCAATCTAACGTAGAAGAATAAAATCCAGTGATATAAACATTCTTGTTTTTATCCATTTGCATATCATATACTTCAATATTTGAAGCTGCTGTTGGATTATAATACCACTGTAGGGCTCCTTCTTTGGAAAACTTTGCTATAAGTAAATTATTGGTAGGAACAATACCACCTTCAATTATAATATTATCAACTTTTACTTTACCAGTTATGCCAGCGGCAATTATCACTTCTCCAGATTTATCCGCAATAATATGACCTTCAGTATATGAAGAATATCGGGAGTTTAAGCCGTGGATACCTGTAGCATATATCAATTCTCCATTTTTATTGAATTTACAAAGAAAAACACTATAGCTGTCAATACCTTTTAGTATCGATTTTCCCTCCAAAAACAATTCCTGGATAAATTGACCCGTAATATATATATTACCTTCCTTATCGGTAGATACACCTGTGCTACCCATATAACGAGGACAATTCAATGTCTTTACCCATAACAGGTCTCCAGAAGGCGTAGTCTTAAAAAAAAAGCTATTATTAAATTTAATTTTAGGCAACTCCTGGCCCTCTATAACAGCATCATCAGAATAGAAACCAGTCGAAATAATATTTCCCTCGACATCAACAGTATGGTGTTGCACCATATCTCTCTTAACCGAACCTATTTGCTGAAACCACTCGATCTGAGCAATGAGCATTATTGGAAAAAGCAGAAAAACAAGAAAAAAAAGAAGCCTCATACTTTTAAAAAAAATAAAGATAAAAAAATTATTCAACTGCCAATACCAGTAATAACTATATAAATAGAATATTTAGAACTTATTTACTTTAAAAAAATATTGTCATGATCTTACTTAACTCTATATTTAAAATTAAGCCAATTATATTATTAATCTCTGTAAATAGTAATTGGAACATATAAGATGTATCTTTAGGTTGTGGTGAAAGTTATAATAACATCCGGTAATCCCGAAAGCTATAAAAAGCTTACAATGGAATTGTCTGATCAGGGGATTGAACACAGCAATCATAGATCAATTGGAGGGAAGCAACGGTTATGTGTAACTTTCCGAAATGATGAGGTCTATAAAAACTTCTTAACTCTCCACTCAAATAGTTTTGATAGTTGTTTTATTTTAAGAGGACATATAGACGGTAAAAGTGTCAGGGTTTAGTTCATTGCTTTTCGTTCGAAAAAGCTAATTTAATAAGGTATACATTAGTACAGCAACTAGTATTACTGCAAAAAAAACGGCAAATATCTTAGTCAGCTGCTGTTTTCTCACCATGCTCATATTATATTTTGACCATCGCAGGATAGGGATTAGTAACAGCAAAGTAACTGTAGTAAAAATAAATAAATAGATTAACAGATCAATAACTGGCATAAAGAATTATAAACATAGCCATAGGGCTTGGCAAAAGTATATTTTATTTTAAAATTTCCCTTAGTTTGTTAAACTTTATACAATTCCTAATATAAAAAAATAGAACACCTGGTTTTTCTAATTTAAATTAATAGTGATAAATCTTTGCGTAGCAGTCATTTGTTTGAGCAAATACTCTTTCTTTCGGATGAAAAAGATCAGATTCAAAATCCAAAGGATAATGCACAGTACTGGATGATTTATAGCTTCCATACGGATATACATCATAATCCCTGGTAAATCCGGTCTCTTGTGTCAGTACTATAATTTCATTTTCATACTGTGCTAATGTTTCAAGGGCGGTATAGTTACACTCAAAAAAATGCACTCTTTCCGGCTGATCACCAATTCTATCACCCTCTATACATAATTGCAACACTTGCGACCATAAACTTTCTGTATCACGATCATATAAGACAAGGTTTGAATTGTATAATATCCCCGAAACACCAAATTGGGATTTTGATTTCCAAACCTGTGAAGTACCGGTTAGAGGACAAAAGGAAGCATTGTAATAAAAATCTCCAACCAAATGATTTACAATTTCATGCCAGTTTAAAATATTATGTGGAAGAGCATATATTTTATCGTTCGGAGCTTTATAAACTGTAAACATAGTAGTGTCTCCTGAGGCAAAAAGAAGATCTTCTTTACTTTGATCAGAATTAAAAGATGCCCATGTAGTAAACTGCGGATTATCTATGGAGGGAATACCATCCTTTAATGCACCCTGAAAAAGCCTCTGAGGATCAACCAATATCTCAGAAGAAAACTCCTTGGAACCTAAATCAGATGATTTTATTAAACCAATACTCTCCACCTCTACCGTATCATATATAGCAGGGAAGGCAAACCAGTATCCCGGCATACCAGATAAGGCAGTCAGGTTATATCCAGTATTACCCTCACTTATACCTTCACCAAAAATATTCCATTCCTCATTATTCTGATCCTTAAAAACATTCGGAAATGCTCCGGCGGTTGTATCAAAAACCAAAGTACTTCCATCTTTAGGGCTTATACGGGAAAATCCTAAAAAAATTTTAAGACTACCTCTTTTATATATAACAAACGGAGCTGATCCATTATAATCATTGATTAACTGATTAGCCGTAGAGTTAGAGAATACCGGAAGCAAATCCACATCTTCTTCAGTACATGAAGTAACCAGAAGAACCATACACAATAAAAATAGTTTTTGCTTCATATTCTTTTTGCAATTATTTTAAAATTCATTCGACTGCTTGTGGCAATTTGTAACCCATTCACATTTTGATAAAGAGGAAGTGTATATTGCCCGCTCATAGAAAATGCAGGTGATAATTTAAAATTAATTCCTGCAAGCCAATAGCTAAAAATACCACCGGTATTAGGATTCTCCCATTCTTTTATCTGATCCTCCTGCTGATACTGGATCAGGCCGCCTGTAAAAAATGAAAGTAAATAATTACCTGTAACCCATTCTTTACTAAAATCTATACCACCTGCGTAAGAATTACCAAATTTATAATGTTCGATTCCAGCTGTTTCCGCCGAAGTTGTAATTTTGACAAATCCATTTATTCCTGCAGAAAAATTTCCAGATAATCGATAATCCAGGCGGGGGTAGAATAAAAAATCAAATGCCCCTGTTCCATTTTGAAAGCTGGCAGGAAAATTCAAATTTGTTATAGGGTCCTGTTGACTCTTATCTCCTGTTGGTAATTTCACCCCTGAATTAATATTGATCTTCCATTCCTTATCTTCTAAAAGATAAGCAGATAGCCAGACGCTTAAATCGGCAAAACCATTATTATTTAATATATCTGTCCTGGTACTTTGATTTTGAATTAGATATGGTATAACAACACTGAATGTTATATATTCCGAAGCAGGATATGCTAACTGCAGGGCATAAGTTTGTATATAGCGGTTCGTGGTAGATTCATCTAAAACCTCATCATTCAATATTGTTGAGGAAATATTATTAAATTCAGCGTTTAAAAATAATTCTCCGTCTGAATTAGGATCAGGAATGGTAAATATGCCAATTGTTGTTACCCCCCCTGTACAGCAAGTCTGACCATTGACAGAAGAAATTGGTAAATAGAATAAGTATAAAAAGAAAACAATACGCATTACTCTACAATATCGGTAAAAGACTGGAATTGCCTTGTCACCAATTAGACATATCTTAATTTTATTCTTTATATAGCAAAGCACAGTTTACATTTACTTCCAAAGTAGCTGAACAAATCCTTTTTTTTCAAGTTTATTGGATTATGAGCTAAGACCTCGTAACTTTATTACTATCAATCAATTGAAACAAAAAACATTATTATGAAACATTTATTTTTATCAACCTTTATGCTTTCTCTTCTTCTGGGATTTAGTGCCTGTGATCAAACAGCACGTCAGGAAGATGCAGAAGTTGAGGAGGATACTCTTGCAACAGCACAAGATGAAGATGGTGGCCAGCAGAATATAACTGTTTCTCCGGCTCCGGATTTTCCAGAGTATCCTGATTCTAAATTAACACTACAGGAGCCAAAAGAAGGTACTAACCTTCAACCTGGTAAAGTGACATTTAATTTCAATGTAGAAAATTATGAATTAGGAGCTCAAACTGAAAATGCTGAAAATCTGATGTTAGCTAACTCTGACAAAGGGCAGCATATCCATTATATTGAAGATAATGATCCATATTCCGCTCATTATGAGCCTACTTTTGAGAAAGAATTAAGTGAAGGAAATCATGTAATACTGGCTTTCCTTTCCCGCTCCTATCACGCTAGTGTGAAAAATAAGGATGCATTTGTTGTAAAACAATATAGTGTAGGAAATGTAGACGAGAGTCAGAAAGCTGACCTTTCAAAGCCACATATGTTTTACAGCAGACCTAAAGGTACCTATTCGGGGCCTGAACAAACACAAAAGATCCTGCTGGATTTCTTCCTTGTTAACACTGATCTTAGTGCCAATGGAAACAAAATACGGGCAACTATAAATGGCCAGGAATTTATGCTTGATGAGTGGAAGCCTTATATAGTAGAAGGATTACCAATGGGTGAAAATACTTTTAAACTGGAATTCCTTGATAGCGAAGGGAATCTTATTGACAGCCCCTTTAATCCTGTTTCAAGAACAGTTACTCTTGAAGAAGGAAATCAAAACCAATAAAAGGTAGATTTAAAAATTTATGAAGGCCGGACCAATCACCGGCCTTTTTTATTTCTCTATTTTCTGTTTCAGGTCGTTAATGATAAGATCTGCATGCTCCCGGGAATTTTCTATAAACCATTTATTGGTTTTTAATCCACCACAAATAACACCGGCAAGATATAACCTATCCACATTAGTCTCCATAGTATCTTCATCATACGCTGGTGTTTTAAATTCATCGTTCCTGATTTTTATGCCACATGCTTTAAGAAAGCTGAAATCAGGCTGATAACCGGTCATGGCAAGTACAAAATCATTATTAAGGGTCATGGGACCTTCAGGTGTAATAATATCTATTTCATGTTCCCTGATTTCTGTGATATGCGAATCAAAATATGATTTTATAGTACCCTCCTTAATTCGATTTTCTATATCGGGTTTTACCCAATATTTAACACTCTCACTGATCTCTTTTTCACGCATTACCATAGTTACTTCTTTGGCTCCCTTTCGAAAGGTTTCCAATGCCACATCTACTGCAGAGTTAGCAGCGCCTACTACAGCAACACGCATGTCATAATAAGGATGCGGTTCATCATAATAATGTTTTACTTTTTGTAGCCCCTCTCCTTTTACATTTAACGGATATGGGATATCATAAAATCCTGTAGCAATAATTACCGCTTTACTCCGGTAATTTTTTCTATTCGTTTGGGTTAAAAAGCCATTTCCTTCTTTTGTAACTGACTCAACTGTTTCATAAAGGCAGGTACATAATTCCCAGAACATAGCTACCCGTCGATAATACTCGAGAGCCTCCGAGCGTGTTGGCTTCGGGTTATGGGATATAAAAGGTACCTCACCTATTTCCAACCGCTCTGAAGTAGAAAAAAACGTCATGTTTAGCGGATAATTATAAATGGAATTTACAAGAGGACCTTTATCGATTATGATAGAAGAAAAACCCGTTTTTTTGGCAGCTATTCCACAGGCAAGACCTATTGGTCCCGCTCCGATAATTATTAGATCTGTTTGTTCTATTGTTTCTGACATGACAAAATTAGATAAAGATAATCAGGGAAGAAAAATATATGTTATAACTCCAAACCTAAGTAATAAATCTATTTCCTTACGGAGAAACCGCAAAAAGATTGATTAATTAGGAAGAGCAATAAAAAATCGTATTAAGGCCGCATATCCTATTATCAGAAAAATAACATGTAAAACAATACTTTTATGAAAATAAGCTGCAGCTAAAGCCAATAGGACCCCAAACAAACGTATCAGATTTTGTACTAAAACATTACCAATATCCGGATATACAAAAGAGTTCACTATGGCTAAAATAAAGTATATGGAAAAAAGACCAAATAACCAGCGTGTGTTATTATAAAAGTGGCTTTTCATTTCCATATCTCCCTCCTTTTTTGTTTCAGGAAATAGAACGACACTAATAAAATAGAATAATACTATAGGAAGAAGTGAATAGAAGAAATAAAATATATTATTTGTTATTAGGCGTGTCCTCGGCCAAATGCCCCACCAGTTTTGAATAAACATTACAAATGCAAAGATCGTCCATAGCGTATGCTGCCAATAATTTTTTACTTCCTTACGATTTCTGATCATCCACCCCCAGCCCTGGAAATATTCAGCTCCTACATATCCAAAAATTATGGCAAGAAAAATTACCAGATACTCGGTATGGGTAAAACCATCAATGATCTGTGGTATTTCATTAATCATGGTTTAAACTACACAAAAAAATACATCTGCATATGATGTTATCGATTATTAGGCAAAATAAAAACCTTAAACAAATAATATATACTTTTTTGGCAGCTAGTTTTAGATAAATAATTAGCCATTCAAATAAAGTTATTGTGTAAATTTATTGAAATCCTTTAGTTTTAAATTAAAATCAATTTAATATGAAGAGAGTTTATTTATTAATTATAAGCCTGATTGCCTTTAACTCATGGGCACAGGATGGCTATCAGATGCCGCCTAAACCAATAGCTGATCTGGTAGATGCCCCCCAGACGCCTGCAGTATCCATTCACCCGAAAAGTGACTGGATTCTTATGCTGGAAAGGCCAGGGTACCCTTCAATAGAAGAGCTCGCTCAACCTGAGCTTAGAATTGCCGGATTACGTATTAACCCCAGAACCAGCGGTCCCAGCCGCTCTGGTGATTATAACGGAATTAAATTTAAAAGTATCAAAGGGGGTAAAGAAAAAGCGGTTACAGGATTACCCGCCGACGCAAGTATATCAAATGTTCGCTGGTCTCCGGATGGTAAACACATTGCCTTTACGAATACTAATAACAAGGGTATCTCCCTTTGGCTTCTGAACGTAAAATCTGCCAATGCAAAACAGATGACCGCTTATGATGTCAATGATGTCATTGGCAGCCCGTTTAGCTGGTTGTCGGATAATGAAACTATCATTTACAAGCAAAATCCTAAAGATCGTGGTGAGGCACCGGAAAGACCATTAGCCCCTGAGGGTCCGGTAACACAGGAGTCAACGGGTAAAAAAGCCCCGGTAAGAACATACCAGGACCTTCTGGAAGATCAGCATGATGAAGAGCTTTTTAAATATTATGCTACTGTTCAGCCTATGTTGATCAATATTAATACAAATACCACTAAAATACTTGGAGAGCCGGGAATTCATACTACTCTTTCCCCTTCTCCAAATGGAGAATATATTTATGTCTCTACTGTTAATGAGCCATTTAGTTATATTGTTCCTTACTACCGTTTTCCATCATCTGAAAAGGTAATGGACCGTCAGGGTAACCTGGTAAGAGAAGTTGCTCAAATACCATTGGCAGAAAATATACCTAAAGGTTTTGGTGCAGTAATGACAGGGCCAAGAAGTTTTACCTGGAGAAACGATAAGCCAGCAACATTACATTGGGTTGAAGCGCAGGATGAAGGTGATCCTTCCAAAGAAGTAGAGTTCAGAGATCGCATGTTCTATTTGGAAGCTCCGTTTACCGGTGAGAAAAAAGAAGGTATACCTTTTAAGTTACGTTATGGTGGCGTCAATTGGGGTGATGATGACCTTGCCATTGCTTATGAATCATGGTATAGTACCAGAGAACTTATTACCAGCACTTTTGATCCGGATGAAGCTGACAGTAAAGTAGTTTTATTTACCCGATCTTACGAAGACCGCTATAATGACCCTGGTAATTTCCAGACTGCCATGAATGAATTCGGTGAGCAGGTATTGCTCCGGGATGAAGCAGGAAAACTTTATCTGACAGGTGCAGGGGCTTCTCCTGAAGGAAACAGGCCGTTTGTACGTTTATTTGATCTTGAAACAAAAGGAAATGAAGAGCTGTGGAGATCAACAGCGCCTTATTATGAATACCCTGTTTATTTAATAGACCCTGAGAAAGGACAGCTTATCACCCGCCGCGAAGCCAAAGATGAGCAACCAAATTATTACCTGAGAAACCTTAAATCTGGAAAACTTGATCAAATCACTGATTTTCCTCATCCCTATCCTGAGTTAGAGGGTATTGAAAAGCAGGTTGTAGAATATAAGCGTAAAGACGGTGTTGATCTAAAAGGGAACCTTTATTTGCCTAAAGGATATAAAAAAGAAGATGGACCTCTCCCTGTACTAATGTGGGCCTATCCGAGTGAATTTAAAAGTGCCGACGCTGCAAGCCAGATAAAGGGATCGCCTTATGAATTCCTTCGTCTTTACTGGGGTTCTCCATTACATTTTGTCACACGAGGTTATGCCATTTTTGATGATCCAAGTATGCCTGTTATAGGTGAAGGTGATAAAGAACCTAATGATACATTCAGAAAGCAGCTGGTAATGAATGCCGAAGCAGCCATTGATAAACTTGTAGAGATGGGTATTGGCGACAGGGACCGTATGGCTATAGGTGGCCACTCCTATGGCGCCTTTATGACAGCTAACCTCCTGGCACATTCAGATCTTTTTGCTGCCGGTATTGCGCGAAGCGGTGCTTATAATCGTACTTTAACACCATTTGGATTCCAGAGAGAAGAAAGAACTTATTGGGATGCCCCTGAGGTTTATTACGATATGTCTCCTTTTATGCATGCCGATAAAATTAATGAGCCTATCCTGTTGATCCATGGTGCGGCAGATAATAATTCTGGTACCTTCCCTATGCAAAGTGAACGTATGTTTAGTGCCTTAAAAGGATTGGGAGGTAAAGCAAGATTAGTGATGCTCCCTTATGAAAGCCATGGCTACCGTGCACGGGAATCTATCATGCACATGCTATGGGAATCAGATCAGCTTCTTGAAAAGTATGTAAAAAACAAGGAGAAACAAGAAGAAAAGGTAGAATCTGAAAAATAATTAATCAAAAATATAAGTAAAGGCCCCGACAACTTTGTTGGGGCTTTTTTGTTTCTTTTGATGTTATGAGAATATATATACTCCTCTCGCTATCAGCCTTTTTGCTTTTAGGCTGTGACCAAAAAACTGAAGATCAGGAGCAAAATCAAATAGAGAATGATGTTTCTTCTGAAATAAACATCCTGCCGGAAACAGTTAAAGAAGCAATGCAGGCCCATGGGAGCTATGAAACCTGGAAAGATTATTCTACCCTTATTTATACAATAGATACTAACACTATAACTAATTTTTTCAATGAGAAGCATCACATAGACCTGGACAGTAGAAAAGTCCTTATACGACATGATTCTTTTAAAATTGGCTATAATGGAGAGCAGGTTTGGATAGCACCTGATAAAGAAGCATTTGGTGAACGATCGCCACGATTTTATCACAACCTTTTCTTTTATTTTTTCAGCTTTCCGTTTGTCATGGCCGATGATGGTGTCGTTTTAGAACAACAGGGAAATAAAACATTGAAAGGAAAAGAGTATGAAACTGTAAGAGTATCCTATAAAGAAGGTGTTGGCGACACTCCGGAAGATTATTATATCGCTTATTTAGATCCTGAGACTAATCAGCTGGAGTGGTTGCTTTATACCGTTACCTATTTCAGCGGAAAAGCACATGAAGATTTTAATGCGCTACATTATGCTGACTGGCAGAAGGTAAATGGAATCCTTGTACCACGAAGAATGGTGGGATATAAATATGCCGGTGATTCTGTAACTAATACAGAAAGATATCGTGCAGTATTTTCCGATATCAAGTTCAGAGAAAAAGATCTTGAAGACCATATTTTTGAAATGCCTGTAACGGCAGAAATAGATTCTCTCCCACAGCAATGATGAAAATAAATAAAAATGATCCATGGATAAGGATTGCCGCTGTTATCCTTGCGGTTTTGATGTTGATCTGGCTCTTTTGGTGGACTTTATATTAATTAAAAATGAAGAATTAGTGAATTAATATTTTCACCTTTTCCCTTTCATCATTTTTGCCATAAAACCGGCTGCAATTCCGCCGAAGATGTAATAGCCAAGCGTAATGTATTTCTTCTTTTCTGAGGACCTTACAAAATCTTTATTCAATCCAAAGAGGTTTGGTGAGATCAGTGTGAATGCACCTATTACGCCTCCTACAAGAGCGCCGGTAAATATGGGGTTTTTTGCTTTTGCTATTATGCTATAAAAGGCTGAATTACTGAGAATATCACCTGCAATTGAGCCCCAGTAGAAGGTACTTTGAGATATACCAGATTTACCATTACCGGCAACTTTTTCAAGTGCTTCCTTTCCTAAAAGATCTACCCGCGGAGCTTCATCCATTCCCAGTAACGCCTGATGTAACCCTGTTAAAGCAGTTGATCCGGCCAATCCTGTTGCAATTAATTTTATAAAATCCATAAATAAAATTTCTTTTCATAACAACTACTGAAAAGCCGAATGGTTTTAAAGACATTGAATCATTACTGGAAAAAATTATTGCTTCTTATCCTTTGACAAAAGATCCCTTATCTCAGTCAGTAGCTGGATATCTTTTGGGGTAGGCACCTCCGGGTTCTTAGGGTCTTCTGCTTTTCTTTTTGTCGAATTCATTACCTGGATAACGAAATAAATTGAAAAACCTATGATCAGAAAATCTACTGTAGCGGTAATAAAATTCCCATAAGTTATAGCCACCTCCTGTGCAGCAATCTCTCCAGCCTCAGTTAATTCTGCAGGTTTTAATATAATTTTATAGTTAGTAAAATTTTTATCGCCCCATATTAATCCAAACGGAGGCATTATAATATCTTTTACAAAGGACTGGACTATTCTATTAAAGGCCGTACCTATGACTATACCTATAGCCAGGTCTACAACATTACCTTTTACAGCAAATTCTTTAAATCCTTTTATAAATTTTTTCATCGATCTTTATTGAGTGTAGTAACTAAAAAAAATCAAAATTAATGAATCTTTAAATTAATCCGGAGGGTGTTTGTCATTTCATTGAGAGATAAACTGTCCGTGAAAACCAAAAGTTATATGCTGTGGCACCTCTGCCCTGGCAGCTTCTTTGAAATTTTTTGCATCTAATATCAGCAGAAACGATGAATTTGATTCAGCATCCAGCACTATACTTAGGATTACTCCATCATCTTCTTTATTAGCACCTGGCTTTTCAACAAATACCGGCTCTCCGGGAAAACAATTATCCTCCTTCCATACTTTTACTTCACCGGTTTCTACATCAACTTTTATTAAGCTATCAAAAAAATTACCGGGAATTTGAATCCCGGCCGCATATACATATCTGTAAGGCCGGCAATTTACTTTCTCATAGTTAATCCGCGGAAGATCCATTAAAGAATCTGAAACAACCTTTTTACTAATGCTCCCATTATCCAGGGAAAGTTTAAATCGCCAAAGATTACCTGCTGTAACATTTCCATCATCAGAGTTTAGCCGGTCCAGGTATAATCCTTCAATGATCCCTGCATTTTTATACCCTACCAGGTCAAATGTTATTTCTCCATCAGCTTCAAAAGCATTTACATGATGGAACGCAAAAAAAGGATCTGTATTAAAGGATTTTATATTACCATTATTCTTATTAATAACATGGATTTTAGTACCGTAATCTTCCTTCCATGAATACTTTTCAATAAATGGTCTCTGGCTAAAGCGCATCTTTAACGGATGTACAACAAGCGGGAATTCCGTTAGCAGGATATAATTTTCAGTCATCCCAAAGCTGTGCATATACGAAGGCTCCTTTACCGGAACTGATGTTATAATTTCTCGTTTATCACTATCAGCAGGCAAACGATAGATATTATAATATGATTTCGCTCCGAAATGTGTCATATAACTGAACATATTTCCCTTACTGTCATAATGAGGATGTACTACTGTTGTTCGGCCTTTCAGCTTATCATCAAAATATAAATGTCCTTTTGTTTCCAGCGTTTCGGGATTAAACCTTACCGGTTTGGTAGTTTCCGTTACAGCTGTCATGCCTTCGGGAAACTTAATGACATTAACGCAACCATTGTCAGTAGCTACAGGACCTTTAAAAAAGGTGGCTATCTTCTGAAAGATATCCCGGCATGGATCGGTTCCGAATTCTCCGTATACAACTCTGTTTTCAGCCTTTGCAGTTTTATAAGCCTCGCTTTCCAGGTATTTATTCGAATAACAGATACCTTCATTTTCAATCTTAAATTTATGGATCATGGAAAGCCCATCAAACCAATGCCGGTATGTATCTTTTCCAATTTCAAATTTTGAGGGAGCAGTTCTCAACAGAGTTCCTTTCAGCCAGGATGGGATTTTGCCCTTTACTGAGAGTTCTGCATTTCGAAGCTCATTATTCTGGCTTTTAAAGCCTAAACTATAGGTTGGTTTGGTCACGCTTAAAATTTATTTTACCTAAAGCTAAAAAACTATTGGAACTAATATAACATCTACTCTTCTGTTTGCCCTCCTCCCTATATTATTTTTATTAGTATAAAGTGGATTTTTCATACCAAAATCCCTGATCCTGATCTGCTTTTCAGGAACAGGTATATCTATAACTATTTCATATACAGCTGTAGATCTCATTTGGCTTAGCCATTCATTATATTCCTTTCCCCCTATATTGTCCGTATGGCTAAAGATAATTACCTCATAATTTTCAAGGCCTTCAACAGCCTTTATAAAAATCTCGAGTTCATTTTCCTGTTCCTGATCAACGAAATAACTCCCTCCGCCAAAATATATGCTCTTTATCAGCATATCCTGGTTATCTAAATGTTTATCCTGAGCAAAAAGGATATTCCCAAAGGGGATAAACATTAATAAAAGGCAGTATAGAGGTATTCTAATAAGCATTTATATGAATTTAACAGTATAACAATTAACTGGTTAAATTCCTTATATAAGTGATTAAAATAGAGAAAGAAGTTAACAATGAACAATAAACTAAAGGAGAAAGGGCATTACGAAATATTTAAAACTACAGAAGATAATGATATACTTAAACTAGATAAAGATGAATATTACGCAATGGTTGAAACTAACCAGGGACATATCCTGGTAACTACTGATGAGGATCATAAAAAGAAGAAGACCCTACAAAAAGGAGATTTCTATTTTGTTGATTTTAAAAAGGACCCAACATTTAATGATATCCCCCATCTTTTTCTAGAGGAAGGTAAGAAATATAAGGAATTTATACTACCAAAAGGCCTTCCGAATCAATCCACAAAACGAAAAAAGATCGTCTTTACAGATGACAAAGTAGAAGAAGACAAGGTGAAACGTCATGTAAAAAATAAGGAAGAAAAGGTAGAGCAAGAAGAGAGCCTTATGGAAATGGAGAAAAAAGAGCTGGATCGCAAAGCAAAAAAAATGGGTATTAAAGGCTACTCCAACATGAGAAAGAAAGAATTAGCCAAGAAAATTAAAGAAGAGCAAAAATAATGTTGAAAAAAATCATTGCGCCACTTGAAAAGAATTTTGATTCAGTAAAACTTGTGGTCAAAAAGAAACTTAATCTTTTTGACCCCATTTTTATTTATCCTTACAGAAGTTATGGTTTTAAAGATGAGGTAATCCTTATAGGCCGTGTTCTTGAAAAAGAACGTGTGGTACATAAGCAGGAAACAAAAGATTCTCTCTTAAGAAATCTTTACAGGTTCTTTAAAAGATATGAAAGTGACGAAATACCGGGTGTTAAGCTCGAGGTTAAATACGGAGGAGAAACATATCATACCACCACTGATGACGAAGGGTACTATCATTTAAAAATACCCGCTAAAAAAAATGAAGATCAACCATTTTGGGATAAAGTACATTTTAAAATAATCGATACACCTGCTGATCTTGAAGGTGATTTTACAGCTACAGGAGAAATTATGTTCCCGAATGAGGGTAGCGAATTTGGTGTGATTTCTGATGTCGATGATACTATACTTGATTCTAACGCAACCAATTTTTTATTAAAAGTAAAGACACTGGCTTTTAATAATGCCCGGGCCAGAATTGCATTTCCGGGAGTAGCAGCTTTATATCGGGGCCTAATTGCTAAAAACGGGAGCAAATATAAAAATCCCCTTTGGTTTATATCAGGAAGCTCCTGGAATATCTATGATATGCTCAACAGGTTCTGCGAAGAAAAAAATATCCCAAAAGCACCTTTTTTATTGCGTCAATTGGATATAGATGCCAAAAAAATCATTAAAAAGGATGCAATTCCCTATAAGCTTGGCCACCTGAGACCTTTAATGAAGTTTACCGATCCACTCCCATTTATTCTGATAGGTGACAGCGGACAAAAGGACCCGGAAATTTATAAAACAATAGCTGAAGAATTTCCCGGCCGCGTGAAAGCTATTTATATAAGAGGCCTCACACCTAATATATCAGATGAACGGGATAAAGAAATAAAGAAAATGGCAAAAGAGCTAAAGAAAAAAAATATTGACATGATTCTTGCAGATAATTCTTTAGAGGCAGCAAAACATGCCAACAAAAACAACTGGATCTCTGAGGAGAGCTTAAGAGAAGTCCAGGATGAAGTTAAAAATGATACTAAACAGGAGTAGCTATGAAAATTCTGATCATTATTTTATTTGCATTAGGGCTTACTGTTGCAACTAAGCCAGCCTACGTGGAAAAGATGGATATTCAGGAGAATATTGTCAAAGTGGAATTTGATGAGTCCATGAAATTTAATGATCTGGTTGCTATTAAATTGAAGCTGGAGGCAAGAGATATTTACATAACTTACGAGGAGATGGGATTCAGTAAAAAAGGCTATCTAAAAGAGCTTAGCTATAACGTGGAAAATAAAAATGAAAATCAAAAAGTTATTTTAAAGAAAAAAGTTAAATAACCGCACCCAATATTTGCATATTTACTGACCGTCAACATTTAATCAATTTTAATGATTACATCTCCCATTTTAATAAATGAAAAAATAGGAACTGTTTCTGCCACACTTTCTCTTCCTGAAAAAACAGAAGCTATATTCCTATTCACACATGGCGCTGGCGCCGGAATGGAGCATCCTTTTATGAACAGGATCTCTGAAGGATTAAATGATCATAAGATTGGAACTATGCGGTTTAATTTTCCATACATGGATAAAGGCAGGAAAGCACCAGGAAGTCAGAAAGAAGCTGTTGAAAGTATAAAAAGAGTTTATGAGCAGTTAAAAAATACCTATGAGGCTCCTCTTTTTATCGGAGGAAAATCTTATGGAGGCCGAATGGCATCACATGCTGCAGCAGAAGGATTAATACCAAATATCAATGGCCTTATATTTTTAGGGTTTCCGCTCCACGCCCCGGGAAAAAATTCCACAGAACGGGCAGATCATCTTGGCAAAGTAAAGCATTCTATGCTTTTCCTGCAGGGTGCAAAAGATAAACTTGCAGATATAGATCTGATACGAAAAGTTACCGGCAGATTGCCTAATGCTACTTTGACAGAATATGCCGACGCAGATCATTCATTTAAGGTGCCTAAGAGATCTTCATATTCTCAGGAAGAAATATATAGTCACATGATCAGAGAGGCAGCTTTATGGATGAAACGGGTTTAGCCTGTTTTTTGCTGTTTTTTATTCTCCTTTACGGTACTATTTGCCTTTTGCATAGGCTTTTTAGAATAAGATGTCACATCATCAAGATTAATAAGATCTGGATGACCGGTATAAGTTGATCCATGCCTTCTTAACGTTTTGATCAATGACCGGTAGTTTTTACGGTGAGCAGGAGTAAGTGATCCCGGATATTTTTCATACATATCTTCTATTGTACCTACTGCCTTCTTTAAAGCCTTAAGCAAAGAATCTGAATCCTTGCCGGCCTTAGCCATACCTTTTTTTTCAAATTTATTTTTCAACTCTTCAAAATGGCCACGTAAAGCTAAATCTGATAATGAACTCATATTCTTTTACTTTTGTGATTGTAATGAAATTCTCATTGAATGCATCAGCTGATCTGCATTAGCCTGCTCTTCATCCGGTGCATATTCTTTAAAGCTTACAAGCAAACTTATTGCTTCTTTATATTCCTTATTAACCGCATGAATTAGTGCAAGATTGTAATATGCGTTACAAAATTCAGGGCATATTTCAATAGTCATCCTGTAGTGCATTTGTGCAAGCTTAAAATCTTCAAGGTCACCATAGATATTCCCAAGATTATAATGTGCCTCATAATGCCTTGGATCATGAGAAAGGCTCTTGGAAAAACTATCAATTGCATTGATAATATCACCTTCATTTGATTGAAGTATACCTAAATTACAATAAGCATCTGCTATACAATCTTTTGCATGTACAGCTTTCAGATAAAGCTCTGCTGCGGCTTTTACCCTCCCCTGCTCATCAGCAATCAATGCTTCCTCAAAGGGTGTTAAAAATTCATTAAAGCGTATTATTTTAGCTTCTGCAGGAGGCGTTTTGAAAAGGTTTAGCTGACCATATTCTTCAAGGTCTACCTGTCTGCGTTTTCTAACTCTTTTATAGCCAAACTTGCTCTGTTTCTCCAGTGTTAGTTTAACAATTTTTGCGGTCATAGATCACTAGCTAGCTTTTTTAGCTGATTTCTTTGATGCAGCAGCCTTCTTCTTTCCTTTGGCTTTTTCCATAGGCTTCTTTTTGGCCTCATCAATACTTTTCTTTAGGGCAGTCATAATATCCACAACCTCAGGCTCTTCCTCAGTAACAGATACAACTTCTTTACCTGCAATTTTAGCATCTATGATCTCCTGAAGAGCATCATGATACCTATCTGTTGTATCAATATCCTCAAAACTCTTGGTCATACTATCCACTAACGTCTTCGCCATTTTCAACTGCTCAGGATCAGCTTCCACTTCTTCATCAAGATTAGGGACTTTATTAATATCTCTTACCTCCTCAGGGCTTCTTAATTTATAGAGCATCATCCCCTTATCATATGGCGTTAGCAACATAAGGTTTTCACGGTCACGTAATACTACCTTTCCAACCCCTATTTTTCCGGATTCCTCAAGGGCTTCTTTTAAAAGTGCATATGTTTTAGCTGCAACTTCACCATCAGGACCCGCAAAATAGGGTGAGTCATAGAGGGATGGATGGATTTCCTTTTTATCTACAAATCCTGAAATTTCTATCACTTTAGTGCTTTTCAGCTTTACTTTTTCAAAATCTTCCTGTTCCACGATCACGTACTGACCAGGTTCATATTGATATCCTTTTACAATTTCTTCACTTTTCAGCTCTTCCCCGGTTATTTTATCTCTCTTCTGGTAACCTACAGGATTTTTGGTTTCTCTGGATAGCTGATTAAACCTTATCGAATGCCCAGTATCAATGGCACTATAGATTCGAATAGGTATTGTAACCAGTGAAAATCTTATATGTCCTTTCCAAATGGCTCTCATAATATTATAATAGTTTATTTATGTCAATTAACTATCTGTAATAGAGCAATAATTACTCCAAAAGGTATAAATAAAGCATGAAATAAGCAACTGCTTTCTATTTAATTATTCCTTGAGGCATCAATGCTTATTCATATCATTTTCAGCGCATTAGTGTTGGGCCAGCACCTCCTGTTGTATAAGGTAATCCACATATACATAGAAATTACGATGTCTTTCCGAAATTTGCTAAGAAATGAATTTAACGAGCCATTATAAACCAATAAAAAGACAGTTGTTAAAAGTGGGGTTTACAGTGCTAACTATTCTTCCAGTTTTACATTTACAGCGCTAAGACCTTTAGGTGTTTTTTCCACTTCATAGCTCACTTTGTCATTTTCTCCTATAAGATCTTTGCATTCACTAACATGAACAAATATATCCTGCTGAGTTTCATGATCTTTGATAAAACCAAAGCCTTTTTCTTCATTAAAAAACTTGACCTTTCCTGTTCTGGTAGTTTCTTCAGGACCAAAGGCACCTTTTTTGGGTACACCTACTACTATATCCTCGGCTGCTACAGGTTTCTTCTCCTTAGGGTCAGGGGGAGTATCTGTTATATTACCAAATTCATCTACATAAGCAATCATATCATCAAATTCGGTGCCTTCTACATTTGCTTCTTTTTCTGCTCTTTCTCTCTTTTTTTCCCGTAACTCTTTGTTTAACTCTTCTCTTGATTTTGCCATGTAAATTATTTTATTTTTAATCCCTTCTATTAATAATAAATACATAAAAGGCTCATTCGGTTTAGAAAAAACACAAAGAAGGCAATAAGATTTTGAATTTTTTGAGGCAACGGTTTTTTTGAAAGTAAGTTAACTCTTTTTAATACAGATACTTAAATAGGTTATTTAGTTTTAACAGATCTCCTTAAATAAAAAATAAAGATATGGCACTTTCATTATGGTTCATTGTAAATTTTTTTAAAAACGATTAATTTGCTTTTATTAAAAAATAAATGGATAATGAACCAAAATCCCTTTCAGGTAAGGCCTCGATTTAAAGCAGAGTCACCCTTTACTGTTTCTGAATTAGAAGAAAA
Organism: Candidatus Cyclobacteriaceae bacterium M2_1C_046; assembly: GCA_051418055.1. Classification (GTDB taxonomy): domain Bacteria; phylum Bacteroidota; class Bacteroidia; order Cytophagales; family Cyclobacteriaceae; genus JBPRGH01. Next base: position 12,022 of record JBPRGH010000144.1, on the reverse strand, counting down.
AGTACAGGTTGCTCTACAGGAAAGCAAAAATGTTAAAGGTCATTTTATATCTGGTCACATCGTCCTGCACCTTCCGGCTGAACAGCAGAATTACTGGTCACCACAACTGAATATTACTCTAGAGAATAAGGAAAAAGGCACTACTGTTAGAGGGTATTATGCTCCACGGCCCCAGGTATGGACTATGTTTGTCTTATTTTATGCGATTATCGGTTTTGCCGTATTATTTATTTCTCTTTATGGATTTTCTCTTTATTCACTTGGAAAACCAGCTACCATACTTTGGCTTGTACCAGTTTTTTTATTAATCTTTTTAACCCTTTACTTTGTAGCATATTCAGGCCAAAAGATGAGCCGGCCACAAATGATAAACCTTCAGGACTTTACTGAAAATGTTGTGGGTGTAAAGGTTTATTAAAAGTTAAACATTTCAATTTTTAGTCCCATTTAAAAAAACTTGCTTAATTCCTTATTTATAAAACTATCTATTTTAATTAGCTGTTTTATTACCAGTGATGATCTGATTAAATTAAGTGGCATATGGAATCTTTACTGGACGTAGAATTGGCACTTTCAAGCCCAAAATTTGAAAATGGAGGCTCAATTCCTAAAAAATATACTTGCGATGGCGAAAACGTTAATCCACCTATTAAGGTGGAAAACCTGCCGGAAGATACGGAGACGCTGGCACTGATAATAGAAGATCCTGATGCCCCTAATGGTACCTTTGACCACTGGATAGTCTGGAATATTAATCCTTATCTCGACCAGATAAATGAACATGTGACACCTGGTGTCGAAGGCAAAAACAGCTTTGGAAAACATCATTACAAAGGCCCCTGCCCTCCTGATGGTGAACACAGATATTTTTTTAGGATCTATGCCTTAAATAAAAGCTTAAAACTTCAACCTGATGCAGGAAAAATAGAATTGCTGGATGCCATGGAAGGCAATGTGTTGGCCTCCGGTGAATTGATGGGAAGATATAAAAGATCAGGTTAAACTGAATAAAAAAGGCTGACTCATCAGTCAGCCTTTAACAAGAATTCAACTTCTTTTCATTAACTAATAGCTATCTTTTTTACAGGTTTTTTTCTGGCTTCTTCTTTCTTTGGTATAACAAGATTTAATATACCATCATTATATTTTGCTTTTATCTTATCACTTTCCACTGTATTTGGCAGGTAAAATGACCTACTGAAAGACTGATAGCTGAACTCTCTTCTTGTGGTTTTATGACAATTTATTAAAACTATGGATAGGACGGTCATGTTAGTCCATTATGGGTGATAATGATCAAATCCGGATAATAGTAATAGGTACCTCAATGGGCGGTCTGAGGTGTATAAAGGAAATTGCAAAGCAGTTAAAAGCCGAGATGCCCATAGCGGTATTTATCGTTCAGCATTTATTTGAAGATGTAGAACCTGAATTACCTTTTATTCTTTCAAACCTTACAGATATGAAGGTAAAAGTAGCGGAAGATGATGAGGAAATTAAACCAGGAACAATATATGTGAATTCAAGTAATCAGCATTTGCTGATTTGCAAAAACAAGGTTGTGCTCGGAGAAGGTGAGCGCGAAAACGGATCAAGACCTTCAATAAATAATCTTTTCAGGTCTGCGGCAGTTGCTTATAAAGAAAGAGTTATAGGGATTTTAATGACTGGTTTATTATCTGATGGTACTGCAGGCTTAAAGACAATAAAAGAACACGGAGGAATTACAATTGTACAAGATCCTGATGAGGCAGAATATAAGGAGATGCCCGCTAATGCTATTAAAAATGTAGATGTTCATTATATAACCAGTATAGAAGATCTCGGCGCACTACTGCGGATATTATTTCGACAGGAGATAATTTTTAAGGAGTATAAAGCAAATAAGGAGTTATTAAAAACAATTGAAATGGCTGCTTTAAAAACTTCCGAATATGAAGAAAAACTGGATGTTAAAAAAATTATTTCCCGTTCCACCCGAATTGATAATTCCTTAATTACTGCCATACAGGTAATGCAGGCACAGTCTAATATGCTTCAAAATATGGCTGAATCTGAAATAATCAAAGGAAATGAAAAAGCAGCAAAAGCATATTTAAAACGCGCTGCCGAATCAGGAAAACATACAGAAAACCTGCGCAAACTCCTTGAAAAAGAACTTAATGATCAACCCTAATCTCTGGCACCTTTATTGCATTATTTATAGTAAAGAAGGGAATTTATAATGAAAAATTTAATTGGAGTAGCGTTAGTGATATTTTTTGCGCTTGGGTTAAATCCTGTCAACGCTCAGGAAAAATTATCAAAAAAAGAACAACGCAAAATAGAAAAAAGGGAGCAAAAGAAAGAAGAGAAGGAGCTCTTAAAAAGGTATAAAGAAGCATATTATAAAATAGCTAGAGATTCTTCTTTTTTAATTGAAGCAAATATTCTCGCTACCAATAATAATATGAATACTTTTATGGTAAATAATGATCTCAATTTTTTCAAAATTGATGGTGACAGATTTGTTCTACAGACCAGTAGTAATATCAGAATGGGGCAAAATGGTTTAGGAGGAATTACTATTGAAGGAAGGGTCCTGGATTATGAAGTTAAAAAAGGCAAAGGCGAAAAACCTATTACTATTAATGCTGATGTCATGTCTACTGTCATGGGACATTCCATAGTTAATATTATCATTCATGCCAATGGGCAGGGAATGGCGCGTGTAACTGATAACAGAGGTAATGATATTACCTTCCGTGGAGATACTTATTCACTGGATGGGGTATCAACAGCATTTGAAGGTCAGCCACTGTTCTAACAGTACTAATAAAAATTTAAAGCCCATTCAGGTATCCTGGATGGGCTTTCTTTTATCACTCCATACTTATTCGTAAGATATCGCCGTTATCCTGATCGGTTAGGACATAAATTGAGCCGTCCGGGGCCTGCACAACATCCCTGATACGAGCATCTAATGAAAATCTATTTACTTCCCTGGCATTTTCTCCATCAATTTCCACCATCACAAGTCCTTGAGCTGTAAGTCCTCCAATAACTGCGAGGCCTTTCCAGTCAGGGAGCATATCTCCTGTATAAAAGATCATTCCGGAAGGTGAAATAACAGGTGTCCAGTGAATTTTTGCATCTGCAAATTTAGGATGAGTTGGAGGATCAGGTATCTGCCCACCATCATAATGATTTCCCCAGCTTACTACGGGCCAGCCGTAATTCTTTCCTGCTTCAGGTTGATTTAACTCATCCCCTCCTTTGGGACCCATTTCTACAATCCATAATTTTCTGGTCTGGGGGTGAATAGCTGCAGCCTCTATATTGCGATGCCCGTAAGACCAAATTTCATCTTCAGCATTAGGGTCATTTATAAAAGGATTATCGGCAGGAACAGAACCGTCAGGTTTTATCCGAATAATTGTCCCTAAATGATTTGACAGATCCTGTGCGGGATCAAACTTAAACCTTTCTCCCAGGGTAAGAAACAAATTTCCATCTTGCGTAAATTCAATTCGCCCACCAAAATGATTGGGGCCCGAAACCATAGGCTGCTGCTTAAAGATCACAGTAAAATCAGATAATTCATCATTCTCCAGTTTACCACGGCCTAAAGCTGTAGTTGCCATATTGTTCTCCCCTGGTTCAGAGTATGATAAATAAACCATGCCATTATTTTCAAAATCAGGATCTAAGGCAACATCCAGCATCCCTCCCTGCCCTCTGGCAAAAACTTCCGGTGTCCCTTTAAGAGGGTCAGAAAGATTATTATTTTTATCGAGTATGCGAAGCGTCCCTTCATTCCTTTCGGTAACCAGCAATCTTCCATCTGGCAAAAAAGCCATTCCCCACGGATGATTAAGGCCACTCGCCAGAGTTACTACTTTTACTTCACCTGTTGTTTCCTGATCAGGTCGTTCTGTTTGATTTGTTTGATCCGGTTTCCCTGGCTGATCAGCCTGTTGTTGAGCACAGGCGGGAAGTAAGACCACCAGGCAAATTATAATCATTGAAAGTGGATTCTTTTTTAGGAGCATGATATTCATCTTTTAATACATCTATTAAACCGCTGATTAATAATGATGTTCAGTAATTTTTTTGAATTAAAATCTCCCGGCAGATACTATAAGAGAAGAAAGTTAATATAATCTTAACCAGGTCGAGATTGGAATATATATACCAAATTGAAGGTAAGAAGTACGGAAATCATCAAACCCCTCCTCTTCCAGATAAGCAAGGCCATAATTATAACTGACAAATAATGGATAAAAGATGAACAGCCGCATTTTCATACTTACCTGCACACCGTAATCCAGATAACTAAAATTATCCGTTACATCTGTTTCATTATTTTTTACATGGAAAATATACCCACCATAGCCTCCGATATTAATATCGATTAACCTTATAAGATTTGTTCTTTCATCCCATAATTCATTAAAAGAATAACTAATGCCAATGGGCAATGCTCCAGACCGCAGGCGATAATTCACAGAATGAAGACCGTTATATTGAGGAGTAAAATAAATATCCACATTCTGCCAAAAACCATGATGCTGCCAGGGATGTACTTTGAACTCTATACCACCAAAATAATCTAGCTCAGTAAGTGGATCAGCCTGATAAAAATTAGCATTAATTCCCCCAATAAAGGAAATCTGAGAATATGATGCAACGGGAGAAAATAATAGGATTAAAATGAGTAAAACACGTTCCATTTATCACTGCTGTTTTACTTCAAATACAGTTATAGGCGTAGAAAGTTTAAAAGATATATAGCGTCAGGAGCTATGGGTTAAATTACAGAGACTAATAATTTTAATTTAACATCCATTTTAAACGCTCCATGGTATTGTTCGGATCATTTTTATGCTCAATATTACTAATAATGGTAGTTATCAATTCTTCAATATACTTTCTCTCGTAACCGAATTTAATAGCAAATAAGTTACATAATTTTTTTTCTTCTGTGTGAATTTCATTATCAATGATCATCATATGAACAAGATCATATAATTGATGGAACCTGATGGTTTTATCTTCAGGGATTTTAAATTCCACAACCGAAGGATTATTTTGAATCGATTTTAACTGTCTTGCAGAAATACTGTTCCTTTTAGCAATTCGCTTCAGTAAATCGTATTCCACAGAATCAAAATTGCCATCTATAGCGGCCATTTCAATAAGGTTTTTCATATGACTGCGTGCTGTGCTTTTACCTTGTTTGAAAAGGAAAAGGATTTCCGTTAGGTTCATAGTTTTACGAAATAAAAAAATTTTCACAAATTAGAATTTTCCACTCAAATTCAAAAGTTAATCTTCTAATTATTAATTAATTGTCAAATAATAAATAAACAACCTCGCCTATCATGGGCCGCTGAGCAGCTTTTAGAAATACAGTATGATGACCAAGTGACACTTCAATTTCCTGATGGCCTCCAAAAAATTTAACATCAACTACTTTTCCGGGAACTGTTGAATCATTTTGTTTTTTTGTTATTTTTAAATTTTCAGGGCGGAAAATAAAATACTTACCTTCGACTTTTACTTTAAATAAAGATTCCGCCACACTACCTTCCAATATATTATATCTTCCAAATAACCCTGCTACATACTCATCGATCGGCCTGTTATAAATTTCCTGAGGCTGCCCCTGCTGAATTATTTTACCCTGCTGCATCACAATAATATGATCGGCCCAGGATAACGTATCCTGCGGATCGTGAGAAACAAGTATACAGGTAATATTAAGCTCTGCCTTAAGGTCATCTATAACATCCTTCATTATGGCCTTACTTGGCATATCAAGATTTGAAAATGGTTCATCCAGCAGCAACAGCCTCGGCATGGTTGAGATTAATCTGGCCAGGGCAATCCTTTGTCTCTCCCCTCCTGAAAGCTGATCTGTTCGTCGGTGCATTAAATGATCAATACGGCAAATACTATAAAGCCTTTCCGCTGCATTTTCATCCAGGTCACTTGCATAAGACAATATCTGCTCAACACGTAAAAATTTCTGAAGTTCAAACTGCTGTGACAGATAGGCAATATCTGGATGGCCGGCAACAAGTTTTTCAGCTGGACCTTCCACTCTTTCCCCGTCAAAAATCACCTCACCTTTATCAGGTTGAGATAATCCTGCTATAACTTTTAAAATAGAACTTTTTCCCGAACCTGTTTCGCCAGAAATGGCTAAATTCTGCAGTTCTTCATTATTAAAGGTAATATCTAATAAAACATCACTGCCTTCAACTTTTTTGCTTACACCCTCAACTTTTAATAATGCCATTTTAAATAAAATCGATCGAATGCAAATATAGGATCATCTATAATGTTCTCTGCTCATATTGATTATAATCAGGTGTAAAAACAGTGTAATAACACAAAGGCATGTCCTGTCGGGGGACAGGCCATGGGGTTAGAAAATTATTCCGATGCAAATATAGGACCTATAATGATCTCTTTTCGTATTGGTTATAATCGGGGGTAATTGTTTTCAATGGCTCATGCATAAGAGGTGAAGAAACAAGAAAATCAGCCGTACTACGGTTGCATGCTACAGGAATATTCCAGACCATTGCAATACGAAGCAATGCTTTTACATCTGTATCGTGAAGCATCTGGCTCATCGGATCCCAGAAAAATATAAGAAAATGGATCTCCCCTTCTGCTATTTTGGCACCTATCTGCTGGTCACCACCTAACGGGCCACTTTTAAGCTTTATCACAGAAAGATCCAATTCTCTTTCTACTAAAGCCCCTGTTGTTCCGGTTGCATAAAGCTCATGCTCCGCAAGTATTGCTTTATTAAAACGGGCCCATTCAATTAAATGATCCTTTTTATTATCATGAGCTACGAGAGCAATTTTTTTTCTTGAGTTAACCGCTGTTGATATATTGTCTGCTATTTTCATAGTTTATATTCTTTTGTTAAAGTGTACATAATACACTAAGTAATAATAACCTAGTTTAACGACAATTAAAACCCTTTGTTACAGTGCATTTCAAATAGTATCTATTAAGCAGAGTTAAATCGGTTGCAGTTAAAAAAATAAACTTAATCCACCTCAGGCGTTTTCCTTTTTTATAATTCCAGCCCGTCTTAATAATGCTTCTGGTGAAGGCTCCTTTCCTCTGAACCTTTTATAAAGCTCCATCGGATGTTCACTACCACCAGCACTAAGCACATGTTTCCTGAAAAGATCAGCAGTATCTTTGTTAAAGATCCCTTTCTCCTGAAAAAATTCAAAAGCGTCAGCATCAAGTACTTCAGCCCATTTATAGCTGTAATACCCTGATGCATATCCCCCCTGGAAAATATGTGAAAACGAGCAGCTGGTATTCGTTTCCTCTACATTAGGTAATAAATTTGTATCCTCCTGAAGTTGGTTTTCATAAGCATCAACATTTTTAATATTGGCAGCCTTTCCCATATGCCAACCCATATCCAGCTTTGCCAATCCTATTTGTCTCACTGTCTGATATGCCTCCATAAAATTGGAGCTCTTTTTTATTTTTTGTACCAGCTCTTCAGGAATAGCTTCTCCGGTTTCATAATGATGGGCGAAAAGATCCAGGCTTTCTTTTTCATAAGTCCAGTTTTCAAGTACCTGCGATGGCAGCTCAACAAAATCCCAGTAAACACTTGTACCGCTTAAACTTTCATATTTACCATCTGCAAGCATTCCATGTAACGCATGGCCAAACTCATGGAATAAAGTTGTTACCTCATTAAAAGTCAGCAGAGAAGGCTTGGAAGCCGTAGGTTTGGTAAAATTGCATACAATAGAAACCAGTGGCCGGATATCCTTGCTATTTACTTTTTTCTGCCCACGGTATGAAGTCATCCATGCACCGTTTCTTTTACCTTCACGTGGAAAGAAATCGGCATAAAAAACGGCAACATGATTATTAACCTCATCCAGTACTTCAAATACCTTCACATCAGGATGGTAAACTGGTATATTTTTTAATGTTTTAAAATGCAGTCCGTAAAGTTTTCCCGCCACTTGAAATACGCCATCAATTACATTTTCAAGTTTGAAAAAGGGCTTTAGCATTTCATCATCTACGGCATATTTTTCCTTTTTAAGCTTTTCAGAATAATAAGCCATATCCCAGCGTTGCAATTTATCAGGACCACCTATTGAGCGGGCATATTTTGTTAGCTCCTCCAGTTCCTTTTCAGCAACAGGTTTGGCTGTCTCCAGCATATTTTCCAGAAAATCCACTACTTTTCCGGGTGATTCAGCCATCCGTTCCTCCAAAACAAAATCTGCATGTGATCTATAACCTAATAATTCTGCTCTCTGCTGTCTTAAGCTTACCTTCTTTAATATCACTTCACGATTATCATGCTCATTACCTTTATGTGCCCGTGATCCATAAGCACGGAACATTTTTTCGCGAAGCTCCCGGTTATCAGCATATGTCATAAAGGGGATATAACTCGGGAAATGTAGTGTAAATAACCAGCTTCCCTCTTTTCCTTTTTCTTTTGCAAGCTCGACAGCAGCTTCAATGGCATGATCGGGCAGACCTGAAAGATCATTTTCATCTGTCACCTCTAAAATAAAGTTGTTGGTTTCCTTTAGCACATTTTCACCAAAAACAAGTGAAAGCTGGCTGGATTCCTTATCTATTTCACGGAGCTTTTTTTTATCCTCATCTGATAAATTAGCGCCATTTCGAACAAAGCTCTTGTAGGTTTTTTCCAGCAATGTCTTTTCCTCGGGTGATAAAATTAGTATATCTTTTTTATCATGAACATCTTTAATTCTCTCAAATAGCTCCTTGTCAAGCATTATGTCATTGCTGTACTCGGACAACAGAGGTGACATCTCCCTTGCTATTTTCTGTATTTCATCATTGGTTTCTGCTGAATTGAGATTATAAAATATTGAGGATACCGTGCCTACACGCTCACCGCTTCTTTCCAGCGATTCTACGGTATTTTCAAAAGATGGTACTTCTGTATTTGAAGTGATTTTCTCTATATCTTCCTTGCCATGCTTTATAGCTTCTTTAATTGCGGGAAGGAAATGTTCAGTTTTTATTTTATCAAAGGGTGGTGTTTCAAATGGGGTATTGAATTTTTTAAGTAGTGGGTTATCCGACTTCTTCATATGTATTTTTTTATTATTACTCTTTATTACAAACCTAACGTTTGAAACTGAAAAGGGATTTAAAGAATTTAAATCATTTTTTAAGATCTACTATGCCATATTTTTTTATAATGGAATTCACACCACAACGGGAAAAAAATACCACTGCTTTTTTATGAAAAAGTAGGGAAATAAACGAAAAACAAAGAATTATAATCAGGTACAGATCATGCACTATATCAGTTATAACATTCTTTCTTGGGAGTGGCATTAATTTGCCTGAGAATACATCCCCTGAACTTGCACTGGATAATTCCAGCGTAAGGAAAGAAAGAATTTTATAAAAAAAAGGGCTATGAAATCTTCGGATTTTGTAGCCCTTTGATATTTTAAGTATCTCCTAGCTTACGCTGTGATTCTATTTACCCCTGCGGCTCAAGAGTATATTTGATAGTGATCAACTAAAAAAAGTTACCAATGGAACTGTCCCCATTGTCTGTAAGCCCGGTTTCGCCTCAACTACCGAACGAACCGCATTTAAAGTTATAGCACAAGTAGCCACATCACCATTTACACCACCCGTTATTTTTGATTGAATATCAGGAGTTCCTTTTATTATCACTTCATCATACGACTCCGGCTCCCCTACTGCAGCCTGAAATATAAGCTCTATTTTCTTTTCTCCATTGATATACCCGTTACCGATCTGCCTCACACCTCTGGCATTTCCCTTTGTAATTTTCAGGTCACTGGTCTCAATATCTTTTTCTGCTACAACAGGATTAATTATGTCTTCAGTATTTTCAAGTGTCCAGCCCATTTTTGCAGCGATAAACTGCATAGATTCCGTAAGGCCTACATGCCGAAGTGTTCCCTCCTTCTTTTTCTCGTCAAATTCTTCTAAAGTAAGCCCAGCTCCTATCTTTTTCTGAAAAGGAATACGTCTGAATGCCGCATCCTGATAACGGTTTATCTGAATATGTTTTACGTCCTGACAGACAGACGTTAAAAATGATGGTAGCGAATCCATCAAAAATCCCGGATTCACTCCAGTCCCTAAAACTGTTACTTCATTTTTTTTGGCTAATTCATCTATTTTTGTTGATAAAGCCGGTGAAGTTAGCCAGGGATAGCTTAATTCTTCACATGTGGAAACAACATGCAGGCCTTGTTTTACAATCTCCTCAACCTGAGGAGTGATTTTTTCCATTGAGGATACGGTGGTCAAAATTGCCACTTCGGCAGTAGTCTCTTTCAAAACCTCATTAAGAGATTGCCTTATTATAATACCATTTGCATTTTCTCCGGAATACTCCCCCAGGTCCTTACCCACCAAATCAGGGTTTTTATCAACAGCACCCACTACTTCTATAATATGACGTTGTTTAATGAATTGAAAAATTTTTACTCCAAGAGGACCAAGTCCTATCTGAACCACTTTAATTTTATCTTTCATTTTTTGTTAATTTTATATGGAATATAAATGATATTTGAATTTAAACCTGCTCACTTATTTTTGCCGTAAATATAGAAGGATAAGGTTTTAATAAACCTCTGAACAATTATTTTTCTCTGTCATTAAATAAGTAAATAAATTATTATGCAACAGATTCGCATCGGTGGAGTACCGGAACATTTTAACTTACCCATACATCTAGCCATAGAACGGGGCGAGTTTGAAAAAGAAGGTATAACAGTAGCGTGGAAAGATTATGAGGGTGGAACCGGCCAGATGGCAGAGGCTCTGGAAAATGATGAATGTGATATCTGTTTAACCCTTACGGAAGGAATAATATCTGCTATTTCCTATGGCAACCCCTCAAAAATCATTAGTGGGTATGTAAAAAGCCCATTAATCTGGGGAGTACATACGGGTAAAAAAAGCTATTTAAAAGTTTACAGTGAGATTTTTGATAAACCAATAGCCATTAGCCGTATAGGGTCAGGATCTCATCTTATGCCTAAGGTAGATGCAATGATGAAAGGTCGCTCAATAGCAGAGGATCAGTTTATAGAAGTTAAAAATATTGATGGGGCTATTGAATCTTTAAATAAAGGCGAAACTGATGTTTTCTATTGGGAAAAATTTACCACCAAACCATTTGTAGAACAGAATAAACTTAATAAAATAGGTGAATTTGTCTCACCCTGGCCTTGTTTTATTATGGCAGCCACAGATAAAATTATTAATTCTCATCCTGAAGCACTTGATAAGGTGCTGCATATAATACACCGGTCGTGCGAGAAATTCATGGATGACCCTGAAGCAACCAAAAAGGTAAGTGAACGTTATAAAATTAATGTTGATGATGCAAGCCGCTGGTTTCATGCAACAGAATGGGCTATAGATAGCTGGGTCAGTGATAAAATGATATCCAATGTTCTTTTTACTCTAAAAGAAGCAGGATTACTTCCGAATAATGCTAAATTAGACAATCTGATCTGGAAGAGAAACAGGAAGTAGTTTTCTGCTCTTTTATATTAATCCTTTTTGGAAAATAACATTTTGCCATAAATATTGTTTTAGTACAGCATATCTATAAATACATGATGAAACTATTAAATCTACTATCAGTAATAATTTTTGCAGCATTTATTAGCTGCGACGGACAACCACAACAACAAGAGATTGAAGTGGAAACAGAAAATACAGAAGAAGTATATTCTGAGGAGTCAATAGAAAAATCCGAAGATCTTGAAAAAGAAGCAGAAGAGCTTGATCAGGAGATTAGTGAATTTGTAAAAGATATTTAAATAAATATGAGAAAGATATTATTATTATTTTCAGTCCTGTTTATTGTTTCCACAGTTTACGGACAATCAGAAAATGCCAATATACGTGCCTTACAGGAGAAACTGAGAAGAGTGGATATGCTGATAATAAAGTCAGAATCACAAATTGCAGAAGCACAGGCAAAACTTGA
>JBPRGH010000143.1:0-28805 GCA_051418055.1 Candidatus Cyclobacteriaceae bacterium M2_1C_046 | reverse complement strand
CTATTACTCCAAGAATTAAATCTCCACCTTTTGTGTTGGCAAAAGCACATATTATCTGTGCAATAGTTCGAGCTGGTGGTAACACAGCTTTGTATTCTAGACTAATTCCTTCTGGTTTACCTAATAATTTTTCTATGTCTTCTATATTTTTCATTTTTTAGATGGGGAATTTTCTAATTTCTGCTTTCTTTAATAAATGGCCTAGTGTAATTCGTTTACACTCATCCCCTGTATCAACCCATAATTCTGCATCTCCATAATCAAGTATATCCTTTTCTGAGCCATAGTAAATAATTACCTCTCCATTGTAAGCTGGCCTTGCCACCACACTAATCTCCACTTCATTTTTTCTAATACCTGCGATAATAGTTGGAGCCGTTTCCAGATCTACTTCTGAAATATCATATTCATCCAAATCAGTTAATCGATCCAATATGTTCTTCTTTGCTTGGTCAATTAGGCTTTGGGCATAAAGAAACATATCTGTTGAGGGTGTCGATTCATGGGAAAAGATGGCAGCTAAATTTTTGTCCTGCAATGCATCCTTCCACTCTTCAATGCTCGTTATCCCCATACTAGTTATAATTTCCTGTGTAACAGGAAGTAGCCTGCCGCTTTCATTATTTGAGTGATCAATTAATATCCTTAAGTGGTTAATATCCTTTACTCCATACTCTTTAAATAGATCATTAAGTTGTTCAGCCTTTTCTATATTTTCGGAAATTACTTCATCGTCATAGAGCAAGTGTTTTCTTCTGTAGAGATCACCAAATAAATTATTAGATGATTCAGGATTATTTTTAAACCAAACAAGTAATTTGTTAAATGCTTCGCGAATATTAGAATTTATATCTTGACTATGGTGTTGAAGTACTCCATTAGAGATTTCCTTTACTACATAATTCAAATTACGTATTCTATTGGCTTCTATAGTAAATTGAATTTCAGGATCAAATAATTCTTGGCGAATGTCCTCTCCCAGTAGCTCTAGAATATCTTTGAGATCCTTCTCAATATCCCCTGAATCTTTCCAAAGAACACCTTTTTTACAAAATTCACCCTTTTGATTTGGGAAAATTAGGAGATTATTAATAATAGTATCATAATTCTTTTCATCAAGCTTAATAAGATTATAAAAGTCTTTTAACCATTCATAAACATTTTTTTCTGAAATCGATTTTTTTAGGTTGTTAAGCGTCTTCAAACCTTCAACAAATTTTGCCAATTGATATACAGTTAATTTACCGCATTCTTCCCACGATAATTTGTACCATATTTCAACATCATCTTTATTTGGTAATGCATGTGGAAACCATTGGTTAGCAAGTTCCCATATTTGAAATCGAATATCTTTTTTGGGTGAATTTGGAAACCAAATGTATTTTTTATTATCAGCGGATAAAATTGATTGCGGAGGGTCTCCATTTGCAACATTTACTATTTTTTCATGTAGTAATCTAGTTCGAATTGGGTTTAGAACATTTTTTTTATACCAGCTTTCAGATAACCATTTTGGAAATTCCTGAAGGTTATGTATTTGTGCTAATAAATAAAGATTATGCCAATTTTCTTTTGCTGAGTATTCTAATAACTGAAAATAAAGTTCAATTGCATCATTTAAGTAGTTTTTATTTTCATCAATAAATATACTGTTTCTCTCTGAATCAGTTAAAAAGATTCCATCTCTTGGGTCTGTAGGATTGAAATGTGGATTATTAATTATAACTGGAAATGAAAATGCTTCAGTACCTATGAGTGGAAAATCGCAGAACAATTTAGGAATTTCATCAGGGATAGGTTCAATAGTGATTTGATTTTTTTCATTTATTGTTATAGGTATTGCTATTGTTGTAAAATCCTTTGATAATGTAATTAATTTATACTCAATTGAAGTATATTGTTCCGTTTTATTTTTAATAACTATGGTATTTATATAAATTCCATCTGAAAGGATGGTTTTTCCTTCTTTTTGAGAGTAAATTAGATTATCATGAATTGTTTCAATGCTTTCTATTTCTTCAACAAAAGTTAAAGCAAAAGGTAAAGAATTTTGAAGATCCTCTAGACCTTTTCGAGCAACCGATTTACCCGTTTCATCTGTAAGCTGATATGTAAAAACTGTATTAAATGCCCCTTGTTTATATAATTTATAAGGTTCAAATTCATCTAGACATTCAACTGATTCTTTAGACTTTTTAACTGATTCAGTAATTTCATTTAAATCATTTCCAGAACGATCCAAATCCAGATCAAATATCCTATATTCTAAATCTGGTTCTTTAGCAACTGATTTTAACCTCACCTTCTCAGCTAATAAATGTGTTGTTAGAAATCCAGTACCAAATTTTCCTGTAGTTTTTCGTTTTCCTGTTTCATCTTTTCCCCTGTCTTTAGTGGATATTTGTTCTATTAGAAAACGAATGTTATCTGCAGTGAAAGGCTTTCCATTATGCATAAATATTAATCGATCTGAAGGTTTTGACTGTAATTCAATTTTGATTTTAACCCTTTCATTTAAACGCACATCTTTAGCATTCTGAATTAGCTCCCACACCCAACGTCTTGGAGTATCTTTTGAATCATTCGCTAAGGATCTTAAATCAGACATATGACTGAGGATTTTGGTTGCTATTGCCTGATAATGTGCCTTGTCCTGAGATTCTCTAAATTTATCTCTATAACTCATAACTTTCTCTTGAAAAGAGTTGGTATTATTCAATTATAAGAATCAATTATTTTTAATAAGCAATTTAACATTAATAATTAACTAAAATTGAATTCTATAAATTGATTAATTATTTAGCACTTATATATCTCTAGTAAAAGTTTGGTGGGAAAAGAAAAGGTATGACTGAAGGAATGAAGAGCAACGGAATGATAAAAGGAATAGCCTTGCCGCGGGAACCGGAAGCTGGTGAATGACCGAAGGCACGGAGGGAATGAACCTGCTGGAGGAGGGATGGTGAGTAGTTATGTTTATAGTAATATATTGAGTAATAAGTGTCCTGTTGAGGACAGGCCACGGGATCAGAGTTGAATTACTTACTTATAATTTGGAGAATAGTCTTTCAAAGCCCAATGATGCCATATTTGAGCAAATGGGCATAAATTCTTTTCAGTAGCCTTTAGCCAAGGTGCAGTATTACAATTCTCATCTACATTAATGTTAGGGTCTAACTCCTTACTTTTCGAACAGAAATGAATTAATTCGCACGGGGTAACAGAATCTTTATAGAAGACTTTGAGTATCTGATTTATTGCCCAAAAAATTGCAGGACTGAAATTGGGAGAAGTTGGGTTAAAGCCTTGGGGTAAAGCAAAAGTGGCATTAGAATTTGAATCAATGACAATCGGTGAACCTATTACCTTAAGAAAATAGGCAAAGAATTGATTTTCTTTTGGCTTCCCATATATTACCATATCATTAACAAAGGTTGGCACTTCTTTTCTGAATATTTTGATTCTATCGAAAATGGTGTCAATCCAGGAAGTAATATCCTGATAATAGTCAGCACTGAAGTTCTTCTTAATTTCAAATTTTACATTGTTTACCAAAACTTCAAAATCAACATGACTTCCTTTAATTTCTGTTAAGCATTCTTTATAAATGTCAATTAGGACCAGTTCCGATGAATGAACTTGTTTTTCTTTCAGAAATTTCACAAGACGTACAAAACTTAGACCCGGGTGATAGCTCATTAAAGAAGCATCACAAATGGTGATTAATAAACCATCATCATTTTCGATCTCAGGGTATTCAAGTTTAACTATTTCAGAGATGAGCTTATACGGATATGCATCTGCTTCAGTAAGTATGCCTTTATGCTGGTATTGTTCACATAGGTACGCCATACCTTCTGTGACATGATTACCACCAAATTCTAAGTCTCTTATTTCATGTGTGTCAGAATCGGTAAATTGAATTTTGACAATATCAATTGTGTGGCCTGGTTCAAACTCAAAAGGGACAAGGGTATAACTAAAATTCGATATTGACTTACTCTTTTTTTTGATCGAAGAACCGATGTAAATGGGTCTTAGTTGAAAATTGGAGAATCCGTAATCTATTGTATTGGTATTTGGTTGCAGTTTGATCGGTACCTCAAATTTTTGACTTTTGTCTTTGTAAATTTTGCTTGCACAATACTGAATGTAATAAGTAATGGTAGAAATGTTCATTAATCCATAGATAGTAGAAATGTCTTGAACAAAGTGAATATACTCATGTAGGTAAAGACCAAATGCTCCATCTGGAATTTCATTCAAATTGGTAAAATCGATGGGCAAATCGATCTTCATGTGAAAAAATGAAGGACGATAGTAACAATTTCCAAAATCTAACTGATGCTCTTTCATAGTTACAAAAAACACAAATTGTTCTTGCTATATGGTGGGATAATATCGCTCTTGAAGTAAGCCTCTGATATCATTTTGGGATATTTGATAGTTACAGGTAAAATCTTTTGTATTTTATCTTTCATATGCGGTGTTAATTTGTCATTTTACGTTCAAGGGATGGGTGTCTTAAAGGTGTTAATTGACCAGTATAACTTTCAGGTTTAACCTTCAATGTAAAGAAATCAAGATCCAAGTCAATATGCGCCTCTTCTGAACTTGTAAGAAAAAACTTCCTTTCACCCCAATTAATGACTTTGTTAATATGCTTTCCGCTCCCTCTGTAATCAGAAAACTTGTTCATAAGGAGTGATATATACTCTTCAGAAACTGTGTCATCGAAAAAGACCTGGGATTTACTATTAATTAATTGGAGACCATTTAATTGATGGACTTCTGCCCAGGATTCAGTACCATAACAATTTTTGCATCCCTTCCCAAAATTGTAGATTTTAGGATCAAAAAGGCATATCATAAGCCTAGGATGTATTGGGTAAAATAATTGAAGCCCTTTTGCTACTAAAGCTGTTGATCCCATATACGTATCTGCCTTTTCCATTAATTGATTATAGAAAATGATCGGTGCATCCGAGGTAATAAATGACAATGGAGACAGATTAACTAAGAATTTGTAGTCAAGGAAATTTAAAAGATGTTCATATTCTGTAGAATGGAGAAATGAGAGGAGAACAGGATTTTCATGACTTAGTCGATGACCTTTTATCTTATCGGCAAGTTGTGGGTCAAACTCTCCAAGAAAGACCTTCATGCTTTCATTCAGCGAGTCCATCATGCTCATTCCTGATTTAGGAACTCTGAATGCCTGGTATAAGATAAATTGCTTTAATATTTTAAAACCATTTGTTTCCGGAGGTGGAGGAAAGAGTTGCCTTTCCTCAGTCCAATAATAGAAGAATCGAGCAATTGTTTCTTCAATATTCGCCAAAGCATTCTCAATCTCATCCTCCTGCCCATAAAGAAAATTTTCATAAGCCTGGTGCCTCAAAGGTGCCTTGCTAAAAAACAAATTGCTCCTGTGATTGAATAAGCCGATAAACTTCCCCTCACCATTTACAGAGAATCGCTTTAAGTAAAATCTGGGAATATAGTGATGCCTTTTCTTTTTAGCCATATTTTTAAAAAGCTATAGGAGAGATATTAAACCAATATAAATAGAAACAGCTTTAACTTGTTAATTAAAAAGAATTTTGGAGTATTGAATTCCCAGTATTTGTAACAAAATACACGGACATAGAAAACATTCCAAACATATACTTAGATCTTTTTTCAATCAAATATCCTCTATCTACTAAGGAAGCTATTGTTTTAATAAGTTCTTGTTTTGGTATCTTTTGATGAAAATGATTTAACAATTCGTTTTTAGTTGGATTCCCTAAACACATTTCAAGGATTAATTGCTCCATGTTAGTTAATATTTCCTGAATCCTATCCATTTCATTTACTGAGCCATCTTCCGCTGGCCAATCTGGATGAATCCTGAGAATAACCATGAAATGAGTTTTTTCGTCATCTGTTATAAATTCGGGTCGGGGGGATCCATTTGTATTCATAGACTTTCTGATTTTTGGAATTCCAGAACCAAATTTTTCTGTGAGCTTCAATGTCTTAAGCCAATCTCCAAGCTTGATATTGCGATTTCTAGGAGGTACTCGGTCTTGCATCAAAGCATCTTGGTCAATGGGAGATATTGGTCCTGGAAAACTTGATATTTCTATTCTTCTATCAGGTCCGTTAGGAAAAATCCTAATTTGATTAGGCTCTGGGTTTTCAAAGTCTCGATGAAAAAGTGAGTTTACAATTGCTTCTTCCAAAGCATTAAAGGGGTAGTTGTAAAACGTCTCTGATTCAGCCTGATCACTAGGTTTAGTAATTTTCTCTTTGATTATGTTTGTTTTGAGGAATTCTAAAATTTCTTGAATTTGGACTGGCAAGGATCCTGTGAATTCTTTAGAATAATCTATATCACCTCCCAGATCATCTTTAAAAACAACCAGTCCTGTTTTGCAGCCAGTAAAGTAGACTTCGGGATTTAAAGAAAATAATAACAATGCAAAATTAACAGGGCGTATTCTTTCCACAGGACCTCTCACTAAGCCAAGTTGTTGGCAAAGATCTTGAAATGGTAGATTTGAGGATTCGCCGAAAAGTGATGATACTGTTCGTTGAAGGTACGTTCTTATAAGTCCTAAGTCTAAATCATTCATGCTAGCATCTTGATTTATTCTGTCGTCAAAATATCTTTTTTTGCTAAGTTCCCTTAATTCTTCAATCTGTTGAAGTGTGGCTATCTTTGTAACACTTCCGTGCCTTACAAAAATTGACTTGGGTGAATTTCGAGAATGACTAGTAGATGCTTCATAAGGTCGTTGTTCGCCAGGATTAACATCAATAATTAAAACCCATTTATCATCAACCTGAACAGGAGTTATAGGAGGGAAATAAGGTTCTTTTAGATCGTTTTGGCATAAGCGAAAGAAATCTTGCTGTATTCCATCCAAATCATTTTGAGGAATTCCCCATGGTGGTAGTTGGGGAATTCCATCGATTTCTTCTATGCCAATTATGATATAACCTCCACCTTCCTCGTTTATATCATTCGCAAATGCACAGACTGTTTTTAGTACACTCAAAGGGTTCCAGCCACGTTTGAATTCCTTACGATAAGACTCAATTGTATTAGGGTTAATTAACTCATTAATTGGAACTCTTAGTGCCATAGATTGGTAAATTATACTGTATTGTTATTAAGTGGGCAACCTGCTATAGGGATTCCATGTTGATTGCGTCCAGCCAATATTACTTTCTTTGTGCATTCGAAGTACTAATGGAATTTATACAATCCGATGTGGCAACCGGTTTTGATATCTTGTAATATCTTCGAAGCATACCGTGCATTCTACTTCCAAGCCATGTTTCGTCAATTAATTCAACCCAATATGAATCAACAGTTTCATTGTGCGCTCTAAGTGCTGACATTTTTACAGCTTTATCTAATTCAACTGCCATTTGATCAACATTAAGAGGAAAAGGGTTTTGAGAGACATCCCTATGTGATAGAAGCCTTCTTAATACATCTTCTCTTTTAAATCTCATTGAATGATATTCTCCATGAGTAATCACTAAATGTAAAGGCTTAGTCAGAATCAAGAGTGTTGAGAGTAATGGTAAGGTTGATCCACAAGTATCTAGATCGATTAAGTCGATTTTTACTCTGTTGACTTTTATATCAGCTGCTGCATCAAGTGCATCACCCAGATAAAGATAAACTTGTTTGCTTTCTTTACGATATAGTTTCCAAAGACAATCAGCCGTTTCCACTTTAATGAAACCATTATTATAAGCGGTATTTTCAAATTGCTCAAGCTTAGATTGTATTTTTTCTGATGCGTAAACTTTATCAGCAACTGTAATCCATTTAAATGTCTGGTGTCCAGCGCCAGCATAAGCATCAAATACTGCATCAGGTTGAGCAACCGAAGCCACTTTTAAGGTGAAATTTTCTTTCTCACTTCGATAAGAATTACCAAAAAGATCATGTTTAATTCTGAGTTTTCTAATCTTTGATCTTATTCCAGCAACAGTTCTATTTGGGAGAAGCTTTGAGAGTTTGTTAATATCATATTCGCCAGTTTGAAGAACTGTAAGCAAATTCCTTTCCTCTTTTTCAGACCAAGGAATTGGAGGGTTATTTGCTTTTCTTCTTCTTAAGCTCATTACTTGGTGGTGGATTCTAAATTTTTTCTAAATGATTCCATAGGTTCATGTGGTAAAGGAGGAGCGACACTGTGAACCCTTACCCAATCCGGTGTTCCATTAAAAGGACTTTGTATCCAAAACTGACCTTGACCAAAACTATTAGCGATATATTCTAAACCATCATCCAATAAAGCATATTTGGCATTTTTAGGATTTATTTTCATTACGATCCGTGTGGGACACTGCTCAGGTACAATTGAATGAAGATCCTTTGGACTTTGCGTACTGAGGATTAAATTAATTCTAAATTTTCGCCCTTCCCTGGCAAGTTTTTCAAAATTTGATCTTAGTCTATCAAAAACACCAGAAGATCCAAAGTTATTCGGTTTTTCTGGTATAATTTGATGTGCCTCATCAAAGAAAACATAAGTATTGCTTATTTCTTTTTTATTATCATAAAGCCATTTAACGAGTTGCATTTCCCACATTAATCTTTCATCCTGATTTAGGTGATCCAGGTATAATACTGTGGTTCCTTTATGAAAGAATACATCTAAGGGATTTTGATCATTAGATAATGCCTCTACATCATTGTCAAAATATCTTTTTAGGTTGTTTAAAGCTCTTCTTGCTGCCTCCATCGTACTTCTATAATATGCAATTCCATTAGTTTCAAGTGTTATAGTCTTTCCTGTATTTCGACTAAGCAACCTATTTATGGCTAAATCCAGTCGTTCAATAGTTATTCTTTCACCTCGATTGCGAAGACTTTCTGCAATATCATCAAGTAGTCCTGGCGCTTGTTCCGAAGATATTCTGAAAAGGTATTCTACATCTGAAGGTTGATAAAGATCTTGTAGTCTTAGGCTTATTTCTTTTACTTTAACCCCCCTATTTACTGCTAACCTCTTAAGTCTTACTAAGTCTTCATCTTGCTCTTCTTTTCGGATTTTTGGTACGACGAGTTGAAATTCCTCAAAGTGACTTTTTGCTGCATCTTTTGATTCGCGAGTGATATCCTTTTGCCAAGATAGTACTGGAGTCAAGATATTTTCTTGTCCATTTTTATTTTTAATATCCCAAAAAAGTAGCTGTGAAATATCACCCTGAACATCTGTAAGAATAACTTTATTATTCTTACTTGCTTTGCGAATTTGATAAGCAAGATTTTTTAGTAATACAGTCTTGCCTGAACCGCTTTCTCCTACGATAAATACATGCTTATTATCCAACTTGTCTATATCCCACCTGTAAGTAAGATATTTGCCATTGGTTTCATAAGGTTTGTTTCCAAAACCAATCTTTCCTAAATCAAGACCGTTTTCTCTGACACTGAGTATCTGTTCCAAAGAGGGTGATGGGTCACCTGCAATTTTAGTGACATTGGGAAAAAAAAGCCTACTTATTGCTGATGGGGGTCTTTGGATAGCAGAAGTTATAAAGCTGGAGGCTTCAGAATTATCTTTTGTCATCTCACGTAGTAGCTCAACCTTAATTATCATAGGCTGATGAGTGTGGGGTCCATTTAAGTCGTCTAAAGGAACAGTTGGATCAAATCGTTGATCAGAATGATAAAGAAGGCTCTGCTTTTCTGGATTAAAAGGGGAAATAATCTTAAGTCCAGCCACCCTTCCAGCGATCCATATGTCTGTTCCTTCTCTTCTATCAAAGATCAAAACAGTTGCTCCCATGGCAAGAAATGGCATATTGTTTGGTTCGTGAATGATATATTCGGCATATGCTCCTCTCTCATCAACCCCGAATGGTGAATTCATATCATGATAGGGGCGAGCAAAAAATTTGTTTATTCCGGATATTGGCTTTTCCATATATTAATAACGTTCTGCTAATTCTAGGTTCTTTTTTGATAATGCAGCTAGAGTTTGCTTTTCAAGTAACTCTTTCTCGTGACTTAATTGACAAAGGTCATCAGCAACTAATTGAATATAAGGAGCCTTACCCCCAAGTTCATGTTGCCAGGCTACAATGGATATTGCATATTCAACAAGTTCTTTGTTTTCCTCATACATGAATGAAGGAATTTCTAGTCTAATGAATGTTTGAGGTCTTGTTATGCCTCTATAATAACAATTTAGTGGCATGAAATCTCTGTGCAATTCATCGGTGGCTTTTTTACAGGCTCCTTGTCTAGCAATTGGTACAGCCTTTATTAGAGGCGTTCTATGGCCAGGTTTGAGAATCCGTTGTAAGAGCAAAGAGTCTGTTCCAATTGACAAGATTGTATCGCGACTAATTTCATCATTTGGAAAATAGATCTCAAGAAGCTCTGGAAATGAGCAAAGTGTTTCCAAAAATAGTTTGGAATCATTTATTCTTTTGGAGACACAGATTAGTACTTGGTTTGTCCATTGGATAATTGGCCTCAAACCTTCAATAGAGTCATTTTTAGAACTACTAGTCGAATAAAGAGGACCATCTTTAATACAAATTGTCTTTGTGTTAGGATTCGTATCAATTTCTGCTAGACATAATAATTCCAATGCCTGTTGAAATTTTACAGCCCAGCCCAATGCATGAGAAGACGGGCTCTTATCGCTTTTTGAATGATCATAGCCGACAAGGAAGGGTCTGGAGCTATCTTCTTTTATTGGATCAAAAATATCTACACCCTCATCTTTAATCTGTTTTTGAAGTTTATTATTGGTAAACTCTATTATATTCTCTTCAAATATGTTCCCATCAACCCATGTTACCGCACTTGCATCCTTCTTCTTGGTATAAAAATATGGTGGTTCTGTACCGGTTGTATACTTGAAGTTTACGATTGAAGCTCTAGCTAAAATGAAATAGAATGAGTTTTTTTCTATCTTCTGATTAGATCCATCAATTCCACATAAGTAAATTCCATCCAGATCCTTCGAATTGGGTGTCTCAATTTTTTTAGGGACAACACTTTCTTCAACATCTATAGATATATTTTTATGTGTCTTCGGGTCGTAGTTGTCATCTCTATTAGGAGATTCACCACTTTCATTTAATGTCTTTGATTTTATTTCCGACTCAGATAAGGTTGCAAGATCTCTTGGTCCCCGTGGAGGCATCTTTGTATATTTTTCACCTTCAACGAGATTATCGAGAACCCCATTAAAAGAATTGACAAGATTGACATTTAAATTCTCCATTTCATCAATTATCTTGTCGGCCATAGTAATTCTCTAATGTCAACATTCAATATTTCTGCCAGATCAAGAAGCTTTTCTAGTTTTGGTTGTCTAACATTTGTACACCAACTTGATACAGTTGAAATATGTACCCCCATTTTTTCTGAAAGCCATTTATTAGTATGTCCTTTTTCAACTAAAACAACTTTAAGCCTATTTATTGGTTTTTTATGCATATTTATCAGCGTATTAAGCAAATATATTATTTTATTAGGCCTTCAACAAGTAGTATAGGCTAAAGAAGCCTTTCGGGTTTATAGGTTTGAATCGATATCATTAAATATATTATATTAGAATTGTGATTGACTTCAATTATGTCCATTATATTTTTACTTAGATATTTCATCAAATGTTATAGAATAAAAAACCATATTAGACATGTGCTCATATACATCTTATTTTAAGGGTTTCCTGAATGCTAAAAATGACTAAGATCGTTTGTCGTAAGAATTTTTAGAATAGGCAATAATATTCAACATCTCCCTCATCCTGCTTCTAACCCTGTTCCCATAAAAATCCTCAATCTCCGTCGCCGATAAGTTGGTGGTTATATGGGTCCTCATACCATGGCTGATGAAAAGGTCATACCTGGAGAGGAGGATCTCGGCCATGATGTTGCAATTGTTGCCGTAGTGTTTTATTTGGGATTCTACTCCGAGATCATCAAAGCAGTAGGTTTTTGGGACCCATTTATTGGAATTTAATCTGAAAGATCCATTGGTATATTTCTGTATTACTTTAAATCCATCTTCAATAAATTCAAAGGTTATCTTCCGCGTGGAGGTCATTATGTGTTGTTGGGTTGGTGGGAATATGTGCTTCATCAGGCTCATTAAGGATGTCTTTCCACAGCCAACCGGACCGGATAGAAGGATTCCTTTTTTTGGACAGATATTGTTCTTTTCGCAGATCTTTTCATCCTGGAAGAAATAGGAAAGGAGTTTAAATATTATCTCGTGATCTTCCTGATAGATCTTAAACCTGGAACTGTATTGTTGGCGACCGAATTTCTCCAGGAAACTTATGACTTCTGCAAAATCAAATTTATTAGAATGAAATTGCTGTAATTCACAACGGTTCTCCATAGTCTTTGTCTTGTCTGGTGTGGAGCCTGTTTGTGGTTTCTTTGTTTTTTGATCCATTGAATTCTATTGATTTGATGATCCAGTTTTCGGCAGCTGCTTTCCAATCTATCATAGGATTGTTTCCGATTCGCCAGCCATTGGATCTGTAGTAATTGATAAATTTTTTACTCTCCTCCTCGATGTTAATTTGCAACTGCTTGTTGTCGTATATTTTTTTTAAATAAAAATTTAAATCATCTAAGGAGGGGGCGGAGAATTTTCCCTCTTTCTCTTTTTTATGTTTATATAGTTTATTATTGTTTATATAAGGGCCTAGTCGTTGTTCAGCCGTTGTACAATTTTTGGACAAGCTACTGGTTAAGTCTTGTTCAGCTGATGTACAATAACTGAACATCTTTACTTTGCTCCCAATGATAGGATTTCGTGAAGGAGAGTAGCTGATATAGCCATAATCAGAAAGCTCGTGCAGGCACTTTAAATATGTGGTCCTGGAGCGTATTTTACTAAGCAGCATTAATTCTTCTCTGCTAATAATAATGGGGTTGCTAAACCGTGAAGTATTCCAAATGGCAAACAACCCCAGGTATAAACTGATATGACTTGGAAATAATCGAGTGTCTTCAGCAAATTTCTCCATCACCGCATTAAGATGACGGATATAATTCATTCCTATCTCCTCTTGTTTTCCTCGAGCATTTCGATGATATCCTGGTAAGCATAAAAGAGCGTTCCTCCAACCCTGGTATAAGGCAGATGGCCATTTACTCTTAAGTTCTGTAAGGTACCGGGAGAGATCTTTAATAGTTTTCGTACTTCACTTGACTTTAACCATTTCTTCTGAGGGCCAGCATCACCTTTTAACAGGTCCTGCATATTCTGAAGTAATTCTCGTTTAAAATCCTCTAAATCTTCCTTAGTTACTATGTTAACTGACATACAATGTTTGGTTTAGTATTGATTGCATAATTTTCTCCAAAATTGAAGCATTTGATCATATACTAAAGGTTACCACAGTTACTTAGAGAAGCTATACTCATTGATTATCAGACACTTACATTAATTAAATAGATACTGGCTAATTATGAATTAGTATGATTTGTTGGATTCTAACATGCAGGTAATGAACGTTTTATATAAGAATAGTTTGATTTTGTTATACAGCATAAAAGGGTTACCTGACTATGGTAACCCTTTTAAAATTATGTAAATGACTATAAATGTGTGAGTTACGAAATATTTTTAATTAGTGATAAATCAGGATTCCATAACCCTCCATGCAAACGTTTGAAATGGCTAATTTAAACGATTTACTTCAAGTCTTTAGAGATATAGTTCAGCTGCTTTATTACAAAATCCTTAACAGACTCCTTGGTAGCTGTATCTGTATTGTAGTATTTGGTTTTAAAACTATCCACACTTATATCTTTTGCTTTGGGGGTACTAATGTTGTTGGTTACCAGCCTCATAACGCTGCTTATGTTCTTGTTTTTTATAACCTTAAGATCAGACAGCATTCTCACTATGTAAGCTAACTGAGCTACTGATAGGGACATCTTTACTTTTTCAATAACCTCTTCCTGTTTTGAATCCAACTGTTTAACAGACGCATTTTCCTGATCTAATATAATGCGCAGATTAATATCTAATTCCTGTTTTTGCGACACTTTTTAAATAATGATTTAGATTGACAATAAAATAAAAGGTTGACAATAAAAAAGCCGTCCCTACCACAGGACGGCTTAGCAGTCAACCTAAACCAAGACCGTTATACGGTCAGGTTTGAGGGTGCAAGTATAATATATTTATTCTTAACTATTTAATAGGACTTCTACATGTTTACCAGTATTAATTTAAAAAAGAAGGAAGAAATTAATTTTATTAAGAATTGAATTTATGATGGAAAATTTTGTAGATTAAATATTCATGGCATTAAAATCATTAAATTATTTTAAGAAGTTACAAACTGGTGCATATCACAAAATTAATGCAATATCAAACTCTTCTGATCACCCTTTAAAGGTTCAAGTTATGGAAGATTTAATGAGTTTAAATCAGGAAGAGGTTGATGAGTTTTTAAATACAAAAAGTTATTTGTTTGACAGATTTAATGATAAGCAAATGGCGGCACGAGAAATGATTCTTGAATATCATATTGCTCACTTAATTGCTAAAGAAAGATTAAACCTGTTAAAATTAAAAAGTAATAAAAGGCCAGCGCCTTATGATATGGAGGACTTTTCTGATTTACTAATAGATGATAATGGACTAATAAATCTCAAAGAACTAAATCGTCACAACTTAAATATTTCAATTAAAGAGAATGTTTATCAGCTATGTCCGATGCTCAATCAATTTAACTCATCTCATTGGTTAGAATTACTTATCATAAATGAAACTTTTAGGAATAACAGAAATTTTATGATTCGATTGGATCCATTGATGAAAGAACCAATTCAGGAATTTCAGCCATACGTTGCATTGATGGAGCTTTATGGAAAAAAATTGGATTGGGAGCGTATAAGAAAATTGAAATCTGATGAAACTGGACAATGGTTAGCAGAAGGTGGCTTGTCTACTCGGAGTATCTTTCGTACCGATTATGTTTGGCATCCCCAAGGAAAGGAGATTCACTTTACATGTGAAGAATTACCAAAACGTGATTTTGTGGAGACTAGGGGAAGTCGATATTTTCATGCCATCTTAGATAAAGAGACTGGTTACGTATCTCATTGTGATGGTGCTTTAAGGATATATAATAATGATAATTATGACAAAAGAATTGATTATCATATTCATCAACCAGAGGTTAGGAAGGTAGGCAAAAGAATAAAAATTTTTCAAATAGATGAGGAAATCGATCAAAATCTCTTTATGAAATTAGCCACGAATTTTCTGGTATGGAATCAGGATGCAATAAATTACTTTAATTAAATAACCATTATTGTTTATGGAGAAAAATTCTTGTTACATGTGTAGTAAGCCTGCCACTTCTCGTGAACATGTTCCTCCGCAATGTTTATTCCCTGAAAATAAAGATTTGCCTAAATATAATTTCAGAAAGAATCTTATTACAGTTCCTTCATGTGATGAACATAATTTAAAAAAATCTAGAGATGATGAATTTTTGATGGTTTCATTGGCAAGCATTGTGGGTAATAACATTCTAGGCTATTTTCATACTAAGACTAAAATTGATCGAGCTCTGAAGCGAAAAAGTCGAGAATTTTTGGGTAAAGTCATTCTTCGAAAATCTAAAGAAAAATTAATTCAACTTAAAAGTGGAAAAAAAATTCCTGTGCTATATGGTGAACCAGATGTGAGCAGGTTATTAAAATGTTTTCAACATATATCCTATGGACTTTATTATCATCAATATCAGATTCCATTTAAAGGCGAAATTCGGCAGCTTTTAGGATTTATAATTTACAAAGAAGAGGATAGCAATACTTTTATCAAATTTCTGAAAAGGAGATTTGAACTAGAAGATTTAAAGTTGGAACCGAAAGGTGATAATCCAGAAGTTTTCTTATATCAATTTTGTAAACCTGATAAGGATGGCTTAGTATCGCTTAAACTTACGTTTTATTCCAGTACCGAGGTATATGTATTATTCATTCCTAAAGATAAAAAGTTGCCATTTTTTCTTGTATCAGAGTTACTTAATGCGGGTGTTCCTACTACCTTAACATTAGGTGACGAACGTTTTCATTTTAATCATATAGATAAAAATAAAATAGATATAGATAGTTAACGAAGGCAAATGAAAAATGAAAATGCGGAAGCTGTTAAAAAATATTTAGACATTAAAGATTTAATCAACATCATTCGTGATGAATCAAAACGGATAATCCTACACTATAAGAACCAAAAAATTGAGAAAGATTTTCAGCGAGTGCTTTATGAATTTATTAAAAGGGTTCATGTAAATTATTATACTGCATCAAAGCTTTTTAATGACGAACTGGATTATCTAAATTCTCCATATATGAAATTTTCGGTTTTTACTTTAATAAGGCCGCTTCTATCAGATTTTTTAATTTTAATTTACCTCATAGATTTTCTAGAAACAGATTCAGGTGGTTTAAAGTTGAACCAAGCAGAATTTATGAAGAGGTATAATAACCTTACGAATCAAGCTTTAGCCAAAACTGAAGCTTTTTTACAAAAGAAAATTGGTCAGAATAAGATTGAACCAAAAGAAAAAGAAGAGTTATTTCAAAAGTATAGTAAAATCACACCAGAGCATTTTGATGAAAGACTGAAGGTTAAAAAGTTCTCTAATGCTAATCTTGCTCCCGGAAATTTGGTGAATGAAATACGTAAAGGGTCTTTTAAAGCTCTGGCAGATGCTTATGACCAATATTTTGTTCTGTCACAATACGAGCATTTTACCTATTTAACTGAAGATATGGCTAATAATACTAACCTTAGTATTGATTATAAATTGATAAAACAATCTTCAAACTATCTTTTGACAGGTATAATAATTAGTATTAATTTAATTGATGCTTCGAATCCTTTTAATAAGAACCTTATGGATATAAAAGATCAATATTATTTTTCATAACATTGAAGAGGTAAAGCCCTGTGAGCATAGATGTAAATGATTGCCGAAATTTGGAGAAATTAATTAAGCTCGTTATTAATTTTTCTCATTAAAGGGTAAATACAATAATCACCTTTTTTTATATAGACATTATGACCGAACAAAAACAAAAGCTCGAACAGCAGCTTTGGAATATAGCCAATACTTTACGTGGCAAAATGGGTGCAGATGAATTCCGGGATTATATACTGGGATTTATTTTTTATAAGTACCTGAGCCGCAAGATGCATCTTTATGCAAATAAGATCCTGGAGCCGGATGGGCGGAAATATGAGGATATTGACGAAAACAGTAGGACCGGAAAGGAATATTTAAAGGCTATAAAAGAAGAGGCTTTGCTTCAGCTAGGCTATTTCCTTAAACCTTCGGAGTTATTTAGTGAAATGGCCAGACGAGGAAACGGTGATGGAAAGGCTAAATTTATTTTAGATGATCTTACTAAAGTCCTGGTGAATATTGAACAATCTACCATGGGTACGGAGAGTGAGGATGAGTTTGGGCACCTTTTTGAAGACCTCGACCTGACGAGCAGCAAGCTTGGCAAAACTGAAAGTGCAAAAAATGACCTTATTGTAAAAGTCATTTCGCATCTGAATGCTATTGATTTTGGTATTGAAGATGTGGAGAGTGATATATTGGGTGATGCTTACGAATATCTTATTGGAAAATTTGCCAGTGGCGCCGGTAAAAAAGCTGGTGAATTTTATACACCTCAACAGGTAAGTATGATACTGGCAAAAATGGTCACCACCGGTAAAGACAGACTAAAAAGCGTTTACGATCCAACCTGTGGATCCGGATCCTTATTGCTTCGGGTGGCTAAGGAAGTTAAAGAAGTAGGAGGATTTTACGGCCAGGAAAGTAATCCTACCACCTATAACCTCTGCAGAATGAATATGATCATGCACAATGTGCATTACCGTAAGTTTGACATTAAAAATGAAGATACCCTAGAAGAACCACAACATCCTGATCAGTTTTTTGAAGCAATTGTAGCTAATCCTCCTTTCTCGGCTAACTGGAGTGCAAGCCCTTTATTTATGAATGATGATCGCTTTGCTCCTTATGGTAAACTTGCACCCTCCAGTAAGGCCGACTTTGCTTTTGTTCAGCATATGATCCATCATCTTTCAGAGGATGGAACTATGGCATGTGTACTACCTCATGGGGTATTATTCAGGGGAGCAGCTGAAGGACATATTCGTAAATATATGATTGAAGAAAAGAATTATCTTGATGCTGTCATAGGTTTGCCTGCTAATATATTCTACGGTACCAGTATTCCTACCTGTATCCTGGTGATGAAGAAAAGAAGAGAGTATGCTGAAGATATTCTGTTTATAGATGCCAGCCAGCAATTTGAGAAGGCTAAAAATCAGAATTACTTGCGGGAAACGGATATTATAAAGATTGTAGACACATACAGAGAACGAAAGGAAGAGGATAAATATAGCCATATTGCTAACCTGGAGGAGGTAAAGGAAAATGACTACAATCTTAATATTCCAAGGTATGTGGATACATTTGAAGAGGAAGAGCCAGTGGATCTGGAGACCGTTTCTACAGAATTGAAACAGCTTGAAAGGGATATGAATGGTACGGATGCTGAGATTGAGGATTATTGTAAGGAGTTAGGGATTGAAACGCCTTTTTAGAGATGGAGGAAGTTGTTGAAATGAAAGAGGTGAAGATGGTACCGAAATTAAGGTTTCCAAGATTTCAAGATAGCTGGAAAAAGAAACGACTAGAAGAATTAGTATCACATTTCAAAAGTGGTAATGGAATTACTTCACAAGAGATCTCAGAGGTTGATAAATATCCAGTTTATGGAGGAAATGGACTAAGAGGTTTTACTAATTCATTTACTCATAATGGTTCTTATCTATTAATTGGAAGACAGGGGGCATTATGTGGAAATATTCTAAGAGTAAGTGGGGAAGCTTATGTTTCAGAACATGCTATTGTAGTCAAGACTAATGAGGAAAATGATATAGATTGGTTAACTCAGAGACTAGATTATTTTCACCTAAATAGGCTTTCTGAATCTTCAGCTCAACCAGGATTATCTGTTGGTAGACTTCTAAAATTAAAAGTATATATACCTCATTTAAATGAGCAACAAAAAATAGCCTCCTTTCTGTCTTCCATAGATAAAAAAATACAGCAGCTGATCCGGAAGAAAGAGCTCCTGGAGCAATATAAGAAGGGGGTGATGCAGAAGATCTTTAAGCAGGAAATTCAGTTTAAAAAAGATAATGGTGGGGCGTTTCCGGAGTGGGAGGAGAAGAGATTAGGTGATATTGCTACTTTTTCAAAAGGAAAAACTATTTCCAAGGGTGATCTTTTACCTGATGGTAATGTAAAATGTATTTTATATGGAGAATTATACACGCGTTACACTGAAGTTATTGAAGAAGTAGTATCATTAACTCATTTAAATCCAAAAGACCTTCTTTTAAGTGAGGTAAATGATTTATTAATTCCTTCGTCAGGAGAAACTCACATCGATATAGCTAGAGTTAGCTGTCTTATAAAGGATGGAATAGCATTGGGAGGGGATATAAATGTTTTAAAAACATCAGAAAATGGAGTTTTTCTAGCTTATTATTTGAGTTCAGCAAAGAAAACTGAAATAGCTAAGTTAGCTCAGGGTAATTCAGTTGTACATCTTTACAACAAACAGCTGAAATCTTTACGCATATTAACCCCAACTAAAGAGGAACAAGAAAAAATTGCTGATTTTTTAATAATGATTGATGAAAAAATAGATGCTGTAAAAATTCAGATTGAAAAATCCAGGCAATTTAAGAAAGGGCTTTTGCAGCAAATGTTTGTGTGATTGAAATAGGAATGGCTATAAAAAACGAAACCCGGAAGTTTGAGTTGCCTCAGGGACGACCGGGAATAAGATGATTCAAAATTAATGAATTCTATAATATAAACTATAAAAATAAGAAAAAAGTTTCTAAAGTGCGTTATTCAGAATTTGAGAAAGTGATGTCTTCATCACGGATGAATCGCTATTTGCAAGCTTGTTCAAGCGATTCAAGAAAGGCTATGACATTGTATCGTAGAAATTTACAATTATCCCAGGAGCTGTTTACGATAATCAGTTGTTTTGAGATTGCTTTAAGAAATGCAGTTAACGATCATTACCTACAACAATTAGGGTCAGATTGGTTAAGAAATGCTGCCAGGCGTAATGGCATATTTGATCACCACAAAACCCGACTGACTAAAAATGCTATTAATGATGCCTTAAGGGCATTGAATAATAATTCTCAATACACCCATCCAAAATTAGTAGCTGAACTCGGTTTTGGATTTTGGAGGTACCTGTTTGGTACACATCAGTATCGCGCTGGGGGTCAAACTTTAATAAGAATATTTATTAATAAACTTCAAAGTACTCCTCAGATGCAGTATAATGCAAATTACATTTTTACTCAACTTGCAGAAATTAATGAATTAAGAAATAGAATTGCTCACCATGAACCCATCTGTTTTCGACTGGGAGCCCCTATAATAGACACTTCTTATGCTATAGATAGATATGAGATAATTTTAAGATTATTTCAATGGTTAGGAATTGATGAGAAAGATCTTTTATATGGAATTGATCATGTAGATACTGTTGCTGATGAAATAAATTCTCTGATATGAATTTAATTAATTGAACTTTTAATAATAATTCACGTAATTTGCTTTAACAGTACTCGCCACGCTACCCGTAAGAACAGCGTACCAGGGCGAGTCTTTTGCTTTTATAGCCCTTCTGATTTAACTTTCCTTCTATAAACTTAAGGCTATGGCAAAAAAGATTCCATTAACTGTTATTAGAATTATTGCATTGGGCTTCAAAAAAAAATCTTACAAAGGTAAAACCTACTATTCTAATGAAAATGGCTATTTGTTGTTTCCAGATAATGGAATTTGGATACTTGGACATAATTTAAATGAACCAGCTCAATCTCGATTTTATATAGAATCAGAGGAAGAGTTACTTCAGCTAATTAAAAAATAAAATGCCTACTCAATCTGAAGCCATATTAGAAGATGAGATAGTCGAGAGACTAAAATGTGGCGGATATGAATATGTGACCATACATACTGAAGCCAATCTGCTTAACAATCTAAAATCGCAGCTGGAGTCTTTTAATGGACTAGCGCTTTCTGATAAAGAATTTGATTCTATTCTTAATCACCTTTCCAAGGGCAATATTTTTGAAAAGGCGAAGAGCCTGCGAGACAGGTTTCAAATCACCAGGGAAAACGGTGAGATTCTGTACATTCGGTTTTATGATTCTGAAAATTGGAATAATAATCTATTCCAGGTAACGAATCAGATCACTCAATCCGGAAGCTATAAAAACCGTTATGATGTAACGTTGTTGGTAAATGGCCTGCCACTGGTACAGATAGAGCTTAAGAAAAGAGGCCTTGAACTAAAAGAAGCTTTTAACCAGGTAAACAGGTATCAGCGTCATTCCTTCTGGACTAACAGTGGACTTTTTCAATACATCCAGATCTTTATTATCAGCAATGGTGTAAATACGAAGTATTACGCCAACAACAGGTTCCAATCATTCAAACAAACTTTTTATTGGGCGGATGTCAATAATAAGAATATTACAGATTTAAATTCTTTTGCTGAGTCTTTTTTACGTAAAGAGCACCTGGCAAAGATGATTGCTCAATATGTGGTATTTAATGAAACCCATAAAATCTTAATGGTCGTTCGGCCTTATCAATATTATGCTGTTGAAAGTATTGTACATAGGGTAAAGAATTCAAGAAAAAACGGCTATATCTGGCATACCACCGGCTCCGGGAAAACCCTCACCTCATTTAAAGCCAGCCAGATTGTTATGGATCTTCCGGAGGTGCATAAGGTAGTATTTGTAGTGGACAGGAAAGATCTGGACTACCAGACAATGAGGGAGTTTAACAGCTTCAAGAAAGATAGTGTAGATGTAACCGATAATACAAGGTCTTTGGTCCGTCAGTTTAATGATGAGACCAAACTTATTGTCACCACTATCCAGAAACTTAATAATGCCATTTCCAATAAGCGCTATGAATCCAGTATGGCTCACCTTCAGGATAAGCGTATTGTCTACATTTTTGATGAATGTCATCGTAGCCAGTTTGGAGAAACGCATAAGAGAATCATTACTTACTTTAAGGATTGTCAACTTTTTGGCTTCACGGGAACACCAATTTTTGTGGATAATGCTTTGAAGAATGACCTGGGTAAACGAACCACGAAAGACCTTTTCGATGAGTGCCTGCATAAATATGTCATTACTGATGCTATACGGGATCAGAATGTACTGAAGTTCAGCATTGAGTATGTTGGCCGTTATAAGCAAAAAGGGAATACGCTTCTGGATATAGAGGTGGAAGGGATTGATACACGGGAGGTAATTGATTCTCCGGAGCGATTGGAGAAGATTGCAGATTATATCTTAAAATATCACGAACTAAAGACCCACCGGAAAGATTACACATCGATTTTTGCCATCAGCAGTATTGATAATCTCATCCAGTACTATGAGATCTTCAAAAGAAAAAAGGAGGCAGGGGAGCATAATTTCAGAGTAGTGGCTATCTATAGTTACGGAATGAATGAAGATGATTCAGATGCTTCCGGGTTAATACCTGACGAACTGGATATTGCCGCAGAACCTATTCCAATGTATGGAAACAAACATACAAGAGATAAGCTGGAAGAAATTATTTCAGATTACAACCAGATGTTCGGAACAAGCTTCTCAACGCGGGATAGTCAACAATATGAGAATTATTATAAAGATATAAGCAAGAGAATAAAGGAGCGCGAAAAGCAAAGCTTTGATGATAAGGACAGGGTGGATATACTACTAGTAGTTAATATGTTCCTGACCGGCTTTGATGCTAAAAAAGTAAATACCCTTTATGTTGATAAGAATTTAAGATATCATGGATTAATTCAGTCTTTTAGCAGAACTAATCGTGTGCTAAATGAGCAGAAATCCCAAGGGAATATACTCAGCTTTCGAAATCTCAAAAAAGCCACTGACGAGGCTATAGCGCTATTTTCAAATAAGGATGCAAGAGAAGATATCATTTTACCTCCTTACGATGTCATCAAAAAGAAATTCAGTGAAGCTTTTGCAGATCTTTTAAAGATCGCGCCAACTGTAAAGAGTGTTGATGAACTGATCAGCGAGGAGGATCAGCTGAAGTTTGTCCAGGCCTTCAGGGCCATTATGCGCTTACGAAATGTATTAAGCTCCTTTACCGATTTCTCCTGGGATGATCTCCCGATGTCTGAGCAGGCATTTGAAGATTACAAAAGTAAGTACCTCGACCTATTCGATAAGGTGAGGAGTGATACACAAAAAGAGAAAGCTTCAATTCTCAATGATGTGGACTTTGAGCTAGAGCTGATCCACCGTGATGAGATCAATGTGGCTTATATATTAAAGTTGCTGGCTAAGCTCAAGCATGCCAAGGAACAGGATAAACAGAGACATAAAAAAGCAATTCTTGATCTTTTGTCCAGTGAAGTAGAGCTTCGAAGCAAGCGAGAGCTAATTGAGAAATTCATTAATGAAAACCTGCCTAACATAAATGATGCTGACTCAATCCCTGATGAGTTTGAGAAATACTGGAACGACCAAAAGATCCTTGCCCTCAATGAAATATGTGAAAGAGAAAACCTAGACCAGGAGCAATTCAAAGCCCTCATCGATGCTTATATCTACACCGAAAAGGAGCCTTTGAGGGAGGATATTTTCAGATGTCTGGACAACCGGCCTTCGGTGCTAAGAGCCCGTGAGATTGGGGAAAGGATCATTTTAAAGATGAAGGAATTTGTAGATGTGTTTATGAAGGGGGTTGCAGCTTAAATTAAATTATAAAAAATGGATCAAAATAAAAATTTCTTTGGTCATTTTGGATGGAAAGAATTCAAAAGTAATCGAGATGAGATACTTTCTGAGTTTGATAGATCCATACTGAAAAATCAATCAAGACCTGTAAAGGTTGCTCATGGTAATGCTGGAGAGGCCTACATCAGACATTGGTTAGATAATTTTCTTCCAATGAGATATGGAATTACTTCTGGATACATTATTCCTGATATCATTACTAATGAGTACGAGTTACTTGAATATGATGTGATCATTTATGATAAACTAAATTCTCCAATTTTATGGATTGATGAAAATTTTGATGATTCAGAACAAGGGAAGAAAAGAGCAATTCCCGCTAAATATGTACTTGGTGTTATCGAAGTGAAGTCAACTTTTAATAAAAAATCAGTATCCGATGCCTTGGATAAATTGGTTGAAATAAATTCATTGAAGGAGCACCTTCATGTTAACTTTTTCTCTAGTATGCTATTTTTTGAATTGAAGAATGAAGATTTAAAAAAGCACAACATATTAGAACCGTTTTTAAAAAAAGAGCCAATAAATTTTGATGGAGCCATTATATTAAGGAGTAAGCTTAATAAGGATATGGTTGGTAGGATTGAAGTTTTAAATATTCAAGATA
Organism: Candidatus Cyclobacteriaceae bacterium M2_1C_046; assembly: GCA_051418055.1. Lineage (GTDB taxonomy): Bacteria > Bacteroidota > Bacteroidia > Cytophagales > Cyclobacteriaceae > JBPRGH01. Next base: position 4,278 of record JBPRGH010000143.1, on the reverse strand, counting down.
CAGATGTAAAAGAGGCAGATCGAAAATCCCTTTTAGCTAAGGATATTGAAGAGTTAAAGATAACTTTAACGAAAGAGAGCAACGGATTAAACGTACCGCCAGGAGCAGCAGTTACATTAACAAAAGGGCACAATAATCTATGGTATGTAAATAAAACTTATTACGGACCTAGGCTAATAGGCAAAAAGCATGTAGTAACACTAGGATGGTCCTATAATAACTTCTCAAGGTTTACAATTGATATTTTGGCTCAGTTAGAAGGAAGAAGTGCCATTGATAGTAATGATACTGTTTACGGCCAAGTTTATGATATCATTGAGAAAAAGAAGTAATGATATACAATGACATAGAATCGCGGTTAAAAAGAACATTATCCTCCATGGATGCCCGCTTTGATGATAAGATTGAAAACCATGTAAAAGTGGAAGAATGGAGGGATAAAAAGGGAGTATCCATTAGCTTTGGAAATACATCGGAGGATGAAATACTAAATAAAATATTAACCATACTTTACAATCTTGCAAGTATAAAAGATCATTTAAAGAATTGCCTAAAAGGCAATGGGTATGATGCGAAAATTGTCGAAGATGAAATAAATAAATGTTTACACCTACAAGTATTGTTTGACATTGTAAATCAGGAAAAGCATGGTACACCTCTAAAAAGATCACGGTCAAATAAGAATCCAGTCATACGTTACCCTTCGAATGGCTACTTTCCCTATATTAAAAATGAAAATAATGAAATGGGATCAATGGTGATATCAGCATTAATAAAAGATGATAAAGACACTAAGATTTGTACATTGGATGAATTGGTTGAAACCTGTTATGATAAGTGGAATAATTTAGCCGCAAAACACAATATTGTTTAGTAACTGGATTTGATAAAATATTATCTCTTCAGAACTTGAAAATACATTTTAAAATCTGAGAAAACGGTAGCCATATTTATAGTACTCGTGATAGAAGAGATAATACCACCATGAGCAATATGATTCCTGTAATTATAATAGTCAATTATTCTATTAAAATCATTTTGACCGATTTGAGTTAATAACCCAACCTTTTTTTTAAAATGTAAATTGTTTATGTTCACATTATCCCATATTGCCCTGGATTTCCAATGCCTTATAGAACCACGTTTAAAATCAATCAGACTTGAAACTTCATTTGTTATATGATTTTCTAACCTAGTGAATAAGAATAGAAAATATGCATGGGTAAATAATTCTAATTTTTCAACCCATTCATCTTCCTTTTTATAGTAACCTCGCCTGTGAGCTTCAAAAATCTTAGAGCTATACTCATTCTCAATTTCCGTAAACTGGATCTCAATTTTTCTAATTATGTTCATTCTTAATTATTTTGAATAGAACTTCCTTATTAAAATCCAAGCTTTTTCTTTTGTCATCTTTAAAAAATATTTTCCATTTTGGTTCTTGAAAGGCTTCTGATGTATCAACTAAAATATAATTACCATTTTTACTTAGTAAATCAATTCTGCCATTAGCTCCAATGATCCATAAAGCCAAAGGCTTAATAACCAATTGTATTTTACCATTCATTTCAACCATAGCAGATTCTACCTCTTGTGGATTAATGTTGAAAGATCTCATCATCTCTTCGTTCATTAATACATTACGCGATGGTTCAACAGAATATTCTTTCCCATTATTTGACCATTTGTCAAATGTTTTAATTAACTCCTTAATCCGCTTGTTCCAATCATCCACTCGTTTTTGTATGTAATGAGAATCCATGTATTCAATTAAGAGAGAATCATTATTCTTAAAATCTATTTCGACTAACTCTAGTAGAATTGACCACTTTTTTATTGTATGTTCTTGTAAAGGCTTATGCTCAAATTTGAAAGTCTTATTTATTTCCAATATTGGAAGTTTTGTTTGGGGGGTAACGTATGTAATTAATGAAATAGAATTTTCTTCCAAACTAACTACTTCATCTTTATTATTTAGAGCATTGATTTTAATTACCAATCTACCTGATGATATTAATCCTATCCAATCCTTAGCATTTGTTTGAAGTCTTACTCGAATAATATTTATTACAGGTTGGAAGGAATACTCAAAGATATGGGAGGTTACATTTTTATTAAAGTTGATGGATTCCATAGTATTAATCATCTCACAACAGATCTTTTAATATAAGATAAAAAGAATTATTTTAGGTCAACTTTTATTAAAAATCATTTAATGAAAAACACAAATATTCCAAAGGACATTTTACCAGACTTTATTGAAATTTCTGAAAGGCTTTGGTCAGGTCATGCAACTTTAATGGTGGGAGCAGGGTTGAGCAAGAATGCAATAAAAAATCAGGAAACCAAGAAGAAGTTTCCCATATGGACGGATCTTGGTGATGTTTTTTATGAGAAGAGTCATGGAAGAAAACCCGTTGATATTAAATATTTGAATTTACTACGTATAGCAAATGAAGTTGAAGCAAATTTTGGTCGAGTTGTTTTGGAAAAGTTAATAAAAAATGAAATACCTGATAAACAATATGACCCATCTGAATTACATTCCAATATTTTAAAGCTTCCTTGGAGAGACGTTTTTACTACAAATTATGATACACTTCTAGAACGAAGCGCAGAAAAAATAATCGAACAGAGATATGAAACTGTAGTTCATAAAAATGAATTGATATATTCTTCTTCTCCAAGAATTGTTAAACTTCATGGATGTGTAAATTCAAACGAACCATTAACTATAACTGAAGAAGATTATAGGCAATACCCTCAAAAAAATGCGCCTTTTGTAAACACTGTTCAACAGTCCTTATTAGAAAACACATTATGTCTAATTGGATTTTCTGGAGATGATCCAAATTTTTTAAGTTGGACTGGATGGATTCGCGACAACCTTGGTAAAGATAATTCACCTAAAATGTATCTCATTGGACTGGACACGTTTTCCAAAGGACAAAAGCGTTTGTTAGAAGATAGGAATATCATTCCAATTAATCTATCAGCGTGTATTAATGAAAAAACAAATCATGAAGAAGCTCTTACCTTTTTCATGAATTTCCTTCATGAACAAGGTAAATCTAAGGAAACAATTAATTGGCCAAAAAGGGATGATTTTTTTCTTATAAATATTCAAGAAGAATTAAGTTTAAAAGCCTTAGAACTATATGATAGTTTAAAAAAACTTAGAGAACAATTTCCAGGTTGGCTAGTTCTGCCATTAGAAAATCGGGATCGATTATCTGATTATATTTTAAATAACTCTTCTATAATATATCAACTTAAAAACCTTAATTTTCCTCTCGATATAAATTTATTATATGAGTACAATTGGATTACCTCTAAATGTTTCTTACCCATTTTTAATTCTGAAATTAATATTTATGAAGATATAATTAACAGATATAATCCATTCCCAAAAAAGATAAAAATAAAAGATTCTAAAGATTTAAATAAAAATGACTCTGATGCTATCTATACACGCTGGATCGACCTACAACTATCAATGCTTAGATTTTATAGAGAGGAGCAATTTTCAGAAAAGTGGAATTTAATAGCAAATCGTATCGGTGATTTGAAAGATTTTCTTAACTCTGATCAGCAGGCGTGTTATAAATATGAAAGATGTTTATATCAACTTTTTTCACTGGATATAAATTCATTAAAGGGTGAATTAAAAGATTGGTTTATTAATGTCTCTCTTCCTTATTGGCAGATTAAAAAGGCAGGTTTATTAGCTGAATTAGGAGATCTTAAAGGTGCTAAAGAAATTGCAGAAAATGCGCTACAAAATATTAGAAAAAGCTTGCATTTAGAACCTGTCACAAATAATTATTCATTTGTTTCTAAGGAAGCATATTCAATGCAATTATTAAAGTATATCAAAGATGCAATTCTTATAAATGAAAGGCATTATACAGGAATCAAAGAGCAAGCATTAGAATATAATGAGAGATGGAATATATTAAAATCGTACAAGTGTGATCCTTGGGAAGAATTAAAAATTTTTACCATAAGACTAGAAAAAGAGCCCTATTCCAAAAAAACAAAGAATGTTGGTTATGACTTAGGATATTATAAAAATACGTTCAATTTAAGCAATGATAATAATGCAATTCAAGCATATGCTTTTTTAAGATATATAGATGGCTAATTCGGTTCGATTTGTGCCACCCATTTCGGTTTCATAGTGCCAGTGATTCCGGTTCAAATTGTGCCAGTTTAAAATTAAAACGGTTCGATTTGTGCCAGTCATTCCGGTTCGTTTAGTGCCACTTTGAAAGATCA
>JBPRGH010000142.1:0-1112 GCA_051418055.1 Candidatus Cyclobacteriaceae bacterium M2_1C_046 | reverse complement strand
ATAGGTGCCCATTAGGGATCCGTCGGCATCAATAACGACAAGGGAGTTGTGATAGATGCCCGCCGCCCGCCGCTCAAAAAATGGGGCAACAATCACTACATCCAGATCTTTAGCCAGCTTAGTAAGCCTATCCGTAATCGGGCCGGGAATCGGTTGAGACCAGTCAAAAAATTTATCCTCCATCTCCCGGCAAAAGTAAGTAGTATTAAAAAGCTCTTGCAAGAAAATAACTTGAGCTCCCTGATCGGCAGCCTCCCTGATTTCAGAAATAGTTTTTGAAATATTCTCTTCAAGATTATCAGAACAGCTATTCTGGATGAGTGCTAATAAGACTTTTTTTTCCAACATCAATTGCCAATGGTTTATTGTTACACTGAATAAGATATGCAATAAAACAAATCAAAGGAATCCAAATAAGAAAGACTCAGTAATGAATCTCGAATAATAACTTTTACCTATAAATTTTAAATTTTGGACTCTAATTATAGATTCTATTTTAATAAATCAAACCTATCTCTTTACTTTTTTAGGATGTAAGCGCTTACCACTCTCATTGCTTTCGCATTATCCCCTTCCACCCAATTTCAATGAAATTATTTGTATCTTCAGAGCCTTAAATAAGCAGAGATACAGAGCTCTGCTTATTTGTATTTCATCGATTGAATTTAAATCGCAAATCACAAAAATATTTACTGATGAGCAACCTTTCACATCCTAAAAGTTCTCTGGGTCTGGATTACCTTAATTTAGAAGAAAACGAACAGACACTTTGGAATCTTACTCCACCCGAACTTTATGAAGAGGCTATAGAAAACGGAGAAGCCATATTGACGAAAGATTATGCGCTTCGTGTATTAACCGGCAAATATACCGGCCGCTCTCCACAGGATAAGTTTATTGTTGATCAACCATCCATTCATGATGACATCGACTGGGGTGAAATTAATCAGCCTACCGATGAGGATGTATTTGACAATCTCTTTGAGAAGGTGACTGACTATCTTAATGACAAGAAGTTATATGTCAAAGATTGTTATGCCGGAGCCGATGAAAAATACCGGCTCAATGTACGGGTAGTGAGTGAGGCCGCTTATCATGGATTGTTTGCTCAT
>JBPRGH010000141.1:0-96064 GCA_051418055.1 Candidatus Cyclobacteriaceae bacterium M2_1C_046 | reverse complement strand
ATCAGATTTTTACAGATCATGTTGGTTCTTGGTTCTTGGTTCTTGGTTCTTGGTTCTTTGTTCTTGGTTTACTAACGTCTTAGGCAACAAATTGATTTTTATTTCTTTTCCAGCGCTTATGGGACCATAGCCAGCCTTCGGGCTGTTCTTTAATATTTGCTTCCACAGCATGTGCATATGACTGAACAATATCTTCTTCTGATTCTTTCTTCGGGTCATCAAAAAGCTTAATCATAGTTGCTTCATAATAGCCCCTATGTTTTTTAACCAAATGGAAATAAGCTACCGGACCATCTATAAGATGCGCAATCTGGGCAATTCCCTGGAAAAAGGCTGTTTCAATATTCAGGAAATCAACCCATACTTTTTTATCCCGGTTTCGTGGGAGCTGATCTGCGACAAGTGCATAAGCACGGCTTTCGTTTCTTCTTCTGATCACCTGTCTCCCCACAGCACTTCTTTTTACGGGCTCAGCACCAAAACGTCCTCTCATTTTTAACATTAACTGATCAGAGCTTTTATTATGCAATGGATGATAAATGTAATCTATTCCAATAGGAAATTGTACTGCAGCAGATAACTGCATCCACTCCCAGTTAAACTGATGCGAAGCTAGCATCAGTACAGGCCGCCCCTGAGAAAGGTAACGTTTTATATCATCAAGATTAGTAAAAACTACTCTTTCGGTAACCTGTTCTTTCTTCAAGGAAACACCTTTTATTGTTTCAACAATGAAATCACAGAAATTGCGATAAAATCTCCGTTCTATTTCCTTCCTTTCCTGTGCTGATCTTTCAGGCAGTGCCTTTTGCAGGTTTGCCCTTACAATATTTAACCTATAGCTAAACCCTTTATAAATCAGTATAAAGAGAAAATCTGAAAAGCCATATAATAACCTTAGCGGAAGAAAGGATAAAAGTTTAACGATGATATACATGAATTACTTGCCGGCTATCAGCGTGGTTTTATTATTTTTGTTTTTTTATAAGTACAAGTTTAATGCATTTCCAGCATGAAAGATAAAGTAGTTGTGATTACCGGAGGATCATCAGGTATCGGTAAGGCCCTGGCGGAAAAATTTGGTGCCGCAGGTAGTAAAATAGTCATCACCGGAAGGAATCCTGAACCTCTTGAAGAAACAGCAAAAGCATTACGTGGACAAGGAATTGATGTCCTTCCCTTACAGGCAGATGTAAGTCAGGAGAAAGATAATGAACGGATGGTTGATGAAATAATCAAGTATTATGGTCGAATCGACATTTTAATCAATAATGCCGGTATTAGTATGCGAGCTTTATTTGAAAATGTAGACCTGGATGTTATACGAAAAGTTATGGATATTAACTTCTATGGTTCAGTATATGCAACAAAAGCATGTTTACCCCATATTATGAAACATAAAGGGTCCATTGTAGGTATATCTTCCATCGCCGGCTATCGTGGATTGCCGGGACGTGTTGGTTACTCTGCATCAAAATTTGCATTAAACGGCTTTCTGGAGGCATTACGCACTGAACTTATAAATAAAGGGGTACATATACTCATTGCCAGCCCCGGGTTCACCTCCTCAAATATTCGCAAAAAATCACTAACTGCCGATGGGACAGCTCAGGGAGAATCGCCACGTAATGAAAAGCAGATGATGAGTTCGGAAGAATGTGCAAAACATATTTTTAAGGCCGTTAAAAAAAGAAAGAAAGTACTTATTCTTACAACCACAGGAAAACTGACTGTTTTTTTAAACAAATGGTTCCCGGGGTTTATGGATAAGCTGGTATATAAGGAAATGGCTAAAGAGGCCAAAGCTCCAATTTAAAAAATATTGGCATAAATTAAGAAAAGCTTTATTTTAGCGCATAATGGAAAGGAAATACTTCCCGCTGGACAAAAATCATCTGCTCGAGCGAGCACAGCTGGAGCAGGAAGAGCTTCTGATTCGCCTGATGGTCGATCAGGTGAAGGATTATTATCTTACCTTTTGTAATCCACTTGGTTTAGAGGATGATATAATTGTGAAACTAAGAAAACATACTTTCAATGAAGCTGAGCTTTTTTCAGAATTTTACAAAGACTTGTGCGGGATCTATCGTTATTTAAAAGGAGAGAACCAGCTGGAATTACTTTTTGATGGCAGCGATCATTTTTCAAAATACACCAATGACTGGGGAATGGAATTCTGTAATTGGGTCAATGAATTTTGTCAATCTAAAAGCTTTATTAATGCTGTTTTTGCACTTACCGTTCTTAAACCTGCAGAATCCCGGTTCATCTTAAAAACGAACAGGCTGAAATATTTTTTGGAAAATCACTTCCACCTAAAAATATATAAGTACAAAGGAATACTTAAAGTGGCGTAAATTCTTCAATAAAAAAAGCAACCGTTATTAGTTGCTTTTTTTATTCTTTTGGAGACAAATTATTTTATCTCAAATTTTTCATAATTTTTCACATCGCCTTCCTGATATTCCACATGGCTTACCTTTGCTGTATCAGGGCCTTCTTCACACCATTTTATTAGCTGTTGCAGGTTATGTTCCTTACCTTCAGCTTCAATAAAAACACTGCCGTCATTCTGATTTGAGGCATACCCATTTATACCAAGCTCCTGGGCTTTATTTTTTGCGCTCGATCTATAAAATACTCCCTGTACATCACCTTCTACTTTTATTTTATAATGCTTCATATTTTTTAATGTTGTTGATTAATAATTGCCAGTGCTGAGGAGGTTCCCAGCCGGTCGGCTCCCGCAATTATTAACTCTTTAGCCTGATCGAATGTTTTTATACCACCTGATGCTTTAATACCCACAGAAGAAGGTAATGCCTGGCGCATTATTTCAATTTTTTCTTTTTTTGCTCCCTCAGGGGCAAAACCTGTACTTGTCTTTACAAAATCTATTCCCGCATCAGCACATAACTTACAGGCTTTAATGATCTCCTGGTGATCCAGGTAGGCTGTCTCAATAATAACCTTAATTACTTTCCCCTCTTCATGAATAAGCTTACTACACTTCGCCAGCTCAATTTTTGGCCACGGCATCCCATCCTTAAAAGCAGAAACATTCAGTACCAGATCGATCTCATCTGCACCATCCCGTAGTGCCAGACGGATCTCTTCAATTTTAGTTTCCGTCATATTGTAACCCAGTGGAAATCCAGCTACTGTTACTAAAAGAACATCTGAATTTCCAATTTCACGGTTCGCACGTTTAACCCAAAAAGGGGGCACACAGATGCCTAAAATATTATTATCCTTAGCTTCTCGAATTAAATCGTCAATGTCTTTACCTGTTACCTGCGGATTTAGGTTGGTAGATTCTAAATATTTGCTAATGTTTTCCATGTGCCATGAAATTAGTAAATTTTTTAAAAATGAAACTTGCCTAAGCAAAAGCTTTAATATAACAGACTTGTGTATTTTAAAACTTTACTCATCTTATAGTAACACACTGCTAATAGAGGAGGAAGATATCTCCTATCGTCGATATGACGGGAGAGGCGAGAGCGTTGATTTATACCCAAAAACAACTAAAAAACGGGTCCTTTCGAACGTAGCTTTCCAAACCTAAGGCTTTTTACCAACAGTTTTGCGTAGTGAGAAATCTTACTTATCTATTAACGGGAACTGCTAACCGAGGAGGAAGATCTCTTCTACCGTCGTATGACTCGAAGAAGGGCACGGGTGTCCCAATAACCGGTTTTTGACTAAGAGAGAGATAGATAAAAATCCTAGTGCTTTATGCCGCACTCTTTGCAGAACTTCTTCTTTCCGACCGGGCGAATTTTTGGTTTTTTTCTATGCCCAAAGTACGATGGATCTGAATACATGGGATGATCCATTTTACGCTCCATTTTTTTGTTGCGCTTTGCATTTTGTTCCATCCTGGCATGATACTCATCAACTTTATTATCAAGCTCTTTATTAAAAAGCCTGGCAAAAAATCCTTTCTTATGCTCTTTTGATTTTTCCCTGCTCCTGGTGTTTTTTTGCTCCTCTTTATGCGGAAGAATGGAATTATCCCGCTGAATGAACGGATCGTATTGCTCGTTTTTATCTTTCCTGTTTTTCTTTTTTCCCTTTTTAGATTGCGCATTTGCTTCAGCAAAGAAAAAAGTCATAAGTACAAAAAATAAGATAAATCGTAATTTCATAAAGCCCATTCTTTTTTGTTATTAACGGCTAATGAAAAAAATATTGTATAACTTATTATCTTCCTTTCGCCACTTTCATTGATTGCTGCCTGCGGAATATCCATGGGGGTGTGGGGTCAGCATTTTGCCATAATCCTTTTTCTTTTACCCTGGCTTCAGCTTCCAAAGCAGCATAAGCTCCTCTGGCATATCGCTGCTCTGCCCATCCCAGGCCATTACTTACCATCACCTCATTGATTGGCATCCCGTTCTTTAACCTCACTTCTCCCAATCTTACACCTTTACGATCTTTTCCTAATATTTGAACTGTAACTTTTTTCTTAAGGATCAGGCCCTTCAATTTATTGGTTGCCAATTCGGCGTATTGCTGGCCCTTCTCAGGAGAGTCAACACCATAAAGGAGTATCAGGAAAATTTCCTTATCAGAATTTTCCAGTTCAAAAGTATTGCCATCTAAGACACTTACAACCTTACCTTCAAATGTCTCGGCATTCGCATAAGAATATGACAACATCGCCAGACAAATTAAAAAGTAAATAATAAGCCATTGTCTTTTCATGATTCTAAATTAGCAGAGAGTTAAATCCTTAAAAAGCAGGATTATATGAAAAGCTTATGGATGTAAGGTATAGGTTGAAGTTTAAAGTTTGAAGTTTGAAGTTCAAGGTTCCTGGTTTCTGGTCCAAAGTTTAAAGTCGCTTATCGGTCGGACGGCTTCACAAATGCATGCACACATCCAGCCGTCAGACCGAACTAAAGACTAAGGACGAAGGGCTGATTTTTTGTCAACTGCTACTGCCTACTACCTACTGGTTTGTTTGGGCCCGCTGCTATTCTTTGTTAGTTGCTTATGGTTTTGGTCAGCTTTCTGCCATATCCCAATATCAATTGGATATTATGAAATATCAAATACCCAGTACTCAGGACTATATACTCTGTACTACTACATCCGCCAGTGATAGAGGCTTTGTTTGAGCCCGCTGCTGGCAATTCATGCCATGACTGCGCCATTGCCCGGTGCTTTTGAAGTCATGGCATGAATGAGCGATGGCAGGCGAGTGCCGAAAGCACGCCCGGGCGGCACGATATTAGTTTAAAGTTTAATGTTTGAAGTTCAAAGTTTTAGTTTTACTCTCTGCTCCCTTCTCTTTGCCCTTTGCTCCATCTCTCTACTTACAATAACTGTTTAAATAAAAATCTGCTTTTTCGTCTTTAAATTGCTTAGCAGTTTTCCAGGCTTCACATGCATTTTCCATCTCTTCCAGCTGATAAAGAATGCTGCCTTTGATCCTGAAGTATAAGCCGTTATCATTATCTATTTCTATCGCTTTATTTATATCAGACAAAGCACTGCCAACCTGATCGGCAGCTACTTTTGCATTGGCAAGGTGGTAATAAGCTGCAGCATCTTCCGGATTAAGCTGTACTACCTTGTGAAGATCAATTATTGCGCCCTCATAATTTTCGGTTTCATCTTTAAGGATAGCCCTGTTAAAATATGCATCAACATTATCCGGATCCAGGTTAATTGCAGCATTAAGGTCGTCCATCGCTCCTCTGGTATTACCCATCATTAAATTGGCTCTTGCTTTATCTATAAATACTTCAGCGGATCTTTCACCAGAACGTAGTGCCTGATCAAAATCTGTATGGGCCGCAGGGTAATCTTCAGCGATCATCAATGCTTTTCCACGATGATATAAAGCTTTCCCATTATTTTCACCCGATTCTATTGCCTTATCAAAATAAGAAATAGCTAATGGATAGCTTTCAAGCTGATAATTTGACTCGCCCAAATAATAATAAATTTCTCCCTCTATTTTCTCTGACATATCTTCATATATCCTCAAATCTTTCGAAGCCTCCACATACTGCTGTTTATTAAAATAAAGTTTTCCCCTATTCTCATATGCCCGGGCATATTCCGGATCCTTTTCTATTGCAGCAGTATAGCTTTTTATAGCCTCTTCGGCAAGTCCTGCATTTTCATAAGCTTTACCACGATTATTGGCCAGCATTGCTGAAGAGTAGCCTAATTGCTCTGCTTTATTATAATCTTCAATAGCATCTTCAAAATTCTTCATCCTGAACTTTGTATTTGCCCTGTGGTAATATGCTTCAGCAAGCTGATCATTTTTAGTAATTGCTTTATTCAGGTCACTCAAAGCTTTTTCAAATTCACCTTGTTCATAATAAGCATGGCCACGAAAAAAATATACATTTGGATCATCAGCATCATTTTCTACTGCTTTTGTAAGATCATTTATGGTTTCAGAAAATTTTCCAAGCCTGTAATATGATTCACCACGATTATAGTATGCTGTTTGATCACCCAGATCCTTTTCTATTGCCCTGGTAAGGTCGCTAATCGCTTTATCATATTCATTCTGCTGATAATAAATATTGCCGCGTGCATAAAATAGCTTAGGGTCCTGGCTTCCCATCTCTGCCGCTTTTTCAACATACTCTGATGCTTTTTCTATATTTCCCATTTTATATAGAGCATAACCTTGCATAGTAAATTCTTCTTTACCTGCCTGATTATTTTCTACCAGTCGCTCGAGGTCAGCAGCAGCACCTTTATAATCTTCCATCATGAATTTTACAGTGCCGCGATTTTTCATTGCTTTTATATAATCAGTATTTAGCTGTAGGGCCTTATCAAAATCAGGGACCGCCTCGGTAAAGCGGTCAGCCTGCATTTTAGCCTTTCCTCGATTATTATAGATCACCTCATTGCTCGCACCATATGTAATGGCTTTATCATATGCTGCAATTGCATCATTAAAATTATCTTTTCGATAATGAGCATTTCCGAGATTAAAGTACACATCCTGGTCTTTACTGCCTTTTCTTGCTGCTGCTGAAAGATCTTCAATGGCAGCATCAAAATCCTGAAGCTCATAATTTGAAAGCCCTCTTACTTCATAATCCCTCACATCTTCTACTCCCTGACTGATGGCTTCTGAAAGATCATCTACAGCTGCTTTATAGTTTTTAAGGTAGAAATTGGAAATACCTCGCTTCTCATAAGCAGTTCTGTCTTTAATTCCACTTTCAATGGCTTTCGAAAAATTGGCAGAAGCCTGTTGATATATTTCGTTTTCAAAATCAAGCTCTCCTGCATACTGATACACTACAGGTTCTGAGATCCTACCCTGGCTCAAAGCTTTGGAAATATATTTTTCAGCAGCTTCTTTATTTCCCGTTTCATAATAAGCCACGGCCAGCATTTCCACGACCTCTGGTTTCTCACCTGTAAGCTCGCGGGCCTTTTCAAGGTCAGCAATTGCTTTTGCCTTATCTCCTGACTTAAATAATACAGTTCCACGATTTAAGTACGCTCGTCCGTAATCACTTTTTAAGGCAATGGCTTTATCAAAATCAGCAATGGCGGCAGCATTATTTTCCAGGCTCTCATAGGCCTTTCCTCGATTATTATACAGCACCTCATTTTTATCCATTCCCGCTGCAACAGCTTTGGTATATGTATCCACTGACTCTTTAAACTTATTATTTTTGTAGTACAGGTTTCCAAGTGCATAAAGGGCTTCATCATTAATAACTCCTGCTTCCTCTGCTCTTTTGAGTGCTGCAATTGCATTATCTGTTTCATCCAGCTTATAATGGCTCATCCCTTTCCACAATAGCAGCTCCTTATTTTCAGCAACATCAGCTTTTTCTATGGCCTCTATGGCACCTCTATAATCTTCTGTTTTAAAACGAGCCTCACTTAGAGCAGCATAAAGGGATCTATCTGAATTGCTTTGAAGTGCTTCGGATAAAAGTGGGATTGCTTCTTTGAAATTTTCCCGCTGTACTTTTAATAAACCCAGTTTCGCTGCTATATCGGCATTTTTATTTCCACGCTGGCGGGCCTGGGTTAAAAAATTCTCTGCCTTATCTAAACTGTTGATCTTATATGCCGATAAACCTGCATTACCCAATGCAGTTGCATCATCAAGGCCTGCAGTTATCCGCTGATCGTAATCTTCAAAAGCCTGCTGCCATTTTTCTGCAGCAAAATAAGCCTCGGCTCGATTTTCAAGAGCTTTATCATAATTGGTTTTAAGCTCCAGTGCTGTTGTATAATCTTTTATGGCTTCTGAATAATGCTGAAGGTTAAACTGAGCCTTTCCCCTGTTGTTGAACAGAATGGGATCGGATTTGTCAATTGCCGCAGCCCGATCGTAGAAGGAAACAGCTTCTTTAAAATTTCCTTTCTTAAAGTTGATATTACCTGCAATAAACAATGGTTCATATTCTTTCAGCTCACTTGCAATACGCTGAAGATCTGCCCATGCTTCATCCTCCCGTTCTAACCGATAGCGGGACATTCCTCTAAGCAAATAAAGCTCAGTATCATTTTGACCACCTTTTTCTATAGCTGACGTAAACGACTGCTCAGCATTTCGATAGTCCTCTAAATTATATTGTGCTTTTCCTAACAAATAATTAATATCTTCAGCTTCAGAACCAGCCTGTAAGGCATTCCTCAGGTTGATTATTGCATCATTATATTTTTCCCGCAGGGATTGTGATTTTGCAAGGTAATAGAAAACTTCAGGATCTTTTAATCCTCTTCTTGCCGCCTGCAGAAGCATCTCTTCAGCACCCGCATAATCTTTCGTGTGAAAATTTGAAATACCTAAATTACGATATAAAGCTACTTCCCTTTTCCCTTTATCAATCAGGGTTTTATAATCTTTCGCAGCTTCTTCGTATTTTTCAATAGCATATAAAGCTTCTGCTTTATTTTCCAAAGCTTTGCTGTATTCTGGATCAAGTGACAAAGCCTTCTCAAGATCAGGTATAGCCTGGACATGCCGTCCAAGCATCATCTTCGCTTTTCCTCTATTGTTATAAATAGTGGCATCTTCATAACCTGCTGCTATTGCTTTATCATATGCATCTATAGCTTTTTCATATTGCTCATTTTTATAGCGACCGTTTCCTAATGTATAGAAGAATTCCGCCTGAGAATAACCTGACTGAGCTGCTTTTTCAAGATCCTGTAAAGCCTCTGATTCATTCTTAAGCTTATATTTTGCCATTCCGCGGTAAGCATATAAAGCAGGCTCATTTACTTTGTCCTTTTCTGCCTCATTTAAATCAGTAATGGCAGCAGCATAATCATTTAAATTATAATTGGCTACACCTTTATAGTAAAAGAGCAAGGGCTCCTTCATTTTCATATTAATAAGCTGGGTAAACTCAAGCATTGCATCTCTGTTTTTCCCCTCCTCAAGCTTTTTCTTTGCCGATTCATACTTTTCCTGCAAAGGATCTTTCTCCTGTTTTTCCTCCTGACCAAACACTGCCAGAGATAAAAACATAAAGAGTATACCTAACCCAAATTTTTTCATTACCTAATGTTATTTAACAAGCGATAAAAATAAGAAAAAAACCGACAGCAATATAAAAGAAAAAGGTCTCCTTTCGAAGACCTTTTTCATATGTAAGATAATTCTATTCTTTAATCTTTTTTATTGGGAGACATTTGTTCAGCCATCTTTATGGCTTCATAAGCATTTACCAAACCTCCGGTAATAGATAATTCAGAGAAATCTACTATTTGATCCGTTCCCGGTATAAATACCTGCAGGTTATCAAATTTTCTCGATGATTGCTTTATAATATCCTTCACCTGGGTAGCTGTCAGGTCAGGGAAATAAGACATTAACAAGGCTGCAACTCCGGATGTAGAAGGCGCTGCCATACTTGTTCCGTTAAAAGATGAGTAACCATCACCGGGTACAGTTGAGTAAATATCCACGCCGGGAGCAAAAACATCTACTGTGTTATCTCCAAAATTACTGAAGCTGCCAACGAAATCTTCGCCACTGCCAAAAGAGGAAGCACCAATTTCCAACCAAATATTTGATTCAGTATTATCATTTAATCTTCGTGACGGGAAATTTTTAGCTTCATCAATATCCTCCGAACTGTTTCCTGCTGCATGTACAAGTAAAACTCCTTTACTTTCAGCATATTTTACTGCTTTATCAACAGCTTCTTTATGTGGAGAATATGATTTCCCAAAGCTCATATTAATGATCTGAGCTCCATTATCCACTGCATAAATTATTGCATTGGCAACATCTTTATCGCGCTCGTCACCATCCGGCACTGCACGGATTGCCATTATTTTAACATTATCGGCAACTCCTTTAATTCCTAATTTATTATTACGATTTGCAGCAATTATACCGGCAACATGTGTACCATGGCTGGCATCAGGACCTATGACATCATTGTTACCATATCCTTTTTCATACAAGTTAGAATAATCATCACCCACAATGCTGCGAGGATCAAAATCAGGGTTATAAGCATAATTCACCTGACCGCCGAAATGATCTACAGCACCCTGAAGCTCATCTGCCACCTGCGTCAGATTAATATCCTGACCTGCATTGTTAAAGATCATCATAGCCATACCTTTTGCAGAAAGAACAATAGTATCGCGTGAATTCAGCTCCTGTACAAGATCATAGGTAACAGTATCTACTCCCAAATAACCCTGAAGCAACCTGTTGTACCTGATCACATTTTCCTGAAGGCTTTTGTAGAAAACATACTGCTGCTCAGCCTGCTGACGCGTACTTTCAAAATCCTCTTTTACTGCAAGCCAGTAGTTGTATTCTTCTTTATTTTTTCTTTTTAATTTTTTGGCATCCTCACCTTCATATTTGGCTTTTAGCCTTACGTATTCGCGAGTCAGCTCATAGGTATCTTTATTAATATTACCTTCAGCACCACCTATAAAGCTCCAGCCATAGACATCATCCACATAACCATTATTGTCATCATCAATTCCATTTTCGGGGATTTCATCCTCATTAACCCAAATATTTCCTTCCAGGTCTTCATGAAAGATATCAACTCCCGAATCAATCACTGCAACTACTACAGTTTTCGATGGCTTATCTTTCAATAATGAGCTATATGTTTTTTCAACACTCATTCCCTGCACTTTATCTGTCTCAGGATCAAGGATATACCATTTTTTCATTATATCACCTGTTTCCTGTGCCTGAGCAAAAGCTGTGATATTCAATAGCAAAAGAGCCACAAAGGCTGGCAAAATTTTAATGTATCTCATATATGTATAATAATAATATTCAACATTTAGATAAACACCAAATCTAATAAATCATTCCCAGATAGCGCTTAATTATACACAAAAGGTAAATTTATTGTTTAAGCTGATAAACTCATGCTTATAAATTGTAAAATCATTTTAAAAAACAATTAGGCATAAAAGGCTGTTTTTACTTCATCTGCCACATCATTATCATTAACTTTAAAGTATTACCAAAAGCTTTTTTATGCTTACCACCGAAACATCATTAAAAAAACGATTTAATCAGATACGCCAACAAACCCAAGAACTAACAGAACCTCTGGTAACGGAAGATATGGTTGTGCAGCCAACGGAAGAGGTAAGTCCTCCAAAATGGCACCTTGCACATACTACATGGTTCTATGAAAAATTTATACTTGAAGAATATGTTGAGAATTATAAAGTTTTTCATCCCCAGTATAGCTATATGTTCAACAGCTATTACGAAACAGCCGGAGAAAGGATAGAAAGACCTACTCGCGGTTTTATGACACGCCCTTCCGTTGATGATATTCTAAACTACAGGCAGCATGTCGATGAGGCAATGAATGAATTTTTAGACAATGACCTGGATGATAAATTAAACCATCTGATTGAAACAGGCTTAAATCATGAGCAGCAGCATCAGGAACTTCTCGTATATGATCTAAAGTATATCCTGGGCAACAACCCTCTTTTTCCCGAATATCTTCCAATAGATTATACTCCCTCACCAGTCAATCATACCGATGAATATTTTTGTGTGGAGGAGGGCACCTATCAAATCGGACATACCGGTGAAGGCTTTCATTTTGATAATGAACTGGGAAGGCATAAGGTATTCCTACAGGAATTTGAGATAATGAACCGACTTATCACCAATGAAGAGTACGTTGCTTTTATGGAAGATGGTGGGTATGAGGATTTCAGGCTCTGGTTTATGGAAGCCTTTGAGTGGGTAAAAGAAAATAATATTAACTCACCTCTACACTGGCATAAAATTGACGGGATATGGCATCGATATGCGCTGAGGGGAGGATTAAAACCTGTAGACCCGAAAGCCCCGGTAACCCATATAAGTATGTATGAAGCTGATGCATTTGCCAAATGGAGTGGCAAAAGATTACCTACAGAATTTGAATGGGAAGTGGCAGCAGCTCAA
The DNA here is from genome assembly GCA_051418055.1 of Candidatus Cyclobacteriaceae bacterium M2_1C_046. Lineage (GTDB taxonomy): Bacteria > Bacteroidota > Bacteroidia > Cytophagales > Cyclobacteriaceae > JBPRGH01. The sequence continues at coordinate 83,646 of JBPRGH010000141.1, read as the reverse complement.
TATGGTCAGCTTGAAAACAGCAATTTTATAGAGAGTAAAAATTTTGAGCCTGTGGCTGTAAAAGATAATAATACTCAATTTTTTGGAGATGCCTGGGAATGGACTAACAGTGCTTATCTTCCTTATCCGGGTTATAAAACCCCGGAAGGTGCGATTGGAGAATATAATGGCAAATTTATGATTAACCAGATGGTGCTTCGGGGTGGCTCATGCGCGACTGCTGCCAATCATATCCGCCTGACATACAGAAATTTTTTTCACCCTAATTTACGCTGGATGTTTTCCGGATTCAGGCTGGCCAACCATATTTAAAAGTTAATGAAAGAACAATTTTTGAAGGATGTCCTGCAAGGGCTGATGTCATCTCCGAAACGCCTTTCGAGCAAATATTTTTATGATGCCAAAGGAGATAAGATATTTCAAAAAATCATGGCACTTCCGGAATATTATCTTACCCGGAGTGAGTATGCTATTTTTAAACATTATCGCCAGGAGCTCTTAAAGCAATTCATTCCTCCCGGAGGGTATGACAAAGGCTTTGACCTTATTGAATTGGGAGCAGGTGATGGGACGAAAACTAAAGTGCTGCTGGAATATTTTTTACATGAGAAAACTAATTTTACTTATTATCCAATTGATATTTCTTCAAACGTACTTAATGAACTGGAGGAATCTCTCCACAATAGCTTTCCGGAGCTAAAAGTAAAAGGTATACCAAAAGAATATTTTAAGGCAATTAAGGAGGTGAGCCAATATGGTGGCAACAAAAAGAAGGTGGTCCTTTTCCTTGGCTCTAACATCGGTAACTTTGATGAAAAAACTACCAATTCTTTTTTAAATGAACTTTCTGAAACTTTAAATAAGGGGGATATGCTTTTAATTGGTTTTGATCTCAAAAAGCACCCTCTCGTTATTAAAAAAGCATATGATGATGATGCGGGGGTTACCCGTGAATTTAACCTTAATTTGCTGGAACGTATTAATAGAGAGCTCGGGGCCAATTTTGTTATTTCAAATTATATGCATTACTCCATGTATAATCCTGAATCCGGCCAAAACCGAAGTTATCTTTTAAGTAAAACAGATCAAAAAGTAACTATTGCTGATGAAGAGATTGCTTTTGATGCCTGGGAAACTATACATACTGAAATCTCTCAAAAATTTGATAAAAAGATGATTAATAAATTAGCCCATGAATCAAATTTTGAAATTATAGAGAATTATATGGATGAAAACCGCTTTTTTACCGATTCACTATGGAGGAAGAAATAGATAAAGATTTTAGATATGAGATGTGAGATATTAGAAAATGCGGTGGAATTTATAGGAATGGTAATTTGTTAGATTTAAAATTTCCTTAATACCTTTGCAATTCATTATGCGCACGTGGTGAAACTGGTAGACACGCCATCTTGAGGGGGTGGTGCCTTATTGGTGTGGTGGTTCGAATCCACTCGTGCGCACAAAAAAAGCTTATCAAGTCGGTAAGCTTTTATTATTTTAGTAATATTATTTTCCATTAACCTTAAGTGTGGTGGTTCGAAACCGACCCAGGAGGTTCATGAGGGGATGTGCGGCATGACCTGTGCGTACGAATAATCCACTCGTGCGCACTAAAAAAGCTTATCAACTCGGTAAGCTTTTTTATTTTCAACTTCTTGATTTTTCGCCAGTCTTCTGGAGTGGTTTGAAGAATTATTTTTTTTAAATTTTATTTTTTGCGTTACAATACAAACACAAATCCCATTACATCCTCGTTACCGCTACGCTCAAACGAAGACGATTTAACTTATTATTTATAGTTCAATATACAGAATCATCAAAACATTGGAATTTATATAGTGTTAATAAAAATGTTTTTGAAGTAAGAATTATTTCCAGCACTTTCAACATTAATTTTATCTCAATAAATATAACGGAAGATGATTGAAAAATTGACTTTTATTCTCTGCTACATATCAACATCTTTTCTCTATCTTCAGGCTTAGCCTTAATTTCTTTTGGAGGATAATAAGAAACAGAAAAAGAAAGTTAGTCCCGAAAGTTCTTCAGGATTAAGCACTTTTGCCGGTGTTTTTACACCTTCTATACTCACTATCTTGGGAGTTATCATGTACCTGCGCTTTGGCTGGGTAGTAGGTAATGTAGGGTTGCTGGGCAGTCTTATTATTGTAACCCTTGCCACATCCATAACTTTTCTTACTTCCCTTTCCCTGGCAGCCATCGCAACTGACCAGCGCGTGAAAATAGGTGGCGCTTATTATATGATAAGCCGTTCGCTTGGTATTGAAAGCGGCGGTGCTGTTGGTATCTCTCTATATCTGGCGCAGGCGTTATCGGTTGCAATGTACACGGTTGGTTTTGCTGAAAGTATAATCAGTATATTTCCGCAGCTCAATGAAAAACTGGTAGCCCTTACAGCCATTTTTGCTGTAGCAGGAGTTGCCTTGATTTCTGCCAAGGCAGCCAGTAAAGTTCAGTATTTTATTTTGGCTGCAATTGGTATTTCCTTGATTTCACTGGTTTTTGGAAGCCCTATTGAGCCTACAAAAGTAGAGATGTGGGGAGTTCCATCGGAAAATGCAGTTCCTTTCTGGGTAGTTTTTGCTGTTTTCTTTCCAGCTGTTACCGGTATTGATGTAGGGGTAAATATGTCCGGTGACCTGAAAAATCCAGGAAAATCCATTCCCAAAGGTACATTTATGGCTGTGGCTGTAGGATATGTTATCTATATGGCACTCCCTGTGATACTGGCTATGAGCGCTGATGCACAAAGCCTGGTAGAGGACCCGCTGATAATGCGGCAAATAGCTTTTTGGGGAGATGCGATTTTAATAGGTGTCTGGGGAGCCACACTTTCTAGCGCACTTGGGAGTACCCTTGCCGCACCGCGGGTATTACAGGCTCTTGCACGCGATGGTGTGCTGCCGCGGGCCATGGCATGGCTGGGCAAAGGAAGCGGAAAGGAAAACCTTCCCCGCTATGGCACCTTATTCACTTTAGTTTTTACAGTTGCAGCTGTTTTAATGGGTGACCTGAATGTAATAGCTCCGGTACTGACAATGTTTTTCCTGACTGCTTATGGAGTACTAAATATTTCTGCTGGAGTTGAAAATATTATCAAATCTCCTTCTTTCAGACCTAAATTTAAAGTCCATTGGTTCTTCTCATTACTTGGTGCTGCCGGTTGTATTGGCGCTATGATTTTAATTAATCCTCTAGCTACAATAACAGCAGGTATATTTATTTCCATTATTTTCTTTTGGCTTAAGCACAGGAACCTGAAAAAAACATGGGGTGGCGTAAAACAGGGAATACTGCTTAGTCTTATTCGTTCCAGCCTTATCCGCCTTAGTGAGGTGGCGGAGCCTAAAAACTGGCGTCCGCACTTTTTAGTATTTTCAGGTGCGCCGAAAAGCCGCTGGTATTTAATTGCAATGGCCAATGCGTTCTTACAGAATAAAACACTGCTGACTGTGGCAACAGTTCTTACTGAAGAAAATATTAATAAGAAAAGGTTGATCGAGCTGGAGCGTAATACACGCGAATTCCTAATTAAGAGTGGCATTCAAAGCCTCGTAAGAATAATACCCGCAGCAAATCCATTTGCCGGAGCTAAAACAATGGTAAATTACTATGGGCTTGGATCCCTGGTACCAAACACAATAATCCTTGGAGACACAAAAGTTGAAAGCCATTTAAATGATTACTGTGATATGCTCGCCTATTTCTTTCAGGCGCAGCGGAATATCATAATTATTGATACTGAAGAAGATTATGAAAAAACAGCTAAAAAAAGCATTGATCTGTGGTGGGGTGGGTTAAAACAAAACGGTGCATTAATGATAATAATGGCACACCTGTTAAAAAGAAGCCTTGAATGGAGAGATGCAAAATTGACAATTAAAATGGTCGTACCAAATGAATCCGCCGCCAGAGATGCTGAAGAAAATCTTGAAGAGATGATGGATGAAATGCGGTCAGATGCAAAATATGAGGTAATCATTTCTATGGGAAGAAAATTTCCTGAAATACAAGCCTCCTCAAGCCAACATACAGATCTGGTAATTATGGGCCTGAAAGAACCTGGAGATGATTATCCGGATTATTACCTCAACCTCCATAAAAACACTTCCAGCCTTAAGAATAAGATCTATATTTTGGCAGGGGAAGAAATTGATTTTAAGGAAGTGCTTTTTTAGGATCAACAGGAAAGCTAGTTTGTGCTATTTCCAACTACACCGCCCTTACAAAATTTTCTTTTTACAGAATTTTTGGATGATATATAAGTGTTTTTAAATTTGTTGAAATAACCATGGGCTGCGCATGTGGTGAAATTGGTATACACGCTGTCTTCAGGTGGCAGTGCCTTCGGGCGTGAAGGTTCGACTCCTTTCATGCGCACTTTTTAAAGCTTATCAATTTCTGATAAGCTTTTTTTATTATACCTTACCTCCTAACGATCACACATTTAAACATAACCCTCAGTTTTTTTTGTTACTCATATCAGTAGATAAAAATGATTTAAACAAAATGGAAGAGCTGAGTAATCAAATAATAGGAACACAACATCATATGGAGTGGTGGCAGATATCCATTCGTGCTTTCATTATTTTTCTTGTAGCCATATTTCTTGTCAGGATTAGTAACAAAAGGATTTTTGGAAAACATTCCGCTTTTGATATTGTGATGGGGATTATGCTTGGATCTATACTGAGCAGGGCTATAACAGGAAATTCACCTTTCTTTTTAACAATCCTTGCTGCTACTGTCCTGGTGTTGATGCATCGGGCTATGGGCGTCATAGCATGGAAATATGACTGGTTTGGAACACGTGTCAAGGGACGTCATCAGGAGTTAATAAGAGAGGGTGAAATCCAATGGCATGTAATGGATGAGAAAAACATCAGCCATGAAGACCTTCACGAGGCATTGCGGTTAAACGGACAGGTACTGGATGTTAAGAAAGTAAAGGCAGCAAGGCTTGAAAGAAGTGGTGATATAAGTGTAATACCTTATGAAGATTAATATATTTCTAATGTAATTTTAGTAACCTTAGAATAACCAGCAATTGGCCGGTATGGTAAGATGAATGTTCTATTATCAGAAGCGCCTCCCTTAGTAAAGTTTGTCCGGAACCGTGCGGAAATGGCTTAAAAAGATCATTTTTATCGTCAGACAACAAGGAGCAAAATTCCTCACGTTCTTTAAAATAATCAGTAACTAAATCATCCCATTCCTTCTCATTTTCAGGTGCAGTTTTTTCCGGCCAATAGTCATCTGGCCAACTAAACCCCTTATAATCCGGATTTCTGGAAAACTCCAGAATATCGTACTGTGCGAATCTCAGATGATAAAACTGCTGATAGAATGAATAAGGAAGGCCATCAGGTTTAAAACCCAGCTTATTAAAAGTGATTTTCTTAAGCATTTCGGTGATCGGCATAAAAGCCTCCCCGCCCTTTACATGCTTTATCAGCTGATCCCTTAATTTATTATCGTTTTGAGAAATCAAATTAATTTTTCTTTAAAACCAGCTGGCACCCATATCCTGCCACGGCCAGGGAATACCGAGAAGGATCAGGAATAATCCTATTAGATAGAAAATGCGTATACTTCGGAAGCTTTTATAATCATCCTCCTGACGCTTTGCCTTGCTGTAACCTATGGTGATAAGGATAACAGCAATTAGCATTAAAAAGGAATGCTCCACCAGGTAAAAACGCAATATTGCATCCTTCATAGCTGCTCCGCTAAATACTACTTTGGGACTTAAAAAGTAAAGGACCAATCCTAGCACAAACTGCAAATGAACAGCTATAAGAGCAAATAAAGATGGTTTTTTACCGGCTTTCTCCCAATTATTACTCTTATTGGTAAATGCATTTATTACAGCATAAATTAAGGTTATAAGTACAACCCAGCGCCATCCGCTGTGAAAGTGAAGCAGAAAATTCATAGATAATAATTTTTAAAAAGCCAAATATAAGAAAAGAGGCCCGTAAATAATGTCTTATAATTAAGATAGTTGATAAATAGGGTGCTTTAATCAGTCAATAGCTCTACGTTGATATCAGTAAGTTTAATCTCTGACAGAAATTTCAGGCTATCATTTTTATATAAGCTGTCTATCTGAGCTATATCATCAAGAAGATTTACAGGTTTATAATTGAGATAATCCACAAAACGTATTCCATTAATATAACGGGGATTAATTGCTTTACGGAAACGTTGGCCGCCTCCTTCGGTATGATATTCATATGCCAGATAATCCACCGTTAAACTATCTTTATTGATCCAGTAAATAAAAATATCTTCAAAATCTTCACCTCCCCCTTCTTCCTCAAATGTCACTTTTATTTTGTGATAGCTGCGATCATCCATCGTCACCTGCTCGAGGTATTCTTTATTGACCGCCTCATCATTCAGCCCATATGGCAGCAGGGCAAAATATATTACACTATTGATCGAGCTGGAATATTTTACAGCCATTGTATCATGCACAACAGCCTTTTCCTCATTTATCAGCCGGGAAAATCCTTCATTATTAAGTTTATCTTTAATTTCTTTAATTGAATCGTTCTGAATCCGGTAGTAGGTATACAACCCACCTTTTCGCTCACTTCGGTAATGCATATTGCGAAAATCAAATTCTATAACTGCATTCTGAAATCTTTCTCCCCCTGCTTTTTCGATAGCCTGATCGATGATGGTCTGGGCTTTGTTTTGGGTCTCCTGGTCTCCTTTACAGGAAAAAATAGCCAATAATATTAAAAAATAGTATTTTTTCATTTTGAACTAGATGTACTTAATCAGGTTTTAAATCATTTTCGCATGCATCTGTATATACCGTAACGGCAGCTCTCCTTTATTAGCCATTTCATAATCACTATAGCTGCATGGAACTACACAATTGCGATTGAATTTTTTACTTTCCGCAGGACCAGGGATCTCCATCCACCATTTCTCATTCATTTTACTTTTAAAAAATTTTATCGTCTCAGGTTCTGAAGGCATGGAGACAATATATTGAATGAAATCATTCCCTGAAAAAGAAGAGCTTTTCCGTCGATTGTAGAAGCCTTCAATAAAATACCAGATCATAGTGGCAACCACTGCGGCAGTATTCTGCTGCTTATCATCAAGCTCAGGATTATATTCATAAAACCCTGCGGAACTTAGCTTTTCATTAATTCCCGCATACCAGCACAACTGGCAGGCCTCTTCACCAGTGAGCCCAAATGGCTGGCTATTAATATTAGCCGGAGCATCATTAGCCTTTATAGCCGTAATATCAAAACTTAAAAGATCCGCATTGCGTATCACCGGCTCCATCTCCTTCATATCCAGCCGTACCTGTCCAATTCGGTAAGCCTCAAAATATAACTTCTCCAGAATAGCGATCTCTTCAGGATCTATTAGATAGCTCTGATAGGCTAAATGAATGTAGTGGAATAAATAATTGGGCTCGTGCAACAGGATCTGCTGCAGGTGGTGGCGATAGGCTGGCTGATCTTCACCATCCATATCCAGAAAGGCATCTATATTTAAAAAGCATACCAGCTTTTCCAGGTCTTCATAAGCGCCATACTGCCCATAATCAAGATCGTGTGTGCCACCAATAATTAACGGAAGCACATTATGTTGTAAAAGAGCACTGCAGACCTCCTTGATTCTTCCGATGGTCTCATCCCTGTCTATTCCGGGCCTGATGTTACCAAGGTCAATGATTTTATATTTACCTGTACCTTTTTTAAGCTTGTAGAGCTTTTTTCTAATAGCATCAGGCGCATTTGCTGCACCATGATTTAATTCATTGCCACGAGCTTCCCCTACACCTATAATTGCGATATCCGCATCCTTATAGGCAGGCATTTTATCAGTATTTATCCGGATGTTCTGGTAAAAAGAATTTGAGGTGGAAATACCTTCATACACCTCTTCTCCAAGGGGGGAAAAGAATATTTTAAGATCCATGCAGCTTGCAGCTAGTTAAATTAATTTTTAAAGTAAAACAAAATTTAGCTGAAAAGAAAACCTTGAAATACAGTCGTAGTAAAAAGATATGAAAACCTTTTCAAACGGAGAATTTAAATAGGGAAAGAGGCAGCCTCAAAAACAAGTTTTAGATCTATCAAAAATTTGTTCAGGATCTTCCGGTCTATTGAACTAATATAATTCGGCAATAGATACTGAATAAATTCAGTATGACGGGGTATCTTTTAATGCTGCCTCTCTCTCCGGTAGATTTAAATTTTCATCACCCATCCATATGGATCCTCCTTCTTGCCTGTACGTATAGCATCTAATTCAGCTAGTACTTTATTGGCAAATTCCCGCTCTTCAACGGGAGGGAGTTTATAATCTTTTCCCTTATAACCTATCAGCTCAATAGGAGCAATAGTAGCAGCTGTACCGGCGCCAAAAGCTTCAGTAAGTTTTCCTTCCTCCAAAGCCTTTATTATCTCTTCCACAGATACTTTTCTTTCCTCTACCTCCATTCCCCAATCACGGGCTATCGTCAGCACACTGTCACGTGTAATTCCGGAAAGAATACTATCGCTAACAGCAGGTGTAACCAGTTTACCATCGATTACAAACATAATATTCATCGTACCTGACTCCTCAATATACTTGTGCTCAATTCCATCCGTCCATATCAGTTGATCGTATCCTTTATCCTGAGCCAGTTTGGCTGGATATAGAGCGCCTGCATAATTTCCAGCTGCTTTTGCATAACCGGTGCCCCCTTTCACAGCCCTGGTAAATTCAGTTTCGATCTTTACCTTTACCGGTTTGGAATAATAAGCACCTACCGGGCAGGTGATGATCATAAATTTAAAGCTTTTGCTAGGACGGATACCAATATATTCATCTGCAGAAAATATGAAGGGACGTATGTATAAAGAGGTATTAGGTTTATTGGGAACCCATGATCTGTCCAGGTCCAGAAGTGTTTTTAAGCCTTCCATAAATACTTCCTCAGGAAGCTCAGGCAACACCATTCTTCTTGCTGAGATATTCAGGCGTTCAAAATTTTGATCCGGTCGAAAGATCAGCAATTCACCTTTTTCATTTTTATAAGCTTTTAATCCTTCAAAGATGCTCTGTCCATAATGAATTGCCGGTGAAGCAGGGCTGATCTTCAGGTCTTCATAAGGTGTGATCCTGAAATTTTGCCATTCTCCATTTTTATAATCCGCAATAAATTCATGATCACTGTAGATCTGTCCAAATTGGATATTGTTAAAGTCAATATCGCTCAATTTTGTATCAGCAGTTTTATTGATCTTAATATCAAGGGTATCAGTCATGATATGAGTTTTTTATAGTTAAGTGATGAGGGTTAATCATCTTTACAAAATTAATATTTTTTTCCAAACGATCGTTAGGATTGAGGTTTCCAGGGAATTTCTTTTGCACTTAATTCCTGAGTCATCATTCTTGACAGCACAAAAAGATAATCCGATAGCCTGTTGAGATATATAACAACAATTTCATCAATCTGTGCTGAATCTGATAATTTTACTACCAATCTTTCAGCTCTTCGGCAAACGCAACGGGCAATATGACAAAAGGAAATTGCCTGATCACCACCCGGCAAGATAAAGTTACGCATAGGAGGCAATTTTTCATCCATTTCATCCATTGCCGATTCGAGCTGACTAATAGCCTCCTCTTTCAGCCTTGGAATTTTAACTTTATCATTTCCCGGTTCTGTAGCAAGAGTAGAGCCTATAACAAAAAGATTCTCCTGTATGGAAATCAAAAGGTCCAGTCGTTTTTGGTTTACCGGCTGGTCGCGCAGTAAACCGAGGTAAGAATTTAACTCATCAACGGTTCCATATGCATCTATCCGCTCATGTGATTTTGAAACCCGGGTGCCCCCGAATAAAGCTGTAGTTCCTTTATCGCCTGTTTTGGTATAAATCTTCATTTAACAAAGTTACTCATACCATTTCTCTTTTGGGTGTTCTCGTAATATTTTCGTTTTTCACATCAGTTTCCACCAATCCATCGCGCATTCTGATTATACGGTGTGAATAATGAGAAATATCTTCTTCATGAGTTACCATTATGATTGTATTCCCCTGGTCATGAAGGTGCTGGAAGAGGTCCATGATATCATAGCTGGTTTTCGTATCCAGGTTACCAGTAGGTTCATCGGCAAGGATAATACTTGGGTTATTAACTAATGCTCTTGCGATAGCGACCCTCTGTCTTTGACCTCCACTAAGCTCATTCGGCTTATGATCCGCACGATCCCCCAACCCGACGCCTTTTAATGTTTCCATAGCCATCTCATCACGTTCTGATTTACTATATCCTGCGTATACAAGTGGAAGGGCTACATTTTCAAGTGCTGTTGCGCGCGGCAAGAGGTTAAAAGTCTGAAATACAAAACCAATCTCTTTATTTCGTATTTCTGCAAGTTCATTTTCGCTGAGGTCACTTACATTATGATCGTTAAGGATATATGTACCACCGGAAGGTGTATCAAGGCAACCAATAATATTCATTAATGTTGATTTACCTGATCCTGAAGGACCCATAAACGCCACATATTCCCCTTTATAAATATCTATAGATATAGTTTTTAAAGCATGTATAGTCTCACTTCCCATATGGTATAGTTTTGATATGTTGTGAGTCTCTATAATTTTTTTCATAGATAAGGTTTTAGTAGTAGACGGCTAGAAAGCAGAATTAGTTTTATGCAAAATACATTAAAATATAAAATAAACTTCTCTGATCCTGTTCAGCGGTCACAATTGATTATGAAATGAAATTTATGTGTGGGAATTAATGAAATTAAGTGATCTCTCAATTACTTCCTCATCTTTTAAGATCCGTGTATGCCCAAGCCCCTTTGTCCGGATAAATTTAGCTTCCGGATATTTATCAACTATGGCCTCCGCATGTTCTATTTTAACTTCAAAATCATCTTCATCATATATGAGCATCAATGGGAAATCTTTTATATGCTGAATTAAATATTCTCCTGTATAACTTTCAAAAGGCTGATTGTAAGTTTTTTGAATATACTTTTTAAAATATTTACCTGATTTCCATGTTCCGCCTAACCTCCTTAAGAATTCCCCAATTATTTCATCAGCTATAGAAGGGCTGCCAATCATTATCAGTGAGGGGATATCGGCACCTCGATGGATGACATGCATCCCGGCCACGCCACCAAGCGAATGACCGATAATCCCATGAAAATTATGTTTTTGATTTAAAATCTCAATTATCTTTACAAAGTACATCAGGTGTGATTTTATGCCCTGCGACTTACCATGTGCCGGAGCATCAAAAGCCACAACCTGATAACCTGCATCATTAAAAGGCTTTATAAACTTCCTGAACTGAGTGGCACGGCCCATCCAGCCATGCATCATTAAAACCGGCTTGCCCTCTCCCCATTTATAAACCATCACCTTACGACCCTTGAAAATAAGCTGCTCTTTCTCTGCCTGATCTACATAAACTTTTTCTTTTTCAGGAAAAGGATATCGGGCAGGGGTAAAGAAAACATGTACAAACAGCCTGCTTGCCAGTTGTGGTACAAATCGCTCCAGTTTGGGAAATAGCCATGCCATTGCCTTTAAAGCAATCGGTGTTTTGTCTTTTTTCCTGGTCATATGAGTTGTTAGATGTGAAATTTAAGATTTAGACTGCTTTAATTTTTTCAATTTTTCTCTTTAAAAGTAAACTCATTTGTACGGTAAGAAAAATCTTTTGGGCTATAAACACGCTCATAAAAATGCCAGTTTCCTTCATGATCGGCAAGGACAACAGTAGAGCATCGCGATCCATAATCGGCACTTTTAATAAACATGGGAGATAACATTCTTTCTTTCTCAAGGCCTACACCTGTGTCCGGAAGCTGGTGGTCCGGTGCTTTTATATCATCATATAAAGCTTCAAATAATAATTCAGGCTTGATCGGTTCATTCCCCAAGACTATCTCTTTTAACTTTTCCTTTCCCCGCTCTATTTTCGGCCATTTCGAATTAAGAAGGTGGTTGCTTAATCCAAAGATCCCTTTAGTCAACTCCTCAAAATTTTCAGAGACATTAGAATAATACATTAGTTTATTCCGACTACCAAAAAGCAGGTTATAACCGTTGTACAGATCAGCTTTTTTATCAAGTCCTTTAAGATATTGCTCCTCCTGTACATTCTTTTTCAAAAAATCAGCAACAATATCCCCTCTGGAGGGTGCATTTGTTTTGATATTGGAAAGGTCCCTGTAATTGGTGAGCATTGAAATTTTCCCTTCTGTTGATACGCCCATCCAGGATCCATTTGCCTCCAGGTCTCTACCTGCAAGTACATTCGGATGATCAGGCCAGAAATGTGCATCAGCAGTCGGGCGTGCATAAAATTCATCCCTGTTAGCCGCTACAACTAATGCGTATTTGGGATGCTTATTTATGGCAAAAAGTATAAGGCACACAATTGTTAATCCTCAAAAATTGCCAATTGTTCAGGTAATTGCCTGAAAGATTTTCTATGAAAAGGTGTTAAACCCAATGCTTTTATTGCCTGACGATGTCCATTAGTAGGATAACCCACATTTGTAATCCAGCCGTAATCGGGATAATCATCAGCAAGTTTTCTCATATACTCATCACGATAAGTTTTTGCTAAAACGGATGCTGCAGCTATAGACATAAATTTGCCATCCCCTTTTATAACACATTCGAAAGGCAGCTCTTTATAGGGTTTAAAACGATTTCCGTCAATTAGCAACATCTCCGGAAAAACCCGTAGCTGATCAACTGCACGATGCATAGCTTCAAAAGAGGCATTTAAAATGTTAATTTTATCGATTTCTTCATTATCAACAAATGCCACGGCAAATGCACGAGCTTCTTTTTCAATAATAATTCTCAGGAGATCCCTTTCCTCCTCAGTAAGCTGCTTTGAATCATTCAGGAGGGGATGTTCAAAATCATCTGGTAATATAACTGCTGCTGCTGTCACAGGTCCCGCAAGACATCCACGACCTGCTTCATCACATCCGGCCTCTATCATTCTTCCTGTAAAACTTTTCAGCAGCATGCTACAAATATACCATTCGTGGAAAGAAATCAATAGCTTTGCCCCTTTGAAAAATAAAATCATCCGATCATGCAGCAGGAAGAGAAAAATCCATGGCAAACATTATCTAAGAAAGACATATATGATAATCCCTGGATACATGTAGAGGAGCATAAGGTAATTAATCCTGGAGGAGGAAGAGGAATTTATGGAAAGGTGCATTTTAAAAACCGGGCTTTAGGGATAATTCCTATAGATTCAAAAGGTAATACCTGGCTAGTAGGTCAATACAGGTATACGGTAGATGAATATTCATGGGAAATACCTATGGGTGGCGGGCCACTTACTGAAGATATGTTAGAATCGGCCAAAAGAGAGCTAAAGGAAGAAACAGGTTTAGAAGCCAAAAGCTGGAAGAATATCATGCGGATCCATACTTCAAATTCAGTATCAGATGAAGAAGGATTTGTTTTTCTGGCTGAAGATCTTTCTTCCGGAGAAAGGAAACTGGAAGAATCGGAAGCCGATCTTAAGCTGTGGAAGCTACCCTTTACCGAAGCCCTGGAAATGGTGATGACGGAAAAAATTACTGACAGTTTAAGTGTAGCCGGCATATTGAAAGTAGCGCGGTTAAAGCAGATCAATGGATAGTTATAGATCCCATATTAAGAAAAACTTTTTTCTCGCCTATCCGGTGATGCTTAGTCAGTTGGGCCATATAATGGTCGGAGTAGCTGACAGTATGATGGTAGGCCAGCTTGGGGCGGTACCGTTGGCTGCCGCTTCCTTGGGCAATGTGATCTTTCACCTGCTGATGGCATTTGGCATCGGTTTATCCTATGCTATTACACCATTAGTTTCTTCTGCTGATGGTTCCGGCAATACCAGTAAGATCGCTGCCTTATTAAGACATGGTACAATTATAAACGGTGCAGGGGGAGTAATTCTCTTTCTCTTAATTTTTCTTGGGGCACCTGTTTTATACTACTTAAATCAACCACCGGATGTTGTTGAGCTGGCAATTCCATATTTATTTATTGTTACCTTTTCATTGATCCCCCTGATGTTCTTCCAGACCTACAGGCAATTTGCCGAAGGATTATCTTTCACTAAACAGGCCATGGTGATTGTGATTGTAAGTAACCTGATCAATGTATTCCTTAATTATATCCTGATCTTTGGAAAATTTGGGTTCCCGGCTATGGGATTAAACGGTGCCGGATGGGCCACGCTTATTGCACGATTTATTCTTGCCGGATGGATGGCCTGGTACATTTATTCCGGAAAACCTTTTCAGCCGTTCAGGGCGGGTTTTCAGCTGATCCAAAGCTATAGCACAAAAATGTTCCGCAGTCTTTTAAAGATAGGTGTACCCAGCGGTTTTCAATTTATTTTTGAAGTAGGAGCGTTTGGGTTTGCTGCCATAATGGTAGGATGGTTAGGGGCGGAAGCATTAGCTGCACACCAGATTGCCATTAATCTTGCTGCTATAACTTATATGACTGCTTCTGGATTATCCGCTGCAGCAACTATACGGGTGGGAAACCAAAGGGGGATGAAAGATATTTTTAATCTTCGCAGAGCAGCATATACTATTTACTGGATGGTATTTATTTTCATGGGAGTATGTGCATTGATATTTATCATTGGAAGAAATTTTCTTCCTTCCCTTTATATTGATAATGAATTTGTACAGCAACAGGCTGCCAGCTTATTGATCATTGCAGCATTCTTTCAGCTATCCGACGGACTCCAGGTGGTAAGTTTAGGAGCACTTCGCGGTCTTGAGGATGTAAAAATACCTACGATCCTTACATTTATAGCATATTGGATTCTGGCACTGCCCATTGGTTATTTTTTAGGATTTGAGCTTGATCTGGGTGCAGAAGGTGTATGGTACGGCCTTTTGATTGGCCTTACGGTTATTGCCATAGCACTATTGATCAGATTTAACCGGTTAACAAAGAAAGAAATGGTTAAAGAATTAAGAATTAAGAATTAAGAAATCGTAGCGCAGCGGAGATCCAAGAGGGATTGTGCGGCATGCCTGCGGGTACAAGTAATTAAAAATTATGAAGAAAGTAATAATTGCTTCAAAGAATCCGGTAAAAATTAATGCAGCCAAAATAGCTTTTGAAAAAATGCTTTCGGGAGAAGAATTTTCATTTGAAGGAGTCTCCGTTCCTTCTGGTGTGCAGGATCAGCCAATGACTAATGCAGAAACTTTAGAAGGTGCCGGAAACCGTGCTTCAAACGCTAAAAAGAAATTTCCTGATGCTGATTTTTGGATCGGCATAGAAGGAGGCATTGATCGTGCAGGATCAGAAATGGAAGCTTTTGCCTGGGTAGTGATAAAATCTGAAAATCTTGAGGGAAAAGCAAGGACCGCTACTTTCTTTCTGCCAAAAAAGGTCATTCAACTCATAAACGAGGGCAAAGAATTAGGCGAAGCGGATGATATTGTTTTTGGACATTCTAACTCCAAGCAGAAAAATGGTGCTGTGGGCTTGCTGACCGATAATGTGATTGACAGGACACATTATTATTCTGAAGCAGTAGTACTTGCTCTTATTCCATTTAAAAACCTAAACCTATATTAGATTAATGTCCGAAAGGATATGTCTCCGGTGTTTTATCTCCATCCGGCTTCAGGTGCAACGGATGTAGCGCACTCGTTTTATCCAGGTATAAAAAGGCATCATATCGTGAAGAAAGCTTCGTTGGCACATAATTACCACGCTCACGATCGGGATGATAAACCACTCCAATTGCCCGATGGCCCAGCCATTCATCGAACTGCTGTTTCAATTCCGAGCCTTCCTCAAATATTAGCAGCTTATCTTCCGAAGATATTTTATGTAACAGGTCCTCAACGCTATGCTTGATTGCCTGCGGTACATTCATCTTCTGCATTGGTGCTTCCCAGTTTTTACCGGCTATTACAGATCCTTCATAAGAGCCGAACCCAACCAATACCACATCATCTTTATCATGCTGCTCTCTTACCAATTGACCCACATTATAGAGGCCATCATCGGCCATATCTGTATAACGGGCATCCCCAATATGCGTGTTATGTTCCCAGATGATTACTTTGGCATCCGCATCATGAAATTTCATTATAGAATTTAACGACTCAACCATATGCAGGTCGCGTACATTCCAGGAAGACTGTCCGAAAGATGTTTGGGCCCTGTAGTACTTCTCAGCATTGGCAGCGACCAATGTATTTAATTCGGCATTTAAACCTGCTTCACGATCACTATCATATTGCGGAGCCTTTTGACGTACCTTCGACAATAATTTCACCATTTCATCTTTGCAGGACGGGTCAAGTGACTGTAAAGCTGATGAAAAAGAATCTTCCCGCTCATAGGGCTCAAGGCATTCAATTGCATTGCGGGCAATTTTAGCGGTTTCAGGATCTTCCTTTTCCAGGTATTCCATAATTATCTCCAGAGATTCCCACATGCTATAAACATCCAAACCATAAAAGCCAATCTTTTTTTCAGGAGCCAAATTTTGATTATGTTCTCTCATCCACTCTGCCAGAGCCGCAATTTCCCAGTTAGCCCACATCCAGGTTGGCCACCTTTTAAAGCTTCCCAGCACATCCGAAATTTTTTCTTCCGTATCCGAATAATCCTTAATCCAGCGATTAATTTTATAGCAATCAGGCCAATCGCCCTCTACAGCAATGAAAGAAAATCCTTTTTCCTGAATAAGTTTTTTGGAAATAGCCGTTCGCCAGGTGTAATATTCATGAGTACCATGCGAAGCTTCACCTAATAACACATATTTTGCATCACCTATCCTATTCATTAAAGGTTCCAGATCACTTTCACCTTCCAAACGCAGTATCTCTTCTTCTATATCTGATGATATTATTTTATCGTCCATAATTTACTCCTCCTTTATAAATCCAACAAGACAGAAAAGCTTAGAGTTATTGATTTTTTTCTTACTATTACTCTCTAAGCCGATTTATAATAAATTAGTACTAAAATTTTCTTTATGGAAGATGCATATTCAGCATTAAAGAAACTGATTACCTTTACACAACCTATTTCAGATGAAGACTGGCAGCATTTTAAATCATTTTGGAAACCATTTTCAGCTAGACGCAAAGAAATAATCACCCATTCAGGAGACACGGAAAAGTACCTCTATTTTGTTGTAGAAGGTGTTCAAAGAGTTTATTATTTTGATAGCGAGGGGAGAGAAGCTACTATAGTTTTTACATATTCTCCTTCTTTTGGAGGGATCCTTGATTCCCTGATGCTTCAAAAACCTTCTCAATATTTATATGAAACCCTTAGCCCATCGTCATTCTTACGCATGTCATCTGCTGATCTGCATGCCATAATGAATGAAAAACCTGGTATACAGAAAATAATTGTTAAAGGTTTATCTGAAACTTTAGCGGGTATGATGAAAAGGATGGCAGAACTTCAATGCTATTCTTCGGAAGATAAATTCAGAAGCTTATTACAACGAAGCCCTCATATACTACAGCTTGTCCCTCATAAATATCTCGCAAATTATCTGGGTATTGATCCGACAAATTTCAGTAAGCTCATCAATAAAGTTAAAATTTGATAATGTTGGTATTTACCAAGATACTTTAATCAAAGGTATCCTTACTTTGCTTTAAATTAAAAGTTTATGAAAAAGGTAAAATCACAAATTCTAATCAACACCCTCGAGGAAAGAGTAGAAAAGCACCTTCAGGTTGCTATTGAAAAATATCAAAATCTTGAAGAGGATACCCTATTAAAGTCAGCTTCTGATGGTGGCTGGAGTATGGCTCAATGCCTGGATCACCTAAACGGGTACGGAGATTTTTATCTGCCTGAAATTAAAAAGGGTTTAGCTAAAAAATTCCAGCCAAAAGAGTATTTTAAAAGCTCATGGCTTGGAAGTTACTTCACAAGGATGATGGAACCCGAGACAGGTAAAAAAAAGATGAGGGCTTTTAAAAATCATGTTCCTTCAACAGAACTTAATCCTCATACAGTAGTAGCCGAATTTATTCGTCAACAGGAAGAGCTGCTAAATCTTTTATCCAAAGCACGGAATGCTGATCTTAATAAAATTAAAATCCCCATCTCAATATCAAAACTGGTAAAACTAAAATTGGGAGATGTTTTTCAATTTCTTATTGCACATAATGAACGGCATATTCAGCAGGCAGAACGAGTATATAAAAATGTAGATGTTCTAATAAAATAAATAATCAGAAGTTTTCCGGTAAAATTATTTAAACTGAAAGAAGAGGATTTGTGGAAATTGGTTGAACAACTAGCTGTTTTGCTTTAATAGGGAGTAAGATTTCTCCCTGCGCATAACTTTAACGGATATAAGCTTTAGGTCTGGTGAGCTTCGGTCGAAATGACGTCTTAGTTTGTTTTAAGCTCACTTATCAAATCCTTTGACGACAGGAAAGAGGCCACCAGTGGTAAAATGATTAATCATTTTGCTTGAATATGATGTTGCCCATAGAAACATCAAGATCAAAAGTAAGAAGATTCTCAGCATCCTTACTATAGTGGCTGTTTACATAGGTATTTTCAGCCACTTTATTAAAGCTGCCAGGTAAACGGACCCTGCACAACCATGAATCTTTAATTTTTACCATTATAGGAACATTGTCATTGGGCAGGTGGATCAATAAGCTACCTGCCCCCACACTCCCTTTTATATAACTTGAAATGGTAGGTTTATCTGAGAAATCAAGGAACATATTACCGAAACCTACGTCTGCCAAAACAGTTTGTGATTTATGAAGATTAAGACGTTTAACAACTACAGAACCCAGATCAACTTTTACGGCGAACGTATCCATGATCACCGAATTGCAGGTATTTGGCTTATAGTCAATTTTTACATCGGCATTTCCGCTATGTACTTTAAGATTTTCAACAGCAAGACCTGAGAGATCAATATTAGCTACGCCAACACCATAATTAAGGCTCAGCCTGTAGGGTTTTTCAGTATTAAGATTAACCCTCCATATCTTATCCGGGGCTTTCCCTTCATTACCAAACATACTATTACTGATTTTCTGGCTCAGGCTTTCCCCCGTTACATCAGTTAATGATAAGGTAACATTACAGATCTTATTCACTACATTTTTACTATACTGGTGTGAATAGTTTTCAAGATTTTCGTTGGTATAGATATTAATAAGCTCATCCTGTGTATTTGCTTGTAATACACAATATCCTCCATTAACTTTAAAATCAAAGTTAATTTTCTTTATCCCCTGTCTATCCTCAACGGAAAACTGTTTGGTTACCTGAGAAATAGCCGGAAAAAATAAAATTGTTGCGCAGCCGGCCGCTAAAATTCTTCTCCACATGTGAATGTTTACGGGCTAGATATCTCAATGTTACAGATGATGTAAGAAAAATGCAATTATTGTCTTGAAAAAAGCATTTATTTAATCAAGTAGAAGCGTAAACGATCAAGAGTTTAACTATCTGCTCCCAATAAATTGAGCATAAAAAAATCCGGAAGTAATATTTCCGGATTTTTTTGTTAAAAGAATTCTTTCATCCTGTCAAAAAATCCCTTCTCATTATCTCCGGGATTAGGCTGAAAATTTTTAGACTCCCTCATCTCTTCCAGGATCTTACGCTCTTCTGAAGTTACATTTTTAGGTGTCCAGATATTGATATGGATCAGCTGATCGCCCTTTCCGTATCCATTAATATCTTTAATCCCCTTTCCTCTCAGGCGCAGGATCTTTCCGCTTTGCGTACCGGGATCGATCTTTATTTTAACCTTACCTTCAATTGTCGGCACTTCTACAGAAGTTCCCAGTGCGGCATCAGCAAAATTCAGGTAAAGATCAAAGATGATATTATTACCATCACGCTTTAGCTCTTTATGCTCTATCTCTTCAATAAGAATGATAAGATCACCTGCAGGGCCACCTCCTGGTGCTTCATTACCTTTTCCGGACATGCTTAGCTGCATTCCTTCGCTGACACCCGCAGGAATTTTAATAGGGATTACCTCCTCCTGAGCTTTCAACCCTGAGCTGTCTATTCCCGGAGGTTTAGAATCAATTAACTGTCCGCTACCATTACATGCGGGGCAGGTACTGGTAGATACCATTTGGCCAAGCATTGTATTCACTGCCTTTCTCACCTGACCTGTACCCTGGCAATGTGGACATGTTTTAAAAGTTACCCCTTCTGCTCTTACCAGCCGGTTTACTTTTATTTTTTTCTCGACGCCATGAGCCATTTCATCAAGCGTCAGCTTTAACTTGATACGAAGGTTTGATCCTCTTCTTTGCCTCCTGCGACCACCGCCACCAAAGAAACTTTCAAAAGGGCTTCCGCCGCCGCCGCCAAAAATATCTCCGAATTGTGAGAAGATATCATCCATTGACATGCCGCCACCACCAAAGCCGCCGCCATTCATTCCGGCATGGCCAAATTGATCATAACGCTGTTTTTTCTGAGGATCTTTAAGTACCTCATAAGCCTCGGCAGCTTCTTTAAACATTTCTTCTGCCTCAGGATTATCCGGGTTTTTATCCGGATGATATTTTATAGCCACTTTTCGGTAAGCTTTTTTTATCTCCTCCGGTGATGCAGATTTTTCAACTCCTAATACTTCGTAGTAATCTCTTTTTGCCATAATTTATTTCAGCTTCAAACGCCTCACTTAACTACCAATAACTACTTTGGCAAAGCGTATTACTTTATCATTTAAATAATATCCTTTTTCAATAACATCTACTACTTTTCCTTTAAGCTCATCTTTTGGTGCCGGAATTTGTGTAATAGCTTCATGAATGTCAGGGTCAAAATCCATTCCTGGTTTGTTCTCCATTGGTTTTACCCCTTTTTGTTCAAGGCTCTTTCTGAATTTATTTGATATCAGCTCCATTCCTTCTTTAATCGTAGCAGCATCTGTATCCTCTTTCAAAGACTGACTTGCTCTTTCAAAATCATCCAAAACCGGCAAAAGGTCTCTCACAAGCTCCTGGTTTGCAGACTGCACAAGATCCAGGCGTTCTTTTGCAGAACGGCGACGGAAATTCTCAAATTCAGAATAAAGCCTTAAATATTTATCTTTTGCTTCACTTAATTCAGATTGAAGGCGTTCAATTTCAGCTTCTTTTTCATCCTTCGGATTATCATCCAGCTGCTCCTCTACCTGCTTTTCATCAGCCGGCATTTCAGCATTGTTCGGAGATTCTACCTTCAGCTCTTGATCTTCGTGATTATTATCTGTTTTATTAGTCATAATTCTCCCATTAATTCAGCACCCTTTTAACGACAAATTTATTGCCAATTAATGTTGAAGTGTCAATTTGACAGTATTATTCGTTAAGACTATGCCAGATCATGTCTTTTAACTTTGTAATATTGAATTGAGTGATAGAAGAAATGAAGACATAAGGGATATTTTCCGGCAGTGTTGCCTCCATCTCCTTCATCAGCTCTTCGTCGAGCATATCAGATTTTGAAATAGCTAAAATTCGTTTTTTATCCAGCAGTTCGGGATTATACTGTTCCAGCTCGTGTAGCAGGATCTGATATGTTTCTACTATATCATCTGCATCTGCAGGTATAAGGAATAGTAATAGGGCATTTCGCTCAATATGCCGCAAAAAGCGAATACCAAGACCTTTTCCTCCGGCTGCACCTTCAATAATTCCCGGAATATCTGCCATTACAAATGAGCGATCTTCCCGATAGGGTACCACTCCAAGGTTAGGAGTAAGTGTTGTAAAAGGATAATCAGCAATTTCAGGTTTGGCAGCTGACACAACAGAAAGCAAAGTAGATTTTCCTGCATTTGGAAAACCAACGAGCCCTACGTCAGCAAGTATTTTAAGCTCGAGGATAAACCATTCCTCACCACCCGGTTCTCCGGGCTGCGCATAATGTGGTGCCTGGTTAGTCGGTGATTTAAAATTTGAATTGCCCAAACCACCACGGCCACCTTCCAAAAGCACTTTTTCCTCACCGTCTTCAGTTATTTCAAAAACCTTTTCACCGGTTTCCGCATTACGGGCAACAGTGCCTAAAGGAACTTCAAGGACCTGATCATTTCCCTGAGCCCCTGAACGGTCACCCCCTTCACCGGGCTTGCCATTCTCAGCAATAACATGTTTTTTGAACTTCAAATGCAGAAGCGTCCAAAGCTGGGTATTACCTTTAAGGATTATATGACCACCTCGGCCTCCGTTACCCCCATCAGGGCCACCTTTTTCAACATACTTCTCCCTTCGAAAATGGGCAGACCCAGCTCCACCCGCGCCTGAGCGGGCACAGAATTTTACATAATCTATAAAGTTAGAAGACGCCACAGGTTAAGCTACACGTTCTATTTCGCCACACAGTTTGTTGAAAATATCATTAATATTTCCAACCCCATTAACAGCTACAAATTTATCCTGCTTCTTATAATAAGCTGCGACCGGCATTGTTTCATTAATATATACATGAATGCGGTTATTGATCTTTTCTTCATTTTGATCATCGGCACGGCCGGAAATTTTCCCGCGCTCAAGTAACCTCTTCTTCAGCTCCTCTTCAGGGACCTCAAGTGCTGTCATTAATTTTATGGGTGTATTTCTTTTTTCAAGCACCCTATCCAGGGCTTCTGCCTGCGCCACAGTACGTGGAAAACCATCAAAAATATAGCCATTCACATCTTCATGCTGGTTTAAATGATCTTCTACCATTCCTATCACCACTTTATCCGGCACCAGATAGCCATCATTCATATATTGCTGAGCAAGCTTTCCCAGCTCAGTCCCTTCACTTAAATGTTTTCTAAAAAGATCACCGGTAGATATATGATTGAGATTATATTTTTGAATCAAATTAGCACTTTGGGTCCCTTTACCTGCACCAGGAGGGCCAAACAACACAATATTGAGCATAGGTTAAATTTTAAAGTCTCAAATTTAATCAATATATTGATAGATATCAGCAAAATTTCTTCCTAATCCATCGTAGTCCAGTCCATATCCAACAACAAACTGATCAGGAATATCAAAGCCAATATATTTAATTGGAGTATTAATATTTTTTGATGATGGCTTTCGCAGCAATGTTACCACTTCGATACTTTGAGCACCAAGATCCTTAAACTCTTCCATTATTTTAGCAATTGTCCTTCCGCTATCTACAATGTCTTCAATTATTATTATATCACGTCCAAGGATATTTTCATTAAGTCCAATCAGCTGCTTAATGTTCCCTGTACTATGCATATCCTCATAAGAGGACACCTTAATAAAAGAGATTTCGCAGTCTATCTTCACCTGCTTCATAAGGTCTGCGGCAAACATGAAGGCTCCGTTTAAGACAGCTATAAATAATGGTTTTTTCTGTGAATATTCCTCATTTATCTGCTCTCCAATCTGTTGGATACGATGATCTATATCAGAAGAAGAAATGAATGGATGGAACGTTTTTCCGTGCAGTTGCATGGGTATAAAATTTTTTGAGGTCGCAAATATAAGTAATAAGACAGCGAATATTATAGTTCCCGCATCAGTACCTTATAAAGTTCTATCATACACTCAATATCATATTTATGCACTTTTTCGTCAGGGGAATGTACATGCTCCTCAGGGGCCCCTATGAAACACCAGTCTACAGGATATGGGCTCTGATGAACTTCCCGGCCATCGCTGCTCCCTCCGGATTCTACTTCCAGCTGAATATCAATTTGATGCTGCTTGGCCACTCTCATTATTTTATCTATAAATGGCCGGCGGGGAATATTCCTGTCACGCATAGAGACAACAACTCCGCTACCATGGTGAACACCATCGGTAACCCAGGTAATGTCGGAGATCAGTGCATGTTTAATTTGATAACGCTCCTGAATAAAATTCATGATCAGTGGCACGGCACCTCCTCCATGCTCTTCAAAGGTACTAAACACAATTATGCCATTTTCAAGTTCCTCTGCCACCTTTAATGCATTATAAATCCCCAGCCTGTTATCAAGATAGCAGCACTGCACATAATCTTTATCTTCACGAAAATCAGGTTTAAAAGTGAGTGAGGTGCCACGGATAATCCCACGGCCAAACTGATAAAAAAGCTGCTCCTGTTTATTTACCTCCAATTTACATTCAATAGGGCCGAGTGCATCTTCACCAACCAGTGTATATCCAGCCTGAGCATCAGGGCTTCCGATAGGGACCAGTTGGTTTTCATACCTTACAGTAAAGCCTACAGAATCCATATGAGCGAATATGGCTGTACGTGGATTTCCAAAGGCCAGCACAATATTATCCTGAAGAAAACTTCCTTCATGGATTACCGGTTGAATTTTCCATTTCTTCTGTTCCTGTTTTATATATTGCAGCAAAAAATTTTTCATCCGGTATTCCTCACCAGAAGGTGCTTTTATGCCACATAATTTTTTTAATAAATCCATTTTTTGGTGTATCGGTAAAAAAATTTCTATTTTCAAAGATAATTTTGTTTTACGTACTCGTAACGATGGAAGTACATAATTTCGACAAAGGCTCCTCAGCTATTAATCTTTTCCTGGCAGAGCTAAGGGACCGTCATATACAAAAAGACCGGGAAAGATTCAGACAGAACATGAAAAAGCTGGGAATGCTTTTGGGCTATGAGATCTCAAAATCGCTCCCCGCTGAAGAAAAAGAAGTTTTTTCTCCCCTTGGAATGGCTAAGACCAATATTGTTTCTGTACAGCCGGTTTTAATAGCTATTCTCCGTGCCTCATTACCCTTTTTCAGTGGATTTTTAGAGATATTCCCTCAGGCAGACAGTGGGTTTGTAGGTGCCTACAGGCTGGAGGGAAAGGATGATCTTGAGGTAAAAACCGATTATATAGCTGCCGGGCAACTTGAAGGACAAACCCTCATAATTGCCGATCCAATGCTCGCAACAGGAAAATCACTTGTTAATGCAATAAAAATTCTTATTCAGAATGGCATGCCGGAAAAAATTCATATTGCTTCTGTTGTTGCTGCACCGGAAGGAATTGATTATCTTTCCAAGAATTTGCCTACTGAAATTACTCTGTGGACATGCGCTATTGATAAAAAACTCAATGATCAAGCTTTCATAGTACCCGGGCTGGGTGATGCCGGTGATCTTAGCTTTGGAGTTAAAATATAATATATGCTCTTAAACCTGGTTATTTTAATAGTTGGTCTTTTTGTGCTCATAATGGGCGGTGACTTCCTGGTAAGAGGTGCCAGCAGCATTGCTTTACGTGTGCATATCTCTCCCCTGGTTGTAGGGCTTACTATTGTAGCATTTGGTACTTCCGCACCTGAATTGCTTATCAGCATAAAAGCTGCTTTGGGAGGCAGCCCGGATATGACAATGGGCAATGTGATAGGATCGAATATCTGTAATCTTGCCCTTGTTCTGGGAATAACGGCAGTCATAGGAGTGATCCCTGTCAGGTCGGATAGCATAAAACTTGACTGGCCTATGGCAATGGGCAGCAGTTTGTTGCTTTATCTTCTGGTAAAATTTGACGACGAGCATATAATAAGCCGCATTGAAGGCTTGGTATTCCTTTTTATAATTACCCTCTACACTATATTTATAATCCGCAGGTCCAGAAAGGAGACAAAAGCATTACGGGCAATGGAGGAGGAGTTGGATATGCCGGAAGGCCCTGCAAATAATTTCTGGAAAGATGTTGTATTTATAATTGTTGGGTGTACCGGATTATATTTTGGTGCTGAATGGTTTGTAGGAAGCGCCCAAAAATTAGCTTTTTACCTGGGGGTTAGTGAACGGGTTATCGGTATTACGGTTGTTGCTCTTGGTACAAGTCTACCGGAACTGGTGACAGCCATTGTAGCAAGTATAAAGAAAGAAACTGATCTTGCCCTGGGAAATTTAATGGGTTCTAATATATTTAATGTACTATCTATCCTGGGCATCACCAGCTTAATTACTGAGATCCATGTCAGCGAAGCCATTATTAATAATGATATGGTGCCAATGCTTGGCATAACTTTACTCATTCTCCCGCTTATGCTGGTTAAAAGAAAAATGGATGGAATTTCCGGAGGTATCCTGTTGTTCATTTATCTTTTTTATACCTATTCGGTAATCAGTTGATATGCCTGAAGAATTTCTAATATTTTTTTCAATACTAGTCCTTACCATGTTGAAGTTCATTGCAGGCCCTACACTAGGATATGCAGCTGGATTCAGCTATCTCACCACAGTGCTTGTTACTGTTTTAGGCATGATGAGCAGCGTTTTTTTATTTACGATGGTGGGGAAATTACTAAGGGAAAAAGTGGTTAAAAAATACCTTTCCCCACGCAAAAAATTTACAAAAAGATCAAGAAGATTTGTGAAGATCTGGCAGAAATACGGTGAAATAGGAGTCGCTGTTTTAACACCTGTTATCTTCACTCCGATTGGGGGTACTTTAATGCTTGCTTCAGCCGGTACAAAAAAGCGGAAAGTAATAATTTACATGCTATTTAGCTCAGTTTTCTGGGCATTTGTAATAACTGCCTTCATCTATCTTTTTGGAGATAACCTAAATGAGCTTGTGAAAGAATATACCGGCTATTCTATTAAATAAGGTCAGAGGTCGGAATTCAGGACCAGAGATAAGAGGTCAGATTTTAGATAAATAATATCTAATATCTCTTATCTAACCTTCATCCTTATCCTCATCAGGCAGCATTTCTATATCATGGATCAGCACCCGTTTGGATATTTCTCTTCCTGTCTTCGTTACAGCTAAACCTCCCTCTGCTGTTTCTTTATACTTACTTTCCATACTTGCCCCTATCTCTCCCATCGCCTCTACACATTCATCTACAGGAATAACTGCGCCTACACCGGCAAGAGCAATTTGGGCTGAACTGTTGGCAATTGCTGCCGCGCTTGCATTTCTTACAACACAAGGCACTTCCACTAAGCCTGCCACAGGATCACATACTAATCCTAACGTACACTGAATGGTAATAGCTACAGCATTAAATACCTGGTCTATATCACCTCCTAGACAATATACCACGGCACCTGAAGCCATTGCGGCAGCACTTCCGGTTTCAGCCTGACACCCACCTACTGCACCGGCTAAACTCGCCTTTTTTTCTATTATTAATCCAATACCCGCACTTATAAGCATTCCTTCTAACAGCTGCCTATCATCAAGCCCATGAATTTCCTGTAAGGTATAAAGCACACCCGGCATAATACCTGAAGCTCCTGCTGTTGGTGCTGCCACTACCCGACCCATGCACGAATTAACTTCTTTTGCAGCAAGTGCCCGGGAAATAAGATTTTGGAATTCCTTTGAAATCACAGGAGTACCATAATTATAAACACGCTTAGCCCCATTATTTATCATTCCTGACCTGGAGGTCATATCTTCTGTAAGGCCTGTTTGAATGGCATCTTTCATAACATCAAGGGCCTTCTGAAGGCCATCCCAAATAGCTTCAGCCTCTCTGCCTTTTTGCTCTTTCTCATAGCGCAAGACAGGTTCGTAGAGCTTCAGGTTATGTTTCTCACAGTAGGTTTTCCAGCCTTTAAAATCATCAAATAAATAATTCATATATACTCCTGGTATTATAGTACTATATTATAACGTATAAAAAAAGCCACCGTTCAAAAGGTGGCTTTCAAAATTAAGTATTGCTTTATTTTATCCATTCATGGAGATCAGGAATTCCTCATTATTTCGAGTGCCCTTCATCTTACTTAGTAAGAAGTCCATCGCCTCAGTAGAATTCATATCACTCATAAATTTGCGAAGTATCCAGACACGCTGTAGTTCTTCTTCGCTCATCAGCAGATCTTCACGACGCGTACCTGAAGCAGGAACATCGATAGCAGGATACACACGCTTGTTGGAAAGCTTACGGTCCAGCTGAAGTTCCATATTACCTGTACCCTTAAATTCTTCAAAGATCACCTCATCCATTTTAGAGCCAGTCTCTATAAGAGCTGTAGCAATAATAGTAAGAGAGCCACCTTTTTCAACATTACGCGCAGCACCAAAGAATCTCTTAGGCTTATGTAATGCATTGGCATCAACACCACCGGAAAGGATTTTTCCTGATGAAGGTACAACAGTATTATATGCTCTTGCCAAACGTGTGATTGAATCTAAAAGGATCACAACATCATGGCCGCATTCTACCATTCTTTTTGCCTTTTCAAGCACAATGCTACTCACCTTTACATGCTTTTCAGCCTGCTCATCGAATGTAGAAGCTACAACCTCAGCTTTTACACTTCTTGCCATATCTGTAACCTCTTCAGGTCTTTCATCAATAAGAAGGATTATCAGGTAGCATTCAGGATGATTCTCTGCTATCGCATTAGCAATATTTTTAAGTAAAACTGTTTTTCCCGTTTTAGGCTGAGCCACGATCATTCCACGCTGCCCTTTCCCTATAGGAGAAAAAAGGTCTAATATACGTGTGCTGTAGTTATCAGTTTTAGTACTTAAATTAAGCTTTTCCTCCGGAAACAATGGAGTAAGATATTCAAAAGCTACGCGGTCACGTATTTCTTCTGTAGTTTTTCCATTTACAAGCTCAACACGAAGAAGTGCAAAATATTTTTCGCCTTCCTTTGGAGGCCTTATCTGACCTTTTACAGTATCACCTGTCTTTAGGCCGAAAAGCTTGATCTGTGAAGGAGATACATATATATCGTCAGGGCTGGCAAGGTAATGGTAATCCGAAGACCTTAAAAAGCCATAGCCATCCTGCATAATTTCCAGGACACCTTCATTTTCTATAACACCATCAAATTCAGTAACAGCACTATCTTTTTTCTTATAGCGGTCATCTTTTTTCGATCGGTCGTCTTTTTTAGGTCTATCATCTTTAGATCTATCGTCTTTAGATCTATCATCTTTAGACCTATCGTCTTTCTTTGAACGATCTTCTTTTCTTGAACGGTCACGACTATCTCTGGAATCCCTTCTTTCAGTAGATTCGTCTTTTTCTTCTTTATTTTTCTGTCCTGACGGAGCAGCAGTTTTTTCAATATCTTTATCTAAAGATTCAAGAAGTTCGTCGGAAGAAGATTGCTTCTTCTCAGGTCTATCCTGTTCCTTTACGTTCTGGCGTTTTCTTGGACGAGGCTTCTGATCACCTTCAGATTTCTTTTCGCTTTCACCTTCTTTGGCGGGCGCTTTCTTTTTAGGCAGGTCTTTTTCAGGGGTAACAGCTTGCTGATCAAGAATTTTGTAGATCAGTTCCTGCTTGTTCAGTTTCTTGTAGTTATCAACGCCCATTTCTTCGGCGATTTCCTTCAACTCTGAAAGAAGTCTGATATTCAGTTCTTCAATAGTGTACATACGAATAGAGTAATCAAATAAAAGGTAGTTTTAATTAGTTAAAGTAAATATGTGTGGTTGATTATTTATGATTTAATCTCTCCTTTAAAACAACTTCAGCTTATTATCAGGAGTGTTTGAGATTTTCTTGGTAATTGCTTTCGGTGATTTTGAAACCTAAGCACGGTTTGACAATGCAATTATATAGCATGTAAACCGATTTATCAACGTTTTCAAAAATAATTAATGAACGATTCACTAAATTGTTCTCTTACAACCCATTTTTTCTCATTTTTGTTGCCTAATTAGAAAAAAAAATTCCTATGCTGCAAATAAATGTTATCCGTGATCATAAAAATGAGGTAATAAAAGGCCTTAAAAAAAGAAATATAAAAGATGCCGAAGAAAAAATAAATAAAGTAATTGAACTCGATTCCCTGAGGCGGAAAACACAACAGGAACGTGATGATTTACTTGCCGAAGGAAATAAAATCAGCAAACAGATCGGAGAGTTAATGAAATCCGGTAAACGTGAGGAGGCTGAAAAAGTGAAAGAAAAGTCAGCTACACTCAAAACTCAAAGCAAAGAGCTGGGCGATCAGCTGGTTATTTATGAAGATGAGCTTCAAAAGCTATTATACACCATCCCCAATGCTGCAAATGAAAATGTCCCTGCAGGCAGCACGGCAGAGGATAATGAAACAGTATATCAGCATGGCGAGATCCCTAAGCTGGGTAACAACAAGCTTCCTCACTGGGAGCTGATAAAGAAGTACGATATTATAGATTTTGACCTTGGAAATAAAATTACCGGAGCAGGATTTCCGGTTTATAAAGGAAAGGGTGCAAGATTGCAAAGAGCACTGATAAATTATTTCCTTGATTCTGCACTGGATAAAGGTTATCTGGAGATCCAGCCACCAATTGTTATTAATGAAGACTCAGGCTTTGGCACAGGACAGCTTCCTGATAAAGATGGCCAAATGTATTTTATTACCGAAGATAAACTTTATCTTATCCCAACAGCAGAAGTCCCTATTACTAATATTTACAGGGATGTAATATTAGACGAAGCAGACCTTCCCGTAAAAAATGTTGGTTATACACCATGCTTTAGAAGAGAAGCAGGATCCTGGGGCGCACATGTGCGGGGGTTAAACCGTCTTCATCAATTTGATAAGGTAGAGATCGTGCATATCACACATCCCGAAAAATCTTATGAAGCTTTGGAGGAGATGAAAAATTATATCCAGGGGCTCCTAGAATCTCTTAATTTACCTTACCGCGTGTTGAATCTCTGCGGCGGTGACCTTGGATTTACTGCAGCACAAACATTTGATATGGAAGTTTATTCAGCAGCACAGGAAAAATGGCTGGAGGTGAGCTCTGCCAGTAATTTTGAGACCTATCAATCAAACAGATTAAAACTCCGCTTCAGGGATGGGAATAAAAAGATACAGCTTGCTCATACACTCAATGGAAGTGCACTGGCACTCCCCAGGATATTAGCAGCTATCCTTGAAAACAATCAAACTGAGGATGGAATTCTTGTTCCGGAGGTCTTGAAGCCTTATACCGGCTTTGATATTATAGATTAAGTTGTTTAATAAAATTGTACGGAAGAGCCTTAAAAAGAAGTTTATCACCGCTTGTAAATTGGCGGTATAAAAATTGAAAAAATATTTCTATACTTAAGAACAAACTATATTTTACCAATATGAAAAAGCTAATTTATTTACTAATGTTATCACCTTTTGCTTTCCTTGCCTGTGGAGTACAGGACCAGGAAACTCCGGAAGAGGAATTAACACTAAATTACCCGGAAACAAAGAAGGTGGATACTTTTGATGTTTATTTTGGAGATACCGTACCTGACCATTACAGATGGCTGGAGAATGATACCTCCGCTCAGACTGCAGAATGGGTTGAGGCTCAAAATGAAGTAACATTCAATTACCTCGATCAAATAGAATACCGGGATGAGATCAAAAACAGGCTGAAAGAGCTGTTGAATTATGAGCGTGTATATGCGCCTCAGAAACACGGTGATTACTATTATTTCTATAAGAATGATGGATTACAGAATCAAAATGTGCTTTATCGCAAAAAGTCATTGGATGCTGAAGCTGAAGTTTTTTTAAATCCTAATGAATTTAGCGAAGAGGGTACGATTTCATTAGCGGGAACATCATTTACTGAAGATGGCTCTTTAATGGCTTTCTTAATCTCTGAAGGGGGAAGCGATTGGAGAAAAGCCATAGTATTGGATACTGAAACAAAAGAACAGGTAGGGGATACATTGAGAGACCTGAAATTTACCGGGCTATCATGGAAAGGTAAAGATGGCTTCTACTACAGCAGCTATGACAAACCTAAAGGAGGCAGTGCATTAAGCGCAAAAACACAGCACCATAAACTTTACTATCATAAATTAAATACACCACAATCGCAGGATAATTTAGTTTATGGTGGCGAAAAGCAACCCCGAAGATATATTGGCGCTTACCTTACCGATGATGAACGCTTCCTGATTGTTTCTGCTGCACAAAGTACCAGTGGTAACGAATTGTACATTAAAGACCTTAGCAAGCCCAACAGCGAATTCATTACAATAGTGGGCAACTTTGATTCCGAACAATCTGTAATTGGAAATGAGGGTGAGCGATTATTAATAGAGACCAATTTAGATGCACCGAATAGAAGGATTGTGGAAACCACTGTTTCTAATCCAGGACCTGAAAACTGGAAAAATGTTATTCCGGAGCAAGAGCAGGTAATGAATGCATCTACAGCAGGGAAAAAGATCTTTGCCAGCTTTTTACGTGATGCTAAAACAGAAGTAGTACAGTATGATTACAATGGAAATAAAGATCGCACTATCGAATTACCAGGTATAGGATCTGCATATGGATTTGGTGGAGATAAAGAGGATACTGTATTATACTATACATTCACTTCTTTTACCACTCCATCCACAATTTACAAATATGATATTGAATCAGGAGAGTCTGAACTTTATGAAATGCCTAATGTAGATTTTAATCCTGATGATTATGAGACAAAACAGGTATTCTATACGAGTAAAGACGGTACGAGAGTACCAATGTTCATAACTCATAAAAAGGGCCTTGAATTAGACGGCAAAAATCCGACATATCTTTATGCTTACGGCGGATTTAATATTAGCCTTACCCCAAGCTTCAGCCCAACCAGGGTTGTATGGCTTGAAAATAATGGTATTTATGCACAGCCAAATTTAAGAGGCGGCGGAGAGTATGGAGAAGAATGGCATAAAGCAGGTACGAAGCAGCAAAAGCAAAATGTATTTGATGATTTTATTGCAGCCGGAGAATATCTTATTGAAAATAACTATACCAGCAGCGATTATCTGGCAGTGGCCGGAGGATCAAATGGGGGTCTTCTTGTAGGAGCTACTATGACCCAGCGACCTGACCTTATGAAAGTTGCTCTACCTGCAGTAGGTGTATTGGATATGCTGCGTTATCATAAATTCACAGCGGGTGCCGGCTGGGCTTATGATTACGGTACTGCTGATGAATCTCAGGAGATGTATGAATATTTGAAAGATTACTCGCCTCTGCATAATATTGAAGAGGGCCAGGTATATCCTTCTACTATGGTAACTACTGCAGATCATGATGACAGAGTGGTGCCTGCTCATTCATTTAAATTTGCTGCTACCCTACAGGAGAAGCACGCTGGTAAAAACCCTGTACTGATCCGTGTGGAAACACAGGCAGGACATGGTGCTGGTACGCCAGTATCAAAACAGATTGAACAGCAGGCTGACATTTATTCTTTCGTATGGCATGAAATGGGAGTTGTCCCTGAAATTGCGAAAAAAGAGATGTAAGATTTTAGATATAAGATATTAGATTTAAAAAAGCCACTGGAGAGATCCCGTGGTTTTTTATTTCAGACTAGTCATTCTATAAATCATCAATAGGTTTACCTTCCATCTTATATCGGAAATAAACTTTCTTTCCACTAATCTGCTCAAATATAGGCCGCAGTACTTTTTCAGCATTTTCCTCTGTTTCATATAAAATCCCTGCATTTAGAGCTGACTGCTTTATTTGTTCTTCAGCTGAACGATATGCTTCTTCAATGAATTTCTTTTCATCAATTAAAGGATTTGTTTCCAATGAATATATCCTGCTTTTTTGGAGATCTATTTTATAATAACAGAGTTCAGGTTTTGGAAGAGTAACTATTACAGCATCATCATCTATAAATATATCCTCACGCTTCATCTTCGTCAGGTCGATACAGCCTACAGCTTCTCCTGTAGTTATTAAAGCCATTTTTGAATCCGGGCCTAGCTGGAATATTTTGAAATATTTTTTACTAAGCTTTTCAAGCTCGGTTATTTCTTTAAAATGATATTTAACGAGCTCCAGCTTTCCCAGGTCTTCCACCCGCTGAATGATAAGATCATGCTGTACATTTAGCTCATTTTCTTCCTCCCTTGCAGATCTCAGGTAATCATAGAGCCAAAGGGCCAGCAGTACTATAAGTATATATGGTACAAGTTTTAAAAGTACACGTATGAAGATCCAGCCTTTCAAAATTTTAGTGTCGCCGTTTTATGGTTAACCTCCAGCTTCACAATTCTGTTGTGAGGAAGGGCATAATTGGGAAAATCATGGCCGGCGGGAAGACCAAAAGCAACAGGAATATTTTTTCCTGCTTTTTCAAGTATTATTTCTTCAAGTGTTGCCCCGAAAGGTGTTTTCGTATCTTTCATAGAGGTAAAATGACCTACAAGCAGCCCTTTCAATTTATTAAAGACACCTGCTCTTTTTAACTGAATGAGCATGCGGTCTATCTTGTACAAGTATTCATCGACTTCCTCGATAAACAAGATACAATCATCAGCCTGTAAAGGTGAAGCAGTACCCATGCTATCTGACAATATACTCAAATTTCCACCAACTAATGGACCTGCAGCAGAACCTGATATATTGTTTTCATTAGACTTCCAATTTATTCCCTTTGCTTCTCCAAATAAAAAAGCCCTTAAATTATCAATAGAGGAAGCTGTTTTTTGAGGGTCAAAATGTATGGGCATGATACCATGCACAGATTGCATATTATTTTGAGCAAGTTTTAAATGCAAAGTGGTAATATCACTGAAACCAATTACCCATTTGGGATGCTGATGAATTGAATCCAGGTTTACCTCATCAACTATCCTGGTGAGGCCATATCCTCCTCTTATACAGAAAATTGCTTTTACTTCCGGATTATCCAGCATCTGCTGCAAATCCTCAAGCCGTTCCTCATCCTTTCCTGCAAAATAGCCATGCTGTGCAAAAAGGTGTTTACCTCTTACTATTTTCAACCCCCAGTTTTCTATTATCTCAAAAGCATTTTTTAGCTGAGCAGGTTCTGTTTTTCCGGCAGGAGCAATTATACCTACTGTATCATTTGGTTTAAGATATGGAGGTGAAATAGAAGTAATCATTTAACAAACATAAAAAAAGCCCACAACTTGCGGGCTTTTTTAGTAAATCATTATTCAGCTAATATTATTTGGCCTGAGGTGTTACGCCCATTTCCTTTAATACATCATCTGATACATCATATTCTTCAACAGCATAAAGAACGATATCCACACCGCCAAGCTGGCCATTAAGAATATGGGTATAATTATTTGCTTTAGCCACACTTTCGATAGCGTTACCTAATTTTGTGTATAGAGGCTCCATTAACTGGTTTCTTTTAGTCTCTATTGAACGCTGTGCCTGCTGCTGGAACTGCTGGATATTCTGCTCCATCTGAGCGAGCTCCTGCTCCGTATCCTGCCTTACAGCATCTACCATAGTAGGTGCATTTTGCTGATACGCCTGCACTTTGTTCTGGTATTCTTTTATTTTAGCCTGAAGCTGGTTTTGTAGCTGCTGATTATGCGTCTGTAATTCTGATTCTACCTGCCTTGCCTCCGGCATCTGGCTTAAAACATATTCTACATCAGCATATCCTATTTTCATAGAAGGAGACTGTGCCTGTACGCTTAAAGCGCCACAACATACTAAAACTGCAATTAAAAATTTTTTCATTTTTCCTGTGGTTACTATTTATTTATTTTATTACATCATTCGGATCTCCCAATCCTAATTCTTCCAGAACATAATCCGTATAATCATGGCGAGGATCTGTATAAATCATTACAATATCACTTGCCTTATCAAACATGATTGTAAGCTTCTGTTCCCGACATACTCTTTCAACCGCCTCGAAAACTTTATCCTGTACCGGTTTAATAAGTTCTTTTTTCTTCAAAAAAAGCAATCCATCAAAGCCAAATATCTTTTTTTGATAAGCTTTCAGTTCTACTTCTTTTTTGGAAATCAAAGCCTGTCGTTCCTTTTTCATTTCAGGAGTAAGCAAGACTTCTTCAGCCTGTAGGTTATTATACATGGCCTCAATATCCTTGCTCATCGTTAATATTTCCTTCTCCCAGGCAGAAGATAGCTTATCTATCTCTGTTTGCGCTTCCGCATATTCGGGCATTTTCTTCAGAATATAATCTGTATCTACATATCCAAATTTTTGTGCAAACCCCGGTAAAGAGGTTAATAACAAAAAGGATACCAATATTTTTTTCATACTATCTTATTTGTTGACCTATAGTAAAATGGAACTGACCGCCGGAACGTTCAATTGCTCCCGGAAGCGTATCAAAGCCATACCCCCAGTTTAATCCTATCAAACCAAAGGCCGGCATAAAGATACGCGCACCAAAGCCGGCAGATTTATAAAGATCAAACGGATTAAACTCCTGATAATTGTCCCAGTTATTACCTCCTTCAACAAAAACAAAACCATAAATAGTTGCAGCCTGCCCGGTAGTAATAGCCTGCCTCAACTCCATGCTAAATTTATTATACACAATTCCACCCATAATTCGCTCAGCTACCGGAATTTCATCATAAGGCGGAGTGACTTTGTTATTTTCATATCCCCTTAATGATATAACTTCGGTTCCAAGAATGAAATTTTGTCCTGCAAGGCCATCACCACCAAGATAGAACCTTTCAAAAGGCCCAACGCCTACTCTGTCACCATAAGATCCAATAAAACCAAAATGGGCATTTGTTTCAATTACAAGCTTTTTATTTAAAGGGATATAATATTTAAAATCAAGCATCCATTTGTGGTACTCAATCAAATTATATTTCTCTGCATTTTCTGTCTTGGTAATTTCATTTCTCAAGCGGCTTTCAAATGCGAGAGGGTCACGCTCACTAAAAGGTACTTCCGAACCATCTGTTAATTGTTCATCCAGCTGCTGTGTTAACGCGGTCCTTTCCGTTCCTGATAGCCTCCAGAAATTATCCTCCTTAAATGCAGAATAAGGAGGTGTAAGAGATACATTTATTGAGATTGATGAACCTCTTGTCGGGAACATCATATTGTCTATACTGTTCCTTGATAAATTAGCATTTACGGTAAAGCTGTTTGAAGTACCATCAGTAAATCCAAGGCCACGACCAGCATAATTCTCAAGTATATACTGTGTATAACCAATAGAATTAGACAACACAAAATTATTATCCGGCCATTCCAGTCTTCTACCCAGACCTACCGAAAAACTATTTAACCTTAAGCTACCTCTGTAGTCAAAGCGGGTTTCACTTTCTGCAGTGGTAGTTCTCAATACCGAATGATTATAGCTTATCGTGAAAGAGTTAGGTTTCTTACCGCCAAGCCACGGCTCTGTAAATGAGAATGAATAATTCTGGTACTGGCGGCCGTTAGCCTGTGCCCGTATTGATAAGCGCTGGCCATCACCCATAGGTACAGGTGTAAATTTTCCCTGTGATAAACTTTTTACAGAAAAATTATTTAATGTAAGACCTAAAGTACCGACAAATCCAAAAGCTCCACCCCAACCGCCGGAAAGCTCGATCTGGTCACTTGACTGCTCCTGTACGGCCCATTCAATATCTACCGTACCATCCGCAGGGTTAGGAATAGGCACAGGATTTATCCCTTGCGGGTTAAAAAAGCCCATTTGACCAAGACGTTGCTGTGATACAATAAGATCAGTACGGCTAAATTTCTGGCCAGGAACTGTTAAAAGCTCACGCCTGATAACATGGTCCCTTGTGCGGTTATTTCCGGTTATCCTAACTTCATCAATTATTGCCTGGTCACCTTCATAAATACGCATTTCTATATCAATGGAGTCACCTTCTACTCCTATTTCAACAGGCTGAATATCAAAAAACAGATATCCATCATCCATATACAGGCCACTGATATCAGGGCCTTTTGGATTAAAAGATATTTTTTTGGTGATCAGGTCATTGTTGTAGACGTCACCTTTATTAATATCCAGTATCCGGTTTAGTACATTCTCCGAATGAACAAAATTGCCTTTCCAGTATATCTCCCGGAAATAGTATTTATTTCCTTCATCAATCCGAATTACTATATCAATTGTATTATTATCATTATAAATAATGCTGTCACTAATGATCCTGGCATCTCGAAAGCCCTTGCTGTTATAAAAGCTTATGACTGCTTTCTTATCATCCTCAAAATCTGATTTAATGAATTTAGATCCACTTAAAAAATTAGGCTTTACTTTATCAGTAAGATAATTCTCTACTTCTTCCCAGGAGGTGGAATCTCTTTCTGTTAGCCAGTTCCCAATTTTCTTCGGATTAGTGATAAATTTTGCGATATCACCAAAAAGCCTGATCCGTGCCTTTTCTTTTGTATTTTTTAACTGTCCACGAAGTTTAGCATCAATGAAATTTTCATTTCCTAAAAACTGAATGTCTTCAATTTTTACTTTCCGCTTAGGGTCTACGACCAGCTTCAACTGTACACCATTGTTATTTGCTGTATCATACTCCTGTACAACATTCACATTGGCATTGAGGTGTCCTTTCTTTACATAGTAATTTTTTACTGCCATTTGAGCATTACGTACAATTGCATCTGTAAGGATCCTGCCTCTTATGAGGTTTAGATCTTCACGAAGCTCGGTTTCATGTGCCTTTTTTACACCTTCAAAAGTGAAGCCTGTTAATCGTGGCCTTTCTGTTAGTTCAAGGATTAGAGTGACCTCTTCACCTTCAATTTTGCCGATATAAATACTTACATCACCGACCAGCCCATGTTTATAAAGCTTATTGATCGCCCCACTGATGTCATCTCCCGGTACTTTAATACGATCACCTATCTTTAAACCTGTTAAGGAAATAAGGGCATTTTCATCCAGCTGATTTAGCCCTATCACCTCAATGTC
Source organism: Candidatus Cyclobacteriaceae bacterium M2_1C_046 (assembly GCA_051418055.1). Lineage (GTDB taxonomy): Bacteria > Bacteroidota > Bacteroidia > Cytophagales > Cyclobacteriaceae > JBPRGH01. The sequence continues at coordinate 45,011 of JBPRGH010000141.1, read as the reverse complement.
ACCAATGACATATTCTTTTGGGTTGGAATAGCTAACATCACCACCACCTCTGGTATCTCTTTTTCTAATTTGTGAAGAGGCCTCTGTAGCTAATAAAAAAGCTAAAAAACTTAATACTAATATTCTTTTCATCCCTTCACTTATTTCACTTGTTCACTTGTTTTACCAAACCTTCTTTCTCTTTTCTGAAATGACTGAATAGCCTTATATAAATCAGGCGTTCTAAAATCCGGCCATAAAGTATCAGTAAAATATATTTCTGTATATGCGAGTTCCCAAAGAAGGAAATTGCTAATCCTGATCTCGCCGCTCGTCCTTATCATCAGCTCCGGATCAGGGATTTCTTTTGTACTCAAATATGATTTAAATATCTCGTTATCAAGCTTATCTATATCAATTTTCTCATTTTTATAATCCTTTGCAATATTTTTCACCGCATTTAGGATATCCCACCTTCCCGAATAGCTTAAAGCCAACGTCAAAACCATTCCATCATTGTTGGCCGTAAGATCTTTTGCTTCCTGTAGCTCTTTCCTACAGCCTTTCGGGAGACTATCAAAATCTCCTATAGTGTGCAAACGAATATTATTTTTCTGTAGTGTGGCAAGTTCTTTTCTTGTAGTAGTGATCAGTAACTGCATAAGGCCTGCAACTTCAGCTTTTGGCCTGCCCCAGTTTTCAGTACTGAAGGCATAAAGTGTTAGATAACCTACGCCAAGCTCGGCACATCCTTCTGCAACCTGCCGTACCGATTCAACGGCATGTTTATGTCCAAAGATGCGTGCGGCACCTTTTTTCTTTGCCCATCTACCATTGCCATCCATAATAATGGCAATATGCTCGGGCAGCTTCTTTGCAAGGATATATTCTTTTTCAATTGACACAGTTTGCAAAGTTATGATTTCTACAGGAAAAAAAATAACCTATATCAAATCAGTATGGAAATTTTGGACAAGGAATGTCATAATAAGATATGGTAAAGGATACACCAAAGAAATAATACATGTCTGTATCGTACCAGTTGCCGTATTCAAAGTTACGTGTAGTAAGGTCTCCTTCAGAAACATTATCGAGATAATCAAAAAACGTTTTTCTCAATCCAAACTGAAACTCAACCATATGTCGGGGATTAAGAACATATTTGGCTCCAACCCCAAAAGGTATAACTGGCTGTATTGAACTATATTCTTTTTCAACTTCTGATCCCAACACAGTAAATAACCCAATTCCTCCAAAAACATAGGGGGTCCATCGTTGCATTGGATTTTCTTTCCATTTTAAAAAGTGGTATTCAATTACCCCTGATAACTCTGCAACATAAATTCCGAATTCATGTGCTCTGACAACGGCAAATGAATCAATTGGGGCTTTCTCATCTGAAGCGGTTATTCGCCCACCTGTTATACTGGCCTTAAAACTGGTGGCATTGCTTATATTGAGCCGATAGTATCCTGTTGCCCCCGGGCGGAAATATCTGGGTTTAATAGATTGCGTCAGGTCTCCCGTATAGGTCATTACACCCAAACCAAAACCAATTTCTGAATTCCTTTTTTCTGTTTGAGCCGATGCTAAAAAAGAAAAAAAAATAAATGTAATCCCTAATAAATATCTCATCAATCCTTTATCTGAACTTCGCCCTGCGGAATGAAGCACCGAGAATAAAGGAAACTTTTATTGAAGTAACCATGAAAATATCACGGTCCCCAACATTTCCTCTCATGTTATCCCTGCTTTCAAACCCAAAGCCTGCTATTAAATATTCACCCGTAACTGGATCTATCATAACCGGACGGCCATTAGTGCCATCCATTCGCCTATTAACAATCTCAGCGATGTTTGGGTTATTTAATGTCCTGTCCGCTCCTGAAACTGCTGCCGTTTGTTCCCTGCTCCTGTCTGACAATTCAATTGCCAAAGGATCATCCAGCCTGTCAAGGTTCACATAATTTGCACTGACATCATCAATATAATCAGTAAACAAATAGCGAAATCCTGTTTCAAAAGACAGATCCACTACCTGGTTTATCCTATAACGTATTCCAAGGCCCATTGGTATAGCCAATTGAATTTTACTGTAAGGATCTATCCCATAGTTAACATCGTCAAGATCCAGATTGGCATATTGCCCTTCTGTCCCTAATGGCTGCAGATCTACCCATTGCCCCGCTTCAGGAAGGCTGCTATTAGGATTTACAAGTGCCTGAGGATTATGATGAAAAACAGAAATCCCCACAAATGCATAAGGGGTAAACTGAACCCTGCTGATGTAGGAGGCTTCATTTTTAAACAGATCAAAAATACCGGTCAACGTGAGTTCCTTTATCCTGTTCCTGAAGTGCAGGTTTCGAACATATCTAAACCTTGCATTTTCATCATTAAGGTCAGCACTTTCAAAATCATCACCCCGAAGTGTACCGTAATTAAACTTAACCCTGAATGTATAGCGGGGGCCAAATCGATGTGCAAAGAATAAACCTATTCCTGGACGCGTAAAAGAGAGATCGGTACTAACCCTACTGGAAAGTGGAGCCAGGTCGCCAAAATAATTTAGTGAATTAACTGAAACACCGATATAGTTGTAGACCTTATCCTTACCGAACCATGATTTCTGCCCTCTGAAGTTGCTTATCCTTTTGTTGTTTTTTCGAATTTTCCTTCTGTTAATCTGCCCGTAAGAGAAATCAACTGTAAAAAATAGAAGAAGTATTGTAAAGATTAAAAAATTCTTACGTTTCATTGGCCAATCAAATTTTAATTCTGATCAGTAGTAATACCCCAATCAAGACAAAAGTAAACATCTAAATGGAGATTTAAAAATATTAATTTCGTACATCCAGTCCCCAATTTAATTTCTGCCTGAGTGTTTTAAAATAATTACTGGTTGGAAGCTTTACAAGGCGAGCTTTAAACGGTGCTTTTCTTATCTCAAGCTTTGATTCTTCATCAACCGGTTGAAACCTTGAATCTAATGAAACCAGGTAATTATCACTACGGCCTTCTATTCTAAAGGAGATAACGCTATCATCAGGAACGACTATAGGTCTTACGGTAAGATTATGAGGGCAAACAGGCGTTATTATGAAATTATTACTCTGTGGTACCACTAAAGGCCCACCACAGCTTAAAGAATATCCTGTTGATCCGGTTGGAGTAGATAAAATAATCCCATCAGCCCAATAAGAATTCAAAAAATCCCCATTCAGGTAAGTATGTACTGTAATCATACTGGAAGTATCTTTTTTGACTATAGTGAAATCATTTAAAGCAAAATTCAATCCGCTGAACAGGCCATCTTTATCATTAAGACATAATAAGGAGCGGTCATCATAAGTAAAATCTCCATTAAAGAATTTATGAATAGCCACTTCAATTTCATCTTTTGCTGTATAAGCCAGAAACCCTAAACGACCGGTATTAATACCCATCAAAGGAACTTGTTTATCCTTTACATGCGTAACGGCCTCCAGTAATGTTCCGTCACCCCCGAGAGTAAATAAAACATCGAGCTTTGACAGGTCATCCTTTGGATCATAAATATTATAGGAAGGTAATTGAATACTTACTGATGAGATGCTTTTTGCAAATTCACCAGAGACAAAAATTTCACAAGATCTTTTTGAGAGCTCTGAAAAGAAAATTTCAACTGCTTCCCTGGTTTCAGGCGTTACAGCTTTTCCATGTATTCCGATATTCATTTATTTCTGATTTTGGATCAGATATTAAGAAATTTCAGAAGGGAATCAATTTTTTCCTTTTCTGTTTCTTTTATTTTAGTTTCCTGAAAACGGGCAATTATTTTATACCCAAATCTTTCTAAAGTAGCGACAATATGAGTTAGATCTAATTTGTCAATCTTTAGGGTCAGCTTTATTTTGCTTGGGTCCAGCAGATCATCTTTTATACTGCTACTCAATATTTTTGCATTATTTTCTTCCACAAGACGGCTGATCTCTGCAAGAGAATAGTCAAAATTATTAAGTGATAACACAACTATTCCCCCCGGTAGCTGTACGGCTGCGGATTGTGCAAAGGCAGTAATTGTATCCTGAACGGTGATCACACCAACATATGCGCCTTCATCATCTACAACACCTACCATCTGTACTTTATTATCAGCAGCAATTTTTATTACATCATAAAAATGAGAACCTTCACTGATGATACTATCGCTCCCAATCAGCTCATAATCCTTCACCTGAAGTGTAATATCATTTCTTTCCAAAACGGTTTCTTCTGCCAGTAAACCTAAATACCTGCCCTGATCAACCACCGGTAACTGATTACTACGCAGCTCTTCCATCCAAAGAATGGCTTTGTTCGTATCATCCACCAGCTTTAAGGGTGGTATCATGTGATTAATCAGTTCTTCAGCTATCATGCAGCGTTTTTATTTTCCAGGAATTTAATTAAAATATTATTAAACTTATCCGGGTGCTCCATCATTGGGGCATGGCAGCATTTATCAATAAAATAAAGCTCTGAATTAGGGATTAATTTATTGAATTCATGTGCCACTATAGGAGGTGTTATGGTATCATTTAACCCCCAAATAAGTAAAGTCGGCACTTTTATTTTGGTTATATCATTTGCCATATTGTGCCGTTGTGCAGATTTGGCTATAGCTACAATACGCATACATTTAGGTATACTTCGTGTTGTTTGGAACACTTCCTGGACAAGGTCCTCAGTGGCAGTAGCAGGATCATAGAAGGTATATTCAACCCGCTCTTTTATATAATCATAGCTGCCTCGCTTTGGAAAGGAACCACCCATTGTATTCTCAAATAATCCGGAGCTTCCGGTTAGCACAAGGCGGCTCACCCTATCAGGATTTCTAAGAGTAAAGATCAATGCCACATGCCCCCCAAGAGAATTTCCTATTAATGTGAGGTCATCCAGCTTTTTCAGCTTAACAAAGCCTTCAACAAAATCTGTCAGGCTTTCCAGCCCGGCTTCTTTTATAGGCATTTCATAGATCGGTAACATAGGTATAATTACACGGTAGTTTTTTGAAAAGTAATTTACTACCTCCTCCCAATTACTTAATGCGCCGAACAGCCCATGAAGTAACATCAGGGTAGGACCCTGCCCCTCATCAATGTATTTAAAATCGCCTTCTTTTTTTATCTCTAAAGCCATAGTAATCTTTATTCTGTAGCATTATAACAATTACCCAGCAATTTTATTACAAGAAATCCAATTTTTTAATATTGAAAGTCCATTTGTTGTCATTGCTGCTTCGGGATGAAACTGTACACCCCATATAGGAAAATGGCTATGCCTGATAGCCATTACTTCCCCTTCGGTTGATTCTGCAATAGATAATAAATCTTTTGGTAAATCTTTTATTACTAATGAATTATATCTCACCACCTCAAGCTTTTCCGGCAAATCATTAAAAAGCGGATCATTAAAACATTTAATAGTAGAAATTTTTCCGTGCATTGGGCGGATACCTTTTATCAATGTAGCACCAAAAAATTCTCCCAAAGCCTGATGTCCAAGGCAAACACCCAGTAATGGATAATTCTGATGATACTTTTCAATATATTCAAACAGATACCCTGCTTTTGATGGGATTTCGGGGCCGGGAGAAAAACAAATTCCCTTTATCCCGGACATATCCACCTCATCCGGAGATATATTATTTCTAACCACTTTGCATTCCGCTCCTGACCTATAAAAATAATCTACCAGATTATAGGTAAAGGAGTCAAAATTATCAACAAGAAGGATCAAAGATTATTTTTTAGCTATTTGTGATTCAAGATCAAATAATTCCTGAAGCACATCAACGAGTTTTTCAGCATCACCCCGCTGACAGGCTGCTTTAAGCTGTAATACAGGAAGCTTCATTACCTTTTGCATCATGCTTTTTGAAAGCTTATCTAAAATTTTTGCTTCCTGCTCAGTAGCATTTTTCAGGTAACGCGCCATCTCTTCCTGTCTGATCTGCTCCAGCGCATTTTTTATTTTTTTAATGGTAGGAGAAACTTCCATTTCTTTTGACCAGGAGTTGAATTCCTCTATAGATTCTTCAACAATCTTTTCTACCTGTGGAATAGCATTCAGCCTTTTCTGAAGTGTTTCGGAAGCCTTATTTTGTATCTCATCAATATTATAAACCACCACACCATGAATATCTTCAGTATCCTGTGCTATGCTACGTGGTACGGAAAGATCTACAAAAAATTTATGAGAAAGGATTTCTGAATCGCGGATCAGGTCTTTTGTAATAATCGGCTTATTGGCTCCGACTGAAGAAATTACTATATCAGCTTCTTTGATTGCCTGCCCTATTTCACTCCAGTCTATAACTTTAAAATTACTTTCTGCAGCTATAGTTTCAGCCTTTTCACGTGTACGGTTAGAGAGAGTAATATCAAGATTGCTGTCGAAAAGATTTCTCGCCACATCTTCACCTATTTCTCCTAACCCAAGAATAAGCACCTTTACATCATGAAGACCTTTGGCTAATCCTTCGACAAGCTCTTTAGCAGCATATGAAACTGAAGCAGCGCCATCCCTGAAGCAGGTTTCCTGCACTACCCGTTTGTTAGTGAAGAAAATAGTATGCATTAGGCGATGCAGAAACGGACCAGCCATATCTTCATCAGCACACCATTGATAAGATCTTTTAACCTGATTGATAATTTGAATGTCACCCACAACCTGGGCCTCAAGACCTACAGATACACGGAAAAGATGCTCTACCGCTTCTTTTGTCTTATAGCGAATCAAATGTGGCAGGATATCTTCTATTGAAATTTTCTTTATCAGGGAAAGTCCAAGAAGAAGGGCTTCTTCAGCTTTTTTATCTGCCGTATAATAGAATTCTGTACGGTTACAGGTGGATAATACCAGCAGTTCAGAGCAGTTATAGTCTTTCATAAAAGTCATTAGCTGTTTGGCTGAGGTTTCATCCATAGCCAAAGCTTCCCTGACTTTCAAAGAAGTATTCTTAAACGATAATCCGATTGCTTTAAAATGCTGACTCATTTTCAGTTTGCAAATTTATAAACTTAAATAAAACTACAAAAATTCAATACCAATATTATATTTTTAATTTTTTCCTATCTTTCGCTTATGCAAATCCTGAAGGATCTACAACAACAAGTTAGAAATTTTTTTGGTGTTTCTTCAACAGAGGCTAATGCCTTTATTATATTACTGCCTCTTCTGATCATTTCGCTGCTCCTAATTCCATTTTATCACAATTTCTTTGCTTCACATGAAAAAGATTACTTTATATACAGGCAACAACTTTTGAACTTATCTGCAGAGTTAGAGAAAAACAAACGATCAATTCATGAGGAATATCAGGTTGAACCAAAACTTTTGTCACCGGTAGATCCAAATATTGCTAAATTTGATGACCTACTCTTACTAAATCCTGATACTATCATTGCAGCACGTATTATAAAATACCGCAATTCAGGTGGAAAATTTTCTTTTAAAGAAGATCTTCTCAAGATATACGGGTTTAATAAAAGCAGGTTTCTGCAAATTAAAGATCAAATCAATTTACCTGCAAAGCCTTCTGATGCTAAAAAAGCTACTGAAGTTTTAGCTGCACAACCTAATAGTACCTATAAAACTGAAAAAGCAACACCGGTTAAAGCCCCGGAGCCACTGCTTTTTAATATAAATCAGGCAGATTCTCTGACTTTAATTAAAATCCGCGGGATCGGACCAGTACTATCTTCACGGATAATAAAATATCGTAATCTTTTGGGTGGATTTACGGATACTATACAATATAAAGAAGTATATGGCCTATCACCGGAAGTGCTGGAACAATTATATTTATCTGCGGTTATTGATAAGGATTTTAAAGCCGTCCCATTAAATATTAATGAAGCGGATAAAGAAACCCTTGCTCGCCACCCTTACATCTCCTGGAAAATTGCCGGCGCCATTGTGGCATTCCGGAAGCAGCATGGTAAATTTGGAACTTTGGATGAACTGCTGGAAATTAAACTTTTAGATCATAAAACATTCAAACGGATCGTTCCATATTTATCCTTACAGTAAATATCGTTAATGGAGAATATTCTTAAAACATATATACGCAGGCTTACAAATCTTACCGGCAATAATCGATCGCTTCTGCTGCTTCGGCTGTATAAAGATCAGTTTATTGATATACATAAATTTAACCGGCTTAAAAAATTACCTTCTTTTGCTGTTATTGAAGCCCTTATAGCCAAAAAGCAGTTTTTACTTTGCGATGAACTTGACGCAAGAGATGAGGAAACAAATCAGGTAAGCCAGCAGCTTAAAAGGCTCAAGAGGCGTGAATCTTTTATATATGAAGAAAATGGAACACGTGATCTTTATGTAGGCTGGCCTTTTGTAAAGGGACAATTTGCCGATGGCACTACTGTAAGGTGCCCTCTTCTTTTTTTTCCTGTAAAAATTTCCCTGGTAAAAGGAAAATGGATTTTGTTTCCCGACGATTCTGTTGAAATTTCCTTTAACAAAAATTTTCTCCTTGCCTATAGCCATTTTAATGAGGTATCGCTGGATGAAAATTTCCTGGAGAAGACATTTGAAGATTATGATAAGGATAGCACGGTTTTCAGGACCGCCCTTTATCAGGACCTTAAAGAAAGTAACCTGGAAATAAATTTTAATCAGGAGAATTTTACCGATGAATTAAAACCTTTTGAAGAGTTAACAAAAAAGGACCTTCTGGATAAAACAACTCCCGGTACACTAAAGCTGCATCCGGAAGCAGTATTAGGAATATTCCCTCAGGGTGGTTCCAATTTAATACCTGATCTGCAACAAATGATCGATCAGCAATCATTTGAATCCCTGGAAGAGCTTTTTGCTCAGCGGCATACGCAGGAGCAGGATCCGTCATTAAATTTTATTGATAAAGTCCGTGAAGAAAAAACATTTACACCTTATGAGCTTGATGCGTTTCAGGAAAATGCTCTGAAAGGTACAAAAAAAGGCTATTCACTGGTTGTGCAGGGACCTCCGGGAACAGGTAAATCGCAGTTGATCTGTAATCTGGTAAGCGATGCAATTGCCAATAATAAGAAGGTACTCGTGGTATGCCAGAAAAAAGTAGCCCTGGATGTGGTTTTCAACAGGTTGCAGGAAAAAGAACTACACGATTTTGCTGCCCTTATTCATGATCATAAGAATGACAGGAAAGAAATATTTAGAAAAATAGCTCAGCAAATCGATAAGATTGAAGAGTATCAGCTTCAAAATCGAGGACTGGATACAATCCAGCTGGAGAGAAATTTTTTAAAAAACTCTCGAAATATCGATAGTCTTACAGAAGATTTGGAAGAATTCAGAAAGAACCTGTTCAATGAATCAGAATGTGGATTATCTGTAAAAGAGCTTTATCTCACGAGTTCCCTTGATCAGCCAAATATTAATCTTAAAGTAGAGTACCGAAACTTCAATTTTGATACCGTTTCTGATTTCCTGAAACGCCTGAACATTTATACAAAATATCATCAGCAATTTGGAAAAGGTGATTTTACCCTTTCCCGAAGAAAATCCTATGCCCATCATCAGGTTAGTGATCTGCAAAATATGCTTACCTATGTAGATGATATAGTGAAATTCAGTAAAGAATTTAACCAGCGGATACAACAGGCAATAGGAAATAAGTTAACGCTGGAAGAGTCACTTTCTTTAATACGAAAGAGGCATTTTGTTGTAGAGATGCTCGGAATTTTAGAACGCCCAGAAGCTTACTCATGGTTTCAGCATATGCTGCCCTTTCCTGATAGCGCCACTGATAACCTCTGGCTTAGTAATATGGAGCGAGTGATAATGGACTGCTATAAAAATCAGGAGCCGGAAGTAACACTTTCAACAGCTGAATTAGGCCCTTTCCAGGAAATACTACAGAAAAAATTGGACTCCAGAAGAAATCTTTTCAAATTCATCAGCTGGTCCATGTTCAATCAAAAAGAGAAAAAAAGAATAAATGCCATATTAAAAAGAAATAAATTAAGCACTGATAATGTTGCCATTGATGCTCTAGTACTCAAAATGGATAACAGGCTGAACCTGGAGCATAATTTTACCAAATTACGTAGTAAAACCTGGATAAAAGAGCTGCCTCAGGATTATAGCAAAGTGAAGATCCAAAACTGGTTTCACCTGTTACGCCAAACGGTAAAGGCCAAGATAACATTTATAAATATTAGAAATTTCCGTGATTTTTTTAATGCCGGAAATATTTCTTACAGCGAGTTGAATAACCAGATAAGCGCCTTATTTAAAGTCCTGGATGAGTTATCTGCGAAGATCAAGCAATGGGAAAAATATTTTAGCGATTCGGAAATAGAAAATCTATTCGATAATCCGGAGCAGGCGATCGTATTTAAAAAAGTGCTTAATAAAAATTTTGATGCCATTAGTGAATATGACCGGTTGCATGGATCGTTCATGAGCTTTGAAAAAGAGGTAATAAAAAAACTTGAAGAAAATCAACACCTGAACCCGGAAGAGGCAGAGGCAGTTTTTATAAACAGCCTTAAATTAGCCTGGATTGAACATATAGAAATAAAATACCCTGTTCTTCGTGCAGTGTCATCAATGAAGCTGAAGGAAATGGAAGCAGACCTGCAGGAGACAGTAAGGGAAAAAATGGAGATAAGTAAGGATATCCTGCTCCTAAAAGCACGTGAGCGAACTTATGAAAATGTAGAATACAATAGGCTCAATAATCGTACTACCTACAGAGACCTTCACCATCAGGTGACGAAAAAGAGACGCTTATGGCCGCTGCGAAAGCTGATCACAGAATTCCATGAAGAGCTTTTTGAACTTCTACCATGCTGGATGTCCTCACCGGAAGCTGTATCTGCATTATTCCCGTTAGAGCAAATCTTTGACCTCGTAATTTTTGATGAGGCCTCACAATGCTTTGTCGAAAAGGGAATTCCCGCAATTTACAGGGGCCGGCAAGTAGTAATTGTGGGTGACCATCAGCAGCTGCAGCCAAACGACCTTTATCAGATAAGATGGAATGAAGAAACAATGGATGAGCCCGAGCTAGAGATAGAATCTTTACTGGAGCTTTCAAACCGATATCTTCCTTCAGTACAGCTAAAAGGACATTACAGAAGTGAATCCCTTGCACTGATTGATTTTTCTAACCGGCATTTTTATGATCAGCAGCTCCGCCTGTTGCCACAGATGAATAAAATTAATGATCCGGAACCCGCAATTTCTTATCATCATGTAAATGGGATATGGGAAAAAAATACCAATAAATCAGAAGCAGAAGCAGTTGTTGCCACTGTTATGAAGCTATTGGATAAAAATGAACATTCAATAGGAATAGTAACATTTAACGTTCAGCAACAAAATTTAATTATTGATTTACTGGAATCTGCTGCAGCAGAGAGAAACCTGATTATCCCTTCAACTATTTTTGTGAAAAATATTGAAAATGTTCAGGGGGATGAGAAAGACATCATCATCTTTTCGGTAGGTTATGCACCTGACCCTTCAGGCCGGATGGTCATGCAGTTTGGAAGCTTAAACCAGGTGAATGGTGAGAACAGGCTTAATGTGGCAGTAACCCGTGCCCGGAGAAAAGTAATTATTATAAGCAGCATCCTGCCCCATGAGCTAAAAGTAGAGGATACAAAAAATGAGGGGCCAAAGTTATTAAAAGCTTATCTACAGTATGCATTAGAGGTTTCCAAAGGAGAATTTATTCCTAATCCTTTCCCTGCCGGTGGACATAGTAGCAGCTGGTATCTCAAAGACAAAATTTCCAGCTGGAGCAAAGATCACCTGCAAGATTATGAGATGATCAATGAGCTTCCATTTGCCGAATTGACAGTTAAGAAAGAAAATATATATTCGGGCCTGCTATTGACGGATGATAATCTCTACTATCAGTCATTGTCTGTAAAGGATTTCCATGTTTATACACCCTTTATTTTAAATCATAAAAATTGGCCTCACTATACTATTTTCAGCAGAGAATACTGGCTCAACAAGGAAGATGTAGAACGGAATATCCAACAGTTTTTAAATCATCATGTGGAGGTATAAGTTAGTTGGTGTAGCATTGTTTTTAAAAGCTTTTTTTGGAAAGCTGGATTTCGAAGCACAGCGGCTGGATTTCACACAGGGGAAGAAATATTATACAATTGAAAACCTGGGTACTATTCATGCTCCTGAAATTTCCGGAATAACAGCATATCAGGGAAATCTTTATTTTCTGGTAGATAGTGGAGGAGAGCCGGAGCTTTATTTGTTAAATAAAAACCTGCAGATCCAGGATACTATTTCTGTTGGCAGTACATCAAATATAGATTGGGAAGCGCTAACCGTTGATGAACAAGATAATTTTTATATAGGTGATATCGGTAATAACCTCAACCAAAGAAAAAATCTGCGCATATATAAATTTAATAAAGAGTTATCCTCACTGGATACAATACATATTACATATGCACAGCAGGAACATTTTCCACCTCCCAAAGAAAAGATGAATTTTGATAGTGAAGCATTATTCTGGCAGGATAATAAGCTTCATCTGTTCAGCAAAAACAGAGGCAGAAAATGTGTGAAGCATTATATATTACCTGATACCATTGGTGAATATAATTTAATACCCACTGAGGAAATCAGGCTGAATGGTATGATCACCGGAGCTGATATTAGCCCCGATGGCTCGTTAGTGGCTTTATTAAGCTATGGCAAGATCTATATCTTCAAGCGTGAGGGAGAAAAACTTTACGAAAATCCGTATTTGCTAATTGAAACCACACGTTTCGGACAGTCAGAAGCTCTTGCTTTTATCTCAGATAACGAAATGATCGTTAGTAATGAAGCCGGAAAATTTTTTAAGGTGATATTGGATTTTAGATATAAGATGTAAGATTTTAGATATAAGCTTTTAGAACTTAGAACATTAAACTTTAAACCTTGAACTTTAAACTCTAAACTTTAAACTCTAAACTCATCCATGAAAATAGATCTATCTAAAAAAGTAGTGCTGATAACAGGTGCTTCACGGGGAATTGGTGCTGCTATAGCAAAGACAATTGGTGGCGCCGGTGGCACAGTAGCCTTACATGCAAATTTTAATTTAAATAAAGCCGAAGCACTGGCTGCTGATATTGGCCATGAGAGCAAAGCTTTTCAGGCTAATCTTGGCAGTACTGAAGAAGCACATAAACTGGTGCGTAAGGTAATCGATCAGTATGGAAAACTGGATGTGGTGATCAATAATGCGGGTGTTGCTGTAAACTCACCACCTGATGGAGAATTCAACCAGTGGCTTACAAGCTGGCAGGAGACAATAAATGTCAACCTTACTGCTTCCGCAATTATCTGCAGAGAGGCTGTAAATTATTTTACAGATAAAAAACAAGAAGGCATAATCATAAATGTCAGCTCCCGTGCTGCTTATCGTGGGGACACAAAAGAGTATCTTGCCTATGCCGCTTCAAAAGGGGGTGTGGAGGCATTAACAAAATCCATAGCACGTGCTTATGGTAAACAAAATATTGTCTGCTACGGCATAGCTCCCGGATTTACCCGTACAGAAATGGCTCAGGATTTCATTGATGAATACGGCGAGGATTTTGCGCTTAATGATATTGCATTGCCGGAGCTGACAAAGCCTGAGGATATTGCCCCACTTATTACTTTTCTCGCCAGTGGATTAGCCAAACATGCTACCGGAGCGACTTTCCATGTAAATGCGGGGAGTTATATGCATTAATTAGATGTGAGATTTTAGATATGAGATGTGAGATATTAAATTGATTCTATAATTTTTCAATTTTAGTAATCTCTAATAAAGTGCCTGAATATCTAGCGTTAGGACAAGGATTTAAGATATTACCGCTGAATTTTACTTTAATTCCAGACATCTCCAGGCTATCAGGTAATCCGCCACAGGAAACTAAGGCCTGATGCTTTTCAGTAAAAATAGCATACGAATTAAAATTCTCTTCAATAGTTCCTGTTACGCCTTTTAATTCCCGGACTACATATCCGTCCTCACATCCACACCCTGTATAATCAGATGCTGAATCCTCACAACTTATTAAAAGCAGAACGGGCAATAGGAGATAGTATCGCATTTTTCAATTAAAATTATTCTCAAGACCCAGATTACCTGTAAATGGTTGGACACAAAAAAAATTAAAATTTTTTTCCCTATCCTGATCTGATCGTAGGTCCTCTATGCTTAGCCTACCATATACTAATATAACTGAGTATCCCGCTCAGCACCCTACCCAGCCCAGCCTTCTCTATCAAGGCTCCTGTACTGAATAGCTTCTGCCAGGTGCTCAATCTGGATATCATCACTATCGGCAAGATCGGCAATAGTCCTGGAGACTTTTAAGATACGGTCATAAGCTCTTGCAGACAAGCCTAATCTATCCATGGCAGTTTTTAGCAATGTATTTCCGGCCTTATTAATGTTACACACCTCCTTTACCTGCTGGCTTCCCATCATTGCATTACAATGAACATCCTCCTGCTCCTTAAATCGCTCAGCCTGTCTTTCCCTGGCTTTAATTACCCTTTCTCTTATCTCATCACTGCTTTCAGTCTTCCGACCGCCCGTCATCTGATCAAAGGAAACAGGTGTAACCTCCACGTGCAGGTCTATGCGGTCAAGCAAAGGTCCGCTTACTTTATTAAGATATCGCTGTACAATTCCAGGCCCACAAACACATTCCTTCTCCGGGTGATTATAATATCCGCATGGACATGGGTTCATGCTGGCAATCAGCATAAAATTGGCGGGATAGTCAATACTGATCTTTGCCCTGCTGATAGTCACCCTGCGCTCTTCCATTGGCTGACGCATTACTTCCAGCACCGTTCTTTTAAATTCAGGTAACTCATCTAAAAACAGCACCCCATTATGAGCCAGCGAGATCTCTCCCGGTTGCGGATGACCCCCTCCGCCAACTAAAGCCACATCACTAACCGTATGGTGGGGACTTCTGAAAGGACGAGTGCTGATAAGAGAAGCATCTGCTCCCAATCTTCCTGCAACCGAGTGGATTTTAGTTGTTTCCAGCGCTTCGTAAAGCGATAAGGGGGGTAAAATAGATGGTAATCTTTTTGCCAGCATGGTTTTACCAGCACCAGGAGGGCCGATCATAATGGCATTATGGCCACCGGCAGCAGCAATTTCCATTGCTCTTTTAATATTTTCCTGACCCTGGACATCGGCAAAGTCAACGCCATAATTATTGACTTCATAGGCAAACACATCCCTTGTATCGACTTTCAGAGGTTCTATTTCCAGATTACCTTCTATAAAATCAATTGCCTCACCAATATTTTCTACCCCTATTACATCCAGGTCACTTACAATGGCCGCTTCACGAGCATTTTCCTTTGGCAGGATAAACCCTTTAAATTTATTTTTCCTTGCCTCAATAGCAATGGGTAATACTCCTTTTATAGGGCGCAACAATCCATCAAGAGATAATTCACCCATTATAACATACTGCTCAAGAAGCTCAGTTGAGAGTTGTCCTGAAGCTTTAAGTATACTCAGTGCTATAGGCAGATCATAAGCCGTACCTTCCTTGCGAATATCGGCCGGTGCAAGATTCACAACCACTTTTATCCGTGGAAAATTATATCCTAAATGTTTTATCGCAGATTCAATACGATGCTCACTTTCTTTTACTGCGCTATCAGGTAGACCGCTTAAATAATATTTTGTTCCCTGACCTACATTTACCTCCACTGAAATCAACCTCGCATCAACACCAAATACTGCTCCTCCAAATGTTTTAGCCAGCATTAAATAGTTGTTTTTCTATGAGTAATATAAGAACATGAATTATTTTAATATGAATTTCCTGTATCCTGTCTGCATAGCCATCATGGGCTACTCGAATTTCTATATCAGCATGTGCGGCAAGTTTACCGCCATCTTTCCCTGTTAACGCCACCACCATCATTTTTTTCTGACGTGCCGCTTCTGCTGCTTTAATTATATTTTTTGAATTTCCGCTAGTGCTTAATACAAATAGCACATCTCCTTCATTGCCTACCGCTTCCACATACCTGGAAAAGATGTATTCAAATCCAAAATCATTGCCCGTACAGGTAATATGCGAGGCATCAGAAATAGCAATGGCAGGCAATGCCCGTCGGTTCTCCCTATAGCGCCCGCTCAGCTCTTCGGCGAAATGCATCGCATCACAATGCGAACCCCCATTGCCACAGGAGAGAATTTTCTTATTGTTTTTAATTGCTTCGGTAAGTAACTCGGCGGCTGCTGTAATTTGCTTTAGATTTTTTTCATCCTTCAGGAAAATATCCAGCACCCGCGCAGCTTCCTGCAATTCCCGTAGCGCTAAATCCTGCATTTATTTTTCCGTTTTATCATCCGAACCAGAAGGTTTCTTCTCTACCGGCTTTACGGGAGTAGTTGGCTGAGTAGGCGTTACTGAGCTTTTGGCATCCTGAAGATCATAGATCTTTGCTTTTAGCGAATTGATCTCCTGACGCAACTCTTCCTCCTTCTTCTTATGATGATTATTAGAGACGCTCATTATAATCACGTTGATTATAAACAGCACCAGGCCAATAATAGCAAACCAAACCATGGTCCCCATTTGATCTCTTACCGAAAACAGAAACTCAAAATCTTCTGAACGTAGATTCACTACAATTGCCGACACCAGCAGCAGCAGGTGAAAGACCAGGTAAATGATAAGAAATATTGTTTTCCCTCTTTTCATCAGTTTTTATTTATAAGGCCTAAATCTATGAAAGTTTATTTAAAGATAAAATAATGACTGGTTTCTAAATCTGAAATGTGAAATCAGAAATCTGAAAAATTATAATTTCAGATTTCTGATTTTCTATAATTTCCTATTTCAGATTTAAATTATGTGTTTTGGATCGACTGCAGCTTTTTATACACCCCTTCGTGATCTATCAGTTCGTCATGTGTGCCACGTTCAACGATCTCACCATTTTGAATAACAATGATCTCATCAGCATGTTGAATTGTGCTTAATCGATGGGCTATAACCAACGAGGTCCTGTTTTGCATCAGATTATGCAAAGCTTCCTGCACGAGCATTTCAGATTCACTATCCAGAGCGGATGTTGCTTCATCAAGAATTAATATTGGTGGATTCTTCAGTACCGCACGGGCAATGCTGATCCTTTGTCGCTGACCCCCGGAAAGTTTTCCTCCCCTTTCTCCAATATTAGTTTCATAGCCATTTTCTAGCTCTACAATAAAATTATGTGCATTGGCAATTTTAGCAGCTTTAACTACATTTTCTTCACTGGCATTTTCAAAACCAAATGCTATGTTATTAAAGATGGTATCATTAAATAATATTGATTCCTGGGTTACAATACCCATTTTGGCACGTGAGCTAAACAGTTGCAGGTCGCGCAGATCATGGCCATCAATCAGGATCCGGCCTTCCGTAGGATCATAAAATCTCGGTACAAGGTCAGCCAAAGTAGACTTACCTCCTCCGGAAGGGCCTACCAAAGCAACCATTTTACCTTTTTTTATTTCCAGGTTAATATTTTTAAGCACCCTGGTATTGTCATAAGCAAAACTTACATTTTCAAATTTCAGGCTATCAGTGAATTTTTCAAGCTCAATCGCATCAGGTTTATCCTTAATTTCAGACTGCTGGTCTATAACCGTAAATACCCGGCTGGCTGAAACCAGTCCCTTTTGGACACCTGAGATCCCTGTTGAGAAGGCCTTTGCGGGGCTGATTATTTGAGAAAATACGGCCAGATAAGTAATGAAGGCACTGGCATCTAAAGGTGATTCGTCATTTAAGACCAAAGTACCACCATAAAAGAGGATGAGTGCAACGATAGAAACACCAAGCGCCTCTGATAATGGAGATGCAAGCTCACGTTTTCTTAAAAGAGAAAGGTTTACTCTCCTGTAGTAACTGGTTTCTTTATCGACCTTATCAACAACATATTTACGCGCGTTAAAAGCCTTTACAACTCTCATGCCCCCGATTGTCTCATCCAGGATATTTACCAGTCTGCCCAACGATTCCTGGCTCTGTTTTGCACGTTTTTTTAATCGCCTGATAATCTCGGTCATAATCCCCCCTGTTACAGGGAGTATGATTATTGTAAAAATTGTAAGCTCAAAAGAAATTTTAAAAAGTATAATGAAATAAACAATTATCGTTAGAGGCTCTTTTAAAAATGTTTTTAGTCCTCCCAATACAGATACTTCAATCTCCTGTATATCGTTAGTTACACGTGAGATCATATCTCCTTTCCTCTCGGTACTGAAGTAGCCAATATGTAGCATGGAGATCCTGTCGAAGATATGCATCCGGAGATTTTTGATTGTATCCATCCTTATATGGGCAGAAATAAGGGCAGACAGATAGCGGAATAAATTAGCTAGAAAGACTGATGCCACTATTATAATACATACAAACAATAAAGCTGTTTCTCGCCCGCTCTCAATAATGATCTGTGAAAAATAATACTGGAATGCCTCCTCCAGCCATTCGGTAGAAAGAGAAAAATCAGGTGGCGTAGCACTAGCTGATTCCAGCGTCTCATCAACCTGATTAAAAAGCACACGCATAAGTGGCATTAGTAACACCAGGTTAAAAGCACTGAAAATTACCGCCAGAACGGTATATAAGACATACTGAGGGAAATAAAGCCCCAGCCTGTCGGCATATTTGAAGATCCTAAAGAATATTTTCACTACTGCAAAACTGCAAAATATTAATGAGAGTGGTTAAAAATCATACGCCTGAGGGAAAATATTCCAGCGCAAACCGCCAGTTATTAAAGTAGCCTGGTTATTTATACCAACTTCCGGTCGATCATCAGAACGTAACAGAATGCCTGCATCAATAAATAAATTGTGCTTCAACATATATGATAGCTGAAATACATAAAGTGACAAATTCTGCTCAATACCCTGTCCGATCTCATTCCCAAATTCTTTTTCTCGTGTCACATTGGTTATTAATATATTACCACCAAAGTTCTCTCCCTGAGGGTTTAACCCTTTATCTGCATGTATCAGGCGGAATTCCGCAAAGAGGTTATTCACCGGCTGATAACGGACAATAAATATGTATTCTTTAAAATTTGCCCCCAAAGGGTGAGCCAGCGGTTGCCTGAAATGTGAGTAGCTATTTGCTGTGTTGGTATGTGAATAAGTGAATGGCCGCGCCAGGTTCATTTCGGCCTGCAGGTCAAGGGTAGGAATGCCAAATGCATTAATCCACTCACTACCCAACTGGACACCAAATTTATTCGCCCACCAGCCATCCCCGGCACGTAAATGTTCAAGTTTAAATTCATCAAGAACCAGCTGACCATATAAAGACACTCCTCTGATCGGGAGGTATTGAAAATCCATCCCCACCAATGCGTTATCACCACTACCTCGGTTATGTTCAATAGCCCTGTAGAAGATAATAGGATTCAAATATTCAATCTCCAGATCCGCGTCGGTAGTATCTGTAGCGCCAATCATTACTCCCTCAAACAAGCCTACATTTAGTTTTTTACCTATATCAATTCCAAGATGGTGGAATACTGCATATTTTTCAGGAAAAGGTTTATCTCCCAAACCACTACCAACACCACGGTTATTAGCAACCATTTTTGTGAAGAGGTTGGTATAGTTAATTTTCCAAACCCTCGTTTCCATTTTTAGGAAGAAGTATGCAGGTGCGTGATCAGAAAGGATCATCGATCGATATCCATTTCCAATCTTGAACTTATCATGTCCCATCTGAAGATTTATATGTTTGCTTGCCTGATATGACAGATAACCCCGTGCATCAAAAAAATCGTAACCATCTTCCTTAAAACCTTTAAAGAAGCCAACATGAGGGAGTGCCCTGAATTCACCGGTCAAATCCCTTACGTAATCCGGGGTACGGATCTGGTTTTCCGTCAGGTAAGAATAAAAGCCGAATCTTTCATCAACAGTACCCCTTATCCTTATTCCCCTTGTATTTCTGTAGGTGGTATAATCTCCCTCCAGATCCTTTCCATAGCTGAAATGTAGGATAGGATTTACATGCAGATCAAAATCTTCAGTTTGTACATGTAAAAAATCTGATTTTTTCCTCCAGAAGTATTTCAGGAAAGGTTTTTTACTTTCATTATCAACAGTATCCACCCATTCCCAGTTGTCTCTTTTTAGGTACTGCAGAATATTTTTTTCCCTTGCCGGGTATTCGATGGAATCCATGGCACTTAAATATTCTCCAATTAATTTTCTTGAGTATGGTTTAAATGAGGTCTGAAAAAGATCCTGCTGTTGTCCTGTTCTTATTTCCCAACGATCCACCCAATGATAATAATCATCCGACAATGGTGCATTTGCACTTTGACCAAATGCCAGTGAAGATATAAGGGAAATGACTATTATGTAAAATATTTTCATGATCTTTGGAATGCTTATGCAAGTATAATTGTTTATAGCCAAACACCATTATTTTAATTTATCTAAATAGTTGGTAAAAAATTAATTTATAACTAACTTTGTGCCTCACTTTTCGGAACGGGCTAAGAAACGAATAGAAAGCGATGAAGAAAGAAATACATCCAGAATACAGAGAGGTAGTTTTCCATGACACCTCCAGCGATACAAAATTTTTGACGAGGTCAACCATGACCAGCAATGAGTCTATTGAATTAGATGGCAAGGAATACCCTGTAATTAAATTAGAGGTAAGTTCTGCATCTCATCCATTCTATACTGGTAAGAAGCTATTGCTTGATACAGCAGGTAGAGTTGAGAAGTTCAACAGAAAATATAAGAAGTAGAAAAAAATATTCT
The DNA here is from genome assembly GCA_051418055.1 of Candidatus Cyclobacteriaceae bacterium M2_1C_046. Taxonomy (GTDB): domain Bacteria; phylum Bacteroidota; class Bacteroidia; order Cytophagales; family Cyclobacteriaceae; genus JBPRGH01. Next base: position 24,199 of record JBPRGH010000141.1, on the reverse strand, counting down.
ACCGATTTAAGGAGTCTTCAGGAGTCAATCTTGAAGACTTTTTTATTTTTGTGGATATGAACCTTATTTTATTCGATCAAAAAGAAATAAAAGCGGCTTTACTTCCCCTTACATTCACCCGGCCTGTGGGCAATCTTAGAGTGGGGATTCTCACAATAGCTGAAAAATGGGAAAAGCATTTTGAAAAAGAAGCCAGTTATTTTACTGAGCATTATCTTTCAGACAAATACCCTTTACGCTCCACAGATGATAACATCATGATTAATGGAGCCATCTGTCCCGATGAGCCTCTTGTGGAAAAGATCAAGGCTCTGGATACACACGAGTCATTAGTGAAAGGGAATATTATAATTGCCGGAAGGGGCGGTGAATCTCAAATCCCGGATAGCGGCTATATTAATAAAGAATATGATGGTAAAATTACATTAATTGACCGGCCGTGGAAAATCTTTAAATCCAATGCCGCGGAGATTAAAAAAGATTTTAAATTAATTACAAAGGGTCGAAAATCAGCAGAAATTACAGACCCTCATACCATTATTTATAATAAAGAAAATGTGTTTGTTGAAGAGGGTGCTGTAATCAGGGCCGCCGTTTTAAATGCAGATCCTGGACCGATATATATTGGCAAAAATGCCAGAGTAGAGGAAGGTGCTATTATTAGGGGCTCTTTTGCTCTTTGTGAAGGCTCCTATGTGAATATTGGCGCTAAAATGCGCGGAGATTCTACTATCGGCCCCTATAGTAAGGTTGGCGGTGAAGTGAGCAATTCTGTGATACAGGGATACAGCAATAAAGGGCATGATGGATTTATTGGTAATTCAGTTATCGGTGAATGGTGTAATTTAGGTGCCGATACCAATACCTCAAATCTAAAGAACAATTATGCTGATGTACGGCTGTGGGATTATTCTTCCGGACGTTTTGCCAATACCGGAGAAACCTTTTGCGGGCTGATCATGGGAGATCATTCCAAGTGCGGTATTAATACCATGTTCAATACCGGAACAGTAGTAGGGGTTTCTGCTAATATATTTGGCGCTGGCTTTCCAAGGAATTTTATTCCTTCATTTGCATGGGGAGGCTCCGGAGGCTTTACAACTTACGAAATGTCAAAGGTTTATGAGGTGGCAGAAATAGTAATGGCAAGAAGACAGAAGGAGTTTAATGAGCAGGAAAAAGCTATACTTCAGCATATTTTTGATGCAACGGCACAATACCGATACTGGGAGAAATAATTATGCAGTTTAAAGACATAAAAGGCCTCGACGAGGTAAAGAAAATATTAATAAGAGGAGCAACTAAGGATCAGGTAGCCCATGCACTGCTTTTTGCAGGTAAAGAGGGAGCCCCTAACTTACCTATGGCGCTGGCCTTTGCTACATTTCTCAATTGTGAAAACAGGCTCGAAAATGACTCCTGTGGGATTTGTCCCTCCTGTGTGAAGAATAACAAATTTATTTTTCCCGACCTTCACTTTGTCTATCCGGTCAATACCACAAAAAATATTACGGACAAAAAAATAATCCATAGTACAACATTCATTAAAGAATGGCGGAGCTTTCTTCATGAAAATCCATACGGGAACATTGAAGAATGGAGCAATTATTTTGGAAGTGACAAACAGCTGCAGATCAGCAAAAAAGAAAGCCTGGAGATCATTAAAAACCTTTCATTAAAGCCTTTTGAAGGAAAATACAAGATCATGATTATCTGGCTTCCGGAGCTGATGCACCCTTCGTCAGCCAATGCTATATTGAAAATCCTGGAAGAGCCCCCTTCAGATACTATTTTTATTTTGGTATCAAACCAACAGGAAAGGCTGCTTAGCACCATCATAAGCCGTACACAGCGATTTTATGTTCCGCTGTTTAGCGATAGCGAGCTATCTAATATTTTAAATGAAGATTATCAGGTCCCAAAGGAAGATGCCCTATTAATTGCCCAGCTTGCAGATGGTAATCTGAATGAGGCTGTGCGCTTGCTGAATCAGGCAGGAAGCGACCACCACCAATTTTTTGCAGACTGGATGCGGGAATGTTATAAAAAGAATTTGGCTTCGCTGGTGCAGAGAGCCGATGAATTTCACATGATGAACAAAGTATCTCAGCGAAGCTTTTTACAATATGCTTTAAGTATGATAAGAGAAAGCCTGATCCATCATGTACAGGCGGCAACTTTACAAAGAAGTACCGGTGAAAAACTTACTTTTATTGAAAATTTTAGCAAAGCTATGCACCCTGACGCCGCTCAGGACGTTATAGGTTTGATCAATGAAGGGTATATGCATCTGGAACGTAATGCAAGCGCAAAGATCATGTTCCTCGACCTTTCTCTAATGATAAGCAAAACAATAAACTGATTTGAAGAAAATAAAAATAGGGACCCGTGGAAGTAAATTAGCACTCTGGCAAGCAGAATATGTAGCAGACCTCCTGCAAAAAGGTGGTGTGGAAACGGAACTAGTCCTGATGGAAACCAAGGGCGACCGGCTGTTAGATGTTGCTATTTCAAAAATCGGAAGCAAAGGTGTATTTACCGAAGAACTGGAAGATGCTCTTAAAGAAGGCAGATGTGATCTTGCCGTACATAGCGCCAAAGATATGCCATCGAAACTTCCTACGGGATTTAAGCTTATTGCCTTTACAAAGCGTGAACAGGTGAATGATGTATTAGTATCCCATAATAGCCGCCTTTCACTAGATGATGAAAACCTGGTGATCGGCACATCTTCTACACGAAGAGTGGCAATGTTAAAGAATTTTTATCCTAATGTCCGGACAATACCTGTTCGCGGAAACCTGCAAACCCGTATCAAAAAAATGGAAGACGGTCAATGTGATGCGCTTCTTTTAGCTTATGCAGGAGTTCACCGGATGGCTTATGATCATATGATCGTACAGCAGTTACCATTGACAAAATTTACTCCTCCTACCGGACAGGGAAGTATAGCAATTGAAGTGCATGAAAATTTATCCTCAGATGTAGTCTCAACTATAAGGAAGCTTATAAATGACCCTGTTGCTGAAACTGAGTTAAAAGCCGAACGTAAATTCTTATACAAACTTGAAGGAGGATGTAGTATCCCTGTATTTTGCCTGGCACGGAATTCAGGTGGAGTATTATCTGTAGAGGGAGGTGTTATTTCGTTAAATGGCAAAGAGGTAGTAAGACATCGCGTGTCCGGCAAATCAAAAGATGCGGAAGCACTTGGAGAAGAATTGGCCGATTTGGTGTTAGAGGATGGTGGCAGAGAAATACTGCATGACATAAAACAGAACTTATAAAATGAAAAAATATATATTATTCCTAAGCTTTTTAGTGGTCCTTGCTTCATGTGCCACTGATAAAGATTATCTGGTGACCATAAGCACCGACTATGGTGATATGAAGGCAATTCTTTATGATGATACCCCTGAGCACAAAGAAAATTTCCTGGAGCTGGCACGAAAAGGTTATTATGACAGCACTATATTTCACCGTGTGATAGAGGATTTTATGATCCAGGGAGGAGATCCTACATCAAAAACAGCCCAACCTGGTGAGGCAGCAGGATTTGGCGGTCCGGATTATACTATTCCTGCGGAGCTGGAGACGGAGCATTTTCATCGCAAAGGAGCTATTGCAGGAGCGCGGCAGGGCAACCGCCAGAATCCTGAAAAAAGATCAAGCGGAAGCCAGTTCTATATTATTGATGGCACCACCTTTTCAGAAGAATTTTTAACTACCGACCTGGAAAAGCTGGGTCAGGCTTTACAGCAATATTTAATGCGTACGAAGTACGATTCACTCCGTCAGCGCTTTCAGATGCTTTATAATGCTCAAAAGTTTGATGAGTATAATGAGTTGATGATAGAACTCAAACCAATGATTGAAGAGGAGCTGGATATTAACCTGGATAAAGAAATAAGCCAGGAACGGCTGGAAGTATATACAACAATTGGCGGAGCACCTCATCTGGATAATGAATATACTGTATTCGGACAGGTCATCGAAGGGCTGGATGTCATAGATAAAATTTCCGATGTACCTACGGATCGTCGTAACCGCCCTGTTGAAGATATCCGGATATTTGTATCTGTAGAAGAAATGCCTAAACGCAGGATCACCCGAAAGTATGGGTATGAGTATGAGGATTAGAAATGAGATGTGACAACTATCCTCCAAAAGATCATTGTACAAACTAAATAAATGACTAGAAAAATTTTAATAACAGGCTCCAATGGGCTTCTGGGGCAAAAGCTGGTAAAGCTGCTTAGTGAAAATGATTCAGTGGATTTAGTTGCTACTGCGAGAGGTGAAAACAGAAATCCTGGAGGCAATTATAGTTTTCGTACACTGGATATCACCAATAGTGATGAGGTAACGAATACAATTAATGAAGAAAATCCTGATGTAGTTATCAATACAGCTGCAATGACAAATGTCGATCAGTGTGAGTTAAACCAGGAGGAATGTTACACACAAAATGTAACGGCTGTTGAAAATCTTATCCGTGCCTGCGAGCCAACCAATACATTCCTTCTTCATGTTTCTACTGATTTTATTTTTGACGGAAGTGAAGGCCCCTTAAAAGAAGATGCCACTCCGGCTCCAGTAAATTATTATGGAGAGACGAAATTATGGGCAGAAGAAAAAATACAAAGTAGCAGCATTTTACGATGGGCTATTGCCCGTACAGTGCTGGTATTTGGAGTAGCCCATGATATGAGCCGCAGCAATATCGTACTGTGGGTAAAGAAAAGCCTTGAAGACAAAAAAGAAATAAATATAGTGGACGATCAGTACAGAACCCCTACACTGGCGGAAGATCTTGCCACCGGCTGCTGGTTAATAGCTGAAAAAGCAGCAGAGGGTGTATTTCATATTTCCGGTGAAGAGATCCTGACTCCTTATGAAATTGCTGTACAAACCGCTGAAGTTTTTGGTTTGAATAAGGCATTGATCAACCGAACCGATTCTACAAAATTTACACAGCCTGCCAAAAGACCCCCAAAGACAGGATTTGTTATTGACAAAGCAAAAACTGAGTTAGGCTATCAGCCTCTTTCATTTAAAGAATCCCTCTTGGTGTTAAAAATGCAGCTGGAAAAGGCAGAGTAATGTTGAAATAGATTACAACCTGCCTCTGATATAAAAACATTTTCTGGTCTAAACATATTGTTAAGTAACCGGCAATATGCTTATGACAAACTACAAACAAATTTCTACAGATGTACTGATAATTGGCGAAGGTGCTGCAGGATTAAGTGCGGCAATAGAGCTTACTAAAGGTAATGTGCCATGCTTTGTTATTACAAAAAGAGATCATGGAGATGCACATACCAAATGGGCGGCCGGAGGCATTAATGCCTCATTTGGAAATCTGGATGAAGAAGATAGCTGGCAGGTCCATGCTGCAGATACAATTAGAGAAGGCCAGTTTATTTGTAGCCCAAAAGCCGTTGAATTATTAACAAAAAAAGCTCCAGAACGAGTGAAGGAGCTACAGGAATGGGGTTGTTCTTTTAATAAAACGAATGAAGGAAAGATAAATCAGCGTTATTTTGGAGCTCAGTCTTTCCGGCGCACTTGTTTTGTGGGAGATCGCACCGGCGAAGCCATTCTTAAAACCCTGGTAAAAAAAGCCGGGGAAGTGGGAGTCCCCTACAGAGCCAATACATATATCATCCAACTGCTTATTAAAGATGGGAAAGCAGCGGGGGCAATTGGTTTTGATATGAAAACAGGAGAACAGCTGATGATAAAAGCAAAGGCTGTCGTTTTAGCCTGTGGTGGATTTGCTTCTATTTATAACCGCAGCACCTCACGCACTGATGAAAATACTGCTGATAGTGTTGGCCTCGGATATGATGCTGCCGCAACCTTACAGGATATGGAGATGGTACAGTTTCATCCTACAGGTATGGTTAAGCCTGATGATATGGCAGGGCGACTGGTATCTGAAGCGGTTCGTGGCGAAGGAGGTTACCTCCTGAATAAGGACAAAGAGCGATTTATGGAGAATTACGATCCTGAAAAAATGGAACTTGCCGCACGCGATGTTGTGGCCCGTGCAATTTTGCAGGAGATAAATGAAGGCCGAGGCACTCCTGATGGCGGTGTCTATCTCGACATCTCACATAAAGACGCAGATTATATAGAAGAACGGCTGCCTAAGCTGGTAAAAAGATTTAAGGAATATGATATAGATATTTCTGAAGAACCTGTAGAAGTGGCTCCAACATCCCATTATGCCATGGGTGGGCTTCGGGTAAATTTTAAAACCGGTGAAACAACCGTTCCCGGGCTTTTTGCTGCTGGTGAAGCTACTGCCGGAGTTCATGGGGCGAACAGACTTGGAGGAAATTCTTTAGCTGAAACTGTTGTCTTTGGAAAAATAACGGGAAACCATTTGCAGGAAATTATTGATTCAATTCCCAAACCTGATGTAGAGGAAAATTTTATAAAGGAAAATTTTAAAACAGCAGAGTCGAAAATCACTAAATTAAACTCCGGTGAGACTAAACACATGATTACTAAAATAAGAGACCTTCTCTGGGAGCATGCCGGAATTGTCAGGAATAAAGAAAATCTTGAAGCTGGACTGCATAAATTAAAATCATTGTTCGATTCAAAGGGATCATCTGAAAATGGAAAAAAATCATTTACTCCAAAAGATCGTGAACTCGCCTACAATTTATTTTTTATAAAAACTGCAGCCGAAGCTGTAATAAGAGGAGCATTATTAAGAAATGAATCAAGGGGAGCTCATTATCGTGAAGATGCCACTGACCAAAAAGAGGAGTGGATAAAAAATATCTATTATCGAAAAAAGAATGAAGAAATGGAGTTATTTACAGAATCGGTACCGGATATCCCTGAACCTATTAAAAAAGCCCTTGAGGAAGAACACGAGCTGGATTATCACCATCTGGAATAGTCAAATTTTTAAGCCACCAAAGCACTAAGCCACCAAATTTTTTTTGAGCCACAAAGAAATTTGGACTAAAAAAAATTCTTTTAGAGTAGAAGCCAAAGCCGATATACTGCTTATCACCGACTATCATTTTTATACCAATCAAGCAGCCGCACCTCAATTTTTTTGCCGGAGGCATTTACCAGCTCCCTGAACTTTTCCACATCACTTAGCCCTCCCTGGCCTCTGTAGTGGTAAGGATAAACTACTTTTGGCTCAAAAGCTATAACTCCCTCCGACGCCTGCTCCACTGACATCGTGTAGGGGAGGTTCATCGCTACAAATGCAATATCAATACCTTCCAGTGAACGCATCTCTTTAATATCTTCCGTATCCCCGGAGATATAAATTTTCTTATTATCCAGTTCGAGCACATAACCATTGCCCCTGCCTTTAGGATGACGCGAATCCACTGTTTCCGGAAGGTTGTACATAGGTATGGCTTTAATTTTTATACCTAATACCTGAACCTCTTCACCATTGTCCAAAATGAATGCGTTCTCCCCATAATCTACCGAAAGTTTTTCGGCTACAGCCTTAGGCATTATAAAGGTTGTATTTTTAGTATTCAGTGAATCCAGCGTTTTTTGATTAAGATGGTCACCATGAATATCACTAATAAGAATAATATCCGGATCAGTATACTCTTCAAATGCTGTTGCTCCACCAGTTGGATCATTATAAATGGTAATCCCGTTCCATTCCATTACGAATGTTGCATGATTTATTGGATGGATTTTAAGCTCTTGCTCCTGCTGATCTAATTCTACTCTTGCTGAATCTGAGACATAATGTACATTTGATTTCTCTAATCCAGGATAAGAACAGCCTATATTAATATACAATAGGCCTAAGAGGGCAATGGAATACTTCATAATCAGATACTTTGTTGTTCAAGAATTAGTGGCATTAATTCTATAAACCAACAATTAGTTGTTACTGTTGGGTCTTAAGTATCATTTAATGTAAAAAAGTATTTCAAACGAAAATTTGCTTATCTAAAGCTTTAAAAACCAGCAGAAGCCTTCAGGCAAGGCTATCGTTGAGCATTATTAAGAGAAGAGATAAGTTTAAAGCAATAAGATTTTATTATTCTTCATCAGCCGCTTTCTTCTTCTCTTTATTTATTGCTATCCGAAGAAAAAAGATAAACCCACCCATTACAATAAGGTTTATAACAATCATGGCAATTATTGCTGAGCTACTCATCGTTTTATGAATTTTTTGTACAACCAACCGTTTAATATAAACCCTAATAACAATACAAGGGCCCACTGTGTAACTACGGTAGCATTACTGTAAACATCCCAAATGTTCCAGTTCCCTTCCTCGTCAAACCATGGGTTTTCACTATATCCCTGTGATAACCACCAGTAGATCAAAATTATACCTAATGGAATAACCAGATATAAACAGATCTTGAAATAAGCCGGAGGTACTTTAAAATCAGAATCTTTGTCAATAAAATCTTTTTTGAAAGAGTCGAGCCCGTATTTCACAGCTGCCCAGGCCATAAACAATCCACTGACTATCAATCCTATCCCCCAAACCCAGTCCTGGTTATTAAAAAAATCCAGGGACCATGCCGAGGGAAGACCAAAAAGAATTATGGCTATGCAAACAGTCAGAGCTGCCCTACCTCTTGTCATACCGGCATCTATCAGATTTCGAATAAATAATTCAATCATTGGCAGAAAGGAGCTAAAGGCCGCCAGCAGGAATGCGAGGAAAAATATTACTGCCAGCCAAATCCCACCAGGAATGGTAGCAAATAATTTTGGGATTATAGTGAATGTTAAAGCCTGATTGCCTTCCTGCAGGTAAGAAATGGCCGTCGCCTCATCAACAGAAAGCGCGAAAACTGCCGGCAGTATAGCCATGCCTGCTAAAAGAGAGGCAGTGTTATTTCCAAATGCACCAATAAAAGTATTTAAGGTTACGTCCTCCTTAGCCCTTGAATAGGATGAAATAGTCAGCATCAATCCCCAACCGGCACCGGTAGACCAGGCAGATTGTGACAATGCTTCAATCCATACCGTAGCATTTCCAAATAATGCCACATCAATTGTAAACATATAATTTAAGCCCTTCCAGCCATTTTCCATGGATAAGGACATGACCGCAATGATCAATATTAAAAGGAAAAGTGTAGGTATTAAAATCCTGTTTGCTTTTTCCAGGCCCTTCTGAATTCCCTTGTATAAAACTGCTACAGCGGCTATTGTCAGCAACATATAGCTTATTACAGTATACATACTCAAATTAGAGATCTTTGCCCAGTAAAGCTCAAGATATCCGGGCTCTTCGGTAAGTATGGCAGAAACAGTCTCGCCTCCACTAACAGATAGCCAAGCCTGGTCTACTGAAAAGATCAGATATCTCAATGCCCAACCTGTAACTACTGAATAATAAAAAGCTATTCCAAGGGTACAAACAGTAATAAAGAAGCCGGCCCAGGCATAATTTTTACCTGCTGTTGCAGTATAGCTCCCGATCACACCCATTTTATGTTTTTTCCCAATGGAGAATTCAGCCAGCAAAATTGGTATGGACCAGATCAGTAGGAATACAATCCATAAGATAAGAAAAGTACCTCCATACTGTCCTGCCAGACGAGGAAAGCGCCAGAGATTACCTGCACCTATGGCCATTCCAAGAGCAGCAAGTACTAGACCCCACCGACTGCTGAACGATTCTATTTTACTCATAAACAGAAAATTAAACGCCCAATTTACGGGTCATTTTTGAAACCACCTGACTAATCCTCAAATATTTCCATAATCGGTTGACCAATGTTACCATTGGGTAACCGGATATTCAGCAGCTGAGATAAAGTACTGGCAATATCGGTGATCACATAAGGTCGCACAGTTTGTTTTTTTGGAATTTTCCAGCCGTACCACAGCATCGGAACATGGGTATCATAAGTGAAAGGTGATCCATGTGTAGTCCCCTTTTCATAACCTGAAGAAAACCATCCCGGGAAAGGTGCAAAAAGAACATCTCCACTTCTTTTTTGATTATAACCTCTAACCAGCGAGCCCTTCAATCCCTCTTCACCAAAACCTGAAGCATGAATATCCCCGGCTGTCCAGGCATGTGATATATTTTTTTCTTCATCTATAAGATACTGGACAATTTCCTCCTGGAATTTGGATAAAGTTACATTCATCTCGCTTACCAACTGATGATCTAAAAATACCTGGTAATTGCTGACACTTACCACAAGGTCATTAGCTCCAAATTTTTGATTTAAAAAGCTATTAAGAGATGCTTTTAATTTTCCCTCCGAAATTTTTCCGGCAGGTATTTTCTGATTTACCAGGTATTGAGGGATATCCGCAACAGCATGATCGGCAGTCAGAAATAATAAATATTGACCTTCCCCAATTTCTTCATTCAAAAACTTAATCAGGTCAGCAATATTTCGATCAAGGCGATAATAGGTATCCTCCAGCTCCAAAGACTGGGGCCCAAAATCATGGCCGATCTTATCCGTTGAAGAATAGGAGATCGCTAAAAAATCAGTTATTTCATCTTTCCCAAGCTCTTCACCTGCTAAGGCTGCTTTGGCAAACTCTGTAGTAATATCATTTCCAAAAGGTGTTTTTGTCACCAGCTCTTTATTATAATTCGGGCTGATCTTTTTAAGGTCATAGGGAAAATCAGGCGATTCTTTTCCTTTGAATATATTTTCATACGCTACATATTCAGACTGATCCTCATAATAGGCATCTTCAGGTAAAAGCAGATCCCATTTTTGTTGTAAGTATTTGTCAGTTAATCCTTTACCATTAAATTCCTCTACCCATTTCGGTAACTTATCATGGTAAAATGTACTTGTTATAAAACCTCCTGAAACATTATCAAACCAATAAGCATCACCGGTATGCCCGCCCGGTAATATTGCACCGCGGTCTTTTATTGAAATACTGACAACTTTAGCTTTATTATTAGTAGAAAGACGCAGCTCATCTGTGATAGTAGTTGTCAGCATCCTGTGCGGGCTCATCTCCCCTTCATCAGATACACTACCCACTGTTTTATAACTATTATCGCTGACACAATAAACCCACTCATTAGTTTCCCTGTCAAACCAGGAGTTCCCTATAATCCCATGGTATGCAGGAGTAGACCCTGTATATATAGAAGCATGGCCGGGAGCAGTGAATGTGGGGGTATAGTTGTAATGCATATTCTTTATCTCCGTGCCTTCATCCATCAGCTTTTTAAATCCTTCTGGGGAATAATTTTTGTAGAAGCGATACAAATAATCTTCCTTCATTTGGTCCACCACAACTCCAACTACCAGCTTAGGGCGCTCCTGACTATAAGAAAGAATTGAAATGAACAGTAATAGAACGGGTAATATTTTTTTCATATTATTCTGCTTAGTCAAAACACAAAACTAAAATAATTAAGGAAAAGATATGGATATCCACAATTAAATCAACTCAACAAATAGAGGCTGATCTTTTTATATATTAAATTAGTTATAAAAATCCGGTATTGAATATACTTTTAAAAATAGGGATTATCTCTTTCTGCCTGTTTACTATAAACGGATATGCACAAGTATGTACTATTGAAAACATCATATTTGAAGGGGCAGGAATTAGAGGGATCGCCTATGCTGGTGTAATAAAAGAGCTGGAAAATCAGGGAAAATTACGTTCAATTAAAAACGTTGGAGGGACATCTGCGGGAGCCATTACAGCTTTGATGGTATCTCTGGGATATTCAGCCGGGGAAATAGAAGAAATTATCTCCTCCACAAAATTCAGAAGATTTAATGACGGCCGGTTTTTCTTTATAGGAGGATCAATCCGCACGAATAATAAGTTTGGCTGGTATAGGGGTGAAAAATTTACCAGGTGGATAGCGAATATAATAGAAGACAAAACAGGCGATCCTGACATAACATTTGAAGAACTTAATAATAGAGGCTTTACTAATCTGTATGTTACAGCAACTTCACTGAATCAACAGAAACTGATCATCCTTTCAAAGGAGACTTACCCTCAAATGAAGGTAAAACATGCTATTCGTATTTCTATGTCGATACCACTTTATTTCAAAGCTGTTTTTGTGGATAGTACAGGTAAAATTTATAGGAAAAATAATCCAGAAGCACTGGATATTATGGTGGATGGCGGTATTATTGGAAATTTTCCCATCTCAATTTTTGATTCCCTGAGAAAAGATCCGGCAAACGATCATTTAAGAGTTGCTAATCAATATACCGTTGGAATCCGTATAGACTCCGAACCCCAGATTAAGAATGATAAGAAATCACAGGAGCTTGTTCCTCTAGATATTAAAAACTTTAACGACTATATTTCTGCTCTTTACAAATTCGTTATCGAAAACTTAAATCGAAATGAATTAACTGATGAAGATTGGGCACGGACTATCTCTATTTCTTCAGAGGGTATTAGCCCAAGGATTAGAAGGTTATCAAAAGATGAAAAGGAAAAGCTGATCAGAAGTGGTCAAATATATACTGCTGAATATTTGAAGACAATTTGTAAATAAATTATCTAAATTTTCCTGAAACGTTGATTTATTCAGAATTAAATGGCAGCCCCAATTTTTTTCCTTTAGTCCAATAATGAGGAACATGAAGCTAATTTACCGGTTAATAAGACTACTTTATTTAATTAATGCTCTTAAAATTATTATTTTCAGGACTCGTAATAGGCTCTAATAATCTGGCAGCAGCCCTAACCATAGGCTCTCTTGGCGGCAAAGATCAAAGAACACGGATAATTATTGTTTTTGGGGCGTTCGAATTTTTAATGCCATTGATCGGGGTCTGGCTAGGTGAAGAAGTATCAGAATATGTAGGTGAAGCAGCTTCCGGATTATCGGTTGTCATACTTTTGGCATTAGCGACAACTTCATTTTATGCTGCAGCCAAACCTCCCGAAACTGATAAGACCCTGGTGGATAAAATCACTACCTGGAAAGGTCTTATTTTACTTGAGCTTGGGTTAAGCCTGGATAATTTTGGTGCCGGATTCGGATTAGGTGTAGATGAAGGCGAATTGTCACCCTGGCTGTTGGCAGTTATTGTTGCTGCTTTTTCCATAAGCTATACATGGATTGGCCTGAGCATAGGTGACAGGGTAGCAAAAAAATATCAGGATTATGCTGAAGCAGGCGCAGGGGTTCTTCTTACTTTACTAGCAGCTTTACTATGGTTCGATATTCTGTAATAGCTATTTAAATGATTATCTTTAGCGTACTAAAATAGTAACTGGAACAGCTGAAAAGCATGACCTTAACAAATTAATCAGGATGAAAAGGGAGAGTATTACATGCACGTTGTGTGACAGAAATATACTTGAAAAACTTTCTCCTGAAAATGATCCAAGAGAGTATTATATATGTAATAGTTGCAAATTAATTTTTACCGATAAAATTTATTTGCCCGACATCAATGATGAAAAATCACGGTACCTAAAGCATCAAAATAATATTGAACAACCAGGGTATGTAAATTTCCTCAACAGGGTTATAAACGCATCCCTTCCTTTTTTACGTGATGGTATGCAGGGACTTGATTACGGATGCGGACCATCCCCCACATTATCAAAGTTAGTGGCAAGAAAAGGTTATTCCTGCGATAATTATGACCCGATATTTAATCCGGATCATCCATTGGGAAGATATGATTTCATATTCTCAACAGAAGTTTTTGAGCATTTTCATAATCCGAAAAAGGAGCTGGAAAAAATTATTTCACTACTAAAGCCTGATAGCCTACTATGCCTGATGACTGAGCAATGGGAAACCTTGGATAAATTTGAAAACTGGTACTATAAAAAAGATCCTACCCATGTCAGCTTTTTCCATGAGGAAACTTTTAATTTTATTTATCAAAAGTATAATTTTCAGGAGCTTTATTCTGACAAAAGCAGGGTTAAGATCTTAAAACGAAAAAATTGAACGGCTATGACTGACAAAGAAAAAATTCAGCTCAGGGAGGCGATGGAAAAGAAAAAGGATGAGCTGATACAGGTTATCATAGATCTTAAAGAAGAGACTAAACCGATGGGGCTGGATAATTCTATTGGACGGGTGAGCCGGATGGATTATATAAATAATAAATCAGTTAATGAAGCCGGGTTAAGAAAAGCTGAAAATGACCTTCGTGGAATCGATGGATGGCTGTCATTATATGATACTGATAAATTTGGTAAATGCCGCAGGTGCGGAAATGAGATAAATATAAACCGCCTGCTCCTTATGCCCGCAAGCTCACATTGTATACATTGTGCCGGAAGATAGGATGATAAGTTTAAGAGAAAGCTGCCTCAAATAATAATTTTGAGACAGCACTCTTTATCTTATATAATTCGATCAGAAGCTACTTTATAAGTAGGGTCTTCATAATGATTGACCTCAATTATTGCATCCGCCCTATCCAGCATCTTGCGGCAATCCTCACTAAGATGCCTCAGATGGACTTTCTTGCCATTTTTAGCATATCGCTCAGTGATTTTATTTATGGCCTCAATAGCTGAGTGATCCACAACCTTTGATTCCATAAAGTCAATTACCACATGTTCGGGGTCATTGGCAACATCAAATTTTTCAGCAAACGCTGTTGTGGAGGCAAAAAATAATGGGCCATATATCTCATAATGTTTATACCCATATTCATCTACCCTTTTTCGTGCACGTATCCTTTTGGCATTTTCCCAGGCAAAGGCGAGTGCAGAAATTACTACTCCAATAATAACTGCTAAGGCAAGATTATGAAGCACTACTGTTACCACAGCCACAAGAACCATTACCAGAACATCAATTTTAGGCACTCTTCTAAAGACTCTTAAGCTGGCCCATTCGAAGGTCCCAATAGCAACCATAAACATAAGGCCTACAAGTGCTGCCATGGGTATCTGTTCGATTAAGGGTGCCGCAAACAGTACAAAGAGCAAAAGGCTTACTGCGGCAACAATACCGGATGTCCTGAATCGTCCACCTGATGTTACATTAATGATACTCTGGCCTATCATAGCACAGCCACCCATACCACCAAAAAAGCCTGTGGTTAAGTTGGCAATACCCTGAGCTACACATTCCTTATTTCCCCTACCCCGGGTTTCAGTCATTTCATCAATAACAGATAAGGTAAGCAAGCTTTCGATTAATCCAACCAGTGCCATAATAATAGAATAAGGCAATATGATCATCAGCGTTTCAAGAGAAAAGCTGATCTGTGGAATATGAAATTCCGGCAAGCCACCGGCTATAGAAGCAATATCCCCTACTGTACGTGTTTCCAGGCCTGCAAATATTACAATACCTGAAACAGTAAGAATAGCAACAAGAGAAGAAGGTACAGCTTTGGTAAGCTTTGGCAGGAAATAAATGATAGCCATAGTCAATAAAACAAGCCCCAGCATAATATATAAAGGTGTTCCTGTCATCCATTCTTCAGTTCCATTCAGATTTACTTTGAATTGCTCGAATTGTGCCATGAATATCACAAGGGCAAGGCCATTAAGGAATCCAAAAATAACAGGATGTGGGACAAGACGGATTAATTTACCTAATCGAAGAACTCCTATTGCGATCTGTATAAGCCCCATCAGGACTACAGCTGCGAATAAGTATTCAACACCATGACTGATAACTAAACTTACAATAACTACAGCGATGGCACCGGTGGCACCTGATATCATACCCGGTCTTCCGCCAAGTATAGCTGTGATTAAACCAATTATAAAAGCGGTATAAAGCCCTATCAGGGGACTTACACCAGCTATAATGGAAAAAGCAACTGCTTCAGGAACAAGCGCCAGGGCAACAGTTAGCCCGGATAAAATCTCATCTTTAGGGTTATACCCTTTTATTCTTAAATTCTCAAGGAGTGTCATAAATAAATAACAATAAAATAATGTGTACCAGCCCTCTCATAAAGATTTAAAGGCCGCGATAATTTTTTAAAATAAAAATGTAGCAGGTTTCCGTAAGTCCGGAAATCAGGGTGGAGTATTGGTTTTAAATTTTATTGTCATCGGAGTGATCAACGGCACAGCTAATTTTTTAAGGGTGCAAAGGTACTTTTATTTTATTTAGATATATACCAGAGATAACTAAATAAATTTATCGTCCTCTGAAGCTATTACTTCGTTTACGACTTCTTTTATAAATAACCTTTTGTCCCTTAATGAGTTACTTTTAAAAATCAAAATTTAGAATTATGAAAATATCAAACCTGGCATTCGCATTATTTTTAACACTTATGGTTACATTATCCGGATGTGACTTTGTTGGAGATGTATTGGAATTTGGTTTCTGGACGATTATAATAATCATTGCAATCCTGGTTCTGATTGTTGTGGGAATAGTAAAAATGTTTAGGCGTTAGCCCAATAATGCATCAGAGGATTTGGAATAATTTTCAAATCCCATTTCCTGGAGATCAAATCTGATTTCTTAGTGGTCAAATCCCATTTCCCGGAGATCAAATCTCTTTTACCTATGATCGAATGCCATTTCCCTGTGGTCGAATGCCATTTCCTGATGGTTGGATTTGATTTTCTATTGATGGAAACAGATTTACTTATGTCTGAAATTGATTTACCTGTGATTAAATCTTTTTCCCCGAGTAAAATATATAAAAGTGAAGTTAAGTAAATGATTTAAAATTCTTTTATCTGCCGGGTTTGCAGAAAGACTTGCTAAAAGTCGCGAACAAATTACGGTCCGACCACTGACTTGGCTATTGAAGATAGGTATGATATAAATATCAGCTAAGTGCTACACCTGATGCCTCCGGTCTGACCGCCACAAGCGGGTCTGACCGGCGATTATGCATCTTTTGGGAAAAGAATTTGTAGACTAAAAGGCTCAAGTCAGTCAATCCTTTAGCAGGCGCAAAGACTTGTGCCAGAGGAAAGATAATTAAGGGGTTAAATTAATGTTGCGGATTAACATAAGTCGATCTTTTTTAAATTGATCATTTGTCGTGCCCGAGACAGTGATCCTTCAACATTGAAAACTACTTCAGGTTCTTTAGAAAAGAACCTGAAGTTTAATTATATGAATAAAGTAGCAATATTAATATTGGCTGATTCAGAATCTCATGGAGATATGGGCCGTGTAACAAATGCTTTGGAAATTGCCAAAGAATTTAAAGAACACGATGACAATGTAAAGATCATATTTGACGGAGCAGGCACTACATGGGTAGGAAAATTAGCCGATAAGGATAATAAAATGAACCCGCTTTATGAAGCAGTAAAAGAGGACATTGAAGGAGCCTGCAGTTTTTGCGCGAATGCATTTGGAGTAAAAACCAGGTAGAAAAAGCAGAGGTCAGGTTGCTCGATGACTATGATGGCCACCCAAGTGTCAGGAACCTGGTTGAGGACGGGTTTCAGGTGATGACCTTTTAAATATTTATGCTTTGTCAGTAAAAAAGGCATTTCCAAACACACCTCCACAACCTCTAAATTTAATTATTATATTTTCTACTTATGAAATGATTTTTTAATTAAATTGTCGCCTGATTTAATTAAAACCTTGTTTAAGATAACATATACGCTACTTTTAGTAATGGTTACTATAAGTAGCACCTTTTCACAGAAGATTGACGAAAGCCGTCTTGCTTATGAACTGGAGGACATTAAAGCTAAAGTTATTTCCGCTGCAGGAACATCTGATGGAAAACTATTAGCATTGGCTTACGATAATAGCTCGGTAAAAATCTTTGACCTGGAAGGAAAAAAATTTATTTCTACTTTTAAAACGTCTTTTACTGAAGTTCATGAATTTTTCATAACCGATGACAGGAAGGTAATTTTAATAGAATCTAAAAATTTAAAAATCTATGATTGGAATTCAGGTAGCGAAATAGCCTCAATTACCCTGTCCGCCAAATTAGCCAGAGCAGATTTTCATGCGTCCTCCAATATGTTAGTGATCGGCCATATGGGTGGAAAGATCACTACCCTTGATCTAAATTCAATGGCACCGATCTATACCAAAAAGTACGATGGGTTCATGGTGAATGCTGTTACTATTGAACCTTCCGGAAAATATGCTGCAGCTTCCTTTTATGCCTTAAGTCAAAAATCAACAGTCCGCATTATTGAAATCAGTACCGGTGAAGTTATTAAGACATTTGAAAAGGAAAATTTCCAGGGCCTGTATTATGATGAAAAAGGGAATCTTTTGGCCTATGGATGGGGTGGTAAAGGATTTTGGTTCAGGGTTTATGATCCTGAATATGCTGTGGTCAAATATTTTGAAACGCCTACTCAGCCTTTTGGCTATAGTGTTGGAGAATATTCAAATAATAAAGCTTTATTCACTACTTTCAGCCTTACATTAGATGTATATGATATTGAAAAAGAAGAGTTTATATACACATCACTTGCCGATAAGAAAACTTTTTATTTTAAGCCAGGCGAGTATTTATACCCTAAGATAATTAAACTCTCACCCACTAAATTTCTATTTAGCTACTCTAAGTTTAATATACTGCGGCTTTATGATACATCAATTGATGATGTTTCAGCTTTCTTCTTTACTGATGGCGGTGACAAGCATTGCGTAGTTTCTAAAGATGGTCGCATTGACGGAGATATAGAAGCTTTAAATACGGTATATTGGACTTCAAGGCGAAGCAATATTAAAACTTCACTGGAGCAGACATTTGAACGCGCTTACACGCCGGGTCTTTTTAATTCTATCATAGCCTCCGAAAATTCGGAACTCGAGCAATTTGATATAGACAGCTTTAATCAAAAGCTTCCGGTTTTAAAAATAGCTACAATTGGTGACGTACCTTTTGAGGGCACAGATGAAGTCGCTATTAACACCAAAATGATAAAATTAAATTTAACTGTATCAGAAAATGTTGAAGAGGTGGCAGAAATCCGTGTATATCATAATACAAAGTTGGTTTAATCAACTGCTACTAATCCGGAAAATTCTTACAATTGTGATATCACCCTAAATAATGCTTTTGGAGAGGAAAATTTCATATATGCGGTGGCAGTTACTCAATCGGGAATAGAAACAGAAAAAGCGAAGGCGATAATAAGGTACAAAGGTATTTCTGATGATCAGCCAAAGCTGTACATGCTTACTATTGGCATTAATGAGTACAGAAATTCAAAATATAATTTAAATTATGCACTTGCAGATGCCGATGGGCTCGAAAAATCAATAGTGAATTTCTCCTCAAGCCTTTTCCCTGAAATCATTCAATATCGTATTCGAAATGGCCAGGCAACAAAACAAAATATTATTGCTGCGATGGAGGAGATAAAATCAAAGGCTTTGGAACAGGACCTATTGGTTGTTTATTATGCTGGCCATGGAATAGTTTCTGAAAGTACAGCAGGAAGTTCGGATTTTTACCTTGCTTTACATGATCTGTTACAACTGTACGGCAACCCTTCTTTGCTTTCTGATAAAGCTATTTCAGCATCAGAGATAAAAGAACTTACAAAAGGGATTAATGCGCAAAAGCAAATTTTTTTCTTGGATGCCTGCCAGAGCGGCGCTGCAATAGAAAGTGTCACCAACCGTGGGGTCCAAGAAGAAAAAGCAATAGCACAATTGGCAAGAAGTACCGGAACATTCTGGATAACAGCCTCAGGTTCCGAACAATTTGCTACAGAATTAAAAACACTTGGGCATGGGGTATTTACCTATTCAATCCTACAAGGTTTACAGGGCGCTGCAGATATCAATCGGGATGGAAAGCTCAGTGTAAAGGAATTATCTTTTTATATTGAAGAGCAAGTACCTCTTCTAAGTGAAAAGCATAAAGGCTCCACTCAATACCCCTCTACCTATTCCTTTGGAAATGATTTTCCGATAGCTGTTTACTAACTGATATCGACCATTTAGTGACATGGGCCGGCTGTTTAAGATGAGATCTCCTCAGTTATAAAACAACCCTAAAACACCTCCGTAGATCAGATGTGCAAAAAGGGTAACAATAGGTGTGCCTTTTCCATAGTTAAGGGCCAGGAAACCCGGTGGCTCCAACTGCCTGGTAGGTGTAGGGCCCTGGGAAGGGCTGGCCATCCTCGGGTGAAGGGAATTAAATGATAATGGTTCGGCTGCGGTTCGGCAGGCAGAGAGCCTGATACTTCCCCTAAAATTTTGAGAACCACTGAAATTTTTCTGTTATAATTCGGTTTTTTTCATTTTTCACATATTCCAGATATGATTTTGCTACAGGCGAAAAATTTTTATTTTTCAGCCATATTAGCCTCCATACAGATTTTATAGGGAATCCATTGACAAGGATAATTTGAAGGTCACCGTTATTCAATTCATTTTTAATACCTATTAAAGGCATAATTGAAAAACCCAATCCAGCTATTACCGCCTGCTTTACAGCTTCATTAGAGGTAAGCTCCATTTTTTTTATGACCGGCAGGTTGTTTTGTTTAATAAATCCCTCCATTACATGCCTCGTACCTGAACCAGCCTCACGATAAATCAAAGGCAACTGCTCGAGAATACTATTATCATATACCTGACGCTGGAATTTATGATCTTTGTTCCCAACCACAAATAACCTATTTTCCATCAGCTCGATATTATCAACTTGTAGATGCTCAGGTAATACTGATACCAAGGCAAAATCAACTTCATTTTTTTCAAGGCTTTTAATAACCTTCTGTTTATTAGTCACATCCATCACTAACTCAATACCTTGATGTTCATTTAAAAAATCAGATAGAAAGTAAGGCATTACATATTTACCGGTAGAAACAACTGAGATCTTTAGACGTCCGATCAACTGACCCCTATAGGCCATTGTTTTGAAATTAATAGCATGTACTTCATTTAATATCTTTTCGGCCGCAACAGCTATTTCCTTACCGAATTCAGTAACAAAAAGCTTGCGCCCAATTATTTCCGTTAATGGTATTTCAAACTGGTCCTGAAGATTTTTAAGCTGGATTGAAACGGCCGGCTGGGTTAAATGTAGCTCCTCTGCAGCTTTAGTAATGCTCTGTGTTTGTGTCACCTTCAGGAATACCTGCAACTGATGTAAGGTATAATTCATAAGTTTTATTAATGAATTGTATTAAAAGTATATATTTTCATTTATTAATTCCTTGTTACAATTTTGCAAAGAAAAAAATTCAAAACTGTGATGAAATCATTTTTTATTCAACTACAATTTATAGTGACACTGATGGTTTTGGTCCCATGCCTGTACATAGCATTTAAGGGCGACGATGTTTTACTCACTGAACTTTGTAAAGCTTTATCATTAGTGGCAAGTATAAATCTGATACGATTAACTCAAACAAAATATTCTACATTAAAAAAGTAAACTTATGCAAACTACTAAATTAATTACAGGACATTTTTCCCCAAGCGAGGCCAAAGAGATACTTCTTACAATGGTCGATACTAAAATTAATTTTCATAAAATCAAAAGCCTGAGCTCAATGATCCGGTGCAATGAGCCTGATGTTGAATCTGAAATTCGTATTCAGGCGCTTAAGGAGTCTAAAAAACAGATCCTTGAAGCCATACAGCACGCAGCCGACAATAATTACAATCTAAAAGTAGAGTCTACTATAGATTTAACGTTCGAACCCAAAGATCAGGAGGAAGAGGTATTGTCAAATTCAGAAAGCTACTAATTGCTGGCTTATGCTGATATTTTCATATTAACCCTAGGTGATGGAAAAGCCTGGATCCAATTTTTCAGGCTTTTCTTCCCTACTGCAAAAATTACGATCATACTACAAATGTTAATCCACGAGGCAACATAAATAAACTGATTTCTCTATGATTCATGAAAGCCTTACAGATCTCTTTATCCTGCATAAAGGACTGATATAATAACAAACCTGCTGTAAGCATAAATTATATTTATACACATTATAAACTAATTAAATATAAATAAATATTTAAAATAAATGAACCTTGACTTACTGATTGATAACTTAACAAGTCCAGCCTTATTATTTTTTATCCTGGGGATTTTAGCCGTCCGTTTGAAGAGTGATCTGGAGATCCCCCCAACTTCATCAAAATTCATATCACTTTATTTATTATTTGCCATTGGATTTAATGGAGGACGGGAATTAGCACATAGTCATTTTTCAATGGAAATACTATGGACGGTTTTATTTGGTGTTATCACTGCATTAATTATTCCGGTTTACACTTTTTTTATCCTAAAGAGAAAGCTTAACATAGAAAATTCCGGTGCAATTGCAGCTGCTTACGGTTCAATAAGTGCAGTGACTTTTGTAACAGCCGTGTCCTTTCTGGAAATACAGCAAATTTCTTTCAGCGGCCATATGGTGGCTATAATGGCTTTAATGGAAGCGCCTGCTATAATAGTAGGAGTGATTTTAATCAGGCTGTATGGTAGTAAAGAGTCTTGTTCTACTAAAATGCGAAGCTTAGTTAAACACTCATTTACTAATGGAAGTGTATTCATGATATTAGGAAGTCTGATCATCGGTTGGTTGGCCAGTGAGAAACAGGCTCAGGGCATTGAACCATTTACAGCTGATATCTTCAAAGGGTTTCTGGCTATCTTCCTTCTGGATATGGGTATTGTAAGCGGAAAGAAATTAAATGATTTTTTTAAAAGCGGGTGGTTCACAAGCATATTCGCTATAGCTATACCTGTTGTAAACGGTTGCATTGTAGCCTGGGCAAGCGGCTTGGTGACTGATGAGATCGGGGACAGGTTTATGCTTTCTATTTTAGCTGCAAGCGCCTCCTATATTGCTGTCCCTGCTGCCATGAAAATGGCTGTTCCTAAAGCAAATCCGGGACTATATCTACCCATGGCCCTCGCTGTTACTTTTCCATTTAATATTACCATTGGAATGCCTATATATATGTCTGTGATAATGAATAATTGGTAATAACCCACCGGTCTGACCGTCCCAAGCGGGTCTGACCGGTGATTATGCAATGGACTAAAAGGAACCGCCAATATTTAATTTATTGTTTTATTAGCATTGAGAGTCCCTGGACAGGGTGCTGATATGTTACCGGCGTGAGCATCAAATCATCAGAATCCTCTGCGAGTGACTCTGATTGGGTTAAATAACATCGAGGGTTTTACTTCCGTTTTGTTATTATCTGTTTGAGAATATATTTTCGGACAAAACAAGTTGTTAACTGTTCATATATTTATCTGTAGCCCAAATTATCGAATGGCTAGAGGTAGATTACAGAAAAATTAATTAAAAATCAAAATAAGCATAAAATGAAAATAAGGAAAATATCCTCATTATTAGTCACAGCCATTTTTGCTGTTACTGTTGTAAGCTGCAATAATGCAACAACCAATGAAGAGCATGTCGACCATATGGAAGAAGGCCATGATGAAATGATGGAAGACCATGAAGAGCATATGGAGGATGAAATGGATCACAACCAAATGGACCCTAACAACCACGAAGAAATACAGTCATCAAATTCCGGTTCCGTAAAAAGCCCTCGAAAGTCAGCCATGGCCAATGTTGGAGATACACATGTACACGTGGATTATGCAGCTCCCAGTATGCGCGGACGTCAGATCTTTGGCGGACTGGTAGGCTATGGGCAGGTATGGACTCCCGGAGCTCACAAAGCCACAACCATCCAGTTTTACGAAGATGTAATGGTAGAAGGACAACTGGTACCTAAAGGGAAATATGGCTTGTTTACAATCCCCGGTCAGGATCAGTGGTCGGTGATGCTCAACAAAAATAATGATATGCATCTTGCAGACGATTATACCCAAGCAGATGATGTGGTTCGTTTTAATGTTACACCTGAGAAACTACAGGAACCGGTAGAGCAGCTAACTTTTGAAGTTAAACCAGAGGAAGGAAACCAGGGGCAGGTAGTTTTAAAATGGGCAGATGTAAGTATTCCATTTTCTGTAACTGCAAAACAATAGTAATCATTTACCACAGCATTTGAAGAACAAGATTGGCTGCTGATTTTTTTAAACATTTCATAAAAGATAAGTGCTTATAAACTATTCATTTATCTTTTATGAACTACTTCTATTTAGCCTCAGGCATTTTTATCCTCTTCGTAGCAATCTATGATTTCTTTTATACTACTCTTTCCGGGAGTGGCGCCTTCTTTATTTCAAAAATGGTATCCGGCTTAGCACACAGAATACTGCTTCGGCTAAGTAAGCCATTTGGCCGAAAGATTTTCAGCCTTAGTGGTATGGCGGTAAACCTTTCGGTACTTGTTATATGGGTCATTTTAATTTGG
>JBPRGH010000140.1:0-46479 GCA_051418055.1 Candidatus Cyclobacteriaceae bacterium M2_1C_046 | reverse complement strand
TAGAGCATAGGGCAAAGAGCTTAGAGCTGAGGGCAAAGAGCTGAGGGCATGAAGAGAAACCAAAAACCAGGAACTTTGAACTAGAAACTTTAAACTTCAAACTAAGAACGATTTTCCTTCCAGACGTAATCTTTATTATCAAGGATCTCCTTACCCCATATCGGCAGCTCCTTCTTTATCCGCTCAACGAGCTCTTCACAGGCATCAATGGCTGGTTTACGGTGCTTTGAAGACGTAAAAACGAACAGGCAGATCTCCCCAACATTTATTGCCCCCAAACTATGATAGATATGCATACAGGTAAGATCATATTTAGCAAAAATATCCTCCCTGATCTCATGGGCTTGCTTTAAAGCCATTTCTTCATAGGCAGTATATTCTATGGCTGTAACTTTTCCATTTTCCTTTTCATCTGCCCTGATCTGACCTAAAAAAATGCTGTGCCCTCCTATCTCATGTTTTTGACTATGTTTTTGTATGGAGTCAGCGATCTTTTCTGAAGTGATCGGTCCCTGTACAAATATATTTTTGATTTTATGTGTCATTCCAGTGCTTTTTTTAATTATCCCCCAATATTAATCATACTACGGTTTTTAAGCTTGGAAGCTTCTGCTTTTTTAAATGACTTAGCAAATTGACCTCCCATTACTGCATGTTTTTTAAGTACGGATTTCATGATAAGGGGAACCAAATCCTCACCTTTTCGCAAGGCTCCGAGTAAATCCATCTCTTCACTTCCGAAAAGACAATTTTTCATTTTTCCATCAGCAGTGATCCTCATCCTGTTGCAATCACCACAGAAGTGCTCGCTCATGGTAGTAATAAAGGCAAACGTACCTTTATGGCCTATAGCTTTGAATTTTTTAGCTGTCGCATGTGGCTCATCTTTCAGCTTTACTATGTCATACTCTGCCTCTGCAATTTCAAGCATTTGTTTGGCTGTGATCACCTTATTGCTATTCCAGTTGTTACCGTCAAATGGCATAAATTCGATCATACGCACATGTATGGGTAATTCTTTTGTTATTGCTATAAAATCAAGTAACTCTTTTTCAATAACACCTTCAATGGCTACAACATTAAGCTTTACACTAAATCCTTCTTTTATGAAAAGCAGTATATTATCCCACACCTGCTGAAACTGATCTCTTTTGGTGATCTTTTTAAACGTTTCAGGATTGAGTGTATCGAGACTAATGTTTATGGAACGCACTCCGGCCGACTTTAAATCATTAAGGTAACGATGTGCCAGAACAGCATTGGTGGTTAGGGTTAATTCTACCGGTAGTTTGGACAATCGATTGAGGATAGTGCCAAATTCTTTTCGCACCATAGGTTCGCCACCAGTCAGCCTTATTTTCTTTACACCCAGATCGACAAATATTTTAGCAATCCTCTCAATTTCATCAACCTGCATAAGATGCTTATTTGGCAAACACTGAATATTTTCTTCAGGCATGCAGTACTGACAGCGAAAATTACAACTATCTGTCAAAGAAATACGGAGGTAATCATGTACTCGCTTATAATTATCTATCAGCATAAAGGTTTCTCAGTCGGCTACTTTTTCTTTATTGTAATAATAGGATCCGGCAGATATTTTAACAACCAAAATGATGCTATAGCTAATATTAATGAGCCAATGAATGTTGTTAAGGCAAAATATAAATTATCCTGTAACGCATTATTCAATGCACCAAACAAAAACCAGATCTGCATACTTACAAACAGGATAAGCATCAATATGATTCCTGTCATTATTGTATTTGTTTTATTAGGATGCGCCTCGTTTTGAGATTTTCTAAAGTCACTCATATTTTAAACATTTGGAGATTCCTGTATTTGTTTTACATAAACTTTACCTTCCCTTAAAACTACCTCCAGCTGAGGTAACGGTCTTGGCGGTGGCCCCTGAAGCACATTTCCGGTTTCCGGGTCAAAATATCCTTTATGGCAGGGACATTCTATCTGATTAATATCAGCTCTATACCTTACGGCACATGCAAGGTGGGTACATTTCTGTTCGAAAGCACGCCATTTATTCTCTTCAAGGTGGATCAGGATGTATGGAATAACTTTGGCTCCTTCTATCTCAAACTGAAACATCTCTCCTACCGGCACCTCATCCTGGTTAACAACAAAATGTTCTCCTTCAAGAGGTTTGGATGGAAATGCCAAAGCCTTTATCACTATAGCTCCATTACTTAAAGCAAGCGCTCCTGATAGTAACCCAAGGAATTTGGCAAATTCCCTGCGGCTCACATGCGTTGCTTTTTTTGATTCAATTGGAAAATCGCTTTTCCAGTTAGGAACTTCTTCAGGATTTTTTTCTATCTTTTCTTGATCCATTTTTCTAATAATTAATCTACAATTAACTGATGTGTGCCACGGGGCATCATTATATTCACTTTAGTATTTACTTCCTGATTACCAAATTTAAAGGAGTTAACAGGTACACTATCAGGGCGCATCTTCTCAATTTCTTCTTTTGTTCCATAAAACAGTGCCTGGCTGGGACAAACAGTAGCGCACATCGGTTTTTTTCCTGCACTGGTCCTGTCATAGCACATGTTACATTTCATCATTAGCTCGGCTTTTTCTTCTTTTTTAGGGACACCAAAAGGACAAGCTAAAACACAATTAGAGCAGCCTATGCACCGGGAGGTATTTGCAGTATGCACTACTCCAAAATCATCCTGATGAATAGCATCAGCCGGACAAACATTTGCACAAGTTGGGTCTTCACAATGCATACACACCTGAACGGTTGTCTGTACACTTACAGCGCGATTAACATAATTCACGTGTATCATACTTTCCTGACCATTCGTTTCACACTCGGCACAGGCCATTTCACAAGCATGACAACCAATGCATCGTTGCATGTCTACAAAAAAGGCCATCTCCTTATTATATTCGGTTTGCGGCATTGTTGTTTTTTTTGATTAAGTAATTTATTTACCTGATTATCAGGCAATTCATTTGTTAATAAAATTATAAGTAGCTCTGATAAGCTGTTTCTCTCAGTTCCTCTGACGCTTTTTGTCCTGTCGAGATTAACTGGCAGGCACAAACTTTAAATTCCGGTATTTTAGAAATCGGGTCCAGTGTCCCAATAGTCAGCTGATTAGCCGATTGTTTTCCCCCCCAGTGATAAGGAATAAAAACTGTATCCTCCCTTATAGTCTCAACAAGGTGAGCAGGAAATGAAGCCTCTCCTCTCCTGGTTTTAACAGTAATAAGATCCCTGTCTTCAATACCATATTGATAAGCCAGCTTTGGGTGGATTTCCAATAAAGGCTCCGGGTACTGATCCACCAGTTTTCCAATCCTCCTCGTCTGCGTACCACTTAAATATTGAGATACAACCCTTCCGGTCGTAAGTACAACAGGATATTCCTTATCTGTTAATTCAGAGGCAGGTTTATAAGTAACAGCATTAAAATGTGCTTTTCCATCAGGGGTTTTAAATTTGCGATCTTCCCATAGGCGTGGCGTACCGGGATGATCCAATGATGGACAAGGCCAGAAAATCCCCATGTTATCTTCAACCTTTCTATAGGTGATGCCATAATAATCAGCCGTTCCACCTTTAGAAGCCACTCTTAATTCATTAAAAATATCCTCACTTGTAGGATAGCTGAATTTATCGCCTGCACCTAACCTATCAGCAAGCTCCATTAATATCTGGCCATCTCTTCGTGCATTTCCGGGAGGTGAAATGGCTTCATTAATTCGAACAACCCTTCCTTCTGCAGTAGTTACTGTTCCATCTTCCTCTTCGTGTAATGAACCTGCCATTACAACATCGGCATGACGTGCTGTTTCAGATAGGAAAGTATCAATACAAACGTAATATTCTAGTTTCTCCAGAGCCTCACGAACAAAATTATTATTCGGCAGAGAAACCAAAGGGTTAAAACAAATGGAAATCATACCCTTGATTTCCCCGCGATGGATGGCTTCAATTTGTTCATAGGCAGTCAACCCTTTTCCTGGTAGCTCTTTCTCATCAATACCCCAAACCTCCGAAACATACTTCCGGTGTTCAGGATTAGTGATATCCCTGTTTCCAGGTAACTGATCACATTTGTGTCCATGTTCCCTGCCACCCTGCCCGTTCCCCTGTCCGGTGATAGTTCCGTAGCCACAATATGGTTTACCAAGACGGCCTGAGGCCAATACTATATTTATGCAGCTCACTACATTATCAACACCTTTTGAATGGTGCTCAATACCCCGTGCATGAAGTAAAAAGCTGGTTTTAGCTTTTCCCCAAAGAGTAGCTGCTTCTAAAATTTTCTCCTTTGGAATGCCGGTATGCTCTTCAGCCCAATCCAAATCATAATCTTTTACAGCTTCAATAGCTTCCTGAAAACCTGAAGTGTGATTTTCAATAAAATCATGGTCCAGCCAGTCATTATCTACCATTATTTTCAGCATTGCACCAAATAATGCAGAGTCGCCCCCAGGCCTTACGGGTAAGTGCAGATCTGCTGTACGTGCAAGTGGGATAATACGCGGATCTACCACAATTAATTTTGCTCCGTTATCCCGGGCCTGCCAGATGTAATGTGTAAGTGTTGGGAAGGTTTCGCTGATATTTGCTCCTGCTACCAGAATAACTTCCGCATGTTTCAGATCTGCCCAGCTATTTGATATCCTGTCAAGTCCAAAGGCTTTTTTATTACCTCCGCCGGCGCTTACCATACAAAGCCTGCCGTTATAATCGAGATTGGCTGTTTTTAAAGCTACACGCGCAAATTTACCAATCATATAGCTTTTTTCATTCGTTAGTGATACGCCTGAAAGCATAGCAAAGGCATCATTTCCATACTCATTCTGTATGCGTTTTACCTCACTTACCGTTTTGCTCATGGCATACCCCCAATCAGTCGGCACGAATCCTTTCCCTTCAACTCTCTTTAGTGGGGCTAAAATCCTGTCAGGATGATTATTCTGCATGTACCGCTGAACGCCTTTCGGGCAAAGACGCCCTTCATTAAATGGAAATTCCATCCATGGTTCAAAGCCTGCAATCTTATTATCTTTTACCTTAAGCTGAATACCGCATTGCATCCCGCAATAGCAACAATGTGTTTTCACAAGCTTATCAGGTTCGTGGGTACCATGAAAACCCCCTTGTGGCGGATAAGCTTTATGAGGCCCAAATTCTTCTATTATTTTATCTACTGATTTTGGAAGTTTTGACATTATTCTATGCTTTATAAATTTTTATCCGAAAAATTTTCCTGATTCTTTTCTAACCTGGAAATGTGCTTTTGCCAAAGCTGAGCGTTTACCTTCCGGACTTAAATCCAAATGATTCCCACCATCTTTTTTATTATAATTAAATCCCAACTGCATGGTAACTTTTTTCAGGTCATCCACATGGGTCTGAGTTGCAAATTCCTCCTTAGTATGAGGACATACAGCCATACCTCTTCTTCTGCCTTCTGTTTTATAAAGATTTGCACCAAGCTGTGCCAGCCTCTGAAAAATGTGAAAGAACTTTCCGAAAGGAAGCCAGACCAAAAACAGGATCACTGTTATAGCATGCGTTACTGCCATAAACTGATAAGTTTTGCCTTGTAAAAAAGTATAATCATAGGAAATACCAAGACCTGTTACAGATATCGCAATGAGCAGGATCAGGGGAAGCCAGTCATTCTCAAAAGTTTGTGTGGCAATAAGGCCTCCGTCGGTAATTCTCCTTTTCATCATCATCACAGCTCCGATAGTAACAAATACGGAACACCATACAAGTCCATGGAAAGTAATAAATGCCGCAGGTGATCCCAGTTTAAATGTACCGGCATCAAAACCAAAAAGCATGGCATGATAGGTTTCAGTATCTCCCGGCCTTAATTCAAAATGCACCCAGCCAAAAGTTAAGGGAATGGTAATTGCAAAAGCTAGCAAGCAACCGCTAGCTAATAGAAAGTGACCGATCCAGCGCGTCCTGCTTCTATGCGCTATAAACCTTTGGAATAAGATGTTACGTACAAAAAGTTTTGATGACCTGAACATGTAAGGGAAAAAGAACCTGCTGAAAAGGAACTGCATGCTTCTCCGCCAATACATTTTGGTTGGCGGCCTTTGAACCCATACTGAATAGCGGTATGCAACTCCAAAGACAGCGAAAATTGTTCCTATTAAATAAGCGATCAAGGCTGCATCAAAATTCTGCAGGTTCCGTGATCCAATCAGTACCAGAATAATCACCAAAACAGCTGCTATTGTTGCTTTAATAAGGGCAATTCGATCGAGGGTTTTGAAAAGTCTGTACATACTAAATCTTATTCGTTTAAAAACATCAAATTTAATTTTTCATTATCAGGCAATTTATGATCAATGTCATATTAATTTATGATAAATAGCTTAACATTCTATTCCTGAACCCTTACGATCATAATACCACCAGTTGAGCACCAGGCATATAATGTAATATATGGCAAATCCATAAAGTGCATATTCAGGTGTTCCCAGTTGTATCTGTTCTCCAAAAACTTTAGGAATAATAAAAGCCCCGTAAGCTGCAATGGCTGAAGTCCAACCGAGAACCGGCCCTGCCTGCTCTTTACTAAATATATATGGGATACTTCTGAATGTAGAACCATTACCAATACCTGTCGTAATAAATAACAGCATAAAACAAGCAAAAAACGGCCACCAGTAAACTTCTGGATTTGCACTATCCTTCGCCTGAATAATAAAATATGCCACTGCAATTGTTGCTGCTACTTGTGCAAGTGTGCTGAATGTTGTCACCCTTGAGCCACTGTTGATCTTATCTGAAAGCCAACCTCCTATCGGCCTTACCAGTGCACCCAGCATTGGGCCTATAAATACCCAGGCAAGGAAATCCGGAGCATTTGGATTTGTATATTGAGGGTCTGCCGGATCAGTATACACAAAAATATCCTGGCAGAGTTTAGGAAAAGCTGCTGAAAAACCTATAAATGAGCCGAAGGTCATTGTATAGATGATAGTCATTATCCAGTTATGCTTATTACTCAGAATAGCGAATTGCTTATCAAGGCTTTGCTTGATATTTTTTGGGCTTAAATATTTTAATGCTATTACAGTCAATACAATCACTACCGGCAACACAATCCACATATTAACCTGAAGCCCTACCAATAAATAGGATCCTATTGCAGCTGTTAATAATCCAATGGCGACCATAAACAAAGTTTTGCCAATCCCCTGCAGGGTTCCCGGCAGACTAGGAGTTCCTGTCACTACATTATTCATTCCTACAAAAGCAGCTATAGAAGCTATAATAAGCAGAGGCACCCATACCCAACCGGCATTTTGTAAACCTGCCAATGGATCATTCAGCACAACCTCTCCTGTACTTGTAACTGCCGAAAAGATAAAAATACCCATTACCCATGGGATAAGTTTCTGCATTACACCAACACCTAAATTTCCTATACCTGCGTTAAGACCAAGTGATGTGCCCTGCACTTTCTTTGGGAAGAAATAACTTATATTGCTCATAGAAGAAGCGAAATTACCTCCACCAAGACCTGATAAAAGTGCCAGTATGGCAAAAGTCATATAAGGAGTGTTTTGGTCACTTAATGCAAAACCAACTCCTATAGTAGGTATTAATAATAAGGCTGTCGTTATGAAAATCACATTACGACCTCCACCCAGAGCTATCACAAAAGAATTGGGAATCCTTAAAGTGGCCCCGGCTAAACCGGCTATAGCAGGTAAGGTATAGTATAAGTTGTTGATCTGTGCGAGACGTTCTTTGATCACCTCCTCAGACATATCCGGGGTGATCATGCCGAAGTTAAAGCCAAACTCCTTCATTTTGGTAGTGATAATACTCCACATCATCCATACAGCAAAAGAAAGTAAAAGAGCCGGAATGGAGATCCATAAGTTTCTTTTAGCAATTCTTTTACCTTTTTCCTCCCAAAAGGTAGGATTTTCAACTTCCCATTTTTCTATGTTAGTCTTCATAATTTATATTTAAACATCAGGGTTGGAATTTTTCGATTCTATTTGACGCATTAACTTCGGTTGCTCCCGATGCATCATTTTCTGTATGGTTCGGTGCATCCACCATAAGCAGATGGCTGAGATGATCAGTGTAAACATCCAGGCACTTGTCCATAAACCGGTACCGTCAAGTAAATAGCCAAAGATGATTGGACAGAAGAAACCTCCTAATCCTCCCAATACACCAACCATCCCTCCCACGACACCAACTTCATTAGGAAAATATTCAGGAATGTGTTTATAGACTGCGGCTTTACCTACACCCCATACACTCCCCAAAATGATTACAAGCACAGTAAATACCCACACGTTAGCCTGAAAGAATATTTTCGTCTCTCCAGTGGCTAAAAGCTCTTTTTTCTTTACCTGCTGCCCCTCTTCTACCACAGGCTCCTGCCATGTGTTTTTCTTTGGAAGCACCACATCTCTTTCGGTTGTTTCATAAGAAGCTTCCTTCCTTGGCCTAAGGTCATATTCAATACCGGCTGCTATTATTTTTTCCTCAGAAACATAAGTTACCTCGCCGGCTTTTTTGGCCATTATACCATTTCCGGGAGAATAAATTTCCATTTTTGGAAAGATGAGTAAAAAGCTAATGACCAGGGAAGAACCTAAAACCCAATACATAACTTTTCGCGCACCCCATTTGTCAGACATCCAGCCTCCTAAGGCTCGAATAACACCGGATGGGAAACTAAAAGCAGCAGCAAGGATACCGGCAGTTACCAGGGGGAGATAGTAGACATTTACATAGTAAGGCATAAGCCATTGAGAAAAGGCTACAAAACAACCAAATACTAAAAAGTAATACAGGCCAAACCTCCAAACCCTCACACTTCCCAGAGGTTGAATCAATTTCTTTAATGTGCGTTGGCTTTCCGGCTTCTTGTTTTCGGCAAAAATTACAAATATGATGGCCATTGCTACTAACACGACTGCATAAATAACCGGCAACGTTCTCCAGTTTTCTATTACCGCACCATCATTTGTAAGCCGCTGCAAAATGGTTGGAGCTAATAATGTAGTTAATGCAGCACCGGCATTACCGGCACCAAAAATACCGAGTGCCCGACCCTGCCAGTCTTTGCTATACCATACTGATGTGTAAGCAATTCCAACTGCAAAACCGGCCCCTGTAAGCCCATAACCAAAGCTGCAAAGTGCAAAATCAAGGTAGGAATCAGCATAGCGCAGTAAAAACATAGGGAGGGCGCTAACTATTAATAGGCCACCAAAAACCCATTTTCCTCCATACTTATCAGTCATAATGCCTAATGGCAACCGGAAAATAGCGCCGGTTAAGACAGGTATACCCATCAGCCAACCGATTTGAACTGAATTCCAGTCGAAAACTGCATTATCCACAAGAAAAGTAACGGTAACTCCATTGAACATCCATGCAGCAAAACATATGGTAAATGCCAGTGTATTCAGGAAGAGCATTTTATGGGCAGTAAAACTCGGTCCGTTCATATATTTCAGCTAATAATGTAAAAAATATGGGTTTGATAAGATTCTTTAAGTAAGGCTTTGCTTATTGGAAAGAGTTTTTCCGTCACTTTATACATTTACTAAAAATTTTTCCAAACTTATCCCTTCCCTCTCATTGGATTATTGACCATTGTCAGGTCAGCGCTTGATCTTTCTCATTTCGGAATATTAATGACTATAAAAAATCGGTTAGTCAACAGGGAATATACAATGAGCAACTAATTAAAAGAAACTGGTGATTTGACTACAATCACTATTCAATATGATTCAGGTCATAGGGTGGTAATTCCTATGCAAATAGCTTTACATCATCATTTATTTAATCATAAAAATATGGAACCACATTTTTTTCATGTTGATGTAATCTGGTCACAGGACCGAAAAGGGATAATATGTTCAGATGAAGTTTCTGCCACAACTGAAAATGGCTGTTTGGAAGTAGCAACACCTCCACCCTTTCCTAAGGGAATGCCCGGCATATGGTCTCCGGAGCATTTATATACTGCCGCTGTCAGCAGCTGTTTAATGACAACTTTCCTGGCAATTGCTGAAAACTCACAACTGGAATTCACTACTTTCCGCTGCAAATCAAAAGGCAAGCTTGAAATGGTTGATAAAAAATATCTTATGACGGAGGTATTACTTGAACCTGTAGTGACTGTTGCCCTTGAGAAGGATGTGGAACGTGCTATCAGGATCCTGGAGAAATCAGAAGCTGCTTGTCTGATATCGAATTCCATAACAGCAAAGGTGACAATGGAAAAACCAAAGATCTATGTAGAGACTAAGCTCAGCTATAGTTGATTGTTATTCTTAAGCTTAAAGGCCTGCAAGCTGTTCGATGCTATGCTGCAGCTCTTAATTAAAGGACATAAAAAGAGGCCTTACCTTCCAAAAAGTATCTGGTTGTATAAGGCCTCATGAACTATGGTCAGTCATAAGATTAGTTTTTTATTTCAATAATCTTACTGCCATTGCTTCCATTAGCAGCTCTTTTAAATTCAGCAGATCTCAATAACCTTCTCATCTTTACGCTTGGGCGGAAATTGACATTCAGCTTTTGAATGCTATACTGATCCACATCAGTAGGAGAGTAGAGAAATGGCTTAGAGGGTAACGCCAGGCTATAAAATGTAGGGCTTTCGAAGTGAATAGTTGTCCCCCGTAGTAAAAGTAGCTACAAGAACGAAAATAACCTAACCCAACCAACGCCTATAGAGTATACACATTGTTATGTGGCGTTCTTATTTTTTCGATATTCTACGAGTTAATTCTCTAGCCCCATGATGAATCATTAAAATTTCTACCGTTGATTCAGTTACTATTCGATAAATTATTCTGTAGTTACCTTCAATAATTTCTCTAATTTCAGGGTTGTTAGTTTCTTCGACAATTCTTCCAGCTTGAATATGATCTTTTAGAATGAGTGATCGATTGAATATTTTGTCAATTTGTCGCTTTGCATAACGTTTTGAATCTCGAGAAATGTAGTCATAAATATCTCTTAGGTCTTCTTTGGCTTCTGTTAGCCATCTTATTTCGACCATTTTTCAATTTCTTTTTTCACTTCTTCTTCAGTTAATGATGTGCCACCTTTTTCTGATGATGA
This sequence comes from Candidatus Cyclobacteriaceae bacterium M2_1C_046, assembly GCA_051418055.1. Classification (GTDB taxonomy): domain Bacteria; phylum Bacteroidota; class Bacteroidia; order Cytophagales; family Cyclobacteriaceae; genus JBPRGH01. Next base: position 35,360 of record JBPRGH010000140.1, on the reverse strand, counting down.
AATTCTTTGTTCCAGTTTTTCAATGAAAACTAGTCTGTCAATGAGTTCGTCTATTGAAATCTCATTTTCTGGAAATTTATCTATCTGTTCTTTTAGCTTCTCTTTGGATATCATGACTACTACTTTTTATTTAAGATACGAAATTTTAGAAAAGTTAGTGCGAAAATTTTCGAAGTTGTTGAATGCCACAACGTCCGTATGAATGTATTACATTTATTTACAATATAATAAATTAGATGTGACCAGCTCCGGGGAAAATAACTTAAATTAATATGACTTTAATTTCGTATAGCGTTTGTGGATTGGCTCTAACCAAATTGCTACCCATTGCATGTGCAGTCAGAAATTAAAAGAGGCCTTACCTTCCAAAAAGTATCTGGTTGTATAAGGCCTCAGGAACTGTGATCAGTCATAAGATTCGATTTTTATTCAACAATCTTACTGCCATTGCTTCCATTAGCAGCTCTTTTAAATTCAGCAAATCTCAATAACTTTTTCATCTTTACGCTTGGGCGGAAATTGACCTTCAGCTTTTGAATGGTATACTGATCCACATCAGTAGGATCAATCTCCCCCTGGCTTGAGATGGACGGAGAAAAAATGCCCAACGATCCCAGATATATACTTCTTCCTTCGATAAGATATGTTGGAAATTTTTCCATAAACGACTCCAGGACGGCATAAATATCTGTTCTGGTGAGCGTGCTTCTATCTGCCAGTTCAGTGGCAAATGTATCAAGTGTAACGGACTCTCTGCGAACAATGGTTGCATAGTACTTGGACTCGCCTCCACCAACCACTCCCGGCTGGCCTTTGGCTACGATTTTAAATAAAACGGACATAACATTAAAATTTAAAGGGTTAAACGATTAATTTAAATTAAGCAAACCACCACCCGTTAACAGGACGCACCTATCCTGGGCTAGACGATAGCAGAAGCTCTGTCCCGAAACCTTTCGGGACTGAGGCTAATCTTTACATGACATGTGTGGATTAAGAAGAATTGCTTTGCTATAAGTCGGGAACCGGGTTTCGGCGGACTTTAGCGGGGCTAACTTGCTTATAATCAAAACAATCAATAACCATTCCAAAAATTGAGAAAAGTTCAAAAAATATAAAAAAAAATTTAGTGACTGTAGTTCGGTGAATTGAGGCTTGCTGTAAGAGTGATTATCCAGGCCTTTTTAAGAGTAGAGAAACGGCTTAGAGCCTAACGTTTAGTATATGAAAAGTAGCGGGTTTTTAAGCAGCTACTTTTCAGAAAGCAAGATACTTATTTAAAGACAAAAATGATTCAGGTTAGCACTTAAACCGCTTTTTTTTATATACTTGTTATGTGCTGTGTTTTTCTCATGTCAATCGGTTCTTCGTTTAAAGTTTGTGATGATTTTTTCAGATAGAATGTTAACAAGGTTGTTTGGTATGTCGTGACCCATACCGTCTAACCACAAGCTGTCAGCGTTTGTAATTATTGATACACATTTTTTGCTGTGGTCAATTGGAATAAATGGGTCAGATTTTCCGTGAACTATAAGTGTTGGAATAGAAAGTGCTTTCAGTTTGTCATAACGAGATCCAGAAAGAAAAACTGCACCCTGATGTTGTCTTGATACATTTGAATTATATCCATTTCGCTTTCTAATGTTGTAGAGAACTTGTTCTGCAATTTCTTTAATGTCTAAATCGTATGTTGCATTCCCCATCAAAATTATTCTGCTTGCAAGATGTAACTTAATCATATTTTTTTCTCCATCTATAATGCCATATTTCAAAGATATTCTGATTAGTTGCCAAGCGATGGCAGATGATATTTGGGGCAATTCAGGGTCTTCAATATATCCTGACGACATCATAGAAGTCAGAGAAGCAACTCTGTCAGGATGATTAATTGCTAATTCCTGAGCTATCATCCCACCCATTGAAATGCCAATGATATTTGCTTTCTGAATCCCAAGAGAATTTAAAGCCGCAATTCCATCGTCCGCCATATCGGCAAGCGAATATGGTCTTTGGCTGTCCCAATTCTTAACCCAGTCCGACATTCCTGTTCCCCTGTGGTCGTAACGGATTACCTGATAACCCGAATCTACAAACGATTGAATGAATTTCTGAGGCCAACCCAAGGCATCATTTGAAATACCCATTATGAGTAAGATTGCACCTTTTGAAGAATCTTTGGGAGAAATACTTTCATACCAAATGTTCAAACCTTGTGATTTTGCAAACCCTGTTTTGCCATTAACTATTTCAGGTAAGGGATTTTTCAAAACGCTTTCTATTATTTCATCCGTTCCTTTCGGCAAGGTTGGTCCCGATGTATAAATGTAAATTGAACCGCCAATAAGTATTAGCATTATTGCTATGCCCGTAATTTTTAATATTTTTTTTAATGTCTTCATTTTTAATATTTTAAATTATTGTTGTTGAGAGTCGAATTGAGTCAACTTTGTTTTGTCCTCGTTGGATTCAACCAATTCAACTGTTACTTCTATCGTATCCTCTTTTTTGTTGGATGCAGGAATCGGAACACCTGCTCCAAAACCAACACCAATGGATGCTAAAACTATTAGAAGGACAAGCCCTAACAGTCTCAATATTTTTTTGAAACTTTTCATTATTTGTAAATAAATAGTTGTGTTGCCATTAAGCAACAGTATGATTTTTTGAAATAGAAGGAAGCCAAATAATTTGGCAAATAGGATAAGAACTATCCTATAAAAGTTGCAAAAATATCTTCGTCAGAACTTTTCGGAATGGTCTTTACTTGAGGAAACCGGTCGGCAGATTTATAGGAACAAAATTGCTTTGAAATACTGTCGAGCTTTACTTTCGTAAGTATGTTGTAAGTAAATAATGTATTTGTCCAGTTTTTGTAAGTGCTTATTAAAAAGTCGTTACAACTGGTGAGTTCAAAAGCTTTTTTAAAAGAAATTGTCCGCTTACAAGTCTTATGATTGTTTGAGATTACAAGCTCGGTCTGTGTCGCCTGTTGTTGTCTTGATTGAGAATAGCCAGCATACCCCGAAAAAGTAAAGATGCTAAAAAATAAAGCTACTGTCAGTAACCATTTTGTTAGCTTGTCCTTATCATATATAAATAGAGTATTCGTCATTTCGTTGACAAAGTTAGTCACTTTGTTGCGGTTGTCCTAACATAGCACATAACGCCAGGGCTATAAAATGTAGGGTTTTCGAAGTGAATAGTTGTTCCTCGAAATAAAAGTAGCTAAAAGAACCGAACTAACCTACACCACTACATCCCCTATAGAGTTTAGAGTATAGCTAATTGTTAGCGAGCGTACCTTACTTTCTCTCAACAGAATATAATTTTTTTCCTGTTTCGGCCCATAGATTTTCCATCTCTTCTTTTATTAAATTGGTTTCATACGATTTAATAACACACAATACTTTGTTTTCTTTCTGTGCTAAATGTATTTCCTGATATAGTAGAGTATCCTTATTTTCTTTATCAATTGCAGCAAGTAAAATATATCTGTTATTAGGTAAGTTAGTAGTGTCAGTAAATGATTCTATATTATGCAAGTCATAATTTGTAATATCATACTCATCTAAAAGAAAATAAGATTTTGGATCTTTATGAAAATCTAAGGTGGCGCCAGAATCTATAAAAGAAAAAAACTGGTTCATCTTATTTTCGTTACTTGAAAATCCAAGAACAATTTCACCTTTTATTGGTGGATCAGAAGTATTTGTTAGAATAATATCTTCAACTGTGCCATTATTGTAAAATTCATAGTCTTGATCATATGTTAATTTGACCATTCCTAAAGTGTCAGATTTACGGGTAACTAAAAAATCATTTTGATCCTGTTCGTTTTTTGAACATGAAAATAAGATGATCGACAATATTATTAAATATCTATTTCTCATTGAATTGTACTCACTTTTGGATATGTTCGCTAACGCTAAGTGTATAATCAGTAGGGTGATCGAAGTGAGTCACTGCCCCCGTACCAAAGTAGCTAAAACCACTGAAAGAACCTAACCCTCCACACGCCATATGTTTTTATAGCTACTGTTAGGTGAAGTGGCTTTATTGGAAATCTAGAACTCCAAAAGTTGAACTATGCCTGTTATTTATATCAATAAACTGAAAATTTGGCTTAATCTTATTTCTCAACAATTTAATTACTCCGCTTGATCTTGTGTCTGAGGTAACATAATATTGAATAGATTCCTCTAGGTCAGCTTGTGCAAATAGTTTAGAATCATTTGGAATTATTGCACGAGGATGTAACTCTTCACCTGTTATTTGTTTTTCTTCAAAAATGGTTGCTGCAAAGGCTCCAGTTCTTATTGCATGATTATAATTAAATGGTAATACTTGTAAGTTCAGCCATGGTAAATCGTTAACATCTCCTTTGACACAATATTCAGCTATCGATATAGTGGATATCTTTAATATAAAGTCATTCTCTAAAAAATATTTGAAGTAACCTCTTGCATTTCTATGTAAAGGATCCTCGTCATTTAATAATCGGATAAAAAAGCTGGTATCTAAAAGTACGCTGTTAGGTTTCATAACCTCCTCTTAAATCATCAAGCCAAGAATCAGGATCAATATTTTGCCAATTACCTTTAGCTTTTGATATAAGCTTGTTTAGATAATCATTGTCGTATTTTGGAGAATAATCAATTAATTCCATTAGGCTTAAGGTTTTTTTATCTATTTCACCTGTTTCCGAGTTTTGCTTGCCTAAAGCACGAATTCCAAACCTTTTATAAAGGAAATTTTCTTCCTGATCTTTTAAAAAGTCTTTATTTGTCTCTATAGTTAATGTTCCAAATTCTTCAGTATCAAGATGAATATTAGCTTTATTTTTACCACCTGCATTGGTTAAAACTCCGTAAAAATAGAGTTCTGCATCAACCCAAATATTTTGAGTTCGAATAAATCTCGTTTCTTTTGAAATGTATAATCCTGAGGATTCTTCTACAGAAGTTGAAATTTGAAAGTTATAATTCTTCTGATAGGCCAATGATTGAATATTCTCAATGGCTTGTGCAGTTTTTAATTCTAAAAAATCTATTGAGCTAGATTTTTCTACCTGACTTATCACGGCACTAAACCCAATTATTGCCTGTAAGCTTGTCCTAAATATATGTTTGACCGATCCTTCTTCAATATCGTAGCTGATTAAAGGCCTATCTTTTTTATTAGAGGGATAAAGTAAATCTTCAATATTTTGAAGCATTGAGACTATTTCTTTGACATCATAGTTATCCGGGGCAAGGTCTAAATTACCCTTGTTACCTGTAACTCGAATTTCTATTGTGCCAAATTTTTCCACAAACAAATATAAAAGATTTCTTCAATTATAGCAGAAAACGTGCCTAAAGCCATTACACCTAACGCCAAAGCAAAAAACAGTAGGCCCATCGAAGTGAGTCATTGTCCCGCGATATAAAAGTAGCTAAAAGAACCGACCGAACCTACAGCACAACACCCCCTATAATATATAGCTACTGTTAGCACCAGTTTTTTTCGTCACTGGTTGTCAGTCAGTTCTAATATTATTTTCTCTATATTTTGGTTATACTTAATAATCTCATTTTCGTATTTGTCCGTGTCTTCGTCTATTGCCTTATAAATAAGTTCGTAACTTTTAATTCTAAGTTCACAATATTCTTTCAATTTGCTGTTTCTTGTCCGAATAGGTAAAGGCAATTCAAGGTCTTTAAAACTGTCTATGAGTTTTATGTTTTGGTTCCAGTAATAAAGCCCTCTGTCTTTTATCTCTGAAAGTATTTTTTCATTTGGTGTTCCTACAGGAAGATTGTAAACTTCTAAAGCCATTGCTTCCATAGAAACAAATCGCTCCATTTCTTTTTCATATTGTACAATGTCATTTGGTAAAGCCTTGTAAACCGGGAATGAAGAAATTAATAATGCAACAATCAACACACTGATTGTTGAAAATTTGATTGCTTTATTCTCAAATTTTTTTAAACTCGGAACAAAAGCATATCCCACAATAAGTCCGCTTAAAAGTCCGCCAATGTGTGCAGCATTGTCAATACCGCTGTTAGGTTGTAGTCCATTCAGTATGTTGTAACCAACGAAAACCGCGATACTTGTCAATAGTGCTTTTTTTACTGATTTGTCAAGTAAATTAGTTGTCAATAAAGCAAGAAAAACACCATACATACCAAAAATTGATCCCGAAGCTCCGGCACTTATAGTCAAATCGTGCCACCATAAACTTGTCATATTTGCTGCAATACCTGAAATTAAATATGCCGCTAAAAATCTAGTCTTTCCAAGATACGGTTCAAGTAAAAGTCCAATGTATAGCAAGGCATACATATTTAAGATCAAATGCAAAATCCCTATATGTAAGAAACAAGCTGTAAACAATCTCCACCATTGTCCTTCTAATGTCATTGGTCGGCAATTAGCACCCCAGTTTAACAAGTCTTGATTTTCAGGCATCAAAACGTGGACACCTGAAATCAACATTGCAATAAAAACGAAAAGGTTAATGTTAATCAGGATTGGAGAAATAAAAAATCCTTCTGTCGGCTTGAATATTGAAAAGAAGTCTGTGATTTTATCTTTTGTGGTTGATGGTGGCTTGCGTAAAATGTCATCTTCTTTTGTAGTGTAACCTTGTCGCACTTCTGCAAGTTTCGCTTCAATCTCAACTTGAGTCATTACACTTTTAACTTCTTCTAATTTCGTGAGGAGAGTTTCAACATTTTTTTTATTTTTCCCCCAGTCCATTAGTTGACTTCCTGTACATTCACTTTTTAGGTTTGCAACTCCATTGTCAATTTTAACTGTTACTTCTTCGCTCCAAGAACTCCAAGAAAATTTTGTGTAGGCGATAAAACCAGTCTCACTTACAAAACTCACATTCCAGTCGAGTTTGAATGCAGCTTCTATTGCTAAAACTAAAAAATGTTCTTTGTCAATATTGTCAAGTTGGAAATCTTGAACGTGTTTAGGTGAAAATCCAAACGCCATATTTATGTTTATTGTTTATTGATTGTCATTTTAAATTGGTGCACAACGTTAAGTATAAGCGTAGTGCGGGATTTCGAAGCGATGCTTTGTCCGTCTGCACTAAACTTGGATTGGCGCCAAAATACTAGATTTTAGCACTTTAACCTGCATTACGCTTATACAATGTTGTACAGTGTTTTCTTTATTCAATCGGTATATAAAAGTCAACAATAGCTTTCCTTTCGGGATGTTCATTAAAGTTGTTATGATAAATCTCAAAAGGGTTTCTGTCCGCTTTTTTATATCCGTTTTCATTCATCCATAAAAATAGTCCCGTCCACGACTTTTCAAATTCGTTCAATCCAATCTCAAAGCTACCAACTATAAACTTTCCTGCTTCGATTGATGTGAGTCCAATTTCTCCAGCTGTCCCAGCAGGTTTATTTAACAAAATGGCAGCACTCATCCTTATGTTGTTGGCTTCTGTTACTTTAAAGCTGTCGTGATAAATAGTTACCATTTTTGTCTGGTCGTTCATTAATCCTTGAGGTATTGCCCATTGAATTAATTTCCCATAAGCATTTTCAAGGTTTTTCTGTCCGATACTTGAAACATACGCCAAATCCATTTTTGGCATTTCTGTAATTTTAATTTTTGCATTCATCTTTATCCAATTTTTAAGATTATTAATGATGCAAATGTATTTGTCGTAGTCAGGATACTCTTGCCCGTTCTTGCTTTCAAGTTGACGAATCTTGCTAAGTCTGTTTGGGTTTTGCTTTCTAAATTCGGTCGGGCTTATTCCATAATATTTTTTAAAGGTTCTGGAAAACGAAGAGTTATCACTAAATCCAACTTTGTGAGCTATTTCTGTTGTCGTGATGTTTTTATGCAACAAGTCCAAAGCTGATTTTTCAATTCTCCGTCTGGTCACATATTCATTTAAAGTTTCTCCTTTAATAAATTTAAAAACCCGATGAAAGTGAAATGGTGAGAAAAACGCAATTTCAGATATCGTGTTTAAAGACAGGTCAGATTCCAAGTTTCCGTCTATAAATTCAAAAACTCGGTTAATTCGATTTTTATAATCAACTTGTATTTCTTTATCTGTAATCGTCATTTTTTAAATGCTGTCAACGCCCGTATAAACCAATTACATTTATTTACAATATAATATTAAACTCCTAATGTATTGACCTTTAAGATAATAAAAAGAATTATATGATTATTTAATTTTCGTATTGCATTTATTAATTTATCCACCAGCTTCATAGAAGATGAGTGCATAAGGGTTGGGCGTAGAGCCAATAGCAGAGACGTCCCGAAAGCTTTCGGGATGGGGCTAAAAGATATATTACATGTGAGGTTTAAGAAAGATTGCTCGCTGAAAGAATAAGAAACAATAATAGTGCCAATGTGCTGATAATCACTATATTATTTAATAATTTTTCTAGGTTTGAATATGCACGTGTGCAAAATAAATTATGGACACTAGCAAAATAATTTTTGCACACTAGCAAAACAAATTATGCACACTAGCAAAATGAATTATGGACACTAGCAAAATAAGTTTTGCACGTGTGGTTAGCAACTGAACGACGGGTGATTTTTTAGGAAAAAAAGTGTAAAAGATAAAATGAGGGGCAATTATTTATGATCAGGTGATCCCTTTCGGAGTTACAGCTTTCTATGGTGATAATTGTGAGCTGGTTTAGATTTTCCAAAGCTGGACCTGATGCTAAAACCTTTTAAAAACCAAACACTTAAACCTCAATTTGTTAGCAGCTAATAACGTGCCAGAATTATTCCATCTGTCCCGGGTTACAACATAATAAAGTGATATTAGCCATATCTATCCTGATAAGTCCTTAAATTCAGGAAGCCATGGATTTTTCTATCGGATGGGCTTTATCTACAGCCTTTTCAGTGCTTCTTATTGCGGCTTCCTTAAGACCTGTAAGCTCCTCGTTAACCTCTGCTTTAACTTCTTCCAAAGGCTCAATTGTTTGTTTTTGCAGCTGCTTAACAGTTAAACTGGATCCATCCGGGCTCCATCCGGGCTCTCCGAATACATACATAAAAGCCTCATAAAGATTTTTTGAGTTCTTGACGTCTCTCCAAATTTCCTTGTATTCGTGTGTTACAAGCACCAATGGATTATGTGAATTTGGCTCATTATTTACACCGTATTCAATTTCAACCTTATTATCCAGCTCTTTCCAGGTACCAAATATCTTATCAAAAATATTAAGATAGCCACTATGGTTTTTATCCAGGTATTCCAGGTTTCTTGCATGATGTACCTGATGCTGCGTGTGCGTATTTACAAATTTCTCCAGAAAACCCAGCTTCGGCACATATTTAGTATGTAACTGAAATTGCCACAGGGCCTCAATACCTAAACATACAAGAACCATTTCGGGGTGAAATCCAATAGCAGGCAACCACATGTAAAAAAGTGGCTTATACATAATGGTAAACCAGCCGTTCCTGAGGCCGGTACCAAAGTTATAGTGCCGTGATGAGTGATGGACACTATGTGCTGCCCACATAAACCTTACCGTATGATTAAAGCGATGGAACCAGTAATAGGTGAAATCATCAAGAAGCTGGCAGATTATCCAGATATACCACGCCCAGCCAAAGGAAGCATAACCCATTATATTGGTTCGAACGCCATTTACCTCCGGATTGAATATTTCATAAACAATATAAAAAATAGAGGCAGCCGATATTATTTTAATTAATGGAGCAAGTAAAACCGCACCCAGTCCCATGGAGCTGCTGGCGAAGAGATCTTTCCAGCTGTAAAGCTCTTTATCATCATCATGTGATTTACTGTAAGCAAGTTCAGCTAATACCAGTGCAACAAAACAAGGAATACCCCAAACCAGCGGGTTGACAAATTCAAGATTCATATTTAATACTATTAAAAGAGTCTAACGTCGAAAAGCTAATGAGCTATTAGAATCTCATAAAATGCCAAAATAAGAAATTTATGTTCATTTGACCAATTTTAAGCTGAGCATCTTACATATTTTTAAAACTAAAAAAGCCTTCCGCCTCATGGAGAGGATATTAGGCTTCCGAAAAATAAAGCATTAAAAAACAACCTGTTTGTTCCGTACCACATACCACGGAAAGACGGATTATCGGCAAACATTATCACACGGCCCCTACCCAGCCCTTCCACAAGTAAAGAAGCTGTTCCGGGTAATTTTTTTAGGTTTTCCTTATTTATATACCCACTGAGCAATGGGTTTTCCTGGTACTGCACAACCGTATTAAAAGGATTCTCTGATGGAGCAACCATGATACTATGATTACGATAAACCGGCAGCTCACGTGTGGCATAACCAAAACCAAGAGGATGTGTATTATCAACATCCGTCATATACATCGACCCCCCTATCACTCTTGAACCATAGTAATCAGAAGCCGTTTCAAAATCCCGTCTTTCAACTTTATCTTCCGGCTTTTCTTCCTCTTCTAAAAGTTTAGCTGTTGTTAGTTCATTTTGTATTGCCCAGTTTGTACCCGCCCTGAGCGTGATCAATGTATTTCCTTTTCTAACCCATTCCTTTATATTATTTAGCTGTTGCTCATTAAAATTATTTGTTGATGTTGACACTACCACCATTGTGTTATAATCACTAAGATCTACGCGATTAAAATCATTGATGTCAACTTTGGTAATAGCCATTCCGATTTTGCTATCAAGAAGGTGCCATATTTCACCGGCTTCATAGCTGCTAAAATTTTTACCGATAGGCATAAGTACTTTAGGGGCTTCAACAGTGCGGACATTATTACTTCCAAGGTCTACTCCGCTGCTGCTAAAACCACTTTTTACACTTTGTATAGAAACTCCACTTTTATCGGCAGCCTCTTTAATTATTTCATAAAGAGCATCTTCATTTATATCCTGTCTCCTTACCGGAATGACCAATGACCCTCTGCCAAAATCTTTTTTTCCTTTATCGGTTTCAATCTGAAATGGCTTAAAAGAAGTATTTACATATAGATCTTCCTGCAGCAGGTAATTCAATGCCTTTGCAGCACGATAGTCAGACCAGTCGATTATATAAGCGTAATGAGTTTTTTCCGGATAGCTCACTTCATTTTTTAAATCATCAAAATTTACCTCCGTCATTTGAGGTAAAGACCTGCCGGAGAATTCCTGGTAAGGAATACCATAAGCAAGCACGGCTGTCCATGCGCTGGCATCATAAAAGATGCTATCATAAAATTCTGTTACCTTCTCAAACATCGTTCTTACCATCCTGTACTGTGGCTGATCTGTAGGTACAAAAAATGCGTGTTCCTTTTTAAATTCTTTGCCATTTGCAGTAACATCCTCTTCTAAAGCAAAAGTTTTTATTTTATGCCGCAGCAGAAGATCTACAAAAGCTTTATTTCTGCCTTCATCGTTGCTTAAACCAAAGACATATCCTTTTATTTTACTCTCTTCTGCTTCTTCCACAGCAGTATTGAAAAAATTCTTCATATGCTCCAGCAGCATCTCACGCTCATTCACAGCGGCCTTTACAGTAGCTAAGCTGCTTGTGAAATGGTTTTTAATGGTAAAAGGAAAAGCAACCTCTCCCATCCTGCTGTCCTGCAGATGACCACGGGAGCTGGCCTGCTCAAAAACCAAACCTAACCCGCCATGAATATCAGGATAAGTAGAGCCATAACCGGGATAGCTGTTGTCAAAATTCTCTTTAGTATAATAAAGTGATCCGGTTTCATCCAGTGCTTCATGGAAATACCTGGCGAAAGTATTATTCAGCTTTTCATAGTTATCGCGGGGGACAACAATATTTTCAGATCCGAATGGTTTGGTAGGTTCAAAAAAGTAGGTGCTGTTGGTACCCATCTCATGGAAGTCCGTCACCACATTCGGATACCACTTATGGTAAAAATCTATACGGGCCTGACTTTCCACATGAGCCAGCGGTAACCAGTCGCGGTTAAGGTCATACCAGTAATGGTTGGTCCTGCCGCCCGGCCACACCTCATTGTGCTCACGGTCCAGCGGATCAGCAACCAATGGGTCACCCTTATGCATATTAACCCAATTTGAATGGCGATCACGTCCGTCAGGATTGAACACCGGGTCAACCATAAGTACAGCATTTTCTAAAGCTTCACTTACCTCCTGAGATTGGGCTGCCGTATAGTAATAAGCCGTTAGCATTGCCGCTTCACTGCTGGATGGTTCATTCCCGTGGACATTATATCCCAGCAATACAATTGAAGGCATATTTTCAAAGCTGTTTACATTTTGTTTCGGATCAACAAGCTTCAGGTGCTCCTGGCGGATTTCTTCCAGTCTGTTATGATTTGCCGGTGAAGTTATTGTCAGCACCACCAGGTCACGATGTTCATAGGTCTGACCAATTTTTTGAAAAGAGGCACGATCGGAAACTTCTGCCAGCTTCTGCATATAAGCTACGATCTTGTCGTGACGTGTATGGTGAGATCCTATGGAATATCCCAGGAATTGCTCAGGAGAAGGGACATTAGGATCAAAATTCACGTCCTCCGGAAAAAAATAAGGGTTTTGAGCCTGTATTGTAAAAGAGGCAAAAAGTAAAATAAAAAGAACTCTGTACATGATTAGCTAAAGCAAATAAAAATAAAAATTTTCAGCTAACAAATATACAGCAGAGAGGCTATAAAGCCTACACTTATGTTATGAACGGAATGTTATGGATTATATCTTTAGAAAAAATTAAGTGCTGTCAATTAATTTAACATCACCTTTTTGGGCACAATTCCCGGATTTTTCTCTACCAGCACATCATAATAGTTGCCGGGTACTTCCTGGTGCTCCCAATATTTTTTAAACTCGTTATGTTTTTTCTTTTTTCTATCTTTTAATACCCATAACATTAAAATTACGGGTATGCTAAATCCAACAATCTTCACTAATAATATGACTATCATTATCTCCTCCATCGTATAAAAGAAACAGTAGGGAGAAGTGTTATGTTTGAAGATAGGAGGCTAAAGCCCGCAAAAAATGCTTAACCTTCTGCTTTACAAAAACTTATAATTTAAAGAACCTTTTAAATTTTTAAAAGAGTTTTTAAGCCCTGATATTACAAGAACAATTGAACAAAAATTTTTCAATGGCTAAACGGCCACCGGCGCTTTTATATGCGGGTGTGGATCATAATTTTTAATCTCAAAATCCTCAAACTGGTAATCAAATAATGAATCGGGCTTTCTTCTTATATTTAGCTGGGGCAAAGGCCTTGTTTCACGACTCAGCTGCAGCTTTGCCTGCTCAAGATGATTTTTATAAAGATGCACATCGCCACCTGTCCAGACGAAATCGCCGGGCTCCAGATCCGCTTGCTGTGCAACCATATGAGTAAGCAATGCATATGAAGCAATATTAAAAGGGACTCCAAGGAAAAAATCAGCACTCCTCTGATAAAGCTGACAGGAAAGCTTACCCTCTGCTACATAAAACTGGAATAAGGCATGGCACGGTGGTAATGCCATATTATCCACATCTGCAGGGTTCCACGCGGTGACCATATGTCTTCGTGAATCAGGTTTATTCTTTATCTGATCAATTACCTTTGATATCTGGTCAATTTTTTCTCCGTTAGGTGCTGGCCAGCTCCTCCACTGATAGCCATATACAGGTCCCAGTTCACCATTTTCATCTGCCCATTCATCCCATATGGAAACGCCATTTTCCTTTAAATATTTAATATTGGTATCGCCATTTAAAAACCAGAGCAATTCATAAATAATAGACCTTACATGCACTTTTTTAGTAGTTACCAACGGAAAACCTTCAGAGAGATCGAATCGCATCTGACGCCCAAAAACAGAAAATGTTCCTGTTCCGGTACGGTCTTCCTTACGGGCTCCGTTATCTAATATATCCTGCATCAGATCTAAATATTGCTTCATGATAAAAAGGTTTTCGATTGGAAATAAATTAGTAAGATAATCAAATCTGCCTCTGAGATGAACTTATCACAGATCGATAAGTAAAGGTAATTTTCCAAAGTCAAATTAACAAAGAAAAACATGTCGTTTAGAAAAGAAAAAAATCATTATTCCGGTTTAAAAAGGTGAAGTTCTTTAGCAATCAGTCCAGCTATAAGTAAGGGAACTGCGTTAAACCAGATATTCAGCACCAGAATAGCAAAATCACCCTCAACAGGTGGAAGATTTATATAGAAATAGAAGAATATAAAGTAAATGATCAGAAAAAGCAGCGTATTTAATATTCTCTTCTTAAAAGCTGAATATAACTGCGGATATCCCCAGGTATAGAAAATTCCTATAAATGCAATATTGAATCCAATAAACCGGCCTAATTGTACAACAGGCATATAAGGAAGGAAAAAAATCAATACAACCGGAATAAGGAGGAATATTATCTCTCTTTTCTTGACTTCCCTCGCCTCAAGTATCTTTAATTTGAGAATTATTTCATATAAAATTACAGTCACCACCACTCCGACAATAAGCCCTGCAAGTACATCACCCAAATAATGATGGGCAAGATATAACCTGGATATCATGGTAAGCAGGATTATTAAAGCTGCTAAAAACCATAACCTTTTCTTATTGATGAGTAAAGCCATTCCGGCCCAGATAGATGTTTGAAATGCCACGTGCCCTGAGGGAAACCCACTTGTTCCGTATTCCTGATCCTTTATTAAATCAACCAGACCTTCGGGAAGGAACAGTAAATTTTTTAATGTATCATCAACTTCAAAAGGCCGTGGGTGACCTATAGCTTCTTTTAGCAGCAGCGTTAACAATACAGTCCAGCCAAGGAAATTAATTATAATTATGCCATACCTGAAATTTATACCGGAAAGGATGATCAGGACAATGAGCAGGAGAAAAGGAACGAAACCAACTACAGAAACTATATTCAATAGCCAATACACAAACTCATTATCAAAAGACTGAAGCCAATGATTAACAGCTGTATCGAACATTAAAGAAGGATATTAATAAATTACTCAACTTTCTTACCGGCTTATAAAAAACGAAAGCCCCTGCATCAAAGATACAGGGGCTGCAAGCAGAAAGTTTAACAAAAATTTAATTAATACTTAATTGTATTGTAAATATAACAAAATCATTAACGCTTGTCAAGCTACTTATATTGCTCATCGCGCTTAGGTAATTTCCAGAAATATCCGGGAAGCTGGCGCTGTACTTTTACCGTTTCCTTCTTAACCGGGTGTGGCAGCTCCAGGTAGTAAGCATAAAGCCGGATCTGCCTTTGATATGTCTTATCTGCACCATAGCGATAATCCCCTACTATAGGATGGCCGATATAATTCATATGTACCCTTAGCTGATTTTTTCTTCCTGTACCCAATTCGAGCTCAAGAAGCGCTTTACCTCCTCCGGTATCTTTTACCTTATATTCGGTAACGGCCCATTTAGCATCAGGCAGTTCTTTTTCCGAAGCATGAACTATCTGCCCTTTATCCTCATATAGCCATGTCTCGATTTTCCCCTCCTTTTTCTCGGGGACCCCTTCTACCAAAGCATAATATTTCTTAACTGCCTTTTTCCAGTTTTCCTTAACGAACTCAGCAGTCTTCTCACTTTTTGCCATAGCAACTAAGCCTTCTACTTCCCTGTCGAGACGATGAACAGCATGCAGCCTGCCCTGGCCTTCCGTATGCATCTTATAAGCTTCATTCATTTCCATATAAAAGCTGCTGCCCGGCACTCCGGGAGGGGCACTGGTGAGGACCCCTGCAGGTTTTTCAGCTATAATATAATGCTCATCCTCGTATAGCACCTCGTAAGGATATCCTTTGGAGGGTTTCTGCCTTTTTTCAATTTTAACCTCCTTATCCGCTCCGATGATATCATTTGGATGCCCCAACAGAATACCATCTACTTCTATCTGGCTGTACTGTATGAGGTTTTTGATCTTACGGCCGCTCATCTCGGGGAATTGCTTTTGCAACTGTTCCTTAATAGTACCTTTGGTCTGGGTTTTAAATTTTATCATTTTGTAAATCTTAAATAAATTCCCAATGGTAACTTTTGTCCTGAAGAAGATGGAATATAATTTTCACCATACTCATAATCTACTCCCGGAAAATGGCTGTTGATAACATTTTCAATTATCAGGGCTGACATTCCTAAAGAATAAAGGTTCATCACCAGGAAATGTTTTTTAGGATCGAGTATCTTTTTCACTGCCTCTATCATATCATTAAGTTGTTGTTCCAGCAGCCATTTTTCACCTTTTGGCCCCCTCCCATATGCCGGGGGATCCAGGATAATACCGTTATAGGTATTTCCTCTTTTTACTTCACGCTGTACAAATTTCATTGCATCCTCCACTACCCAGCGCATCTCGGGAAGGTTGCTTAGCTGCCGGTTTTCATTTGTCCAGGTTATAGTCTGTTTAACACTATCCAGATGCGTAACCTCTCCCCCGCCGGCCGCTGCAGCCATTGATGCTCCTCCTGTATAAGCGAAGAGATTTAGGATAGCAGGCTTATGTAATGAGGCTGTTTGCTCGTAAATAAAATTCCAGTTATCAGCCTGCTCGGGGAAAAGGCCTATATGTCCAAAAGAGGTTAGTGCCAGTTTAAATACAAGCATTTGATCACCCAAAGGATAATTTATATTCCAGCTTTCGGGCATTTTTTTTATAAAATGCCATTCTCCCCGCCCCTCTTTATTAGAAAAAGTCTTCTCACTGTCTCTGCGATAATGCGCATGGGCCTGTGCCAACCACTCTTTTTCCGATAGCCTTTTCCCCCACAATGCCTGAGGCTCGGGTCGAATTAAAATATATTTACCAAACCGCTCTAATTTTTCAAAATTTCCCGAATCCAGAAGCTCGTAATCTTTCCAACCTTCGGGGGATATAAAATGAAACATTTTATTTTGTTTATTTTGCATCAAAATTAGTTAATAAACCCGAACTGTTTTGGCTGAACCTCTAAAGATCACTTCCACAAAGAACCCACGCATTAAACATCTGCTTGAGCTTCAAAGCAAATCGAAGGTACGCAGAAAGGAGAACCGCTTTATCATTGAGGGCCAGCTGGAGGTTAAGCGTGCTGCCGAAAGTGGCTATCGTATTGAAGAGGTCTATATAAATGAAAGTATAATCCCACTCAATGAAGCACGCAATCTTTTGCCTGAATACACGGGTGACTTCATTCTTCTATCTCAGGATGTTTTTGACAAAATAGCTTATCGCAAAACTACAGGAGGGATTCTGGCTATTGCAATCCCCAAAACACATGATTTAATAGACCTGAAGATCTCTTCTAATCCGTTACTCCTGGTGGTTGAATCTGTTGAAAAACCTGGCAATATAGGCGCGTTATTAAGAACTGTTGATGCAGCAGGGATTGATGGGATGATCATCTGTGATCCTCAAACCGATCTTTATAATCCTAATGTCATACGTTCCAGTATTGGTGGAGTCTTTACCACCTCTATTGCAAACAGCTCTTCTTCTGAAGTTATCGAATGGTTGAAGGAAAATAACATCCAGATACTTTCTACTGCATTGACTGCTACTGCCAGATATGATAAAATAAATTATTCAAAACCTTCAGCCATTGTAATGGGAACAGAAAGCACCGGTTTATCAGATATCTGGCTCAATAATTCAGATGATAATATAATCATTCCAATGAACGGCATTATGGACTCTCTCAATGTCTCTGTATCAGCAGCTGTTGTAGTATTTGAGGCTGCACGCCAGCGGGATTTTAAAGCTTCCCGACAGCTATAGCTTAGTGTTTTTATTTTTGTCCTCTGAGGAGCCTGGTTGAGTTTTTTCAGTAGGCTCATCAGCTTTTTTATGTCTTGCCTCACGGGCTTCTTCTGCCTTAATATCTTTTATTTCTGTGGCTTTTACATCTTTCTCTTTAGTAGATTTTATCCTTCCTGCATCTTTTTCTCTTTTTCTGCGCAGGATCATCATCGTACCAAAAATGACAAGTACAGGTAATACAAAGTATATTAAAATTGCCGCTATAATTTCAGTGGTTTCCATTGTTTTATTTATTTTTCTTTTTAATTAATCTTTTCAGGGATTCAGTAGGTATTATAAACAAACTTCCTTCAATAAAAAAACCCGACTGTACTTCATTAGCCAGAATGACCCTTTCATCAAAGAAATTATCTTCCGTAACATTAAAGTTTATATTATACCGGTACCCTCCATGTAATGATAACCATATAAAGTCATAAACTTCCCGCTCAAATTTAATAAAAGGGGTTAATTCACTTCGCCTTAATTGTACATCATCAAATCTTTGGTTCAGGGTTTCTCCAATATCTATATTATATGTACCACCCCCCACATCATAACCAAGGTAGAAAATATTCTTATTATTCAGGTTATATCTCAGCTGCACAAGCGCCGGGAATAAAGCCTCAATGCCCCAATTTTTACTCCATGTCTTATTGTATAACATTGCCGGGAATATTAAAGGCCGCCCAAACGAATAGCTGAAATATAAACCTACCCCTACAGACTTAGTCGGGTCTATTTTCCAACCATAGGTGCCGGCAAAGGTATATCTCAGAGTTCTGTACCAGTCGTGAGGTATATCGCCATTTAAATCAACGCCTAAACGAGTAAAAATAAATTTCCTGTCAGTTAATGAATGATTAAGGTAAAAACGAATTCCCCTTCCTCTCAGTGGCTTGTGATGTAATTGTTCGTAAAAAGGATAGGTGATATCATCCGGAGCATTAAATTCAAATTCATCTACACGATATTCTAATCCAACAACCACCTGAGTTTGCTCCTTCAGAAGTACCGGTGCCCTTAACTTAAAGGTCAAATTCATAATCCGATCGATGTCCCCGCGTGAATCCGAAACCAGATCCGGCACCTGGCTTTCGGAAACAACGTCATAAGGAGACAACCGGCGATAAGAAAACACAATCCCTTTACCCGTAGTCATTCCTTCTACAGAAGCGCTGGCCCATTCTACCTCCTCTTCATCCTGTGAAAATGAAAAAACAGGTATTAATAGTATCAATGACAGTGAAATGAACTTCTTCATATCAGGATTAGAACAAAAAGCCTACTCTAAAGTTGAACAGCTTATTTTCCTCTGATATTCCATAAGTACCTGAAAGAACAAACAGGTTATAAATATTAAAATAGATACCTGGGCCATATGAATTATGCCATTCACTATCCTGCCCGTCATCTGTCCATACTTTACCCAGATCATAAAATGCAATAGCACCTATATCACCTGAAACAAAAACATTTCTAATCCGGAATACATCCAGCCTCACCTCGTTATTATTAAAGAAGTTTGTCCTCCCTGCAAATCGTGATCTTCGGTGGCCTCTAAGATTCGTAACCCCACCCAAATATTTTGACTGGTAGAAGTAAAAGTCTCCAATATTGGTACCGGCACCCACGCGAAAAGCAAAGGTGGCATTAAAAGGCAGATTGGGAGTAAAGTAGAAAGATAATTCAGTATCAAGAGAAGTAAATTGTGCATCACCACCATCAATTTCATAATGATATTGAGCTTCATTATACCATCGCATACCTTTCTGAGGGTTGTCTAATTCTTCAACAAGCTCTATTTCACTAAACATTTTTCCACCAACAAAACTGGTTGGAGAAATATTAACAAAAGGATCGGCAGTGTTTTCACCAAGAATGGTATTTTCATTTTCATGTATATCAAAGTATTCATACATAGGACCAAATCCAAAGTTCCAGGCCGGAGAAAAACGATGTACAAAAGATGGTTCAAATAATAAGGCCTCCATTCTTATCTGATAAAAGTTTATGCCCCTTGATTCATCAAAATCTGTATTATTACCAAATCCAAAATAATTAAATACATACTCCGGACCATAGTAATCAGCATTTAACCGGAGATCCCATTTGTATTTAAAAAAGTTATAGAACTGCCCCTGATATAAAAACCTACTCGACTCAGTATTAAAAGCATAATGGCCCATGAAAAAATGAGTAGCCTTATATGGATCTGACCTAAACCCATGTCTTTCTAATTTAAATCCTAACCCTAAAAACAAACCATCATCGATGTTGTGCTGAAAGGTAAATCGTGGACCGCTATAATCATATTTATAAAGATCACGGGAAAATTGATTAACCCACATTTTATTGTCGAGCGTCAGCTTTGTGTCATCATTTACATTAAAAACATTGGCAGTATCATTATCAAAAATATGAACGGATTTACCGCTTTTTTCTATTTCAGCGTCAACATTAAATTCATCCGAACCTTCACCACCAACAATTTTAATCGGTATACCTTTCTCTACATTACCGTTAATAATAAAGTGGTCATTCCCACCACGGCTGAATATTCTCAGCTCCTGGGTTTCTTCTGACAGAAAAACCCTTTGATAAAGCTGTTTTCCAACCTCTCCTTCCTCTGTAATTTTAAAAATCTCCACCGTAGTGCTGTCATTATTATCCCTGGTTATTTCATATCTCTCAGGGTCATGACTGGTAACGATATAGGCTTCTTTTGATAAAAAATCATAATAATTCATCGCTATATCAATTATTTCATCCCTTCTTGATTTTAGTTTTGATATTATTTCATCACCCGAATAAGGGAATACCTCAGGGGGCATATCTTTTATTGCACTTTCTATCACCAGGTCACTTAGCTGGATCTGTATTTCTATAGCCACGCGGTGCCAGTCTTCCCTTGTTAATTCGTTTAATATCATACGGTCCAGGTTCTGGGCAACCTGATTTAGCTCCTTCACATCATTCACTTCATGTTCAAAAGAAACAAAATTCCTAAACCCCCATCTACGGCTTAATAACCAGGGGATTAATCCATCATATTTGGCATAAGCCTGATCATGATCGCGAGGAATAGGTTTAAACAATGAGCCTTCACCGGTTTTATATTCAGCCCACAGCCATTGGTCTTCATGCCTCTCCCAATCACCAATGATCATATCAAATAACCTTGATTTTAAGAATAATCTTTGATCTACTCTATTCTCACTATTATTTGCCAAATGCTTGAACATGTTTTCTGAACCCCTTATACTCTCTGCACTTCCGAATTGTATGTATTCCGAAAGATCCTTTTCCGGAACAGGTTCTATCATACCCAGCATCCCTCCTATCTGATCCTCATATTGTTCGAGGTAAGGTGTATGAGGTGTATAAACAAGCATTGGCCTTGTATAAAAAATATCAATTGCATCTGCCATTTTTGGAATGGTCAGGGTAGCGTATGGATGAGCAGTCGAGATCTGGTTATCAAGAACATCATTCATCCAAGTTTTCCTGAATTGAGCAGGTATAGCTTTTTCTGGAAATTTTTCAACACTTCTTAGCAAGAATTGTACGGAATCTCCATTAGTTAGCCTTACGGAAAGCTTTTGTTTTCTGCCCTCCTTCTTAATAGGGGAAAGACCGCCAGCAAATGTTTTGACATCAAGATATGGTGCCGTAACGGGTGTTATCCATTCTCTCCTGTAATGACCTCCTATAAAAGTTTCTGCAAACTGGCTGATGTCATAATCAGGATTAGCTGAAATAGTTTTTATACTGTCCCTGTAGTCAGGTACCCGTTCATAATCAGGATGCTCTATTTCCGGAGCTTTAAAAGAATAAAGAGGAGCCTGTAATGTCAGAGTGCCTTCCGGATTATCATCATTGACAGTATAATATTGGATCCACACCTGCCCATCATTATAATATAATAACCTGCAAAAACCTTTCTTTTGCTGAACGTAAGAAGCACCAAAGCGACGTGCCGCATAAGTTGTTTTGGAGGCGGATCCACTTATAATGTGATGCATACTTCCATATTTATGAAGCTGAAGATTATGATCGTGACCTGCCGCATATATAACGTTAGGACGATGCGCAGCCATAGATAGAATGGCATCCTTCCATTGCTGCCCTTCGGGGCTCGGGATATCCTGGGCACTAACACCTAACTTTCTTAATAAAGGGTAAAGGGATCCTATTAACGGTAAAGGGATATACAGGTGATCTCTGACAAGGCGAAGCGGAAAGATATGATCCATTAAGTTAAAATGCCCGCCGTGGCTACTGTTACTCATAAGCGGATGGTGTGCCACTATTAAAACATTTTTATTTTGGCTCCTGCGGATCTCGTCTTCCATCTGGATCACCAGGTCAATTTTATCAGCTACCGTACAGCCATTATCAGGATAACGGGATTTTAAATACTTATGGCTCCACCATTCACTATCTACAGCTATAATAACCAGGTTGTCACTTACCGGGATCTGTACCGGGCCTGCGCACCCATTGCTGGGCAAAAATGTATTCCTCCCGTTATAATAACGTTCAACAAACTCCTCCTGCCTATTTACCGCTGCCAGGCCACCGGCAAGGCTCTCGTTCCAGTCGTGATTTCCGGGGACAAAAATTACGTTTCCGGTATAAGTGGAGTCTGCCACGCGCATCTGCCTGAGGAGCACCTCTTCTTTTTCTTTACGGTCCGGCTCATCAACATCCGGAAGCCCATCATAATATACGTTGTCACCCATCCATACAATCGAGCTCGCAGAATCCTTCTCCTGCATGATCATCTTATTTACAAGCTCATAATTCGGATTATATTCTTCTTCACCGGCATCACCTAATAAATATACTACATGCTCAAGTTGAGATTCATCAGGCAGCTCGTTTTCCTGCCACCCCTGCATTTCATTACTGTAATAAGGTTTTACCGTACTACACCCTACACTTATGAAGACTAAGATCAAAAAATATAAACCCGCATGTTTATTATTCATAATTCTTATTATTCATTTACTTTAACCTGCTTTTTCTCCTCCTCTTTTAAAACAACTTTAACTGCCCCTTTCCCGGGTAAAATCACACTACCAATATGTTTGGAATAAACGAAAGTAAATTCTGCTCCTAATAATAAAATGGTAGTAGAGAAATAGATCCATACTAACAATAAAATAAAAGAACCGGCAGCTCCGTAAGTTGTTCCTACAGTACTGGTTCCCAGATAAAATCCTATCAGATACTTGCCCAACGTAAATAACAATGTGGTGATAAAAGCGCCTACCCACACATCTCTCCACTTAATTTTAGCATCAGGCAAAACTTTAAAAATGGCAGCAAAGATTAATGTTATGATCGCAAGAGATAGTAAAATATTAATTACAATAACAATTGAAGATGTAATACCGGAAAGATAATCAGCCACCTGATCATTAAACAAAACAAGAAGCGCATCGGCTACCAGGGACACTAGTAATAAAAAACCAATTGAAATTATTAAAGCCAACGAAAGCAATCTGTCTGCCATTAGCTTAAGGAAGCCGTACTTCGGTTTTGCTTTAATGCCCCAAATTTTATTCAATCCTTCCTGAAGGCTGACAAAAACTGTTGTAGCGCTAAAAAGTAGTGTTACAATACCAATGGTTTTTGCAAAAGTGATCTCTCCGCTCTGTTCGATATTTAGAAGGACCTTATTGATCTCCTGGGCACTCTGAGGTCCTATAAGCTGTTCAATCTGATTAAATAATTCACTTTGCACCAGCTCTGCGTCGTATGCGGTACCTGCAATAGCTACTGTAACCATTAAAATTCCTGGTAGAGAAAAAATGGTATAAAAAGCAATAGCCGCACTGTAGCTCATCGGATTATCTTTTATAAACTTTCCGATGGTTTCTTTTAAAATAAACCAGATGTTTTTTAAATACTTGAGCAAACCTGTTCTTTATCGGGTCCTGTTAATTTTTCCTTTACGATTAAACTCTCCGGATATCAGTAAAATCTTTTAATCACATGATTTCATTGATATAATTTCGCCAGAGGCATTAAGGTTTAGGATAATCTCTGATATTTATATTGATTATTCTTGCCCTGGCGGCGGGATAAATATTATGATTAAATAAAAATTCCTGCTGAATACACCTTAACAGGTATACCAGCAGGAAAATATGGGAATTTTATATATTCAGTAATTATACATTATGCAGGTTAACAGTGAACACCGGGATATTAGATTCTCTTGACATTTCCTCTGTTGAACTGTGTGAAAAGAACCTCGCCACACCCGATTGTGCTTTTGTCAGCATCACAATGATCCCTGCCTGTACTTTATGGGCATAATTAATTATTCCATCCTCAGTATCAGAATCTTCTACTATGTGTAAGGTGAAATTTGTCAGATTATAATCCGAAACTGATCTTTTTAACTCTTCACTTATCTTTTCTTTATCCCTGGTTCCGGGTTTTACAACATACACTATATCAAGACGTGCCTTTAATGCATCCGATAACTCGTTAATGTAGGTAATCGCCTTATTATAATCTTTATCATCATCAAGATCCCATCCTAATACTACATGATGCATATCCTGAAGCCTGTAGTCTTCCCTTATCGATAACACGGGACAATCAGCCTCCTGTATTACCTGCTCGGCATGATTCCCTGTAAATTTCTCTTTGGCATTAGCTTCACCCGTAGTTCCCATTACTATCAGGTCAATTGCATATTCCTCTACTACCGGATCGATGCCATCGTCTAATTCTTCATCATAAACAGAAGCTTTAATAGTGAAACCTTCTTCTTTATATTTTTCTACCAATTCATTAAGCTCTTCTTTATGTTTTCTGATCAGCTGGACTGTAAATAAATTTTCCTGATCAGCATATTTGGTATAGATATCTCCTGTCGCTGAAAATGTACGACCAAAAGGATGCTTTATAAAGTTAACAAGATGTATTTTTCCATGTACTCGTTTTGCAATATCTACTGCTACTTTTAAGCCATTTTCTGCAACGTCTGAAAGATCAGTTGGGACTAATATGTTTTTCATTTTTTGTGATGGTTTTATTCTACCTATTAATTTAACAAAAAATTAAGCCAATAGATATAAATTGTTGTTTTGTATGTTTAATACAACTATTTTTTTTTAAATATGAGGATTTACTCTTTTTAAATGTAGAGGATTTTCTACAAATAATCAGGTGTTAATCAATTTTTTATTATTTATAACACCTGAAAGAATAAACCTTCCTGAGGTTTATGAATTATTTCCCATAGTTACTCTAAATATATTGCAAAATGTAAAATGTTGATCAAGTTACTATTAAATTAGCTTGCTCCCTTTAAACCACCTTTTCCTTCTCCCTCTTTAAACATGGCCGAAAGTTTTTCGCCTCCTTTTATTCCAAAATCCAAAGTTCTTATCGGGAATGGAATAGTAATATTATTATTATTAAAGGCGCTTTTTATCCGTTTTATTCCATCATGCCTCGCTTTAAAAAAGTCAACCGGCCGCCTAAAATCGATCCAGTAACGTACGACAAAATTAATTGAGCTATCACCAAATTCTTCATAATAAAACTCAACCTCACGGTCTTTTCTTAAATACGTGATTGCCTTTATTGCTTCAAGCACAATATCCTCTACTTTTTGAAGGTCCTCCCCATATGAAATACCCACCTGCAGGTCAATTCGCCTTTCTTTCCTGACAGTAAAGTGTTTATACGGATTTTCAAAAATCAATCGATTAGGGATTATTACATCCTGTCCCTGAGGGTCTATTAATGTTGTAGCTCTGAGACCAATATTTTTAACTGTCCCATAATGGCTATCATACTCCAGAACGTCACCAATAAAGATCGGGCTTTTGATCGCCATAATAACTCCTGAAATAAGATTAGCTGCCGCATGTTGAAATGCAAAACCAAGTGCAAGCCCTACCACACCAATACCGGCGAGTAAGCTGGTAACGGTTTTATCCAGGTTCAATACTCCCAGAGCTACAAAAAGGCCTATCAGTATAACAAGGAAAGAGGTCAGGCTAATAATAAGCTGATAAACCGATTCATTCTTTACGACTCTTTTTAGGGTCCTGTCTAATATATTAGTAATGATCTTGGATATCCCAAAAAACAGAATTATTACCAGAATGGCTATTACAAAATTGGGTAGTATACTAACGGCATCTTCATACCAGGTAGTTAATTTATCCAGTACTATTTTAGAAGCATCTTGAACCTGATCAAACATAGAATAAGAAATTTATTGTCTAATATAAGTTTTTGAGATCAACATTACCTTCTCATGATCCGTCTGTGAAATTTTCTATAGCGCATGGTACCATAAACAGCTACACCAACACCAATAATCATAAAAATCGCCGCAATGATGGTTCCTAACAACGATGTATAAAATTCCAATATGAAAGCCCCCACTCCTATAATGGCAAAAGTGGTCCTGTAATAAGACATCAATGTTCTCTCATTTGCCATAATGGTCCGTACCCGTGCAAAAAGATTTCGCTGGTCTGTCCTTAGTACCGGTTGTTTCATTGTCTTGTTATTTTATTCTTCTTATAAAATGACATTTTAATAAAAACTTTTAATCAGCAACTTTTGCAGTATTTAATTTTTCTGTTTCTAATAACAAAACTGTCATATAATTATTATTTCAATTTAATCATTATCTGAATCCCTGGCATTTTCAAGATCATCCCGTACTGTTGCTTTCCATTTTGGTGTTCCTATTCTATGCGCTGCCCGGGCTATCATGTGAGAGGCAACAGGTATTGTTAGAAATAAAAACAGAATAGTGAAAACTGAATTTATTATAGTAAAAAAAGAAGTAAAATACAGGCAAAGGCTTACCAGCATGAGAAATAAACCTAATGTTGGTGCCTTTGTTGCCGCATGCATGCGGGTATATATGTCAGGCAGGCGGATAAGGCCCAGGCTGGCCAGCAACATAAATAATGCTCCTGATAACATTACTATTACAATTATCCACTCTTTAATCATCATCTGTCCGTGTTACTTTTAAATATTTTGAAATGGTAACTGTACCAAGAAATACGATAAGAGCTACAACAGGCGCTATATCCAGATAAACTACCTTTTTACTTATGAAAATAAAAATTATAACTATACCGATCGTTAATAAAAAAATCAGATCTAGTGATATGATACGATCAGGCAATGTTGGGCCTTTTAAAAGCCGGTAAAAAGCTAAAAAGAATGAAATGATCATAATAAAAAAGGCTATATAAGCTGCATTTTCAACCATTAAGTCAATAGTTTTTGGATATGTTTCTCTAGTTGCTCAATATCTTTCATGAAAATATCTGCATCATGAACAAACATAGAGTGTATATAAAGTTTATCCCTGTTTGCTGAAATATCAAGTGTTAACGTACCTGGTGTTAGTGAGATTAAATTAGTCATCGCCAGTATTGCATGATCCTTCTTAATATTTAAAGGCACCTCTATAATTGCAGGTTTCATTTTGAATTGTGGTGTAAGCACTTCATATGCCACTGATATATTGGCTTTCACTATTCTTTTTAAGTAAAAAATAATAAAAACAATAAGATGAAATACTTTAAAAATTATGTTCATGGAGCCGGTTTTCCTAATACCGCATCTATATAATGGCTACTATTGAGCAATTGTTCGGCCGCTATGGAAGCTATGTTAATAAAATATTCGGCCCCTAATCCAAGAGAAATACTAATTGATGCCAGTACTACAGTTGGTATTATAAGTGCCGGGTGTATTACTTTCTTACCTGAAGGTAACGAATTATCATCATGCTCCCAAAAAGCCTTTCCCCATATTTTTATCATAGAAAATAAGGTGATGATACTTACCACTAAAGCTACTACAGTGATTATATATTCCTGACTGTCAATACCTGCCTTGATCAGTAAATATTTACCAAAAAAACCCGAAAGCGGAGGCAAACCTGCCAGGGCCATGGCTGGTATAAAAAATAGAAATGCTACTAATGGTCTCTCCTGATATAAGCCATAGATATTTTTTAATTTATAGGAGCCTTTCAGATGATTTATGATCCCTCCTACTAAAAATGCATTACTTTTTGCAATCACATTATGAAAAATAAAATATATGGCCCCGGCAATTCCCAACGGTGTAAAAATCCCTAAACCCATAACCATATATCCTATCTGACTAATGATGTGAAAGGAAAGGATCCTTCTTATATCATTTTGAGATGCTGCCATTAAAACCCCAAACAACATGGTAGTTCCTGCAGCAATCAACATCAACGGATGCCAGAAATCATTGTCATAAACAAAGAATAAAGTAAAGAAACGGATAAGGGCGTATACACCAACTTTGGATAATAATCCTGCAAAGAAAGCAGTTACAGCTACCGGAGGCGTATGATAAGAGGCCGGAAGCCAGTAGAAAAAAGGGAATATAGCTGCCTTTATACCAAATGCTACAAAAAATAACATGGCAGAGGTATTTAGCTTTGATGAATTTTCCTCATTAATGATCCGGGCCAGGTCTGCCATATTAAGAGTGCCCGTTTCCCCGTAGATCAACCCGATGGCGGCTACAAAGAAAAAGGAGGATATGAGGCTTAGCGTAATATATTTTATAGCTCCTTCCAGCTGACGTTTTTTATTACCAAGGATCAAAAGACAAAAGGAGCCAATCAGCATCACCTCAAACCAAACAAAAAAATTAAAAATATCACCTGTGATAAATGAGCCGTTAACGCCAAGGATTACCGCATGAAAGAAAAGGAAAAAATAAAATGATTGACGTTTCTCATCAATAGAATAAGAAGCATAGATGGAAACACAAAAGCTGATTATACCAGCCATAACAAGCATTATGGCACTAAACATATCAATGACCAAAGGAATACCTATCGGTGCAGGCCAGCTTCCTACATTCATTACCTGAATGCCCTTTCCCTCAACGGTTATAAAAATATAGAGAGATGAAATTAAAACTAAAGCCGCTCCGGAAACACCAATAACACGATTGACCCTGTTGTTCCGGGACAGTAACAGCAATAACATGCTAAAAAGCGGAATTAAAACAGGAAGTGCTATCATTCGAAACTGTCGGTTTTTTTAACCCTGTCAAGGTCTTCCGTGCCAGTAGTAATATAAAACTTATAGGTCAGGATCAGGGTGAAAGCAATTAACCCAAACCCAATTACAATGGCTGTAAGGATTAAAGCCTGAGGCAGGGGATCAGCCATTTCAGCGGGCGGATATATTTTATCTTTTTCTATAAAAGCAGGTGAACCAGGTATTAATCCGGCCGAGAAGAACAGCAGCAGATTTGTTGCATTACTTAAAAATATAATACCCAGGATCATACGAACAATATTCCTTCTCAGCAAAAGATATACTGATACCGCATATAATATCCCTATGAGTAAAGCAAGTACTATTTCCATTCCAGCTCCTCTAAAATTGATATTGTAATCATCAGGAATGCTCCCATTACCACTAAATATACTCCTGTATCAAACAGAATGGGGGTACCTAACTTTACCTGTACCACCCATAGATCTATTTCTCCCCAGATAGCCGATAATATTTCACCTCCCGTAAATAAACTGATAGTAACACTAAGAAATAATAAAATACTCCCTGTTATCAGCAACAGCTTTGGTCGCACTATTAAACCATTCAAGATGTTTGTGTGATAATATGCCATTGCATAAAAAAGAATACCTGCGCCGCCAAGCAATCCACCGATAAAGCCGCCGCCAGGAGCATTGTGGCCCCTAAAAAGAACATACAAAGAAAATATAAGTATAACAGGCCTGAGATATTTGGCAGCTATTTGTAATATTATAGAATTCATCCGCCCTTTCTTTTAAGCTTTAACTTTAATAAAGTAAAAATCCCTAATGATGCCACTGCAAGCACTAAAGCTTCACCGAGTGTATCAAAGGCCCTGAAATCCACAAGGATAACATTTATGATATTCCTCCCAAACCCTTCCGTAAAACTTTTTTCTGCTATTAAATTTGAAACAGGTTCACTAATATTGATTTTATTAGCCTTTAAAGCCAACCCTGCCATAAATCCACCTACTGATAAGGCAATAACTGCATCCCGGACTTTTGACGAAACAGTTAAATGGCTGACAAACTGAGGTAATTTATGGAATACCATTACAAACAGGACTAAAGTCAGCGTTTCCACCAGTATCTGCGTGATTGCAAGATCTACTGCCCCATAAAACATAAAGATCAATGCAATCCCATAACCAACAACACCCATTGTAACTATAGCAATCAATCGTGATTTTGCAAAAACAACAGCCACAGCTGCTATTCCTGTAATTAAAGCAATACTCGCGGCATAAAAAGTGATCGCTGAATTATTTTCTAAAAATGACCAATCCCAGGCATAATACAGTTGATACCACACTAAAACAGCCGTCAATATAAGGACCACCATCAGATAGAACCTGTAATACCCATGTTGAAAAAAGCTTGTATTTTTTTTCGCAAAAGAAATAAACCATCCAACCGATCGATTAAACAAACTGGAAAGGTCTATTACAAACAGCTTTTGGTTTACCTTAAATAAAAATGGAAAAATAACAGCCCTGAATGCGAACAAGGTAATTCCCAGTAATATAGTAATAAGGCTGAGAATAAAGATGATATTAAAGCCATGCCATAGTTCTAATTCCACCTCCATGGGCACAGCTTTTACTGCCCCAATAGTGATCTCAAGGAGCGGTTCCAGTGGTGCTGGAAAAATTACCAGTAACAGGCTTAATGAAGATAATACCGCCGGACCTATCCAATAGATAATTGAGGATTCGCTTATCTTTTTCGTCCATTGTTTCTTTTTGAAAAAAACGCTGTATGCAAAATGTAAGGAGATCGCTACCATAAAAATATTGGCAATAACACTAAGCACCACCACAATATCCGATATACCGGCAGCTTTCTTCCCCGCTTCATATATAAACTCCTTGCCTATATATCCTAACATTGGCGGCAATCCAGCCATGGATATTAAAGCCATTACTCCAAATAAGGTGGTAAGAGGCATCGTCTTCAGATTTCCCAGCTGATCAATATTTCGGGTACCGGCTTTTTTATCTATGGTCCCTGCTACCATAAATAATGTAGCCTTATAGAAAGCATGAACTATCAGATAAATTAAAGTAGCCTTAAATGATAAATATGTTCCGATACCTATAAGCATCGTTAGAATACCCAATGCACTTATAGTTGTATAAGCAAGAATGGCTTTAAGGTCTTTTTGGGTTAATGATAAATAAGCCCCCACCACCATAGTAATACATCCAATCAGTGTAATTATATTTTGCCATTCTATTGTATTCCCTAATATTGGGTGAAATCGTGCAAGCAGATATATACCTGCATTTACCATTGCTGCGGAATGTAAATAAGAACTTACGGGCGTAGGGGCCGCCATTGCTGACGGCAGCCAGAAATGAAATGGAAACTGGGCTGATTTAGTAAATGCTCCCACCAAAAACAATAAAAGTATAGGCAGATATAAAGGGTGATTGGTCAGCAACTCATTGTTGGCCAATAAATCAGTTAGTTCATAACTCTCACCAATACTGCCTATCATTATAAATGCAGCAAGCAGTGATAAACCTCCGAATTCTGTCACCAGCAACGCCTGTAAAGCAGCCGCCCGCGAGCTTGATTTTTTATGGTAAAAACCAATCAGTAAAAATGAAGTGATGCTGGTTATCTCCCAGAATAAAAAAAGGGTTATAATATTTTGTGAAAGTACCAGCCCTAACATTGCCCCTGTAAATGCAAGCATAAAGCTGTAAAACCTTCCTTTATTCTCTTCATGCTGCATATAACCATTGGAATAAATAAAGACAATGGTACCAATACCAAGGATTAGCAATGTGAATAAATAACTCAGGCCGTCTAAAAAAAATGAGAATTGGATATCAAGAGAAGGTATCCATTGGGCTGTATAAGTAAATGTTGTACCCTCATTTATTTCTTTGTAAAAAGGAAGGAAATAAAGGAGGACGGCAAAGGGAACCAGGGCTAATAACAACCCAACATATTTTTTAAAATATCTGGCTGTAAATGGCGCTATTAATGCTCCTAGAAATATGGCTAAGACGGCAAGTAACATTATACTTTCTTTTCAGGATATATCAGAATTTAACTCCTGACTATGAACCTACAAACTTTTTGCTTTTTATATATAATTAACAGCTAAAACATCATGTAAAAACAGATGTTCATTATAATTTTAGCACAAACAGCCTATATATTATAAAAACCAGTTTTAGCAAAAATAAACTACTGATGTTGATGGTGATTTTTAAATACTAATACAAGCAACCGGCAAGAGTTAACAGTTAGGATAGCTTAAGGGTTAGAACCCTATATATCTAATAAATATGTCAATTGATTATCAACTACATGCTAATGAAGAGTTATCAGTCGGGACCCGGAGGATTATCAGGAGCCTCCATCATCAGGCTATTGATCATATAGAAGAACTATCTGACCCACATGAAACCGTACACGATTTAAGAAAACGTTTTAAGGAAATACGCGCTGTTTTGAGGCTTGTGCGTCATAACCTGGGGGAAAAGAAATATAAAGAAGAAAACATATTCTATCGCGATCTGGGTCGGGAGATTGCCGAAGTAAGGGATATCAAAGCTTATCTTGAAATGATAGATCTTTTAAAAGAGCAATACGATAGCAAGCTCTATAAAAATGTTTTTCAAAAAACGGAAAAAGAATTTAATAACCAGCTGGCACTGCTGGAGGAGGAGATGGACCTGAAAAAAAAGCTTAGGTCAATAAAAGAAAGGCTTAAAGAAAGAGCCGGCGAAATCGATAGTTTCTCAATAGGTGCAACCTCTTTTAAAGATATTGAAGATAATATTTTCAAAGTATACAAGAGAGGTTACAAGGGATTAGAAAACGCAAAAAAAGATCCGACACCTGATAATTTCCATGAGTGGCGCAAACGTGCGAAATATATCATGTATCAAACTGACATCATGGAATTTATATGGCCGGGATATATGAAAACGATGGAAAAGGAATTCCATCAACTGAGTGATATACTGGGCGATCATCATGACCTTACTAACCTTTTAAAAAGTATTGAAAAGCCTGATATTGATCCCGAAGAATTGAAGCTGATCAAAGCACTCGCTAATAATGAAAGATCAGAACTGGAAAAGAAAGCATATAATCTCGGGGAGAGGCTTTATGCTGAAAAACCAAAGAAATTTATTAGCCGATTAAAGAAATATTATCTGGCACACGAAAATTCTTACACATCAGGGCATTATATTCCACAGGTAACAGGCATAAACGGTAAGTAATGTCTCTAGGAGCGAGAGAGTTAGGTCCATGGCATGGTTTTTTGATATAAAAGAGTAAATGTTTAACCAAAAATTACTATAAAATTATGGCTAAAGAATTAAAAACACTAGAAGATCTTTTTCATCACCAGCTAAGAGATCTATATAACGCAGAAAATCAATTAATCAGTGCCCTTCCTGAAATGGCAGAAAAAGCTTCTAATGATAAGTTGAGAAATGCATTTAATGAGCATCTTAAAGAAACCAAGAAGCAAAAAGAACGTATTGAAACAGTTTGCAATAAGCTGGGAATATCTCCTGAAGGAGAAAAATGCAAGGCTATGGAAGGCCTTATCCGTGAAGCTAAAGATTTTATGAGCCACAATGCTGACGCTGATGTTATGGACGCAGGTCTTATTGCAGATGCCCAGCGTGTAGAGCATTATGAGATCGCCGGTTACGGAACAGTATGCCAGTACGCTGAAAGATTGGGTTATAATGATCTTAAGGATATCCTTGGAGAAACACTTTCCGAAGAGAAAAGTGCTGACTCTAAATTAATGGATATCGCTAAAAGCTCAGTGAACAAAAAAGCAGAAGCCTAAAAACAGGCTCAATTAAATAAAAAAGGTTACCTTTTGAAGGTAACCTTTTTTTATTTTTTAAAGTTTTTTAACAGCTTTATAGTAATCCTTCCCACTCTCTTTCATCACATTATAAAAAGCTCTTGCCCAGAAATTCCTAAATCCAAATCCACCGGGAGCAACAGTATATTCTTTATTCCACAGGATCTCTTTTGTAGAAACATCGAAAAATACAACATTGATCTTAGCATGCTCGGCAGTCTTATTTAATGTTTCAACCACATACACCAAACCCAGCCCCTCATTATACTCTTCAGAATCATAATTGCTGATGATCCTTTCCAGCTGCCCTTCCTCAAAAGAGTAGGAACTGTTAATTACGAGGTCATCAGGTTCAGGTGTATCATTTCTTTCTTCTACAACACTTAAATCATGATGGACCTTATCCCTTCTATACAATCCTTTAATATCATACTTTTCGGGCTCATTAAGCATCAGCTCATTCCACTCATCAAAAAAGTGGCTCTGGATCCTGTCCGGATCAGTAAATCCATCTGAACCAATTAATTTTGCTTCTGAAAAATCAATCCCAAAATAGATTATTTCAGTTTCTGCCAATTTTGGTGACTGTGCATTTGAAATTATACAGCTTATTGTTAATAATCCCAATAAAAATAATTTTTTCATAGTGTTTATAGGTTAATTTATTTTATCAAAAAGAAGCCGTTTTAGAATTTATATTTTAAAACCAGCCCCTGAACATTAGGATCTGCATAGCTCTCAAGTTTAAGCTCATTTAGCCTTTCCTTAGTTTCCTTTAGTTTCCGCGAGCCTATTGTGCCGATGACAATGCCTGTTATACCAAGAGGTACGCCTACTATAATAGAAGCCACTCCAAATGCCCCCAGTGTAGTACGGTCACTGCCATCCATCTCAGTGTTATTATTTGCAGCAGAAATTACCGTTGCTCCCAATATGGTCATAGCTCCCCCGGATACACCCATCATAATACCAACCCTCTGCATTTTATGAAAGCTTTCAATTTTATAGCGATAATAGGTTTCATCCCTCTCATTTTGGCTCTTCCTTTGTGCCATGGAATTATTAAAAATCCCGCATAGTAGTAATAGTAATATTAAAATCCTCATAATGCAATACAAAGCTGCAAATAAAGAAGATTATAATGATAAAGCAAAACCTACTATATTCTTTTCATACCTGGATAGTACCTCTTTCCGATTATATCGTCGATAGGATATATCTTCCTCTTCGTTTAGCAGTACGCATTAATAGTTGAGTAAGATTTCTCACTGCGCAAACCTATGAAAATCGTCATTACGAGGAGGCTTGGTAATGTTAAATTTATTGAACGCTTTGTGCCGACGAAGTAATCTTGTTGATTAATTCACCAGATTGCCGCAGTCGCTTTTTTCATTATGCCTGCGATTTTACTCTTCCTGCTCCTTACGCAGCAGTACGCGTTAATAGATGAGTAAGGTTTCTCTCTTCGCAAACCTCCTGGTAACATGCTTTAGGTATGATAAGCTACGTTCGAAATGACCCGTTTTTTTGTTGCTTAGGGGCATCAAATCATGTCTCCCCCTCCCTCTTCGATCATATCGACGATAGGAGATATCTTTCTCTTCGATTAGCAGTACGCGTTAATAGATGAGTAAGGTTTCTCTCTTCGC
>JBPRGH010000139.1:0-289376 GCA_051418055.1 Candidatus Cyclobacteriaceae bacterium M2_1C_046 | reverse complement strand
AGGTAGTTACACGATCAACAGTATTACGAGAGCAACAGGATTAACAGCAGCTGCAGGCAATGCCACAACGGGATCAGGTAAGACAGCAACAGCTATTGCCAATGATAGATTTACCAATACCACTTCAGGATCATTGACAGTAGTATATGACGTTTCCCCTGTAAGTGCTTCAGGTTGTATAGGCAATCCTGTTAAAATTACTTTAAAGGTTGATCCAGCTCCATCATTTAGTGTTGCTAATAATAAATCTACCCTATGCGATGGAGAAAAAACAGACCTTGTAGTATCATCTAATACTACAAATGCAATAATAGAACTGGTAAGTGTGGATTATGCATCAGGAAATGTAGACGGCACATTAAATGGCGGAGAGACTTTTGTTTCAGGTAATAAAATAACCGAGACATTAATAAACTTAACAGATGCCATTCAGACGGTAACTTATACGTTCCGTGCCACTGCAAATGGATGCGGTCCAACAGCGGATCAGGTATTAACAGTAGAAGTGAGGCCAACACCTGAGTTTGCTATTACCAATGCAGCAGGTACTATTTGCGATGATGAGAGTGTAGATATTACTTTAAATACACCTACCGAAAATGGAATAATAACATTAGTTGCGGTTAATTACGGAGTGGCAACAGGAACATTAACAGCTGGAACAACATATTCTGATGGGGCACAAGTTACTGAGGCTTTAAGTAATAATACAGATGCACCGGTAACAGTGACGTATACATTTGAAGTAAGCGGTAATAATTGTGTTACAAGCCAAAAATCTACAAGTGTAGTTGTAAATCCTTCACCAACATTTGCAGTAGCAAATAATGCTGCTTCAATTTGTGATGGAGCTAAAACTGATCTTTCGTTTACTTCCCCTACTACTAATGCAGTTATTGAGCTGGTTAGTGTTGATTACGCATCAGGAAATGTAGATGGTACTTTAACCGGGGGAGAAACATTTGTGTCAGGAGATAAAATAAATGAAGTTTTAAGAAATTTCACGAATACCGATCAGGTAGTTACTTATACTTTTAGGGCAACGGCAAATGGATGTGGACCAACTGCAAATATAACCCGGAATGTAACTGTCAGGCCTGTACCTGAAATTATTACAGTATCATCTGATTTAAAAGAAATAATTTGCAGTGGTGAAACTTTAAATTTTACAGCTACTTCTAATGTAACAGGAACAACTTATACATGGACGAGTGTTGTAAGCAGCCCTACTTTAACAGGAGTATCAGCCTCTGGAACAGGAACAATTACAGATACGCCGGTTAGTTCCGATAATGTTCCGCAGACAATTACTTATACTATTACTCCTACGGCCAATGGTTGTACGGGACCTTCAAAAGATTATGTTGTGTCTGTTAATCCAACACCTTCTGCCTCAGGTACAGATCAGACAATTTGTAGTGGTGAGACAGTTGAAGTTGTTATTAATGCTTCTCCTCAAAATGTTGCTGGCACAACTTTTACATGGACTGCTATTCCTTCAGCAAATGTTGCTGGTGCTACAGATGGTTCAGGGACATTAATTTCCCAGACCCTCAGTACTACAGATGCTAATGTTGGAACGGTGACTTACAGGATCACACCTACAGCAAATAATTGCGATGGACCAACTACTGATATAGTTGTAACAGTAAACCCTGTTGCTACTGTAGATGCAGGAGCTGATTTTCAGGTATGTGAACCAACTAGTTTCACGGTTTCAGGTTTAATTGGGGGAGCAGCAACCTCAGGAACCTGGACAATAATTAATGGTAATGGTTCTGTTAGTACAAGTTCTTCGAGTGGGGCAACAGTGTCAGCAACTTATACAGTTGATGCTGCGGATATTGATAATACTGTTACTCTGAGGCTTACGACTAATGATCCTGATAATGTTGGCGGACCCTGTACAGAAGTATTTGATGATTTAACTATAAGTGTAAACAGACAAGCAATTGTAACTGCCCCTGCTGATTATTTTGTATGTGAACCTGAAAACATAGAACTTACTGGTACTATTGGTGGTGGTGCAACAAGTGGAGCATGGAGTGTTATTAATGGGAATGGTAGTTTAACCGTGAGTAGTATAACTGGAAGTACGATTACAGCCACTTATAAACCAGACACTTCAGACATAAATAATACCCTTACGTTTAGGTTATCAACTAATGATCCTGATGCAGATAATGGTCCTTGTACAGTTGAATATGAGGATATAAACATTACAGTTAATGAAGCACCACAAGTATCTGCAGGGGCTGATTTTGCAGTTTGTGAAGATGGAACAATTCAATTAAACGGCTCATATAGTGGCTCAACCAATTCAATTGTGTGGTCTGGTGGAACGGGTACATTTGATAATGTTAATGATACAACGACAATATACAGGCATACTCAAACCGATATTGATAATGGATTTGTGATGTTGACAATTACAACGGATGATCCGGATGGAAGCGGTGCTGGCGGACCTTGTTTATCTATTTCAGATGAAGTGAGGGTGATCATTAATAAATTACCAGAGGTTTTTATTTTTAATCTTAAAGATGCTTATCAGGAGGATGATGAACCAGTTGTTTTGGATGGTATCCCTACAGGAGGAACTTTTACAGGACCAGGTATACAGGCAGGAACAAACATTTTTGATCCTTCTAAAGCTGAATTAGATTCGAATAAAATAGTATACACCTACACAGATCCATCTACAGGCTGTACAAACTCAACTTACAAATTAACATATATCCGTGAGCTGACTGATGTAGATTTTGGTCTTTACAATCCAATAAGACCTGATGTTCCGGACTTTTTAGGTGCGCCAATAGAAGTTTGTCAAAATTCAGGTAAAGTAAGATTGGATGGAAACCCTGATCATACAAGTGGACAAGGCGGATCATTTGCAGTATTGAGTGGCTCTGAAGAATTAAAAATTGAGATAGATGGAAATGGTAATTATTTAATGGTTACAGATGGATTAACATCTGATTCATATTATATTCGATATACATATACTAATTCTCAATCTGCAGTATCATCAATAATAAAGGAGATTAAGGTGCTTCAAACTCCAACCACAGAATTACTTGTAACTAACTTCTGTGTTGTTGATACAATTGGATTTGTTTCACTTTCAAAAATTGATACTGTTGCAGCATTCCCTGATTCTATTAAGAATTATACCTGGTTCTTTGGAAAAGGTGATCCAAGAACAACCACTGACAGTACAACAACTTATGTATATGACGATTCAGACATTGGTGATATTCGCGTAAAATTACAGGCAACAACTTATAAAGGCTGTGTTTCTGAAGATATAGATACTATCAAAATAGGGGCACCACCATTAGTAGATTTCAGATGGAGCAATATCTGTAATAGTGATACAACAATATTCACAAACGATACACAGGTACAGGACGGAGTAGGAAGTATTGTTCAGTATACGTGGAATTTTGCTGATGGCGACACATTAATTAACAATGGTTATAGTGTTAATGATTTAGTTCCTGAGGGTACTCATAATAACAGAACGGAAGGAACTTTTAAAAATCCTAAACATATATTCCCTGATAATAATACCTATAGAGTTGAATTATCGGCCCTGACTTCTGAAGGATGCATGGCAAGTAATGATAAAAATGTATTTATTCTACCTGTAAGTACAGAGGATAACTTCCCATATGTACAGAGTTTTGAAAGTAATGATGGAGGTTGGGTAGCTGCAGAAATTCAGGAAAGTTCAGTAATTAATAATGTTTATGAATCTGTTGTTGTAAGTGATCCTGTATGGCGTTGGGAAGTTCCAAATGGAAACTTTATTGATAGTGCCTCACATGGTGATAAAGCATGGTGGACAGGTAAGAAATCACCTTTTGATGCTTATAATGTTAATTTACAGACAGTTATTGAAGGCCCATGTATTAATATATTACAATTGGATAGGCCAATGATAAGTTTGGATTACTGGTCAAACTCAACACAAGGTACTGACGGAGCTGTTGTTCAATATTCTGTAGATGGCGGATTTGAGTGGAAAGTATTGGGAGGCCAATTGAATTATAAAGTTGGCGAGGATGGACTAAACTGGTATACCGAAACAAGTTTAATTAGTAAACCTGGAAGACAGGATTTAGGTTTTGGCTGGAGTGGTAGATCTGACGGGTGGAAAACTGCCAGGTTTAGCCTTGATGAAATAAAGAATGAATATACAAGGTTAGAACAGCTGGAGCCTGAAAGAGTACAAATCCCAAGGATCAGAATTGCATTTGGTAGTGATAATAATCAGGAAGGTGCTTTTACTGATAAAGGAGATACATTAGATGGATTTGCTATTGATAATATCTTTATAGGTGAAAAGCAGAGGACTGTTTTGGTCGAGCATTTCACTGATCATGGTTTAACTGCAAGTCGTGATGCGGATAAAAATATAACTGCTGTTTATAATGCTCAAATGGAAATTAAAGATACAGTGGATTTTATTTCACTTCAGTACCACATTAATTATACTGGCAATGATACTTTGCATAATGATAATATTGAAGATGTTAATGCAAGGGTACAACATTATGGTATTGAGCAACCGCCGGTTACTATATTAGATGGAATTTTAAGACAAACTTTGACCGCTAAAAAGGCAGATCAGTTATCCTTAAAAAACCCTATTTTTAAGATCAATATTGATACTGCTGCCGGAGCAGTCCCTGATGAAAATATTCTGAATTTTGCGATTGTTATAGAGAAAGTATCAGTACAGGATTCCAGGTACAGTATGTTTGATGATCCGGATTTTGAAGGTCGATTTGCCGTGCAGGCAGCTGTTATTGAAGAATCTATTGAAACTTCAAGTGGCGAAATATTCTATAATGTGATGAAGAAGCTGGTACTTCCAACGGATAAAAGAATAAACTGGCAAAAAGATCAAACGTCAGTTACTATTGATGCACATTGGGAAATCAAAGATGTACCAATTTATGATCCGAGCAAGTTAGCAATAGTAGTATTTATATATGATCCTGAAACTAAAGAAATATATAATGTAGGCTACAGCAAAGCACCTGCTAAAACGGGAGGTCCAATAACTGCTGTTGATGAAGAATTGCTTAATGCTATAGCTAATATCCAAATGTATCCTAATCCTGCTTCAAGAGAATTAAATATAGCAGTAGGGACTTATTTTGAAGGCAAACCTCTGGATTATGATATAGTGGACCTTAAAGGTGTAACTGTAGTAAATGGTCGCATAAGATCTGGTGAAGAGCGTGCAGATGTTAGCAGATTGGCAAACGGCATCTACTATGTTGTGATTTCTTCAGAGGGAAGTACAATAATGTACAAGAAGATAATGGTAGTAAACAGAGAGTAAAGAATAACTAGACCTCTAGTCTTTTAAGTACTCTTACAGCCTCTTTACAGCTTTTAGTAAACTGCTTTACACGTGTGGTTATTAACTCGTGGTTATGGTTTTCACTACTCCATTGTTCAATAAGAGCAGCTTCTTTTTTTAGTTGTGGAAGGCCCAGAAACCCCATGCTGGGTTTAAGTGAGTGAGCTAACCTGCCTACATTTCTCCAATCCTCTTTTGAAAGTGCTTCATTAAGTTCTA
The DNA here is from genome assembly GCA_051418055.1 of Candidatus Cyclobacteriaceae bacterium M2_1C_046. GTDB lineage: Bacteria > Bacteroidota > Bacteroidia > Cytophagales > Cyclobacteriaceae > JBPRGH01. The sequence continues at coordinate 283,780 of JBPRGH010000139.1, read as the reverse complement.
CCAGAGTGTTAGGAATAGATGTTTTCATTGTTTCTACCATCTCACGTATAAAATTTCGGTCATTATGAGATATTTTCTCTAAATAACCAAGATCAATTACTATGGGTGTTTTTGATACAGATTTTCTATTGCTTATATCCTTTTTGTGGATTTTTTCAATTATATATTTTCTAAGAATGGCTTGTAGTTCTTCGGGTTGAAAAGGTTTTATGATATAGTCATTCATGCCAGCCTCCCGGCTTCGTTCATTTTCTCCCTTTATTGCATTTGCCGTAATGGCTATAATAGGAATATTCTTTTTAGATTCAGGAAAGGTAGCTCTAATGGTCCTCGTTGTTTCATAGCCATCCATTACCGGCATTTGAATATCCATAAAGATGAGGTGGTAATCATTGGCTTTTAGTTTTTCAAGAGCAATAACCCCGTTTTCAGCACCATCAACATAAAAATTCCATTTCTTCAATAAGTTAGTAGCATAAAGCCTATTGATATCATTATCCTCTACGAGTAATATTTTAGCTTGAGGAAAACTTAGATCTTGTTTCTTATTCGGAATAGCAACTTCTTTGGCAACATCAGAAGCTTTACCCACCAGATAGGGTATCACAAATGAAAAAGTAGATCCATTACCTTCTTCACTTGTTACTACAATTTCTCCGTTTTGAAGCTCTACCAGTTGTTTTGATATGGTCAAACCAAGTCCGGTACCACCATATCTTCTGGTGATGCTTTCATCTGCCTGGCTAAAACTTTCAAAAATCCTTTCCAGCTTTTCATGGGAAATGCCAACGCCAGTATCGTGAACTGCAAATCGTAAATAGGCCCTGTCACGAATGATATTTTTTAAATCAATTGTTATTTTTATATAACCGGTATGGGTGAATTTTAAGGCATTACTGATGAGATTGATTAGGATCTGACTTAATCGTACAGGATCGCCTATTACAACTATATCGGCTGTCGGGTCTATATGAAACTTAAGCTCCAGCCCTTTCTCCTTAGCCTGATAGCGAAAAGTATCAATTACAGATTCCACCTGATTTTTTACTTTAAAACCTATTTTCTCAAAGCGAAGTTTACCTGATTCAATCATTGAGAAATCAAGGATATCATTAATGATCACTTTAAGGTTTTCTGTGGAATGTTTTATGGCGGTGAGATATTTTACCCGATCATTTTCGTTTTGAACCTCAAGAAGGAGATTTACCATTCCCGCAATTCCGTTTATAGGGGTACGTATCTCATGGCTCATGTTTGCTAAAAATTTCTCTTTAGCCTTTTGTGCTCTCATCAATTCTTCGGCATCTTTCTTTCGCTGAGTGATATCCCTGCAATCCAGCAACATTCCTTCTACGCCTTCTTTATATTTGAGATTTATGGAATTAAATTCAAGATACCTGAAACTGCCATCTTTACACCTGAAAATAAACTCCACATTTTCGTCATAGAGTTTTGTCATGGAGTTCAAAAAAGAACTACGAAATGATTTTAAGGTATCTTTTTTAATGTAGTTGAAAAAATTCTTTCCTATAAGACTTAAAGGTTCATGCCCTAATGTTTCTTCAACAGATTTATTATGATATAGGATCTGTCCGTCATAATCAAGGATAAATATAATATCAGAACCGTCTTCTACAACTGCTTTATAAAAATCCCCTTTATTAACGTACTCCTCTAAGCTCTTATACCTCTTCATAATTCTTCTGCTTCCATTTCTTTCAGGTACCGATAAATAGTTGATTTCCCTATATCAAGTTTTTCAGCCACCTTTATCACATTATCATTATACTTGTCGAGGTAAAACCGGATAATTTTGAAAGTATATTCCCTCAAACTCATTTCCTCCATCATGAGGCTATTTTCCCGGCTGATATGGCTAAATGATATATCTTCCTCAGTAATGTCACTGTTATCAGACATTACAGCAGCCAGATCAATTACTGATTTTAACTCTCTGATATTACCGGGGAATGGATACTTCAATAGTTTTTTCTGTGCTTCTTCTGTAAGCCGGCCTCCCGGCAGGTTGTTTTCTTTGGAGAAAGTTTTTAAAAAATGTTTTGCTATAATCAATACATCATTATCCCGCTCTCTTAATGGAGGCAGATGAATAGGAAGTCCGAGCAATCGGTAATAAAGGTCCTCCCGGAAATTGCCATTTTTAACTTCCTCAGCAAGTTTTTTATGCGTGGCTACAATTACCCTCACCTCAACAGACACGACCTCATTGCCTCCCACACGAGTAACCTCACGCTCTTGTAAGACACGTAGTAGTTTTGCCTGTAAATTGATGTCCATTTCACCAATTTCATCAAGAAAAATTGTCCCTCCATGTGCTTCTTCAAATTTTCCGATCCTCCGTGTTACAGCTCCTGTAAATGCACCTTTTTCATGCCCAAACAGCTCACTTTCTATAAGTTCAGAAGGTATTGCTGCTATATTAACTGCTATAAAAGGATTCTTCTTTTTGGGGGAATTGTAATGGATAGCTTTAGCAATTAATTCTTTTCCGGTCCCTGTTTCACCAGTTATAGAAACTGTGATATTTGTTTTAATTGCTTTTTCCATTAGCTGGAAAACACTTTTTATTGCCGTACTATTACCAATGATACTTTTCTCAAAATCATATTTTTCTGAAATCTCTTTCCTTAAGGAATCAATCTCCTTTACCAGGGATATTTTATTTTTGGCATTTTTAACAGCGTTTAAAAGACGGTCCTTGGTATCCTCATCTTTTGCAATATAATCATAGGCACCCAGCTTTAAGAGCTCTACTGCAGTACGGATTTTTTCCTGAGCAGAAATTATTATTACTGAAATATTGGGATCGTATGTCCTTATCTTTTTTAGAACATCCTCACCTGACATATCTGGTAATGAGTAATCTAATGTTATGATCTGGGGGTTTTTTGTCAGGTTATCCAGGCATTCTTTTCCTGATGAAAATACCTTTGTTTCATAGTCTGGATTAAGATTCATGACATATTCCAAAAATTTGGCATAGGTCGGGTCATCTTCTACTATAAATATTCGTGTATGTTCATCATTAACCATGACCATAAATTAAATTAGTTTACTAGATTTGTTCTCAGAAAATCTTTTAAAATTATCAAAGAAAATTGATTTATACCTTAATTATTAATTTCTTAGATTTTCAATCCATTATACAATATATAATATAAAACCATGATTGACGAATTCCAAAATCTTAGTGAAGATGAAACGGAAACTATGTATAAGGTTCCTGTTCTGGTTTCTATTTTAATTGCTGGTGCTGATAATGAAATCGATCGCAGTGAAATAAGGAAAGCTGTTGACCTTTCAAGCATAAAGCAACGGAGTGCCCGCGAAGAATTAATTGCCTATTACCGGGAGGTAGGGCAGGATTTTGAAGATAAAATGAAGGTCCTTATCCTGCAGTATCCTTCAGAAGCAGATAAGCGCAATAAAGAAATCATTGAAGAGCTGGAGGAGCTAAATAAAATACTTCCTAAGCTTGATAGAAAATTTGCTATTGAATTTTATGCCAGCGTCAAGGATATTGCAAAAAAAGTTGCAGAGGCCTCAGGTGGGGTTTTAGGATATATGAATATAGGCTATGAGGAAAGTAGGCTGATTGATCTTAAAATGATTAAAGATCCGGCAACATATTAAATAATTTTTAGCCCGCCTTAGACTTTAAGGCGGGTTTTTTGTTCATAGCTTTTATGAAGGACCGCTCATTAATTGGAAGTGCTGTAGTACCTATTAGAATGGTGTTTCTGATGTGGCTGTTTTTTGTGCTGGAATTTAACTTTGGTTATCCTTTCAGCGTATTCGGGATTCTCCCACGTGAGCTGATCGGGCTGATTGGCATTATTACAGCGCCTCTCTTACATGGGGGTGTTACTCATCTTATTTCAAATACTGTCCCTCTTCTGTTCCTAGGGGTGGTTTTGTTTTACTTTTATCGTCGGATTGCCGGTTCGGTATTTATCAGATGCTATTTTATAACTAATATTCTTGTCTGGCTTTTTGCACGGCCAGCAGTACATATAGGTGCAAGTGGTGTCATTTATGGATTAGCTTTTTTCCTGATCTTTTTCGGCTTTTTTCGGAGGGACTTTATTTCTATTGTTATTTCTATTGTTGTTATAATGCTTTATGGCTGGGTATTCTATGGTGTTCTTCCCACTGATCCATATGTAAGTTTTGAGTCACATTTGGCAGGTGCTGTAGTAGGCACTACTAATGCTATCTACTACAGTAAGTGGAAAAGGGTTTATAGCTGATCCAATGCTTTAATAATAGCTTTGGCAGTTAACTGTTTATGTTCTTCATTTCGGTAACCTTTCCTTGGCCAGAAAAAGCCTTTTAGACCATCGCCTTTTTTTCTTGGAACAACATGAGCATGAAGATGCGGAACACTTTGGCTTACAATATTATTCATTGCCACAAAAGTGCCCTGAGCATCCAGGACTTTTGGCAAAGCCTCACTTACTTGTCTTACTTTTAGAAAGAAATATTGAACCTGATCATCTGGTAATTCTGGTAAGGTAACAATATGTTGTTTTGGTACTATAAGGCAATGCCCGGGGAAAAGTGGTTTGATGTCGAAAAAAGTTAATGTATACTCATCTTCGTCAATAATAGTGGCCGGAGCATTTTTATTAATTATTTCACAAAATATGCAATTTTCCATATTTGGAGGATTATATTTGATTTATATCAATTGTTAATACTTCAACTATGAAAATAAAATTACTGCTAGTATTGTTATTTGCCACATTCGTTGCTTTTGGCCAGGAGCAAATGATTTCCGAAATAAAAAAAGAAGTTACACAGGAGGAGATAGAGCTTCATGTGCGTTTTTTGGCCAGTGATGAATTAATGGGACGTGAAACCGGCACGAGAGGTATCAATGTTGCAGCAGCTTATATTTCATCTTACTTTAAAGCTATAGGTGTAAAGCATTTACCAGGAATGGATTCTTATTACCAGGCGATTCCATTTTATCGTATTGAGGCCCCGGAATCAGGTGAAGTTAAAATAGGACAGATAGAGGCCGGTCCAGGTGAGGGGTTTGTATCAAATTATAGAAAAACAGCCAATCTAACAGCTCCGGTTGTTTTTGTCAATTATGGACAGGAGGGGGATTTAGCTGATGTAAACCTCAAAGATAAAATCGCAGTTGTAATGGCGGGGACTCCCGGCGGTAATGCACGTTCAGCACTTTCGGCAACTGTAAATAATGAAACTATTCAAAGATTAGAGGCAGCTGGAGCAAAGGCTGTTGTGTTCCTGTGGCATTATAAAGAAGTGCCCTGGGAGAATATAAAGCATTTTATAAACGATGAAAAATTATTGCGTAATAAACCGGAGGAAGAAACGCTGATCCCTCATTTCTTTTTAAAAGCTACAGATGATGAGCAGCTTGAAAAAGTAAAAGCAGCAATAAAAGGAAATGCTACAATAAGTTATAGTGGAAGAGAGGTAGAAGAAATAGAGAGCTATAATGTATTAGGCTATATTGAAGGTGCTGATCCTGTAGCTAAAGATAAATATCTTTTATTAGGGGCGCATTATGATCACGTAGGTGGCAGGGAATCAGAAACCGGAGAGGACCTTATCTTTAATGGCGCCAGGGATAATGCAGTAGGAACATCGGCTGTAATGATGGCAGGTGATTTCTTTTCAAAAATTAAACCTAAACATTCTGTAATTTTAGCCTTATGGACTGCTGAAGAAAAGGGGCTTTTAGGTAGTAAATATTTTGTAGAAAACCCACCTGTAGCTCTTGATAATATCTTTTATAACTTAAATATCGATAATGCAGGTTATAATGATACCACTAAAGTAACAGTTATAGGATTGGATCGTACGCTCGCTGAAAATGCCATTCAGGAAGCCACCCAGGCATTTGGCTTGGAGGCAGTAACTGATCCTTCTCCTGAACAGGGTTTATTTGATCGATCGGATAATGTAAATTTTGCACGGTTGGGCATTCCTGCTCCTACATACAGCCTGGGCTTTACTGCTTTTGATGAGGAGATCTTTAAATATTACCATCAGGTTACAGATGAGGCTGAAACAGTTAATTTTAATTATGTCACAAAGTATACCCGTGGATTCGTTTTCTCTGCAATGAAAATTGCAAATGGCCAAACAAAGACCTTCTGGATGGAAGGTGATAAATATGAGCCTGCCGGTAAGGAACTGTATGGAATTGAGTAAATAAAAATAAAGGCTTCATCACGTAATGAAGCCTTTATTTTTAATTTTCCTGCGGTAATTCCTCAGGAATCTGATGTTCACTGGTTTCTCCATTCCAAAGTATTGAAATTATCCACCAGCGATTATTATAATAAGCCAGCTGAATTGAATTAATCCCCCGTTGAATGATCTGTCCTTCTGGTTCAGATTTAAACTGATAGGCACTGAATACTTGTGCTATATTGGCAAAACGATCTACCTCACGTCCAATTTCCTCTTCATAAAAGCCCCTGTTGTTGAAGACAGGCCTGTTTTTTTCCTCATATTCTTTAGGAGTCAACTTTATGTATTTAGGGCCATGTTCTGTTAATGCTATGGCACCCATTTTTGCATCCGGTGCATATAAAGAATGAAATCTTTCCCAGTCTCTTTCACCTGCAGGACCTGATATAACATCATATAATGAGTTAATGATGGCGTCAAGAGTAGCTACATCTTCAGGTTTGGCCGTTACAGGATGAGCCATCAGCCATTGGTTCCGTAGTTTTAGCTGCTCATAAGAGGGGTTATCAATTAGATACAGTTGATGTAATATCGTTTGTTCTACAAAAAATACTTCCTGCTCAAGTTCTATTTTTTCCCCATCACGCTTGATTACTACATTTAAAGTGTCCCCTTTCCCCATTTCATTAGAAAGTTCTTCCAAAAGCTCCTGGCCAGTTCTTGGAGTGAACGGCTGACCCTCAATAGATAAAATGGCATCACCTTGTTTAAAGCCAATTGCTTTACCAAATTCATTCATTTGAGAGATATCTGCAATAAAAAGGTTACCGCTGACCTGATCATATCCTATTTGGATATTTCCCATTGTGAACTGCTCCTTCTTTTCCTGAGGGACGTATTTAACACCAACTTTTTGAAAATAATCTTCCAGGGGCAACGGGTTAGCCCCTGCAACATATTTTGTAAAAAAATCTCCTATTTCCGGGTAAGTCATATCGGTAATAACCTGAAAGAGTTCATCATCTTCAAAAGGTTTATCAGGCCCAAACCTATCTCTCAATTGCTGTAGTAAGTTTTGTAGGTCAAAATCCCCATTTGATAACTCATTGAGCCGTATATCAAGCATTGCAGCAATTAAAGCCCCTTTTTCATAAACATTACCATACTGGTCCTGGTATACACCAGCACTCTTTTCACTAAGCTCTGTAAAAGGTATTGTATCATTGTAGTATAATTTGCTGATTAAAATCTTTTCCTGCAACCGATCAATATATTCAGGAACGGAAATCAAATCCTGCTGTACCTGGACATGGTCGGCAGCATATTCAGTAACTCCTTCATATAACCACAGGTGCTTTGATAGATCAGGTTCATTAAAATCAAATTGGGCTATTTTCTCAGAGTGAATTGTTAATGGAGTAATAATATGCAGGAACTCATGGGATGCAATATCTAATAACTGTGTTAAAATCCTTTCCTGAGGTACTTCAGCCAAATAATAAAAGGAAGAGTAGCTATGTTCTAAAGCACCCTGAATAGGCTGAGGCTCTTCTGCAGGATCAAAATAAAGAAGAAATGCATATTTATCGACAGGAAGTTCACCTCCTAAATATTCTTTCTCAGCCTGTAGGAGCGTTTTAAAATGGGAAGCTAAATATTCGGATGTAATTAAATTATTGGGTGAATAGACAGAAACCAGTACCCTTGCATTCCCTATATTTATAAAGGTTGTATCCGGTTCATTAAACATAATTGGAGAATCTACCAGTTGATCATAATCTTCTACTACAAATACATTTTCATTTTCTCTTGATACAACCGGCACTAATCCTGTAGAAGCATATAAATTGGATGGTTTTGTAAAAGTTAGCTGAAAGGGGATCTCTTTTTTATCTTCAAAATAACCAAAAAAAGCAGGAGGGGCAATTACAAAATTATCACTCTTCTCAATATTGCTACCTGCCATAGGATAAACCTGATGCTCTAATCCAGTATCATAAGTATCTTCAACCGTATAGGTGATCTTATTTATTTTATTTGCTTTTTTAATCTGCCAGGTATTTTCATCAATCCTTTGTACCGGCAGATTTCTTCCTTTTTTATCTAAAGCCTGAAAATTGTCTACAAATTTGCCATAGTCACTTACAGAATATGTTCCGGGAATGATTTTAGGCATATAAAATTTTATCATTTTTGATTCAATGGCAGGAGGGGTAAGCTCTACTTTAAGCATATCATCCTGAACCTGTGTTAGATCTATCTTATAATTATAGAGGGATTGTTGGCTGACTGCGGAAAAGGAGATCAGAAATAATAGTACTACAATATATTTTTTCATGTTCATTTAAATGGTTTGATGCAAAATAATGAGAAAGTCTTAGAACATCCTTCTGATTTTCTACAACACCTTAATAATTAATGATGTTTGGCAATAAGTTATGATAAAATAAATACTAAAATATTTAGTAAATAAATTTGTAATGCTAAAAATATTATCTATTTTAGTCTTGTGATAACCAGAGAAATACAGGATTATAAACTTAAGATTAGCAGTAAAAAGCTAAAGTCGGGGAAATGTCAGATAAAATTTGAATTTGTTCAGGCTGATGTCCCTTCATTTTATGGTTATATTTTAGCAGAAGGTAAAACACCTTTGCGTGAAGTTATCACTACAATTTATGAACGGACTAAATCAATATGCGTAGGTGATTATTTTCATGATCATTTATATCACATACAAGAGCGTAAATCTCCTCAGCATCATTTATTTTTATTCAAAAATTAAGAAATGAGTCTTATAAGCGAAAATATTCGTTTCCTTCGGAAGCAGGCTAATTTAACACAAGAGCAATTTGCCGAAAAAATTGGTATAAAGAGATCATTGGTTGGAGCCTATGAAGAGGGTAGGGCAGATCCCAGGTTAAATAATCTTGGTACTATCGCAGAGTTATTTGGCACTTCTATAGATATCCTGGTTAATAAGGATGTAAAAAAATTATCTGAAGCTGAACTAAAGACCGGTAAGTTTAAAAGGGGAAAAGAGATTTTAGCTATTACAGTGGATAGTGAGGATAAGGAGAATATAGAATTAGTGCCACAAAAAGCAGCAGCAGGTTATCTTGCGGACTACTCCGATCCTGAATTTGTTGCACAGCTCCCGAAATTCAGGCTTCCATTTTTAAGTACGAATGCAACATATCGTGCCTTCGAGCTTAGTGGCGACTCTATGTTGCCTCTCGTATCAGGTACCATTATTATTGGGGAATATGTGGATGACCTGAGGGATATAAAAAATGGTAAGACGTATATTTTGGTTACCAAAACAGATGGTATAGTCTATAAGAGGGTGTTTAACTATATTGATGATACAGGTAAATTGTTCCTTGTCTCAGATAACAGGCAATACGCACCATATCAGGTTGATGCTGATGATGTACTGGAATTATGGAGTAGCAAAGCGTATGTTTCGGTAGAATTTCCTAATGCAGAAGCGGCACAACCTGCAGATAATAAAATTGAAGAGCTGACAAAGATGCTCATGGAGATGCAAAAAGAAATTATGCGTCTCAGGGAGCCTTCTTAATACTGGCTGCCGTTTTTACTTTATCTATTTTTCCTGATGGTGTAGATTCAAAACTGGAAATAAAATATATCTCTTTTGGAGCATAGTGTTTAGGCATCGCTTGGTCTAGATCTTCCTTTAGCTCCTTTAATTGACCCTGATTAGGCTTAGGGCCTTCAATAAATAATACGCATTGCTGTCCTAATGTCTCATGAGGAATACCCATTATAAAGTAATTGTTCTTGTACTTCTTTTGATTAAAAACTGCTTCAATAGCCGTTTCTACTACTTCAGGCTGTATTTTTACTCCTCCGGAATTTATAATAAAATCTGCACGACCTAACCATTTGAATGTTTTGTCATTTATTAATTCCACTCTATCGTTTGTAGTTATCCATTGATCATCAGTTACGGCACCTTTTATTTGCAGGCAATCATCTTTTGTAGTTTTTATTTCAATTCCCGGTAAAATATCAAAGGCATTTTTTTTATTTTTCTCGTTGATGGATTTAAGCGCTATATGAGAAACGGTTTCAGTCATTCCGTAGGTAGCATAAACAGGCGATGTGACGGTGGTTTTTATCTTTTCCTCTAATTGTTTGCTTACCGGTGCTCCACCAACTAAAATAGCTTTTAAACCATTTAGTTTTTTTGGATTTTCCTGCAGGACCATAGCCAGCTGATAAGGTGTTAGTGCAATGAAAGTCGGATTAGATTTACTTTTTAAAAAAGGATTGGCCGATGGTTCTACACATTCCATATGCATATTTAAATGAAGGCTTCGGGCGATCATCATTTTTCCACCCGTTGAAGAAGCTGGAAGACCTACTAAGGCCGTATCAGAATCTGTTAGTTCTAGTGCTTTGGCTGTTTGCTTAATGCTTGCCATGATCTGATCGCGTGTAACTTTTATTTGTTTGGGCTCTCCTGTACTCCCAGAGGTTTTGATTATAAATGTTTCACTCCCTGATAACCAGTCATGGCAGAAGTCAATGACATCCTTTTCAAATTCAGTTGAAGGGTCAATATCTTTTTCTAATATAGAAGTGAGAGCAATAGTTCTGCCATTTAAAATAAATGTTCTTTTTTGGGAGGACATTATTCCAAAGCCTTTTTAAATCGATCTAGTAAATTAAGCTCCTGAATATTTTTACCGTGATAAGCTTCAGCAACTGCGTTAGCAACTTCCATACCGTGCGCTTTAATTTCCGGTGTCAGATAATGTTTATACTTTCTGATCTCACTTAAAGCATATTCATAAGCATTCATTGGATCCGGATGCATTTCCTCGAGAATTTCAAACCTGCTCAATGCCGACCATGAATCAAAATCCAGATGGCTATTAATAATACTAAAAAACTGCTCACGTTCTTCTGATTGTAATCCGTCACCAGCCCTTGCTATAGCATAAGCTACTTCAGCAATCGCACGATATAATTCCCTTTTCTCATACATATATGTAAACAGGTTAATTGCTATTATTAATTTTTTTAAAAGCTTTTTTTATCTTCTGCTTGAAAGCTTTAAACTCCTGCTGGTTTTCCTTGCTATCACTAAAATACTCCAGAATAGTTTTTTTCTTACTCTTAGTAAAATTTTTAATTTTATCATTAATACCCTCTGTGTCCCTACAACTTAAATAGGTGAATTCATATTCCTTAGCAATATATTCTGCAGTGAGTTTTTGATTTGTTTCAAAAAGATCATTCAGTTCAGGTAGTGCCGAAGGTCCCTCTATTAATCTAAAAATACCGCCGCCATGATTATTCAAAACAAGTATTTTGAGATTTTCAATTTCATAATTGTGCCAGAATGCATTGCGATCGTAGAGTAGGGCCATATCCCCTGTGAGCAGGAAATTTTCTCGGGTAGGGTCAGCAATTGCAATTCCTACCGCTGTACTGTTTGAACCATCAATACCGCTGGTACCTCGATTAGAAAATACCTTAAGGCCTTTTTTGTCTTTTAATCCTATTAAATTGGCATACCTGACACTCATGCTGTTGGCAAGATGAAGGTTTATATCTTCAGGAATGCTCTTTAAAAAATGATAAACTATTGTAAGCTCAGCATTTTTATTTTCATTAAAATATTCATTTAAAGCCACTTCAGCTTTTGACTCTGCGGTTCTCCAGCTATCATTGAAGCCATAATCCGGCGAAAGATCTTTTATTTTGATGAGGGATCTTAAAAACACCTCCGGGTCAGTTCTCACTATGGCTGTGAGTGATTGAAATGTATCAGCTACTTTACCACTTTGCTGGATGTGCCAGTGATATTGGGGTTTATTGTTCCTAATAAAAAGTTTAAGGTTCTTAGAAAGGATATTATCTCCAAAAGTGATAAGCAGATCAGGTTGTAGATCAGCAGCTTCATCTAGATATTGGGGTAGAAAAGTATCCTGGTGGATAATGATATTATCCACTTCATGTAAATTCGAATTAAGGTCTCCTATAACGGGGATACCTGCTGCTGTTAATTGCGAAAGAGTATCTGTTAATTTATTATTATAAAATTGCTGCCCACCCAGAATCAGGATCTTTTTACTTAACTCAAGTTCATTTATTAATTTTTCTGGAAATTCGTAACTATCAGGTTTAGGTTCGACTACTTCTGTTATTCGCAGCTCTTTAAAAACTATCTCCTCATCCTTCTTTGGATAAAAAGGTTCACGAACAGGAACATTGACATGAACAGGACCTCTGGGATACTCTTTAGAAAGGTTTATAGCTTCAGCTACAGAACGTACCAGGTGCCATTTAGCATCTTTATGTGTAAGGTCCACAGGAAGCTGATAAAATCCTTTGGCATGACTACCATATAAATTATACTGCTGAATAGCCTGATTATCCTGTTGGTTTATCCACTCAGGAGGCCTGTCGGCAGTAAATAATATAAGCGGCACTTTTTGATAATAGGCTTCAGCGACTGACGGTAGATAATTAGCTGCAGCTGTACCTGACGTGCAAACCAAAGCCACGGCTTCTTTTGTACCTAAAGCCATTCCCAAGGCAATATAACCTGCTGATCGTTCATCGCTGATTGTTCTCACCAAAATATTAGGATGCCGGTTAAATGCAATCGTTAATGGTGCACAGCGGGAGCCGGGTGATAATATAACATTTTTTATGCCTAGCTGAGAACATATTTCCGCGATATTATAAATGAATGGTTCCTGCATTTATTTCAGCATTCGGATTAGCGTGTTCATTTTAATTTCTGTTTCATTCAGCTCTTTTGCAGGATCAGAATCAATGGTCACACCAGCGCCTGCATAAGTTATGATATGATCATCAATTAGCTGTAGACAACGTAGGTTTACAAACAGATCTGTAGAATTGAAGATATTTACAGGGCCCAGATAACCACTGAAAAACCCACGGTCAAAATCCTCATTTTCTTTTAGGAATTTTTGAGCTCTTTCAACCGGCATACCACAAACTGCAGAGGTAGGATGGAGAAGCTGAAGCATTGTAGATCCAAGGTCGGGATAATTTGTTTCCTGCATGTCTACTTTAAATTCTGTTTTCAAATGCAAAAGATTACCGGCACGGACCGTCTTTGGACCAAATTCTTCAAACTCCCTTAACCTGATCTTTTTAAAGCAGTTGATCACATACCTGCTTACAAGTGCCTGCTCCTCTATTTCTTTTTGCGTCCAGCTGGTATCTCTAATCGAGCGTGTTTGTTCATAAGGCTGAGTGCCTGCAAGGGCAACAGTTTTAAATATATTGTCCTTAACATGAATGAGAATCTCAGGGGAGGCTCCAATCCATGTTCCTGCTTTCGGAATAGATACAAAAGAAACAAAAGCATCAGGATATTGGCTTGTTAGTGTAAGGAAAAACTGAATGGCATCAAAATCTTCCTGTAACTGATTAGTCTTTTTTCGTGCAGGGACAACTTTTTCAAAATACCCGTCTGAAATTTTATTAATACACTCCTCTACAATGTGCAGGTAATGATCCGTAGGAGTATCATAAAGTTTTGAATCTCCTTTATGAAATTGGGACTCAGGTTCCTTTTTATCAACAATATCCATTTCCTCTTCCGAATTCCAGTAAAAGGTGCTTTTAAGATAAAAGACCTTCCTTTTGTCCTGGTCAAACGGAGCAAAAACGAACCCTTCAGGTAGATCTTCGAGTTGAAAACCAGGATTAAATTTTTGTACATCATCTGAAGTGATTACATGGATCAGCTCTTCTCCTGGTAATGACCAACATGCAAAGCTTTTTTGATCATGTAAAGCATTAGAAATAATGCTTTTAATTTTATAAAGTAATGTATATGTGGTGATTGTTTTTTCCACTATCGTTTTTCAATTACAGCCATTGTTATCCTACTAATGCAGATAAGCCGGTCTTGTTCGTCAAATATTTCTATACTCCATATATGGCTTCTTTTACCAATATGTATGGGTTTGGTTATCCCATAAACAAACCCTTCTCGAATACTTCTAATATGATTTGCATTAATTTCCTGTCCTACAGTATAGAACCTTTCATCATTAACAGTGTGATGTGCAGCTACACTTCCTAGAGTTTCTGCCAAAGTTACAGAGGCGCCGCCATGTAAAAGCCCATAAGGCTGGTGTGTACGATGATCAACTGGCATTTTTGCCTTTATAAAATCTTTACCTACTTCAATAAACTCTATACCCAGATGTTCCAGCATACAACCTTTAGCCATTTTATTGAGGTGGTCTACTGTTATGGAGGTATCAAACATATTATTTGTTAATTTTGTAAAGTACCAAAAATACTACTAAAAGTTGACCAGCAAAAAAATTTATCTGATACGACACGGACAAACGGATTATAATCTCAATAAAATTGTGCAGGGTAGTGGTGTTAATTCATCACTTAATGAGACAGGGAGACTTCAGGCGGAAGCTTTTTATCAAAAATATAGTTCGGTTGATTTTGATAATATATATACTTCTACATTGGCTCGGACAATAGAGACAGTCCAGCCATTTTTAAATGCAGGCTATGAGCATCAACCTCATGAAGGTTTAAAGGAGATTAGCTGGGGATCTAAAGAGGGAATTAAAATCGAACATGAGGAGGAGGTTTATTACGATAAGGTTATAGCTGCCTGGAGAAAAGGAGATCTTCATCAAAAAATGGCAAATGGAGAAAGCCCTGAGGAGGTAGCTTTTCGATTACGAGCAACAATTAATGAAATATTGGCTAATGAGGACGAAGAGACGATCTTAATCTGTATGCATGGCAGGGCAATGCGTATATTGCTATGTATCCTTTTAAATTATCCAATAAGCTGCATGGATTTCTTTCCACATAGCAACACTAGTCTTTACAAGCTTATTTTTACCGGGAATCTGACAAGGATTAAGTTATTTAATGATCTTCATCATCTGGAGCTGCTGGAAAGCTAATGGTAATAATTGTTCCATGGTCCTCCACGCTATTAGCGAGTATTTCACCCTCCAACGTTTCTACCTGAAGCTTTGTAAGATATAATCCTAAACCACGGCCAGGTGTATTTAAGTGGAATTTTTTATATAATTGAAAAATATCCTGATAATGTTTGGCTATATTAAAACCAATCCCGTTGTCCTCTACTTTTACATAAACACTACCATTTTGCTTAAATGAGGATACAGATATATTCAGGTTTCTTTTTTGTGAACGAAATTTAATGCTGTTATCTAAAAGATTATAGAAAATGCTGTGTACATAAGCTTTAATACCTTCTATATTTTTTGTACCAAGGTTAATATGAATGGTAGCATTAGCTTTTTCGACAGATTCCCTCATGCTGGAAATAACAACTTTTAACTCATGATCCAGGTCTATGGCCTCAGTTCTTAATTGCGCATCCTTCCTGATCTCTACAATACGGTTCAGGTCTCTAATTATAATATCAAGGTTATCGGTAACTTCCTGAATGTGATTGATAATATTTATATTTCCAGGATATGCTTCTTTTTTATTGAATAGGTTTGCCAGTCCAAGTAAGCTTGCAATTGGACCTCTTAAATTATGTGAAATAGTATAACCAAATTGTCTTAACTCATTATTACGTTTTACTAATTCTGTATTTACCTCCAACAGGCTTTTATCCTGTGTCCTTAGTTTTACCTCTAGCATTCTGTTCTTTGTTTCCAGCTCTTCCCGCTGCTTGGCAATAATTTGTGAGGCGTTAAATATCTGTTCCTGACTGGTTTTTAATTCTTCCGATTGATGCTCTATTGATCGGTTTCTTTCTAGAATATTTTGATTTAATCGTTTGAGATCTTCATTATTCTGCCTCAATAAGTTTTGACTATTAGTGAGATCATTGATCAATTGTTCATTCTTTTCTTCTGTTTTTTGAATAGTATGCTTTAATACCAGAATTGCGCTACCAATAATACCGTATGTGATTAGGATAGCATAGTTTATAAAAAGATACCTGGTATTTTCATATCCTACCTGAAAATATCCTACCTGAAAAAGCTCATGAATCGCATCGTATAACAGGATCAAAAAGAAACCTACAGACAGGGCGACAAAAAGCTTTTGTTTTTCCCTTAAATCGAACAGGATGAATGGGAGCATGGCTGTTCCCAACAAAAACAACCTGCTATCATAAAATTCAAATTCATCAATATGAGTTGGGTTATTCAATTTTGCGGCAAGTGCAACGGCCATAGTAGCCAAAGACATGAAATAGCAGAGAAAAAAGCGGCTGGTATTAATGAGCCGGAAATAATTAAATACCCATACAAGAGTCAGAGTGATCCCTACATAAATTGTAAGGGTAGAGGATAGCGGATTTCCAAAGAAACTATCCAGGAGTAAGGATACAATTAAACAGAAAACAATAAGAACAGCTGTCAGTTGATTTGATAATACTATATTTCGACTGCGGAAATCAGTTGTATCATCAACACCTGTTAAACTTATTTTTTTCCAAATATTTAACATTTCTTGTTATTAAAATGGTTGACTGCTATTATTTTTAATCCTGAGCCTCCAAGGCTTCTTCTGCTTCTTTTTTATTATTTTTAACACCGATGCTGCTTACAATGCCACTTAAAAATGATTTTGCCCAATAATTAAAAAGGGATTTTGATTTATCTCTTTTAAAATAGATGTTTCCTTCATTTAAAACAAATAAACTTGGATTATTAGAATTAATAACAAAAGTGTTGGCAAAAAAGGAAGCTAATGATTCATCAAGGCCGCTGGATTTATTGGTCTTTTTATCGAGAAGTGAGACCTTCAAGCTTTTGTAGTAAAACTTCATCTCTCCCGCAGCAAGATCATTATCTGCTTTTAAACTGAATGATAATCCTTTTGAATGTCCTTTATCAATGCGAAGAAAAGTATTTTTTTCCAATATATTATTAAATTTTTTAAGGCTTCCTTCACCCATTGTACCTGAAAAAAGAAATTCATCATTTTCTGATGTTAGATCAAAACTGGCTGTGGTAGTGATTTTTGTCCCCTCAATTTCTCCCAAAGTATGAACTACCAATTTATTATATGTATCAATAACTGAAGGTATATTAGTGATATTGGTTATCCAAATATCAAGATCATTAAAATTAAGTTCTCCGGGTTCAAATGACTGTTCGCCTAATTCCTGATAAGTAAGATTAGCATTTTTTATTCTGAATGTATCAATATTTAATTTCATATCAAGCTTTTTTAAAGCTGATTGTGGTAATAAGGTGCTTTTATCTTCTTTTTCGGGTAGTTTTTTATCCCGGTATACATCAGCAT
The DNA here is from genome assembly GCA_051418055.1 of Candidatus Cyclobacteriaceae bacterium M2_1C_046. Taxonomy (GTDB): domain Bacteria; phylum Bacteroidota; class Bacteroidia; order Cytophagales; family Cyclobacteriaceae; genus JBPRGH01. The sequence continues at coordinate 266,290 of JBPRGH010000139.1, read as the reverse complement.
CTAATGAATTTGCTGATATGCTATTTATTAATAGTTTATTCTCATCAAGTAATGTATTTACATCCAGGTTACTAACGGTTACCTTTCGTAGCACAAGATTGATCCAGTCAGTTTCATGCCCGAACTGGTAAGCATACTTAAGCTTCTCATGTACTGGTTTTAAAGAGACTTTGTTTAATGTTATTTTTTTTCCGGAATCCTTCAGATCAAAACCGGAAATTATTAGTTTATCATTATTATCATTAAAAGATCCACTAATTTCACTTGCTTTTGCATCTACGGATTCTGAATATAGAAGTTGACCTTTATGCTGTCTTGTATTAAAATCTTTAAGGCGGCCGCGTACATTACTTATTGTATATATTTGGTCCTCTTTTAGATTAAGTTTGATTTTCCCCTGGTGAGCAGTTATGTTATCAAAGCTTATAAAAGGCAATTCATCAGAATCTTTATCCTCGTCTGATTGGGTATCTTTTGCTTTAGGTTTTATGTAGTTCAATTTAAAACCCGCAAGCTCAAGTTCATTACCAACTAATTTTTGTTCTTCAGTGAGTTTTCTAAGATCAAGTTGTTTGGCAAAAACAAGTGGTGCATTAAAATTTATGCTGGAGTTACCTGCTGATAGATTATTAACTGTGATTAATTTTTTCTTTTCATCTAAATTAAACTGATCTGCAGTAAGTTTTAAATCATCCTTTTCATACGATAAAGCATTGATCTTTACTCTGACACCATTGGAGTTCAAAAGATAATTATCCCCGTCTGTTGATGTATCAAAATTTTTAAGTTCCAGCTGATAATCAGCTGTTGAAAATGCACCATCATTTACAGTGAGAGATAATTCTGGTCCACTGACTATCACCCGGCCAAGTTGAATTTCATTTAAACTACCATTAAGAATTTTATCCCAGTTGAACTTCAGGATGTCCTTTGTATCTTTTTCTTGAGAAGCATTTTGGTTTCTAATTTGAAAGGAAGTGGAAAGAACTTTTAATTCATCACTTAGGAGCTTTTGTTCATTTAAAAGCAGGTAAAGATCATAGTTAAGTAAAGAGATCTGTGAAGCTTTCACTGATACGGCATTATCTAAAGAATAATCTATAGGTTTAGCATATGGTAAATGAAGAAGTATATCTTCCGATGTAATATTTGCACTCATCGCTCCAATCTGGAGATTATCGTCTGCAACTGAATGTTCGATCTGCCCGGTTTTCAGTTTTACATTACCAACCTTTGTTTCGGAATCATTAAAAGCAATATTCTGGATCTCACCCTGAATGTTAGTAATCCTGGAAGTCATACCTTTATCATCTTTAACGATCAAATCACCATTGCCGATCTTAAAATGATTCAGTGTAAAAGGCTGCTTAGTTTCTTTGGAGGTGGATTTTTTTTCAACTTCTTTATTATATACAACTTTTACATCTTCAATTGTAAGAATATCTAATTCGAGGTTTTCAGCTTCAAGGAATTCTTTAATATTGAAATTACCGAGCTTTAGGTTGTGTCCTTCCAGCTCCCATCGCTCATTACTATCTTGCAAAATAAGGTCTTTAATCGCAAATGAATGATCCTTCAGGTTACCAGTAAAATCTGAGAATTCTATATTATTAAAATCATCGTGATAAATTTTTGTAGATGCCAGTAAAACTTTTACATCATCACTGTTAAACATTTTTTCCTTTTCAGGAAGAGTTGAAGTAAGAAGGAAATCATTAAATGATAATACTCCACCATCAAAATAAAATATTGGTTGGTTATCCTGTAAAAGAGTGAATTTTACTTCGTCGATAAGAATCTCTCCGGAAGTTATCCTGTTTGCAAGTTTTTCATTCGGGAGTGCAATATTAAAATTTATGGTTTTAATAGAATCTTTACTCCTCGTTTGATTATGAAAAACAACTTCAGGTTGGGTAACATTAACACTGGTTAATGAAACTTCATGAGTTTGCAGGTATTCCATCAAATGGAATCCTTCCAGAGTGATATTTGGTATGGTAACTTTGAATTTATTGATAGTATCTTCCGCGTTTATAGGATCTTTGGGATAGACATCTATACCTGATATTTTAAGATCAGTTGAATCAGAATTATATGCTATTCTATTTGCTTTTAGCAGGTGAATACTGTCGGGCAGTATTAATTGATAATCTTCCAGCTCCAGATCAATTTGGGTATAGTTAATATGGTTATTCTTTTTACTGTATTTGATAGTATCTAGATCAAGGCCTGTAATGGAAAGGTTAGTGTTTTTAACCTGGAGGTTTCGTAATTTATTATTTGATTCAATAGCCAGATCCATACTGGCATCACTTATCAGAAGTTGATTTGTTGAAATTCTGTTAAATAATGTCGACAAAAGTATAGGGAGGCTATTATTCCCTCCTTTTTTAGATGCTGCGCCATTCTCCTTTTTATGGGTATCAATGATTATTTCAGGATTAGGGATCAGGATTTTATCTATTTCAAGAATATTATCCTGATAAGCCTGCGAAAAATTTATACCTTTTAATATTATATTAGGGATGTTAAAATTATATAAACTGATCTCACTCAGATCAGAGCCTTTTAACTTCTCATATTCAGGGAAAACAAATACATTATTTAATATTATTGTTTCATATTCACTGTCGACAATAAGGCTATCCATTTGGATCTTATGTATATCATCTGCGAGCATAAAAGATGGTTCATTCAAAACTACTCTCACACGGTCCGTACCTGCTGTTCTTTTTTCTGCATCAACCATTAAATTATCAACATATACATCGAAATCATTTATGGTTACTTCCCTCTCTTCCGCCCCGCGTACCCGCTTATAAATTATATCCCCACTTTTTAAAAAGAATTTTTCTATTTTAAATTCATCAAGATATTGATTAAGCTTTAGATAAAGGTCCCCACTTTCCATAGATAGGTTGGCAGTATCCTTTCCTGACAAATTAAAGATAGTCATTGAAGGACTATCCACTCTGATGTTTTTTAAATCAAGTTTATTTTCAAAAATTACATTCCAGATACTTGTTATATCAAGGAATAAACGAGGTGAATGTAACAGGTAGATATTTCTGGGTTTTTCAGATAGCTTTTCCAGCTGCATACTATCAATCTCCAGTTGAACATTTTTAAGCGTAACCTGCTCACGTAAAGTATTAACGGATAGACTATCATACCTGAAATGATAAAGCCCATCTGTTTCCTTATAAACCCATTCCTGTAATGTATTACCTACCGCCTTATAGATACGATGATGTATAATCTCCTTATTTACAATAAGAATTGCAGCAGAAAAAAGGATCATTACAAGAAGTAGTGTAATTAACTTAGCTTGTCGTGAAACTTTCTTATGTTGAAGTTTAAAATATTTTCTAAAGCGTAACTTCATAAAAAAAACAGCAGTATGCTATGACTAAAATACAAGCCAATTAAAGTGCCAGAAAAATACTGCTTGTCGGGAAGATAAAGCTCCCATTTAAACACTATAATGCAATTATTTGTAGAATAGTTTCTACAAAGCTCTTTATTTACTCCAACTCTTGAAAGTATTTATAAGGTGGTTTGTAGATGAGTCATGGGAGGAAACCTGCTCCTGGTTTTTTAGTTCAGGAAGGATCGTGCTGGCAAGCTGCTTTCCTAATTCCACTCCCCACTGATCAAAACTGTAGATATTCCAGATCATACCTTGCACAAATATTTTATGCTCATACATTGCAATCAGGGTTCCCAAAGTTTCAGGATTAAGCTCCTTATAAAGAATAGAGTTTGTTGGTTTATTACCTTCAAAAACTTTATAGGGGAGGAGCCTTTGAATTTCTTCTTCTGATTTTCCGGAACCTTCCAGCTCCTTTCTTACTTCTTCTTCAGTTTTTCCATTCATTAATGCTTCTGTTTGAGCAAAAAAGTTGCTCAGCAACTTCTGATGATGATCCTCCCATGGATGATGAGCTTTTGAAGCTGCTAAAAAATCGCACGGAATAAGTTTGGTGCCCTGGTGGATAAGTTGATAGAATGCATGTTGTCCATTAGTGCCTGGCTCACCCCAGATGATAGGGCCTGTCTGATAATTAACTTTCTCTCCATTCCGATCTACTGATTTGCCATTGCTCTCCATATTTCCCTGTTGCAGGTAGGCCGGAAATCGATGGAGATATTGATCGTATGGGAGAACTGCCTCAGATTCCGCTCCAAAAAAATTGTTGTACCAAATTCCAATTAACCCTAGCACAACAGGTATATTTTCTTCAAAAGGAGCATTTTTAAAATGCTGGTCCATTTTATAAGCGCCCTTGAGCATCTTTTTAAAGTTACTGAAACCTACTGCTAAAGCTATTGATGTCCCAATGGATGACCAGAGTGAATAACGGCCACCCACCCAGTCCCAGAATCCAAACATATTTTGTGGATCTATACCGAAAGCCTTAACCTTTGCTTCATTTGTGGATAGTGCTGCAAAATGTTTTTCGATCACATCTTCTGTTCCTTTTTCAAGAAACCATCTCTTTGCCGACTCTGCATTAGTCATCGTTTCCTGAGTGGTGAATGTTTTCGAAGCAATTAAAAACAGAGTGGTCTCCTGGTCTATTTTCTTTAAAGTTTCATACAAATGAGAACCATCAACATTGGAGACATAATGTACCTGTAGATCTTTTACATGAAATGGCTTTAATGCCTCTGTAACCATATGAGGGCCAAGGTCAGAACCTCCAATACCAATATTTACAACATCAGTAATTTTTTTTCTTGTATATCCTTTCCAGTCACCATTGTGTATCCTGTTGCAGAAATTTTCTATTTTCGAAAGCTCCTCACTTACATCTTTTGATATATTCTGACCATCAGCAGAAATAGTTTTGTCAGAGAAATCCCTTAGCGAGGTGTGCAACACTGCACGATCTTCAGTGGCGTTAATATGCTCCCCTGAAAACATTGCTTCCCTGGCTTCCTTTAGTTTACATTCTTGCGCAAGGTCTAATAATAAATTAATAGTTTCTTTATCTATCCGGTTTTTTGAATAATCCAACAGAAGATCATCTTGTAGTAGGGAGAAGTCTTTGAACCTGTTACTATTTTCGTTAAACCAGGTACGGAGATGCTTGTCCTTTATTTTCTCAAAATGAGCGGTTAATTTTTTCCAGGATTCGGTTTTTGTTGGGTTTACTGATGGAAACATAAATTAATTTCTTTGTCTGATAATTAGTCGTTTAACTTTTTTCGTCCGTTTCTTTTTTTTGTCTTTTGAAGGATCATATGGACGGTCATAATTCTTTGGCTTTATATGCTTAACCACCATATAATTACGGTTACAGCCTATGCTGCCCAGGAGAATAATGACAAGAGTTATTTTAAGTGCGTATCGGTAGATCATGAAGACGAGTAAAATTAGACAAAAAAATTCGTAACAAGTTGTGAAAACCTGCCAATAGGAGAGTGGTATTAATTTTTTTTATTTTTTTTCCTTATTATAAGGAACTTTAGCATGATATTTATCCACCCATCCAGACATCATTTTGGCTAATTTAAGAAATTGCTTTTGCACTTCTTTCGATTCAATTTTAGCCGCATCTAATGGTGTTACTTTTTTTCTGACATCAATTATCATCTTCTTCCTTTCTTCTATACTATTTATCAATCATGCACTACTTAAGTAACCATCTTGATACTTCTAAAGTTGGCAATTTATTGAAATTTATTTTGGCTCCGTAGCACCTTCATATTTATACTTTAGGTTTAGTTTACCTTTAGGCGGGTTTTTGAAGAAATCATGTGCATCGTCCCCAACAGCTCCTTTAGCAACCAATGTTCCGCCATCAACCGGAAATACAGCACCGGTAACATATGAAGCTTCATCAGATGCCAAAAACAGATATACATTTGCAACTTCCTCAGGTGATCCGCGACGGCCCATGATTACAGCATCTACAACACCTTCTTCCATATCCTCATCCATTGGGCCTTTGTCTTTATAAGTCCATGCGGTATCAATAGGACCGGGAGCTACACAGTTTACCCTTACTCCATGCCGGCCTTGCTCTACTGCCAGTCCTTTCATAAAGGCATGCATAAAACCTTTTGTGCCCCCATAAGGTGTATTTTTATCTAACCCTAAGGATCCTGATTCAGATCCAGCCGATACTATACAGCCGTGGGTTTTATGTAATTCCGGTAATGCTTTTTTACTCATGTAATAAGCGCTTTTGATATTATTGTTGAGCAGGCTTTCAAAAGCTTCGTCGGGATATTGCTGTAATTCAGAGGTTGCCGGAAAAATACCCGCATTATTGATAAGTATATCAAGTTTGTCAAAATGATCCAGGGCAGATTGAACACATTTTTCGGCTTCTTCGGGTTTCGAAAGATCACCTTTAAAGATCTTTACATCTCCTTCATCCTCCAGTTCAAGGTAAAGGTCAGCCAATGGATCAGCAGGATAGCCAGCGATAATAACTTTGGCACCTTCCTTTACAAATAAACGGGTTATTGCTTCTCCTATTCCTGTAGCGCCACCTGTAACGATAGCAACTTTACCTTTTAATCTATCCATGGGATTTATGTATTTTTGATAGTTAGAATTACCTGAAATATCAACCATTATGGATGGAAAATGTTGATGGTTACTAAAGATTTTTAATGCGTGTTCTTTACCACAAGGACGCAGCTTTAAAATAATATTTCTTACGAACCTTGAGAATCCTTTGCGTTCACTGCGGTTAATTAATTTTCTTTAGCATAATTCCAAATTTCAATATCTTTTGGAGGTACAGGCAGGCCAATATGATCTACATGTTTTATGTCTGAAAATTGACTTTTTAATTTTGCGCATAACCTCCAGGACAAATTTGCATCGAGAAGCAATTTCATTTATGCAGCTATTATTTTTATCATCTCTTCTCTATTTGCTGCATAAAATAATGCGGTTTTTATATGTTCCTTTTTTAAATAGGGATAATCATTTAAAATTTCTTCTTCTGTCATACCGGAAGCTAGCCATTGAAGAATATCTGATAGTGCAATTCTCGAACCTCTTATGCAGGGTTTTCCAAATCGCACGGATGGATCAATACTTATATATTGAATATATTCTTTCATTATAACTCCTTCTTATTCTAATATAACAAAAATCTGATTATTTTATTTACATAATTTAAAAATACAAGGCTTATTTGGATTTTACCATATGACGCAGGTTTTTATAAATATTTCTTACGAACCTTGCGGGCCCATGCGTCCACCTGCGGTTGATCGTTTAAATAAAAAAAGGAGGCTAATGTAGCCCCCTCTCAATTAATTATTTCCCTTAACCTCTTCCTGCCATCCTTCAGGCCTTAACCATCTGACAGGAGGTTCAGGTTCTGATTTTAACTTTACTTCTGATGTTTCGAGCAACTTCATTGCTTCAGCTACCGCTTTTTCCAGTTGAGGATCTTTACCTGCTATAACATCGGCAGGTTTATTCATTATTTCAATATCAGGAGCAACACCTTCACCTTCAACGGCCCATTCACCTTCAATATCGATAAAGCCTCCTCTTGGTGCAACCATCCGGCCACCATCAATAAAAGGAGGTGTATCCCATGTTCCTACAAGCCCTCCCCATGTTTTGGTACCGATCAGCGGCCCGATTTCCATTTTCCTGAAAAGGTAGGGCAGAAGGTCCCCTCCGGAGCCTGCTCTTTCATTGATGATCATAACTTTTGGGCCCCATATACCAGCCATAGGAGTGGTAAACGGTTTGTTCCCTTCCACTTTACTATTAAAATATCCATGCAGCTCTCTTGCCATAATATCCACCATATAATCTGCCGCGGAGCCACCGCCGTTATTCCTTTCATCAATTACAGCACCTTTTTTATCCTGCTGACCAAAATAATAGCGGTTGAAATACTGATAGCCAGCACCGCCGGTATTTGGCAGATAAATATAAGCCAGTTTCCCGCCGGAGAGCTCATCTACTTTCCTGCGGTTGCTCTCCACCCAATCCATACGTCTTAAACCATACTCATTCGATACAGGCACCACAGTTACTAATCGTGCACCTTCTAAAGATGGCCTGTTATTTACTCTTAGGATCGTCTGCCTGTTAGCAGTAGTTTCAAAATATTTATACAGATTTCCTGTCCCCTCTACCGTTGCTCCATTCACCTCAAGGATATAATCACCCTCCTGAACATTTATTCCAGGTGCTGCCAACGGGGCTGTAAGGTCAGGATTCCAGTTTTCTCCCGTGTATATTTTTGTTATCTTATAGTTGCCATTTTCAAGCTCATAATCGGCACCTAATAATCCTATTGAAACCCTTTCAATATCGGGATAGTCGCCACCACTCGTGTAGGAGTGCCCTACTGCAACCTCACCGCCAATAATATCTACAATATAATTTAGATCTGAGCGATGCCTTACATGATCCACCCATGGACGATACCAGTCATAGATCTGATCCCATGGCGCACCATGTACGTTGCTTACATAGAGGAAATCCCGCTGATAACGCCATCCCTCTTTAAATATCTGAACCCATTCCTCGGAAGGATTTACCTTCATTTTCATATTGGAGAGGTTTAATTTTCCATCGTTACCTTTTGGAGGATTGTTGGTACTTACTATAGACCAGCTGCCACCGGATTTGTACAGCAGGTTCTTTCTATCCAGGGAAACAGCTGTTTCATTTACTTTACTTAAAAATTCTGTTGCCTTTTGTTCTTTAAGATCATATTGATGGAGCGTTACCCCGCTTTGATTAGGGATTGCTTCCATATAAAAAACCTTATTTTCAGGCGCTGAAAGCAAGGCTACATAATTACGATCAGGAACATCAATAGCCACTATTCTTCTGCTGATATTATCGAGATCAATCTTTACACTGACACCATTGCCTTGTTCCTCTTTTTTATCCTTTTCTTTTCCCTCCTGGTCTTGCTGCTTCATTGTCTCCTCATCACTTTTTGGAAGGAGGGGAGAAGGTGTATCTTTTGATAATACGATCATATACAAGCTTCGAGTCACCGGGCGATCATAGCTGCTCATATCAAGCCAGCCCGTGCTTAATCCAAAATTTGTGCTCGCCAGGAAATAGAGGTATTTGCCATTCTCATCCCATACAGGAGAAATGGCATCTGCCAACTGGTCAGTAAGCTGATGAGTTTGCTTTGTTTCTACATTATAAACCTTCACCGCCTTGAACTGATTGTCCATAAGTTTTACATATGTAATCCATTTGCTGTCTGGCGACCACACAGGGTTTAATGTACGATTCGGATGGGCATATCTATCAACATCAACACGATTTACATTTCCGGAAATTACATCCACATACCACAGTTTATAATCAGTATCTGTGAATGCTATATATTTTCCATCTGGCGACCATTCGGGCCTGAAGAAAAAAGTAGGTTCAGCAATAGAAACGGAACGGGGTTCTTTTAAACCTTTCTGATCTCCTATCATAAGCTGGTATTCGCCACCCGCATCTGAAAACCAGGCAATGCTTTGGCCATCGGGTGACCATGTGGGGAAGCGATCAGCAGCATGTGAAGAGCGGGTGATATTTCTCCAGTCGCCTTTCTCTTTAGGTACTGTAAATATATCTCCGCGATATTCAAATAAGGCTCTGTTTCCATTAGGGCTTAAAGATGCATTTGTCAGTCTTCCTGCAGGTACATCTGCCCAGCGAGACCGTGCCCAGTGGAAATCACCGGCTACATTTATCTTAAGTTGCGTCGATTCATTGGTTTGTGGATCAAGAAGATGGAGGAAGCTTCCCTGTTCGTAAACTATTGCTCCACCACCCGCATCAAGGCTTTTTACATCAAATTGCTTGTGAAAGGTCACCTGCTTTATTTCATCAGTTGAAGGGTCAAAGGACCAGATATTGTTGGCATAATCAAGCTCTGAAAGAAAGTAGATCTTTCCATTTAGCCATACAGGATCCGTATGTCTTTCATTATCAGGTTGAGGAGTTTGTTTTAATGAATAGTCTTTCATATTTACTATCCAGATTGGCTGGGACTGACCGCCCCGATAATTTCTCCATTCTGGATCCCAAAAGGAAATAGGGGTGTAGGCGATAAAATTGCCATCTTCTGATAATTCACCTCCCGCGGCACGAGGAATCTCTAAGGCATTTGGCATACCTCCATTAACTGAAACAGTAAAGAATTTTGATTCGGCTGTTGGAGTTCCTTCCCGACCGGAAGTAAAAAGAATATTTTGTCCATCAGGGGTCCAACCGGTAACTTCATCACTTCCCGGATGCCATGTTAGCCTTTGTGGCTGCCCACCTTCTGCAGGAACAAGATAAACATCCGTATTGCCATCATATTGTCCGGTAAAGGCGATCCATTTTCCATCCGGTGAAAAATGCGGATTGTTTTCCGCACCTTCATTAGAAGTAATCCTTCTTGCTGACCCCAGATCAGCATTTTGGCTATTTCTATCAACGATCCACAGGTCATTGGCATAGACAAAAGCTATTTGATCACTGCTGATCGTAGGCTGCCGCAGTAGTTGCGTTCCTTGTCCGTAAGACTGGGAGGAAAGTAAGACTGCGAATAAAAATATAATAAGAATATTCTTTAACATAACTCTTTGTTTTGTTTGGTGGTATTAATATAGCCAAAAAGCTATTATTCAGTGTAGTATACCTGACGAGAAGTGCTTTATTTATTTAAGCGGTAGGGAATATTTTTTTTTAAAACCTGTTAAAGGTTAATATCTGATTTATTAGAAAATTAATGACTTAATTAATCAAGGGTATCAGCAATTAATACTTACTCTTTATATAGGCTGTAATTTCCTCAACATTATTCTGCATGGATTTTTTAGCATTTTGAACAAAATTTTGATAGCTGATTAATAGCTCCTCCGGCAGGTCTTTGTCATCTTTTGATTTTTCTACATAACTAAATTTCTCGGCTTCCTTATCTTCTATAAAGAGATCAATAGAAGCATAGCCAAGGGATAGTACCTTTATTAGTTCTTTATTAAGTTTATCAGCTTTTACCAGGGAATCGATATAAGTTTTTATAGCGGATTTTATTTCTTCTTTGGAATATTTTAATGAGGAAATAGGTTTAGCAATCCCGATGGCTTCAGCTGATAGTGCTTCACCATAAGCATTTACTATGCGCTCTGCCAGTTTTCCTGCTGTATCTAATTCTTTTTGATTTCCCATAATACTGATTATTTCTGGTAAGGCGGCTACTTTTAATCTTTCAATGAAAGATATAAGATATAAAAAAAGCCCCTCAAAATTAATTGAGAGGCTATGAGCGGTCCGGACGGGACTCGAACCCGCGACCTCCTGCGTGACAGGCAGGCATTCTAACCAACTGAACTACCGGACCATTATTAGCGCCTGATCGTTTATCAGCACTGCTTTTTGTTATAAAGCGTTGCAAAGGTAATCGGCTGTTGCATTAAATACAAACCGTTGTTAATAAAAATTGCAATTCTTTTAAAAATTTTTTTATTGCTGCCAATCTGAACTTTTTGACGTAAAAAATGATAATATGTATATCAACTTAAACTTTAATTCATGTCTGAAAAAAATATATTTATTGTTGAAGATGACCATGATTTTTTATTCATCTATAAAACCATCTTAAAACAAGAATATACAGTTCATTTATTTGAAGAAGCCGATGATTATTTTTTTGAAAGGCTTCAGGAAATTGAACCTGACCTTCTCCTGCTCGACTGGCAAATTCCCACTGCCAATGCGGATAAAGTGCTTAAAGTAATTAATTCTTATGATACTAAAACAAAAGTGCTTGTAGTTTCAGCGCTTGATGATATCCATGATCTTATAGCCGATGATGCTGATGCTGTATTACAGAAACCTGTTCATATGCATATCATGCAGGATACGGTCAGGGAACTTATAAATGCTAATCCATACCAGCGCAGGAAAGCAGTTTAGCCAATGCAGATTTTCAAAAAATTATAGTTTCCAAAATAACCCCATTTCAAAAGTGCTGTAAAAAGTTGTTTTTTGGGTCAGGCTTTCGACAAGGTTTGGGACAGACATATCACTAAGTATTTCAAAAGAATAATTCCCTATATCATAGGAAAGCCGGGGAGTAATATACCATTCCAATTGATCTATTTCATGGGTTTTGTACAAGCCGGTGCCAATAATCAAATTGCCACATGTTTCACTTTTTGCAATAATATAATTTAAAGCTAGCCCCAGATCAAAAGTATTGTAGGATGATCCTGAAGTTATTTCACCATTGGCATCTGGTGAAAATATATGATATAAATTAGACTCCGCGAGTATCATTAACTTATTTGAGACAAAATATCCAGCCTGAGGATTGAATAAAATACCTTTGAATTCACTATTTGTTTTCGAAACTATCCTGCTGATGCTCCTATCTTGAAGTCCGATTTTTGAAATTGTGCGAAGCTTGAAGAGGATACACACAAGATTAAAATGACTGCTTTAAAAGTTCTTATCATTTTTATACTTTTCTAAATGAAATGACCGTGTGCCTTTTAAATGTATAAAAACGATGTGAAAAAACCAAGCAGCCGGAAGTGATGAAATTTATTATTGAAAAAGTTAATCTCAAGAACAATCATTTTCCAAAAAACAGAATATCCTTATGCCAATAGTAGTAGAAAGGTATAAAAAATTTCCACCACTTTTTATTTCCTATAGCATTGAGTGCTGACAGGCGATGATAATCTATTACCGGGCGGTAAATAAAACTATAAAATATCAGCGCGGCAACAAATATTGTTGATCCATAATTATCAGAAATAAAATATAGTAGGGGAAGCGGTAAAAATACCAGAAAATAAAATAGCAGATGATTCTTCATAAACACCTTTTACTCCTGCAAAGTTACAAAATATCTACTCTACATTCTTATCCTCACCAGGCTCTTTAGGGTTACGATAACCAGCTTTTCCTTCTTTTCTCTTCTTGAAGGAATAGTATATAATAACTCCTACAATTATTGCCGCAAATAATATCCAAAACATTGTTAACATATCCTTATAACAGTCAGGATATGAAGAGGTTTAGCAAAGTTTTAATTTACTATCAGTAAATTTTAAATTATACTATAGCGGCCCCTAAAAGTGCGAAAAGGATAACCAGGACGTATACTGTAAGCATCACAATTGCTATAATGCCTATAAATTTATAATGACGTTTTAGATTAGTAAATGCTGAGGTAAGCTCGTATTCACTTTTCTCATGAACAGCTTTTTTTGTGCTTGTGGAAAATTTGTATAGATAGAGGATCGGAAAAAAGTAAATAATAGCAAACAGCAGGTATAATCCTGTAAGAGCTCCGTGTGGTACAGGCATTTCCTGCCCCGAGGCATCTATAAATGAACCAATGAATAAAGCGGCAATCACCATAAACGCAACGCCGATGAATCCTAAAATAGCAAGGAAGAAGGTCCATTTGCGCATTTCATTAAGGTCGTGAAGGTTTTCATCATTGAGATGCAGGCGTGAATCAGTAGTTTCCATTTTTAATTACTGGTTGATATATCTAAAACTACTGTAGATTTTTTAAAAACTATAGAGAATACTTAAAAAAGTGGTGTATTGGAATATGATCCTCAAAAATTATACTCCTGACTCTTCTTAAGAGTATTTATCTTTTTATTATTGATAAACCCGGTCCCAGTCTTTCCAAACCGGTTCATAACCCTGCTTTCTTACAACCTCAGCTATCTCGGCCGGACTTCTGTCATCGCTGATCTCAAATTGTTCGAGTGACTGAGGTTCAACACTATATCCTCCGGGATTTGTTTTGGAACCCGCACTCATAGATGTTATTCCCAGCTGGATTACATGGTCCCGGAATTTTTCGGTTTCCCTTGTGCTTAATGAAAGCTCTACGTCCTCATCAAATAATCTGTATGCACAAATAAGCTGTACCAGTTCCCGGTCATTCATTTCTACTTTAGGAGTTAAGCCACCACTAAATGGTCTCAATCTTGGAAATGATAGGCTGTATTTTGTTTTCCAATAGGTTTTTTCCAGATAACGTAAATGAAGGGCCGTAAAAAAAGAGTCGGTGCGCCAGTCTTCAAGCCCTATTAATACCCCTAAGCCAATTTTATAGACTCCGGCTTTTCCTAGTCTGTCTGCTGTATCCAAACGATAATAGAAATTTGATTTTTTACCTTTAGGATGATGCTTTTTATAGTCTTCCTGGTGATAGGTTTCCTGATAAACAAGGACGGTATTTAACCCTGAAGGTATGAGCTCCTCATAATCCAGTTGGTCTAATGGCTGTACCTCCAGGGAGATATGGCTAAAATATGGACGTATAACCTTCATTGCCTCCTTAAAATATGGGACATGTACCGTTTTATTGGCCTCTCCGGTCACCAGCAGCACGTGATCATAGCCCATTGCCTTTATTGTTTCGCATTCACGTGCTATTTCCTGCATTGTCAGCGTTCTTCGCCTGACTTTGTTGTCCAGACTAAAACCACAGTAGGTACAGATATTCTGGCATTCATTTGAAAGATAAAGGGGCACATACATCTGAATTGTCTTTCCAAATCGTTTTTGTGTCAGCTGCTGACTTTTTATAGCCATCTGCTCAAGGAAAGGGGCAGCGGCCGGGGAGATGAGGGCTTTAAAATCCTCCAGGTTACGCTTCTCTTTATTTAGCGCCCGTTGTACATCAGCAGCAGTTTTGGTATAGATGCTGCTTTTAATCTCCTCCCAATTTTGCTGATCAAATATATCTCTAAAGCTACTCATCTAGAAAGGCGGTTAAAGGACTGCTTGCTACTGCTTTTGTTGTTGTTGCTGCAATTCCTGATTCAAAGGCTTCACGACCAGCTTCCACAGCCTTCTTAAAGGCTACAGCCATTTGTACAGGATCACCGGCAATGGCAATGGCGGTATTAACAAGAACCGCATCGGCACCCATTTCCATTGCTTTTGCTGCATCTGATGGCGCCCCTATACCGGCATCTATTACCACCGGAACTTTGCTTTGCTCAATTATGATCTCCAGGAAATCAAAAGTTTTAAGACCTTTATTACTTCCAATAGGAGAACCTAAAGGCATTACTGCGGCAGTTCCTGCGTCTTCAAGTCTTTTGCATAAAACCGGATCAGCATGAATATAAGGAAGCACAATGAATCCCAGTTTCGCCAGCTCTTCGGTGGCTTTTAAAGTTTCTATAGGATCAGGGAGTAAATACTTCGGATCGGGATGTATCTCCAGTTTGATCCAGTTCGTCTGGAGTGCTTCACGAGCCAGTTGTGCTGCCAGAACAGCTTCTTTTGCACTTCGTACACCAGAAGTATTAGGTAATAGATTTATATGCTCATGCTGTAAATGTGTCAGCAGGTCGTCTTCGGTATTATTTACTTCTACACGTTTCAATGCAACGGTTACCAGCTCAGAACCGGAAGCTACTAATGCTTTCTCCATCATCTGGGCAGAGGCAAATTTGCCAGTTCCCGTAAATAATCTTGAATTAAATTCTTTATCAGCTATTACTAATGGCTTCATTAATATCTTGTTTAATTTTTATAACCAGCTCCTTTGGAAAATTTGATTTGGTCAATAGCATTGAAATACCTACACCATAGATCCCATTTTTTATCAGTGGCTTTATATCCGGTTCTGTTACTCCCCCCACTACAATTACAGGAGCATCATAGTTGTTTTCTTGTAGGAACTGCTTAATCTCCCGAATGCCTTTATGTCCTAAAATAGGTCTGAGATGTTTTTTTGTATTGGTATAATGCAGGGGTCCTAATCCCAGATAATCAACCTTTTCGTTTATTCTCTGCTTAATATCTTCTATTGAGTTGACCGTTCCGCCAATTTTCACCTGATCTCCGACAATGGCCCGGGCTTCTTTGACAGACATATCCTCCAGCCCCAGGTGAAGCCCCCAGGCATCAACATCTTTTGCTACCTGTGCATCATCATTAATAGATAGATCAGCTCCGAATTCATCACATAATTTTTTAGTTTTTTCTGCTACAGTTAAAAGCTCCTGAGAAGGTATATCTTTTATCCTCAGCTGTATCCATTTAACTCCGCAGTCAAGCATAACCCGGATATTATCCATATGAGCTGCAGCATTTTTACCTTGTGATATGTAGAGCAATCTTTCCATTGTGGTAGCCTAATTTTTCTCTTGTACTGGATAAAAACTTTTCAGTATACTCTTTTGCCTGTTTAGAGGCTGCCAGCATATTTTCTCCCTTACTTAATTGTGCTGTTAAAGCAGAAGAGAGAACACATCCTGACCCATGTTTTTCATGGATATTTAAAGATGTTTGCGGAGGGATCTCTATCCATTCATTATCCCACCATAGCTTATCGTATCCTTTTTTTTCTTTATGATGTCCGCCCTTTAGCAGAATAGAGCACTTCAGCTCTTTCTGTGGTATTAACTGAAGATAATGCCACTCATCTGTATTAGGGGTGATTACATCAATGTAATTAAAAATATCCTTCGATAACTTCCATTTATCATTAAATTCAAAATTGGTAGTGCTGCGAATTACAGGGTCCCATACTACTTTTATCTCAGGGTTTTTAGATTTTATATTCTTTGTGAGCTCCTTTAATAGCTCAAGGTCCTCAATAATGCCAACTTTTACCGCTTTTATCGGATAATTATCCAGCATTTTTTGTGTCCCTTCAAGAATATAATTCCTTGCCACCCACTGGTTTGAAAAAAATTCTTTTTCAGTTTGGACCGTATTTGATGAAGGGATCCCAAGCCCATAAACTTCCAATTGCTCAAAAGCCTTTATATCAGCAAGCAAGCCAGCGCCGGCTGAAGGATCTATACCTGCAATACTTAAAGCATAAGGTCTTTCAGCCATACCTCTTTAATTTTGGTAAAACTTTCCCTGACCTGAGATTCATCATTCCAGAGATAGCCACAAAAAGCTGCTCCTGAGTAACCCCAGTGGTAAATCAACGGCAGGTTTTCGGCTGTTAAACCTCCTAATGCAATTAAATCAAATTGATACTCTTTAGATACTTTTTGTTGCCAGATCTTATTCTCGGTATTTTCAGGCTTGCTAATGCTGTCAAACACAGGACTGCAAAATATGTATTCAAAGAATTTCAGCTTTTCATCATTTTCCAGCTGTTCAAAAGAATGAACTGAAGTGCTTAAGGTGTTTTTGCCATATTTAAAATCATCAGGATTCAGTTTTTCCCGCAGTTCTTCAGTAAAATGCAGGCGGCGGATTCCCATATCTTCAGCAATTTCAAAATGACTATGAATAGCAACGGAGGGGCGATATTCAGGCTTTATCTCTCTGAGGAAAGCAGCCATCTCAACGGCATTTTTCTCAGGTTTACGACAGTGCACAATAAAACCTTCTGCAATAAGCTCCTCCAGGTATTGCTGTTCATTAATAATATCCTTTGCTGGTGTTATGGCAAATAACCTCATAATCCTACTGGTATATTTCTCCGCCCTTATTCAGGAATTCTTCAGATTTTTTCTTCATCCCTTCTTCTATGGCTTCTTCTGATTCTAGGCCTTCTTTTTCGGCAAAATCCCTTACCTCCTGAGTGATCTTCATTGAGCAGAAATTTGGTCCGCACATAGAGCAGAAATGAGCAACTTTGGCTCCATCAGCAGGTAAAGTCTCATCGTGAAACTCTTTTGCCGTATCAGGATCAAGAGAAAGGTTAAACTGATCCTCCCATCTGAACTCAAAGCGTGCCTTACTTAAAGCATTATCCCGATACTGTGCTCCTGGATGTCCTTTTGCAAGATCTGCTGCATGTGCTGCTATTTTATATGTAATAACGCCATCTTTAACATCTTTCTTATTTGGCAGCCCTAAATGTTCTTTAGGAGTAACATAACATAGCATTGCAGTACCATACCAGCCAATTTGTGCTGCTCCGATAGCAGAGGTTATATGGTCATAACCCGGAGCTATATCAGTAGTTAGAGGCCCTAAAGTATAGAAAGGAGCTTCCTTACAGGCGCCTAACTGCTTATCCATATTTTCTTTGATCATTTGCATAGGTACGTGCCCGGGGCCTTCGATCATTGTCTGGATATCATGTTTCCATGCTATTTCGGTAAGTTCACCTAAAGTCTCCAGCTCTGCAAATTGAGCTTTATCATTTGCATCGGCCAAACAACCCGGTCTAAGTCCATCTCCTAATGAGAAAGCTACATCATAAGCTTTCATTATCTCACATATCTCTTCAAAATGCGTATAAAGGAAACTTTCTTTATGGTGTGCAAGGCACCATTTGGCCATGATCGAACCACCACGAGATACAATACCTGTCAGTCTTTTTGCTGTTAAAGGTACATACCGAAGCCTCACGCCGGCATGAATGGTGAAATAATCAACTCCCTGCTCTGCCTGCTCAATTAAAGTATCACGGAAGATCTCCCATGTTAGGTCCTCTGCTTTTCCATTAACTTTTTCCAGCGCCTGATAGATTGGCACTGTACCAATAGGTACAGGACTGTTCCTAATGATCCACTCGCGGGTTTCATGAATATTTTTTCCCGTAGAAAGGTCCATTATAGTATCTGCTCCCCAATGGCAGGCCCATACAGCTTTCTCGACCTCTTCTTCAATACTTGATGTAACGGCGGAGTTTCCAATGTTAGCATTGATCTTTACCAGGAAATTACGGCCAATGATCATTGGTTCACTTTCCGGGTGATTTATATTGTTTGGTATAATTGCACGTCCTGCAGCAACTTCATCACGAACAAATTCAGGCGTTATTAAACCTTTCGGTGTATTGGCACCAAAGCTCTCTCCCGGATGTTGCGCCGCTAACATTTCATACTGCCCGTTATGCTGCTCTTTCAGGTAATCCAGTCGTTGGTTTTCACGAATGGCAATATATTCCATTTCAGGTGTGATAATACCTTTACGTGCATAATGCATTTGAGACACATTATGACCTGGTTTCGCTTTCAAGGGTTTTTTCAGATGTTCAAACCTCAGGTGATCTAGTGCATGATCATCTAATCTTTTTTGTCCGTAAGCAGAAGATAAACCAGTAAGCTCTTCGGTATCATTTCTGTCTTTGATCCATTGCTCACGGAGTTTAGGAATACCCTCTCTTACATCTATGTCTACATTTGGATCTGTGAAGGGGCCACTTGTATCGTAAACAGTGACAGGTGGATTTTTTTCCGTTTTACCCTGTAAACCGTGCAGCCTGGTATCGGAAAGTTCTATTTCACGCATGGCTACTTTAACATTATGCATCTTTCCCTCAACATAGATCTTTTTTGAGGCTGGAAAAGGATTACGTGTAATAACTTCTTGTCCGGGAATTCTGTCGGGTTTCTTCATATGCTTTGCTTTTTCAGCCACCTTGTGTAGCTGTAATTATAATAATTTTATTTCCTGTTGATAGTTTAAAATCTTTCCAGTTATTTCTGGGAACAACCTGATTATCTACAGCTATGGCAATACCTTTTGGCAGATTGTTTTCAAATTGTTTTCTGACAAGTTGCTCAATAGTCAGAGGATCATTGAAAGATTTCTTTTCACTGTTTATATATACTTCCATAATTGAGATATTATCCCATGGAGTAACAGCCTGAGTAATGTGAGATTACAATAATGGTAGGTCCATCAACTTTTCCCTTCGTCAGTATTAACTGCATCAGGTTGTAAGGGTATAATCTCAGCTCTCAGGAGCACCCCTAAAGTCCTATGTAAAGATAAAGAATTATTCAGGTTTTGCAACTTCTATATCAGGCTTTTCTTATAAACCCTGTTCAGCATTACGTTTGCCAGCCCAGCAGCTAACCACCATGGGAAATTACGACCCTCCCAAAAAGAAGCTGGTAATATTTTCTCCTGCATGTTTTAGAAATACATTCTAAAGAAGAAGAATGTGACTATAACAATGATGTATGCAAATAAGAGCGCTATAATTATTTTAAGGCATCAAATTATCAAAATAAAGAAATTGGAGTATTATATTATTTCTTCCTAATCTTGTGTAAAAGCGAATACAGTCATGGCCATTTGGGAAAAATTACCTCAGGAAAAGATCAGAGAACGTGTATTTAAGGCATTGGGGCAAAATGTAAATTATTATAATGAAAATATTTTAGGGGTACCTGCTTCTCATCTTGATGACAGGGTTTTTTATCAGGATGCACCATTTTTAAATGATGCACCTTTTTTATCAACGCTCATACACAACCCAAATCATATTGGCTGTCATACTCTTGGCAGGTCCGAAAGTTTTTTTAAAGGAACACAGGAAATAGAAAAGGAGCTTATCGGAATATGTGCCGCAGATATTTTAAATGGTGAACCTGATGAATTTGATGGTTATGTAGCTTCCGGTGGTACGGAAGCGAATATGCAGGCTATCTGGGTGTATCGTAATTATTTTATTCAGGAGCTTGAGGCAAAGCTTGATGAGATAGCCATTATCACATCTGCAGATGCACATTATTCAATGGATAAGGCAGCAAATATTTTAAATATTCGTTTGATAAAAATTACGGTAAAAGAAGATGATAGAAAGATTGACCCTACTAATCTGGAGAGCCAGCTGGCAATGCTAAATGAGGAAGGTGTAAAACATGTTATTTGTATTGCTAATATGATGACCACGATGTTTGGATCCGTGGATGAAACAGAAATTTATGCTGAGGCTTTTAATAAGCATGAATTAACCTATAAAATTCATGTTGACGGTGCATACGGAGGTTTTTATTATCCCTTTGCAGCAAAAAATAATAATCTTGATTTTAGAAATCCTGAGGTTAATTCTGTGACTTTGGATGCGCATAAGATGTTACAGGCACCTTACGGTACAGGTATTTTTATTATCCGAAAAAACTGGATACATTTTGCAAATACTAAGGCTGCAAGTTATGTGGAAGGTGAGGATTATACTTTATCCGGAAGCCGATCGGGTGCAAATGCCATAGCTATATGGATGATCCTGATGACTTATGGCCCGCATGGATGGTATGAGAAAATACTCATCCTTAACAATAGAGCCAACTGGCTTTGCAAGCAGCTTAGAGAGGCAGGTATTTTATATTATCGAAATGAGAATTCCAATATTATTACTATTCGCAGTGAGTTTGTTCCAAAGAAAATAGCATCAAAATTTGGACTTGTTCCCGATAATCATGATGCGCCAAACTGGTATAAAATTGTGATTATGGACCATGTTACCATAGAAAAGCTATTACCTTTTGTTGAAGAAGGTTTAAATGAATTAAAAATTAAGAATTAATAAATGAAGGGAGAATGGAGAAGGAAGAAAGAAGAAGGGAGAAGGGAGAAGGGGGAGAATAGAATTTAGTCGGCAATACTTTCAAGATAATCGATAGCATCATCAAGGTCCCATTCACGGGCGCCAACAAATGTTTCTACCAGTTTCCCGTCCTTATTAAAAAGCAGGGTAGTGGGGAGCGTGTAGATTCCCAGTTGCTCAAAATTATTAGCTAAATGAAAGTACCGGAAATCATAATCATTGCCTTTTTTAAATTTTTGAATTTTTGCAATTGATTCATTTGAAGGGAAAATGAAATGCATTTCTACCTCTTTTTCCTGAAGTTTTTGCTGTGCATTTTCAATATCCGGCATTTCCTCTAAACATGGCCGACACCAGGTAGCCCATAAATTAACAAATACCGCTTGTCCTTGAAAATTTGAAGCTGGTACTGTATTTCCTTCCAGATCTACCAGCTGAAGGTCGTTAATAGTTAGTTTCGTCTGCGGGTCAGGGATCTCTTCATACTGACCTGTGGATTCCTGGCTGTTAGGCACAGTACATCCACAGATCAGCAGAAAACATATAATAATGATTTTATTCATATTTAAGGTTCAATTGTCTCTTGTACCCTTCCGCATTTCAGCATTTTGTCTCCAAAATAAGGATTTCTGATTTCCTCCGCAGAAGATAACCAGTATGCACCTGTATTATCAAACGCCATAGGACAATATTGTTTATAAAGTTGCTGATCATTTGCGTCAGTTGCCTTTACAAGTGCATATACATGAGCAGATAAAGTTTTAAAATGTTCCCGCTGGTGATCTACGGAAGTGGTAACAGACATATGTGCCAGGTCCTGACGGATCATTTCCATTGCTTCACCATCTTGATTTTTAATTTGCTTAAGAGCTGATGCAGCTATTCTCTTTGCTTCTGCTCCATTTGTATTTACAAGGGCATCTTTTATTTTCAGATAGGAATTTAGAATTTGATCTGCCAGGTTTTCATTTAAATTTCTAAAAGCTTCCAGATCTTCATCAGAAATTACCTGAGCTTCAGCGGTGGTATCCGTAGATTTTTGTGAAGTTTCCGGTTTTTCAAGGCCTTCTTGTTCTTTTTCAGGACTTTCTTCCTCTTTTGTTTGGTTAGTTTCACATGCTGTAACCGATAAAATTAATACTAAAGCAATAAGTATGTTTTTCATAATCGTGATTTTCTATTGTATTTTTAAACGTTTTAATTTAATACTGGTTGTATCACCTGTTTCTGTCCATGCAAAGTAAAGGCTTTCTTGGAAATTTTCCATTTGGGGAAAGCCGGATTTTCTTGATGCAGCGAGTTCTGCTATTGTTTTTTCTGATAATAATTCACCTGAAAAATTGTATGAAGCAGCTTTCAAAATAGCATTTTCATTTTCCAGTTCCATCCATGAAACCCATACTTCATCCTTATTTGTCACCTCGACATCTACTCGCCCTATAACTTTTTGTGATGAAACTGTAAGCGGTGAAGTAAATGATTCCCCAGCATCAGTTGAAAGAACCAGGTTGACTTTTGGGTTATTTTCTGTAGCTGTAAAGTAGGCAACCGCCACATTTTTATTTTTAGCATCAATTGACGGACCATTTACAGGGCATCCTTCTATTTTCCAGTTATCCGCATGTAAGGGTTTGGGATTACTCCACTGCCCATTATTTAATATTGTATAAAAATTATCACGGACTTCTTCATTGCTTCGGTTGCGATAAACTACAATTGGCCCTTCTTCTGTATATGCAATGTCTGTCTGACAGCAGTCACACACTTTTTCATCCAGCAGCCATTCATCTACTTTCTTGCCGTGCTGATCAATTTCAGCAGCACGCAAAGTCATGGCTCCATTATGTTCATGATGCCCACCTCCTGTGTTTCTTCCATCCAGCCAAACGGTAATAAAACCACCATTCGGCAAAGGTTCAGCGCTTACAAAACCATGCTCAGTTTGAGTCGTATCCTCATGAAGCTTGTAAGTCGTATCAGGTTGATTTAGCGTTAGATGGATATCATATGCATAAGTGCCTTCTCCACTTTTTGGTAAAAAATTGGAAAATACTTTTTCCTGATTATTAACAGCCAGGGAAGGATAATCTGCCCAGTTGATAAACCAGTCTTTACCACTTGCTAATTTTTTCGGGGATGTCCACTGTTTGTCCTGAAATTTACTGTAGTATAATGCGGAAATAGAATCTTCTGTTGTTTGCCAGGATATGTATAATCCATCCTCTGTAGCAAACAGGTTAGGTTGAGCAGAATTACTTCCTGCGGGTGATTTAAGGGTTATCAGCTCATTATTAGATTCTTCGGATTTACATCCTGTTAAAGACAGAATAAAAATTAAAAAAGCTATATTAACTGTTAGGTTTTCGGTTTTTATTCGTAAATGTTTTTTTAAGTTCTTCCTGATCATGATGCTCAAAATATACCCGCTGGGTCGGATATGCAAATTCTATATTTGGATTTTTTTCAAATGTTTCCAGGATATCTTCCCATATTGCCTGCTGGCTGCCTCTTCTTCTTTGAGGGATGCATAGATAACGAATTGTTAGTAAAATTCCGCTGTCTTTTACAGAGGTATATACAATTGGTGTAAGTTTTCTGTAGAAAATCATAAATTTCCGACTGGCTTCTATAAGTTGCTTTTGAGCTCCTCTTGACAATTGTTCAGCATGCTCTTCAGCAATTTTTTGTAGCTCGGCCTTGGCAACACGCCAGTCACTTTCAAAGGTTATTAAAACAGGGATCTCATTCCAGATATGGCTGAAACCACGATTGTAGTTTGCCTGTGCTTTTGTGAAAACTAAGCTGTTAGGAACATGGATTATCCTTCCTGTACTTTGATCAGCATCCACCCAATTCCCTATTTCATTTAGTGTAAATTGAAAGATCCTGATATCAATAACATCACCTGCATGTTCACCGATCTGAATTCGTTCACCAACCCGAAAAGGTCGCCTGATGATAATAAATATCCATGCAAAGAAGTTTGTTATTGGATCTTTTAATGCGATGGCAAGACCTGCTGATAAAAGCCCAAGAAAAGTACCTAGTGACCCATAAGCTTCAACCCATACGAGTAAAAGGGCAATGAATCCGACGGTGAAAACTAAATAGGTTGTACCACTGCGCCAAAAGTAACGTTCTTTAACATCTTTAACTTTCTTAAAGACAATTGTGAGAATTAAATAATGGAGCAGCCAAAGTACAAATATTATCATCAAGGATAGGACTATATCCTCCTGCACAGGTCTGCTTAGACCTATATTCTCCTCCAGCCATTGTGGTATTTTTTTCATTGGAGTGGAAATTTATGCCTTTTGTTTAACAAATTAGTATAATTTTGTTTTTTCATTAGGAGAAGGCAGTTATAAAAGCTGGATTTGTGTTATCCTAAATTTGCGTATATTTAATAAAGACTATGCTTTTGGAATTTGAAAAACCTATAGCTGAACTGGAAGCTAAATTAGAAGATATGAAGCGTATTGCAGAGGAAAGCGATGTTGACGTATCCGAGGCTGTAAAAACGCTCGAAAAGAAAATAAAGGATCTTAAAAAAGAGACTTTTCAGAATCTTACCCGATGGCAGCGGGTGCAATTATCGCGTCATCCCGACAGGCCATACACCCTTGATTACATTTATTCCATGTGCGATGATTTTATTGAGCTGCATGGTGATCGTGGAGTGAGTGATGATAAAGCCATGGTCGGTGGTTTAGGATCTATTGACGGTAAGACTTATATGCTTATTGGTCAGCAAAAAGGCCGAAATACCAAGCAGCGACAGGTGCGGAATTTTGGGATGGCAAATCCTGAAGGTTACAGAAAAGCACTGCGGTTAATGAAGATCGCTGAAAAATTTAATAAACCTATTGTTACTCTTATTGACACTCCTGGTGCTTTCCCGGGCTTGGAAGCGGAAGAACGTGGTCAGGGGGAAGCAATAGCACGGAATATAAAGGAGATGTTTATGCTTAAGGTGCCGGTGATATGTATTATTATTGGTGAGGGAGCATCAGGTGGGGCCTTAGGTATTGCTGTTGGTGATAAGATATTCATGCTTGAAAATACGTGGTATTCTGTTATATCCCCTGAATCCTGCTC
Organism: Candidatus Cyclobacteriaceae bacterium M2_1C_046; assembly: GCA_051418055.1. Classification (GTDB taxonomy): domain Bacteria; phylum Bacteroidota; class Bacteroidia; order Cytophagales; family Cyclobacteriaceae; genus JBPRGH01. The sequence continues at coordinate 240,950 of JBPRGH010000139.1, read as the reverse complement.
ATCTATATTGTGGAGAAGCTGGGACTATAAAGAACAGGCTGCAGAAGCTTTAAAGCTAACCGCAAAAGATATGGTAGACCTGAAAATTGTGGATGATGTGATAAAAGAACCATTAGGCGGTGCTCATGTTGACCCGGATTGGATGGCTAAAGAGATAAAGAAGACGATTTCTAAAACTGTAAGTGAATTAGAGAAGCTTGATGTACGTGAGCGTATTGATAAGCGTATAGACAAATTTAGCCAGATGGGCGTAGTTAAAGAGTAAAAAGAGGTTATATTTTTATAATTTAGAGCCGCGGGATATTCTGCGGCTTTTTTTGTTATTGAATAGCCCTGAGTCCTGAGTATTGGTTAAATCAGAAATATAAAATCTGAAACCGCAGCACAGCGAAGGTTCACGAGAGCCTTGTGCGGCATATATGCGGGTACGAGTAAAGATGAAATCAGAAATAATAAACTTTGATCATTGAACTAGAAACATTGAACTACCAACTATGAACCTACACGTAATTAACACAGGCTATTTTAAACTTGATGGTGGCGCTATGTTTGGAGTGGTACCTAAGTCACTTTGGAATAAATTAAACCCGGCAGATGAAAATAATATGTGTTCATGGGCATTGCGCTGTTTATTAATAGAAGATGGGGACAGGCTAATATTAATTGATAATGGAATGGGGGATAAACAAAGTGCGAAATTTTTTAGCTTCTATTATCTACATGGCGATGATTCCCTGGATAAATCTTTAAAAGCTGCAGGTTTTTCTAAAGATGATATTACAGATGTGATCCTAACTCATCTCCATTTTGATCATTGCGGGGGCAGTGTGATATTTAATCTTGAAGGTAAGGCAGAGCTAAATTTTAAAAATGCACGATACTGGTCAAATGAAGATCATTGGAAATGGGCAACAAATCCTAATCCAAGAGAGAAAGCCAGTTTTTTAAAAGAAAATATTTCACCAATCCAGGAGCAGGGGCATTTAAACTTTATTGATCCTGTAGAGGGGTCTCCTTTTAAAAATATTCAGTTTTTCTTTGCCGACGGACATACGGAAAAGCAGATGATCCCTATAATTAATTATAAAAATAAAAAAATTGCTTTTATGGCTGATCTTCTGCCTTCAACCCATCATATACCGTTGCCATATATCATGAGCTATGATGTGCGCCCGCTTGTTTCCATGCATGAGAAAGAGAAATTTTTACATGAGGCTTTGGCAAATAACTACACGCTTTTTTTAGAACATGATCCCGATCATGAATGCTGCACTTTACAGGAAACAGAGAAAGGTATCAGGTTAAAAGATACATTTAATCTAAGAGAGGTTCTCTAGAATTGGCAGAAGTAGGTTTAAAAAGTTAATTGGAAGGGCACAGCCGGGCCATGCAAAAACTCTACTCTTTTGTTAGGTCAACTGTTTCTTTATCTTTTTCAGTATCCTCTACGGCTGTCATTTGAAAGCGTTCGGCATATTTTTTTGGCTTAATGTTACGATTTGTATAATCGCCGTAAACCAGGGTAAAAGCTGCGCCGAAATACATGATCATTGAGGAGTAGAAAATAAAAAGAAGGAATAAAACTATAGATGCAGAAGCATCGAAAATATTACCAATATTTCCACCGACCAGAAATATACCAAGAATATATTTTCCAATAGTAAATAATATTCCTGTAACAACAGCGCCTACTCTTAATACCTTCCATTTAGCTCTTGCGTCCGGTAAATAACGGAATAAGATGCCAAACCATACAGATACAATGATCAATGATATTACACCACTCGTAGTTTGTACAAATAAAGTGTTTAATTCGGGTATAAATAGTTTAAGGTACTTGCTCAGAAAACCAACGGTGGTTTCTAAAAGTAATGTAATAAGAAATAGTAATCCACCTAATAGAATGATTAAAAAAGCCTTGCCTCGTTCTTTAAGGTTATGCCTAAATTTCCGTTTTGGATTTATCCTGATATTCCAAATCCTGTTTAATGCCTGCTTGATAACATTAAATAAAGTGGTAGCTACAAAAATTAGAAATACTGTACCCAATACCGTAATCCACGGGCTACTACCCATCTCTCTGAAATTCCCTACAAATGTCTCTATCTGCTGAGCAGTAGATTCCCCGAATACAGCCCTTACTTCATTGAATATTTCAGTGCTTATCCTTTCAGTTTTGAAATAAAGGCTTAAAATATTAACTAATAAAACAATAATTGGAGTGGTTGAAAATACTGTAAAAAATGCTGTGGCAGAGGCTAATAATAGAGGGTTGTTCTTTTGCAGAACGCTAAAAGAGCGTTTAGCAAGATAAGGTATGTCTTTTAAGATTTTCTTCATAAAAAAGATAAAATAACACTAAAACAACACGTTAAGCAAAAGGAAGTTATCTTTGAGTGCATTATTGGCCGAAAGAAAATACCCTTAATATAAATATTAATAAGATCATTAGATGAGTAGGAAAAAAATCATTTTTCTGATAGTAGCAATAATTTTTATTCTGATAATCCTGCTTTTTAGTTATGATATTTCCCAAAGAACCACCCATCCCGGTTCTAAACCTCAGCTGCAGGAAAGGATAAAAAAGAATTTCGAGGAGGAATAATTCAGATCTTTTTTAGAAGGTCAACCTCTTGCTGGTGATTTTTTCCACCAAAAGTTATTAAGTCTCGAAAAAAATGGAGAGTTTACTTATCGTAGTTTATTGCGAATTATTTTAATATGGATTTTGAATTGATGGTTTAATATATTTAATTTAATGTTTAAACATTTAAACCATGAAAAATCTGCGCCTTTTATTTCTTCCAACAGCATTCTTAGGCTTATTTATTTTTAGCTCCTGCGAAAGTGAGCAGGGCCCTCAGCCTGTTGATTGTACAACATCAGATCTGGTTATTAACGTAGTCTCAGTAACCGATGCCAGTGGTTGTACAACAAGTGATGGGGCGGTAACATTATCAGCGGCGGGCGGTACTGGACCATATGAGTTTAAACTGCATGATGCAAGTTTTTTAGAGGTTAGGCCTCTTCAGCCATCAGGGACTTTTGATGCCTTGCAATCTGGGAGCTATTTGGCGACGGTTGTAGATGATAATGGATGTGAAGTTGCTATTGAATTCCAGATACTGCAGGGAACAAGCTCGTTGGCATTTAACTCTACCAGTTCCACAAGTTCGGGATGTGAAACCAGCAATGCAACTATAACAGTGGATGCAACAGGTGATGGTAACTTACAATTTAAATTGAATGAGGGCAATTTTACTACAAATAATATATTCGAAAATGTTGCTGCGGGAGAACATACTGTAACTATTACTGATGATTCAGGTTGTACGGCAACTAAACAGGTGAAGGTACATTCTGGAGTAAGTTATGATACCCAGGTGAAACCCATTTTAATTAATAATTGTGCCATCTCAGGCTGCCATGATGGAAGCAATGGAGCATCAAGAAATTGGACGGTTTTTTCTAACGTACAGGATAAAGCTGAAAACATTAAAACCCGTACCAGTAATGGTACTATGCCACCCGAAGGAAATGGTACATTAACTCAAGAACAGATTGATCTTATTGCATGCTGGGTAGATGATGGCGCTTTGAATAATTAAAATGCGGAAGCTGTTTTTTATCGGATATTTTTTGCTGCTGACTTCTTCATTATCGGCTCAGAGATTTGTAAGCCAGGAGGGCAGGATCATATTTTTTTCCGATGCTGTTGTTGAAGATATTGAGGCAGAGAATAAAACAGGGGTGAGCCTTATCGATTTTAAGGAACAAACCATTGTTTTTCTATTAAAAGTACGTGATTTTAATTTCGCTAAGGCTCTCATGCAGGAGCATTTCAAAGAGAAATATATTGAAGCTGATAAATATCCGAAATCGGAATTTAAAGGTAAATTTTCCGGCTTTGATCCTTCAAAATCCGGAAATCAGGAAGTAAATGCAACAGGAACTCTCACTATTCATGGTGTTACACAGCCTGTTGAAGCAAAAGGAATTATGAGGAGGGAGGGCAATCTAATCTATTTAAAGAGTGAATTTTATATTAAACTTGCCGATTATAATATTAAAATACCTCAGGTTCTTTGGCAAAATATAGCAGAGGAAGTACTTGTAACAGTTCAATTTATTTACCGACCATATGAAAAATAAATTATTGGTTTTTTTGTTCTTCATCCCGTCAATCCTTTATGCACAGGATGATCTATTGGAACTTCTTGAATCACAGGATTCATTGGATACTGAATATATAGAAGCTACATTTAAAGGGACCAGGTTAATTCTTGGCCACTCAGTTAAAACAAGAACCAAAAAGCAGCTTGAATTTTTGATTAGCCATCGTTTTGGCAGAATCAATTCCGGGGCTCATAATTTCTGGGGACTTGATGATGCGCAGATACGATTGGGACTTGAGTATGGATTGACAAATAGATTTAATATTGGAATTGGTAGAAGCTCGTTTGATAAGTCATACGACGGATTTTTAAAGTATAAATTATTGCGTCAATCAACCGGTGCCCGTTCATTTCCTTTTACAGCTGTCGCTTTAACCAGTATGGCAATAAAGACGGTACCACGAGCAGATGAAAACCCAGCTATAGAATTTTCTAATAGGCTTTCCTACGCTGCTGCATTACTTATTGCAAGGAAATTTAATGAAAATTTGTCTTTACAACTTATGCCAACCTGGGTACATAAAAATTTTGTGGAATATGATCCCATTAATAATTATTATCCAAAGAATGATGTTTTTGCAATTGGTATAGGAGGGAGGCAAAAGCTTACTAAAAGTTTGGCATTAAACCTGGAGTATTATTATCGTCTAAATGAACATGAGAATTCCCCTAACCACAATTCTTTCTCAGTCGGGTTTGATATAGAAACCGGCGGTCATGTTTTCCAGCTTCATTTTACAAATTCAATAATGACATTAGAACGGTCTTTCATAACTGAAACTAATGATGATTTTTGGGATGGTGATATCCACTTTGGGTTTAATATAAGCCGCACATTTCACCTTGGAAGTAAAAGAACCTCCTGGTGATCAGTTTAACTAAATAAACCATGACATTCCGCATCAATTTTGTTAACGATATATGAAAAATCTTCTACGCGCTCAACAAAATCCAGATTATTAACATTGATGATCATCAATTTCCCATGATCATATGAGCTGATGAAATCCTCATAGTGTTTATTGAGGTTTTTCAGATAATCAAGGCGCATGGCATTCTCATAATCACGTCCTCTCTTTTCTATTTGGGACACAAGTTTAGGAATATCCGCTTTTAAATAAATCAAAAGATCCGGTGGGCTAACATGCTGGATCATCGACTCAAATAGTGTCAGGTAACTCGCATAATCGCGATCATTCATAAACCCGGACTTATGCAGGTTGGAAGCAAAGATATAAGCATCTTCATAGATCGTGCGGTCCTGGACTGTGGATATTTTGCTTTCCTTAATTCTTTTAACCTGATTAAAACGGCTATTCAAAAAATAGATCTGCAGGTGGAAAGCCCAGTGCTTCATGTCATTATAAAAATCAGCCAGGTATGGGTTATCCTCTACAGATTCCAGTTCTGCCTGCCATTTGTAATGCTTTGCGAGCATTTTCGCCAATGTTGTTTTACCACTTCCTATATTTCCACAAATAGCCAGGTGCATAGATCTAATAATAAGTTTGCAAATCTATTGTTTCATTAGAATTATAAAGACTAAATATTGAATTTCTTGATGCTAAAGATCAACGGTTTGAAAAAAATACTTGACAATCAGACTTAAATTTTAGAATCTATAGCTCAATGATAAGATCAAACTTCTTCCGGGGGCGCTTATACCACTTGAAAATGTCCTGTAATTTAGGTTCAGCAGGTTTTCTGCATTTGCGCGAATTGTAAATCCATTGTCAAATTGATATGAACTATTAACATTCAGCGTATACCAGCCGGGAGTGCTGCCGTCAAAAGCATATAAATGCGGCTTTGAAGCTCTTTCAGATAATGGAATATCCTCAGGCTCTTTCCTTAAGTTATAGTTAACAAAAAATTGAGCGGTAAAGGGAGCTTTACGATAAAGAATACTTGTCCTTCCAAATGGGGGAGGGACATGTCTCAATGGCACGCCACTATCTTCCTCACCCCAGGTATAGGTGAAATGCGATTCCAAAGCCAGTACAGGGCTGATCTCATGCTTCAGGCTTGCCGTTAACCCTCTTATCTGTGCACTGCCTGAATTGGTTACTGCCACAATTTGTTTATTGCTGCCTTCTATAAATAAAGAATCTTGTCCATTTAGCTGAAAGTTGTTACGTGTCATTACCTGAGCAACCCATGTTTGATAAAGCGTAACATCCAGCAACCATTTGTCAGTTGTGTATGAAGTTGCTATTTCTGCTGAGTATGTATATTGAGGTTTAAGGTTTTCGTTAGGCACTGAAATTGTATTATCCGACACTTCAAAAATCTTCCCTACATCATCAACATTAGGTGCTCTGAATCCATTTGAAACATTAGCCCTCAGCTTCCAGTGTTCACTTGGTTTATGGACTACTCCAATGCTTCCCGTAAATGATCCGTTTTCAAGCGAGACATCCTCACGACCTAAAAATCCGGGATCAGTGTTTTTAGCATCAAGGTTAATATAATTATATCTTGCACCTGCATTTAGCTGTGATTTTTTACTCAATTCATGGCTATAGGATAAATACGCGGCATAGGAATTCCACCTGCTACCTCCTGAAGGGTAACGTGTTTCTTCAGGAGCTGTATCACCGGTAACGATATTTAATTCATTAGCTGTTGATGTTACATAATTCGTCACTACCTCAAGGCCATAGTATAATGAGCTTTTATCATACAATTTATCCGCATCAATATTTGCAGACCATACATCAACTTCTTCATGTTGATTTCTTCTCCAGTTATTTCCTATTTTTCTTCTATGGCGGCTTTCCTGCACCTGTTGATTAGCGAGGGTTATTCTAAGCTGATCAAATAGCTCGTTACTTTTAAAATACTCAGCTTTCAATGAATTCATCATCCAGCGCTGAGGGCCGTAAAACCATTCGGCGAAAACAGGAAGACCATTATCTCCAACTTCAATATGTCGATCATAACGGGGTATATTACCTGTATTGCTAAAATAGAACCCATATGTCAGGTCCAGATCATTTTTTCTGTACCTCAACTTATTAATAGTGCTAAAGAGGTTGAACCCGGAAGGAGACTGTAAGCTCGGATCCGGATTTTCAATAATGAGATCATTGCCATTCTCTCGGAGCACCAGGTATTGGTTTTTTCCAAAATCAGGATAATCATCCATATAATTTTCCCCTGCTTTCAGGTCCTCAAAATCGTTATAAGAAATTGATGAGAAAAAGCTAAGAGTTGGCTTTCCGATAGTAAAATGAACATGAGCGGCTTTTTCGTCATTTGCTGAATTATATCGAGCTAATGCCTGACCGTTTAATAGTGTTTTATCAGTACTGAATTGGGGAGTTATAGTGTGAAAATCCATTACACCTCCTAATGCATCGCTGCCATACATTACTGATCCGGGTCCAAATAATATTTCAGTACCCTCTAATGCCAAAGGATCAATATTAATTACATTTTGAAGATTACCGCTTCTATAAATCGCATTATTCATTCTAACCCCATCTATCACAAGAAGCACATTGTTCGCTGCAAAACCGCGTAACATGGGGCTTCCTCCTCCAAGCTGACTTTTTTGTACAAAAACCTGCCCTGATGAAGCCAGCATATCGGCAGATGTTTGAGGTTGATTCTGCTCAACCGTTTTTCGATTGATACTTAGGATCTCCTGTGGTACTTTGTCAATATCCTGCTCCCATTTATTTGCAGACACCACCACTTCCTGTATATGTATTATCTTCTCTACCAGAGGAACTATCAGGCTATTACTTAGACCCTCTATTTGTAAGATGTATTCCTGGTAAGAAGGATGCCGGAAGATAAGGATGGTGTTTTGAGGAGCTGAAGATAGGTCCGCCTTGCCAGCTTCGTTTGTTGCTATTGACCAGCCAGAATCTTCATCATAGATCAAAACATTTGCAACAGGATTTTTTGATTCCGAATCTACTACGGTAATAATCTGGCAGTTAGCTGCATAAAAAGATATACTCAGAAAAAATAAAATTAATATTCTCATTCAATTACAGTTCGCTCTTTCTTTTAACGGCAAAACTGTCAAATTTGTGTAGAATAAGTTAGATATGAGATGGGGAATGGCTAATAATTCACGTAATTTCGTAATCCTTTATCCGTAATTCTTTATCCGTAATCCTTTAATCCATAATCAACCAATGCCCTTAATAGATTCAGAATACATAGCTCCATGGTGGCTTAGAAATGGTGATTTAGCAACTATTGTCCCAAATGCTTTCGGTAAAGAGTTTGACCCTGGTTATGAGCGGGAAAGGATAATAACCCCTGATGAGGATTTTCTTGATCTTGACTGGCTTAAAAAGAAGGACAACCACAAGCTGCTTATAATAAGCCATGGGCTGGAAGGAAGTTCGAAGCGGCCATATATTGTAAGAATGGCAGATTTCTTTCACAGAAAGAACTGGGATGTGTTAGCGTGGAATTGCCGTAGTTGCAGTGGCGAGATGAATTTAAAACCCCGCTTTTATCATCATGGAGCTACGGATGATGTGGAGGTAATGGTTGATCATGCACTCCAATCAGGACATTATTCAGAAATAGTGATGGTTGGCTTTAGTATGGGAGGTAATCTAACTTTACGATATTTAGGTGAACAGGGAAAAAACTTACATTCGGAAATTAAAAGAGGGATTGCTTTTTCAACACCCGTAGACCTGCCAAGCAGTGTTGTGGAATTTGCCAAAAAAAGAAATTATTATTATAAAAGAAGATTCTTAAAGAAACTTGAGCAAAAGGTGAAGATAAAATCAGAGATGTTGCCTGATTCTTTTCCTCAGGTGGATTTTAGTTTAATCAAACAATTCCCCGATTTTGATAATCTTATTACGGCACCTATACATGGATATAAAAATGCGGAAGAATTTTATATAAAAGTTAGTTCTAAACCAGTTTTAAAAGATATAGTAATTCCAACTTTAATTGTAAATGCATTAGATGATCCGTTTTTGGGACCAGATTGCTACCCTTTTGAAGAAGTGATGGATTTAAACCATGTCTTTCTGGAGACACCGGAGAATGGTGGACATGTTGGTTTTTCTCTTAAAAACACCGATGTTTCCTATATGGAAACAAGAGCTTTTGAATTTATTGCAGGTAAAATACCAGGCACAAAGTGAAATCCATTTATACACGAATAATTAAGTCAAGGGTAATATAAAATAGAATTAATAAGTAATTAAAGCTGATTTTACTTTAGATTTATATTTCATATATTTTTATTTTATGAATCATCCATCCTGGTATAAGTATGCGGTAAAAGCTGGTTTAGTCGCAGGGATTATTTTTATTGTAATAGAAATGTTGTTGGTCCCGTTATTGCTTGATGGAAGCCCATGGGGCCCTCCTCGATTGATTGCAGCTTTAGTTTTAAATCCTACTCAAGTGTTGCCTCCTCCTGCTGATTTTGAATTTGGCGTAGTTGGCACTGCTGTTGTTATTCATCTGGCACTGTCCGTTGTGTATACAATTCCATTTTCCTTTGTTGCAGTCAAAATGCGTTCATTAACAGGGCTTATTTTAATTGGTGCTTTTTACGGATTGCTTCTGTACGTGATAAACTTTTATTTATTTACGTATGCTTTTCCATGGTTTGAAGAGGCAAGGAACTGGGTAACAATACTCGCTCACATTTCATTTGGAGTTATTTTGGCTGTTTTTCCTAAACCATTAGAGGAAGATGCTGATAAAGAGAATGATTAGAGGATTCAGATCAGGATGAATGGTAACTTAAATTAATAAAAAACCAGTTAATTTTATATTTTGAAATTGACAGATATTAGAAGAAAATCCTGCATTATCTTTTTTTTAAAGAGATAATATTGATTGGAACTAATTTTGTGTGTTATCAATTTAAATGAAAACTCTTAACTAAATAATCATGAAAAAGCTACAACCTATCCTGCCTGTCCTTTTAATTCTTTTTTCCCTGATCTCTATCAATGGATTTTCACAAAATTATATTGAACCGGGACAAACGAATATTGGAACAGGACCTATTGCTGTATTCAGCTTGTCTGAACCTGTGGGTAAAAGTATTGATGGTCATCCTTATATCCTGAAAGACTGGATACCAGGTACTATTACATTTTCTGATGGAAAAACTGTTGATGTAGAGTTTATGAATTTTAATATTCATATAGATAAAATATCTTATAAAAAAGGGGATAAAGAATATAACACGGCGGATCAACTTGATATAGAAAGATTTACTGTCGGGGATAAAGCTTTTATTTACTCCTTATCAGAAAAGGGTAAAAAACCAGAGGCTTTTGAATTATTGACAGATGGTGATGTAAAACTGTTAAAAAAGCATTATACTGATATTAGCAAAGGGAAAGCTTCAAATGGTTATAATGATGCTACTAATGATCGCTTTATCCTGTTAGAAACATATTATTATAAAAAAGGTGATCTTCCTGCCGTAGAGTTTAAAAATAAAGATAAAGAAGTGTTGGTCATTCTATCAGATGAAAAAGAAACTGTTGACGACTATATGGATGATAATAAACTCAACTCCCGCAAAGAAGAAGATCTTAAGAAGGTATTTGAATACTACAATTCAATTAGAAAATAACATTTAATTTTTATTTTTATTTAAAAAAAGCTGGGCGAGATTCGTTCAGCTTTTTTTGTTTTAGAATCTTTCTATTTCCATTTAAGCGAAATTTTTGATGTGTTAATTGTAATTTAACACAACCCATATTACACCTGCTTTCATTTCTCTCATTTTATGCTCAGTTTTACAAAAAAAAATAGTTGTGAATTCATCAGAAATCCTAAATGACCTGAAGAAGGGCAAGTATGCTCCCGTTTATTTTTTGCAGGGAGAGGAGACATTTTTTATAGATCAGGTTTCAGATTATATTGAAAAAAATGCCATAGATGAGGCATCTAAAAGTTTTAATCAGACGGTATTGTATGGAAAGGATGTAAATGTTGTCACTATCCTAAATAATGCCAGGCGATTTCCTATGATGTCTGAGCGCCAGCTTGTACTGGTTAAGGAAGCACAGAGCATATCTGATCTTAAGCTGGATTCCGGCCAGGAGCAGCTTATCCAGTATCTAAATAAACCGGTAGGCTCAACAATACTTGTGTTTTGTCATAAAAATAAATCCCTGGACAAAAGAAAGTCACTTTATAAAGCCATCCAAAAGCATGCAGTAGTCCTGGATGCAAAAAAGATGTACGATAACCAGGTACCGGCATGGATAGAAAATTATGTGAAGCAAAAAGGCTATAGGATTAATGCTAAGGCAACTCATATTTTAAGCGATTCAATAGGCAATAATCTCGAGCGGTTATCCAATGAAATAGATAAGATGCTGATCAATTTCCCAGAACCAGTTGAAATAAACGAGGATATGGTTCAGAAATATGTAGGGATAAGCAAGGATTTTAATGTTTTTGAGCTGCAGAAAGCACTAACTACAAAGGATATAATGAAGGCTAATAAGATCATTAATTATTTTGCTGCCAATCCGAAGAGCAATCCACTACTGCCGGTTATAGCAGTATTATTTTCATTTTATAGTAAGCTGCTCATTGCATATGCAAGTCCCGATAAATCAGAGCGTGCTATTGCTTCTGCTTTAAAGGTCAATCCCTTTTTTGTAAAGGATTATATGTTTGCAATGAGAAACTATTCCCCTGCCCAGGTGATGAATAATATATCACATCTCCGTAAAGCAGACCTTCAACTTAAAGGTTATTATGGGAGTGGGTTGAGAGAGGGAGATATTCTGAAAGAATTGATTTTTCAGTTGCTACATTAAATATTTCGTAAGAGCTTTATAAAACATTTCCAAAAGATTTCGTTACAGTACATATGCGCTATTTCATGAAGAAGATAACTTTACTATCCCTGCTGTTTTTTATGTTTTTACAGGTGCAGGGACAGTCTTCCCTGGTAAATCATAACCAGCAGGAATTATTTAATAAAGGGCTGGAGCTATATGAAAAAGGAGAGTATGCAGCGGCAAGAGAATCATTTGAAGATTTCCTTGATTATAATCATTCACCTCTGCAAAATGAAGATGCTCAATATTACCGTGCCCTGAGTGCGCTGAATCTGTTCCACAAGGATGCTGAAGATCTTTTGTTATCATTTATAAAGAATAACCCGTTACATCCGAAAGCTCCACAGGCTTTATATACTTTAGGGAATCATTATTTTAGGAAAAACAACTATTCAAAGGCTGTAGAATACTATCAAAAAGTTAATGTTTCGGCGCTTTCAGCAGAAGAACGGGATGAAATGAGATTTAAAGCTGGCTATGCTAATTTTAGCCAGAGAAAATTTGATGAGGCACTGGAGTATTTTAATCAGCTAAAGAGGCATTCTCAGAAGTTTGGCTCTGCTTCCAGCTATTATGCAGGATTTATTGAATTTGAACAGGGTGATTATGATCAGGCATATAGTGACCTTACCCGTGCTGAAGAAAGTGAAGCTTACGCATCTGTTGTCCCTTACATGATTGCTAATGTTTTGTATAAGCAAAAGCGATATGAGGAGCTTTTAAAATATACAGAAGAGGTTGCTGATAAAAGGAATGTAAGCCAAAAAACTGATATAGCATTATTAAAGGCAGAGGCATTGTATAACCTGAATAATTTTAAAGAAGCAGCTAATGCTTATGAGCAATATGCAGAAGTACAAAGAAGCCGCCTGGATCCAAAGATAGCCTTTCGGTATGGTCGCTCATTATTTAGTGCAGGAGCTTATGGTAAAGCTATTGACCCATTAAGAACTGCTGCAGCCTCACAGGAAAAAGTTGCAGGAATGGCCTCTTATATATTAGGACAGGCATATCTTAAGGAAGATCGTAAGAATGAAGCTCTAACAGCTTTTGATCAGGCGGTAAAGCTTAATGAAGGATCACCGATAGCGGAAGAAAGCTTATTTCAATATGCTAAAGTAAGCCTGGAGCTTGATCAGACACGCCAGGCAATAAGTTTATTAGAAAAATTCTTGGATCAATATCCGGATAGTAAGTATAGTAAGGAGGCGGGTGATCTTCTGTCACAGGCATACCTCTATACCAATGATTATAAATTGGCACTTGATTATCTTTCTGGAAAAAACAACCTTACCCCTCAAATGCAGGAGGTTCATCAAAAAGCAAGCTTCTTACAGGCAGTAGAGCATTTTAATGCAAACAGATATGATAAGGCCATAGAGTTTTTTAAGACCTCCTTACAGTACCCGCGGGATAAATCGACTGAGGCACAGGCTCGGTTATGGCTTGCTGAAGCTTATTCTGTAGATAAAAATTATGAGCAGGCCATTGATCAATATTTAAGGGTGCTGGGAAATCGCCAGGTAGAGGATCAGTCTATACTACAGCAGGCGCGATATGGATTGGGTTATGCCTATTACAATACTAATCAATATAATAGGGCATTGGTGAATTTTAAAAGCTATATAAATCAGGGTAACGCGCGAAAATCACCTAATTATCAGGATGCTTACCTGAGGCTTGCCGATAGTTACTATGCCACTAAAGATTATGATCAGGCTATCAGTGCCTATAATGCAGTGCTGGAAATGAAGGGGAGTAGTGATAAGGATTATGCTTACCTCCAGAAAGGTATCGTAGCCGGGATCAGCGGAAGATATGCAGCAGCCATAGAATCATTCGATCAGGTGATCAATAACTACTCTTCTTCACGTTATTATGATGATGCAATATTCCAAAAGGCTCAATTGAACCTGGAAGCTGGAAATTATGAGCTGGCATCAAATGGTTTTATGAAACTTATTAAAGAAAAACCCAACAGCCGTTTAATCCCTTACGCCCTGGTTAAAAGAGCAGCCGCTTATTATAACCAGGGAATGTACCAGGAGTCAAAGCAGGATTATGTTGCTGTTATCAATGATTATGTAAATCATCCTGTGGCTAAACAGGTACTTCTTCCACTTCAGGAGGTACTTAATCTGCTTGATCAGGGAAATCAGTTTGACCAGTACTTTGTAAAGTATAAATCAGCACACCCTGATAAAGAAGGTCTTGAGGCCGTTGAATATGAAACGGCAAAAAATATGTATTTCAACCAGGATTATAATAAAGCAATTAGGAATCTGCAGGCCTTCCTGGAAAATTATCCCAATGATGCAAAAGCTGATGAAGCAAGGTTTTATCTGGCAGAAGCATATTACCGGAATAATCAATATCAGGAGGCAATTGAACACTACAGAAAGCTTGTTGACCTGAAGAATTTTGGTCAGCGTAACAGGGTCATTAATCGACTGGCTGATATTAATCTTTCCCTTAATAATCATCAGCAGGCAATTAATTATTTTGTAATACTGGCAGATCAGGCAGCCAATAAAAAAGAGCTTTACAATGCCTATTCCGGAATGATGGAGGCTTATTATTTGATGGGTAATTATGAACAGGCAATTCACTATTCAGATCAGGTAATGGAGAAGGCTCTTGTGAATGCCGGAGCCCAGAATAAAGCCCTACTTTTTAAAGGTAAGGCTCTGATGGAAAAGGGGAAATTTGAGGAGGCTAAAACACATTTCCAGCAGGCTATACAAAATGCTCACGATGTGCATGCTGCCGAAGCATATTACCTAACCGGAGAGCTCCTTTATAAGCAGGAAAAGTATAAAGAAAGCATTGAGCGGATGATAGAGTTCTCTAAAGAGTTTATGGCTTATGATCAATGGATAGGGAAGGGGTACTTACTTATCGCTGATAACTATATAGCGCTGAATGATTTTTTCCAGGCAAAAGGTACTTTACAATCGCTGATTGAGAATTTTCCACTGGAAGAAATAAAGGAAAAAGCACGTAAAAAACTCGAGAAAGTTGAAGGACTACAAAAGCAGCAATACGAGGAGCAGGATTCAACTGATAGTTTAGAGATTGATATTAAAGAAATTGATAATTAATTACTTATAAATGAATAATAGATTTTATCTATCGCTGATTTTTGGCTTTTTTATAGCTTTAAATGCCGTTGCACAGGAAGAGGAAGAAAGGCAGGGGGAGATTGAAGATGTGCAGGTGGAAATTATTAAAGACAGGGAAATTGATTTGCCTCCTGCAGTAAGAAAATTTGATAAAATTCCACCTCAGGAGCAGGAGCCACAACGGCCTATGTTCAAATATGCCTATCCAATGCCAACGACTGATTTCACTCCTCTTGATCTGCGTTTGAGACCTTTACGTATCAAAGATGAGCCTCTTCAAAAAACTTACGGGAATTATATCGCTGCAGGCTTCGGAAATTTTACAACTCCTTATCTTGAAGCATATGTGAACTCCAAACGTGAGCAAGATCATAGTTTCGGTGCTCATGCAAAATACCTGGCTTCCATGAAAGGTCCGGTGGACGGAGAAAACAGCGGGAACAGTGAATTACAGGCTGACGTTTTTGGTACTTATTACGGGCCCAAAGCCTCATTATCCGGAGACCTTGGTTATCGAAGAAGAGGACTAAATTTTTATGGCTACCCACAAGGTACAGAAGGTATAGATGAAGATTCAATATCCCAGCACTTCAATCATGTATTTGCTGAGGCTATTTTTAAAAATACGGATAGTAAAGCCTTGCTTGATTATGAGTTTCGGGTTCATGGAGATTATATCTCTGATAAGCTTGATATGAATGAAGTGCTAGCCGGGTTCGACTGGCGTAATTTTTATGAGTTAAGCGAAGATGCCGGGTTAATGCTTGACCTGTCATACGATTATATCAACTATAGCAACCAATTAGTAAATTCTCAAAACAGGCACCTGCTTAAAGTGAAACCACGGCTTAAATTTAAGCTAATGAACCTGTCTGTAATTGCAGGTTTTAACGCTGCTTATGAAAATGATACTTTAGGAACAGAAGACGATCTGCATTTTTATCCTTATGCGGATGTTAATTATCAGATCAACGACCAATGGAAAGTATTTGCTCTACTAAAAGGAGATATGGTGCGGAATTCTTACAGTAACCTAAGCTATGAGAATCCTTGGTTAGGCCCTGAAAACCTGATGTTTCATAGTAATCAGACATTCTCTCTTAATGCAGGTTTAAAGTCACGGATAAATCAGCAGATGGCCTGGAGGGGAGGGGTAGCCTATGAGATTGTTGATAACATGCCTTTTTATATTAATAGTAATACTCAACCGGCATTGGATTTTTATAATAAATCTGATGGGGCAACGGGGTATTTTTCAATTATTTACAACACCTCTTCAACAAAAATATTCAGCTTATTTACAGAGCTATCACTGATCAGTGATGAAAATCTTTATTCAAATTTGAGAGCAAGATATAATAGCTATAACACCGGTGATCTTGAAGAGGCATATCATAGACCGGAATGGTTAGTGGAAGCAGATGTTTTCTATCAGTTGGTAGAAAAGATCAATATTGGGTTAAATTTTTACGGAATGGGTGGTATTTCAGCAATTGATGAATTTGGTGACAATTTTAAACTTGATCCTGCTTTAGATCTAAATGTTAAGCTGGACTACCTGCTGTCTGACAGGGCCAGCATTTTTGTAAATTTAAATAATGTTTTTTCTCAAAATTACGAGCTGTTGAACCGATATCCTGTGAGAGGATTTCAGGCTATAGGAGGATTAACATATAATTTTTAAATTGCCTGTTGATAAAAAAAACTTGCACGGCTCGATAATTAATTTATTTTTGCATAGTTCCTAAAACCACTAAAACCATGGCAAAAAAGAAAAAAAACGATTTGGACGAGAACGATGATATCAATGAAGGTCGTTCTGATGATATAAATGAAGCAGATGATAATTTCGGTTTACCCGATGTGGATTATACTCCGGTAGAGGAAGAAACTACAAAAAAACCTGAAGAAGAAGAACCTGTTGCAGAAGAAAATACTGATTACGCTAGTTCTCAGGAGGAAACTGCGTATGAATCTTCTGCCGCTGATGATTCTACCCCTACCACAGAAACTACCTCAACCTATGAACCGGGAAGCTACCGTCCTCCGAAGGAGGAGTCTAATGCACCTAAAATTATTATTCTTATTGCTGTAATTCTATTAGTAGGTGCAGGGATATGGTATTTTGGATTTTATAGCCCACAACAAAAAGCTGAGCAGGCTCGTATTGAACAGGAGCAAAGAGATGCTGAGGAAGCACAACTTGCAGAAGATAGGCGTCAGGAACAAGAAAGACAGCAACAGCTGGAAGCACAGCGTGAGGCTGAAAGATTAGCTGCCGAAGAAGAGGCAGCGGCTCAGGAGCCTCAGGAGGGGTCGTTTGAAATATTATCCTCCCGTACCGGAAATTATTATGTAGTGGTATCGTCATCTTTAGATTCAGATCTAGCTACTGATTTTGGAAGACGACTGGCTCAGGAGGGATTAAATACTAAACTTTTAGAACCAACAGGAAACAATAAATTCCATCGTGTGGCCGTTGCTGGTTTTGATACCTGGGCGAGTGCACAGGAAAAAGCTGATGAACTTAAAGGTAGGTTCGGCGAGAATGTTTGGGTAGTAAAATATTAATTAGATAATATGCTTTTACAGTTGAATGTAGCTACTGACACTGCGGCAGTGGCTGAAGGTGGCGATGCGGTTTCTTTAATGGATTTATTGCTGCAGGGGGGATTTATGATGATCCCCATTATTTTATTGAGTATAGTAGCAATCTACATCTTTGTAGAACGTGTGCTTACCATCAATAAAGCAGCTAAAACTCCTGCTCATTTTATGTCCCAGGTGAAGGACAGGGTGCAGCAGGGGGATATTAATGGTGCACAAATGTTATGCTCACAATATGATTCTCCAATTGCTAGGATGATTGAAAAAGGGGTGAGCAGGATAGGCAGCCCTTTAAAGAACATTGAAGTTTCAATTGAAAATGTAGGTAAAATAGAGATCTTTAAGCTTGAAAAGAACCTGACGCTTTTAGCAACAATTTCCGGTTCAGCGCCTATGCTCGGGTTCCTTGGAACTGTAATTGGTATGATCCAGGCTTTTATTGCGATTGCGCAGGAAGAAGGTTCTGTAAGCCCAAAGCTGCTTTCCGAAGGTATCTATACGGCTATGGTTACAACTGCTACAGGATTATTGGTAGGTATCATTGCTTACCTGGGGTACAACTACCTCGTAAGCCGGATACAGAAAATTGTACATCGAATGGAATATAGCTCTGTTGAGTTTGTAGATGTACTGCAGGAACCTCGTTCAGTAAAAGTGTAGCAAAATGGGATTAGAGTCAAAAAATAAAGTTGAACCAATGTTCAGCATGTCTTCAATGACGGATATAATATTCCTGTTGTTGATTTTCTTTATGCTTACATCATCATTCATTACACCCTCTGGTTTACCTGTTAGCCTTCCTTCAAGTAAGGCTGCCACAGTTGAGATGCAGAAGGTTTCCGTTACAATTACCGAAGATCTGCAGTTTTATGTTAATGATAGAAAGGTAACAAAGTCAACATTAAAAGCAGAATTAAATCGTGTATTGAAACCAGGACAGGGTGTTGTTGTGTTACATATAGACAAGAGCGTACCTACAGAGCATCTCGTTTATGTGGCTGACTTGGCGACACAACTGGAAGCAAAGGTATCTATAGCTACGAAACCGCAATAAATGCAGGAGAATAAGGATTATAAGGAAGATAAGAACAGAAAGATTGGAATGGCAGTATCAATAGGGGTACATGCTGTTCTTGCTTTAATATTTATTTTCATTATGGCATGGCGTGAGCCTAATCCTCCTCATCCGGAATATGGGATCGAGTTGAATTTTGGTATGGATGAAGCAGCTGGCGGTGAAATCCAACCTGAAGAAGCTCCGACAGAAGAAACAGATACAGAAGAAGAAACGCAGACAGAGGAGGCAATTGAAGAGCCTGTTGAAGAAGAGGCGGTTGAAGAAACTGTTGAAGAGCCCGTTGAGGAAGTGGTTGAAGAAACAGCTGTTACTACTCAGGAAAGCCCTGTAACTGTGCCTGAAGTAAAAGAAGAGAAAAAGGTAGAGAAGCCTAAAGAAGAGAAAAAAGAGCCTGCTAAAACACCTACAGAGACCAAAGCTGAAGAGCAAAAAGAAGAGAAAAAAGTTGAAGTTACTTATCCTGCTAAAGAAAATACTTCCACACCCAGCCAGGGCGATAAAACCGGAACAGGGGATCAGGGTGATCCGGAAGGAGAGCTGGATGAAAGAGCACTTTATGGAAAACCAGGTGGCGGAGGAGGATCATCTTTGAATATGGAAGGCTGGAACTGGGACTGGATTCCCAAGCCCCAGGATACCTCTGACGAAAATGGTATTATTAAATTTGAGATCAAGGTCAATGCCGACGGTGAGGTGATCTCTGTAAGGACACTTGAAAGAAGTGTAAGCCCTGCAGTAGAAAAAATATATCGCGCAGAGGTAGAGAAGCTGACCTTCAGCAGAAAAACTTCTTCTGGTAATCCACCGCCCGTTTCTAAAGGTACCATTACCTTTGCGATTAAATCGAAATAACCCCTTTAAATGAAATTTAATAATTATCAGGAGGTGTTGACATACCTTTATGAGAATCTGCCTATGTTCCAACGACAGGGTGCTGCTGCTTTTCGTAAAGATCTGTCTAAAACCATCAAACTTGATGAATATTTTGGGCATCCACATAAAGCTTATAAAACTATTCATGTAGCCGGGACTAATGGAAAAGGAAGTACTACACACATGCTGGCGGCGATATGCCAACAAGCAGGGTATAAAACCGGTTTATATACTTCCCCGCACCTGAAGGACTTTACAGAGCGGATCAGGATAAATGGCAAGCAGATGGTGCCGGAGGCGGTAGTTGCTTTTCTAAATAACCACTTTAATATCATTCAGGAAATAAAGCCTTCTTTTTTTGAGATAACTTCAGCTATGGCTTTTCAATATTTTAAAGATGAAGCTGTGGATATTGCTATTATCGAAACGGGCATGGGCGGGCGGCTAGACTCAACAAATATTATTGATCCTGAATTATCTATAATCACCAACGTAAGCTATGACCATCAACAATTTTTGGGAGAAACCCTTCAGGAGATTGCCGGCGAAAAGGCGGGTATTATTAAGCAGGAGACACCAGTCGTTATTTCTGAGTTCCAGGAAGAAATATCACACATTTTTAGTGAAAAGGTAAAAGAAAAAAATGCACCGGTAACATTTGCAAAGGATATTGTGGCGCTAGAGAAGAGGGTAGGTGGTCTTTATCATGTAAGTATAAAAGGTGAGGTCTGGCCTGAGCTTCTTAATTTACCACTCTTAGGCGATTATCAAATAACTAATTTAGCAGGGGTACTTGCAGCATATCACCTGATTAACAATGAAGGGATTTTAGAACTTCCTCAGGAGGCGGTTTATGAAGGCCTGAAAAATGTAAAAAAGCTAACGGGATTAAAAGGCCGCTATCAGGTGGTGAGGGAGAAGCCTAAGGTTATTTGTGATGTAGGACATAATGAAGCAGGATTAAAGTTGCTTGTTGATCAGCTGAGTAAAGAGAATTATAAAAACCTTTATATAGTATTTGGTGTGGTCAACGATAAAGATCTTACAAAACTATGGGGCATACTCCCAAAAAATGCTTACTATTTCTTTACACAGGCTAATATACCACGTGCTATGGCAGTTGGAGAGTTAACAGAAAAAGCTTTAGCGCAGGGATTTAAAGGTGAAACAGTAAATAATATACCTGAAGCTTATGAAAAGGCTTTAAGTTTTGCTAATGAAAATGATCTTATTTTTGTAGGAGGAAGCACCTTTACGGTTGCAGAAATAAAGGACATATACGATGAGGAGTAAGCTCGATAGATTTGATCAGATAAGTAAACGGTATAATGTTGTTGAGCCTGAAGGGATGGGTGTTCAGCCAATAAAAGGTAAATGGTCTGAAGAGCATTTTAAAAATAATAATCCAATCGTTTTGGAGCTGGCCTGTGGAAGAGGAGAATATACAGTAGGCATGGCTCGCATGTTCCCTGCTAAAAATTTTGTCGGAGTAGATATTAAAGGGGACAGGATTTGGAAGGGCAGCAGCATTGCCGTTGAAGAGAACCTGACAAATGTTGCTTTCTGCCGTACAAGGATTTTGATGATAGAGAATTTTTTTGAACCAGGTGAAGTTAGTGACATCTGGATCACATTTCCTGACCCACGTCCCCGTAAAAGAGATATAAAAAGAAGATTGACAAGTCCCCGTTTTTTAGAGATCTATAAAAGCCTGATGAAACCCGGCAGTACAATGTTTCTCAAAACTGATAATACTCAGCTGTATGAATATACACTTGAGGTACTTCAAAATCGAGCTGATATTGAAGGGCTGGAACATACGGCTGATCTTTATAATTCACCTTTGAAGCCTGAAGCTTTTGATATCAAAACCAGATATGAAATGAAATTTCATGCTAAGGGTGAGGATATAAAATTTATACGCTTCCGCTTTACGGCTCCTGGAGCATAATATCGGAAACTTGTTATAGATCATGGAATTGACCACTGGTATAAAATTACTGGTACAATATTTTATAAAACTCTAAATTTAAATACCACTTAACATCCATATGAAAAAAACATTTATTTATTCAATTGTACTGCTTTTCCTATCCACAGCATGTCAACAGGCGCAGGAATCGCAGGATATAGCAGAAACGGAATCAGCGGAATTATCTGTTGATTATGAAAAATTTACACTTGACAATGGACTGGAGGTTGTTTTCCATACGGATACTTCTGATCCTGTTGTAGCAGTGGCCCTAACTTTTCATGTAGGCTCGGCCCGTGAAAAGGAGGGAAGGACCGGATTTGCTCACCTTTTTGAGCACCTGTTGTTTCTGGAATCAGAAAATCTGGGCCGTGGTGGACTCGATAAAATGAGCAGCCGGATTGGAGGCTCCGGTGCTAATGGTTCTACCAGCCGTGACAGAACAAATTACTTTCAAACGGTCCCAAAAGATGCACTTGAAAAAATGATCTGGGCGGAAGCTGATAAGCTTGGTTACTTTATAAACACAGTTACAGAACCTGTACTTGACAAAGAAAAGCAAGTAGTAAAGAATGAAAAACGCCAGAGCTACGATAACCGCGCCTACGGTCAGACAAGTTATGTGATAGGTAAAAATTTATATCCCGAAACACATCCTTACAACTGGCAGGTGATTGGCTCATTGGAAGACCTGCAGAGTGCTACTTTGGCTGATGTTAAAGAGTTTTATAATAAGTGGTATGTACCAAATAATGCCACACTAGTTATTGCCGGTGATTTCGATAAAGCCCAGGCAAAGGAGTTGGTAGAGAAATATTTTTCTGAGATTCCCAGAGGTGAGAAAATTGAACCATTAACAGCCGAAGAAGTACAGCTAAATGAAAATAAGCTTTTATACTATGAGGATAATTTTGCGAAGCTCCCGGAAATGCGATATACATGGACAGGTGTAAAATATTATCATGAAGATGATTATGCCCTTGATATTTTAACGGAATTATTAACAGATGGAAAGACATCTCCTTTTTATCAGGTTTTGGTAGAGGAAAAGAAAGTCGCCCCACAAGTAAGGATGTATAGTGGAAATTCAGAGCTTACAGGTGAAATATCTTTAATTGTCAGGGCTTACCCTGGAACAGAACTGGATTCTGTAAAAAAGGCAGTAGATGAAGCATTTACCAGATTTGAAAAGGAAGGGTTTACGGAAGCTGACCTCAATAGGGTTAAAGCAGGAAAAGAAACAGGTTTTTATAATGGATTAAGCAGTGTACTTGGTAAGGCATTCCAACTGGCACAGTATAATATTTTTGCTGATGATCCCGGCTATATTGAGAAGGACATTCAAAAAATCCTTGCAGTTTCTCAGCAGGATATTCAGGATGTATATAATAAGTATATAAAAGGCCGTAATTATATTGCTACGAGTTTTGTACCCAAAGGTCAAAAAGATCTTATCCTGGAGGGTTCTCAGCTAGCCGAGGTAGTTGAGGAGAAGATAATACAAGGCGCTGAAGAGGAGATAAAAATACCAGATGAGGTGACATATGAAAGAACACCTTCTTCTTTTAACAGAACAGAGGAGCCTCCATACGGACCTGCTCCCGAATTAAGAACTCCGGAGATCTGGCAGGCTACACTTGATAATGGCCTTGATGTTATTGGCATTGAAAACAGAGAATTACCTTTGGTATATTTTAACTTAAGCCTGAAGGGAGGTTTATTACTTGAGGACCCGGATAAGATCGGCGTTTCAAATTTGCTTGCCAATACGCTGATGAAAGGAACAGCTAATAAAACACCCGAGGAGCTTGAGCTTGCAATTAAAGAATTGGGTGCCAATGTTTATATTTCTGCTAATAAAGAAAGTATTGAAATATCGGGAAATACCCTTGCCCGGAATTATGATAAAACCCTACAGTTGGTAGAGGAAATTTTACTTTTACCACGATGGGATTCAGTTGAATTTCAATTGGCAAAGCAGCAGACTTTAAGCAATATTGCTCAGCAAAAAGGTAGCCCTAATGTCATTGCATCTAATGAATTTTATAAGCTGCTGTATGGAGATCATATATTAGCAAATAATGTTTTAGGGACGGAAGGATCAGTTGCTTCCATTACTCTGGAGGATTTGAAGGCTTATTATGAAAATAATTTCTCACCTGCAGTTGCAACTTTTCATGTTGTTGGTGCAGCTACTGATAATAAGATAAAATCATCATTAGCCGGACTGGAGGCGAAATGGGAGAAGAAACCTGTTCAATTCCCTACTTATGAGCTTCCGGAATCAATAGATTCAGCTAAAGTATATTTTTATGATGTACCGGAGGCAAAGCAATCTGTTTTTCACTTTGGTTATCTTGGAATACCTGAGACAGATCCGGATTTCTATCCGGCCACTGTAATGAATTACATACTGGGTGGTGGAAGTTTTGCTTCCCGCCTTACACAGGAGCTTAGGGAAGGTAAAGGTTATACCTATGGGATTCGCTCATCTTTTAATGGTTCTGAATTACCAGGGCCGTTTCTTATCACCAGTGGTGTTAGAACAAATATTACGCTTGAGGCGGCTACGCTGGTAAAGGAAATTTTACGTGATTACCCAACCACTTATACTGCCGATGATCTGGCAAATACGAAAAGTTTTATGATCAAAAGTAATGCACGTGCCCTGGAAACTTATGGTGCTAAATTAAACATGCTCAAGAATATCAGTGATTATGGCTGGTCGGCAGATTATATGACTCAGCGTAAGCAGGTAGTAAATGATATGACTTTAGAGCAGGTACAGGAGCTGGCAAGAAAATATGCTGATCCTGAAAAAATGATATATGTAGTAGTGGGGGATGCCGACACACAACTTGAACGCCTGGAAGAGCTTGGTTTTGGAAAACCGGTGTTGTTAAATCCAGAGGATTAGAAAGCACTTTCTAAATCGTTTGACTAATAAAATAGCCTCAACACTTTTATGTTGGGGCTTTTTCATTTTATTTTACAACAATCAACCTAAATAAATATGTTTAACGAAGAAGAACGATTAGATCCCAGGAGTCTCCCCATTTTCAAAAAAGGAAAAGAAATATTTGATGTCGTCAGCAAAATAGCTGACCTTATCCCTGAAGAGGAGGATCACCTGCAGCATATAAAAGGCAATATGCTTCATGATGCTGCACTGCTTACAGTAAAAGTGGCAGGAGCGTGTGGAGGAGAATTGTATGATATTAAGATGGAATCAGCTGCTATTATTCGAAAGGCAGCCAGAGATTTAATGGTGACCAATCATTCTTTGGATGCTTTTGGGTTTAAGGAAACCCAATACTTTGAAATAGTCCGTGATCTCCTTGAGGAATATCGTCTATTATTTATCGATTGGGTTGAGTCCTTTGATAAAACAGATTATATTATTGATCGCTGGGGGTTGTTTAATCCTCCCGGTGTAGGCCCGTTTGATCATGACCCTGATGATGATATTCCTTTTGACCCCAATGATCTGCCTGATGATTTTTTCAATGACTAAAAAATTTGTAATTGATTATGAGGAGATTAAAAATAAAGTTTAATATTCCTTTCAAAATAGTTTGAAATCTTCTTTTAGAATGTCGTAACTTTGATTTACCCGCAAGACGGACAAATGCGTTAAACCTAACAATTTACTATTACCGAGTGAAGCCTACTCTAAAACAAGGCCTCATCCCGACTCGTCGGGACCTCGTTTGCAAAAGCAGGATAACAGTGGACTGTTGAGGAGGATATTGGCAGCTCAAATCTTGTCTAATATGAGGTTTAACCAACAAGTCTTGCGGGTTTTTTTATTCTTCTCTCTTTTTGTGATTTAAATAACAAATTATTTAATTATTTCTTTTATATTGAAGATGAACTAGCTTCTTTTCAATGAAAAATTTATGGTTTTATAAATGGTATGGTATTCTGATTGCTTTTTTACTACAAGCAGCTTTTTTTTATATCTATTATTCAATAGAAATATTTAATCAGGCTACTTATGTTATCATTTTATATGTACTTATCTATCAGGGGATATTCATTGCTATCTTTTTTAATTACTCCCTGCTTTATGAAGCATATAAAAAATTTATTGAATTGAAAAACCGCAGTAATAAAGACTCATCAGATTAACCCAATAACTGCTTTTTTATACCGCTGGTAAAAAGAAGTTGTTAAAACTTCTAATTTGCATAATCTTCATTTATACTTGTAGAAGGGAAAATCTTATCCAGTTAATATGACCTACAGAATATTAGCATTGCTGTTCATTTCATTTGCCAGCCTGGCACAACCTATAACTAATCCTGATGCGGCAGAAATATTGCATGATATTCAAAAGCTTAAAGTGCTTGGAAGTGCATTATATGTTGCTGCACATCCTGATGATGAAAATACACGGCTTATAGCCTGGCTTGCCAACGAAAAGAAAGTTGAAACAGCTTATCTGGCAATGACCCGTGGTGACGGCGGACAAAACCTTATTGGTCCGGAGATTAGAGAAAAACTCGGTATAATTCGTACTCAGGAGCTTCTCGAAGCACGTCGTATTGATGGTGGAAGACAATATTTCACAAGAGCAAATGATTTTGGTTACTCCAAATCACCCGAAGAAACTCTTGAGGTTTGGAATGAGGATAAAATACTTTCAGATGTTGTATGGGTGATCAGAAAGTTCAGGCCTGATATTATTATTACCCGTTTCCCCGCTGATGGTGGCGGAGGTCACGGACATCATACAGCATCAGCGCAATTAGCTCATAAAGCATTTAAACTGGCGTCAGATCCAAACGCATACCCTGAGCAGTTGAAATATGTAAAGGTATGGCAACCAAAGCGATTATATTTAAATACAGGCCGTTGGTGGAATCCAGATATATCGGCGGATGAGCCGGGAGTTCTTTCCGTAAACGTTGGAAAGTATAGTAGCCTTCTTGGTACCAGCTATACGGAAATGGCAGCAAGAAGCAGGAGTATGCATAAGAGCCAGGGTTTTGGAGCTACGGGAACGAGAGGTAATGAGCTGGAGTATCTTGAACATCGATTGGGTGACCAGGCCAGGGAAGATATATTTGAAGATATTGATATAGGCTGGAGCAGTGTTGGAGCTCCCGAAATTGAAGATCGAATAAATAATATTATAAAAACATATAATCCTTTAGAACCATCCGAATCAGTTAATTCTTTACTCAGGTTAAGAAATGAGATCAGCCTAATCTCTAATGAACACTGGAAAGAATTTAAAATAAACGACCTGGATAAAATTATACAAGATGTTCTTGGACTTTATTTTGAAGCTACTGTAGATAGGCCATATCTGGTGCCGGGGGAAAAATATGAGGTTAACCTTGAGCTGGTAAACCGGTCGGATAAATTCATTATAGTTGATAATATTCAATGGCCATCCGGTGCAGTAAGTGATTCTTTGTTTACAATAACACCAAATGAATCTACAATTGCACCAAAGTCATTAACGCTTTCTGAGAATACTGACTTTACCGCACCTTACTGGCTAAAAAATAGACCTGAAAAGGGATATTATGTAGTGAACGATTTACAAAAGATCGGAAAGCCTGAAAATGATCCTGAGCTTGAGGTATCAGTAGTGATCAATTTTGGAGGGAATCAATTGAAATACAATATTCCTCTTCATTACAAATGGAATGATCCTGTAAAAGGAGAGCAAAGAAGAGCAGTAGCTATTGTGCCTCCTGTTGCTTTGAATTTTGCCGAGGAGATCTACTTATTTCCTTCAGAAGAAGGTAAGGAGATACGGGTGAAAGCAAAAAATTTATCTTCTACATTTAATGGGGAAGTGAAGCTTAATTTACCACAGGGCTGGCAGGTTACCCCCGCTTCCATAAATGTTACTTTTATAAAACCTCAGCAGGAGCAGGAATTGATTTTCACTGTTTATCCGCCTAAAGCACAAACCTCTGTAGTTGCTGAATTAGTGGCAACATCAAATGGAGAAAAATATAATTCTGAAGTTGATGAAATTGCTTATGACCATATTCCCATACAAACTTTGGTAACCAAAGCTGATGCAGAATTTGTTAACCTGGATGTAAAAATTGCAGGGAATAGGGTTGGATATATTGAAGGAGCCGGCGATGCCATACCTGCGACCTTACGTGAACTTGGTTATGAAGTTGACATACTTGTTGAAGAGCAGTTATCACCGGATAATCTGGATAAATATAATGCTATCATCTTAGGTATCCGTACACTGAACACTGTAGAAAGAATTGATTTTATGATGCCTGAGCTTTTGGAGTATGTAAAAAGAGGAGGTGTATTAATAACTCAATATAATACAAGCTTCAGGCTTAAAACACAGAGATTTGCACCTTATCCCTTACAATTAAGTCGTGATCGTGTAACAGTTGAAGAGGCACCAATTACAGTATTGGCGCCACGACATCCGGCTTTAAATTATCCGAATAAGATAAATGCCATAGATTTTGATAAATGGGTGCAGGAGCGGGGATTGTATTTTCCAAATCAATGGGATGAAAAATATATTCCCTTATTTGCTGTTCAGGATCCCGGTGAAGAAACTACCATGGGAAGCCTCCTAATAGCCCCTTATGGAGAAGGGCACTATGTGTATTCAGGGATCAGCTGGTTTAGACAGCTTCCTGCGGGTGTTCCCGGAGCTATAAGAATATTTGCTAACCTCATAAGCCTTGGGAGCAGTGACAAAAGAGGAAATTAATTCAAATAAAGATGAACAGCCGCCGGTATTTTCCTCATGGAAAGGCTGGTATTGGTTATTAATCCTTTCTTTAGTTGGCTGGATCATTTTGTTTTATCTTTTTACTGAAAGCTATTCATGAGAACGCTTGACTGGATTGTGCTATTCGGCACATTGTTATTTATCGTTTCTTATGGCGTCTATAAAACCAGGGGAAGCAAAGACATTGAAGGCTATCTTCTTGGAGATAAATCAATGAAATGGTGGACTATTGGGTTGTCCATTATGGCCACACAGGCAAGCGCCATTACCTTTCTTAGTACACCGGGGCAGGCTTTTGAGGACGGGATGCGGTTTATACAGTTCTATCTGGGCCTTCCCATTGCAATGGTAATCCTTTCTATAACTTTCGTACCTATTTACTATAGACTAAAAGTTTATACAGCATACGAATTTCTTGAAAACCGTTTTGATTTAAAAACGAGGTCATTAACGGCATTTCTTTTTCTGGTGCAGAGAGGGCTTGCTGCCGGCATTACGATCTATGCACCTGCAATAATCCTGTCTAAAATGATAGGCCTTTCCCTCACTTTTACCAACTTAATAATCGGAACATTAGTGATTATTTATACCGTAATAGGTGGTACTAAGGCGGTAAGCGTTACACAAAAGCAACAGATGGGTGTGATGATGGGAGGGATGATCCTGGCTGGTTTTTTAGTAATTAGTTATCTGCCTGAGCAGGTATCTTTTGGTGGAGCTTTAAATGTTGCAGGGGCTATGGGTAAATTGAATGTCGTTGATTTTGATTTTGACCTTAGCAACCGTTATAACATCTGGTCGGGAATCATTGGTGGCTTGTTTGTAGCACTTTCTTATTTTGGAACAGACCAGTCTCAGGTGCAGCGTTATTTAGGTGGTAAGAATATTAAAGAAAGCCGGCTGGGGCTTATGTTCAATGGTCTTCTAAAGGTGCCTATGCAGTTTTTGATACTGTTCATTGGTGTTATGGTATTCGTATTCTATCAGTTTTACCAGCCACCTGTATTTTATAATGAGGCTGCCATTGAAGAGGTACGGAATAATCCTGAAGCAAACCAAAAGCTTGAGGAATTGAACCTTGCCCATTATCAGGCATTTGAAGCTAAGAAAAATGTAGTATATCAATTGGCAGAGCAACCTGATAACGAGCAGCTAAGGGATCAGGCAAATCAGCTCCAGCGGGAAATGGGAAGTATAAATGATCAGGCGGCTCTTTTAGTAGCGTCTGTCAATCCGGATCTTGAAACAAATGATACGGATTATGTCTTTATCACTTTTGTAATGAACCACCTTCCTGTTGGTGTGGTGGGTTTATTACTGGCAGTTATTTTTTCTGCTGCCATGTCTTCAACATCATCGGAGCTTAATGCGCTTGCCTCGACGACTACTGTAGATATCTATAAGCGATCAGTAAATAGTAAGGGTAGCGATAAACACTATCTCAATGCATCGAAACTCTTTACGCTGATGTGGGGATTGATAGCCATTGCCTTTGCCACGTTTGCGAGCCTCATGGATAACCTCATTGAGTTTGTCAATATTCTTGGTTCATTGTTTTATGGTACTATTCTCGGTGTCTTTTTAACAGCTTTTTATATTAAATATATTAAGGGGACCCCTGTATTTATTGCCGCTC
This sequence comes from Candidatus Cyclobacteriaceae bacterium M2_1C_046, assembly GCA_051418055.1. GTDB lineage: Bacteria > Bacteroidota > Bacteroidia > Cytophagales > Cyclobacteriaceae > JBPRGH01. Next base: position 210,940 of record JBPRGH010000139.1, on the reverse strand, counting down.
TTTTGGCTGAAGCAACTGTTATTTATCTTTTCTTCAATTCCGAAATTGGCTATCTGTGGTTTAATGTAATTGGATGTTTTGCGGTTGTGATTTTAGCAATGATCATTCAGGTGATCAGGAACAGGTAATAATTAACCTTTATTCTCTTCGAAAATGGAAATAATTAATGTGTTTAATCCGAACCGACCCGGCCCAACGGCTGGTTGCACGAATACCCGGCGAAGCCGTCGGATCGGTTTTAAGAGATAAATTCTAATATCTAAAAATCAAACAGATCGCTTAGAAAGTCTTTCTTTTTTCTACGTTTATAATCACTCTCGCTATAACCTGAGGGCTGACTTCGTGAGCTAAAAGTTGTTGAGCTTTGAGGTTGTTGTTGAGTGGAGCGTTCAATTATTTTATCCAGCTCTCCTCTGTCGAGCCACACGCCACGGCACTCTGGGCAGTAGTCAATTTCCACCCCATTACGCTCTGTCATAACTAAAGTTGTACCATCATTCGGACATTTCATATCTTGTTGTTTTTATTTATGTTTAATTAAATTTTAAGGTGGCCAACTTTGTCGGCATTCTTTAGTGTATTTAACGTTTGAGAGTGTGATAAGTTGGGAGAATTTCAGCAGATTTACCAGTTAGTGAATTGAAAGAGGCTGCGCTTGAGGACGTATGAAGGAACTACTGTTGTTGCGGATTTCTTAATCTATTTCCTTGTTTGTCAATTTCAAACCAATCATTACTTTCAACTCTCCTATGCCCATCTTCATCCAAATATTCAACGGCGTCAAAGGTGACTTCTGCCGTTTCATTTTTAAACCATTTGGCATAATCGTAAATGCAGGGAATAATAACCTGACCATACCTATTTGCATAACCCATTTTTCCATTTCTAATTACCCTTGTTAAACCTTCGTTAAAAGGATCTGGTCCATTATCAAAAATAACTACATCAAATAATAAATTTTGATTTCTGTCAATTGCTACTATTCTTCCCCAGGTACTGTCGTTTGGGTGCAATATAACATTGGCAAAAGATTTAAGCGTATCCGTCCCGTAATAGGCGTATTTATTGAATGGAATTATTGTATCGCCAGAATTATTTACATACGCAACTCTTGATCCATATTGTAAGAATTCTTCGTCAGTTACTGCAAATAAATATGCTTGCTCAAGTGTGTCAGATCTGGATATATTATAATATTGATAATTCGTAATTTCCCGCTCAAGTGTTTGTTGACATGAGGTGAAAATTAAAAATATTATAATTAATAAGTAATTGACGTTCTTCATTTTAACGTTGAGGTTAAAAAAGAAGGGCAGCTCGAATTAAATAATAGTTCTTCCCTAAACAAATGTTGGTTACCTGCCGGAATGAAGTTCAATTTAGTAAAAATTGAATTAAAATATTCAAACCTCTTACCTCTAAACTCTCATCTATTTATGCTTAAAAGCCTTAACACCTGCTCTTATCTCTTCAGGTATATTATTTTCTTTTGGTACAATAGGACAGGAGTATTTTGCATTATAAGCACAATATGGATTATATGCTTTATTAAAATCTATAATTATTGAATCGCCTTCGGGTATGTGTAAACCCAGGTAACGGCCTCCTCCATAAGTTTCTTTCCCATTGGTTTCATCAGTAAATGGTAAGAAAAGATAGTCATGATATTCTTCAGATCCTTTTAAATCATGGCTTTGATAGAGATTGAGTGTAATTGATTCTCCCTCCAGTGTGAAATGTGCCTCACCAAATTTTTGGTAGATCGGCTTCCTGTTAGTTGTGGTGGGCATTGCAAACGGAGTCTGACCGGGGGTTTCTACAAATCTCGCTTTAATACGGAAAGAGCTGTCAATAGGATAAAAAGCGAGGGATTTAAACTTTTTCAGATCCTTCTTTTCAAGAGGTGAGGTTTCAGGATCTTTAAACTCCTTATTTTGTTCAGCCTGATATAATAATATTTCATCCAGATACCTGTTTTTCTTTTGTGAAAAAACAAGTGTCGGAAAAATCAATAAAAGAATTAGAAATCGGCTAATCACATTTTTTCCAGTATATAGATCTTAAAGACTCCTCCAAAATCAGCTTTTTCTTGATTTGTGATCTTTAAAGAAGTAGATTTTTTAATCTCTTCCAAATTGCGATTTATATCTGAAAAAAGAAAGCTTGTAAAAATATTAAAAAATCGTCGAATGAAGTTTGGTTTCTGTCCCGGCTCCAGGAATTTGTCGAATACAGCTATTTTACCACCAGGTTTTAAAACCCGCTCGGCTTCCCTTATACATTTATGAGGATCAGGGATTACTGCCAGGATTAAATGAAGGATTATTTTGTCAAAATGCTGATCAGTAAATTGAAGGTCCTGCCCATCCATGACTTTGGCCTCTGCTTCTTCGCCATACTTCTTCTGAATGATATTCACCATGGCAGGTGTAATATCAGTGGCATATACTTCTGCACCAGTAGGAATATATTTTATATCAAGTCCGGTACCGGCGCCAATCAGAAGGACACGGTCATTTGATCTTATACCCAATTTTTCAATAGCCTTTGCTCTGGATTTGGAGAAAATTTTTCCTACCAGATCATAGAGTGGGACATATAGGGTATAACGGATCCTGTTCCAGCGGTTTGTATTGATTTCCATAATTAAAAAAAGGCTGCCTTTCAAAAAGAAGACAGCCTTAATAGATTAATGTTTAATTAAATAGTCAATGCTATTTTCTCACATCTCATATCTTATATCTCACTTCTTATTTTTTACCTGCTCTATAAGCTGCTCATTTCTTTTGATATAACCAAAATCATCCTCCGCTGCATCTGCAATTTTTATTGATTGCTGAGCGGCTTCTATTGCCTCCTTGTCTTTTCCCATTTTAGCAAGGATCTGCGCTTTCAGATGCACATTCCAGAACTGGTTGGGATTATTTTCAAGGTACATATTAATCCACTCAAGCGCCTGGTCCAGATCACGGCCCGATTGGTAGTAATAGTTTGCAGCAGCAAGATAATTTCTTGGGTCTACCTGTGTTTTTGCCTTTATTTCAGACATGATCTTTTCATCAAAGGCAACCTCGAAAGGAAGTTCAACTTTTGTATTCTCCCACATTAAAGCAAGGCTTGCTTTTGTGTTATCCTCACTTATATCTTCAATAAGGAAGGTTAACGCTTCTACTTTTTCACCTGTCGCAGAAGGTGTTACTGTAAAGCTGCCTGCTTCATTTGCCTTATCATATTTAGTCGTATTTCCACCAATTGTCAGGTCAGAATATAGCATCACCTGCCATTCATTTTGACCTGGCACTGTAAAGATCAGATAGTCACCTGCCTTAATCTCCTGACCCATGATAGTTATGTTATCACTAAATGTGATCTTTGATCCGGAATTAGCACCTGTTCTCCAGATTTTTCCGTAAGGAACAAGAAAATTATCACCTTCTCCAAAAATTTCACGTCCTTTCATTCGTGGCCTGAAATAATCTACGGTGACATCAGTAAGTCCTACCTGTGTATATACAGTTGCCGGAGGGCTCGGCAGGGGTGTTCTGATCTGTGCTATTGACCACTCAGGGGCAAAAGCAAACATCATCAATAAAGCGAATAGTAAATGTTTTTTGTTCATAGTTATAGGTCTTAATTTTATAGGTTACTAATTTAAAACAAAGTATCAAGATACATGGCAAAAAAGCTGGATCAAAATTTCTATAAACGGAAAGATGTAGTGCAGGTTGCGAAAGATCTAATCGGAAAAGTTCTTTATACAAATTTAAACGGAGAATGTGTTGCAGGTAAAATTGTTGAAACAGAGGCATATAGCCATATTGAAAAAGCCTGTCATGCGTATAACTACCGAAGAACATCAAGAACTAGTGTGATGTATAAGGAAGGAGGACATGCCTACGTTTATCTAATATATGGGATCTATGAGCTTTTTAATATAGTAACTAATGATGAGGATATACCTGAAGCTGTATTAATAAGAGGTATAGAACCAGTGGAAGGGTGGGAGATTATGCGTGACCGCAGAAAGGTTGCTGATAAGAATTTAACTTCGGGTCCCGGTAAATTAACTTTAGCTATGGGTATAAACAGAAATTTAAATGGTATTTCTCTTCTTAGCGATAAGATCTGGCTGGAGGAGGATTCTTTTCAACTAAATGAAAATAGTATTGTTGAAACCACAAGAGTAGGGGTTGATTATGCTGGCGAGGATGCATTGCTGCCGTGGCGATTTTATGTTAAAGACAACCCTTTTGTAAGTAAAAAATAATAAATTTGACAAATAATTAACTGGTAATGAATAAGATACTTTGTGCAATTGATTTTAGTTCACCATCATTAAATGCGGTTGAATATGCTGCTGAAATAGCTAATGATTGCGAATCAAGTCTTACATTACTGCATGTTTTTACTGAAAAAGATTTTAATGAGCTGATTGAGGAGGATGAGGACCGTGTAAATATATCATTTAAAGAGAAGTCTGTCTTTCTTGAAGAAAAGCTGAAGGTTTTAAAAGAAGAAATAAAAACTTCCGGCCATAAAAATATACGCGAAATCAGCTATATCCTTGAGTATGGCGATTTGGTTGATACCATTCAGGAATTAGCCGATGAGCATTATGATTTAGTTGTAATGGGCAGCCGTGGGTATAGTCACCACCAGGGCCTGGTTTTGGGGAGCAATACGCTCGAGGTAATATCCAATATAAAAACTTCCGTCCTTGCCGTTCCGACAGAGGCAACATATCAGCCTTTCAGATATATTATATATGCTTCTGACCTTCATGAAAATGATAAGACAGGAGTAATGAAGCTAATTCCACTGGCTACCTGTTATGATGCACGTATCAATGTAGTGCATTTCACCTCTAAGTCTATTGAAAAAGCGACCAAACCTTTTGAAAAATTCAAAAGTGAGATCTCCTCATTTGTTACATATAATAAGATAGGGTATGATCTGCATCATTACGAAGATGAGCTTAATTTAGCCATTGAGGAGTATGTGAGCAAAAAGAATGGGAATCTTTTAGCTCTGCTGGATAAAAAGCACAATTTTTTTGAAAACCTCTTCCACGAAAGCCTGATCAAGAAGATGTCTTATGTTACCGATACTCCGCTTTTGGTGATGAAGTCGTAAAAAATGCTATAGCTAACTTTCACTATGGAAAAAGTAAAGATTTCGGACAAACTATCCCAATTCTCCGACCACTGGAATCCCAGGATAGTAGGGGAGCTAAATGGTCAGCATGTGAAGCTGGCAAAGCTTAAAGGAGAGTTTATCTGGCATAAACATGAGGAGGAAGAGGAGCTGTTTTATGTGATCAAAGGGAAGCTTATCATTGAATTCAGAGATAAAACGGTGGAGCTTCATGAAAATGAATTCATTATTGTACCTCGAGGGGTGGAGCATAAGCCTATTGCTGAAGAAGAGGTTTCAGTTATGTTTTTTGAGCCTGCTTCTACAGTAAATACTGGGGATAAACCCGGTGAATTAACAAGAGATAATCTGGAAAAAATTTAGAGTTTATCCTCTAATGCAATAAGGGCAATCCTGCATTCCGGTTTTATGAGCTTCTTCAAGTGAATCAAAGGGTACAGCATGACCTTCCTGAACAAAGTTATCAATCATGCAGTTGGATTTTTCCTGATCCAGGTCGTGGACAGTATTTTCATTATTATTTCCGAGATAGCGAACACCTTCTAAACCTTTAATATTTCTTCTTGCCATAAAAATTGCTCTTTTTATTTCAACCGGAAAGCGTTTAAAAGGTTTGAAAAATTCAGGTTAAAGTATTAGCCATCTAATTGTAAAAGCATTTGTTACACTTGTTTTAAGCTTACAGATAAATGCTCCGCCTGCTTCCAGTCCATATTTACAATAGGGGTGGAGTAGAGCTCCGGCATAGTGTCATTTTTAAATTCTTCCCTGAATCTTTTTTCAATAGTCGTGAACAGTAAAGCTTTGGTTTTTGCTGTAAGCATCCAGATCTTGGTACTTTGAAGCTTACCTTCTACATATTCAAGCCGCTCAACATTTCTTTTAAGATTTAGATCAATGGCTAATTTTTCATTTAACAAGATCTCGGCAATAAGCTCTATCTTTTGTTCATTTCGACTGCTGATTCTTAAAAAGATCATAATTCATCAGGGTTTAATATACCAAATGCATAACGTGTTGTAAGGCGTGCTTTATGATTTTTAGTTAATAAATCAATAAGCTTGATCTGTGCATTAATATAGCTCGTTTCTCTGGCATTCACCAGAAATAAGGAGCTTTCCCCTGCATTAAATAATCTACGTTCTCCAACCAGCAGGGCCTGGTAATCACTCACAGTCCTTCGGTAAAGGATTACCTGTTCTTCAGTGGTATTCCAGGTATTTATCGATGATTGGGCCTTATAAAAAAGACTTGCAGATTTATTGCTAAAATCAAAGGCTGTTTCCTGTAAATTAACATCTGCTAATTTCACTGATCCTCTTTCTCTCCGTAGAAAAAGCGGCATCCTGAATTCCAAACCCCAGGTGTAGTTATTAGGAGTATATGCAGCAATTGGATCTCCGTTTATCGGTTCAGCAAGGGCATTATATTTTAAATTTAATCGCGGTTTTAACTGCTCTTGCTGCCACCGTTTTTCAATCTCCAGCTGGTCTAACTTTAAATCGTATTGCCTAAGCTGAGGGTGTAGTTGTATAAGGCTATCTAATCCGGTAACAAATTCGGTACTAGCACCGGTTATTTCCACACTTTCAAGAGGCATAGGCAAAGTGCCTGACTCTACTTCTAAAGGAAAAAACCCTTCCTCCCAAAGATAAATTGATAGTAAAGCAGTGGCATTATTAAAATCAAGCTGAGCCTCCTGAAGGTTTAGAAGCCTGTCCTGCACCTGAATACTGGCTTCAAGGGTATCTATTGATGGACGGTCTCCTAAGGCAGCTCCTCTTTTTACAGCGAAAAATCGTTGTTCAGCAAGTGCATAAGCCTCTTCATATACATTCATTATATGATAGGCATTAAACCATTCCCAATATGCTCTTCCTGCATCGTACAACAGGTCGTTTAACATAAGCTGCCGCTCGGCTTCTGAGATCTCCTCGAAAAGTTGGGCTTTTCTTAATTCGGCACGCCGCTTATCAATAAATAATCCTTGTCCTATCGGAAATGAAATACCGGCATACCATAAACCACCGCCCGGAGTGGTATTTTCAGGATCTAAAAATATCCCTTCATTTTGTTCATACCCGCTTTGCAACTCCATTCCAAACCATGTAGGGATTTTTAATCCTCCATCAATACGGCTGTAATATTCTTTATTATTAAAAAATTTTTCAGCAAAATCAGTAAAAAGCATCGGGTCGAAGGCTCCTCTCGCACGCTGAACAGTAGCTTCTCCTCTTATAAGCTGCAGGTTAGCCTGGTAAGCGAGTGGGTGGTGATTATCCACTCGCTCCATAAATGTTCTATAAGACAGGATATTCAGGCTGTCTTCCTGCGCCGAAGATGATAAAGGAAGTATAATAAATATGGTAAGTAATAATATGGTACCTCTACCTTTCATTTTATTTCGTTTCAACCTGTGTGATCATTTCTTCAGTATAGTAATCAGGTGGGAATCCATTGATCTGACGCCATAATTCATACCAGATGGGAACGTCTTTTAGCAACACCATACTTGAGGTTCCTGATCCGGGCCGCAATGCATCCGGCCATGGTTCAGTTTGAGGGTCAGGAGCTACTAAGACACGGAACTTACCATTTTTACTTATAAAATTATCAATTGCAAAAATTTCACCTCCATAGGTACCGTAGCTAACATTTGGCCATCCGGAGAATACAATGGCTGGCCATCCTTCAAATTGTATACGTACATCCTGACCTTTTTTCAATAAAGGAAGGTCCAGAGGCTTTACATACATCTCTACAGCCAGTTGAAAATTAGCAGGCATTATACTTATCAATGGCTCACCCTCTTTAACAAGCTCACCAATTCCTGCCTGCAATGTTTCAGTTATATATCCATTTTGTGGGGCGGTTATATAATACATGCCCGTACGCACCACATAATTACTGTATTGATTTTGCAGCTTTGTCATGGCAGCTTCAGCGTCAAATTTATTAGATAGGGCAGTAAACTTTTCAGACTGCGCCTTGGAGATCTCATCCCTGAACTGCGCCTCTATCGATGAAAGCTCGACCATTGCATTAATCAATTCATTGCGGCTGGTAAGTAATTTGTTTTCTGCCGAAATCATGTCTGCCTTTGTTTTTTGCACATTGAGCCTGCGAGTTTCCAGATCTGTTAAAGATTTTAGCCCTTCCTGATATAATTGTTCGGTCCGCTCAAGTTGCTGCTGGGCTATTTCATAATTAGTGACTGCTGCCCGATAATCCATGCTGTCACTGGCTATTCTCAGATGCGCTTGCTTTACTTTGTTTTCAGCCTGCTCTAATTTTAACACCCTTGTTTCAGCTAAAGCTTCTATTTGATTATTGAGTGCTTTAACCTTCTCTTCGTAGGAGCGAACAGCCATCTCTTTTGCCTGGATCTGCTCCTTTGTACGTGTCAAAAGATTTGGATCAAAATATTCATCTTTCACTTCTGAAATGAATATAATAGTATCGCCTTTCTGTACATAATCACCTTCCAGTACAAACCATTCTTCAATCCTACCCGGTAGCACCGAATGGATTGTCTGTGGCCGCTGATCTGGTTTTAATGTTGTTACATTTCCTTCCGAGCGAATGTTTTGTGTCCAGGGCAAGAAGAAAATCAATAAGATCAATATAAAAAACCCGGTGAGCAACCTGATCAGCCATTTGGTTGATTTACGGTTTTCTACATTGCTTAGAGATTTATACTTCTCGTGATTAATATATGATCTTACTTTATGTTTTGAAATATTAAGCATTTTTGTCCCGCCTAAAATTTAATAGGTTCCTCATTTCGTTATAACTTCCAATTTTTTCAATCCTGCCATTTTTCATAATAGCTATTGTGTCCATATTTTCCAGAAGATCAGGATCGGAGGAGATAGATAATATTGACCATCCATGCTCTTTGTTGGTCAGAAACTTAATTGCCTCATGACGGTCTTGCTCCTCCAGGTGTTCAAAAGTATCTTCAAGAAGCAGCAACTTTGGTTTGTCAGCTATACTTCTGGCAATTAATAATTTTTGTATAATGCTGCGAGGTAGTTTTTTACCCTGGGGGTCTATAATAGAATCATAACCACGGGGGAGGCTATTTATAAAATCTGTTAATCCTAGATTTTCCACTACCCATTTGATGTTTTCAAATGTGGCATTTTCCCTTCCCATAGCAATATTTTCAATTACAGTGCCTTCAAATAGCTGTTCTTGTGTAAGAAAATCTCCGATAACAGACCTGAGGGAACAAAGGTCAAGATTTCCCTTGGGTAGTCCATTATAGGTGATTTGACCCTCCTGAACATCATATAAGCCAGCCATAATATATAATAAGGTGCTTTTACCGGCACCATTAGGCCCTGTTATCACAACCCGTTCTCCTTTTTTTATTTTTAATGAAATATTTTTAAGTGTTTTCTTCTGATGCCCGGGATATGAAAAGCTCACGCTTTGCATTTCAACTTCCAAACCACCGTCTATAGTTTCAGATAAATTACGCCCATCTACCTTTTCAAGTTCCATATCCGTAACCTGTCCAATCTTTTCCAGGGCAGTTAATACATCATAAATAATTTCAAAGCTCCGGATTAGTTTCTCTACGGAATTGATTACCATGAATATAATAATCTCAGCAGCTACAAACTGGCCAATATTCATATCCTGATTCATTACCAACATTCCACCAATAGCCAAAAGCCCTGCTATTACCAGCACTTTAAAGAATATCATTAACGAGAACTGCTGGATAAGGACCTTAAAGTGGTTTTCTCTTGCCTGAAGATAATCACCTACATGAGCATCTGCTCGCTGCAAAGGAAGATCTGTTTTCCCGGCAAGTTTAAAAGTAATACCGGAACGTGCCAGCTCCTCAAGCCAGTGAGCCAGGGAATATTTATATTTAGATTCTTCAAGACTTGTTGCCAGTCCTCTTTTAGCTGTAAATCGGAAAATAGCATATATTACCACTACAAGTAACATACTAAAAGCAATAAAAAAGGGATGGTACAGAGATAACAGGATCAAACCGAAAATTACCTGTAAGGTAGCTGTTGAAAATTCTATCAGTATCTTAGAAAGCCCCTTCTGAACAGTAATGGTATCAAAGAAACGGTTCATTAGTTCGGGAGCATAATGCCTGTATAGCTCCTCCATGCGAATCTTCGGTATCCGATATGCAAATTCAAAAGCTGCCCGTGTAAATATCTTCTGCTGAAGGTTTTCTGTGATTCGCAATTGAAATATCTGCAATACTCCCATGAGTGAAACGCCTAATACTACTAGAGCAACCAATACTATCCAGGAGGTGCTTACACGCCCCCCTTGTATAAGGTTTACTATTGCCTGAATCCCCAAAGGCAATGAAAGATATACCAAACCGTTAAATATGGCATATATATAGATATTTCTGATTTCGGTTTTATCCGGTTTCAGTAAATTCCAAAAGCGCTGTGTGATGGTAAAGTGGTCGTTCATTAACTTTTATTTATAAATCGCATCAGGATTCTTAACATATGAAATTCATAAATACACAATATGTTTTAAATAGCAGGTGATCATATCATTTTTGCCGTTATTAATTTTTGCGTATAAATAAGCCTGCAAACATACCTAATAGTAATACTATCAACCCAACGAAAAAGGCTTATTTTAGGTTTCAAAATGTTATAGCATTATTTTTGTGTTAACATGATTATGAAATTGTTAACTATATTATTTGTTTTTGCTGCTCTTTCACCTGTTTATGCTCAGTCTGTTGAGCTGATAAATACAGTTTATAATGAAGAGAATCCCATATTGTCTCCTGATGGAGAACGTCTTTATTTTACACGTGCTAGTCATCCGCAGAATATTGATGGTGAGCGTGACCCGGGGGATATATGGTTTTCCGAAAAACAGGAAAATGGGATCTGGGGTGTACCACAACATGGAGGCGATGTAATTAATTCAAGGGGATGGAATGGAGTGTTAGGCTTTAATGCTGACGGTTCTGTCATTTATCTGCATAATCATTATACTGATAAAAGTCGTCCAAAGACACAGGGTATTGCTTATTCTAAAAAAGTTGGGACTCAATGGTCAGATCCTGTAAATATTGCAATTCCTTATTTTCGGAATGTATCAGCCCATCAGAGTGGTTGGCTTTCAGAAGATGAAAATATATTGCTTATGTCATTTGAAGGTTTTTATACCAGAGGAGCAGAAGATATTTATGTGATATTGAGAAATGCTGATGGCAGTTGGAGAGAACCGGTAAATCTTGGAAATACCATTAATACGCCTTATCAGGAGTTTACTCCTTACTATAGAAGTGAAGATTCAACACTTTATTTTTCCTCTAATGGCAGGGAAGCGGGGCCGGGAAGCAGTGATGTTTTTTTCAGCCGCCGGTTGGATAATACCTGGACGAAATGGTCAGCTCCTGTGCCTCTTGGCGATTCGATCAACAGCCAGGGTCGCGAGATAGGGTTTATTAATTATCCCGATAGGAATCAATCCGTTTATTCATCTACTAAAAACAGTGATGGTTATGGAGATATAAAGATCCATCAGTACGGTAAATTGCCTGAGAGTGAGGAGTCTGAATTAATCCTCTTCGTTGTCAATGAAAGAACAGGGGATCGTTTAGTAGCAGATGTTGTGCTGATTGACAGCCTCTCAAAAGATTATCCTGTTAAAGTTGATGTATCAGGATTTAATCTGTCAGAATATGCTAAAGGTCCATATACTATACAAGCAGCCGCACCCGGATTTTTGCCTGGAGAAGAAGGCTTTATTTTAGGAGATGATGCTGAAGCTATTATTATTTCATTAAAACCTATTGAAAAAGGAACAAGGGTAGTATTGGAAGATGTGCTTTTTGAACAATCAAGGGCAAGATTATTGCCACAATCCTATGATGAACTGAACCAGGTGGTTAAGCTGATGAAAGATAATCCGGACCTGAAGATCAGACTGGAAGGGCATACTGATACCAGGGGTTCACAAAAAGCTAACCTGAAGCTTTCAAAGATGAGAGTAGAAGCTGTAAAAGATTATCTTGTAGAGCAGGGTATTTCTAAAAGAAGAATAAAAGGAAAAGGCTACGGTGGCAGCAGACCATTATTTACTGATGATTCCGAAGAAAACCGGATGAAAAACAGAAGGGTAGAGTTTGTTATAGTTGAATAGCATGAAGAAGGAAGTGGGAAGCCTGAAGCACGAAGTATTACCTGAAGCTTCCTTCTTCATGCTTCCTTCTTCCTGGCTTTAATACTTCTCCACCTCAGGATCTATCTCATCGGCCCAGGCAAGGATGCCGCCTTTCAGGTTGTAAAGATTTTCAAACCCATACTTTTGTTCCAGTATTTTAACTGCCTGTCCGCTTCTTCCTCCTGATTTACAATGGATTACTACCTTCTTATCTTTGCTAATTTTTTCTTCTGAAGAAGGTATTTCATGCAGTGGTATTAATTCGGCGCCTAAATTAGCAATGTCATATTCATAGGGTTCGCGAACATCAATCAACTGGATATCTTCATCCTTATCCATCATTTCCTTAAGTTCTTTTACCGTTACTTCTTTCATATTTGTTTCACAAGTTATATCGTATTCAACTAATTCTTTTATTTCGTACGGAGGCATAGCACTAAAATCAACCGTTTGGGAAGAAAAGCTATGAAGATCAAAAATAAACAATTTACCTGTTAAAGGATCTCCAATTCCCGTTACCAGCTTGACCACCTCTGCAGCCTGCATACTTCCTATAATACCGGGTAATGCACCTAAAACACCCCCTTCGGCACAATTTGGAATGCTATCAGCAGAAGGCGGTTCGGGAAACAGGTTTCTGTAGTTAGGTCCGCGCTGGCCATCTTTTTTAACAGCATTAAAAATAGCAAGTTGTCCTTCATATCGAAAAACAGCTCCATGCACCAATGGTTTTTTTAAAAGCACACAAGCATCATTGACTAAATAGCGGGTACCAAAATTATCACTTCCATCGGCCACCAGATCATATTTTTCAATTATTTCAAGTGCATTGGCTTTTGTAAGGAAGCTTTTATGAAGTACAACATCAATTGAAGGATTCAGCCTCCTTATTTCTTCTGCTGCAATAACAATTTTTGATTTGCCTGTTTGATCCGACCTGTAAATAATCTGTCGTTGTAAATTGCTGAGGTCAACATTATCACCTTCTACAATTCCTATTGTGCCAATTCCGGCCGCAGCCAGATATAGTAATAAAGGTGAGCCAAGGCCGCCTGCACCAATAACAAGTACGCGTGCCTTCTTTAGCTTTAGCTGATGCTCTTCTGTAAAATCCGGAAGTGCCAAATGGCGGCTATAGCGTTCTTTTTCTTCTTTTGTTAGTAGCATATTATCTGCTGTAAATTTAAAAACTTATGATCTATTAACCTGTTAATCATTTTGATAAATAAAAAAATCTAATGAAATATATATTCCTGGTATGCTGTACATTTTTTGTTACCACCGTACAGGGCCAATCAGCAGACGAGCTTGAAATTAAAAAGCAGCTCTATAATTTTCAGAAAGCACATAATAATAGCAACCTCGATAGTATGATGATGGTCGTCAGCAAGAAATACAGGGAAACCTTTTTTCCCGATATTGCATATGATGCAGCTGGCATACGTGATTATTATCGAAGCTTAATAGAGAACCCGGCATATAATGCCATGATCAATTATAGTGTTGAGGATGTTGAAGTAATGGAGGATACGGGTATTACTGAGGTTAATTGGGATTACCTGATCTTTCCATCCAACAGCACTGACACCTTATATTATTCCGAAAATAAGGGGATGATTCAATGGCAGAAGGAGAATAATAAGTGGGTAATGCGAAAAGCCTATGGAGGCAATGTACTGGAGATGAATAAATTAAATAGTCATTCTACAAAACAGGCTATCGAAACCCAAATGCTGGACTGGAGCGCTTATTTTAATAATAAAGACCTCGAAGGGCTTATGGGGCTTTATGATGATCAGGTAAAAGGGCTTTCAACCTTTAATGGAAAATATTTAACAAGCAGTGACCTTCTGCAGAAATATAAAAACCTTTTTAACAATGAAAACCTTCAGGTCTCCTACAAACTTGAAGGCTTGGAAGAATTAACCTTTGCTGATGATCTTGCTTATACATTGACAGTTTGGGAGTATAAGGTATATGATAGAAAGCAGGATATTTCAAATAAAACCATTCAAAGAAATCTCACCATCTGGCAGCAACAGGAAAAAGGGGACTGGAAAATTGTTTCTTTTGTAAGGAAAGAGATAGAATAATAGTTAAACACCCATACTTATTTCCTGTTATTTATATGAAAATCTGCACAATATTTATTAATTTAAAAAAGTAACAATTACCCAATCTGCGACCATGCCAAGAACTATAATTGTATCTAATAGATTACCGCTTAAAATAGAAAAAGATAATGATGGTTCAATAAGCTATCGTACGAGTGAAGGAGGTTTGGCAACAGGTCTTGGATCAATTTATAAGCAGGGGGATAATATCTGGGTAGGCTGGCCAGGAACAGATATAAAATCAAAAGAAAATAAGGAAAAAGTTAAAGCACGTCTGAAAGAGGAAAATATGCGGCCGGTTTTTCTTACAAGAGAGGAAATCGAGCTATTTTATGAAGGGTTTAGCAATGAAACTCTCTGGCCTACTTTTCACTACTTTAATCAGTATGTAGTATATGATAATGATTACTGGGAAGCTTACCAAAGGGTAAATAAAAAATTTGCAGATGCTATTGTAAAACATGCCAGAGAAGGTGATATCATCTGGATCCATGATTATCAGCTTCTTCTAGTCCCGGGAATGGTCCGTCAAAAGCTACCTGATATAAATATTGGTTTTTTTAATCATATCCCATTTCCTTCTTATGAAATATTCCGTCTGTTGCCATGGCGCAAACAGCTTATAAATGGAATGCTTGGCGCTGACCTGATCGGCTTCCATACATTTGATGATATGCGTCATTTTCTGAGTGCCGTTCATCGTATTGCTTTTCATAGTAATGTCCATGGTGAGATCCGTATTGATAACCGCACAATTGTGGTTGATTCTTTCCCTATGGGTATCGATTATAATAAATACCATGATACCGCCGGTGCAGAGGAAACCCTTCAGCGGGAAAAAGAATACCGTAAAGCACTGGGTGACCAGCAAATGATGCTTTCGATTGACCGTCTTGACTATTCAAAAGGTATACCTAATCGGTTAAGGGCATTTAATGCTTTTTTAGATAAACATCCTGAATACAAGGAAAAAATTTCTTTGGTAATGATCGTTGTCCCTTCAAGGGATACTGTAGAGAAATACATGGATCTTAAAGAAGAAGTAGATGAACTGGTAGGAAGGATCAACGGTAATCACGGAACAATGAAATGGACCCCCATCCATTATTTTTATCGCTCATTCCCATTGCAGGACCTTGCTGCTTTTTATCGAATGACTGATGTAGCATTGGTTACACCAATGAGAGATGGAATGAACCTGGTCGCCAAGGAATATATAGCCAGCAGGCATGATGGAACAGGGGTATTGATCTTGAGTGAAATGGCAGGTGCTTCAAAAGAGCTTTCAGATGCAATAATTATTAATCCTAATGATGAAATGCAGGTGGTTGATTCTATTTATGAAGCATTAAACATGCCTGAGGATGAACAACGCCGACATCTTGAGGTAATGCAGAGTACCATCAGAAAGTTTGATATCCATCATTGGGTAAACCTTTTTATGAACAGGCTTAATGCTATAAGTGAAAAGCAATATGTTACCACTGTACATGTCGATAATAAGGTAAAGAATACAATAAAAAAAGAGTTTAATGATGCATCCAGTAGAATGTTCCTGTTAGATTATGATGGAACATTAATGCCTTACACACAAAACCCGCAGGATACAGAACCGGATGAAGAGCTGAAAGAGCTCTTAAAGGATCTTGCACAATTACCTAAAACAAAACTAATAATTATCAGTGGCAGGGATAAAGTAACACTGGAAAGATGGTTGGGAGGTCTTGGAGCAGACCTTATTGCAGAGCATGGGGTGTGGTATAAAGAAGGGAATGAAAAATGGAAAACCAGAGATTCCATTAGCACAAATTGGAAAAAGGAAATAATTCCGATACTTCAAAGCTATACTGACCGTACACCCAGGTCCTTAATTGAAGAAAAAGATTACTCTCTTGCCTGGCATTACAGGAGAGTAGAAACAGGTCTTGGAGAATTGAGAGCAAGGGAAATAATCAGTCATTTAAAATATATGGCTCAAAACATGAATCTTAATGTTTTGGAAGGAGATAAAGTTGTGGAGATTAAAAATGTTGAGGTAAATAAAGGAAGAGCCACGCACAGATGGCTAAGAAAATTCCCATCAGATTTTATTTTAGCTGCCGGGGATGATCTGACTGATGAAGATATATTTAAAAAACTACCTGAAGGATCATGCTCAATAAAGGTTGGAAATAAACCAACAGAGGCGAAGTACCGAATGAAGGATTATAAAGAGCTCCGTGAATTCCTCAAAATATTCTGTAAGAAATCAAAAGAAACTGTAGCTTAATAATACTCCTAATAAATAAAAAGGGACTAATTATACCAACGGTTGCTATCGTATGTTTCTGTTTTTTTATTTTTACGATTTAACCAAAATCTGATTATGAAGAACAGAATTCTAATTGCTTTACTTTTTCTATGGCTCCCTTCGCTTGTATTGGCGCAGGAGAAGTATAAGTCTTTGCAGGAAGCTTTGTTTAGCAGCAGTAAATTGAGTGGCAAAGGTGGTCCTCAAAGTATAAACTGGATTGATAAAGGAGAACGTTTTAGCTATATAAAAGATGGTGACATACTGCCGGAGATATGGTCTTATCAACCTTCAAAAGATAAAGAAGAATTAGTTTTTAAAGCGAATGGATTAAAATTTCCTGATTCACAGGTGGATTTTAACTATGAAGATTTTCAATGGTCAAAAGATAGCAAATATCTGCTTTTCAAAACCAATTTCAGGCCGATATGGAGAAGGTCTGGGATCTCTGACTTTTATTTCTATGATGTAAAAGATAAATCTGTAGAGTTAGTGGCGAAGGATGCAATGACATCGGAATTGTCTCCCGATGGTAAATATGTTGGCTATGAAAGAGGTGGTAATCTTTTTACCTATGATTTTAACTCAAAGAAAGAAACTCAACTGACAAATGATGCTGAAGAATATTTTTATAATGGCCGGTTTGGATGGGCCTATGAAGAAGAATTTGGATTAGCACAGGCATGGAAATGGTCTCCAAACAGTGAGTATATTGCCTTCTGGCAAACTGATGAACGTGATGTTCCTATTTTTCAAATGACTGATTATGAAGGCCAGCATAATGAATATGTGAAGTTACCTTACCCAAAAGTGGGAGATACCAACCCATCTGTAAAAATAGGGGCAATAGATATAAGTTCAGGCGAGAAGGTTTGGATGGACCTGGATTTAGACGGAGGCTATATCCCTCGGATTTACTGGACATCCGTTCCCGGCCAATTGGCAGTTGTTCATTTAAATCGTAAGCAAGATCATCTTAAGCTATTTTTCTACGATGTAAAAACAGGTAAAGGTAAACTCGTGATGGAAGAAAAGTCTGAAGCCTGGGTTGATGTATTTGATTTCTTTGCCGGTATTATGCATTTGTTTTTCTTTCCGGAAGATAAGGAAGAGTTTCTGTGGATCTCTGACCGTGATGGATACAGCCATATCTACCGGTATGATTATAATGGTAACTTACTAAATCAGGTCACAAAGGGAAATTGGGAGGTAGTAAGGGTAGAGGCAGTGGATTCAAAGAGCAACACGATCTACTATACCTCTACTGAAGGTTCACCTCTTGAGCGTCATCTTTATACTGTTAATTTTAAAGGTTCTGGGAAAAAACGTTTATCAAATGAGCCGGGCAGGCATAGTTTTAATGTTTCTCCGCATGGAAAATACTATTTTGATGAATATAGTAACATTACTACACCTAAGCAGGTCAATTTATATACTACAAAAGGTAAGCTGCTAAAGAACTATGAAAATAATGCTGAGGTAAAGGAGTATATCGAAAATCATTTTTATGCCCCTAAAGAATTAATGCAGTTTACAACAACAGATGGTCAGGTACTTGATATTAGTATTATCAAACCCGCCAATTTTGATCCTGAAAAACAATACCCGCTGGTCTTGAATATTTATGGTGGCCCCGGAGCGCAATCAGTATACAATCAGTTTGCAACCAATGGCTGGGAACAATATCTGGCTCAGGAAGGATATGTTATAGCCAGCGTAAATAACCGTGGCAGCGGTGGTTATGGCAGCGATTTTGAAAAGATCGTTTATCGCCAGCTGGGTAAGTGGGAAAGCCATGATTTTGTAGAGACAGCAAAACACCTGGCCAATTTGCCTTGGGTTGATGGAAATAATATGGCAATTAGAGGGCACAGCTATGGTGGTTATATGGCCAGCTATACCGTACTTACACATCCTGATGTATTTAAAGTAGCATTAGTGGGTGCACCTGTGACAGACTGGAGGCTTTATGACAGTATTTATACGGAGCGCTACATGGACCTGCTTTCTGATAATGAAGATGGCTATATTCAAAGCGCGTCTACTACTCATGCGGAAAATCTAAAAGCTAAAATGTTTATTGCACATTCAGCTATGGATGAGAATGTCCATATTCAAAATACAATGCAGCTGGTAAAGGGACTGATAGACAATGGTAAGGACCATGATCTCAGGATCTATCCTCCCGGTGCCCATGGAGTGGCATATAATGGCAGAAGCTATGTGTTACTTTATCAGCAGTATGTGGATTATCTGGATGAGCATCTGAAAAGTACTCAAAAGGTATTGGCCGAATAGGAAAAATAGCATTTATAATAAAAAAGCCATCTCAGGAATTTGAGTTGGCTTTTTTTTTACAAAATCAAAATGCTTTACGCGCCATAATTAATTTTGCATTTACATATACAATATTATGGCCTAATCGGTCCATAATCTTCTCAAAGGTTTTATATCTGTAGAAGGCATAAGGAACCTGTTTAGCACTATTTGATTTCTTAATTTTCTCCGCAATTTCTTTCGTACTAAAATACAGATCCGTATAAATCAGATGCATTCCAAATTCAGATAGCATTTTAAACAACCTGTTGAAGGTAGGCAGAGGATCAGTAATATTAGTTGTATCGCAGGTTAATATCACATCAAATTTCTTTTCCTGCAATTGAGGGTTTTCATCTAGCTCCTGTACGTTTCGAATGCTGATCATCTTATGTCCTTTTTTCTGAAGAAGGTTCATAATTTTAGGATCATCATAACCAATATTCAATATTCTAAGGGTCCTATTGGGCAGCCATGCTACTGCTTTTGTAAAATATTCTTTCGCTTCTTTAGAAGTGGCTTTTTGCGAAAAACATTCTTTAATTCTGGTTGTGGGATTTGCTACCACAGGATGATTTACTTTCGAAAATACAAAACCACATTCCTTACATTCATAGAGATGAAAAGAATTATCTTTTTCAATAAGTTGTGGTTCTTTGTTGTTACATGATTTACATACCACCAAATCCTTTACTACAGGATTCTTGTGGATACGAAAACGTTTCGATTCTTTAGTGTAATTTTTTATATCGAACTCATCAGATATTTGGTTGGTTAACTCGTGCATTTGCCCTCCTTTTAATCATAGTGTTACTAAACCTCATAGCATAAATTAAACATGAATAAATTATGTATTGTTTGTATTTATTTTAGCTGTTATAACAACTTAATATGCCACTATCTGAAAATGAACAAGTTAATTAATGAAATCGATTGAAAATTTTTTTCAATCGTTTGCATAAACCTATATTTAAAAAACGTCTGGGGATTTGGAAAGGTTCTTCTTCAGAAGAAAATTTTTATTTAAAAATGGACAAGGTGAAGCTTAATAGCCCCAAATAAAAAAAGGCTGCCTTTTAAAAGCAGCCTTTTTAATGAATATCTAAAATCTAATATCTAAAACTTAAAAGATAAACCTCCAGAAATCGAAGAAAAGCTTCCCCCTGTAAATTCAACGTTAGCACCCCAGTTATCATTAAAGTACCATCTTGCACCAGCCTGAACCCATGCTTCAACATTTGCTTCGCTATTATCTGGAATTGAAGGGTCTTCATGATTGTAGCTAAATAAACCTACACCTGCACTAATTCCCCCATAAAGATCTAGTTCGTCGGGTAAGGCATCAATATGACCGCTAAAATGATAATCGCCACGGAAACTTGGCAAAATTAAAGTAGTTGAATAATCATAAATCCCAAATGCTCCTAAAGTAGTATGATATTCAAAACTCAACCTGGGGCCGATGGTGATAAAATCAGAGACTCCAAAATCAAATCCCACATATGCACCAAGACCAGAAGATCCCTGTAATCCAAAGTTAAATTGTTTAAATCCCGGGCCTGGGGAAAATTGAGCTTGGGCAGAATTTGATAATACAGTTATTGAGGCAACTGTTATAATTCCAAATACTAATTTTTTAAGCATGTTCATAATCAATTATAAAGTTTGATACGAAGATATACAAAATGTTAATTTTGGCTAAATATTTAAAGGTTTTCTTAGCTACAACGATAGAACGTCCGAATACAGACGGTTTAGAGTACGATTTTGAACACAAACCAAGATGTATTATATCAATTAAGCCTCTAAAGGGCTTTGGCATAAGGATTGAAAAAGGATCTTGAAAAATTTAATTTAATTTACGAATGATAAAAAATTATTTTCTTACAGCTATTCGTTCTTTACAAAAAAGCAGGTTCTCTACCATAATAAATATATCAGGGCTGGCAATTGGAATAGCTTGCTGTATAATGATCTTTATTTATGTAAAAAATGAGCTTAGCTATGATGACTTTCATTCCAAGGCAGACAGAACATTCCGCTTTTACACTATAGATGAGGCGCAGGGTGTTTCCAGCAATAGTGTAGGGATAACAATACCGCGACTTCCTGCTGCTGTAAAAGAGGAATTGCCTGAAGTAGAACTATCCACAAGGGTTTTAAATACCGGGAGAGCAAGGATTGAGATCGGGGATAGATATGTATATGCTGAAAACGCAAAATATGTAGAATCTGATTTTTTTGAAATCTTTGATTATAGGTTACTTACTCCTGAAGCCGCTGATAAATTTAATGAGCCACGAAAAGTAATTCTTACAGAATCAATGGCTAAAAAGATTTTTGGAGATAGGGAAGCTGTTGGTAAGACATTAACATATAATGACGATGAATGGCAGGTGGTTGGTTTATTGGAAGATGTTAAGCAAAATTCCCATTTAGAACTTGATCTGTTGTTTTCATTATACCCCTCTCAGGCTGACTCCAGCCTTGCACAGTATCTTGATAACTGGCAGGGATTAGGGATCATCGGGTATGCGGTATTAAATACTGCGGCATCAGAAAGGAAAGTTGAAGGTAAGATGAAAGAAATGGCCCTTGCTAATGACGTTCCTGAATTTTGGCACCCTCAGCTTCAGCCTTTAGATGATATACATTTAAAATCAGCTGACATACTTTTTGATACATATAATATTGGTAAAGGGGATATTACATATATCTATTCTTTATCTGCAGTAGCATTATTTGTATTACTGATTGCTGCATTTAATTTTATGAATTTAACTACCGCTCAGTCAAGCACCAGGGCCAAGGAGGTAGGAGTACGTAAAGTATTAGGGGCTTTTAAGTCTAACCTGGTAGCTCAACATTTAGGTGAATCTGTTTTAGTATGTGCTATAGCCATGTTGTTAGCATTAGTTCTGGTAATAACGGCAGGTAGTTTTATTGATATAGGCCTTCCTGTAACAGCTCAGGAATTTATCTTCAGCAATCCGGAAATTTATCTCGCTATAATTGGAGCTACAGTGGCAATTGGGGTGATCGCGGGATTATATCCTGCATTTATCCTCACAAAATTTGATACAATAAAGATCCTCAGGGGGAAATTTCAAACCAGCAAAAATGGTGTATTGTTGAGAAAATCATTAGTTGTCGTTCAGTTTGCGGCCTCCATTACTATGATAATCGGAACAATTTTTATTTATAAACAGATAGAATTTATCAAAAACAAAAATCTGGGTTTTGATAAGGAGCAGATAGTAACCATAAGTATGAATAGCTCCGGACTGGACCAGAATATGGTTACGCTTCGGGATAAACTGGTTCAGCATGAAGGGATATCAGGCGCCAGTGCTACTCAAAATATGCCGGGAAGAACATTTGGCCGGACGGGGATCAGGCCCGAAGGTGCCTCTCAGGAGGATCCGGCATGGATTGTAAGCTCTATCTATTTTGATGAAAATTACCTCGATGTAATGGGAATGGAATTAACTGAAGGTAGAAATTTTTCCCGCCAGTCAGGTACAGATGCACAGGAGGGAATACTGGTTAATGAGGCGCTTGTAGCACAATTAGCCTATAAAGATCCTGTAGGCAGAAAGATAACTTTAGGGAATGGCAGTGAACTGACCATACTGGGTGTAGTTAAAAATTTCCATTATGCCTCTATGAGACATGCTATCGAACCTTTGATCATGAGGTATAATCCAAATGCTAATAGTAACCTCACAGTAAAGCTAAATGGAAATATAGCTTCTAATATGGCATTTATCAATGAAACGTGGAAAGAAATATATCCGGACCATCCCATGGAGTACCAGTTTTTCAATGAGGAATTCAATAATCTTTACAAGGGCGATGAGCAGTTTTCTGCACTTGTATTTAACTTTACGTGGTTAGCTATTTTAATTGCATGTATGGGCCTTTTCGGGCTCTCTGCCTTTATTGCAGAGCAACGTAAAAAAGAAGTAGGTGTAAGGAAAGTTTTAGGATCTAGTGTAGCACAGATTGTAATGCTATTATCAAAGGAGTTTGTGCTTCTGATTATTCTTGCAACGGCTGTGGCCTGGCCTTTGGCATATTATGCAATAAACAGCTGGCTTGATGACTTTCAATATAAAATCGATTTGTTATCAGCATCTAGTTTAAGTATATTTATTATTTCAGGCCTTACAGCTTTAGTAATTGGTTTAATGACTGTAAGCTATCAGTCTGTGGTAGCAGCTGTGGTTAATCCAATTAAATCCCTAAGAAGCGAGTAAAGAAATAAAAATCTTGTCAATTTAAGCACAGATAAACCGTTATCTGTGCTTTTTTATTAAATATTTTAAAAGAAATTATTTCCATTTTAGGAATTGATTCTTTTTTTATAGCTTTACCTAAATCATACACTTTAAATATTTTGATTTTTTGTAAGTAGTTTAGTACTTGCAGGATATATTTGGCCATGGAATTTTTTCATTTAAAGCACGCGGATGAAGTCGTACAATTTTTTGATTCATCACAAACTACCGGTTTATCTTCATCTGACGCAGAGGAACGGCTAAAAAAGCATGGTCCGAACGAGCTGAAAGAGAAGAAGGGCAGGGGACCTTTAAAAATGCTTCTCGGACAGTTTACCGAAACAATGGTAGTAATCCTGATTATTGCTGCCATAATCTCAGGATTTTTAGGAAAAGAAATAGAAACCATTGCTATTTCAGCAATCGTGGTTCTTTTTGCTGTTTTAGGATTTGTTCAGGAATATCGTGCTGAGAAGGCAATGGCGGCTTTAAAGAAAATGTCGGTCCCTTTTGTAAAGGTAATCCGTGATGGTGCTTTAAAGGAAATATCTGCTAAAAAGATTGTGCCCGGCGATATTATTATGATGGAGGCGGGTAATATTATCCCTGCGGATGTAAGGATAATAGAAAGTTCAAATTTGAGAATTCAGGAATCCGCCCTGACAGGTGAAGCTGATTCTGTTGAAAAGAGCACTGCGCCAATTGCGGGTAGTAAAAATCCGGCAATAGGAGATCGTGTGAATATGGCATTCAGGGGTACAACTGTTAATGTTGGTCGTGGAAAAGCTGTTGTCGTTGCTACCGGAATGGATACTGAGCTGGGCAAAATTGCCGGGATGATCCAGAATGTTGAGACTCAAAAAACACTTTTACAAAGAAAACTTGATCAGCTGGGAAAATGGCTAGCCGCTGCTGGTGGTGTTGCGGCTGTTTTGGTTATGATAATTGGTGTTATCGAAGGGGAGTCTGCAGCCGATATGTTCCTGGTAGGTATAAGTGTAGCGGTTGCTGTTATTCCGGAAGGATTACCTGCAGTTGTTACTATAACCCTGGCACTTGGCTCTCAAAAAATGCTACGGCAAAATGCCCTGATAAGAAAACTTCCTGCCGTTGAATCTCTTGGCTCAGTGACTACTATTTGCTCAGACAAAACAGGTACGCTGACTGAAAATAAAATGACCCTTACTGCAATCGAAACAGCGGGTTCAATTATCCCTTTCCCTTCCAGTAACGGTTATCCTGATGGAACAAAGCTTGTTTTGATGATTGGTACACTTTGTAATGATGCCATATTACAGGAGCAGGATAAGGAGAAAACGGTAATTGGTGAGCCAACAGAATCAGCGTTGGTAGCCGGAAGTGATATTTTAGGATATAATAAACATGTACTTGAAAATTCATTTCCAAGAGTAGCAGAGGTTCCGTTTGATTCAGATCGAAAACGCATGTCAACGGTTCATAAACGATCTGAAGCAAATTTACCTGATGAACTGAAAGAAGTACAGTCCTTTCCTTTTAGTGTAATGACAAAAGGAGCGGTAGACAGGCTGCTGCAGATCTCCACACATATCTGGACTTCAGAAGGTATAGCTCCTATCAATCAGGATTGGATTGACAGGATAATAAAAGCCCATGATGATCTTGCAGAGAAGGGTATCCGTGTTCTTGGCGTTGCATTTAAAGGACTCCAGGAGCTTCCAGACCAAAAGGAGGCTGAAAAAATAGAGGATGAATTGGTTTTTGCCGGTATGGTAGGTTTAATCGACCCGGCACGACCAGCCGTTAAGCCTGCTGTTGAAAAATGTAAAGCAGCCGGTATTCGTCCAATCATGATCACCGGTGATTATCCGCTTACAGCAAAGGCTATTGCAAATGAGTTAGGGATAGGAGTAAATTCCGAATATGTTACAGGTGAGATGCTTGATAAGATGTCTGACGAGGAGCTCGATAGTGTTGTTTCAAAAGTAAATGTTTTTGCACGTGTATCACCAAAAGATAAACTAAGAATAGTCACGGCACTACAAAAGCAGGGTGAGATAGTTGCAATGACAGGTGATGGGGTAAATGATTCTCCTGCGCTTAAAAAAGCAGATATTGGAGTGTCTATGGGTATAACAGGTACAGATGTGGCAAAGGAAGCATCTGATATGGTACTACTCGATGATAACTTTGCTACCATAGTAAATTCAGTAGAAGAGGGGCGTACTATATTTGATAACCTGCTGAGATTCGTAAAATTTTCATTAGGAGGTAACTTCGGTAAAGTGCTGGTAATGTTAATAGCACCTTTACTAGGAATAGTTGTCGCCTTACGTCCTTTGCAGCTACTATGGTTAAACCTTTTAACAGATGGGTTAATGGGCCTAGGGCTGGGCGTGGAGCCTTCTGAGAAGAATGTAATGAAAAGGCCTCCTCGCTCTATGGCGGCGCCTATTTTAGATAGAAAAGCTATAATTCATGTTCTTTGGACTGGTGTATTAATTGGAATAATAACTTTAGGTGTTGCTTATTATTACTATAACCCTGCCCAGCCAGAGGATATCTACTGGCAAAGTATGCTATTCTGTACTATTGGATTTACCCAAATTGGGCATGCAATAGGTTTAAGGGCATCCAGCTATTCAGTATTTTCTTTTTCCTCGAATATGTTGTTTACGGGCATGTTATTTTTAACTTTAATTCTTCATCTGGGGGTTATATATCTACCTTTTGCAAATAAATTTTTCAGCCTTGTGCCGTTGGAGGGAATTGACCTTTTAATTTCTTTTATACTGGGAATGGTCCTGCTAATTGGAGTACAGATTGAGAGAAGGATACTAATAAAATAAAAATCCGTTTGTTGCTGTTATTCCTTTTCCAGAATTTCTGGTTCTGGGAATTTCAGGTCCAGGTTCTTTAAATATTTTTTAATGATCTTGGCGGTGATATAATTGCGGTACCAACGTTTATCGGCAGGTATAATATGCCATGGGTTAACATTACACTGGTTGATAATTAACTCATATACATCCCTTTGCCTGTCATAAACTTCCTTAGGATATTCGTCATCCTCACTGTATTTCCATTTCTTATGCTTTTTTTTCTTTCTTCCCTCAATCCTGTCCAATTGCTCATCTCTGGAGATATGAAGAAAAAATTTCAAAACTTTTATACCATTTAGTTTCAGGTGTTCTTCCAGCTGGTTTATTAACTCAAAACGATGCTCAATTCTGGCAGGAGAGAGCGTGCCTTCAATTTTCGGCACGAGAATATCCTCGTAATAGGATCGGTTAAAAACCTGAATCATTCCCTTCTGTGGGATATGAGGATAAATACGCCAGAGAAAATCATGTTTTACTTCTTCTTCTGTTGGTACTCCAAAAGCTTTTACCTGTACGCCCATTGGATTCATGCTTCTCATGGAATGACGAATAATTCCATCTTTACCCGCTGTATCCAATCCCTGAAGAATAATTAAAAGGCCATACCGGCCATCAGCATAAAACTTGGTTTGAAGCTTGAACAGCTTTTTATAATACTTCTTTTTTAATTTCTTTTTTGCTTTTTTCTTATCAATCGAATCTTCCGGGGGTAAAGTAGAAATTTCCTTTAGCTGTATCATGGATTAGTAATTATTCTCTCCTAATTAATGCATCAACCTCTTATGATGTTTTAATATCTCAATTCTCACATCTCAAATCTCAAATCTGACAACATCACATCCCAATCTCTTCAATAGCTTCATCATATTTTTCCTTTGCCTCTCCAAGTTTTTCACGTGCTTCTTCAATTTTTTCGATGGCAGCATCCTCTGCACCCTCTGTTATTATCTCATCAGCTTCAGCGGCTTTTTCCCTGGCTTCGTCAATTTTTTCCTGAGCTTCATCAAGTTTTTGTTTTACTGCAGTATCTTCAGTGCTCTGTTTCAATTTATTCACATCCTCCTCCAGTTTAGATGCTACCTTTTCGAATGAAGCTTTTCTTTCACGTGCAGTTCCGGTAAATACATAATGTTCACCTTCTACTCTGAATTTATCAAACTCCTGCTTGTCATCACGGTCAGCTTCTAAAATCTGTTCCTCCTTTTCCGCTTCTGTACGGGTATTGTCGCAGGTGTAAAATAATGGAGCGACTATTAATATTAGAATTATCTTTTTCATTTTAATATTTATTTAAAAACGGCTAATTAACCTATTATATGAGAAAAGGTTTACAATGAGGTGGATAAGGAAGTAAATAGCTACTGAGTTATGATAAGATAATTTAATAATTGGTAAAATAGAAAAACTATTACTTAAATAAGTACGTATATTAGTACGTATAAATGAACTAGAATATGATAGCAGCAAATTACTCAGAGTTTAGAACAGATCTTAAAAAGTACCTGGATCGTGTAGAGGATAACAACGAAACATTAATAATCAAAAGAAAAACTGGAAAAGGAGCCGTAATAATTTCATTAGATGAGTATAATTCAATTATGGAAACCATGCACTTATTAAGTTCTAAAAGGAATGCAGATCGACTTTATGAATCAATAGAGCAATTGAAATCAGGTAAGACAGTTAAACCTAATCTAGAAGATTAATGCTTCTGATTTTTACCGAAAATGCCTGGGATGATTATTTATTTTGGCAAAAGGTTGACAAGAAAATGGTTCGAAAAATAAATGAGCTTATAAAATCAATAAATCGAACTCCTTTTGAAGGAATAGGCAAACCAGAACCATTAAAATTTGATTTAGCAGGATTTTGGTCAAGAAGAATTGATCAGGAACATCGATTAGTTTATCAGGTGGTAGACGATGAATTAAGAGTAATAGTTTGCAGATATCATTACGAATAAAAATCAGGGCAGCCTGTCAAAAATTATTTGAGGCATCCAGGTATTACTAAAAAAAGGCTTTTTAATTCCACTTTTCTTTCTTAACACGATTAAAGTATTCAACAGCCGCTACTCTAACTTTAGGTGCCAGTAATAGTGCCGAGATCATAGTCGGTATAGCCATTACCGCAAAAGCAGCATCAATAAGACTTATAATTCCAATTAAAGAAGAGGTAGCGCCGACAATGATGGTGGCAACATAAAAGTAATTGTACAGGTTCTTTTTCTCCTCTCCAAACATAAAAGCAACACAGCGGGAGCCATACCAGGAGTAGGTGAAAAGTGAGGAAATGGCAAAAAAGAAAATACATAATAGCAAGAGGTAGTTCCCTGCGCCAGGAAATGCTTTTTCAAAAGCATTTGCCGTTAAAGTTACTCCGTTAGCTTCTGAAGTTTGCCAGACACCTGTAATAAGAATAGTTACTGCCGTTAATGTACATATTATCAGCGTATCAATTGCGGGCCCCAGCATTCCAACCAGGCCCTCTCTTATTGGCTCATCCGTTTTTGCAGCACCATGAGCAATAGGAGCTGTACCAATTCCTGCTTCATTGGAAAAAGCAGCACGACGTGCACCTGTCATTATTACAGCACCTACGGCACCTCCTAAAACAGCATTTCCGGTAAAAGCATCCACAAAAATCATTTTAAATACTCCGGGTACTTCTGTTATATTTAAAACTAAAACACTTAATACTAATATAAAGTAAATGACCACCATAACAGGTACCACTCTTCCGGCAACACTGGAAACACGTGTCAGGCCCCCAAATATCACCAGTGACACAAGAGCAGTAATACCAAGTCCGACAAAAAGATCCGCATGTAGTATTTCATAATTCATTAATGATAAATGACCGGTTCCAATATCATTAGGCAGTAGCAGGATATCCCGGATCACCTGGGTCAGCTGGTTTGCCTGAAAAATGGGAAGCATACCTATTAAACCTGCAATGCAAAATAAATAGGAGAGGGGAAGCCAATTTTTGCCCAAACCCTCCCTAATTACATACATTGGGCCACCATGATAATTTCCGTACTTATCCTGCCCCCGGTACATTATTGCCAGAGAGCAGGTAAAAAATTTTGTAGCTATCCCCACAAAGGCACTTACCCACATCCAGAAGATAGCGCCGGGACCCCCGGTGGCAATAGCAACAGCTACTCCGCTGATATTCCCCATTCCCACTGTAGAAGCCAATTGTGTAGCCAGGGCTTTATAATGATTTATCTCACCTTTTTCCTCCGGCTTGTCATATTTCCCGCGCAATACATTTATGGCATGAAAAAAATATTTAAAAGGAACGAATCGTGAATACAGGAGAAAAAACAGGCCACCACCCAGCAACAGGATCAATAGTGGTGTTCCCCAGATCCAGTTAGCAAATCCAATAACATATTCTTCTGCAAGAGTAACGGCTAGCATATTGTGAAAATTAAAACTAATAAACGATAAAGTTAATTAAAAAAGCATGTTTAAACATTCAATGATAGCTTACCATGAGAAGCAGCCATTAAATTACTCATATTGTATAATAACCTTGCGCCTACATTGGCATCCCACTCATCTTTGCCGGGGCTTACTTCATTAAGATCAAAGCCAATGATTTTCCTTCCGGAGGAAACAACCGTTTGTATAAGGTAAACAGCCTGATGAAATTCAAAGCCCCCCGGAACAGGCGTGCCGGTATTAGGACAAAGCTTGGGGTCGAGCCCATCAATATCAAAGCTTATATATACATGCTGTGGAAGTGCATCAACTATCTTATTACATATAGTTTTCCAGCTTTGCCCTTCATACATTGCTTGCTTGAGGTCTTCATCAAAGAACGTTATGATACGGTCTGGATTATCCTGTATAACATCAAATTCTTCCTGGCACAGGTCGCGGATACCCACCTGTACTAATTTACTTACCTGCTGAACTCCCAAGGCATTATACATGATTGAGGCATGGGAGTAAGTAAAATCTTCGTATGCTTTTCGCAGGTCGGCATGAGCATCAAGTTGGAGAATACCAAAATCCTTATAGAATTCTCCCAGTGCTCGTATAAATCCAATTGGAGTAGAATGGTCGCCGCCTAAAAGCCCTACAAGTTTATTTCGCTGCAGGTACTTTCTTGTTTTCGACTGAACATATATATTCAGCTTTTCAGATACATCATTAATGGTATCCGGAATTATCTTTACCGAATCAGGTATTTCTTCTCCGCCGCTTTCTTCCAGCCAGCGAATATATTTGGCAGCTGTTTCACGATATCTGTCGCTGTCATTTTTGATATCTTCCGGGATAGGCAACATATATATTCCGGCTGTCCATGCATTTGGAATGCTTTTTAAAAAAAGATCTACCTGTGTAGAAGCCTGTAAAATAGCTGAAGGACCGTCTGCCGTTCCTTCTGAGTAGGAAACTGTAACCTCCCACGGCACAGGTACTATAATAATTTCAGCATTTTCTTCATCAAAGGGAAGACCAAAAATTTTTCCGGTTAGTGCCGGACCATTGGGATCAAAAGACTCTAAAATTTCCTCTTTATTCATTTTTAAAAATTCAGTAATTCAGGATACTCATATCGCACCAGTTCCCCAGTTCCTTCAGATATTTCTGACCAGTGCTCAATTTCCAAACTGATCTCCACCACGCCACAGGTAATTATATCTCCTATATTCTGCTGAGTAATATATTCTGCCAGATAGCTAATGGATGGATTATGGCCAACAAGCAGGACCTGTTTCCATTCATCTTTTAATTGATTCACTACCTGCAACAGGGTCCTTGCCGATGCCTCATAGATCTCTTCATTGTAATGGATCCTTGAGGTATCATATTTAATTTGTTCGGCAATTAATAAGGCCGTAGTTTTGGCCCTTTCTGCGGGACTGCATATGATTATATCGAACTGTATTTGTTTTTTCTTAAAATTCATCCCCATCCGGGTGGCATTTTGTAAACCAACAGCAGTTAACTCCCGTTCGATATCTTTCTGACCGGATTGTTTATCCTCGGTTCGTGCGTGACGCAGAAGAAATAGTTTTTTCATAACTTAACAATGTATATGCTGTTAATTTTTCCCAACAGAGAAAAAGCAAAACAACATCATATATACATTGAAAACAATAGTGCTGGATTTTTATTTATGTAAATTTCCACATATTTGAGTTTTTCGAAGGATTTTAACTGAAGATATGTCAAAAAATTTAGTCATCGTAGAGTCACCTGCAAAAGCAAAAACTATCGAAGGATATTTAGGTAAGGACTTTAAGGTAGTATCCAGCTATGGACACGTGAGAGACCTGCCGAAAGGTGATACTGCTATAAATATAAAAGAAGGTTTTAAGCCAACCTATGAAGTATCTCCTGATAAGAAGGATGTTATTAAAGAATTAAAGAAGTTATCGAAGGCTGCCGAGATGGTATATCTGGCCAGTGATGATGACCGCGAAGGAGAGGCAATTTCATGGCACCTGATGGAAGCTCTTGACCTCAAGGATGCACAGACAAGGCGGATCGTCTTCAGGGAAATTACAAAAAATGCCATTGATAATGCACTAAAAACACCCCGGGGTATAAATATTGATCTTGTTAATGCCCAGCAGGCACGGAGGGTGTTGGATAGACTGGTAGGTTACGAGCTTTCGCCAATACTCTGGAAAAAAATTAAAGCCGGGTTATCAGCTGGAAGAGTACAGTCAGTGGCAGTAAGGCTGGTTGTTGAGCGTGAAAGGGAGATAGATAAATTTGAAGCAGAATCATTTTTTAAGATCTCAGCTGTTTTTGAAGTAGAAAAAGGAAAAGAGCTAAAAGCAGATCTTTCTCACCGCTTTTCCACCGAAGACGAGGCAAGGAAATTTCTTGATGAATGTCTGGGTGCTTCTTTTAAAATTAAAGACCTGCAGAAGAAACCAGCCAAAAAGACACCGGCAGCACCATTTACCACTTCCACATTGCAGCAGGAAGCAAGCAGGAAATTAGGGTATAGCGTCTCCCGGACAATGACAGTTGCACAAAAACTTTATGAGGCAGGTAAGATCTCTTATATGAGAACTGATTCAGTTAACCTTTCTCAGGAGGCAATCAGTGGCGCTACTGCACAAATAAAGAAAGCTTACGGCGATAAATATGTTAAAGTAAGGACCTACAAGACAAAATCTTCCGGTGCTCAGGAAGCTCACGAAGCCATCCGTCCTACAAATTTCGGAGCGGTTGATTCCGGAATGGATTCAGGTGCACAACGACTATATGAGCTTATCTGGAAAAGGGCTGTTGCAAGCCAGATGGCTGATGCTGAGCTGGAAAAAACAAATGTGACTATCGCCGTTACAAAAGATGGGCAGGAAAATAAAAATAGCCTTAGTGCAACAGGAGAGGTTATAAAATTTGATGGTTTTCTCAAGGTATATATTGAATCTACCGATGAAGATGAGGAGGGTACTGAAATGTCCCAAACAACGAAAGATATTTTGCCTCCATTAAATATTGGTCAGGAGCTAGATCTGAGGGTGATGAATGCCCGTGAAGGGTTTACGCGACCTGCGGCACGTTATACGGAAGCAAGCCTGGTGAAGCAGCTTGAGGAGATGGGGATAGGGCGACCTTCTACATATGCCCCCACCATCTCAACGATCCAGAAGCGTAACTATGTCATCAAGGAAAGCCGTGAAGGTAGAGAGAGGAATTATCGGGTATTGACGTTAAAAGGTGATGGTATAGATGCTAAACTGAATACTGAAACTACCGGTGCGGAAAAGAACAAACTTTTTCCCACCAATATAGCTATGGTGGTGACGGATTTTCTTGTAGAGCATTTTCCTAACGTAACAAATTATTCCTTTACAGCAGAGGTTGAAGAGGAGTTTGATCAGATTGCACAGGGTTTAATGGCATGGGAGGAGATGATTGCTGAATTTTATGGCAAATTCCACTCAAAAGTAGAAGATACTGAGCAGATAGAGCGTAGTGAAGTAAAAAGTGCCAGAGAGCTTGGTGTAGATCCTAAAACAGGTAAAAAAGTCTATGCCCGCTTAGGAAAGTTTGGTCCGCTGGTACAATTAGGTGAATCCGATGATGAGGAAAAACCGAAATATGCTCCGTTACGAAAGGATCAGTTTATAGAAAACATTAAGCTGGAGGAGGCCCTCGATCTTTTCAAGCTTCCGAGAGAAATAGGTGAATTTGATGGCGCGGAAATGACAGTAGGAATAGGCCGTTTCGGTCCATATGTTCGTCATAATAACAAGTTTGTATCGATTCCTAAGGAAGATGATCCATATAGTATTACTGCCGATCGCGCTGTTGAGCTTATTAAAGCAAAACGGGAGCAGGAGGCTAATATGATGATAAAAGAATTTGATGAACGCCCCGATATTCAGGTCCTCAATGGACGATATGGCCCTTATATAAAAGCCGGCAAGAAGAATGTCAAGATCCCTAAAGGTAAAAAACCTGAAGAGCTTACACTGGAAGAATGTGTGGAATTAGCTAATGCGGCCCCTGAGAAGAAGAAAAGAGGAAGAAAGAAATAACTTAATAGTCCTTAGTCTTTAGTCCTGAGTATTTAGTATTGAAAAACCAAAAAACCAAAAACTACAAACCACAAACTAAAAACTAAAAGAGCGCGTGCTATTTCGCATGCACAGTATTCGATAGGACACCGTGTGAATACTAACAGTCGCCGTAGAATGATACCCTGGACAAAAGCTCCATAGCACCAGGCTGTCACTACTCGCCTGCTTAACCCGAATTCATGCAAATGACTCCGTAAGCATGTGCCTGATGTGCATTTATGGCATGAATAGCATCGGTGGGCTCAAACAGGCCCATCGGCCGCCAAACACTTGCCGACGTCACGGCTTTCCATCCTTCTCGCAATTAAGCGGTATTTAATAGAAGCACTAACCAAAAACAACAAACTAAGAACCACGAACTTCAAACTTGCAACATTGAACTAGAAACTTTGAACTTTGAACTTCAAACTTCAAGCTCATTACAATCGATTGCAGTAATAAATCTAGCGTTGACTTATCTTAAGTGTCTGTTTATTAGTAATTTAGCACATAAAAATATACTATCTCGGCTTATAATAGCAGGAACCCAAAACAATCACAGGGTTTCATTTATTAATGTAGTATAGAAACTGAATTACCAAAGTAATAACCAATCTCAAATTATTAACTGCTTATTATGATAAGTAAAGGTCCCAATCGAGTAATAATAGAAAACGTACAACCACTAATAGAAAACGGCCGGCATCCTGCAAAAAGCACCGTCGGAGAAACTGTTACAGTAACTGCAGACATTTTTGCTGACGGGCATGATTACCTGCGAACACATCTGATGCTTCGTGAACCAGGTTCAAAGAAAGAAAAAGAACTTGAAATGGATCAGCTTCCAAATGATGTATGGGAGTGTTCATTTATTACCGATAAGAAAGGCATCTACAAATTTACCATTGAAGGATGGGTAGATCACCTGTTGACCTGGCATAATGGCTTTATTAAAAAGGCCCAGGTAGGACAGCACCTGGAACTGGAGATAAGTGAGGGTGTAAATTTATTAAAAGAGGTTTCCAAAAAACAATCTAAAGCTGATAAGGAAAAGATTAAGCCATTTATCGACCTGCTTTCTGATAAGAAGAATTACAATACCTCAGTTCAAACAGTACTTGGTCACAATTTTAAAGAGCTGGTAAGGAAGTTTCCTCTGAAAAAACATGTCTCCAGATATAATAAAGAGCTTGAAATTGACTGTGAGTTTAAGAAAGCTAATTTCAGCTCATGGTATGAATTTTTCCCGCGTTCTGCTTCACAGGATCAGGATCGCCCGGGTACATTTAAAGATTGCGAAGCTTTACTGCCACGTGTGGCATCTATGGGCTTTGATGTTTTATATTTCCCACCAATACATCCTGTGGGTGAGCTTCACAGGAAAGGTAAGAACAATAGTGTAACAGCTGAAAAAGGTGAACCAGGATCCCCGTGGGCAATAGGTAATAAAGATGGGGGGCATAAATCTGTTAATCCGGAATTAGGAACACTGGAAGATTTTAAACGGCTGGTGGATAAGGCTCGGAAAAAGGGAATTGAGGTGGCTATGGATATTGCCTTTCAATGTGCCCCTGACCATCCATATGTAAAAGAGCATCCCGAGTGGTTCAAGTGGCGTCCTGATGGTTCGGTACAGTATGCTGAAAACCCTCCTAAGAAATATCAGGATATCCTTCCTTTTGACTTTGAGAGCGATGCATGGGAGAGCCTTTGGGAAGAGCTGAAATCAGTATTCTTCTATTGGATAGACCAGGGCATAACAATATTCAGAGTAGATAACCCTCATACAAAACCTATCTCTTTCTGGGAATATGTTATTGCCGAGATAAATAAAAAATATGATGACATTATATTTTTATCAGAGGCCTTTACGCGTCCGAAAATTATGGGAAGCCTTGCGAAAGTAGGTTTTACGCAGTCATACACCTATTTTACATGGAGAAATACGAAAGCAGAAATGATGGAATATATGAATGAACTGGTGAATACCAAGTCACGCTATTATTTCAGGCCTAACTTCTGGCCAAATACTCCGGATATTCTTCCTTATGTGCTTCAGAATGAAGGGGAGAATGCTTTTATTTCAAGATATGCGATGGCAGCAACACTTTCTTCAAATTTCGGTGTTTATGGTCCTGTTTATGAATTTTATGACAATAAGCCGGTACCGGGAAAAGAAGAATACTGGAACTCAGAAAAATATGAGATCAAGCATCATGATTGGAATAAGACCAACCGGATGACAGATATTATGACAGCCCTTAATAAGGCACGTAAAGAAAACGAAGCCTTACAAAGCACATGGAATATAACATTCTGTGAGATTCATAATGATCAGCTGCTGGCTTATTTAAAAGTTACACCTGATCTCTCAAATATAATTTTGGTTGTAGTAAATATGGATAGCTATAATTCCCAGTCAGGTCATGTAAGGGTGCCACTTGATATCCTTAAAGTACCACATAGTAATATCAACCTTAAGTTAACTGATCTTATAACTGAAGATCACTATAACTGGACACAGGAATGGAATTATGTTGAGCTTAATCCAAATGCACTTCCATTTCACCTTTTCAAAATAGAAATAGAATAAAAGATTCGTTCTTGTAAGAATTAAATAGAACGCTCATAATATATGAAAGAGATACAGAGTAATTCATCATGGGATAAATTCTTTGAAGATCATCATCAGGTAAAGAAGCTGGAGGATGAGTTACTGCCGGGGTATGTAAAAAAATGCAGATGGTTTGGCGGTAAAGCTAAAAAAATAGATCAGATTAAAATCAGCTTACATATACCCTTTTCCTATGCTGATAGTACAGCGTATCTGGTTGTAATTAAAATCAATTATCAGCAGGATGAACCTGAGCAATATTTCCTTCCTCTCACATTTATAAGAGAGGATTCGAATATATCTATTGATGAAACTCCGATTACAACGGTTGCAGAGTTGAATGTCAGCAATAATCGGGGAAAGATCATTGATGCCGTATATGACCAAAGATTTAGAAACCATCTTTTTAAATCTATGGCAGAAAATAAAACCAAAAAAGCAGGTGAGGGTACCTTATTATTTGTTTGTGGCTCTAAAGCAGATCTAACAACAGACCTGTCAAAGATATCCTCTGAGGTATTAAAGGCAGACCAAAGCAATACATCCATAATTTATAATAAGGAATATTTCTTCAAGTTCTATAGAAAAATAGAAAAGGAGATAAACTCTGATGTAGAGATAGTTAAATTCCTTTCGGAGAAAACCTCATTTGAGAATTCTCCAACTTTTGCAGGTAGTGTGGAATTTACTACAAAGAGTGGGGATATTGTTTTTGGCCTTTTACAGGAAATGGTTAAGAATAAAGGGGAAGCCTGGGGCATGACAATGGAATACCTTAATAATTATTTTGAAAAGGTACTTTCCGGCGCTGATGATCAACAATTATCCGAACATAATAGGAAGGTGGTTCTTTTTCCTGAAGAAGCACCTAGGCAGGTCAGGGATTTAATTGGAAAAGATTTTACTGATAAAATTATGAAGCTGGGCCAACGTACAGCAGAAATGCATCTTGCCCTGGCATCAGATCATGAAGATCAGGATTTTGCTCCTGTCGATTTTGATATTGATTATCAAAAGTCACTATTTAATTCGATGCAGGAGCTTACACGAAACCGTATCAATCTGCTCAGACAGAAATTTGATGACATACCGGAACGAGTAAAGTCATTGGGAAAGGAAATTATAGATA
Organism: Candidatus Cyclobacteriaceae bacterium M2_1C_046; assembly: GCA_051418055.1. Taxonomy (GTDB): domain Bacteria; phylum Bacteroidota; class Bacteroidia; order Cytophagales; family Cyclobacteriaceae; genus JBPRGH01. The sequence continues at coordinate 173,460 of JBPRGH010000139.1, read as the reverse complement.
GTGAAGAGTATGTTATTGACGCTTTCGACAGGATAAGAGAGCGGAAGCTGAATGAAAAAAGAACACGTATCCATGGGGATTATCATCTGGGCCAGGTATTGTTCACAGGTGATGATTTTGTGATAATTGATTATGAAGGGGAGCCGGGATTTTCATTTGCAGAAAGAAGAGTTAAAAAAAGCCCATTCAAAGATGTCGCAGGAATGGTGAGATCATTCCATTATGCTGCTTATAGCAAATTACTGCTCAATGAAAATTTCAAAGAAAAATATAAAGAGCTGCAGCCATGGGCTGAGCAATGGTATCAATACATAAGCAAATTTTATCTGGCTGCTTATCTGGATAGAATGGGTATGGATAATTTAAGCAAAGACAATAAAACATTATTTGAAGTATATACTCTGGAAAAAGCAGTTTACGAGCTGGGATATGAGCTGAATAGCCGGCCTGATTGGGTTGGGATTCCACTTAGGGGTATAAATTTTCTTATTGATCAATACACAAAAAATAAATAATTATGGCAAAATCCAAAGAGACAAAAGCACCTACAAAGAAAAAAGCTGCTCCTGCCAAAAAAAAGCAGCCGGTTAAAAAGGAGGCTCAGCAGGATTTTTTCAGCCTTTTCTCTGATCTGGATATTCACCTTTTCAAAGAGGGAAAACATTATAAATTATACGAAAAACTTGGTGCCCATGTGGTAACGCATAAGCGCAAGAAAGGTACTTACTTTGCCGTTTGGGCACCCAATGCTAAAGAAGTTTCTGTTATTGGAAACTTCAATAGCTGGGATAAAGGGGCTACACCTTTATTTCCACGTTGGGACCACTCTGGCATTTGGGAAGTTTTTGTTCCGGGTGTAGGCCATGGAGAAGCCTATAAATATGCCATAAAAACCTTAAATGAAGAATGGCTGGAAAAAGGTGACCCTTTTGCACGGTACTGGGAAACACCACCGGCAACCGCATCAATTGTCTGGGATAGCACCAGGCACAAGTGGAATGATAAAAAATGGTTGGATAAAAGAAAGAAGAAGGTCGGGGAACCTCAGCCTTATTCGGTTTATGAAGTTCATTTTGGATCGTGGAAGAGGAAAGTTGAGGAAGATAACCGTTCACTTACTTATCGTGAAATGGCCGATGAGCTCGTCGATTATGTGAAGGAAATGGGCTTTACTCATGTAGAATTCCTTCCGGTTATGGAGCATCCGTTCTATGGCTCCTGGGGCTATCAGATAACAGGTTATTTTGCACCTTCCAGCAGGTATGGCTCTCCTGAAGACCTGAAATACATGATCGATGCATTCCATAAAGCTGAAATTGGAGTGATCCTGGATTGGGTCCCTTCTCATTTCCCTGGTGATGCACATGGTATTTACCGTTTCGATGGAACGGCCTTATATGAGCATGAAGACCCAAGAAAAGGATTTCATCCTGACTGGAAGAGCTATATTTTTAATTATGGAAGGAGTGAGGTTAGATCATTTCTGATAAGTAATGCCGTTTACTGGCTTGATGAGTACCATATTGATGGCCTTCGTGTAGATGCGGTAGCTTCAATGCTTTACCTTGATTATTCACGTGAAGAGGGCGAATGGATCCCTAACGAATTTGGAGGTAACGAAAATATTGAAGCTATCACTTTGTTAAAGGAAATGAATGAAGTGGTTTACAGCGAATTCCCTGATATTATTACTATAGCTGAAGAATCAACTTCATGGCCTATGGTTTCACGACCTACCTATATGGGCGGCCTCGGCTTTGGTCAGAAATGGATGATGGGATGGATGCATGATAGCCTGGAGTTCTTTAAAAAAGATCCTGTTCACAGGCAGCATCATCAGGATCAGATCACCTTTAGCTTAATGTATGCCTTTACAGAGAATTTTATGCTCCCGCTGTCGCATGATGAGGTGGTGCATGGCAAGGGCTCTCTACTGGATCGAATGCCGGGCGATGAGTGGCAGAAAATTGCCAATCTGCGATTACTTTATGGCTTCATGTATATGCACCCGGGCACAAAGCTACTATTTATGGGATGTGAATTTGGACAAAAATCTGAATGGGCACACGAAAGAAGCCTTGACTGGCACCTGCTCGAGGATAGTAAACATAAAGGCCTTCACGAATGGGTGAAAAAACTTAATGATTTCTATACAAATAATCCTGCACTTTTTGAATATAATTTTGACCAGAGAGGTTTTCAGTGGGTTGATTACAGCGACCGTGAAAATAGTGTGGTAAGTTTTCTTCGAAAAGGAGTTGGCGAAAAGGATGATTTGATAGTTATTTGTAATTTCACCCCGGAGGTAAGACATAACTACAGGATTGGAGTACCTTTTAAAGGCTACTGGAAGGAAGTTTTAAACAGTGATGAAAATAAATATCACGGTAGTGGTGTATTAAATTCAGAATCTCTTCATACAAAACCTGTACGCTATCATGGAAAAGATTATTCCGTAAGTCTTACTTTACCTCCTTTAGGAATATCCGTTATTAAACTTGATCGTGAAGAAACTTCTTTTGAAGGTGATTCTAAATCCTGATAAATAAAGGAATAAATAGCGATAGTTACAAATGGGAAAATATATATGCATTCACGGGCACTTTTATCAGCCGCCCCGTGAAAACGCGTGGTTGGAGCAAATAGAGCTTCAGGATTCAGCACACCCTTATCATGATTGGAATGAACGTATTACGGCAGAATGCTATGCGCCAAATACTGCCTCACGTATCCTCAATGAGGAGGGTGTAATACAGGATATTGTAAACAACTACGCAAGGATCAGCTTTAACATTGGACCTACATTACTTTCGTGGCTCGAGATCTACGCTCCTGAAACATATAAATCAATTATTGAAGCTGACAAGCAAAGCCAGGGCCGTTTTTCAGGTCACGGTACTGCCATTGCCCAGGTCTATAATCATATTATCATGCCGCTGGCCAATCGACGTGATAAAGAAACTCAGGTGATCTGGGGAATTGAGGATTTTATTCACCGCTTTGGCAGAAGACCTGAAGGTATGTGGCTTGCAGAGACAGCTGTTGATACGGAAACCCTGGAGGTCCTGGCTGAACATGGTATAAAATTTACCATTCTTGCTCCGGGACAGGCAGATGCAGTACGTAAGATAGGCACCGATAAGTGGGAAGATGTTTCAGATCTTTCGATCGATACTAAAAGGCCTTATCTATGTGAGCTTCCCTCTGGCAAAAGGATATATCTTTATTTCTATGATGGCGATTCTTCCCAGGCAGTAGCTTTTAGTGGTATCCTGAACAATGGAAAATTTTTCGCTGAGTCATTAATTAATACGCTAGATAAAAGGAAGGAAACCCAGCTGGTGCATATCGCTACAGATGGTGAAAGCTATGGACATCATCATAAGCATGGAGATATGGCCCTTGCATATTGCCTTGATTATATCGAGCGAATAAAGGGGGTTAAGCTATCCAATTATGGTGAATACCTTGAGAAGGTATCAGTAGATCATGAGGTTAGAATAAAAGAAGAAACCTCCTGGAGCTGTGCTCATGGAATTGGCCGATGGAGAGAGGATTGCGGCTGTCATACCGGTGGTGAGCCAGGATGGAATCAGGAGTGGCGTAAACCATTGAGGCAGGCACTGGATTGGCTGAGAGATGAGCTTATTGGGATCTATGAAAGTGAGGCTGAATCGTTATTTGAAGACCCATGGAAGGTGAGGAATAAATACATCCAGATCATTCTTCACAGAAATACTGGAAGCGTTGAGGATTTCCTTCAGAAGTACCTGCTCGACCCAACTAACAAAAGTAAGGCTTTGAGGCTTCTGGAAATGCAAAGGAATAGCATGCTCATGTTTACCAGCTGTGGCTGGTTCTTTAATGAGATTTCGGGGATCGAGACAACACAGATCCTGCAATATGCCAGCCGGGCAATACAATTAGCAGGTCAGGAAACTAATGTTGAGCTTGAAGAAGCGTTCCTGAAAAAGCTGGAAGAGGCAAAAAGTAATATTAAGGAATATGGCACCGGAGCGGACCTGTACAGGGATATTGTGGTTCCGACAAGATTGAGCCTCGAGCGGGTTGGAATGCATTATGCCGTTGCCACAATTTTTGAAGATAACCCGGAAGATATCGATCTCTTCAATTACCATGTAAGTAATGAACATCTTCAGATAAAGGAGGCTGGTATCCAGAAAGTGGCGGTTGGGAAGACAACTATACGGTCAAAGGTTACGCTTTCAGAGAAAAGGTTCAGTTTTGCCGTTCTATACCTCGGGCAGCATAATATTATAGGTAATATATCCCTTCATATTTCTGCAGAGGATTTTGAAAAGATGCGTACCTCTATTATGCAGGCTTTTGAGCTAAGCGACATCGGTAAGGTGATCAGCGTAATGCAACAATATTTTGGTACAGAGAAATATAGCTTATGGCATCTGTTCAAAGATGAAAAACGTAAGGTGCTTAACAAGATAATGAATAGAAATCTATCACAGGTTGAGAATTCATTCAGAAAGATTTACAACAGGGATTATCCGTTGATCAATGCACTGGGTAAAGATAAAATACCCATTCCCTCTGCTTATTTAACAACAATACATTTCATTTTAAATGCAGACCTGCGGAATGCACTAACGCAGGATACTATAGATCTGGGCGAACTGGAGCGTATTGAAAATGAATTTAAAAAATGGAATATTAAAATAGATGATACGCTATACATAGAAGAGCACGCAAAAACATCAGTTTATAATACATTGAAAAAGGTCCAGGTCCACATCCAGGATACCTACCGCATCCAGCGACTAAACAGGTTCTTTGAATTTCTGGAATTTTTTAAGCTGGAGCCTGATCTTTATAAAAGCCAAAACCTGTACTTCCAGATAGCCAAAATTGCTGAAAAACCCAATGACGTTATCTGGCAGCAGGAATTCGCTTCACTGGGACAGCACTTAGGAGTTAAGGTTTAGTCTTGAGACTTAGTCTTTAGTAGCTAGTTGTTAGAAATCAAGCAGGATTAAACTATAAACATTAAACAACTATATGCCGCCCGGGCGGGCTTTCGGCACTCGCCGACCCACGCACTCATGCCACGACGGAATAAGTGCAAGCCGAAACGCAGCCATGGCATGATTACCAGCGACGGGCTTAAACATAGCCTCAATCCCTGGCGGAAGCCCCAATTTTAAACAGCGAACCACGAACCACGAACAACGAACCACAAACTTTAAACTTTAAACTCAAAACTCGAAACTAATTCCGGCTCCACCACCTCCGCATATCCGTCTTCACTGATAGATGAGAGTTTAACTCTTTTTTGTTCGTTTATAAGGATAGGATCATACTTCGCTTTTACACGAATATAATTATCTGTAAAACCATGCATAAAACCATTCTCGACATCCTGTTCGAAAAGTACATTATATTCCTCACCAAGATGCTGGCGGTAAAAATGCTGCTTTTTCTTTTCAGAAAGGATACGGAGCATCTTAGCTCTTTTTTGCCGCTTCTTAAGAGGAACAACTCCTTCCATTTCCACAGCAAGGGTATTATTACGCTCTGAATACGGGAAGACATGTAAATAAGAAATATCCAGTTCGTTAAGAAAGTTGTAGGTCTCCAGAAAATGCTCCTCAGTTTCCCTCGGAAAACCAACAATAACATCAACACCTATACAAGCATGAGGCATTAAAGATTTGATTTTTTCAACCCGGTCTTTATATAGATCACTTAGATAACGGCGGCGCATCTTTCTCAGCATCTCATCGCTTCCTGATTGAAGGGGAATATGAAAATGAGGCATAAACCTTCTAGAATTTGCCACATGCTCTATGACTTCATCATTCAGAAGATTTGGCTCAATGGAAGAGATCCTGATCCTGGGGATATCCACTTCTTCAAGCGCTCTTACGAGGTCAATAAATCTATCCTCACGTTTGCCGTTACGGATGCCAAAATCGCCGGTATTTACGCCGGTCAATACAATTTCTTTCACATCATCGGCAGCAATACCCTGAGCATTCTTTATCACCTGCTCAATGGTGTCACTACGGCTGTTACCTCGGGCAAGGGGGATAGTACAAAAAGAGCAGCTATAATCACAGCCATCCTGTACTTTCAGAAAGGTGCGGGTGCGGTCATTAATGCTATAGGAGGAGTGGAATATATTCGCTTCAGCAATTTCAGAAGCTTTTACAACGGGAGTATCAGTTTTTTTAAACCCATCCAGGTAATCGATAAGCCTGAATTTTTCTGCTGCACCAAGTACAGCATCAACACCCGGTATTTCGGATATTTCTTTTGGCTTTAGCTGCGCATAACAGCCAATAATCGTAACATATGCATCAGGGGAAATTTTTCTTGCCTCCTGCACCACTTTACGGCATTTTTTATCTGCATTATCAGTAACAGAGCACGTATTGATAATGAAAATATCAGGTTTTTCACTGAATTCCACCTTCTGATATCCACGCTGCTCAAACATACGCGCAATAGTGGAGGTTTCGGAAAAATTCAGTTTACATCCCAGTGTATAGAAAGCGACACGTTTCATAAGCCTGCAAATTTACAAATATTCAGGCTAATTGGTTCATTCGTGAAGTGAGAATTTGAAGATAGATGTGAGATATGAGAAATCGTAGCGCAGCGGAGATTCACGAGGGGATGTGCGGCATGCCCTGTGGGAACGAGTATATGAGATTTGGGAAACCAAACTAAAAACAAAGAACAAAGAACAAAGAACCAGGAACAAAGAACTACGAACCAAAAACTTTAAACCTTAAACTCAAAATCACCTCCTCCTCTTTGACCTCTTAATCGTACTCTTACCCTTTCTTAACTTCTGAGGGTCAAGATCGAGGAGATAAGCTACACTAAGGTGTAAGACACGATAACGGCCACGCAAATCATCATCAAAGCCTAAAATGCTAATAACTGAAGCATTCTCTCCTCCGAGGTAAGTCTGACCATGCGTATATCGGAGCTCAATGGCTACATCCTGGTTCTTTTTTGTGAGAAAGCTGAATCCGGCGCCAAAATCAAGGCCGAAAAGCCACCGGTTTACATCACTCATATAATTAACCGAATAATCAGAGTTTACAGGTTCAGAGAATTGTATTTCATAATCAAGAGAGACAGCATCTTCAAGAGTACCCCGGCCATTAATCCAGTACATTATGTTCGGACCAACATTAAAAAAGAAAAAACCGGGTAATTTTCCCTCACCCAAGGAAACTTTGTAGCTCTTTCTTAAATAGGAGGAGAGTTCAATAAAATTATAAGCGGCATTGTTGGTCGCAGTACCGTCAAATTTATATTTTCTGCCTTTCCTGCTATAATACCCTTCCATTCCAAAGAAAAAATCTTCGGCAAGAGGAAATATTACTGTGCCTCCAATTTTCCACCCCACCTTAAAGCGATCATCCAACCGCATCTCAGCTGAATCATCGGCAAAATCAACCGTGTATAACTGCGTTCCACCCTTTAAGCCTGCCAAAAACTGCTGCGCCTTTAACGAACTAAAAGAAAATAGCAGGAAAAAAAATGATATAATTAATTTACTTCTCAATGATTTTCTTAATTTAGGACGAAAAATAATTATAAATATTCTATTCTCTTAATGAAAAAAGATAAAAAAGTCATTTAACCGGTTAAATTGATCATTCATCCGATAAATACGCTGAAGCATAAAAAAAACTGATGTGTTTGACAAATAAATTTTATATTTACTACGGAAAGTTTTAGACAGAGCACTCTTTTTTATATGAAGTTTCGATTACTTATTTTTTTCCTCTTCAGCCCTGTATTTTTATATGCACAGGTCAATACTAACTTCACCCAGTTTTTCATTAATCCATATCTTTATAATCCTTCATATGCTGGTGCTGATGCTCAAAGTAGCCTCTTCGTGTCGTATCGAAATCAATGGACAGGATTTGAAGGTGCCCCTTCTGTTGCCAATGCAAGTTTTCATTCACCTGCGGGGAAAAATGTAGGAGTGGGGATAAATTTAAGTAATGAGGAGAAAAGTATCCTGCAGACTTCATCTGCCATGCTCTCCTTCAGTTACGCTATTCCACTGGGTACTGGTAGTTTCCTGAGGTTTGGTATTTCAGGGGGAGGTGCTTTTAGCGGTGTTGACCTGGATGAAATAGAAGACCTTGCTGATCCTGCCTTCTCAGGGCTGATGGAGAATAATCTTTTTTTAATAGGTAATGCAGGGTTATCCTTACAAATTAAAACCTTTCAGCTGGGTATATCAGCGCCTAATATATTTACCGAAAAATATGTAACTACCGAAAATTTTACTGTGGGTGAGATAGAACCACTTGAACAGCTGGTTATCAATGCAAGCAATCGTTTTTATTTTGCTGACGGCAGGCACATTTTTGAACCTACTATATTATACAGGTATAGTGATGTGCTACCTCCTCAGATAGAAGCTGCGGCTGTTTTCCATTTTAACCATACCTTTTGGGCCGGCGGCAGCTATAAGCAGGATTTTGGGATATCTGCCCTTGCCGGATTAAAGCTGAATCAAAAGTTTGGGTTTGGTTATAGTTACTCCTTAGCCAATTCTGGTATTAATGAAATAAACAGCCCTACACATGAGGTACATGTGAGTATTCTTCTGGGGGAAAAGGTAAAGGATAGAACGGCTTACTCATTTATTCATTCTGAAAAAGAAAAGAAAAAGATAGTACGCCGTCCTCCAGTGGCTAAAAAGGAAGAGCCTAAGGTTGAAGAGCCAAAAGAAGAAAAAGTTGTAGAAGAAGAGAAAAAAGAAGAGGAAGCAGAGGTAGAAAAGGAACCAATTGTAGTAGTACCTGAGGAACCGGAAACTGTCCCGGAAGAAACGAAGAAAGAGGAGCAACCTGTAGTTGAAGAGAAACCAGATGTGACACCAGCTCCGGAAGAAAGGAGAGTGGTAGTTAAAAGAGGGGACCACCTACTGGAATTAGAAGAAGGGAATTATGTGGTTGTTGGAGCATTCAGCAGTTACGAAAATGCTGAACGTTTCTCAGATCAGCTTTTTGCAAAAGGATATCCAACTAAATTTGGGTTTACTACAGAAAAAAATCTCTGGTATGTTTATCTTTTCAGGTCAGGTGACCTTAGTCAGGCACGACAGGAAAGAGACAGGATAAGGCAGAATAAGCTGTTTTCTAAGGCATGGGTTTTATCAGTGGAAGAATAATGAGCAAATACTTATATATAGCAATTGGAATTTTATTTTCAGTAAATGCTTTTGGCCAGGTGCCACAGGTTTCTAATATTGAAAAAGTAGTTACATGGCCGGGGGATACGCTTACTATAACTGGTAATAATTTTTCCACCAATCCGGCTGATCTTCAGGTTTGGTTTGGTGCTGTTGCGGGATCCATAGTTTCATCCACTAATACTGTAATAGAAGTTGTTGTCCCTGAAGAAGCGGATTTTGAAAAAATATCAATTATTAACCTTAGTACAGGATTAATAGGAGGATCATCAAAGAAATTCTATACTTCTTTTAGTGGTGAGGAAATTTTTGATGTCAGCGCATTTTCAGCCCCTGTATCTTTTGATGCTGTAGCAGGCGAGGATGATTTTTATGATCTCTGTGCATGTGACTTTAATCTTGACGGTAAACCTGATATAGCGGCCACTAAAGAAGATAAAGCTACGGATATGATAATCCTGGAAAATGGTAGCAGCATTCAGAACCTTTCGTTTTCACTGCTTTCTAAAAATGAATTAGCGAACCTCGAAGTGGGGGCGCCAACTCTTAATGCTGTTTGTGGCGATCTTAATGGTGACGGCAAACCTGAGCTGGTCGCTTCACGAAGTGGCAGTACCAGAAATAATATATTTGTATTGCAAAATACTTCAAGTGGTGGGAATATAGCCTTTGCACCAAAATCAACATTATTTCTTGAAGCAGGGGTCATAGCAAGAAGGATTAAGCTTGAGGATCTGAATTTTGATGGTAAACCGGAAATTGTCGTTACCAATAGTAATAATAATACATTATTTATATATAGAAATACCTCAACAAAAACAACTGTTTCTTTTTCTACATCACCTGTAGTGTTAGCGGTAACTGGCGCTCAAAATCTGAGTGGTTTAGAGGTCGTGGACCTTGATGGCGACCGCCTGCCGGATATTGTTGTTGCACAATTTTTTAAGGATAACCTTTATATAATGAGAAATACCAGCTCCAGTACAAGCATTAGCTTTAGCGGCCCGATCACATTAACTGCTGTTGGTAACCCCTTGTTAAATGTTAAAGCTGGTGACCTGAATAATGACGGGTTGCCGGAGTTAGTTGCCACAAATACTTCGTCAAATCAAATTTTAATATTTCCAAACCAGAGTAGTAGCGGGATAAATTTTGGTGCTCCGGAACCTTTTACAACAGGTAATGGACCATGGGGAATTGATATGGCGGATATGAATGGCGACAAAAGACTGGATATTGTAATAGGTAACCAAAATCAGCAACAAATAAGTGTATTAATAAATCAAAGCACAACATCAGCATTTAGCTTTGCAAAAAATGATATTACAACAGCCCTTAACGTTCGGAACATTGTAGCGAATGATTTTGATGGTGACGGTAAACCAGATATTGCTTTTGTATCTTTCCAGTCAGGTAGTACAACAGGCCCTTTCCGTGTAGAAGTGATCAGGAACCTTAATTGTTTCGTGCCCCGCATCCTGAATGAAGAAAACCTGGCCATTTGTCCCGGGCAAACCATAAGGCTTAAATCAGTACCTAATGTTGCTGCAACTTTTAACTGGTACCAGAATGGAAATGCTACACCTTTGAAATCCGGACCGGATAACTTTTTAAATATTACATCCAGTGGGACCTACACTGTAGAGGCAGTGACGGAGGGAGGTGCTTGTCAAATTTCCGTTGATTATACTGTTTTGGATGGTACAGGTACTGTTCCTGGCGATCCGGTTCCCTCCAGCAATACACCAGTATGTGAAGGGGAAGAAATACAATTAACCGTACAGGATATTACAAATGCAACGTATGAATGGACAGGTCCAAATAATTTTACCTCTATAGAACGTGCACCTGTAATTACTGGGGCAAATACAGAAATGGCCGGCGTGTATTCCGTGCGAATAAAAATTGGCGACTGTTTAAGCTCTGAGTCATCTACTACTGTAGAAGTAGTTTCTTTACCTGTTTTTACTATCTCAGCACAATCAGCATTGACATTTTGCGAAGGAACTACTAATACCTTATCAGTGACATCACGGACGGGTTATAGCTATCAGTGGTTTAAAGACGGAGCTTCGGTTTCTGGTGCTACATCAACAACATTTAATGCCACTGCCTCGGGTGCTTATTCTGTGTTGGTTACAGATAATGCCAATGGATGTACATTGACGACAAATGGCATTGAATTAAACGTACTTACTGCTCCAACGGCTGATTTTACACTGTCTCAAAGTACAGCCTGTGTAGGGGAAGAAATTACAATTACAAATAATTCTACTATTGATCCTGATGCTACTGTTGTATACAGCTGGACCTTTGGAAATGGTTCAACTTCTTCAGAAGCATCTCCTGCAATAAATTATACTACTGCAGGTAATTATACTGTGGCATTAACAATAAACTATCAGGGAGTTTCCGGCTGTAGCGCTACTATATCACAAACAGTCACCGTTACAGATGCAACTCCTCCTGCTATTTCTGCCACAGCAACGGAAATTTGCCCCGGTGAACCGGTGGACCTTTCATTAACCAATACTTTTCAGGAGGTAACATGGAGCACAGGGCAATCCGGAAATACAATTACTGTGGATCAGCCTGGGACATTTTCTGTGAATACTGTGGACACAAATGGTTGTCCGGGTTCCGATGAAATTATTATTACCTCTAAAGTGGTCCCTGATATAGAAGCAGAAGCAAACCGTACTACAATTACAGCAGGAGATACAACTCAATTGCGAGCGCTTAGTGCTAATGCTATTTCTTTTAACTGGAAACCTGCTGATCTTTTAGATAATGCCACAGCACAAGATCCCGTTGCACAACCTACATCAGACACAACATTTGTTGTTGTTGCATCTTCAGCAGATGGTTGTACAGACTCCGCTTCCGTAAAAATTTTGGTCGATACAGGCTCCGGTTTAAATATCAGTCCAAAGAAGGCATTCTCACCGGAAAGCACTATAAACCCTACATGGGAGATAGATTTGGGCTTTATTGCCGAGACCTGTAACCTGACGATTTTTGATGACCGTGGCATGAAAATTTTAGAAGAATCAGGCAATTTTTTCTCCTGGAATGCTACGTATAATGGAAATCCATTGCCTGAGGGAGTATATTATTACGTGGTAGGTTGTCCGACTGAAGGACAAAAAGCAGGGACAGTACTTGTAGTTAGAAGATAATCCAGTTACATTAGTTTTGAATATTGTATATATTACAGATATTAGCATCAAGCTATAAATTTTTTGAATGAAGAAGTTTCCAATATTTTTTGTGTGTCTATTTTGGTTCTTAATTTATTCGGAACAGCATCTTTTATTCGCTCAAGCCACCGAAGGTGATGGTTACGCCTGTAATGATGGTGTAGACAATGATGGGGATGGGTTGATCGATTGTGCTGATGATGATTGTCAGCCTGCTGCAAACCTGGAGTTGGACTGTAACTGTGAAGATGGAATAGACAACGATGGGGACGGCCAGATTGATATAGAAGACGGTAATTGTGCCAGTTACTACGGGCTTTCTTTTATGGATGGCGGCGAAACAGTAAGCTGTAGTACAACACCGGAAGGTACTGCCAGGGGAGAAATATTTGATTACATGGGCCCCCCAAATATGACATCTCAAAATACTGCCGACACTCAAACTAAAGTAATAGTAGGAGATGTTGATGGCGACGGCCTTCCTGATATGGTGGCTACTTCCAAATGGAATAAATCTATAAGAGTAATAGCATCTACAGCTCATACAGCATTTGGAGTTTCTTATAATGCAGGTGACATAAAATCAACATTCCGTACACCTCAGGATGCACCAAGAGCTAAATATTGGGATAATGGCCTGGGCGGACAGCAGGAACCTAATACCAAACATACTTTTGAGCTGGAAGTTGCTATAGCAGATATTGATGGGAACGGAAAGGCAGAGTTATATTCAATTGTAAGTACCCGTCCCGGAAATCAAACCAATAACCCCCCCACTGAATTTTATTTAATGGGATTTACTTATACCCCGAATAACCCTACTCCAATATTTGATCCGATTTATCTGGGTCCGGAGCGTCCGGGAGAAATTGCAATTACTGATTTTGATGGCGATGGCAGGGCGGAAGTTTATTTAAAAAACCGGATTTATGCTGCTGAAAGTGGTGTTTTGCTTTTTGATGGTGGTGGATCATGGGATACGGAAATTGCAGGGTCCTCTGTAGGTATTGACCTTATTCCTGGCGGCAACCAGGAACTGGTTTGCGGAAATTTTGTCTATGAAATACCTTCACTCTCTGCCCGCACACAAGTTAATGCGATCGCTGTTCATGATATGAATGACATTGGCGGAGCTACTGATTTTTTCGTTAAGACCATTGCTGATCTTCAGGAATATGGCTCCACTACATTTTCGGGAACAAGTGTGGCGGATATTGATGCTGATGGAGATCTGGATATTTTTCTTACCGGAGCAACAGGAGGCAATTTTGGTGTTACTACTATTTTTTGGTGGGATTTTCATGGTGGCACAGTAAAAACATATAGTCCTCCGGATCCTGTCTATGCAAATGGATGGATATGGGGAACCAGCAGGCTCAATTTAGGAGAGGTAGATGGTATTGCCAAATGGGATAATCATCCGGCAGTTCCGGATCCTGGTCCTGATGGAGATCAGTATCCTCTGGAAATTACCTTTATTGCGGGTAACCAATTTTTTATGGTTGATGTGAATGACGCTACGGGAGAATTAGAGCCCCTGTGGATAAAAACTATTAACGATTCAAGATCCGGTATTGTAATGAATACTGTCTATGACTTTAACAATGACGGTTATCCTGAAATAGTATTTCGGGATGCACAACAACTGGTGGTTATGGACGGTATAGATTTTAATAATAATGATGGGTTACCAGATGTACAATGGGCAGTAGAATGTCAGTCACATACTATGGCTGAAGGGCCGGTAATTGCTGATGTCGATGGAAATGGAAGCACGGATATTTGTGTGGCATGTAATACAAATAATGGTTTTGATATTAATGCCGATATTCAGCAACAGGCACTAGGGCAGATAAGATTATACTACTCTGATGAAAACAATTGGTTGCCAACACGCCAGGTTTGGAACCAGCCCGGATATCATGTAACTAATATTAATGATGATCTTACAGTTCCTACAACACAAATAGACCTGAATATTAGTTTTGGTACCGGACCATGTGCTAACGGGATCCCAGGCTTAATTATGCCATTTAATACATTCCTTAATCAGGTTCCTTCTTTAGGTTCGGATGGATGCCCTTCTTTCCCTGCTCCGGATGTTGCTTTTGCCGGAGTTAATCCCGATGATCCTTCTTATGACTCACTTGTTGCCGCAGGGTACTTGCCTGCTATTACCGTAATACCACCAACATGCGGAGGTACAGAAGTTGGTGTCGCATTTAACATCGTAAACTCCGGATCATTGATTATATCAAGCGATATGCCGGTAAGTTTCTGGGAAGGAAATCCGACGCTAAGTCCTGACACATTAACCGGACAAGATGCAACCCTACTTGGAACAGATATCCTTACATTATCAGGACTGGAAGTAGGGGATACTATCCGAACTGATACTACATGGTTTAATTATAGCGGAACCACTTCAATGCTTTATGTGGTACTTAATGATGACGGTACAGAGCCTATTCCCATTTCACTAACCACAAATGAATTTGAGGAATGTTTTATTGATAATAACATCATCAGTATACCGATGACCCCTTCACCATTTACTGTTCAGATCCAAAAAAATGCTGAAAATACAGTCTGTGATCTTTCAGCACCTGCAAATGGTGAACTGCAGGCTGTTATACTTGAAAATGGTGTAGAAACTACCGATTACAGCAAGTATGGCTTACAATGGTATACCGGGGGCGATTCTACAAATGCTATTTCTGCTGCAAATGGTGGTAATGATATTGTTCTTGATTCTTTATTTGGTGATACAGATGGTGAAGTTTATAGCCTGATTGCCACTAACCTTGAGAAAGGATGTTCAAGTACACTAACCAGGGATACCATCTTTGGTTTACAAACAATTCCTTCCTATACCATACAGGTTAACAGCCATCAAACTGTTTGTAGCCCCCCGAATGGTGAGCTGGAGGTAATAATTGCCGGAGGAAATACCGGCTTTACAATTGAATGGTTTGATAATTTGTTTAACCCAACAGGAATAACAGGACCTGTTGCCAGCAATCTTACGGAAGGTGAATGGATTGTACGGATAACCAGTGGTGACGGATGCCAGGAAATAAGTTCTCAAACCATTAATGGTCCTATAGAACCCGAAGCAACAGCCTCTACATTACAAAATATTGTTGACTGTGCCGATCTTAATAGTGGTCAGGTTACGGCCGAAGCATTTATTGGAGGCGTATTGCAGGATTCCGCCAATTATACTTTTACATGGTATTTTGCCGATTCTGTGGGTAATCTTGGAAGCACACTTCCGGCACTACATGGTACCGGGCCAACAAGAACCGGCTTGCCGGCTGGAAATTATGGTGTTATTATAACAGATGATAGTACTTTATGTGATTCTGAACTTCCCGCTTATACGGAAGTATTGGATTTAAGAGCTTATCCAACTGTACAAATTGCAGAGCTGCAACCGCAGCGCTCCTGTGACCCTTCATTTCCAAATGGTGTTTTACAAGCTGATGTTATCGATAGTACGGGAGCTGTAGTCGATCCTTCTAATTTTACTTTCGAATGGTATGTAGGAGATAATACCTTACCGGAAAACCTTCATACCATCACCTCCGGAACAAATGGCCAGGTTGCTGACAGTGTAATGGGAGGAGGTATTTATTATACGGTTAAGGTGATTAACCTTAACAATTGTGCAAATACCAATAATTATATTATTTCAGAACAGTTAATAAACCCGGTGCTTACTCTGGATTCAGTACCCAACTCTGTCTGTGATACCACTCTGGCATCAACGAATTATACAGGACAGGTGATCGCTTCGGTCACTTATGACGGATCAACAGTTACTCTTCCGGATCCTAACTATGAACTTACATGGTATGCAGGTACTACTACCGGTGGAACATTAATTTCTGTGGCTGATCCCAATAATCCAGTCCTTCCTAATCTGGATGGGGGCTATTATACTGTAGTGGCTACACGTATGGATTACATATGCGAATCTGCAGCAGTTACCATAGAGGTTACGGAGCAGCAGGTTTTACCAACAATTACCACTACTGTTACACCAATGACAGCTTGTGACCCGGCTCTTGTCAACGGTGCGGTATCAGCTAATGTTGGCGGTACAACTACTGGATATACCTTTGAGTGGTTTTCAGGTACAGATGTTACAATCATCGCCAACCGAATAAGCACTAATGCGACAGCAACAGGATTAGATGGGACAGCAGGGAATAATACCTATACAGTTTTGGTTACCAATACCACTACCGGATGTCAAAATTCCCAGAGTGTGACTGTTCCTGATAATACCGTGCTTCCGGTAGTTTCACTTACTTCAACACCAAATAGTATTTGTGACCCTGCTTTTGCAACTTATAATGGTTCTATTACTGCTTCATTTACTGATGTGAATGGGAGTAATCCACGCGATTACTCACAGTATAGTTATACGTTTTTAGATAGTACAGGGACTGATGCTACCGTAACCTATCCAGGGGCTTCAGTAACAGATTCTACATTAAATAATATTCCTGAAGGTAGTTATAGTGTAATAATAGTTAATGATTCTTTAGGCTGTAATTCCGATCCTGTAAATATTGTGGTAGGAGATACCCTTATATTACCGGATATTATAACATCAATAACACCTATGACTGCCTGTGATACGACATTGGCTAACGGTACGGCAACTGCTCAGGTTAATTTAAATGGAACTGCAACAACGACAGGATATTCCTTCGAATGGTTCAGAGGCACCTCCACATCTGGAACATCCTTATTTACAACTAATACAGCAGATGGTTTAAATGGCTTTACCGGTGTAAATACTTATACGGTAGAAGTCGTTAATCAGGCCACCGGATGTTTAAGTACTGAAGCTGTTACTATAGCAGATAGCAGTGCTATTCCGACAATGACATTAGCTACCACTCCGAATGGCATTTGTGATCCGACTTTGACTGATCCTCTCACTAATTATAATGGATCTATAACTGCTACAGTTACAGATGGGAATGGAGGAAATGGCTCACCTGTTAGTAATTTCACAGATTATACCTTTACCTGGGTATTTGATAATGGAACTGATGTAGTGACAACCATCAATGGCGCAACCGCAAATAATAGTTTATTAAATAATATTCCTGACAGTGCCTATACGGTAACAGTCGCAAATAATGCTTTAGGTTGTATATCTGATCCTGTTAATACTACTGTAACAGATAATAAAGTATACCCGGCTCTAGATATTCAGATCACCTCTAATACAGCGTGTGTGGATAGTCTTTCTAATGGTGCAGCAGTGGCACTGGTGGATGAAAATGGAACGTTAACCACAGTCGGCTATAGCTTTACATGGTTTACCGGTACGGATACAACAGGAAACAGATTGTTCTCCACGAATACGGCTACTGATCTTTTAGGAAATTCACAATATACAGTAAGAACAATAAATCTTTCTTCAGGATGTCTGGATCTGGAGCCAATAACTGTTTCAGATATTAGTGCGTTGCCTGTTGTTTCATTAACTACCACGCCAAATACAATATGTGATCCATTACTTACGTCTCCAGCTGTTAGTTTCAATGGATCAGTTACAGCAACAGTTACAGATACTAATGGTGGTAACGGATCTCCTGTAAATAATTTTACTGATTATGTGTTTACCTGGGAATTCAGTAACGGAAGTGATGTTTTAACAAGCATTAATGGATCAACGGCTACTAATAACCTGCTAAATAATGTTCCTGATAGTACTTATAATGTAACAGTCGCGAATACTGAATTAGGATGTGTTGCTGATGTTAAAACAACTACTGTGGCTGATCAAACTGTTATACCTGTTCTGGGCCTTGATATTACTGCAAATACAGCATGTGATGATAATCTGGCAAATGGTTCAGCTATTACAACAGTAACTAATCTTACCGGACCATTTAATTTTAAGTATTTTGCAGGTGCGGATACCAGTGGAGCTACAGTTTCAGTAATTGATACTGCTTTAAATCTAATGGGTTCTATAGGTAATAATCAATATACTGTAAGGGTAATTGATCAAACATCGGGTTGTCTTGAAATTGTACCTTTCATTGTTCCGGACAGTAGTACTTTGCCAACAATGGCATTTGCTACTACGCCAAATACAATATGTGATCCTAGCCTTACCGACCCTTCTGTCAATTTTGATGGCTCTATTACTGCGACAGTTAATGATCCTAATGGTGGAGGATCCCCTGTAATTGATTTTACAGATTATGTTTTCACCTGGACTTTTGAAAATACAGATCCTGTAACGACCACAAATGTTCCGGGAATGACAGATACAGATAATATCCTGGCTAATATTCCTGATAGTAGCTATACAGTAAAAGTTGAAAACACTGTTCTTGGGTGTATTTCAGACCCTGCAAATGTTACTGTTGCAGAAGACAAGATATTGCCTCCTGTGAGTGTAAACGTTCAGGCTATGACGGCTTGTGATCCTTCGCTCGCTAATGGTATTGCGGTAGCTTCCGTATCGGATGTGGGAAATTATGATTATCAGTGGTATGAGGGGACAGATACAACAACTGCTACAGGCACAAAATGGAACTTTATATCAGGTACTGAAAATGAAGTAGCTGAAAATCTTTTAGGAGAGCTGAATAATAATCGATATACTGTATTGGTTACAAATCTTGGAACAGGCTGTATAAATACACAGACTATCCAGGTACAGGATTCTTCTTCACTTCCGATCTTATATGTAAAAAATATTGAAGATAATTCCATTTGTGATCCTGATTTGGCAACAGCCGGAAGTTATAATGGTTCAGTAGCCTTTGGCGTTCTTTATAAAGGTGATACAGTTACAAATTTCAGCAACTATAATTTTGACTGGTTTAACGGCTCAGATACCACTGCAGCTAATTTTAATGATAATCTGCTTATACCAGAGTTAACAGAACTTAATGCTGCATTCTATACTTCGGTAGCTTATATAGATTCATTAGGCTGTAGCTCCGACCCATTGACAGCAGAGGTGGAGGATATTACTGTTCTTCCATCTATTGTTCTGAATAGGAAAGACCAGACAAGCTGTACCACATTTAATGGAATGGCCGAGGCAATTGTCAATGGGGGTGCGGATCCATCATTATTTAATTATAAATGGTTTGTTGGTACCGATACTACAGCTGCCCTTGCAGATGCCGGTTTTGGAGTAATTGTAGAGCCTGATTCGGCAATACAGTTACCAGGTAATCGAAATTATACCATAAGAGTACTTGAAGAAGCAACGGGGTGTATTAATACAAAATCAGGATTTCTTCAGGAATCTATAGTAATTCCACAGGTGCAGACAACAATGGTCAGTGGATTAACAGTTTGTGACAATCCTGATGGTGAATTATTGGCACAGGTAACAATTGGAACTCAGGGGCCTTCTCAGGATGGCTTTACATTCCACTGGATGATGGGAGAAGAATCAATTTCATCTAATGTTATTGCTAATGCAGATTCTGTTCAGACTGATGATGGACGTATAACCCAGCTTATTCCTGAATTTTATACAGTAGTAGCAGTTGTTGATAGTACTTCCTGTACTTCTCAGCCAGAATCAATAGAAGTGATTAATGAAACTGAAAATATAGCCATCGATATTAATTATATCAAGAAGCCCAGTTTCTGTAATGATAATGATGGTGAAATAGGAGCTGATCCTACTTATGGACCAGAAGGGGCAACAAGTATTTTTGATTTTGAATGGTATAATGGCGGTCCTACAAATGATTCTGTCAACTTTTTTACTAACCCACCGCAATTTACCGGAGGTTCCTTAAGAAATATTTTTGATGAAGATGCTGATACCTTAAAAAATTTAATTCAAGGGATTTACACTGTGGTCGTTACCCATAATACTACAGGATGTAAAGAGTATCAGACAGTGGATCTGCCATTTATTAATGCACATCAAATAACTACTGCTCAGGATAACTCTACTCTTTGTCCGTATGATGTTGGGGATGGAAATTTAAGAATATATACCTTATCATCTACAGGGGCAGATACATTACAGACAGAATTTACTTATAATGTGTATCAGGGACAAAATTCAGACCCTACAAATGCATTAACAGTGACTCAACCGTTAACAGATTCTGATTCTACTAAAGTTTTTGATCTGGCTCCTGATTTTTATACTGTAGAAGTAATTAACAATGTCTCAAATTGCCCCGTATATAAGGTAATTGAAATAGATGCGCTGGCACGTAAACCTGTAGTAACATTAGATGGTGACCTGATCGCAAATTCTGCGTGTGGTATCTCTAATTCTGATGGTTCAATCTCACTGTTTATTGCCAAACATAATGAAGATTCTACTGCAATTGGATCTTATACAGCAGTATTAAATCCTGTTTCAGGTGCAATTAGCCCTGTATCCGGGACTTTGGATTATGATCCTAATCAGGATAATATCTCTTTTAATAATTTAGCACCTCAGGCATATGAAGTTACCGTAACTGATGATGCAAGCAGCTGCCAGACGGTAAAGCAATATACAATTCTCGATGATCCTGCAATTGCTGAAATGGTTGATGGAAGTGTAGATATAGATTCTGCCATTTTCTGTGACCCTTCAGGTGCTTCAGAAGTTATTTCCCTGAATCTTTTAAAGGGAACAGCCGAGGACCTTAGGGATTATAATTTCCGTTATTACTCAAATGCTGATACTACCACGGCAATATCAGCATTTACTGCAGGAGATCCCGCTGCCGATACTGGTGGTGATTATCTGGATGAGTTAGCACCGGGTAATTATTATGTGGTTGCTCATAAATTACGTGATAATTTCTCATTATCAGGTGGTATTGGTTGTACTACAGCACCATTCCAGGTACAGATAGATGATGTTTCTGAAGATCCTACTATTGATTTAGCAGCAAATAGCAATACCTCATGTGATAATCTTATTTTTGAAGGTAGCATTGAATATGCATTGGCAGATATATATTGGGATACTTTAAGTTATACAGGTAAGCCGGGAGATGATTATACTGTAAGTATTTCTGGTCCAAATGGATATTCGTTAACTCAACCGGCGAAATTAGACTCTATACCTGACCTTGAGGATGGCACTTATTCATTTGCTGTTGAAAATAATAATACAGGCTGTACAGTAACGAAAAGCATAACAATAATTAAAAATGAACAGCCGATATATATTGTAGATGGCGAGTCCGATCCGCAGCTACATTGTGTAAATAGTGGTAGTGCGATCGTTACAGCTGTTTCTCTGAATGGAACAACAACTGTTCCTAAAACAGAATTTAATTTTAACTGGTTCTCCGACGCATCTTCTCAGGATACACTTAAAGATGGCAGTAATAATACTATCCTTGTTGATGAAATTGATTCACTTAATTATGCTTCAATCGGAGCTGGAACTTATTTTGTTGAGGCAATAAGAGGACTTGGCAATCCTCCGGGAGCAGGTTGTCGCTCAGCACCTTTCCGTATTGATATTGAGGATAAATCAATTGATCCGGTTCTCGATCTTACTCCTACAGCAAATACAGCTTGTGATTTAACTGTGGCCGATGGTCAGATAGCTATTGCTGTCACAGATACCTCAGGTTTCTATATTGGTGGTTTCGATTATTCATGGACTTCTGCGCCGGATGCTGATGCAACAGACCGAACAGGGGTAACAGTAAATGAATCATGGGCAGATCTGCAGCAGGGAACATATGCAGTAACCGTAAGAAATAATGATACCGGTTGTGATCAAACCGGTACAGTATCAATACCATTCAATCCGATTTTCCCTGATATTCAGGATGTGCAGGTAAATATAATTGATCAGCTTTTATGTGATCCTTCGGGAAGTATATCGATAACTGATGTTGCACCGCCGGATAGAGATGGTTTGGATACTGTTGATTACAACTATCAATGGACAAGGTCAGCTACATATAACACTGCGAATGCATTAGTGGACAATGATCATGTGCTTGATTCTGTTGATTATAATTCAATCGGGGCAGGTAAATACTGGCTGGTTATACAGAAGGAGTCTGCAGCTCCCGGAGTAGGTGCAGGATGTGCCTCTTCACCAAGAAGCTTCACTATACTTGATAAGCATATCAATCCGATAGTTGATTTTAATACAACAGTAAGTACAGCATGTGATATAACAGCTGCAGATGGTTCTATTGAAGTAATAGTAACTGATACTACCTGGAATTCAACAACTACAGGGTATAATTTTAGCTGGGCAGCATCTTCAGAATCAGATCTTGATAACCGTACAAATGTTTCAAATAATGAGACATGGAGTGATATACAGCCTGGAACCTTTGATGTAACGGTATTAAATACAGCAACAGGCTGTGATGCTACAGGACAGGTAACTATAGTTGATAATCCTATTATCCCTGATATTCAGGAAGTACAGGCAGATATTATTGATCAGCTGTTATGTTACAATTCAGGTAGAATTACAGTGACTGATGTAGAACCTACAGTAAGAGACGGTGCAGATGTTGGGGATTATGATTATTTCTGGACCAGCGGTACAACATTTGATTCATTAAATGTTGTAGATAATGATTTTGATCTTGATTCAATTGATTATACAGACATTGGAGAGGGTATTTACTGGCTAAAAATACAGAAACTTGCATCAGCCACTGGTCCGGGAGCTGGTTGTGAAGCTGGTCCATTGGATTTCAGGATCATCGACAGAGCTATTGATCCTGTTTTAAGTTTTACAACACTTTCTAACACTTCATGTGATACTACAGTAGCTGATGGTGAAATAGGCGTTTTCGTACAGGATACTTCGTGGACAACAGGAGATTATTTCTATGACTGGTTAACTGCAGATAATGGTGAATTACCCGCACCTGATACTATTACTACGGGGATGAATTCAAATTATACAGATTTAAGGCCTGGTACTTATTCAATACAGGTGACAAGTATAGAATCTGGGTGTCCTGCAAATGGAACTGTTACAGTTGAGGACAATCCTAGTATACCAGTTGTACAGGATTCTGATATTGCCATACTTGATCAGGATCTATGTGATCCTTCGGGTAGTGTTACTGTGAATGCGATGAGTCCTGGGGTTTTGGCTGATTATACTTTCGAATGGAGAAGGGGTGGAGATTTTGATGCAGCTACAGGAGTAGGTGATACACAACCGGTAATTAATAACACAACTTATGATTCAATTGGCGCTGGTACTTATTGGTTCCTGGCGACGAAAAATACCGGTACAGCAGGAGCAGGGGACGGATGTCAGGCTGCACCAGTACGCGTGGAAATTAAAGATATTAGTAAGCTTCCGCAGCTGGTTTTATCAGCTACAGAGAATACAGCTTGTGATAACAGTTTTGATGGTTCTGTTACTGTAACATTATCAGAGGTGGCAGGTACACCTGGAGTAGGCAGTGATTATAATCTGGTATGGACATCTAATCCTGTTGATGCAACGGTAAATAATGTAAATAACATTAACAGTCCTTATACTACTACAAGTCCTGATACAATCGCGCCAGGCACTTACAAATTAAGAATAGAGAATAATGCTACAGGCTGTTTGGCCAACGGTACGATAACCGTGCAGGATAATCCTCAGCCAATTGATATAGTTGATGTACAAATTCAGGATCAGATGATCTGCTTTGATGATGGTCGTATTGAAGTACTGGTGACTAATCCTGTTGCAGTCCCTGACTATACTTTCCGCTGGTATGAGAATGAGGTAGTTGTCGGTAATGAGTTGCTGGATGAGGATAATGGGACTGTAATTACGGGAGCTGAGCTTGATTCTGCAAATTTTGCCGGAATGGGAGCTGGAACTTATTTTGTGAAGGCTATAAAAAATTCAGGTAACAATCCAGGTTCAGGCTGTGAATCGGCACCATTCCGTGCAGATGTTGATGATCTTAGCGAAGATCCTCAGGCTAACCTTACCGCTGATTCCAATACGGCATGTGACCCGTTACTGGCTAATGGTTCTGTTGCGGCAGTTGCTTCCGAAAGAAATGGTACTACGGATACTTATGATTTTACATGGAGCTATAACGGCGGTGCTTTGCCGGGAACAATAACACGTACGGATAATTCACCAACCAGCGATCTTGCCAACGCCCTTGATGGTGATTATACACTGACTGTATTAAACACGTTAACGGGATGTACTATCGATGCTGGTATTAAATTGCAAATTGACAGTCTTGCAAGTGAGCCTAATATTATTGATGTTGATGTTGTCGTACCTCTGGATTGTAATCCTTCAGGTTCTGCAGAAGTAACAAGAATGCTTATTGGCGGCGTAACTGATGTTACTGATCCTATTGAGCTTGCCAATAACTATACCTATGCCTGGTTTGAAGGAGAATTTATTCCTTCAACACAATTAGGAGATACCGATAACCGGATAGATAATGCTCTTGCGGCAGGGAATTATTTCGTGACTGTTACTTCTTTAGAAACAGGTTGTGAGTCGGAGCCTAAAGAATTTGATGTTGATGATACTTCTATAATATATCCAAATATCGCTATAGATCAGACAGTACCTCAGATCAATTGTATAGGACCACCGTTTGGTGCTGAACTGATAGCTACTTCTGTAGAGGAAGATGGTAGTACAGGACCTGGATATGATTTTACCTGGACATTTGACGAAGAGCAGGATGGTAACTATGAAGGGTTACCAGGATATGTACCGGCACCAGTAACAAGTGGTAACCAAAGTACTGCAGATGAATTACCTGTAGGTCTTTTCAAGGTTATTACAAGGAACACTACCACCAATTGTACTGATTCTGCAGTATATGTAGTGATTGATGAGAGTGAGAAATTCTTACCGCAGGTCCGTACGGGATCTGAGCCTTTAACAATGTGTACATCGCCGAATGGTGTTGTATTTGCACAAACTATCAGCATTAATGGCTATCCATATACTGAGGATTATACCTTCGACTGGTATGTAGGGACAAATCCTGATACAGCTCAGGCAGCTGACTATCCTAATGCGGATCGACTGGATATTCTTCCTGAGGGCACTTATACCGTTGTTGTTACCGATAATAATACCGGTTGTATTACAATAGAGTCTAATAACATAAACGATGAAAGGCAGTATCCTGATGTGAATATCCTGTTGGATAATCCGGTAACAAATTGTGATGCAACGAGACCAAACGGACAGTTAACTGCTCATGTAAATAATGGTCAGCGTGTTAGTGATTTCTATTTCCGATGGTTTGATGCACCGGATACAATAAATACTTCAACATATTTCAGTGATAAGCACAGGGTTTCAGGATTAGATGCCGGACCTTATACTGTGGCTGTTGAGCGGATTATATCCGGTTGTATTTCCGTTGCGGGAGAGGAAATATTATTTGATCCTCTTGAAGTACCTCTTCCTACGCCTGAAGTTGTTGCTCCACAAACGAGCTGCATTGATCCTAATGGTTCTTTACGTACCTCGGTGGACGGGCAAACTGTGGGATATGATTTTGACTGGTATGATGAAGGGGCTAATAATTCCTTTAGTGACCTTATTATAGTGAAAAATCTGCCTTCTGCTGATTACGAGGTAACGGCTACAGATCTTGAAACCGGCTGTACTTCAGACAGGGTTCCGATAAATCTTCCTGAGGAACTTGTTTTTGCAGATTTTGAATTCCGTTTAAGGCCATCAGCCTGTGAATTTGCCACTGGTGCAATTGAGGTGACTATGGTAAATGATGCACAGGTCAGAAATATGATCTGGACCGATGAATTTGGTTTTGAAGTAGGCCAGGGGGCAGGTATCTATGATATTTTTGCAGGTATCTATACGGTTACGGTAACCACTTTTGAAGGTTGTGAGACTGTAAGACAAGCCAATTTACCGACTGAAATCCTTGATTTTAACCTTGTTACTCCTAATGGAAATTCTCAAAATACTTATTTCCATGTAGATTGTATTTCAAATTTTCCGGGTAATAATGTAAAGATATTTAACAGGAATGGAGTCCTGGTTTATGAGGCGGATAACTACGATAACGTTACGGTCAAGTTTACCGGTGAAGGAGTTAACGGCATGTACTTATTAGGCGAAGACCTTCCTGATGGTACGTATTTCTATATAATTGATAAAAGAGATGGTTCTAAACCAATAGCAGGATACTTAGAATTAGTACGATGATGAAGAGGTTGATATTATTAGTGTGTATAGGTTTTTTGGCTTTTAATTTGTCTGCCCAACAGCGACCGGTGAATTCTTTATACATGTTTGATCAGCTGATCATCAACCCCGCTTATGCAGGCACACATGTTCAGCTAAGTGCCACAGCTATGTATCGTAATCAATGGGTGAATTTTCCGGGTGCACCTAAGACATTCACCGGTACTATACACTCCGGGTTTGTAAGAAATAAAGTAGGGATTGGGTTAATGCTGATACAGGATGTAATTGGAGTTCATGAGGATACCTATGTATATATGAGCTATTCCTATAAATTACAAATGCCTGTCGGAAACCTTTCATTTGGTTTACAGGGAGGTTTTAATTATATAGAATCTGATTATACAAAAACTAACCCAAAAGATCCGGGAACAGCCTTTTTCTTTAGAACGACAGCCTTTAATCCTAATTTTGGGGCTGGATTATTTTATTCCAACCGAGAGTTTTATGTTGGATTTTCAGTGCCCTATCTATTAAACAGTGAGTTGTTATCTGATTTTGAAGGCACTTTAAGTGAGGCGAGACGTACTCGTAATTATTTTATTACAGCCGGAAATACCTATGACCTTAGTCCTGACCTGAAGGTAATCCCTTCTACTTTATTACGCTTTCAGGAAGGAGCACCCGTAAGTTTTGATATCAGCTCTAATTTTATACTAAAAGAATCAGTTGGGCTTGGCGCTACCTACAGGCTCACTGAAGGGTTTATCTATATGTTTGAATTGAAGATAAATGAAAATTTTCATGTGGGCTATGCCTATGATATGACTATGTCTGCTTTAAGAAGCTTTTCAAGCGGCTCTCATGAATTTATGCTGAATTATCGCATCAAGATCCCAAGATTGCATAAAGGGCTTGAATGTCCTTCTTATTTTTAGATTTGATATTACTTATAAATTAATAATTTAATATATAATCCTGTAGATTATCGGATCTCTGTAGGTTAAGTTTTTTCCTTAATCTATAGCGTGCTATCTCAACACCTCTAACTGAGATATTTAAAAGATGGGCTATTTCTTTTGTTGACAAGTTCATTCTTAAATAAGCACTTAGCTTCATTTCCTGTGGTGTAAGTTCCGGATGTTTTTCTTTTATTCTTTTTGTGAAATCTCCATGTACCTGGTCAAAATGAATGGCAAAATGATCCCAATCGTCATCTTCTGTTATATTTTTATTAATGTTATTTACTATTCTATTTAGCTCTTTTTTTATCTCCTGGTTTTTGCTTCTCTTTAAAATATTAGAAACATCTTGTTTTACGCTGTTGATAAAGCTGTTTTTATTTACTAAATGCATTGTTGATGTTGCCAGCTGCTTATCTTTATTTTCTACCTCAACTTTTAATTTTTCAGCTCTTAGATGTTCGAGTTTTTCTTCGGAGGATCTTAATTCACTATCAATGCGATTAATTTCTTTCTTTTGCTTCATGTGGAGCAATGTTTTTTCTTTATCATGTTCTGATTTTATATAAAAGAAACTTAATCCTAAAGTTCCTGAAACTAAAGAGACATAAAGTAAATAAGCCCAGGTAGATCGGTACCATGGAGGTAATATTGTGAAAGTATAGCTAGCTGTCTCACCAACTTCCTCATAAATATTTTTTGCCCTCACTTTAAAAGTATATGTTCCCTCTGATAAAGTAGTATACTCCTTATCTGTTTTTGCTACCCAGCTGCTCCAGTTATCCTCCAGCCCTTCAAGTTTATACTGATAGGTAGTATTTTTAGTAGATTGAAAGAATGGTGCACTGTAAATAAATTGCAATGAATTGTGTTGATAAGGGAATTTAGGAATAGCATTCTCAGGATCATCCATTGTTGTTTGATGCCTTAAATAATTTCCAGCCATTATAATACTATCACGTGGTGATGTGATTTTTATGGATCTGATCAATGTTTTATATCCTAAATTAGTAATAGGTTGTAAATAAGGATTATAAACGATAAAACCTTCCTTTGCCCCATAAAGTACATTTTCATTATTTATAACAGATAAATTCTGAAGGTCATCATTCAGCAGGCCTTTTAATCTGTTAAAAATATTATAGCTTTTTTGATAAAGATTATTAGGTAATTTTTCCAGTTTCCCTATTTCATCAGTTGATATGTAATAAATATTACCCAAGCCATCCTCTTTGAAATCACTCACGATAATATCACTGGCCAGTATTCCTTCAAAAGCTTTATTGGGCTCAAATTTATCCTCTTTCTTATTGTATTGGTAAATACCTGATTCTGTAGTAAATAGAAGCTGATCATTTATTTGCCATACATTGATTAAATTCTTTGAAGGGAATCCCTTATCAGTTCCATAATAAGAAACACTAACGGAATCAAGTGAGGGTAAAAAGCTCAATTTATATACTCCTTTATAGCCATGTGTCATCCATACATTTCCGGAATCATCCTCTTTCATTACCCTCGATGATTCATTGAAACCCTTTATCTTTCTTATAAATTGAAAATTATTATCTACTTTTTTGTAGATGGCCAGACCATTATAATTTCCACTAATCATATAATCCGGATGCTTTTTCAGTTTAAAATAAGTCCAGGTACCAGGTGTTTTGGCAAATTGTGTTGCCTTATTTGATTCAAGTTTAAATGATCCGCGATGATGACCTATGAAAAGTTGATTATCAATTACATTAAAATGATAAGCCTGCCCTTCACTATTGGGGATTAAAGTAAAGCTTTTGTCATCAGTTCCTACTGAATTGGTGTAAACGCCATTATTAGTAGCTAAATACACCTTGTCATTATAAAATATACCATCATATCCGGTGCCGGAAAGCCCGACTTGTTCATTTATTAAAGAAAAGGGTAATGAAAGCTCCAGCATAGTTATACCATTGTTATGACCTACCCATAGATTTCCCAATATATCCTGATAGAGAGCTAAAGCCGTGCGGTTATTTAAACCTCTTCCCTTATTAAGGCGCTGGAGTATTTTTCCTTCAATATCAGTTATAAGCAACCCCTCATTTTGGGTGCCGATAGCCACATTCCCGTTTTTCAGGCGCAGAGCCGTTCTTATACCGGAAGATTTAAATATCTCATTATCCTTTGGGTTCCATAGATTATAATCTTTACCGTTATAGGTATAAATGCCATTATTAGAAGTGCCTATAAGAAGGTGGTTATTGGCTAAAGGTAAAATTACCGATATATCCTGTCCTGAAAACCTGTTGCCACCTGGGAACGATTTTAAAGTATCATTATCAAAATACATAAGCCCCTCATCCTCCAGGCTTACAAACAATGTGTTATTTATGAAGTGGAAGTTTTCCGGTTGGGAAGGATAGGGGTAAGCGCTTGAAAATTTATAGTTGTCAAATACAAAAAAATAATCAAAGGTACAGAAGATGAGTTTGTTTTTGTTTTGGAATACTCTCCATGTCTCATCAAAGTCCCTGAATTGATCAGGTAAGCTGTCTGCCAGTGATACATACCGCATGCCTTCAGGGATATATTGGAAATAACCAAAATCTCCCTGACCGGCAACCACTACTTTAGAATCATTGGCAATAAATACATCGCGTACCTTAGTTTGATTAGGAATAGTGTATCTCTTCCAAAATGTACCGTCATATTCTAAAAGGCCAAAATTATTGGCTACATATAATAAGCCTTCTTTATTTTGAGTAATGCTCCAGTTCTGGATCCCTCCTTCATAGTCAAGGGATGAATAATACCTGCTGAAAGGAAGCCCTTGTAATGTCTGTCCTTGACTCAGAAAGGGTATTAAAAGAAATACACTAAGAATAGAAGGAAGATTTTTTAACCACATAATTAAAAAAGGACAATTGATGTAATTTAACAGAAAAAATATTACGAGTCAAAAAATGCATCTAATATTATTTAAAAGCAATAAAAATGGATAATTGATGAAGTATTGTGAAATATGAAATTACTACTTGATGTATTCTTGATGTATTCAAAAGTTTCTTTTTTAAATAGCTTCTGCGGTAATTAGAGTTCAAATGCAAACGATTTCGATTTGATTATGAAGAGGATTTTATTATTAATTGTATTTTTCGCGTTCCTGCCTCTTTTTGGCTTTAGCCAGAATATCATTAAAGGAAAGGTGACATCATTTGAAGGTGAAGATTTACCAGGTGTAAATATTCTTATCGAGGGCACCTCCATTGGTACTGTTACTGATATTAATGGAGAATATGTTATTAAAGCCAGCCCTGATGATGTATTAATTTACAGCTTTATAGGTTTTGTGACGGAATCTATACCTGTTAATGATCAGGAAATTATTAATGTCGTTTTAATGCAGGATATTCAGTCGCTACAAGAGGTGGTAGTTGTTGGATATGGTGTACAAAAGAAAAGTGTAGCTACAGGTGCTATTTCAAAAGTGGAGGGTGATGCACTTGAAAAAATTAGCTTGCCTAATGTCGGCCGTAGCCTTCAGGGCCTGGTAAGTGGGGTTCAGGTGAGTGGTGCTTCAGGGCAACCCGGAACTTCGCCTACCATATTAATACGAGGTATAGGCACCAATGGAAATAATAACCCACTTGTTATCATTGATGGTCTTCAGGGCGGAGATCTAAGCACTTTGGCGCCTGGTGATATAGAATCAATTCAGGTGTTAAAAGATGCTGCCTCCACAGCCATATATGGTACAAAGGGTGCAAATGGAGTTATTTATGTGACCACTAAAAATGGAAAGAGTGGTATTACGGATATTTCATATGACGGAGCATATTTTGTACAGTCTGCCTGGAGAATACCTGAGATGCTAAATGCTGAACAATATGTTGATCTTATTCATGAAAAATATCGAAATGGCGGGTCAAATTTACCTGTAGGCTTTCCTACTACTTCAGATAACCTGCCTATAGATACCGATTGGATGGGGGAATTGTTTGAACCCGGAAGCATCCAGAATCACCATCTTTCTTTATCAAAGGGAACAGATCGTGGTACCTTATACAGCTCTTTATCATATACCTCACAGGAAGGGATAATAGCTCCTGAAAAATCAAATTATAAAAGGTTTACCTTAAGGATCAATAGTGAATCTGAGGTGAATGAATTTATAAAATTTGGAGAGAATTTAACTGTCGTTGGTTCTCAGCGCATGTCAATCCCTGAAAATAATGAGTTTGGAACACCTATAGCCGATGCATTGGTATATGATCCAATAACACCTATTTATGATCCAAATGCGCAATTTGGTTTTGCACAGTCTCCATTTGTTCAAAAGGAATATGTAAACCCATTTAGCAGGATATTTATTAATAACAATGAATCCAATAGCCAGAATATTTATGGAAATGTGTATCTGGATATAAAGCCTTTGGATTGGGTGACATTCAGGTCAGATCTTGGGGCCAATTACTTTAACGTGGTAGATGATTTCTATTCTCCCGCTTATTCGCTAACACCAGCATTTCAACAGGCAAGCAGTATGGTAGCTCATAACAATTATAGTAATTTCAGATGGCAGTGGGAAAATTATCTGACTTTTGAAAAAGAGCTGGATAACCATGCCTTTAATCTTATTCTGGGTACAACGGCAATTAAGTTTGATGAGAAGTTTTTCGGAGCTTCAGGGCAGGACCTTCCTCCGGAAGCATTGTTTAATGAAAACCTTCGCTTCGTTGAAATGACACCAGATAGCTCTCGCCGATCCTATGGTTCAGAAAACCCTTCTGTTTTGAATACAAGTTATTTCGGAAGATTGCTTTATAACTACAAAGAAAAATATCTTTTTACTGCATCTCTAAGATCGGATGGAAGTTCTCAATTTGGTGGGGAAAACCGGTTTGGTTTATTTCCTGCATTTTCGGCAGGTTGGGTGATTTCTGATGAAGAAATGTGGAATGTCGATGCTGTAGAGTTTCTTAAGCTTAGAGGAAGTTATGGTTCAAATGGTAATGATAGGATTAGATCATTTAGTTACGAAAGCTTAATTGTATTCAATTCTACTTATCAATTTGGTTACGATGGGAGTCAGACAGTTTATCAGGGAGCTGTACCAGATGCCTTATCTAATCCTTTTGTAAGATGGGAGGAGTCAAAACAGTTGGACATAGGAATAGAAGCAAGGTTTTTTAACAGTATTCTTAGTCTTGAAGTAGATTATTATCATAAAACAACTGATGGTCTTCTGATCCTCAACCAGGCAACTCCTGTATTTGCAGGTAACAATCCAGCCTTCAGCAATATTGGTGAGATCCAAAACAGCGGAATTGAATTTAAGCTCGATTATAATAACAATTTTGGAGAGCTTGATTTTGGTGTTTCTCTGAATGGATCCACATTAAACAATGTAGTGACCCAGGTGGATGGGCAATCTGGTTTCGTAAACGGATATACATGGCCTGTCCGCAATGCAGTGATCACACGTATGGAAAAAGGAGAGCCCTTGTTTTATTTCAGGGGATATAAAACTGATGGTATCTTCAGAAGTGAAAGTGAAATATTTTCTTATATCAATAGCCAGGGAGATCTTATCCAGCCAAATGCCCAACCTGGTGATTTAAAATATGTAGATGTAAATGGTGATGGTGAAATCACGATAGATGACTGGACGAATATAGGGTCACCATGGGCTGACTTCACCTTTGGAATAAATCTCTTTGCTAATTATAAATCTTTTGACATCAATATTTTAATAGCCGGTCAGACGGGGAATGAAATTTACAGGACATATGAGCGGCAGGATGTCATTAACATGAATTACACCACTGAATGGTTAGACAGATGGTCAGAGTCAAATCCTTCAGGTTCATATCCGAGAGTAACTACCGGTGCAAATCCGAATAACAGCCCATCAGATTTTTATGTAGAGGATGGCTCTTATGCGAGGCTCCGAAATGTACAAATAGGCTATAGCTTACCATCTGATTTACTTGACAAGGCTAAGATCAAAAAACTTAGGGTTTATTTCTCGGCAGATAATCTGGTGACATTGACAGGGTATAGCGGATTTGATCCTGAAATAGGTGCTATAAATTATAATGTGGCAGCATCAGGTATTGACCGTGGGTTTTATCCACAGACAAGAAATATTGGTGGCGGACTTCAAATTACATTTTAATTATGAAAACGAATTATATATTAAAATTTATTCTGGTATTGCTGATAAGTTTTGGCTGTACAGAGGAATTTATAGAACCTGAACCTAAAGCAGCAGTATTAGAGAGTAACTATTATCAGACTGATGAGCAGCTATTTAAAGCCCTTATTTCTGCTTATGATCCGTTGCAATGGACTTTTGTAGAAGGGCAGTGGACCAGCGCTGTAATGCTGGGTGAAATACGTTCTGATAATGCTAATGCAGGTGGGGACCCGACAGATGCTGACCAGCCCGGATGGCAGGCTATTGATGATTTTTTAAGTAGTAGTTTGACTGAACAAAGCCTGTCCTTTTGGAAAAGAGGATGGTGGGGTGTTTACAGAGCAAATCTTGTCATTGCCAACTCCAATTCAGAACTTGAGAATGCTCAATTATATGCAGCAGAAGCAAAATTTTTGCGTGCTTTCTATCATTTTGATCTTTTCCGGGCTTTTGGTCCTATCCCTGTGATAGATCATGTTATTACGGAAGAAGAGTACACTTCTGTTGAGCGCCAAACGATCTCAACATTATTTGAATTTATAACAAATGATCTTGAAGAGGCTATAGATGTTCTCCCTGAAGAAAAATATGCCGGTGCTTTTGCTGGAAGGGTCAGTAAAACCACAGCTCAGGCATTATTAGGAAAAGCATACCTCTACTGGGCTGATATGACCGGGGATAATACACAGTTATTTGACGAAGCAGCGGCAGCACTGGAACCTGTAATTTCTTCAGGTCAATATATGCTGCTCGATGATTACAATGAGCTGTTTGCTTTTGGAGCAAAAAATACTGAAGAATCTGTTTTTGAAATTCAATATACAAACCAGGTCCCGCATGGCTGGGGTGATGTACAGTTTATTGATGGTAACATGATCACGCAACTTACAGGTATACGAGGTTTATGTTCCAATCATCCTGATTATAATGCAGGGTGGGGTTTTATGCTTCCGACACAAAGTTTATATGATCACTTTTTAAATGATGATACTTACCGTCGGGATGCAGCTATTATTTCTCTAGCAGAACTGCAGGATGCAGGATGTGCAGTGAATCAGGCGGAGCAAAACCCTGTGGATTATACCGGTTACTGGCAGCAGAAATATGCTAATTATAAAGGTTACTCAAATCCTAATGGAGGAGATATAAATCTTCAGAAAGACCCTAATGAGCCAATTATCAGATATGCCGATGTGCTCCTGATGTATGCGGAGGCGCTTATCAGAGGTACAGGTTCATCAGCAGAAGCATTAACTTATATCGATATGGTACGCGAAAGGGCATCAGGTCCGGGTGATAATGCAGGTTCTTTTAAAACCGCACAGGAGGTAATGAATCAGCAGGGCTGGTCAGCTTTAGATCTGATCTGGTATGAAAGAAGAGCTGAGTTTGCAGGAGAAGGAGACAGATGGTTTGATCTTGTAAGGTCAGGCAGGGCGGAAGCTCAGCTATTCGGTTCGAGAGGTGACAATTTTAGTACCGATCGCATGTTCTTAGCTGCACCCCAGAAAGATATTGATAATTCTGCTGGTTCAATTACAGAATATCCGGCAACTAATTTATTTCAATAAATAAACCAAATAATTAATCTATGAAACATTCAATTTATGTATTATTTATGCTGATAGGGTCTTTTATGATCTTCAGTAGTTGTTCAGATGATGAACCAGTAGTAGTCGAAGACCCGGTAGCAAGCTTCCAATTTGAAGCGGATCCGGATGATTTTCGGAAAGTAACATTTTCAAACTTTTCTCAAAATTTTGAAACTTCTTTATGGGATTTTGGAGATGGGAATACTTCCACTGAAGAAAGCCCTGTCCATACTTATGCTGAGGCGGGTGATTACCAGGTAGAATTAACGGTAACTTCAGCAACAGGTGCCACTGCTTCGAAAACTCAGACGGTATCAATAGTAGATCCTCTGGCTGCACAAAGAGCCCTGATAGGAGATAATGGTAAAACATGGTATCTTCTTGCTGATAATTCAACTGGAGTAAACACAATTCAGGTTGGACCGGAAAATCGCAGTGAGATCTGGTTTGCACTGGGCAGCCAGGGTAACGCTGTGCAGGCACCATGTGTGAGATCTTGTATTATGGACGATACCTGGACATTTAATACTGATGGAACATTCAGTTTTGAGAATAATGGTGATTTCTGGGCTGAAGGTGGTATTTGGCCTCCAGAAATGGAAGGTACTTGTTTTGATGCCACTAACGCTGCTAATTGGGTAAACAATGAAGGGACAGATATCTCTGCCTGGAATTCAGGAACTCATAACTTCAGCTACGATCCATCTGCAAATACTCTTAATGTATCAGGAGATGGTGCATTTATAGGTTTATCAAAAGTTACTACATCTGGTGAGACAAATGTTCCGGTTAGTGAAGTAACCTATCAGGTAGCCAGGCTTGTTGAGACATCGACTACAGATACGCTTGTTCTGGTAACAGACCTTACAGATGATGCTGGAGCAGTTTTCGGTTACTGGCAGTTTACTCTTGTAAGTTATGATGAGACTACAAACCCTATAGTTGTAGATCCATGTGAAGAAGCACCATTTGGTGAAGATCTTGCAGATATTGCACCTGCTACCATGGGCCATACTTTTGAAACAGCTGAAAGTTTTGATCTTCTTGGCACTATAGCAGGTACTTCAGTAATAACTCCGGGTGTAGCAGATCCTGCTGGTGGAACAACAGATGTCGGACAGTTTGACAGAACTGCTGATCAGTTTCAGGAGGCTCAGTTAAGAGTAGCCCCTGACCCTAAAGATATTGACTTCTCATCAATGACTACTGTTTCAATAGATGTTTATTTGCCTAGTTCAAATGATTATACTGGAGGTTTAACGAAGAAAGTAATAATTGGACTTGCAGATGTAAGTGCTACTCAGGAATGGTGGACAAATCTTATACAATATGAGTCTGCAGAATTAGCAACGGATGAATGGGTAACTGTTACATTCCAGCTTGATAATCCTTCATTTGCAAACACAACTGGAGAAACACCATTTAACAGAACTGATCTTGATATGGTATTTGTTCAAATTGGTGGTGGAAATCATACTGATGCCGGTACTTTCTACGTAAGAAATCTATCGTTTCAATAAATAAATTTAATCAAATATAAGAGGGTTAATGCCCTCTTATATTTTCTTTTTTATGAAATATTTCCTCTTAACGAGCCTTTTTTTCATGGTATCTCTTTTTAGTTGTGATGATGAAGATGATGCCCCTCAGCAGGTATTACCCACTTTACATGCTGAAAATTTAACAGTAGACGAGACAAACCAAAATGTTGTAGTAACGGTAGTTGCAATGCTATCAGAACCTTTTGAACAATCTTCCTTTGTTAATTATTCAACATCAGATGGTACAGCTATAAATGGAATGGATTATACAGCAACATCGGGTATGATTGAGTTTGAACCCGGAGTGGTAAGTAAGGAAATTTCAATTACTATTATCGGCGATTACATTAAAGAGGAGACCGAATCATTTTTTTTAAACTTCACCTCAGGAATTTATGTCTCTCTGGCTACGAGACAAATAGAAATTACTATCACTGATTCTGATCTTGAATCTGATCAAACCTTTCCTACCCATGGTTATTCTACACCGGAACAATATGATGGTTTTACAAGAGTATGGCAGGATGAATTTGAAGGATCATCCCTATCGGAAGACTGGACCTATGAAATAGGCACAGGTTCAAATGGTTGGGGGAATAATGAACTCCAATATTATCGGAAAGAAAATACAACTGTAGAAGACGGGTATCTCATCATTGAAGCCCGTAAAGAAAATTTTGGCGGAAGAAGCTATACTTCCTCACGTCTTGTAACCCAAGACAAACAGTCCTTCCAGTATGGAAGGATAGATATAAGAGCTTTACTCCCACAGGGGCAGGGTATATGGCCCGCTTTATGGATGCTGGGAGAAGATTTCAACACAGTAGGTTGGCCTGCTTGTGGTGAGATTGATATTACAGAGATGATCGGTGGAAATGGCAGGGAAAATGAAGTCCATGGCACCCTGCACTGGGACCATAACAATACACATGCAAGCTACGGTGGCTCATACGAGCTTTCTTCCGGAATATTTGCTGACGAGTTTCACGTTTTTACCATTATATGGGACCAAAATAATATTAAATGGTATGTAGATGATAATCACTACCACACAACGGACATAACTCCATCAACCATGAGTGAATTTCATGATAAATTCTTCTTCATATTTAATGTTGCTGTTGGAGGGAACTGGCCAGGTTCTCCCAACACAGCAACAGTTTTTCCTCAGCGAATGGTTGTAGACTATGTTCGTGTGTTTCAAAAAAATTAAATATCTTGATAAGATGAAAAGGTTATTAATTGCCATTCTTTTTGCCTGCCTCATATGTAGCAATGTTAGAGCGCAAACAAAATATGAAGCTAAAATAGATAGTATTCTGTCAAAAATGACAATTTATGAAAAAGTAGGTCAGCTAAATCAATATTCTGTAGGATCTAACCTTACAGGACCAGGCAACCGTACCGGAGAGGAAAAGATCCGTTATGACCAGCTAAATTCCGGTGGAGTGGGCTCGGTACTTAATCTTTTGGGAGCTAAGGATGCCTATGAAATGCAAAAGCAGGTTGTAGAGAATTCAAGATTAGGTATACCTCTGATCTTTGCCTTTGATGTTGTTCATGGCTATAAAACTATTTTTCCCATTCCTCTGGGTGAAAGTGCATCATGGGACCTTGAGGCAATTCAGAATTCCGCCCGAATTGCTGCCCGAGAGGCGTCTGCTGCGGGTATCCAATGGACATTTGCCCCCATGGTTGATATTGGCAGAGATCCTCGCTGGGGTAGGGTAATGGAAGGAGCAGGAGAGGACCCTTATTTGGGCGCTGAAATTGCAAAGGCAAGAGTTCGCGGTTTTCAGGGTAATGACCTTTCCGACCCTGCTACAATAGCTGCATGTGCCAAGCATTTTGCAGGATACGGGATGGTTGAAGGAGGCCAGGATTATAACAATGTTTATCTTGGTAAACATCAGCTGCTAAATCTTATAATCCCTCCATTCAAAGCTGCAGAAGAGCAAGGTGTTGCTACCTTCATGAATGCATTTAACGATATTGATGGGGTACCTGCTACGGCGAGTGAGTACCTGCAAAGGGAGCTTTTAAAAGGTGATTGGGCATTTGATGGTGTCGTGGTTTCTGATTGGAATTCTATAGGAGAATTGGTGCCGCATGGTGTAGCAAAGGATAATAAAGAGGCAGCACGATTGGCCATAGAGGCTGGATCAGATATTGATATGGAAGCTAAAGCTTATATTAATCATTTGGAAGAGCTGGTGAAAGAAGGAACTATTGATGAAAAGATAATTGATGACGCTGTAAGAAGAGTACTGCTTCTTAAATATCGATTAGGACTCTTTGATGATCCATACAAATATTTTGATGAAAACAGAGAAAAGGAATTTTTGGCTTCTGAAGAGCATATGGAAGCATCTCGTGATATAGCAAGAAGATCTATTGTCTTATTGAAGAATGAAAATAATCTACTGCCGTTAAACGCTAAAAAAATTGCCGTTATAGGTCCGCTTGCCAAAGATAAAGATTCACCGATAGGAAATTGGAGAGGTGCCGCTGAATCAAATTCCGCTGTTTCATTTTATGAAGGACTTGATGAAGCAATAGGTGATAAAACTGTAATTACATATGCTGAAGGAGTAAAGCTCTCTATAGGACCAAATAATTTCTTTCAGCAGTTGGAAATAGAAGAGGAAGACCGGTCTGGCATCAGTGAGGCTGTAGCTAAAGCCAGGGAAGCTGAAACAGTAATTATGGTACTGGGAGAGACTGCCTATATGTCTGGCGAGGGTAGAAGCAGGGCTGATATTGGTTTGCCCGGATTGCAACTGGAGCTCCTTAAAGAGGTTTATAAAGCCAATAAAAATATTGTGCTGGTACTTATGAATGGAAGGCCAATGACAATTCAATGGGAGGCTGAAAATATTCCGGCTATATTGGAGACATGGCATCTTGGCTCCCAGGCCGGACATGCTATTGCGGATGTATTAACCGGTAAGTATAATCCTTCAGGTAAATTGCCTATGACTTTCCCAAGATCGGTTGGTCAGATACCTGTTTATTATAATCATAAGATGACTGGGAGACCGGTAGCTTCACCCGGGCAGGTATTCTACAGACATTATAATGATCTTGACAGCAAACCTTTATATCCTTTTGGTTATGGGTTAAGCTATTCAACATTTGAATATTCGCCAATCGAGATTAGTAGCAATGAGATAACTTCTGAAGAGAAATTAAAGGTGACTGTAGAAGTTACAAATACAAGCGATATCGCTGGCGAGGAAGTAGTTCAGCTTTATATCCGTGATAAAGTAGGCAGTATTACCCGTCCGGTAAAAGAGCTTAAAGGGTTTAAAAAATTAATGATCCGGCCAGGAGAGACAAAGGTTGTAGAATTTGAGATTTCATCTGATGACCTCTCTTTCTATCGAAAGGATTTAAGCTATGGTTATGAGCCTGGAGCATACGAAGTATTTGTCGGGCCAAATTCGCAGGATCTCAATGGTGCAGAATTTATTCTAAAATAAAAATGAAGATAAATATTTATATAGTACTAATAGTTGTTGTTTTAGGTGCATGTTCTTCAGTTGCAGAAACTAATGAGGCGAATTGGAAATTAGTATGGAGTGATGAATTTGAATACCAGGGGCAACCGGAGGAGAGTAAATGGACTTATGATCTGGGAAACGGCTGTCCTACGTTATGTGGGTGGGGCAATAATGAATTGCAGACCTATACACGAAATAGTGAGAATGTAAGAGTTGAGGATGGTAAACTCCATATAATAGCCAGGAAGGACAACGAAAATAATTACACATCAACAAGAATAAAGTCTCTCCTTAAAGGCGACTGGAAGTATGGGTTAATTGAAGTTAGTGCTAAATTACCTTATGGAAAAGGGACCTGGTCCGCAATATGGATGCTTCCCACTGATTGGAGATACGGTGATTGGCCAAAAAGCGGAGAAATAGACATTATGGAACATGTGGGATTTGATCCTGGAAATATTCATGGGACTATTCATACAGAAGCTTTTAATCATATAAAAGGCACTCACCAAGGTGACTCTATGAAGGTGAAAGATGCAGATCAGGCATTTCATAAATATTCCATACAATGGAGCGACGATAAGATTGAATTTATGATTGATGATAAGATTTATAATACTTTTAGAGATAATGGTGATGGGCCGTCTGCCTGGCCATTTGATGAGCCTTTCCATTTAATAATGAATATAGCAGTAGGAGGGAACTGGGGAGGAAAATACGGTGTCAATCCTGATGTATTTCCTCAAATAATGGAAATTGATTATGTAAGGGTGTATCAAAAGGTACAAAATTAAAAGATAGTAATTAAACACTCTAACTTAATTACTGTCGGATAAATAAAAACACCATATATCCCACAAAAGCAAAAAGGAAAATTATAGCCTCCAGCCTGTCAAGTCGCTTTTTGCCCAAAGTAACCATAAAAAGCATCAGTAGAGAGGTGCCGCCAAGTAGAATGTAAATATCGATATTTAGTTCTGTGTTGTACTGCAATGGAGCGATTAATGTGGTTACCCCCAGCACTAGCAGTATATTAAAAATATTAGATCCAATTACATTTCCAATTGCCAGATCTGCTTTTTTGTTAAACGCCGCAACAGAGGTCGTTGCCAGCTCGGGCAGAGAGGTTCCTGCAGCAACTATAGTGAGCCCGATCATCTTTTGGCTCACTTCAAAATATTCTGCTATAGCTATTGCATTGTCCACCACTAATTTTCCGCCGATTGTTAATCCTAATAATCCCCCGAGAAGCAACAAAGTAATTTTCCCGCCACTCCTCGGTTTAGCCAGTTCTTCAATACTTTCTTCCTTTACAATAGTGGATTTTACCTTCATCCTGTTGAATATATATCCAAGGAAAAGGACAAAAAGGCCTAAAAGGATTAAACCGTCAATCAGGGAAGTATTATTTGTTTCTCCGGTATTAAATGTCACATCATTTACAAGAACGAGTAAAACCGCTGTAATGAATAGAGAGAAAGGGA
Organism: Candidatus Cyclobacteriaceae bacterium M2_1C_046; assembly: GCA_051418055.1. Classification (GTDB taxonomy): domain Bacteria; phylum Bacteroidota; class Bacteroidia; order Cytophagales; family Cyclobacteriaceae; genus JBPRGH01. Next base: position 131,646 of record JBPRGH010000139.1, on the reverse strand, counting down.
TCTCTTTAACTACAGTATCTCGTTGTATGGCTAAAGGATAAATCGTACCTGATATGCCAAGGATCAGGAACAGGTTGAAATTATTTGAACCTATAATGTTTCCAAAAACTACTCCACTATGGCCCTGGATCCCGGAAATTATATTTACTACAATTTCTGGTGCCGATGTACCTAAAGCTACAATGGTTAAACCAATTATCAGTTCGGGTACATTGAACCTCCGGGCAAGAGAAGAGGCGCCGGTAACCAGCGCCCGTGCTCCCTTAATCAGCAGGAAAAATCCTACCAGTACAAGAACAAAATTTATTATAATTGGAATCAAATTTATCTGTATGAGCTGATCTTTTTATTTCATCAAAAATTTTTCGATCTTCTCAATTTTTGTGTTTAACTGGTGCTGTACCTCCTGATATGACTGACCATTATCACTTTTCACACTTATGTAAAATTTAATTTTAGGTTCGGTACCCGAAGGTCGGACGGAGATCTTACTTCCTTCAGCTGTATAATACTGTAATACATTGGAAGAAGGGAATGTTAATTTGTTTGTTTTGCCTGTAGCAACATCCGTTTCTTCAAGCGATTTATAATCCCTGACCTTAACTACCTTCTCCCCGGCAATCTCTTTAGGTGGATTTTTTCTGAAATCATCGATCATCTGCTTAATTTCCTCAGCACCTTTTTTACCTTGCCGGGTCAATGCGATCAGCTTCTCCTGATAGTATCCAAATTCTTTATATATAAACAGCAGCAGCTCATATATGCTTTTTCCATTATCTCTTGCATATGCTCCCATCTCAGCTATTAAGGCACAGGCAGAAACTGCATCTTTATCACGAACAAAATCACCTATTAGATATCCGTAGCTTTCTTCACCACCGGCTATATACTGCTCCTTTCCTTCTTTACTTCTAATTAGATCAGCAATATATTTAAAGCCGGTAAGTGTTTCATAGCATGGGATGCTAAAATGATGAGCTATATCCTCCAGAAGGTCTGTGGTAACTATCGTTTTTACAATATACTGGTCTTTTTCCAGCTCCCCCTTATCCTTACGCTGTTTAAGCAAATAATATATGAGCAGGCTTGCTGTCTGATTTCCGTTTAGTAAAACCCATTCACCCTTCATATCCTTTACCGCAATACCAACACGATCAGCATCAGGATCAGTAGCCATTACCAGCTCTGCATCCAGTTCTTTTGCACGGTTTAATGCCATGGTCATGGCTTCCGCCTCTTCCGGATTAGGATAAATTACGGTAGGGAAATTTCCGTCCGGCGTAGCCTGCTCTTCCACAATATCAACATTTTCAAATCCAAAACGCCGTAAAGCCGCTGGAACTAATTGGATCCCTGTACCGTGAATTGATGAAAAAACGATTGGAAAATCCTTTTGTCTTTTTACTGTTTCAGGAGAAAGGGATAAACGGGATACCCTTTCCAGGTATATCTCATCGATATCATCGCCTATTGCATGTATGAGGCTATCATTTTTATCAAATTTTACCTCATCAACAGATTTTATTTTTCTCACCTCCTCAATGACATTTTTATCATGGGGTTCAACCAGCTGAGCACCATCATTCCAGTAAGCCTTATAACCATTGTATTCTTTAGGATTATGAGAGGCAGTAAGCACTACACCACTATGACATTTCAGGTGACGGATAGCGAAAGATAACTCCGGTGTTGGCCTGAGGTCATCAAAAAGAAACACTGTAATACCATTGGCAGAAAAAACAGCTGCCGTAGTTTCGGCAAAATAGCGGCTGTTATTACGGCTGTCGTGTGCAATGGCCACTTTAATATCTTCTCCCTCAAACTGCTTTTTAAGGTAATTGGAAAGCCCTTGTGTGGCCATACCGATGGTGTAACGGTTTATGTAGTTTGATCCTACTCCCATTACACCTCTTAATCCGCCGGTTCCAAATTCCAGGTCTTTATAAAAAGCTTCTGTCAACGCCGAATCATCAGCATCCGCTAATAATATTTGAATGGTTTTACGGCTATCGTCATCTATATTGCTGTCTATCCAGCTCTGGGCTTTTTCCCTTACTTCACTCATTTTGTATTTTTTAGTATAGAATTTTTATAGATTTCCTCTTAGCTCCTGCTCTCGTTCAATAGATTCAAACAAAGCTTTAAAATTACCCTTTCCAAAAGATTTGGCACCTTTGCGTTGAATGATCTCATAAAAAAGGGTAGGACGGTCCTGAACAGGTTTTGTAAATATCTGAAGGAGATATCCTTCCTCATCCCTGTCGATTAGGATATTATTTTCTTTTAATGGCTTCAGGTCTTCTTCAATTTCCCCGACACGATCAAGAACATCTTCATAATAAGTATCAGGAACATATAAAAATTCAACACCACGTTTTCGTAATTCAGATACTGTTTGAACGATGTCATCTGTGGCAATGGCAATATGCTGTACACCGGCTCCATGATAAAAATCTATATACTCTTCTATCTGTGATTTTTTCTTTCCTTTGGCCGGCTCATTGATAGGGAATTTTATATATCCGTTACCGTTAGATACCACCTTTGACATCAGAGAGGTATACTCCGTTGAAATATCTTTATCATCAAATGTAATAAGCAGCTTAAATCCCATTACATCCTCATAAAACTTCACCCACTCATTCATCTTTCCAAGCTCAACATTCCCAACGCAATGATCGATATACTGTAGTCCTATAGGTCCTACTTTCATTTTACTTTTACGCTCTTTATATCCCGGCATAAAAGGACCATTGTAATTCTTCCGCTCAACGAATTTATGAATTGTCTCGCCATAGGTTTTTATAGCAGAGACTTTTACTTCACCATGCTCATCCCTGTAGGTTTGCGTTTCCATGGCAGGCTCTGCCCCTCTGGATGTTGTTTCCTGAAATGATTTTTCTGCATCATCAACCCATAACGCCAGTACCTTTACACCATCCCCATGCTTGATCACATGATCGGTAATCTCTCCGGATGGTTGCATAGAGCCGGTAAGAACAAGGCGGATCTTGCCCTGCTTGAGAACATAGCTTGCACGATCTCTTACACCTGTTTCAGGTCCCAGATAAGCTATTAATTCATAACCGAAGGCATGTTGATAATAATGAGCTGCCTGTTTGGCATTTCCTACATAAAATTCTACGTGATCAGTGCCGTTTATGGGCAAAAAATCTTCCTGCATAATTAAGGTATTTTGGTGGTTTACAGTAAATTCTAACTCAAAGGTATAAAATTTACAAAAGTTGTTGCATTCAATGATTATGCTTTACACATTTACAGTATAAAATAAACCCATTTATTCTATGGATGTTCAACAGCTTAATGACGCAGTTTGTAATTTGCTGGATAAAAAAATAGAACTTGACAGTATGTCGTATGATGATAAGCGCTATGATGAACTTGAGGAGGAGATCCATGATATTGAAGATGATATTATGGAAAATTACGGCCAGTTCCTGGAAGAGAAGCTATATGAAGTTCATGATGAGTTTTGCCCTGATTCTGAGATTTTACTTCCGATAGCTTACATACCAAATAAAGTATCAAAAGAGGGCTCTGAATATAAAACTGATTTTTCTCAGGGAGTTTACGTTGAAGCTGACGATTTTCCTGATAAGGATACCAAGCTGGTTTTACTTCCAAATCCACTGCGAATTGTAATTCAGGTAAATCCGGAACGAAAAGAGGTAGTTTGGAGCGTATAATTTTACGCTCCTGTTTTTTATTTAAAGCCTAACTTTTCTCTCACTACATTAAGGCGGTTTAGGGCTATTTCCCGAGCCTTTTCTTCACCCTGCTGTAGTTTTTGTTCTAGCTCACCTTCATTTTCCCTGTAGTAATTATAGAGCTCACGTTCTTTTTGGAATTTTTCCACAATTAATTCAAAAAGCTCATTCTTTGCATGACCATACCCATAATTGCCACCTTCATATTTTTTACGCATTTCCTTTACCTGCTCAGGATTCGCGAGAAGTTTATATATGGCAAATACATTATCAGTATCCGGATCTTTAGGTTCTTCCATTGGAGTGCTGTCAGTAACTATTGACATTATCTGCTTTCTTAATCTCTTGTCGGGCTGAAAAATATCGATGGTATTATTATATGACTTGCTCATCTTCTGTCCATCCGTTCCGGGAATTGTCATCAGCTGCTCATCAATCCTTGCTTCCGGTAGTACAAATGTTTCTCCAAACAGATTATTGAACCCGCCGGCAATATCACGTGCCATTTCCAGATGCTGCTTTTGATCTTTTCCTACAGGTACAATATCTGCATCATAAAGTATAATATCCGCAGTCATTAGAACCGGATAGGTGAATAAACCCGCATTTACATCACTAAGCTTATCAGCTTTATCCTTAAAGGAATGAGCATTTGAAAGCATAGGAAAAGGGGTAAAGCAGTTAAGGTACCATGTAAGCTCACATACCTCCGGGATTTGTGACTGGCGGTAAAAGAGATTTTTATCCGTATCAAAACCAAAAGCGAGCCATGCAGCAGCTGTTGCTTTAATGTTTTCTTTTCTTATTTCACCCTCTTTAATAGTTGTTAAAGAGTGCAGGTCTGCAATAAAAAAAAGAGATTCGTTATTGGGATCCTGACTCAGCTCGACCGCCGGTTTTATCGCCCCTAATATATTTCCAAGATGTGGTTTTCCACTACTTTGTATTCCTGTTAATATTCTTGCCATTTCTTCGTATTTTCGCTAGGCGAAATTAGAAGTGTTAGACTTAAAATAAAAATCTATAGGGATTAAGAAATTTATTTTAGTTTTCGCTCGTTAAAATAAAAAATCAAAATAAAATCATGCGGATCTTTTCTTTAGCTATACTCTTTAACTTTTTTCTATTTATTGCTTCTGCCCAGCAGGCTGATATCCTGAAATTTGAGGAGCAAATTTATGACTTTGGCATAGTAAAGGAAGCGGATGGGCCGGTGCTGCATGAATTTGTTTTCACAAATACGGGAGCTGAGCCAATTAAAATCACTAATGTAAAAACTTCCTGTGGTTGCACTACACCCGGCTGGACGAAAGAAGCAGTAGCGCCAGGTGAGCAGGGTTTTGTTCAGGCGCAGTATGATACCTATAACCGACCGGGTTCTTTTAATAAAAGCTTAACAGTATTTACTGATGATGGAAAGCAGGTGGCGCTTTTTATAAGGGGAAATGTATCACCAAGACCTAAATCCATAGAAGAGGAGCTTCCTTATACTGATGGCAATCTGCGTACAAAATACCGTTCATTTAATATGGGTAAAGTTTTAACCACTGACGACCCAACATTAAAGGATTTTGATATATATAATGCCGGTGAGCAGCCATTGATCATTAAATCGATAATTCATCCTGAGCATGTCCAGGTGAATCTTGCTGATACTATAAATGCCGGTGAATCAGCTACCTTAACAATTTCATATGCTGCAAAGAAAAAAGGTGACCTTGGTTTTTTCACTGAAAACATGACGTTAGTTACTAACGAGCCCATTGACTCGATAAAATCCTATACCTTATTTACCAATATTGAAGAATATTTTGCTCCAATGAGTAAAGAGGAGTTTGAAAAATCTGCCCGTTTATCTTTTGGCGAGCAGATCTATGATTTTGACAGAGCCAAAGAAGGAGAAAAGGTAAAAAATGAATTCCAGCTTACTAATAACGGTCAGTCAGTTTTAAACATCCGAAAGGTGGATTCTAATTGTACCTGCCTGAAAGCTGAATTAAGTAAGAATAATTTAGCTCCGGGAGAATCTGCGATCATTAAAACTGAATTTGACAGCAGCGGAAGAAAGGGAAATCAGCAAAAAGCGATCACCGTCTATAGTAATGATCCTTCTGCCCCAGTTCAGAGGCTTACGGTAAAGGGATATGTGGAGGCAAATAATTGATTTATTTAACAAGGTAAAAAGTAACGAGTACAGATAATTTATACGTAAAACCGTTTAAAATTTTCGTCATTTCGAACGTAGCTTATCAGCTCGAAAGCTTTTTTTTCAACTGTTCGCGAAGAGAGAAAACTTACTCCTTATATAGCACATACTGCCAATCGACGAGGTAGATTCCTCCTGTCGTCGGAATGACCGAAAAAAATAAGGGCAGCGACTGCAATCGAGGTGCTAGATCTCTCCGCACATTTTATCACCCTCGATTATACAGCTCCACAAACTCCCTCAGCCACTCTTCTGTAGAAGGATTTAACTGATCAGGCTTTAAACGCCACACCCAATTCTTTTCTATTGTCGCAGGCATATTCATTCGGCTGTTTTCATCCAGCCCCAGGATATCCTGCATAGGGATAATGGCAACCTGCGCAACGGAGGAATAAACTGCACGAATTAGCTCTTTATGCACCTGACTCGCTTCAATATCTTTTCCAAAATACCCCTTTAAGTTCCGAACCTCTGTTTCACCGGCATCTTTTCTAAACCAGCCTACAGATGTATTATTATCATGTGTACCTGTATATGCAATATAATTGGTTGTATAATTATGCGGGATATGCGGTGATTCTTTTATATCACCACCAAAAGCAAACTGCACTACTTTCATACCTGGAAATTCAAAACTATCCCTTAGTTCATAAACCGGATCATCAATTTCTCCAAGGTCTTCAGCAATAAAAGGAAGTTCACCCAATTCTTTTCGTAATCTTTTAAATAGATCAGCTCCCGGACCAGGTCTCCATGTGCCGTTTATGGCTGTATCTTCACCTGCCGGTACCTCCCAGAAATCTGAAAATGCGCGGAAATGATCCAGTCTGAGCAGGTCATAAAGCTGTACATTTTTCTGTATCCGCTTTACCCACCAGTTATACTTCTGTTTTTTCAGTATGTTCCAGCGGAAAACCGGCATGCCCCATAGCTGTCCGTTCTCATTAAAATAATCCGGCGGAACACCCGCCACTCCGGTCATTTTTCCATCCTCATCAATTTTAAAAATATCAGGGTGAGACCAAACATCTACCGAATCGTGGCTGATGTAGAATGGCAGGTCACCAAAAAGCATAATATCCTTTTCATTACAGTAGGTTTTAAGTTTCTTCCATTGCCTGATGAAAATGAATTGATACCAGCGTATCTTATCAATAGCCTCTTTATTCTGCTCCCTGAATTCATTCAGGGTATCTTCATTACGGTTTTTATACTCCTCAGGCCACTGAAACCAGGCAGCATAATTATGTTTTGCTTTTAAAGTCATATAAAGCCCATAATCATGCACCCAGTGTGATTCTTCCTGCAGGAATTGGATGTATTCCTCGTCAAGAGAAGACCTGTGCCTGTTATTGTAAGATTTCTCTAATAATTCCCTTTTTACTTTTTCAGTATGACCAAAATCGGCTGTATCAGTCGAGGGGATCTCATAGGATTTAAGATCCTGCTCATCAAGTAAATTATCTTTGATCAGCATTTCCGGACTAATAAGCAGTATATTACCTGCCATACTTGCATGTGAGCTATAAGGCGAATGACCGGCCCCGCCCTCTGTAGGATTTAAGGGTAATATTTGCCAATAGCGTTGATTGCATCTTTCTAAGAAATCAGCAAATTTATAAGCTTCAGGTCCCATATCACCGGCACCAAAAGAGGAGGGTAGTGAGGTAATGTGCATTAGGATCCCTGCGCTGCGTTCTTCTTTTAAAGCGGGTTCAGACTTTAAAATACAGAGAGGTAAAGGTTTAAAGAGATCTTGGATATAAGCATCTCCTTCTAGCCTTGTATCCACTTTTGTTAGCATATTATGCCATTTATGGGGCTTATCCTCCTGGAATTCAACCCGTGTATTTCCCCATTCAATATCTTCAACTGTAGCATTTTGTTCTTGTGCCAGTGATGCAATATTTAAAGGAATAATAACTGTTACAGTCGTTTCTCCTTTTTTTCTTGCGAAAGCCATCACATGTTGTTTATGCTTTCCTTTTACCTGTAATGGAATGTAATCTCCTTTTTCAAAAAGTTTCGGGTGATGCTTTCTAAGGTCCAGTAAAAGGTGGGTAAGCCATAATTTGATTTGACCATTAAATTTCTCCTGCCACAGCGTATCAACAAATGCTTTATCGTAGGAGCTGATATAAGAAGAAATTTCTTTCAGGAATTTATCTCTTAAATCATAATCGACAGGTCTTCTGTTATCGGGATCTACTAGGCTCAGATCATAAAGCTCACAACCCTGATAGAGATCGGGAACGCCAGGACAGGTATATTTTAAGATTACCTGGGAAAGAGAATTTATTACTCCGTAATGCGATACTTCTTTATGAAAATCCTTAAAGCTCTTCCAAAATTGCGATTCTTTATCAAGAAGAGCAGCAGCAAATTTTTTAGTCCCCTTCTCGTATTTTTCATCAGGCTCTGTCCAGTTTGAATGGCGTTTAGCTTCTCGTAGCGCTTTTGTAATATAATCTTTAAATCTCTGAGGAAAATTATCTTCATTCTGACCCGGCATCGGGTAAGCACCCAGTATCGTTTGATACAGGAAATATTCATCATTATTATCAGGTGTGTTATTTTCCTTAAGGTCTTCGTTCATTTTACGCCATTCTTCTACCTTTTCTACCCATTTATCTTTCAGGTCAGTGATAATATTTAATCGCATCCGCACATCTTCTCCACGTTTTGTATCATGGGTGGAAGTGGTATTCATTGTAAGGGGCCATGTTTCATGGCGCTCTATCATTTTTTCCTGGAATTCTTCAATTGGAATTCCCATAGAAGAAGGATTATCACCAACATCATTATGTCCTATAAATCGGCTATAGGTGTACATAAGAGTATCTTCAACCCCTTTTGCCATAACAGGACCGGTATACTGCATCAGCCGCTGGTAAAAATGTATTGCACGCTGCTTAAACTCATTATCTTTTTTAAGATGATCATGAAGGAGAGCTTTTTCCAGCAGGTTAGCAGGTTCTTCAAGTTGAGGGTTTTTATCCCTTATCCTGGTAAATATCTGCTCTAGCTCTACCTGCTCCTGAATTCCCAGAGGTATTTTATTTCCATAAAAGCGATAAACAGGACATTCGATCAGAAATTCTGAAATGACAGCTTTTAAATCTTTCTTCTCAATTTTTGGCATATTAATGAGATCAGAATCTAAAAGAAGCTGATGGAGATTATCAAGATCACCAGCTAATCTATTGTTAAGGATATTTTTCTTCTTCTCTCTTATCCGTTCTTCTACTGATCTTGAATCCCCAGTTAGCTGATGAAAATAATCAGTGAAAGTCTCTTCGCTTTTTTTATTGGTGAAAACATTATTGACAAATGCAAGAAAATCATAACCCGTATTACCCTCTATCGGCCAATCGTCAGGCAGCTGTTCTTCAGCTTCCAGAATTTTCTCTATAATAATATATGTCTCATCGCCAGCCAGCGCTCTTAGCTGCGTTAAGTATGATTTGGGGTCATACATGCCATCAACATGGTCAATTCGTAATCCATCAAAAATACCCTCCTGAAGTAACTCTTTTACCAGCTTATGGTATTCATCAAAAACCTGCTGGTCCTGCATGTTGAGCGAGATCAGGCCATTGATAGTAAAGAACCTGCGGAAGTTTATTTTGGTATTTGTTTCCTGCCAGTGACACAGGTTATAATACTGCTGATCATGTATTTCCTTTAATTCTTCAGGCGAATTGTTTATTTTATTAAGATCCTCTTTTTTAATCGAATTGCTGGTTTTTTCATTAAGAGGATATAAGTTGTCATAATACTTGAAAAAGAAGTTGCCATTGTCTTCAGTGATTTGGACCTCTTTATTATCGGCAATAGTATTGAACGGAGCGCCTAAAAACGGGACCATCACTCGGCCTTTGTACAATTCACTCGACCAGGAGATATCAAAAAAGTTAACATACTTAGACTTAGGACCTTTTTCCAGGACATCCATTAGCCATTTATTGTTGGGATCAAAAGCCATATGGTTGGGCACAATATCCTGTATCCATTTGATCCCATATTTATCCAGCTTTTGGCGCAGTTCCTTTAACTCCTCCAAAGAACCAATCTCAGGATTGATCTTTTGAGGGTTAGTTACATCATAACCATGCGTGCTTCCCGGAGTAGCTTCAAAAATAGGTGAGGCATAGAGTGTTCGAACACCCAGTTTATTAAGGTAAGGAAGGATCTTTTCAAAAGCTTTAAAATTAAAACCCTTATGAAACTGAATTCTATATGTAGTGTTGGGATTAAACTTCATTAGTATTGCTGTAGATTAAAATTGATTCTGGTTGTAGTGTTAAATCAGAAGCTCCATCAGCATGTATGGGTGCTGATTGCGAACCATTCCAAACCGGATCTGCGGAATCAAGGATTTTTGTCCATTGAGTTGTCTTCTGCTCAGGTGTTCTTATAATACGCTTCTCCTGTGAAAAATTCATAAATACCAGTGCATGCTCTTTTTCATGCCAGCGGTGCAGCGTTATAATCTTTTTCTGCTCATCACACGATACTTTTATTTTTTTTCTGTTAGGGATCTTTAGCGAGTTATAAAGCCTCCTGACATTCAATAACTTAATATAATACTGCCGCATCGTCTGATGAGGTTGTTGATCAATATCCTCCCAGTTTAATGATGAACGCTTAAAAGTTTCCTCAGACTGAGGGTCTGGAGCTTCACCTTCCGCATGGAAATCTGCAAACTCTGCCTTTCGCCCTTTTCGCACTGCCTCTACCAGGTCAGGATCTGTATGGCTTACAAAGTATTGAAAAGGATCTCTTGAGCCCCATTCTTCTCCCATAAAAAGCATAGGAAGGAAAGGGCTGACAATTACAGCCCCCGTCATCAACTTTTGCATTTCAAATGACACTAAATGGCTTGTCCTTTCTCCAAGCATGCGATTTCCTACCTGGTCATGATTCTGAGAAAAGACAATGAACTGCTCTCCCGGATTTTCCTCTGATTTTGTTCCAAAGATCCTGTGCCGGTGCGGTGAATAGATTTTGTCATAGACATAAGCATCTTCATATGATTTTGCCAGATGGTTTATACCTTCAAAATCAGCATAATATCCCGATCTTTCCTGTCCCGCTGTTACTCTCAGGGCATGGTGGAATTCATCAATCCACTGGGCATCCATACCAAATCCACCTTTTTTGACAGGATTTATAAAACGGGTGTCGTTAAGGTCATTTTCTACAATGAGATAATGGGAACGGCCTGTTCTCTCCATTAGCTCATCTACATTAAGCTTTATTTCTTTTAGAATATGAGTAGGGCTAAAATCCTTTATCGCATGAACGGCATCAAGCCGCAGGGCATCAATATGAAAATCACGAAACCACATTAATACATTTTCAATAACATAATTTCTTACACCGTCGCACCATGCATCATCAAAGTTTATTGCTTTACCCCATGGAGTATTGTATTTATCAGTAAAATAAGGGCCATATTCATTCAGGTAGTTGCCTTCCGGTCCAAGGTGATTATATACCACATCCAATATAACCGCTATTCCATGCTGATGACAGGTATCAACCAGCTTTTGAAGGCCTTTGTAGCCCCCGTAAGAATTCTGAACTGCAAAGGGATGGACGCCATCATAACCCCAGTTGCGGTTTCCCGGAAATTGGGCAACAGGCATGATCTCAATCACATTGATACCTACTTCCTTTAGGTATTCAAGCTTTTTTTCTATTCCGGAAAAAGTACCCTCAGGAGTAAAAGTACCAGTATGCAGTTCATAGATAATATACTCATCAAGTGGGATGACTTCATATTTATCATCCTTCCATTTATGAGCACCAAGATCGACAGCTTCAGAAAATCCATGGACTCCTTCAGGCTGAAATAAGGAGGCAGGATCAGGCAATTCTTTTTCACCATTGATTAAAAATTTATACTTGTCACCCGGCTGTAGCTGATCCGTACTTGCCTTCCAGTAGCCAAAATCATTTTTGGAAAGCCCAACTGTTGAACCATTCTCTTTTTTCAATGAAAGATCATCAATTAGAGGGGCCCAGACAGAAATATCCGCTTGTTTATCTTTAAAATTTATTCCGATAGTACGTTGATCAGTTTTATTCATTTTCAGTTATCAGTGTAGAGAGGTTTTTTTAATAAAACAGTGGAGCGTGGCGCTATAGTGACAGTTTCATCCGGCTTATAGGTTTCAGTGCTGCCTTCATCTATAAAATGCTTATCCGTATCTATGATCTTTCTCCACTCATTACCATACTGTTTTGGGGGTAGTTTGTACTTTAAAATATATTTAGAGCTGTTAAAGATTACGTAAAAGCTATCATCAATTAAAATTTCTCCTGTTGCTGATTTGGCATGTATGCCTCGCCCGTTTAGAAAAACTGCCAGTGATTTGGCATAATCTTTATTCCAGTGGTCCTCGGTCATCACCTTTCCTTCAGGTAAAAACCATTCGATATCTTTTACCCCTGTACCTTCCACAACTTCACCATGAAACCAGAGAGGACGGTGGAAAACAGGGTGTTTCCTGCGAATGGCAATTATTTTGCGGGTAAATTCCAGTAGCTCATGATCAGCTTTTTTCCAGTCTAACCATGAGATCGGATTGTCCTGGCAATAGGCATTGTTATTTCCTTCCTGTGACCTGCTCACTTCATCGCCCATTAGTAGCATCGGAACACCCTGGGAAAGAAATAATGTGCAGAGGAAATTAAACTTTTGCTTTTCCCTGAGTTCTAAAATAGCAGGATCAGATGTCGGCCCTTCCACTCCACAATTCCAGGAGCGATTATGACTTTCACCATCTTTATTATCCTCTCCATTCTCAATATTATGTTTTTCATTATAGGAGACAAGATCATTTAAAGTAAATCCATCATGTGCCGTGACAAAATTGATACTGGCAGTAGGATTGCGGAAATCATTCTGGTAAAGATCGGAGCTTCCTGTATACCTGTTGGCAAATTCAGCAAGCATACTATTCGCCCCACGCCAGAAATCCCGGATAGAATCGCGATATTTACCATTCCATTCTACCCATCCGGGAGGGAAGTTACCCACCTGATATCCACCTTCACCAACATCCCAGGGTTCTGCGATAAGCTTTACCTTTGAGATCACCGGATCCTGATAAATAATATTGAAGAACGAGCTTAGCCGGTCAACATCATGAAGCTCACGGGCAAGAGTAGAAGCAAGATCAAAACGGAACCCATCAACATGCATCTCCTGGATCCAGTACCTGAGGCTATCAAAGATCAGGGCCAGTACATTCGGGTACTGTGCATTTAATGTATTTCCGGTACCGGTATAATCCATATAATAGCGCCTGTTTTCCGTTAGCCGGTAATAAGCAGCATTATCGATGCCACGAAGAAAAAGAGTTGGGCCAAAATGATTACCCTCACATGTATGATTGTAAACTACGTCCAGGATCACCTCAATGCCTGCCTTATGCAGCTCCTTCACCATAGTTTTAAATTCCTTCACCTGCTCTCCATGTACACCGCTGCTGGAATAACGTACATCAGGAGCAAAAAAACCTATAGTATTATATCCCCAGTAGTTTGACAATCCTTTGTCGTATAGGTGCCGGTCATTTATAAACTGATGTACCGGCATCAGCTCAATTGCTGTTATTCCTAATTTTTTATAATAATCGATCATAACCGGATGACTAACAGCGGCATAAGTACCACGTATCTCTTCCGGAATATCAGGGTGCATTTTTGTTAAACCTTTTACATGAGCTTCATAAATGATTGTTTCACTATAGGAATACCTTAAAGGCTGATCATCTTCCCAATCAAATTCAGGATCAGTAACGACTCCTTTGGGAACATAAGGAGCGCTGTCTGTTTCATTAAAGCTAAGATCTCTTTTTGGGTGATGAAGGTCATATCCGAAAAGGGCATCATGCCATTTATATGTGCCGGCAATAGATTTGGCATAAGGATCAAGCACTAGTTTGTTAGGATTAAAGCGATGACCATTTTCAGGCTCATAGGGCCCGTGTACGCGAAATCCATAGAGGTGGCCGGGGTTGAGATTTGGTATATATACATGCCAGATCTGATGTGATCGTTCTGTTACCTTAATAGTTTCCCCCTCCAGATCGTCATCATTTTTATAAAGACAAAGCTCCACACCTGTGGCATTTTCTGCAAAAAGAGCAAAATTTACTCCTTTACCATCCCATGTAGCACCTAATGGATAAGGTTTACCCGGATATACGACTCTTCCCATAATTTTTTAATTGTTGTTTTTGTGAGATGATGGTTGTTTGCCTCTAAAGAAAGTAGCATTAACATCCAATGTCACGAGGTATTAACAAACAAAGCGGGAGGCAGTTATGGAGAATTTGGATTAGCGGGTGATTGAAAAATAAAAGCCTGCCGCTGAATCCACGACAGGCTTTTTTGGTAAAAGTTGCTTATTTCAATTATTAGTTAGGAGCAAAAGCCTGAATTCCGGTTATCTCTTTTCCAAGAATAAGCAGGTGGATGTCATGTGTGCCTTCATAGGTAATTACTGATTCCAGGTTCATCATGTGGCGCATCATAGGATATTCTCCTGTTATACCCATGCCCCCATGTATTTGACGAGCCTCACGTGCTATTTTCAGCGCTACGTCCACATTATTTCTTTTGGCCAGCGAGATCTGGGCAGTTGTAGCTTTTCCTTCGTCCATTAGTTTTCCCAGACGCCAGTTTACAAGCTGTGCTTTAGTGATCTCTGTAAGCATCTCTGAGAGTTTCTTTTGTGTGAGCTGAAAAGCGCCAATAGGCCTGTCGAACTGGATCCGCTGAAGGGAATATCGTCTTGCCGAATCATAACAATCCATGGCAGCACCTATAGATCCCCATGCGATACCATATCGTGCTGAATCAAGACATTGCATTGGCGCACCTAAACCGCTCTTGTTGGGCAGCAGGTTTTCCTTAGGTACTTTAACATTATCAAATACCAGCTCACCGGTGGTGCTTGCCCGCAATGACCATTTGCCGTGGGTTTCAGGTGTAGAGAAACCTTCCATACCTCTTTCCACTATTAATCCGTGGATACGGCCATTTTCATCCTTTGCCCATACCACAGCGATATCTGCTTTCGGTGAATTGGAGATCCACATTTTAGAACCATTCAAAAGATAATGATCACCCATATCCTTAAAATTGGTTGTCATGCCTCCCGGATTACTACCATGATCAGGCTCAGTCAACCCAAAGCAGCCAAGCCATTCTCCTGAAGCAAGCTTTGGCAGGTATTTCTTGCGCTGCTCCTCAGAGCCGAATTTATAAATCGGGTACATCACCAGGGAACCCTGCACGGAAGCAGTTGACCTCATACCGCTATCGCCGCGCTCAATCTCCTGCATAATGAGGCCATAGGAAATATAATCTAATCCGCCACCACCATACTCCTGAGGAATTGTTGGTCCAAAAGCCCCAATATCACCAAACTTTTTTACTATTTCATAAGGAAAATGAGCATTCTGGCACCATTCTTCAATATTTGGAGAAATCTCCTTCTTAACAAAATCGCGTAAAGAGCTGCGGATTAGCTTGTGCTCCTCGGTTAACAGATCATCAATATTATAAAAATCCGGAGACTCAAAAAGATCCTTTTTAGATGGGCCGGATTGATTTACAGGTTTTTGCATAATTCCTTTGGATTTGGGTTATTCACAGATAAGCTTCAAATTTACGTAACAATAACAAATTTGAAGAAAATAGATGGAAAGCAACAGTATAGACCCAAAGATTATTGAGCAGGTAAAAAAGTTAGAGGCAAAATATGAGGCAATGGGGCAGGACCTGTCCAGCTATCTCGACGGGCTTTTATATGCTGATTATCTTACCTACTGGGATTACATCCATTTAGATACTTTGCTAAGCCTTCAAAATCCAAAGACTCAACAAAAGGATGAAATGATTTTTATCATCTACCATCAATTTACAGAGTTGTTTTTCAAGCTTATTATTCATGAGCAGGAGCAGATATGCAACAATAAAGCTATAACGGCGGAAGAGTTCACGAAAAGGATCAGGCGGATTGTCAGATATTTTCAAAACCTGGAAAATTCATTTGATGTAATGGTTGATGGTCTCGATCGTGATGAATTTCTCAAATTTCGTATGGCTCTTTTACCAGCCAGTGGTTTTCAGTCAGCGCAATATCGCTTAATAGAGATCTACAGTACAGAGCTCAAAAACCTGGTAGGGCATGAGGAGCGTTTAAATATAGATCCTTCCGGAACTCTTGAGGAGATGTTCCAGCATTTTTATTGGAGAAAAGGCGCAACAGAATTGGCTTCAGGAAAAACTACCTTAACACTAAAGCAATTTGAAGAGAAGTATATGGATCTATTTCTTGATGCAATAAAAGCTTATGAGGAAAAGAATATTTGGCATATATATAAACAAAAATTTGCAGGGCTGAATGATGAAGAGATGATCACTGCCATGCGACAATTTGATGTGCTGGCAAATCTGTACTGGCCTTTGGCACATTATAAGGCAGCAGTTCGGCATCTTCACAAAAGCCCCGATGATTTAAAAGCTACCGGTGGAACAAACTGGCAGAAATATTTGCCGCCACGATTTCAAAAAATTATCTTCTTTCCGGCGCTATGGTCAGAAAATGAACATGAAGAATGGGGGAAGGCATGGGTAAAAAAGGAAATATTTGGTGATCCTGATGAAATTAAAAAAGGAAAAAATTAGTTATATTTAATTTTATAATATCCTAATAAATTTTTAGTATATAATTGGATAAAATAGATAAGCATATTTTAGGAATAGAAAAATATGCTATTTATTTGGATTAGCTAAAACTGCTTTGAGGTTTTAATGAATGTCGCTGATATTTTTTATTTTATAAAACCACTATGCGCCTAATATTTTTTTTGATCATATCATTTTTCATAAACTCTTCCCTAAACGCGCAGTGGATTGAACGCTATACCTATCATGATGGATCCAGGCAGAAATTAAAGGAGATCTATCATGTCAGAGATACATTCAGCAACATTCTGGAAGGCCCATATATGTCATACTATCTGAATGGCAATATTGAATCAAAAGGTGAATTTAAAAATAATGAAACGGCAGGTGTCTGGGAGTTTTATTATGAAACCGGCAAGTTAAAAATGCGCGGTGCTTTAAAGGATAATTCTAACTATGGCAAATGGGATTATTTCTATGAAAATGGGAATAAACAGATGGAGGGAACAATTATCAACAGGAAAAGAGAAGGTCCCTGGAAGATGTATTATGAAAGTGGTGAATTGAAAAGTGAGGGGAATTTTGTTGATAATAAAAGGTCGGGCTTCTGGAAATTTTATTTTGAAGATGGTAAGTTAAAGGGGGAGATAACTTATGAAGATAATAAAGGAAATTATATAGAATATTATCATACTGGTGAAAAGAAAGCAGAAGGACCTAAATCCGGGACAAACCATGCAGGATATTGGAAATATTATTATAAGGACGGGAAACTACAGGCGGAAGGGCCATACAATAACAATAAAAAAACCGGAGAATGGATTTATTATTTTCCAAACGGCCAGGCATCATCAAGAGGTAATTTTAATGATGATCAGCCTTCAGATGAATGGAAGTATTTTAGTGAGACGGGAGAGATAACTTCTATAGGTTCTTTTGAGGAAGGTAATAAAGCCGGTGTATGGAAAGGGTTTTACCCACATGGAAATATTAAAAGCACTACAACTTATAATGGCAAAGAAGGTTTATTTATTGAATATTATGAAAATGGGCAGGTAAAAGCTACTGGAACTTTAGTTGATAATGTTAAGCATGGTCTTTGGAAATATTATTTTCAGGATGGGAAGCTGGAGGGAGAGGTAGAATTTGATAATGGTAAAGGACTTTATCAGGGCTATTATTCCGATGGTACACTGCAATCAAAGGGCCTTATTGAAAATGATATCAGGATGGGAACCTGGGAACTGTACGACAATACGGGATCACTGAAAGGATATTACAACATATTTTATGAAAATGATTCACTGAATTTTAATGCCATTCAACAGCAGGCTGAAAATAAAGTAAGGCCCAAAAGAGAATATGGTGTAGCTGATTATGGCTTTAAAAAAAGTAAGTTTAATTATTTGAAACCTGGGGTGAATGAATTCCGCGGGCTGATTTTTTCTATAAACCCATTTACTTCATTAATAGGTTCCTTTCCGGTAGGGATAGAATTTTATATGCAGGAGCGATTAGGCTACGAGTTTATAATTGAAGGTATACGAGATCCTTTTTTCGTTTCCAATGATGATGTTCATATTAATGATGTTTATACCAGGGGTTATAGATTTTCGCTTCGCCAGAAATTTTATAATTCGGATCAAAATTTTGGAATGTGGTATTTTGGCCACTCAATAGGTTTCTCTAATTATTCACACTATGTGAATTTATTAGAAACCGCCTCCAATGATATTATTACAGCCACAGCTTCGGAATATAAGATCATTTATTCATTACTTCTTGGCTATAGGTTAATGAGTGATTTCCATGGTAAAGGATTTACAGCAGATGGCTTCATCAGTATAGGTACAGGCTATAGGAATTTTCAGCTCGGGGACGAGGAGACTGATAAATTCAACTCTCTTCCAAAAAATCAGGTGCCTCTGGATTTCAATTTTGGAATTACATTCGGCTATGTTTCTGCCGTAAATAAAAGAAGATAGGGAACATATTCGCTATTTATTTTTTTAATAGATAAAGAAATTAAAAGAATGGATAATAAAAGAACTGTAGTGTTCGGTGCTACGCCAAACCCTTCAAGATATGCATATATGGCTGCTAACATGCTCAGGGATTATGGGCATGAAATTGTACCTGTCAGTATTAAGAGGGGAAAGGTAGCAGGGGAGGAGATTATTGATCTGCTTGAGCGCCCTGAAATAGATGATGTTGATACGGTAACTCTTTATGTAGGTAGCCAAAACCTTGGTGAATGGATAGATTATATTCTCGACCTGAAGCCTAAACGTATAATATTTAATCCGGGTACTGAAAACCTTGATCTTGAGAGAAAAGCGCGTGAAAAAGGAATAGAGGTGGTTATAGGCTGTACATTGGTAATGCTTAGAAGCAATACTTATTAAAGTAAGGTTTACTTACATTACTTTAAAAATTAGTTTAACTGAAGTTTTTTAATAAGGTTTAAGTCAAAATGTTAACACTATTTAGTTAATCAATAACTTTAGTTCTTTATCCTTGGTATTCTTCAGCTTCAGATCTTTCAGATTAATATTTTTCAACAGGTTTTTTTCCAGCAGGTCTGCCCAGGTATTCATATATAGAACAACATCATCTTTTTTATTATGGGCGAGATATTTTTTGTCTTCCGATAACTGCTGAAGTACAAAAGGATCGGATAAATTTTCCAGCTTCTTCAGGTCTTCCCTGTCCAGGCCTGCATTCAATAATTCTGAAATTAGCTCATCCATAGGCAGTCCACTGGTAGGGCAGTAATCGTCGACCTGTTCATTCCAGTCACCATGTCGTAACATAGCACGGCGATGAATATCTGCTTTTGTTAATTTGGTTATCTCCTGCGCGAGAAAGCCACAATTACAGGCGCCCATATGACCCCACTGATAAGCGTCAGTTTCTGAAATTTTTCTTGCGGCATTTCTAATATATAAGATTAATTCTGGTGAAGATTTCCGCATGGTGTTTTTGTTTTATATAACTACAACAATTTGATTTTTAATGTTCGCCTTTTTATAAGTAAACTTCAACCCTAAAGGATCTGGAATTTTTAAATTATGATACAAAAAACTATAGATTAAGTTCATTTTCTGATACTAAAATTAATAAATGCTTTTGTTATTTAAATACCTAAAAGTTTATTAAATTGGTAGAGGTAGGGATTGAATCTCTATCAATAGATGGTTTCACTTAAACTATAACATATCATGGGAAAAGGAGATAAAAAAACAAAAAGAGGCAAAATTTACAACGGTACTTTTGGAGTAAGGAGACCTCATCACAAGACTGCTTCATCTTCGCCAAAAATAACTGCTACAGCTTTGGCTCCTGAATCTGAACCTGTTATGGAAACAAAGAAAAAGCCGGTTCGCAAAAAAGAAACGGCTGCTAAGAAAAAATAAAGTGAAGTTGTTGCAAAATTAAAATGACTGCTATACCTTCGCAACATAATGATTAAGACAATTACAAATAGCTGGTGGTGGACATTAATGAGTTAATGAACAGCACAGGTATGTAAAAATATAATTAAAACCCGCTGTTCAAATAGCGGGTTTTTTTATTTTAGGATTATGAGAGATTTTCAATTTAATATAGTAAAAGTTTGGTGGTGGCACTGTCTTTTTCAGGAGTGATAAGCACCGCTATGTATAAATACATTGAATTAGCCTGCTGTCACTCCAGCGGGCTTTTTTTATTGCCTTAGGAAAACTCCAGGCAACTTTAAACCTTGAACTTAGAACTTTGAACTGTGAACCAACAATGATAAACTTTAAAACCAATCATCTTTCCCTGATCTCCGATAGGATAACCCCGGTGAGTATTTATCTACGGGTTCGAGATAAATATCCGATGACATTTCTGCTTGAGAGTTCTGATTATCATGGTCAGGAGAATAGCTTTTCATATATCTGCCTTGAACCTGTTGGTGAGTTCAGGGTGCAGAATGATGTATTACATCAAAAATTTCCCGGGCAAGACGAAGAAAAAATAAAAATTGAGAAGACGGAGCTTACTGAAAAATTAAATGCATTTGCACGTTCATTTACCTATAGTGGGAGTAAAGGTGATAAAGGTGATAAGAAATTTATTCAGAATGGCCTGTTTGGCTATATGTCATATCATGCGGTCAATCATTATGAAGATATAGAAGTAAGAGAAGCACAGGAGCTGCCTGTCGTAGATTATAAGGTTTTTAGATATATTATCGCAGTAGATCATTTTCATAATGAACTTCATCTTTTTGAGCATCTGTTAGAAGGTGAAGAATCCGGTATTGAAGAGCTCAAGGATCTGATCTTTCGTAATGATGATGCTGTTTTTCCATTCTCCATTAATGGTAAGGAAGAATCTTTTACTACCGATAAAGATTACCTGGAGATGGTAAAGAAAGGTATTGAACACTGCCACCGTGGTGATGTCTTTCAGATAGTGCTGAGCAGACGTTTTGCGACATCATTTACAGGAGATGAATTTAATGTATATCGAGCACTTCGTTCTGTCAATCCCTCGCCTTATTTATTCTATTTTGATTATGGGAACTTCAAATTGTTTGGATCATCACCGGAGGCACAGCTTGTGGTGAAAGAGGGGCGTGCCAGCATCTATCCAATTGCCGGTACGTTTCGCAGGACCGGGAAAGACAGCGAAGATGCTAGATTAGCTGAAGAGCTAAAGCAGGATAAGAAAGAAAATGCAGAGCATGTGATGCTTGTAGATCTTGCACGTAATGATCTTAGCCGCTGTGCAGAAAACGTGCAGGTGGACGTATTTAAAGAGATACAGTATTATAGCCATGTAATTCATCTGGTAAGCCAGGTGAGCGGACAGCTTGAAGATGGACAAAATAGCCTTGATCTGGCGGCCGCAACATTTCCTGCAGGAACATTAAGCGGAGCACCAAAGCATAAGGCGATGCAGCTTATAAATAAATATGAAACACTTCCAAGAGGATACTATGGGGGAGCTGTAGGCTTTATGTCCTTTGATGGTGATTTTAATCATGCGATAATGATCCGCTCATTTTTCAGTAAAAATAATAAGCTTCATTTTCAAGCCGGGGCCGGGGTGGTGGCGCATTCCGTACCTGAAAAGGAACTGGATGAGGTGAATAATAAGTTAGGAGCATTAAGACGCGCATTGGTACTGGCGGAAAAAGTGAATTGAAGATGAAAATATTAGTTATAGATAATTACGACTCATTTACCTATAATCTTGTGTATTTGCTGAAGCAAAATGATCAGGTGAAGAAGCTTAAAGTAATTCGCAATGATAAAATCAATGGTGAAGTGCTTGAGGAATATGATAAGATCTTACTCAGCCCAGGGCCAGGGATCCCTTCCGAGGCTGGTACTATGCCTGATCTGTTAAAAGAGCTGGCTCCAAAAAAATCAATTTTGGGTGTGTGTCTTGGTCATCAGGGAATGGGTGAGGCTTTCGGCTGTGAACTTGAAAATATGAACCAGGTGCTTCATGGTTTTCAGGATGAGATAAATATTGATACTACTGATTATCTGTTCAAAGGATTGCCTGAAAAGATCACCATTGGCAGATATCATAGCTGGAGAATAAAAAAGGATACGTTAAAACATCCGCTTGAAATTATTAGTACTGATGAAGAGGGGCAGGTGATGGGTATCCGTCATGCTTCATATGATCTTCGCGGTGTACAATTTCATCCTGAATCTGTAATGACACAGCATGGAAAGCAAATCATTGATAACTGGATAAATCATTAAATAGATGAAAGAGATACTCTCCATTTTAATAGAACATAAAAAACTATCCACAGACCAGGCGCGGAAGGCTTTGCTGATGCTGGCCAAAGGAGAAGTAAATCGTTCGCAGGCTGCAGCCTTTCTTACGGTCTACCTGATGCGTAATATCTCAGTTAATGAGCTTGAGGGATTCCGATCTGCCATGCTGGAATTGTGTATACCCGCTGATCTTTCTGAATTTGACCCTATAGATGTATGTGGTACAGGCGGGGATGGTAAAAACACGTTCAATATTTCCACTACCTCTTCTTTTGTACTTGCAGGTGCAGGTGTAAAAGTTGCTAAGCACGGGAATAATGGTGTTTCATCCATCTGTGGCAGTTCGAATGTTATGGCCTCTCTGGGATATAATTTTACCAATGATCAGGATCAGCTGAAAAGAGAGATCGAAGAATCTAATATATGCTTTCTGCATGCTCCGTTATTCCACCCTGCCATGAAAGAGGTGGCGCCTATCCGTCAGGAGCTGGGAATGAAGACTTTCTTTAATATGTTGGGGCCATTGGTAAATCCAGCCCAGCCAAAAAAGCAGCTGATAGGAGTTTTTGATCTTGAACTGGCAAGGAGATATCAATATCTTCTGCAGGATAAAATTGACAGGTTTACCATCGTCCATTCTCTGGAAGGTTATGATGAGGTTTCTTTAACCAGTGCCTTTAAAATGATCACCAGACAGGGGGAATATATTGTATATCCCGAAGATTATGGATTTTCTAAAGTATCTCCTGATGAAATAAAGGGAGGAGAAAGTATTGAGGAATCTGTTAAAATCTTATTGAATATATTAAAAGGTGAGGGCACTAAGGTGCAGCAGGATGTAGTTGTTGCCAATGCTGCATTAGGAATTGCAACGGCAAAGGGAATCACAGTAGAAGAAGGCAAAGAAGAAGCAATTGATACAATAAGATCTGGTCGTGCTTATAAGAGCCTTGAAAAATTAATTGAAACGAGCAAAAAACATAGTTATGCCTGATATTTTAAAAGACATTATTAATCATAAAGCGAAAGAAGTTACGGAGCGCAAATCAATCTATCCTGTAGCACTGCTTGAGCAAAGCCTGTTTTTCAACAATCCATGTATTTCCATGAAGAGCTACCTCCTTCGTGAAGATAAACATGGAATTATTGCGGAGATCAAGAGGAAATCACCCAGTAAAGGAGATATACACCCTTTCCTGGATGTTGAAGAGCTGTCGATAGGTTATATGCAATCAGGGGCATCGGCTTTATCTGTACTTACAGATGAGAAATTTTTTGGTGGTAATAAGAATGACCTGATGACAGCCAGAAAATTTAATTATTGCCCTATACTGCGTAAAGATTTTATTATTGACGAATATCAGCTTTTTGAAGCGCGTTCATGGGGTGCTGACGTGGTGCTTTTAATAGCAGCAGCGTTAACAGTTGAGCGGACAAAACAACTTGCAAAAAAAGCAAGGGATCTTGGAATGGAGGTGCTGCTGGAGGTACATAATAAAACAGAAGCCGAAGAATTCCTGAATGAGCATATCTCTATTGTAGGAGTAAATAACCGGGACCTTAAAACTTTCGAAACTTCATTGGATACATCAATTGAGCTGGCTGAAATTTTACCAGCCGATATGATCAGGGTATCGGAAAGTGGAATCCGTAATGCTGAAGATATAATGATGCTTAAAAAGCACGGTTACAAAGGCTTTTTAATTGGTGAAACCTTTATGAAGACAAGTCAGCCACAGGTAGCCTGTGCCAAATTAATTAGTGATCTGGATAAAATTACCAGTCAAACTTATGCTTAAGCTAAAGGTCTGCGGGTTAAATAATAACAATAATTTTAATGACATCAGCATTCTGAAGCCGGAATTTGTTGGGTTGAATTTCTATGCTCCCTCCAAAAGATATGTAAAGGGGGGAATGCAAATATCCGCTCCGGAAGGAGTAGAGCTGGTTGGTGTGTTTGTTAATGAGAACCTGAAGAATATTCTCAAGCGGGCACAGGAATATGGCCTGACTTATATACAGTTGCATGGCGATGAACCACCTGAGTTTTGCGAACAGATTCAGGCTCATGATCTAAAAGTTATCAAAGTGTTCCGTGTTGATGGGGAGTTTGATTTTAAAGATGTTGCACCTTTTGTTGGAAAGGCTGATTTCTTTCTTTTTGATGCAGGAGGAAAAGATTATGGCGGGAATGGTGTAGTATTTAACTGGAGTGCCTTAAAAGACTATCCTTTTGATACTCCGTATTTTTTGGCCGGAGGGCTTTCGCCTGACAATATACAACAGGTTTTTGAACAGAAGTTGCCAAAGCTTTATGCTTTGGATGTTAACAGTGGCTATGAAACAATGCCCGGTATAAAAGATGTGAATAAAGTAGAGGAGCTTATAAAAATATTAAGAGCTAATGATAGCAGTAGATAATAAAGGGTTTTACGGAGAATTTGGCGGTGCTTATGTGCCGGAAATGCTGTATGGAAACGTAAGGGAACTACAACAAAGATATATAGAGATCATTACCAGCGAATCTTTCCAGAAGGAATTCCATCAGATGCTGGTGGATTATGTAGGACGTCCTACACCCTTAACTTATGCCACGCGTTTGTCGCAGAAGTATAAAACCAGGATATACCTAAAAAGGGAAGATCTTTGTCATACCGGAGCCCATAAAATTAATAACACAGTAGGGCAGATCCTTCTTGCAAAGGCTATAGGAAAGAAAAAAATTGTAGCTGAAACTGGTGCAGGGCAGCATGGTGTGGCAACAGCTACCGTCTGTGCACAGGCTGGTATCGAATGTGTTGTTTTTATGGGTGAAAAAGATATGCAGCGCCAGAAGCCCAATGTAGAGCGAATGAGGATCCTTGGTGCTAAGGTTGAACCTGCAAAAGGAGGAAGTAAAACTTTAAAGGATGCAACAAACGAAGCCATTCGCTACTGGATCAATAATGCAGATGATACACATTACATAATAGGTTCTGTAGTTGGCCCACATCCTTATCCTGATATGGTTACACGTTTTCAATCAGTGATCAGTGAAGAAATGAAAAGGCAGCTCCAGGAAAAAGAAGGTCGTGATTATCCTGATAAGGTGATTGCATGCGTAGGCGGGGGAAGTAATGCCGCGGGTGCCTATTACCACTATTTGAATAATGAAAAAGTAGCGCTTATAGCTGTTGAAGCTGCCGGTAAAGGAGTAAGTTCCGGGATGAGCGCTGCTACAACACAGCTGGGTACGAGTGGTGTTCTCCATGGCTCTATGACATTACTTATGCAAACTGATGATGGGCAGGTAGTGGAGCCTCATAGTATTTCGGCAGGACTTGATTATCCGGGGATAGGGCCTTTACATGCCTTTCTGTATAAATCAGGTAGAGGAAGGTTTATTAACGTAACAGATGAGGAAGCATTACAGGCAGGAATTATGGTCAGCCGACTGGAAGGGATAATCCCTGCATTGGAAACTGCCCATGCTTTTGCTGCTTTGGATAAATTAAATTGTAAGCCTGATGATCTTATAGTGATCAATTTATCGGGCCGTGGTGATAAGGATCTTGAAACATATATAAGAGATGCAAAGTACTAGCAAGAAAATAAGTTTTAAAACTGTTATTGATCAATCAGAGTCAATATTGGGAGTTTACTATTCTGCCGGTTATCCGTATCTGGAGGCAACAGGCGATTTGGCTAAGCTTCTGCAGGAAAGTGGTGCTGACTTTATTGAAATAGGTATGCCATATAGTGATCCTCTGGCAGATGGTCCCGTAATAGAAGCATGTCACCAGCAGGCGTTGAAAAATGGGATGAGCATCACTCTGATGTTTGAGCAGATCAGTAAAATAAAAGATGAGCTGCATATCCCGGTAGTACTGATGGGTTATTTTAATCCTGTTTTTAAATATGGTATTGAAAGATTCTGTGATAATTGCGTGGAGTCAGGGGTGGATGCTGTTATTCTTCCTGATATGCCCATTGAATTGTATGCAGAGCAGTTTTATCCTCTATTCAAGAAACGGAATATCTCTGCTGTTTTTCTTGCAACGCCAATAACTCCGGAGGAGCGCCTGCAGCTGATAGATAAGTACAGTGATCCTTTCGTTTATCTCGTTTCTTCATCTTCAACTACGGGTCAAACAAAAGGTATGAATGAGGCACAACTTAATTCATTTAAAGAGATTAAAAAGAGAATGACAAAACCTGTTATGGTGGGTTTCGGTATCTCTACATATGAAGATTATAAAGTTGTAAATGATACTGTTGATGGTGCTATAATAGGAAGCGCCTTTATCAGGGCCATAGAAGGAGCGAATGACAAGGAAAGCCTGAAGCCGTTAGTTAAAAATTTTGTAGAAAAAATTAAGGATAAGAAATGATTATTCAGTTAGATAAAAATATCGACCAGCAGCAGAAAACTGCTATTATGGAACAGGTGAAAAAGATGAGTTATAAGCCTGTTGAAGTTACCACGCAGAAAGGTGCTTATCTGTTGGCCATAGGGAAAAAAGAAATTGATATCCGCCTGGTAGGCAGCATGAAAGGTGTGCAGGATATTCATCGTGTTTCAGATGATTATAAGCTTGTTTCACGAAAGTGGAAAGTAAAGCCTACAGCTATTGATCTGGGCGATGGTGTGCAGATCGGCGGTGGCGGACTTACCATGATGGCAGGGCCGTGTTCGATTGAATCGGAAGAACAGATACGCCAGGTGCTTACAAATCTGAAAGAAAATAACATTTCAATTATGCGAGGGGGTGTTTACAAGCCACGTAGCTCACCGTACAGCTTCAGAGGTATGGGTATTGAAGGATTGAAGATGTGGCACGAGCTGGCGAAAGAAGCCGGCATAAAGATCATTACTGAAGTAATGCAGGTAGAGCAGATCGAGCCGATGTACGACTTTATTGATATCTATCAGGTAGGGGCGAGGAATACGCAGAATTTCAATTTATTGGATGCATTGGGCTCAGTGGATAAGCCGGTACTTATAAAGAGAGGAATTTCCGGAACAATAGAAGAGCTGCTTTACTCAGCTGAATATGTTTTTTCCGCCGGTAACGAAAACCTGATGCTGTGTGAGCGTGGAATAAGGACCTACGAGCGCGCCAGCAGGAATACATTTGATATTAACGCCATTCCTATTTTAAAGGAAAAATCACATCTTCCGGTTATTGCCGATCCTTCACATGCAATAGGTATCAGAAGGCATGTCGAGCAGGTGACATTAGCCGCCATAGCTGCCGGAGCAGATGGTATCATCTATGAGATCCATCCTAAACCTGAAGAAGCGGCCTCCGATGGTCAGCAGACGTTGAATTTTGAAGAATCAAATCAGCTGATACGGAAGGCGAAACTATTGAGAGAGGTGTTGGTGGATTAGGATAATCTCTTTTCTTGAGATGTGAGTATTGAGAAGTATTTAATCAATCATTAGGGCCCGGTTTATTTCGGGCTTTTTTATTTAAGAATGTGCCTCCCCCTTGTTGGTGTTTTCCAACAAGCCAGCTTTGTTGGTAAAAACACCAACAACGCGTGACGATTACTAAATAAAGACATTTGGCACCAATAAACTGTACCTTTACAGCATGTCAGTAATAAAGGATCAGGAGAGTATTTTAAATAAGTTGGGTATCGAAGCACTCAATGAGATGCAAAAGGAAGCACAGCAGGCTATCCGTGCGGAATCTGAAGTTGTATTATTATCACCAACAGGTACAGGTAAAACGCTGGCATTCCTGCTTCCTATTTTGGAAGAGCTGGATGCAGAAAATCAGGAAGTACAGGTATTAATAGTCGCGCCCTCGCGTGAGTTGGTGATTCAGATAGAGCAGGTAGCAAGATCTATGGGATCTGGTTTTAAGATCAATGCGGTATATGGAGGAAGACAATTTTCTAAAGATAAGATTGAATTAAAACATACTCCGGCAATACTAATTGGTACTCCGGGAAGAGTAGCAGAACACTTCAGAAGAAATACTTTTTCCACCTCAGGTATTCATTTCCTGGTGCTTGATGAATTTGATAAATCATTGGAAGTTGGCTTTGAGACTGAGATGAAGGAAATAATTTCGGCGCTGCCAAATGTTAAGAAAAAAATCCTGACTTCAGCCACAGAATCACTTGATGTGCCTCGATTTGTAGGATTAAAGAATCCAAAAACATTGAAGTTTTCTGGAGAAAAAGTAAATAAGCTCAAGGTAAAAGTTGTTGTCTCACCTTCAAAAGATAAACTTGATACGCTCGTTGAAACATTAAAACATATTGGAAACAAGCCGGGAATAGTATTTTGTAATTTTAAAGAAAGTATTGACCGGGTGAGTGAGCATCTTTCAATCCATAATATCAACCATGGTACCTTTTATGGGGGTATGGAACAGAAGGATAGAGAAAGGGCCTTGATTAAATTCCGTAATGGCACTTATAAGCTTTTAGTTGCTACCGATCTTGCCGCAAGAGGTATAGATGTGCCTGAGATTAAATTCATTATACATTACCACCTTCCTCAACGCAGTGAGGAGTTTATTCACAGGAATGGAAGGACCGCACGAATGAATCGTGAAGGTACGGCCTATGTAATAAAATGGGAAAAGGAAGCATTGCCTGATTATATCCATGAAGCGGAGGAGGTAAAAATGACAACATCATCTGGTCAGGGACCGTCAATGTGGAAAACAGTTTTTGTGTCTGGCGGAAGAAAGGATAAGATTTCTAAAGGTGATATAGCAGGTTTATTCATCAAGCAGGGTGGATTAAGTATGGAGGAAGTTGGCTCTATCGAACTGAAGCATGACTGTGCTTTTGTAGCGATCGATGCTTCTAAAATTGACAGGATCAAAAAGGTGGACAACGTGAAGCTTAAAAATAAAAAAATCAGGGTTTCGGTCGTATAATGTGTTTAAAAAGAAAGGATAATGCAGGTTTTACATCTCTGTAGTGTTGTTGGTGAAAACACCAACAAAGTGTGGGGTCAAAAAAGTGGATAATGTGAAGCTTAAAAATAAGGAAATAGGATTCGGTTTTATAGGTTGTAAGTTTTAAACAGAAAGATTTTAACACCTGGATGTGTCGTATTCTTCCCATTTTTGTGGTTTTTAATTCATTATAAGCATGATTCAGCCTGCATTTATTTGTTAACTTCTCTTTCTGTATTTGATTCGTAAAGAAGTTAATATATCTTTATCTTGTCTTGTATTATAAATCAATTTTGATTTATGTTGTAGCTGAATTCAATGATTTTTTTAATTAGATTATTGTCTGTTACGTATTTAATGTGTTTTTGGATAAATATGCTGGAATAGATATTGCAATAGGTATACTACTGGAAAAGATCTTAATAAAAATGAAAATAAAAATATATATCATACTTATCCTGTTTTTTCTGCAGTTTTCACTTGCAGCTCAATCACCTACACCTTTAAAAGAAACAACCCATTATATTTTCTTTTATGCTTATGAGGATGCTGAGGAATTGGGGGATTATTATAAGGGTGTTGTAGTGTCGAAAATATATAAGGACACAGCACAGACACATTACTTGTTCAAATTGTTAAACTTAAAAAATCGTGCTTTGAAGTCTATGGAACAGCAGGTAAGTAATTACGATAAGTTTAAAAAAATTAATACCGATTTCAGCTCGACAGAAAAAGAGGCTAATGCAAAACTGAGTAAACTAAAAGAAATTTGGGAAAGGAATAAAACCATAGTGCACCATATTGACTTTGTTTATGAAAATGCAACAGGGCAGGAATACCCTGAAAACTGATCTTTAATAGTATAGCTTGAGGAAAATCAGGCAAAAACCTTCCAAAGTCTAGTGGGTTTATTTAATATCAGTTTAATAAACAGAATCTTTTATGAGCCTCTCCCGCAGAAAATTCATCAGTATTACAAGTGCCGGACTGGCCTTATCAGCAATTTCATTTCCTAATATACTTATGGGTCAATCAAAAAGAAAACTGGGAATTGCCCTTGTAGGATTGGGTAATTACAGTACCAACCAATTGGCTCCGGGGCTGCAACTTACTGAGCATTGCGAGCTGCGGGGAATTGTAACCGGAAGCCCCGATAAAATACCTGTGTGGCAAAAAAAATATAATATTCCTGATAAGAATGTCTATAACTATGAAAATATGCATGAGGTTGCCAATAATCCGGATATTGATGTGATCTATATTGTCCTTCCCAATGCACTGCATGAAAAATATTCCGTTATTGCTGCTAATGCTGGAAAGCATGTATGGTGTGAAAAGCCAATGGCACTGACAGTAAAAGAATGTGAAAATATTATCAATGCATGCGATAAGAATAAGGTAAAATTAAGCATCGGATATCGAATGCAGCACGAGCCGGATACACAGACGATCATAAGATATGGCAGGGAAAATAAATATGGTAAAATAAATAAGGTGGAGTCGGAGGCAGGGTTCTACTATAACCGCAGAAACCATTGGCGAACGGATAAAGAGATGGGTGGCGGCGCAATGTACGATATGGGTGTTTATCCACTAAATGCGGCAAGATATTCTACAGGACGGGAGCCGATAGCTGTTACTGCCAGACATGAATATACACGCCCCGAACTTTTTAATGAGGTGGATGAGGTCACTTATTTTGATCTTGAATTTCCAGATGGCATAAAGGCGGATTGTATGACAACATTTGCTGATAATGTTAACAGGCTTCGTATAGAATGTAATGAAGGTTGGTATAAGCTTGAACCGTTCCAATCATACAGTGGTGTCAAAGGGATTACCAGTGAGGGCAAGATCATTAATCAGAAAATAGAGGACCAGCAGGCTAGGCAGATGGATAATGATGCGTTGGCCCTCTTGAATAATAAACCTGTTTTGGTGCCCGGTGAGGAAGGATTAAAAGATATACGTGTAGTCGAAGCTATTTTTAAATCAGCTGAAAGAGGGGAGAGGGTGGTGATTTAAAGCTGGTTTTTTCTTTTAATTTTTCAAAACATGAACGCCTTTTTCCTTATTCATTCCAAACCGGGTAAATGTTACTTCCGGACCTTCAAAATCTAATATAAGTATAACGGCTACTTTCCTGTCAGGCCTGTTCCATTTTAGATTTGTATCTATAGTTTCTTTGAGCTTTAGCTTTTTAGTCCTGATATTTGTTTCATTTTTTAAGCTTATAAGACAGGAATTTCCCTGTGCATCAATAATTAACTGAAGCGATAACTTACCTTTTATTTTTTCTTTGGCTTTGTTACTAAACCCACTTTTCAATACCTGAAGTAATTCGGCATCATCAATTTTTGCTATTGTGGAATCACTTTCCATTGTAAAGCGGTCGGTATTACATCCAATATATGCATCTGGAAATATATGTTGGCTAAAAGAATTACCATATGAAATAAGGAGTAGGGGCAGAATTACTAATATGAGCTTCTCCATTATTCGTAAATTTTGGTGGCCACATATAAGTTAAAAAATTATTAGAAATAATATGTCGCCTGAGATACAGAAATATAAATTTTATTTCTATTAAAGTTATTTTTGTTTTTCTCCATTAGAATGATAAGTTGGAGTAAATGTTTTTTACTTAAATGATTATGATTAAAAATCTTAAAGTTTATTTTATTGCTTTTGTTTTTATGTTTTTTTTAGCGGCATGTGAAGGTAACGTTCAAGACACTGAAGTTATAGCAGCCTGTGAAAATCAAACAGGCGTGGATTGCTCTGACTGTTGTAAAAACAATGGCTATGACAGTGGAAGTTATAGCTCAACTGATAATGAATGTAAATGTATTACATTAAATTAATTTATCCGGTGTTGTAGTTGAAGTACCGGATAAATATTTACAATCTCTTTACAGGAAGACAATTAGCTTATTAGCATACTAATAGTTTGAAAATCAATAAATTATGTTAGGGGATATGGGATGATTTGTTGTTGTTACTGATAACTTTCATTAACTTTATATCGATTAACTCCTTGTTCTTTGGTTCAGATAATAATTACGTTAACAAACCCGGAAAATTCTGATGAATTTATAGAACAACTACGTCTAAATTCTATTGACTACAAAGTACTAGACACCAAAGGAGGAAAGCCCCGGTTCCTTCTTCAATTCAGTCATTATAACTTTTACTCTAACTTTATAAATGATAGCTTTAATAAGATTGACAGCTGTATTTTTGTAGAGAAGGGTATCCGTTAGAAAGAATTATAAACGCTTAAGCATCAATTATTTAGTTAAAAATAGGTTTTATCCTGTTTCTTGTTTATCTTATCTTAATGTCAACCGGGAAAACCATATTTATTATCGAAAAAGATGAGGAGATGCTAAGTTTGCTTTCTCTTGTCCTGAATAAAGATTATAATCTCTATTTATTTGAGGAAACAGATGATGTTTTTTTCTCTCAGCTTGAAGAAAAGCATCCTGAATTATTGATACTTGATTGGTATAAGAATTATCTGAATACCGATGAAGTTATTAATAAGATCAGAGACAGGCATAAATATTCCGGTAAAATTCTTTTAACATCAACCTTAAAAGAAGTTAAAGAATATGCTGCAGAAAAAGAAGCTGATGCATTTTTAGAAAAACCTTTTAGTATACATGAGCTACGAAACAAAATAAGCAAACTGCTTAACATTAATGTGCAGCAAAAATGAGTTGACATCTTTAATTAAGAAAATTTTATTTCTTTTTGCTTTTAAAAAAATATCTTCCCTTATTTGCACCATGTCAAACGCAAAATGCTATTACTGGTGGTATTACTATACTGAAGCCTATGGTTTCGGAGCAGATAGCGTTTGTCTAAATTAGAAAATAATAAACTTAAATATTGACAAAAGCCCGGTTCCGAAAAAGGACCGGGTTTTTTTATGGATTACAGTATGAGAACAAGTATCGAAAGAACACTACAGGATGGACGCCAGGTTCATGAGAATTACACGGATGAGGACCACCTGGTATGGAGACTTTTATTCGACCGGCAGATGGAGCAGCTAAAAAAAGTAGCCTCAGCTGCTTATCTGCAGGGCCTTGAGGATATTGGATTTACGAATAAGCAAGTTCCTAATTATGAAGATGTTAACAAAATATTAGGAGAGAAGACGGGGTGGAGCGTTAAGCCTGTTAAGGGTATTGTTGATGATGCAGAATTTTTTGATATGCTGGCTAATAAAATATTCCCGGCTACCACATGGCTTCGCTCATTATCTGAGCTCGATTATCTGGAGGAGCCGGATATGTTCCATGATGTTTTTGGTCATCTGCCGCTGTTAACAAATAAAGCTTTCACTGATTTTCTTGAGGAACTGGGAAATGTTGGCTTGCAGTGCAAGGATGAGAACGAGGTGCATCTGCTATCCCGCTTTTATTGGTTTACGGTAGAATTCGGCCTTATTAAAGAAGGAAAGGACCTGAAGGTATATGGTGCGGGCTTGTTATCATCTGCTGGTGAAACCTCTTTCTCTCTTTCAGAAAAACCCGCCAGACATTTATTTGATCTGAAAAAGGTTATAGATACTTCATATCGTAAAGATCAGTTTCAGACACAATATTTTGTTGTTAATTCCTTTGATCAGCTTTATCTGGCAATTAAAGAAAGTATGAATTTAATTCGTATATAATTCTTATGAACATCAGGGCTGTGGAAGAAAACCATGGCCTGATTTATCAATTAATTTTATTCTTTGGTTTTTTTGCCATTTAATTTTTTAGCTTTTTGTGGTACTCCTATACTGTTTAAAATTCCCGTGAGTAAGGATTTCCACCAGTAATTTAAAACAGATTTATTTTCATTTCTAAAAAAATGAATTTCACCAATTCTTGGATTCGCCTTTGTGTTTTCATCATCAATTAATATACCAGCATACAGATCGGATAGTTGTTCTCCAATAAACCCTGTTTTTTCACGAGTCAGTGGTTGTATATCCAAATTGCTGTAAAGAAACTTCATTTCACCATTGGACTCCTTCTCGTTATAACTGAAATTAAAAGTCATAGATTCAGCCTGTCCACTTTCAATTTTTGTAGCAGCTAAAGGCATCAATGCTTTATTTAGCGTCTCTAAATTCATGGATCCAAGACTTCCATTTACTGTGTGAGTAGCATTAGGCCTGAGATTAAATGTGAAATTTGCATCTAAAATCGCCGTATTGAATATTGCCGTCTGTACATGCATATATCCTTTATGACCTGTCTTTTCGAGTACAGCGGAATCATTCGTAATATTTTGTATGTCTACATTGAAATCATTAAAAGTTATCAGGCCTGCTTCTTCTGCATTTTTCACATGTTCCTGATAAGTTATATTACCATTACTTATTTTTAAGGTATCTATTGCTATATCCCGGTTTAGATCATTAAGGAATGCATAAGGCAACTGGGATTTTTTCTTTTTTTTAGGTAACCTTTTATCTCTGAATACATTTACCTCAGGACGCTGAAAGTTGATTTTTGAGACCAGGAAGGCTCCGTTCATTAATAATTTCTTCACCTTGATAGTATTAAAATTTATTTCCTGAATAAAGATATCCATCCAGGATGCTTCATGTCCGGTTTGGTTCCCAATTTCATATTTATCGTATCGTGTAATTACCCTGATGCTATCTATAGACGCAAACTCTTCAGCTGCCTGGATTTTAAGTGTACTGGCGGTTATAATTCTAAGACTATCAGATGTATTGATTTTAATTTCTGAAAATTTGCTCGAAAGGCGATCAAATGACAAAGCTCCCGAAAGCTTTTTATCAGACAAATCATATAATATATTCTCGCCCTCAATGTCTATATTAGCCTGCAAAAATCGATTGGCAGCCTCATTATTGGAATTGATAATCCTAAACTCTCCATGTCTAAGGCTTATATTATCTATTTTAACTTTATCAATATTTACCGCACCTTTATTTCCGGAAGATTCATCTGATACGGTATCTTTTGTTTGCAGGACATATTGATATAAAACAATTGTTGGATTTGAGATTGAAATCCGATTTATATCTATTTCATTATTAAAAATGTAATCATTAATATTTAATCCTTCAATTTGCAATTTGTCAAGAAGTAGTTTGTAACCGGTTTGAGAGACAGTTGGTGCATGAACTGGTACTATTTCAACCCCTTCCATATAAATATTACCACCAAAAGTTTGAATATCAAATCTCTCTATATCTATATTGTAAGAAACATTATTTATTTTCTGTAACTTATTTACCAGCTTGTCTTTTAAATATGGTTCAAGGATCAATCCGGTTAAAGCATAGATTAAAGTTCCCAGTAGAATTATAATACCGATTATTATACCGGCTGTTTTTAATTTATTATTTGCCACAATAAAAACATTTTATTTTTTTCATTGTATTTTTAACTGGGACAACCTTGAAAAGGTTTAATTCACCCTAATGCTAAATCATTAATGATTTGATTATATTTTTTATTCTTCTTGCTCTGTTTGCATTAACTGCCACCACAGTAAAACTTATCAAAAAAGATGTATGGTGGATCAGGATGTTTGATTTCCCTCAGGCGCAGATCACCTTTTTAGCTTTTATTGCTTTAGCAGGTTTCATTGTTTACTGGGAATGGGGGGAATGGTATAAATATGTTTTTGTAATTCTTCTTACTGCTGCTATTATTTATCAGCTTACTATAATCATACCTTATACATTATTCTACCCCGTACAGACGAAAAAAGCCAACCTTCAGCACGTGAACCATAATAATATTCTGTCCCTGATGGTAGTCAATGTCTACCAATTTAATAAAAAGTACGATAAATGCTTAAAGGTAGTAAAGGATAGGGATGCAGATATTGTTCTGGCGGTAGAGACAGATAAAAAATGGCAAAAGGCATTCGATGTCTTACAGGAGGATCATAAATATACCTGTAAGATACCCCTGGATAACACATACGGCATGCTGCTCTACTCAAAACTTGAATTAGTTGATACGGAGCTTAAATTTTTGATTGAAAAAAATGTACCATCCATACACACTAAGTTAAAGCTAAGATCAGGGCAGGAGGTAAAGCTTTATTGTGTTCATCCGGAGCCACCAAGTCCAACAGAAAATAAGCGATCTACTGAACGTGATGCAGAGCTTTTGCTGGTAGGTAAAAATGCCAGAAAGGAGGATCTGCCTGTTATTGTAGCCGGTGACCTTAATGATGTTGCCTGGTCGCATACCACGACATTATTCCAGAGGATGAGTGGCCTGCTGGACCCTCGTATTGGCAGAGGTTTTTATAATACCTTCCATGCCAAATATCCGGTTTTCAGATGGCCACTGGATCATATCTTCCATAGTGATCATTTTGAGCTGATCAAGATTCAGCGCCTTGGTCCTACAGGTTCGGATCATTTTCCTATGTATGTGCAGCTTTACTGTAATTTTGAATATAAAAAGGAGCAGGAGATACCCGAGCCAGATGAAAGTGATATTGAACAATCGAAAGAGAAAATTGAGAAAGCTGCAAAAGACAGTGAACGGTTAAACACCTCTTCCTCTGATTAATCTAAACAAGATAGCTATTACGGCAAATACCAGTAAGATATGTATAAGTCCGCTCAAACTAAACCAGAATACACCTAGTAGCCAACCTATAATTAGTATAATGGCGATAATATATAATATACTACTCATTTTGCTAAATAAATTTAATAGTTAAAAGATTCTTCAACATCAGCAGAAAATTATGTGCCAATACGGTAGATATGATCAGATGATAAAAATTATATAATTATTTGTTAAATTGTAGAACATACTCTACATTTTATGGTTTAAAAGGTAGCAATAAAAATAGTAGAATTTAAAAATCAGCCTTTAAATGCTTTGAAGCCCGTTGGTATAGTTTTTACACTATATATGGCAGAAACAAAATTTGACTATTATGATTGCTATAAAAATAACATTTGCTATAATTTTTGCTTTTATTTTATTTGTAGGTGCCTTTTTGGCTATTGCAAAATTAATCTTTGATCAGGTTGAACTTTCGGACCATATGGAACGAATGAAGCTACAGGAGGTTAAGGCTGAAAGAAGCATCAACAAACGAAGGCATAACAGACGGTATTATTAGGATTTAAATGATTAATATATTAATAATAGATGATGAGGATGAGATTTGTGCTCTCCTCTCCGGGATGTTGAGAAGTCAGGGTTATAAAGTTTCAGCCGAAAATACGCTCACAGGCGGATTAGAAAGTTTTCAGGAGGGATATTTTGATCTTGTATTTCTGGATCTCAACCTTCCTGATGGAACCGGATTTGATCTAATCCCTAAATTGAAGGAGATCAATCCGGATATTTCTGTTTATATAATAAGCGCATATAGTGAACCGGCAGAGCGGCAAATGGCCATTTCATCTGGTGCAAAGGGTTTTATAAGTAAACCCTTTTCCAGAAATGATATCAACTATGTATTAGAGAAAAAAGCATTGTGCACTAAATAACTTATCCGAATGGAAAAAGTATTGATAATAGATGATGACAAAGATATATGTCTTCTTCTTGAAAAATTCCTTACTAAAAAAGATTACCAAGCCAAATCTGCTTACTCAGGGGAAGAGGCAGTGAACAAATTAAAAAAGGATGACTTTGACTGCGTTCTTTGCGATTACAAACTTCCGGATTCCGATGGTCTGGAAATGCTGCAAAGAATAAAGATCCTACAACCTAATGTTGCCGTAATAATCATTACCGGTTATTCCGATGTAAAAACAGCTGTAGAAACTCTTAAAAAAGGTGCATATGACTATGTCACAAAACCGCTTTTCCCTGATGAGATCTTATTAACGATACAGGGAGCTATCCGTAGCAGCCATAAGAGAGAGGAGAAAAGTGAAGCTGAAGAGACAGGAAAAAAAGCTGAAGGTCAGGCCCTAAAGGATAAGAAATTAACCCGTAATGTTAAGAAAGAATATCTGACAGGAAAGAGTAAGCAGGCGGAGATAGTTCAGAAACATATAAACCTTATTGCTCCAACTGATATGTCAGTTATTATTACTGGTGAAACAGGTACTGGTAAAGAATTCGTGGCTAATGCGATCCACCTGAAAAGTAAGCGTAAAGATGCACCTTTCATTGCTGTAGACTGCGGTGCCCTGCCGAAGGATCTTGCAGGTAGTGAGCTTTTTGGGCATGTTAAAGGCGCATTTACAGGTGCTTTAAATGATAAAAAGGGAAGTTTTGAATTAGCCGATGGTGGCACCATGTTCCTTGATGAAATTGGAAACCTTACATATGAAAATCAAATAAAGTTGCTAAGGGTCCTTCAGGAGCGAAAGATAAAACGTGTAGGAGGAATTAAGGATATCGAAATTGATGTAAGGGTGCTTGCAGCTACAAATGAAGATCTTAAGGATCAGGTAAAGAAAGGTAATTTCAGGGAAGATCTTTACCATAGATTAAATGAATTTAAAATTGAACTTTCACCACTTCGTGAGAGAAAAGCGGACGTAATGCTATTTGCCGGCCATTTTCTTAATCTTGCCAATGAACAACTTGATAAACATGTTCAGGGATTTGATGATGAGGTGGAAGATAAACTTGTTAACTATTTTTGGCACGGTAATCTTCGAGAGCTGCATAATGTAGTTAAAAGATCGGTACTGCTTTGTCAGGGCGAATTAGTAACTACCGAGTGTCTGCCACGGGAGATAATAACCCCTGAATATTTTGATATGAATTCACCCTCAGCTCCAAATTCCGAGGGTGCTGATCTAAAAGCTGTTTCTGAAAGTGCAGAGCGAAATGCTATAATAAATGTGCTTGAGAAAACAGGTTATAATAAGACAAAAGCTGCAGAGGTTTTAAACATTGATCGAAAGACTTTATATAATAAATTGAAGGCTTATGATATTAAAATTTAAAAAGAAGGTATCCTTGTCAACCATTAAATGAAATTAACACCAGGTAATAGTACATCATCCCGTTCTATAAGTACATTAAAATATGTTTTTAGTGCTATAATAATAGTTCTGGTGATAATCTCTTTCCTCACCTTTCAAAGCTTTTTAAATTATGGTGAGGAAGTAAGCCTTAGGGTTCATTCCAATAGGATAATACATGCTCTAAAGGAAGTGGAGGTAGAAGTTCTTAATGCAGAATTAGGTCATCGTGGCTACCAACTAACTAAAAATCCGGAATATCTCCAGCCCTATATTTCATCAAAGAAAAATATACAAGGAAAGCTAATAAATATCCATGAGCTTATTGAGAATCCTGATCAACAAAATCGACTGGATTCCCTGGAGCAACTGATTATCAGGCAGTATGCAATTGTTGAGGAAATTGTGGCCCAGGTAAACCAACAGGATAGGGAAAAGATGGTTTTTTCTGATTATGAAATAAACCTGCTTGCTATAGGAAGAAGAAATCTTGAGAAAACCCGCCAGTTAATAGATCAAGTAGAAGAGGCTGAAAATAAAACACTAAATGAAACTATAACCGATCAGGAAGCTCAAAGCAGGATAGTGCCTGTGTTCTTTATTGTTTCTAATATAATTGCATTAATAATTATCATTTATGTGTTCTTCTATATTTATAAACTCCTGAAGGTAAGAACAGAGACTGAAGCAGAACTGAGGGAAAAACAAATACAGCTGCTTGAGGCTGAGAGGATGGTTAATATTGGTCACTGGAGCTGGAATTTAGAAGATAATAGTCTTGATTGGTCAGATGGTTTATATCAGATCTATGAAAAATCTCCGTTGACTTTTAACCCAAAATATAAAGATTTTAAAGATACGGTTCATCCGGATGACAGATCAGAGGTTTTGCGAAAAATAGAAACAGCTGTAAAAAATAAAGCACCATATGACATAAGCTTTCGAAAAAAGCTTGAGGATGGTAAAGTAAAGTATGTCCATGATATAGGTAATCCAAAAATTGATTTTGAAGATAATCTTATAGGATATTTTGGCGTGACACAAGATATTACTCAGCAACATAATTTCCAGAACCAGATCATTCAGCAGGCGGATGAGCTAAAAAGAAGTAATATGGAGCTGGAACAATTTGCTTATGTTGCCTCTCATGACCTGCAGGAGCCTCTTCGAAAAATACGTGCTTTCGGGGATCGCTTACAGACAAAATATAAAGATAAACTTGAGGAAACAGGGGCAGACTATGTTAACAGGATGCAAAATGCGGCAGAACGTATGCAAATCCTTATTAATGATCTGCTAACTTTTTCAAGAGTCTCTCGAAAAGACCAAAAATTTGAAAAGCATGAACTTACTCCAATTCTTGAAGAAGTACTTGAAGATCTGGAAACCAAAATCAGTGATACAGACGCTAAAATTAAATTTGATAAATTGCCCGCAATAGTTTGCAACCCTCAGGAAATGAAGCGGCTTTTTCAAAACTTAATTGGAAATGCACTTAAATTTAAAAAACCTGATGAACCACCTGTTGTTTCTATTAAAGCAAAAGAACTTAGAGCTTCGGAGGTAAAGGAAGATTTTCCGATTAGCGGAAATAAACACTACCTAAGGATCAGTGTAAAAGATGAAGGGATAGGTTTTCATGAAAAATTCCAGGAGAGGATATTCAATATTTTTCAGCGCCTGCATGGACGGTCCACTTATAAAGGTACCGGTATAGGTCTTGCCATTTGTCGTAAAATAGTGGCTAACCATGAAGGATTTATTACAGCAAAAGGTGAGGAAAATAATGGTGCAGAGTTTATAATTGTATTACCTAAAAAACTAAATAAAAACAACCATGAGAGAGCCTAAGAAGTTACCGGTTATATTAATGGCT
The DNA here is from genome assembly GCA_051418055.1 of Candidatus Cyclobacteriaceae bacterium M2_1C_046. Taxonomy (GTDB): domain Bacteria; phylum Bacteroidota; class Bacteroidia; order Cytophagales; family Cyclobacteriaceae; genus JBPRGH01. The sequence goes on along the minus strand of JBPRGH010000139.1, from coordinate 90,510 downwards.
GATGATGATCCTGATGACAGGATATTAGCCAAGGAAGCACTGACGGAAAATAAACTGGCTAATGATCTTTATTTTGTTGAAGATGGAGAAGAGCTGCTGGATTTTCTATATCAACGTGGAAAGTTTAATAAAGAAAATGCCCCCAGGCCGGGTTTGATCCTGCTCGACCTTAATATGCCTAAAATGGATGGGCGAGAGGCATTAAGGGAAATAAAATCCAATGAAAGTTTCAGAAAGATCCCGGTTATTGTCTTAACAACCTCCAAGGCAGAGGAAGATATTCTCAGAACTTATGAGTTAGGTGTTAACTCTTTCATTTCAAAACCTGTTACCTTTGATGAACTGGTAGAGGTTACAAGACAGATCGGTAATTACTGGTTTGGAATAGTAGAGCTACCAAAGGATTAAGTAGTAGAAAGTATGGTATTTGAGAATGACAAGGAGATAAGAGTCCTGTTGATAGAGGATGATGAGGATGATTATATCCTAACCAGGGATCTTTTTTCGGAAATGTCACTCAGCAATTTTGTACTTGACTGGGAACCGGATTATGATAAGGGAAGGGAGAAGATCCTTAGGAAAGAATATCATATCTTTTTGATTGATTATCGCTTGGGTGAAAAAACCGGTATTGACTTATTAAGGGAGGCCAGAAGCTACGGGAATAACAATCCTATCATCTTACTAACAGGCCAGGGTGACAAGGAGGTAGATCTTTTGGCTATGCGCGAAGGGGCTGCCGATTATCTCGTTAAAGGTAATATTGATGCCAATTCATTAAGCAGAAGCTTACGTTACTCCCTGAGCGCTTCTCAGGCCATGCAGGAACTAAATGAAAAGGAGAAGAAATATCGAAATCTTTTTGAGAAATCGATAGACGCCATTTTTATAACTAATAAGGAGCTATTGTTCCTTGATATAAATTCATCAATGCTTAAGCTGCTGGATTATGATAAATCTTATATGCTGAGGCTAACTTTAAAAGATCTTTTTGAAGATGAAAAAACATATAATTCATTCAACGAAGAATTGTTAAGATATGGGCGTACGCGTGATTTTGAGGTAGAATTAAAAAAAGAGAATGGCGACACTATTGAATGTATTATTAATTCTACAGCTCTTCTTGATGTTAATAACAATTTAACCGGATATCAGGGCATAATCCACGACATCTCCATACGAAAGCGTGCCGAGCAGGAATTAGTAATGGCAGAAAAATATTCTATGAGCGGAAAAATAGCCAGGAGCATCGCTCATGAAGTAAGAAATCCACTAACAAATTTACACCTTGCCCTTGAGCAGCTGAAAGAAGAAGTAGGTGATAATAATGAGATGGTAGAGCTTTACTCGGATATTATAAAAAGAAATGCCGAACGTATTGATCAGCTTATCACTGAACTGCTCAGTAGCAGTAAACCCAAGCAACTGGAACTTGCTGAAGAAGATCTTAATAACGTTGTTGATGAAACTCTTGAGCTTACCCTGGACAGGATTAATCTGAAAAAAATGAGGCTATATAAGGAGCTTAACCCATCATTGCCCCCTTTAAAGCTGGATAAGGATAAATTTAAAATGGCTCTCCTAAATATTATAATAAATGCAATTGAAGCTATGGAAGAGGAGAAGGGAGTGCTTGAAATTAAAACCTCATCACAAAATGGGCATGTTATCCTCACAATTAAGGATAATGGAAAAGGTATACCTAAAGATGATCTTACCAAACTTTTTGACCCTTTCTTTACAGGCAAAAAAAGCGGAATGGGTTTAGGATTAACAACAACACAAAATATTATCAAAAGCCATAGCGGTAAGATATATGTAGACAGCAAAGTAGGAGAGGGCACTACTTTTAAAATAACTCTTCAAACAGAAAATATTAAAATAGCTGAAGAGCAGTAGAACTTCCCGATCGAATAGTAAAATATTTGATGGTGGTATATTTACTTCCCGGTGCATTCTTACTTCTAAAAACTATTTTGTAATTACCTGGCTGAAGCACCCATACGGATTTATTAAGATCAGGTTTTATTTCACCAATCCATTCCTGAGTTTTATCCTCCTCAATAATATATATGCTACCATAGCCATGTTTGTTATTCGACAGATTCAGTATTCCAGGGCCAGGTAAATTTATAAAATCTGTTTTTCCTTCGTCAATACGTATATTGAACTTTTTACGGGGTAAAGTAGTAACCGTTGCTTCATATACCCCTTCAAGATAATTTTGTTCGGTATTTATATCCTGGATATGAAAAATATTTCCCCTTCGGTCCCGCATGATTATTTCTATACCATTAGGATAGGTACGGGTGTTATTTTGGGTAACATTCAGTTTTCCCTGTGGTGTTTTAACCTTTATTGTATTATGTTTCCCTGACTCCACCTGTACATTGGCTTTAACAGGAGGCAGGGTATTAATAATGAGGTTATAATCCAGCACGGGATCAACTGTTACTGTGTCAGGATTACCCCTGGCATCTAAATAGTGAATAAAATCAAAGGCAGGTGTATTTGTGAAATTATTCTGAAAAGTGACATTTACATTTGTATAGCGGCTGTTTCCGCTATTATCCAGAAGCTCAACTGTAGCAGTGGTTTTTGCCAATGTGGTTTTAATTGCTTTGTTTAATGCTTGCCTGAAGGCTTTATCATCCTCAGCATTAAAATATTTCCCTATACAATCAAATTGAGAATCATAAGAATTACTTAAGCCACCAATACCTACTACAAATGGCTTTAAAAAGACTCCTTTCTTCTGAAGCGCCATAGAAACGTCGCACGGATCACCACCGCAGGATTCGATGCCATCGGTAATTAATATCAGGATATTCCTGTATCCGCTTTCTTCCGGAAAATCTTCTGCAGCTTGTTCAAGGGAATACGCAATAGGGGTTGTTCCCTTTGGTTTAATGCTGTTAATTTTATCAATGATCCGGTCATGGTTGCCTTTGGCAAATGGAACTTCAAGCTTACTGTCCTGGCAGTTCTGGCTTTCACGAAAATACCGATGCCCATAAACACGCAGCGCAAGCTCTATCCTCTGATCTGTACGTAATGAATCTACTATATCTGAAAGGATCCTTTTTGCTGCTTCAATACGATCTTCATCTTTCCATTTGGCGAGCATGCTGCCGGAGCCATCCAGAAGAAAGAGGATTCGCGTTTTTTCAGGAAGTTTTTGCTGTACCTCCTGTGCCTGCAGGTTATATGCAGCCAGTGCAAAAAGAAATAATAACAGTAAATTCTTTACCCTCACAATTTTAAAACGTTAAAAATCGGGTAAAAGTGTCTGATGATTTAGTAATCTCCCAGTGTTTCCTCTACTTGAGCAAGGGCTTTTTGTAATTCCTCATCATTGGGAGCCACTCCATGCCATTTGTGAGTACCTTCCATAAAATCTACACCTTTTCCCATAACCGTAGTCATTAAGTTAAGGATTGGCTGACCTTTTCCGGCAAGAGATTTTGCTCTCTCCAGTGTAGCCAGGATCTCCCGAAGATTATTACCATCACTCTCAATAACTTTCCATCCGAAGGCTGTCCATTTAGCTTTAAGGTCGTCAAGGTTCATTACCTCTTTTACAGGACCGTCAATTTGCTGTCCATTGTAATCAATTGTAGCAATGACATTATCCACTTTATGATGTGCAGCATACATGGCAGCCTCCCAGATCTGACCTTCCTGCTGCTCACCATCACCCATTAATACAAAAACCTTATGATTGTCACCATTGAGTTTTTTCACCTGAGCTGCTCCGATAGCAACTGATAAACCCTGTCCCAATGATCCGGAAGCTACTCTGATTCCTGGTAATCCTTCCTCTGTTGTAGGATGACCCTGCAGCCTAGAATCTATTTTGCGGAAGGTTTTTAATTCTGAAGCATCAAAATAACCATATCTGGCTAAGGTAGAATACCAGACAGGGGATATATGGCCATTGCTTAAGAAAAACAGATCTTCCCCTGTTCCATCAAGATTGAATTCTTTTTTATGCTCCATTACATAAAAATAAAGAGCAACAAAAAATTCAGTACACCCCAGAGATCCTCCCGGATGCCCGGATTGTACCTCATGTACCATTCTTAATATATCTCTTCTTACCTGTGAAGATACTTTTTCCAGCTGGTTAAAATCGGGAGCTTCTTTCATCTGTTTATTACCTTTTAAAGGTGCGAAGATAGGAGAATTATAGAAATTAATCAGCTAAAATCTGCTTTGTATGTTCTTTCGTTTTTACCTTTTTAATAATGTTTTCTATCTTTCCCTCTTCATCAATGATATATGTAACCCTGTCTGTACCCATATATTTTCTGCCGTACATGGACTTTTCTACCCATGTATCGTATTTTTCATGAATGTCTTTATCCACGTCAGCCAAAAGCGTGAATGGGAGATCATATTTTTCTATAAACTTTTTATGGGACTCTTCGGAATCAGTACTGACACCTAACACGCTGTAGCCTTCACTCTTTAGGTGCTCATAATTATCTCTCAGGTTACATGCTTCTGCCGTACAACCGGGTGTATTATCTTTTGGATAAAAATAAAGTACTACTTTTTGGCCCCTGTAATCGGATAATTTTACTTCATTTCCATGTTGATCTTTTACTTTAAAATCAGGTGCTTTTTCTCCTATTTCTAATGGCATAATAGTTTGTTTTTAGTTTGTTTTAAAATTAATCAAATATAAGCCTGTATACCAAATTTCGAGCTTTTAAATCGTGATTATCAAAACTTTATCTTTTTTGAAAGGTTAAAAATAAAAGCCTGATATTGAAAATTATAACAAGGGTAGCGTATGAATGTTGACCGGCAAATGATTTCTGTATTGCAATCTTCATTACATCAATTAAAAGTGGATGATGATCTTGATAAACTGATTGACAGTGTCGGCGATTCCCAGACACCCGAAACCTATCCCTGGAACTTTTAATGGTAAAAAACAACATTCAATATTTCGTCGTACGGATTTTAATAATTCTTATAGTCCTGGCCCTTGTAATGGCTATTTATCACGGCGCACGTTTCTTTTTGCTGGTCCTTGCAGGAGGTTTAATTGCAATACTATGGAGAGGAGTAGCTCATTGGATTGCTGAAAAAACAGGAATGAAATTTAAGTGGCTGCTCCCTGTGGTAATTATTTTAAATATAGGCCTTATTGTTGCTTTTTTCTGGCTTGCTTCCCCAAATATTTCCGAGCAGATGAATAGGCTAGTGAATGAAATACCACAGGCCCTTGGACGTATTGAAGAATGGCTGCAAAGGTCGCAGTTTGGCCGTAACCTAATCCAAAGCTTTGAGGATAGTAAAGTTACAGGTGAGCAGGTTAGCAGGGCATTTGATATTGTGGGCGGGACAATGAATTTGATCATTGATGCTCTACTGATTTTAGTTTTTGCTTTGTTCCTGGCATTTGGGCCACAGCTCTATAGAAGAGGTATTCTACATATGGTACCTAAAAAATATCAAAGTACGGCAGATCACCTGCTGTTGGAGCAAAAGGAAGTACTGTTCCGGTGGTTTATTGGTAAAATAATTGATATGTCAAGCATATTTATTATGACTATAATAGGCCTTTGGATACTGGATATGCCCATGATATTTACTTTTGCTTTAATAGCTTTCTTTTTCTCGTTTGTGCCTAATATCGGCCCAATACTATCAGCCATTCCACCTATGGCCATTGCACTCCTGGATAGCCCTCAAAAGATGTTGTATGTGGGATTGTTATACCTGGGAATACAATTGATAGAAAGTTACTTTATAACCCCGAATGTACAAAAGCGAGCCTCTTATGTGCCTCCGGTGATCTTATTGCTCGTGCAATTCTTATTTGCTAAATTCCTGGGAGTATTAGGTCTTTTTCTATCCACACCATTGCTGGTGCTAATTATGGTAACGGTAAATAAACTTTATGTTAGGAATTACCTGGGAAACTATCACGATGAGGAAAATAACAGTAAAACAGCCGGATTACCATCCAGAGATTAACTCCATTAATAACCAAAAGGCCCCTCTGATAAAACTCCTGCTATTATAAGTTATATTCAGCTACTTTTTTATTCCCCTGGTTATCTGTAACTGTGAGGATCACTTTACCAGAAAATTTATCTGCGTTGTTTAATTTTTCAGACCAGATGAGGTTACGCTTATAATCATAATGCATAAGCACCCATTCGCCATCAACGGTTACTTCATAGTCCTTAATCCCTGACCGTTCATCACTAATCCTGAATTTTAGCTCATCTGATGAAAGCCTTAAAGCATTTACATTTGGTTCTTCATCATCTTTGGCAATTGTATAGGTACCAAAGTCACGAGTCCTGAATGAAATGTCTTTACCATCCCAGTCTCCTCCCTGATAATATAGATTCTGAGCATTATCTACGGCATAAACTGCATATTTCTCATGATCATATTCATTAGTGGGTTTTAATGTCACAGAAAGATGTCTTCTCAGAGGCTTGTAAGGATCTCCAAAAGAAAAATACTCCCGGTTTTCTGACTGAACATAATCAGTAGTCAGGTATAATGTATCAAAGAGGCTGTTGTATGGAAAATGTAGATTAATGTGATCATCATAGTAAGCGTACTCCTTATTTGATGGCACACTTGCCTTATAATTAAATACCTCTTTTGTTCCACAGAAATTTGCCGAATCGGGCAAACCCTCTCTTAAATTGTAAAGATAGACAACCTCATCACCAACTTTATATTCAGGTGCAATTTCATGTGGTACCCCCGCTTCATACATTACGATGTTATTTATATCATCATCATTTTCAATAGGTATTCTAATCTTTAATGTATTTTTCATTAATTCTGTTTGTGGTGATTTAAGATGCCCATATCGGCCCGAACCATTATTAACTTCAAATTCCGGTTTTTTACATCTCAAGGTCATGGAAACGGAGCTTTCATTATTATAGGTATCTCTCATTATAATTTTGACGGGATAAGCACATGAATCCTTTGAAAATATTAATCCATTCTGTATGGTTTGGTAAATATTAAGCTTATTACCCTCATCAATATACAGCTTATGGTATCTTTTTCCGCTAGTGCGCAATTCCTTATAAGGCATATGAACTAATATGTTACGCTGATCTGAAAATGAGAAGGTATTAATTTCCTGTTTATGGACTGTTTCTCCGTTAAATACCACCTCCATCTCAGTAATTCCCGTATGAAATCGTGAATTATCTAAGAGGTCATAAGCCCAAAGCTCAAGGCCTACATTTCCATACACATTGATAGGTTCATCTATATAATAATCATTCCCTTTTCTTCTTAGATCGTACTCTTTCCGGTCAAGTTCACCTTCAATCCGTGACTTTGGATTAAGAGGCACAAGTGCCAGTGAACGTGCAACGGGTGGAGTATGATCATGTACCTCTTCAAACCCGTATTTAAGAGGATTGAGAAGGTCATGGTTAGCATCCCGCAGATCGAAGTGCAGGTGTGGGCCTCCTGAAGAACCGCTATTTCCCGATAAAGCTATTACATCTCCCTTATTAACTGTAAATTCCCCTCTTTTAGGATAAATTTCTACATCCCATTTTTTCAGACGATATTGTACCTGCCTGACATGATCGGCAATCGGGCCTTCAAATTTATCAAGATGGGCATATACTGTATGTGTACCGTTTGGATGCACAATATAAACTGCATTACCATATCCGGTTGGATTAACCGAGATCCTTACAATATCTCCTGCAGCTGCGGCATGTACAGGAACACCTGATCTTCCGCCAGTCCTTATATCGAGTCCGGTGTGGAAATGTGAAGACCTAAGTTCTCCCATTGTCCCCGATAAAGATCCACGTTCTCCGGGTTTAATAGGAAATATAAAGTAGTCTTCCTCATCAGCTGCAGGCGCAGAACCGCCTTTTTGCGCGAACAGAGGCGTTGAAAGTATGAATAGTATTAAAAGTGATATTATATTATTTGACTTCAAAATCTAAAAATTTTTCTTTCCCTATATATGCTGCAAGTTTGTTGCCAACCTGTACCGGGCCAACACCTTCAGGTGTTCCGGTAAAAATGATATCTCCCTGACGGAGCGTAAAAAATCTGGAGAGATAAGAAATTATGTAATCAAAGTTAAAAAGCATTAAACTGGTGTTGCCTTTCTGTTTCACCTCTCCATCTATTAATAAACTGAAATCTAATGAGTTTAAGTTTCCCAGTGACTCTTTTTCTACAAATTTTGAAACAGGGGCGGAGCCATCAAATCCTTTGGCAATGGCCCAGGGTAATCCTTTTGCCTTGGCAATTGATTGCAAGTCACGGGCTGTAAAGTCTATACCTATTCCAATCTGGTCATAATATTTATGAGCGAATTTATCCTTAATATTCTTTCCGTTTTTACTGATGCGTAAAACAAGCTCTACTTCATGATGTATATCATTTGTAAAATCAGGGTAATAAAAAGGTTCATTATTCTTTAAGAGCGCAGTGTCAGGTTTTGTGAAAACTACAGGCTCTGTAGAACGCTCATTTTTTAATTCCTCAATATGGGCAGCATAGTTTCTGCCAACAGCATAGATATTCATTTGGTAGCTTATTAATGTTAAACTATTTGCTTATCAAAAATATGATCTAAAAGATAGTTTTTCTACTAATGATAAAGAAGGTTTTTAAAAAAATTCACAGATGTACTTTTTATACAAATAACGATGGGGATAACTTATAAACACATGATTTAGAATAAAAGGTAACTTTCTTGTTAAGAAGCAAAAGCACTCTAATAACTATTAATTATAAAATTATGATTAGAAAGATATTTACATTATTGCTCTCCGGAATAATTATAACTGCCGGACTACAATTATACTCCTGTAAAACTGTACCAGTATCAGACAGGACACAGTTAAGTGTGGTGCCTGATGAGCAGATCCTGCCTATGAGTTATGAACAATATCAGGAGATATTAAATGAACATCAGCTTTCAAATAATGAACAATGGACTTCAATGGTAAGGACAGTTGGGCATGATATAAAAAATGCAGTCCAGGAGTATATGAGAGAGCAGGGAGAGATGGACAGAATTGATGGTTATCAATGGGAATTTAATCTGCTTCAGGGCGATGAAGTGAATGCTTTTGCCATGCCAGGGGGTAAGATTGCATTTTTTGAGGGTATTATGCCAATTGCTGAGGATAAAACTGGAGTTGCCGTTATCATGGCTCATGAAATTGCACATGCCGTTGCTCATCATGCCAACGAGAGAATGAGCCAGGGACTTGTGGCAAATATGGGATTACAAACATTAGGGGCAGCTTTAGGACAAAATCCTTCAATGACTGAACAGTTGCTGATGCAGGCAGCAGGATTTACAACTCAGCTGGGAATGTTGAAGTATTCACGTACGCACGAATCTGAAGCTGATGAGCTAGGATTGATTTTTATGGCTAAGGCCGGCTATAATCCCCGTGAGGCTGTAGATTTCTGGCAAAGAATGCAAGCTGAAAGCTCAGGTCAACGTCCTCCGGAATTTCTTTCTACTCACCCACATCCGGATGAGAGGATTCAGGACCTGAAGGAAATGATGCCCCGGGCACTGGAATACTACAGAGAAGACTAGTACCTTCTTTCTGTTTTTTTGAAAAAAAAGAGGCTGGCAAGAAAATGTTTCAAAAGATTTTGTCAGCCTTTTTTAATTATCCTCATTAGTTACTAATTGTGCTATCCAACTGGTCAATGGCTTTTATAATAAAATCAACTGCATTAATGTAGAACTCCTGATTTATTTTATCGAAAGTATCGGTTGGTTTATGATAATCTTTGTGATCCTCTACACCAAAATATATAAACGGAATGCCTTTTCTATGAAACACCCGATGGTCTGACGAATATGTCCAGTTGTTACCCTTGATATCACTTGGTGTATCATGACCGAATTTTAGGTCTATAGCTCCCTTTACTTTTTGTAGAGGGGCTTTAAGCTGCGGATAATGATAGGTACCACATGCATACAGCTCATTCTTATCATTATGGGCTATCATATCCAGATTTACATTTAAAGCTATTTTGGACGAATCCAGCGGAAAATTTTCCAGGAGATATTGTGCACCAATAGAGCCTACTTCTTCGGCATCTACTGCTGCAATGACTAATGTATGGTCAGGTTTATGAGCTAAGAAATATTTTGCAATACTGAATAAAGCAGCGGTTCCGGAAGCATTATCATCGGCCCCATTGTAAATTTGACCATCTTTTATTCCTAGGTGATCAAAATGAGCAGTTATTACTATTATTTTATCACTAAAGCCGGGGATGATACCAACAACATTTTTGCCCGATTGCATTTTCTCATTTCGGGTACTTGTGAACTCTTGGGTGAAACCATCAGGAAAAGCAGGTTGAATATCAAGAACTTTAAAGTTCTCTTCAATATACCGAATGGCTTTTTCACCTCCGGCTGTTCCGTATCCGCGCCCTTCCATAGAATCTGCAGACATGGCCTTTAAATGCATCAATAATTTTTCTTCATTTATTTGCTGGCTAAAACCGGTATAAGTGATAAAAAGCAACGCAAGTAAAAAATAGTATTTAGTCATATTAATAATAAGGCTTAGATTTAATTATAGGACAGATCTGCTTAATGCAAAATCCTTACCAAATAATAGGATTATGTGATTAAAGACAAAATTAAATAAAATTATTTTTTATGCCTTTCCCTAAGGATTTGAACTACATCATCCAGACTAAATCCTTTTGACTGAAGGAGCACCAGATAGTGATACATTAAATCAGCTGCTTCATTTAAAAAATCTTCATCATTATTATCCATGGCTTCAAGTGCAAGTTCGACTGCCTCTTCACCTACCTTTTGAGCAATTTTTTTAGGGCCCTTTGAAAAAAGATCCTTTGTATAGCTTTTGCTATCCTCAGGTGCTGTTTTGCGTGTTTTTATTGTATCCTCCAGAAAGCCAAGGTTGCTTGATTTATTTTCATCTTTAAAACAGGTAGCTGTTCCAGTATGGCATACAGGGCCCTCAGGCACTGCTTTTATTAAAATAGTATCTGCATCACAATCAATTTCTGTTGATTTAACATTCAGAAAATTGCCGGATGTTTCACCTTTAGTCCATAGCTCTTGTCTCTTTCTGCTGAAGAAGGTAACTTTTTTCGTGGCCAATGTTTTTTCCCAGGCCTCTTTATTCATATAACCCAGCATTAGGACTTCCAGTGAAAAATAATCCTGTATTACCGCGGGGATAAGTTCGTTTTTATTAAAATCGGGAGAAAGATCCATTATAATCTGATTAATATATTTTCTGATTCCAAATATTTTTTTAACTCTGGTAAAGCAATTTCTCCAAAATGAAATACACTTGCCGCAAGGGCAGCATCGGCATTTGATTTTTTAAAAACTTCTGAAAAATGTTCTTTTTTACCGGCACCGCCACTTGCAATAACTGGTATGTTTATTTGAGAAGTGATAGTATCCAATGCCTCACAGGCAAATCCGTTTTTTGTCCCATCATGGTCCATGCTGGTAAACAGGATCTCTCCGGTGCCGCGATCCTCAGCCTCCCGGGCCCAGTCAAAAAGTTTTTTTTCAGTAGGGGTTTTTCCGCCATGTGTGAATACAATCCATTCGCCATTAATAAATTTCGCATCTATGGCAGTGGTAATACATTGTGTGCCATACGCCTTTACCAGCTCATTGATCAATTCAGGCCTTCTGACAGCTGCTGAGTTTACGGAAACCTTATCTGCGCCATTTCGAAGAAGGGGATAGACATCCTCTACGCTTCCTACACCTCCGCCAACTGTAAATGGGATACTTATATTTTGAGCCACAGCCCGTACAGTTTCCACAAAAGTTTTACGGCCTTCAATTGTGGCGCTAATATCCAAAAGCACTAACTCATCAGCACCCTGTTCTGAATAGATTGTAGATAAAGCTACCGGATCTCCAGCATCTTTTAGCTCTAAAAACTTTATACCTTTAACTGTACGGCCATCTTTTACATCCAGGCATGGGATTATTCTCTTTGTCAGCATATTATTCTATACTTAATAGGTCTTCATATGTAATTGTACCTTTATAAAATGCTTTTCCTACAACGGCACCGGCAAGTCCGGATCTTTTAAGCATTACAAGATCTTCCTTCGTGCTGACACCCCCACTCGCTACCCAGTTAACCTCAGGATAGGAGAGGATCATTTTTTTATAAAATGGCGTATTAGGTCCTTCAAGCGTGCCGTCTTTTGATACATCTGTAGATAATACCCATTTCAAGCCCTCTGCTATAAATTCAAGGAGCAAAGCATTAAATTCTATATCAACAGTTTCCTGCCATCCGTGGATAGCCAGATTGCCGTCTTTCAGATCTGCATTCCATATGATTTTGTCGCCAAAATCCTGAAGACATTTGATGAATGTAGTCTTCTCCTTAATGGCCATACTGCCAATGTTTACCTGGCTTGCACCATTTTCAAGAGCTGTTTTTACATCTTCATACGTGCGCAGCCCACCGCCAAAGTCAATTTGAAGTGATGTGTTGTTAGCTATTTCTGTTAAAATATGCTGGTTTGTGCCAGAGCTGCGGGCCCCATCAAGATCCACCAGATGAAGGTACTCCAGACCAGCTTGCTCCATCTCTTTTGCTAACTCTACAGGTTGGTCATTAAATATCTCTACCTGATTATAATCGCCTTTAAAAAGACGAACACATTTTCCATCTAAAAGATCTATTGCGGGGATTACTCTCATAATTCTAAAAAGGTTTTAAGTATTTTACTTCCTGTGTCGGAAGATTTCTCAGGATGAAATTGCACAGCATAAAAATTATCTTTTTGTAATGCTGCTGAAAACTCGCCACTATAATTAGTTACAGCAGCCGTATATTCCGACACAGGAACAAAATAACTATGCACAAAGTAACAATAGCTTCCCTGTTCAATGTTTTTCAGCCATTGTGAAGTCTTGTCAAGACTGTTCCATCCCATATGGGGTACTTTTATATTTCCTGTGAAATGTTTTACATCAAGTGGAAATATATTTAATCCTTCGGCATCACCTTCTTCACTATAGCGACACATCAGCTGCATCCCAAGGCATACGCCTAATACTGGTTGTTTAAGTCCTGTTATTAGCTGATCTAGTTTCTTTTTACGGAGATATTTCATGGTAGAAGATGCTTCACCAACACCGGGAAAGATCACTTTATCAGCTGCAGTAATTTCATCAGCATTTCCCGAAAGGGTAGGTGTGATACCCAGCCGTTCCAGTGCAAAGGCTACTGATTGTGTGTTGCCTGCCTGATAATCTATAATAACAACTTTCATAATATTCCTTTCGTCGAAGGTAATTTCTTATTGTTGGGATCTCTTTTTACTGCCATCTTTATTGCCCTTGCCAGTCCCTTAAAGATTGCCTCGATTTTGTGGTGCTCGTTATCGCCCTTTACACTTATATGAAGATTGCAACGTGCTTCATCAGAGAATGATTTAAAGAAGTGGTAGAACATCTCGGTAGGCATATCACCCACATGCTCTCGATTAAATTCCGCTTCCCATACCAACCATCTTCTTCCGCTGAAATCAATAGCAACCTGTGCTAAGGCATCATCCATAGGAATTGTGTAACCATAACGTTCGATCCCTCTTTTATCACCAATGGCTTCATTAAATGCCTGTCCGAGAGCAATTGCCGTATCTTCTATAGTATGATGCTCATCAATATCAAGATCGCCCTTTACTTTTATATTCAGATCGACATTTCCGTGATAGGAAAGCTGTTCCAGCATATGATCAAAAAACCTCAGGCCGGTATCAATATTTGGTTTTCCCGTACCATCTAGATTTAGCTCAATGGCGATATCCGTTTCCTTTGTTTTTCTCCTTACCGTAGCTATTCTTTTAGCTCCTGTCAAAAAAGCTGCAATCTCCAGCCAGGATTCCGTTTGCAGGGCTATTATTTCCTTTAGGTCGTCAGCGACACTGACAGAATTATTGAAAAGGATACCTTTACAGCCCATATTTTTTGCAAGCTGGATATCAGATAGCCGATCTCCGATCACATAGGAATTCTTAAGGTCAAAATCTCCACTCATATAAGGCTTAACCAATCCTATACCGGGTTTCCGTGTAGGAAGGTTTTCATGTTCAAAGCTCCGGTCGATAAGGATATCATCAAATGTGATCCCCTCATTTTTAAATGTTTTCAACATCTTGTTATGTGCAGGCCAGAAATCTTCTTCAGGAAATGAATCTGTCCCAAGCCCGTCCTGATTGGTGATCATGACAAGTGCGTAATCAGCATTGTCAACAATAGAGGAGAGGCCTTTAAATACATAGGGAATGAACTCCAGCTTTTCCAAACTATCGATCTGGAAAGTATCTTTAGGTTCATCTATAAGGGTACCATCCCGATCAATGAACAAATGTTTCTTCATATTGCTTTAATTTGTTAATCAACATATCATTTTCTTCAGGTGTGCCAACCGTAACCCGCAGGCATCCCTCACATTTAATTACATTACTTCTGTTCCTCACAATAACTCCTTCATCTTTTAAAAAACTGAACAAACCGTTTGGATCTGTTACCGCTATCAGAATGAAATTAGCATCAGAAGGATATATTTTTTCTGCGAAAGAAAATATTTCAAAAACGTCATTTAATCTTTCACGCTCATCAATGATCTCTTCCAGCTGATTTTTTACTTGTTGCTCATTAGCCAGTGCTTGTAATGCAGCTTTCTGATTAAGAATACTGATGTTATAAGGTGGTTTAACCTTATTTAGCAGATTCAGAATTTCTTCGCTGCCAAAGGCCAAACCTACACGTAAACCGGCCATTCCATAGGCTTTACTTAATGTTTGAAGAACAACCAGATTTTTAAATTCATTAAGCCTTTCCAGCCACGAAGGAGCAGAGGCAAAATCAATATATGCTTCATCAATGATTACAATGCCTTCGAAAGCATTAAGTATCTCTTCAATAGCATCATAATTTAAAACATTACCTGTAGGATTATTTGGGGAACATAAAAAGATCAGCTTCGTTTGTGAGTTTACTTTATTTAGTACTGTTTTAATATCCAGTGAAAAATCATCTTTTAAAGGTGCTTTTAACAACTCAACATCATTTACTGCTGCAGAAACCTGGTACATTCCATATGTAGGAGGGGTGATTATAATGTTATCCTTACCTGGATTACAGAAAATACGCATGAGCAGGTCAATGGCTTCATCACTACCATTTCCGATGAAGATCTGTTTAGCCGGTACATTTTTTATTTCCGAAATCTTTTCCTTCAGCTGTCTTTGCCATGGGTCAGGGTAACGGTTATAATCCGAGTCGTACGGATTTTCATTGGCATCAAGAAAAGTAGCAGGTCCACTCATCAGGTGTCGGGCAGCCTCATAAGGTTCCAAACCTATGATATTCTTTCTGACAAGGTTTTTAATGTCCTTTTTCATTTTAAGTTTTCTCTACGTAATGCCATTGCTAATCTATGTGCTTCAAGCTGTTCGTGTTCTGCCATTGTTTCTACTACTTCAGCAAGGTTCTTTACCCCTTCATGATTAAGCTCCTGAAAAGTGATGGTTTTCATAAAACTTAACAACGAGATGCCGCTATATGCCCGTGCAGCGCCATTAGTAGGCAAAGTATGATTTGTTCCTGAAGCATAATCACCTGCGGATTCCGGAGTATAATTACCCAAAAATACGGATCCGGCATTGATGACCTTATCTTCAAATTTGCCGGCACGTTCAGATGCGATTATAAAATGCTCAGGGGCATATTCATTAATAAATTCAAAAGCCGTTTCTACATCTTTAAAATAAATTGCTTTGCTGTTATTTAAAGCCTGCAGGGCAACCTCTTTTCGGGGTAACTGCTTTATCTGCTTCTCCAGCTCTTTTTGTGTTTTTTTAATTATTTCTTTGTCGGTCGAAATCAGTAACACCTGGCTATCTGCACCATGCTCCGCCTGACTTAAAAGGTCAGCTGAAAGAAAGGCGGGAACGGCTGTCTCATCGGCATAAATGGCTACTTCAGAAGGACCAGCAGGCATATCAATAGCTACACCTTCCATATTTATAAGTTGTTTTGCGAGTGTAACAAATTGATTTCCGGGACCAAATATTTTATCAGCCTTTGGGATATTTTCTGTGCCATAAGCCATAGCAGCTATTGCCTGAGCTCCTCCGGCTTTAAAAATAGTATTGATCCCGCATTTACTTGCTGCGTATAGAATGGCAGGATGAATCTCGCCGTCTTTATTGGGAGGGCTGCATAGATAGATGCTTTTACAACCGGCAATTACTGCAGGTACTCCCAGCATTAAAACCGTGCTAAAAAGTGGAGCTGTTCCTCCGGGTATATAAAGGCCAACACTGGTAAGTGCGCTGTATTTTAATTTACAGGTAATTCCCGGCATTGTTTCCACCGTAACATTTTCCGGTTGTTGCGCCTCGTGAAATTTTCGAATGTTGCTATAAGCCTGATCAATAGCTTTTTTTAATGCTTCAGGAACCTGACTATCAGCATTAGAGATCTCCTCTTCGGAAACTTTCAGCTGGTCTATCTTTACTTTATCAAATTGTTCTGTAAAGCCTAAAACTGCTGTATCTCCACCAGTTTTTACTCTATTGAGGATGTTCCGAACGCTATTGGTCATATAGCCCGGATCAGCTACTGGTCGTGCCGAAAGTTTAGGCCACATGGATTTATCGGGAGAATCTATGATCTTTATCATTTTATACAATCATTTTTTCAATTGGAATTACTAAGATGCCTTGTGCCCCCAGTGATTTAAGCTGGTCGATCTTTTCCCAGAAAACATCTTCCTCAACAACAGAGTGAAGCGATGACCAGCCACCCTGGCCGAGAGGAGTGATGGTCGGGCTTTTCATTCCGGGGATCACTGCACTAATTTTTTCAATAGCATCATTAGGGGCATTCAATAAAAGGTATTTGTATTTTTTACCGGTATTTACTGATTTGATCCGAAAATTAAGCTCATTCATAAGCTTTTCCTTTTTCTGGCTTAATTCTCCGGCAATAAGAACAGCTTCAGATCTCATTACTACTTCAACTTCTTTAAGGCCGTTGCTCAAAAGGGTACTTCCGGTACTTACAATATCACAGATGCCATCTCCAAGCCCTATACCCGGAGCTACTTCTACAGATCCGCTGATCTCATGGATCTCTGCATTAATATTTTTCTTTGACAGGAAATTTTGTAGAATAACAGGGTAGGAGGTGGCGATTTTTTTGTTGTTGAAGAATTCTACTCCGGGGTAATCAACTTCTCGGGGAACAGCAAGTGAAAGGCGGCATCTGGAAAAATTGAGGTGTTCGATAATTTTTACATCCTTATTTTTTTCTTCAACTACATTTTCACCTACAATACCAATATCTGCCACACCATCTTCTACATACTGAGGTATATCATCGTCCCTAAGGAATAATACTTCAGCAGGGAAATTGGAAATGAGGGTCCTTAACTTACCTGACCCGTTGCTCATGCGAAAACCGCATTCTTTTAACAGATTCAGGCTTCCTTCCTGTAATCTCCCGGATTTTTGTATGGCGATTTTTAAATTTTCTGTCATTTTAAATTTTTTAAATAAAAAAAGGCTTGCCACACGACAAGCCTTTAATTAAAATGTGTTTAATATAGATTAAACAACACATATCTTGCCATGCATCCTATTGGGTATCCAATGATGGTGATGATGACGGTTATGTGCTGTAGCTGATTGCATTGTTTTAATATTCGGTGTAAAGGTAAAACAAGATGAAATATTTGACAATAGATTTTCAAATAAATTTACTTATTTAATTTTTAATTACTATTGTTATCTGCATTTTCTGCATCTGCTCCTTCTTCAGTTTTATTCCCTGCTCCTTCTTCAGTTTCAGCTCCTGTATTTTCTTCTTCACCATAGATGTATGCCATTCGGGCACCTTCAACAGCTTTTTTTATCTGCTCCTGGGCTTCAAGGATATCCTGCTTCATTTTCTTTTGCGATTCCAGAATTTCTTCAGGTGAAGTATCTTCAGGATATTGTTTAAATTCCATATCGGTTAATAGCATATTTGAATCAAAATCAGCACCTATGGCAGGATCTTCTGGAGCCTTCTCACCCCCATAAATTGGCGGATAGTGTGGCACCTGATAAATATTACGCATCCAATTCATGAACTGCACCTGCGCCTGATTAAGCTGCTCTAAAGCTTTTTCAGGAGAAGGTATATTAGGTGTATCTCTTCCATCTTCAGCCTCAGATAACTCAGTTTTTTCTTGTTCTTTATCTTCTGCTTCAATGGTATCATTTGTCTGGGTGGTATCATTTTTCGGCAGTCCGGTTCTTGTTATTAATTCCGTCCTTACTTCATTTAATTCAGCCAGCAGAGGCCTGGTCTGGGAAAAGATAGCCATTGCCTCATTATGAATTTTTTGTGCCTCTTCTAGCGTTTCAAGTTCCTCATCGGAATATTTTTCTGATGATTGCTCACAGGAAGTAAGCAATAGCAAGATTATTAAAAAAAAATTTGAAAATAATAGCTTCATAAAGGTTTGCTTTTTCTCTTTAACAACACCTAATAAGCTTTGTTAGAAGAAATTACATTCCAAGGGACTGATTTTCTATTGAAGCAAGTTCCACGATCTTTTCGTACTCTTCAGCATCAAGATCATTAAAGAAATAGTGGATAGGATTAATTCTCTTACCATTTTTCAAAACTTCATAATGCAGGTGAGGAGCGGTAGATAACCCTGTATTCCCAACATATGCAATTAGCTCACCTCTCTTAACTTTTTGACCCGGCTTTACATTAAAATCATGCAAGTGGGCATACCGTGTACGGTATCCAAAACCATGATCAACTTCAACAAATTTGCCATAGCCGCTGAAACGTACTTTAACGTAGGAAATAACACCATCAGCAGTGGCATAAACAGGAGTACCTATAGGGGCGGAAAAATCAATTCCGCTATGCATTTTTTTAACCTTATAAATAGGATGAGTACGCCATCCATAACCTGAAGCAAGACGGATTAGCTCCTGGTTGGAGATTGGCTGGATAGCTGGTATAGAGGCAAACATCTCTTCCTTGCGTGTGGCTACTTTCAGAAGCTCATCGTAAGATTTTGATTGAATATACATTTTACGCTTAAGCTTATCCAGCTTTTCTTTAAGCGCTACTACCAGTTCTTTATTTGTAAATTTCTTTTCCTTTATGTCAGAATAACGATCTGCACCGCCAATACCTGCATTTCTGATTGACTGATCAATTGGCTCAGCTCCTAATACAATTCGATAAACATCATCATCTCTTTCTTCCAGTGCGCCAAGCATGGTATTCAGCCGGTCTACTTCATTCTGAAGATCTTCATAATAATACTCAAGTTCTGCAACTTCATTTTTAAGCATTACCTCTTTAGGCGACTCAAAATACACATCATATAAGATAACCAGCCCTACTGCGAGTAATAGTACGACAGAGGATAATCCCAGAAAGTTGAGGATAACATCCTGCGATTTTACCTTTACCCGCTCATATTTGCAGGTTTCAGTGTCGTAATAGTATTTTATTTTAGCCATAGCCTGTAAATTAACTCATATGTGGCCTATATGTTTTTAAGCAATCTTCGTTCCATTTGATATCCGAATGCTCTAAAAGATCCAAACAATCGGGTATTGCAGGTATTATTGCCTCCATACATTGCCTGATTGCCTGTGGTTTACCGGGTAAATTAATTATAAGCGTATTCTTACGTATCCCTGCCATTTGTCTGGATAAAATAGCTGTTGGTACATAATTGAGGCTTATTTTCCTCATTAATTCACCAAATCCCGGTAAGACCTTTTCACACACTGCCTCTGTGGCCTCCGGTGTTACATCCCTTTTCGATGGACCTGTTCCTCCTGTAGTAACAATTAATCCGCAAAAGTTATTGTCACTCATTTTGAGCAAAGTAGATTCAAGCTGATCCTGTTCGTCAGGAACTACCGCGTACTCCACATCAAAATCAGAGAGAATTATTTCCTTCAACAGCTTCACAACCTCTTTGCCCGGAATATCTTCATATTCACCTCTGCTTGCCCTGTCAGAAACATTAATAACACCGATTACCAGTTTTGACATTATATATATGCTTATTTCTTAAAAAGTAACTTTTCGCTCCTGCCTTTTTTATAAACCTGGCGGCCTTTATTTATCCCTTTTCTAATATTTTTCTGTTCTTCATCAGGCAGGGCCACAATTTCTTTACATTCAGCAGAACAGCAGCCGTTAAATTCTTCAGCACACTTTGCACACTGGATGAATAGCAGGTGACAGCCATCATTTTTACAATTGGTATGATCATCACATGCCTCTCCACACTGATGGCACTTACTGATAATCTCCTGGCTGATACGCTCTCCTAAACGCTCATCAAAGACAAAATTTTTACCTATAAATTTATTTTCAAGACCTTTGCTTTTTACCTGTCTCGCGTATTCGATTATACCGCCTTCCAGCTGATATACGTTTTTAAATCCTTTGTGTTTATAATAAGCGCTGGCTTTCTCGCATCGTATGCCTCCGGTGCAGTACATGACGATATTTCTATCTTTTTTATCAGAAAGCATATCTTCTACAACAGGAAGTGCTTCACGAAAAGTATCCACATCGGGTAAAACCGCATTCTGGAAATGGCCCACCTCACTCTCATAGTGGTTGCGCATGTCAATAACAATGGTATTGGGGTCCTCGGCTATCCTGTTAAAGTCTTCAGCAGATAAATGAATACCCCTGTTAGTAACATCGAAGGTTTTATCGTTTAAACCATCTGCCACAATTTTATTGCGTATAAGGATCTTAAGCTTAAAAAAGCTTTTTCCGTTATCATCAATAGCTATATTCAAACGTACGCCACTGAGGTCATTATCCTGTTGAATGAAGGCCTGTAAATCTTCCCACGTTCTCTCAGGTACACTGATCTGGGCATTAATACCTTCATGGGCAAGGTAAATGCGTCCCAACACTCCGAGCTTGTTGAAATCGATAAAAAGCTGATCGCGGTAGGATTTGGGATCAGCTATATTATAATACTTATAAAAAGATAGGGTAACTCTGGGTTCCGTATCTTGCTCGAGCTTTTTTCTAAGCTCTTTTCCGTTTACTCTGTTATATAGTTGCATGCTATACAGGTAGTTTAAAGTTTAGAGTTTAAAGTTTAAAGTTTGTAGTTTTTGGTTTGGTAGATTAATGATCTATTGATTATTTTTTAATTCTCCGCGAAGAAGTTTGTTGTATTCATCACAGGTCAGTACGCCGTTTTTATTGCAGAAGTTGCAGGTAGTATATTGATCACCGAAAAAGGACTTTTTAATTATCACCGTTTCTCCTTCACATACCGGGCACTTTATTTTTCCGGAGGGACCACAGTCAATGGTATAATCCTGAGATAGGATCTCCTTAGCTGCGACTGCATCCTGAGTTTTTTGAGCTTTTAAGGCAGTTTTATTTAGCTCTATCAATTGTTTGGCTTCATTAAAATATTTTCCTCCCGTTCCTTTAAGCTCAATATATTTATTAAGCCAGTCAATACTTTGATAGTATTTATCAATGAAATAAGAGTTTTTACCAAAATAAAAACAAAGGTCAGACGATACTTTGGAGATATTGGCAAATATTTCGCGGTATTTAATATCTGCTGCTTCATAATTCCCTTGACGGGTTTCACGGAAAACTGACTCCAGATATCGGTCCCATTCTGCCTTTTTAGACATCTCAATATCACGCAAAAGGTCATTCTCCTGAGCTAAAACCACAGGTGACCACGCCATTAAAAATATTATTATGATCTTTTTCAATCTAAAAACTGCTCTTTTGAAATATTAAGCCATTCTAATGTAGAATTACAAAAAATATCTTCCACAACTGCATCGTCAAGGTTCATCTTTTCTATAAATGCACCGATCTCAAGATCTCCGAGGGGAAAAGGATAATCAGAGCCTAAAGTTACTCTTTTGGAACCCTGAACCTCCAGCACATACTCTAACATCCTTGGATCGTGCGTAATACAATCAACCCAAAATTTGCCCAGATAATTCCTTGGATTTTCGTTATTATCAATGGCCACAAGATCCGGACGGCAGTTAAAACCATGCTCCACGCGACCAATAGTGGGTAAAAATGAACCTCCGGCATGCACAAAATTTACACGAAGGTCTGGCAGCCGCTCGAAGACTCCGCCAAAGATCATGGAACATATAGCCCGTGACGTTTCTGCGGGCATTCCAACAAGCCAGGGTAGCCAGTAACGTGACATGTGCTTCATGCCCATCATTTCCCATGGGTGAACCATAACTGCCATATCAAGCTCCTGGCAGGCTTTAAAAATAGGGAAGAACCTTCCTTCGTTGAGATTTATATTATTTACGTTAGAGCCTATCTGTATACCTTTTAATCCAAGTTCATTTTTGCATCTTTCGAGCTCTTTAACAGCATACTCTGTATCCTGCATGGGAAGGGTGCCAAGTCCTATATAATTTTTTGGATATTTAGCTACAGTTTCTGCTATATCATCATTGAGGAATCGAGCAAGTTCCAGCGTGTCCTCCGGGCGAGCCCAATAAGAGAACATTACGGGTATTGTGCAAATAACCTGCACCTGTGTGTTGAAGCGGGCATAATCTTCAATACGCACCTCAGGATCCCAGCAGTTTTCCTTGATCTCACGGAAAAACTGATTTCCTTTCATCATTTTAGCAAAACCTTGGCGGTGATGCTGGAGGTAAATAAAATCGCCATAACCAAATTTTTCCGTCCAGTTTGGCATTCTCTCCGGAATGATGTGCGTGTGCATATCAATTTTAAGCATAGGCGAAATAGTTAATCCTGCAAAGGTACTGATTCTATCAGGATCATACAATCATTTTTAATAGGCTTTAATTAAAGAATTGTTTAAAATGTAGTACTTTTAATTACAAAAGAATTGCAATTTTAACTGCAAAAATCATGAGCCTAAAGGTTGTCCTAATTACCATTCTGGTAATTTTCATATTGCCAATAATATCATGTATAAATCATTGTGATAATACTACAACACCTTATTTTAAGATAATTGATATAGTTACATACCATACCCAATATACTGGTAATGACTCTGAACCATGGGCTTCTGTTACTGAAAATGAATCTGTTTTTTGGGATCAATACTACTTACGTGCTGCATTCGAGGTCGATTATCATGCCTATATAAAAAATTCAGCAGGGGCAAATCTTTATGCGGAAAGTTGTATTGGACCGGGTGAGGGAGGATCCAAAACTGGTATTGATACATTATATGTAGTAACCTTACGAGATTACAATGAAAGCTATTTGGCTAATGACACAATAAATGATATTATTTTAGTAAATAATACATATTATTTTTCGACAGTAGACCCTCAGCCATTATCAAAATATATTTCTGATAATAAAGAGGGAATAAGTTTAGATTATTTTGAAGTTAAACTTAAAGAGGAATCAGCAAAAGCTACGGGAGAATATCAATTTAAGCTGATCTATATATTAGAAGACCAGGTACAATTTGAGGCTATAAGTGAAAAAGTTATACTACATAAATAATCTAATTTATCATGAATTCATTCATTCTTACTTTACATTATAGCTAATATCTCTTACGTTAAATTTTCCGTAAACAAACTCACCTTCCGGATAATGCCAGATCGCCTCGCCATATGTACAGAGGTAATAGCCATTGAAATGGTTATAATCTTTGACAGGAGTGGAAAACCTGATTTTCTCAGCTCTAGATCCTGAAATGTCATATCTGTCGTCAGAGATAAAATTTAATAATCTTCCTTCGCTGTTAAATAACAAAATGGCAGATACTGTTATTCCATTATGGGTGAAAATGCCTTTAACTGTATAAGGGTCAATTTCTTCCCATCGGATGCTCTTATCAATTAGGGTGGATGGAGCTAAAAGGCACATATCATTAAATAAGGTAACTGTTTCAGCCTCGAGCAATTCCTGGCTATTGATATTTATAACTGGGAAAATGGACAGTAATTTGATCTTCATGCTGGCATCACCATCTTTATAAGCATGATATCCATGTGCCGGAATATTTTTCACTTTAGCTTTCATAAAAAACAGACGATCTTTTTCATCAAGGAAGTTATATTGCTCAGAAGTGAATGAAAACCAGTCATTTTCTTTACTTCTCATCTCTCCATTAAAAACCACCCTGAAAGAATGCACTTTAGGTTTATTTAGAGCGCCTGCATAAATTAAGTATTTTTGTAAAGGTT
Source organism: Candidatus Cyclobacteriaceae bacterium M2_1C_046 (assembly GCA_051418055.1). Lineage (GTDB taxonomy): Bacteria > Bacteroidota > Bacteroidia > Cytophagales > Cyclobacteriaceae > JBPRGH01. The sequence goes on along the minus strand of JBPRGH010000139.1, from coordinate 66,228 downwards.
CCGGCAGATGGTTAAGGTCATTTTCAGTTAGCAGGTCCTCTTTAAGAGTAAAAGATCGCTTTATCCCTTCAGTGACATCATTTAAATACTGCCTTTCAAACCTCCATGTAAAAAAACTAATCAGCACAGCAGTAACGATAAGTAAATTTGCTATCGTACCATAACGGGCATCTTTCCACCATTTGATCAATAGAATTTGCGAAAAAATAACTGCGATAATACCGGGCAGCCACCACCAGCTGAAATCCAGTAACAAAATTGTTGCCGTAGCCAGAAACATTAATTGGGCAGTAAGCCATAAAATCCCCGCCGTTTTTGATATTGGTGCGGTTATTTTATTAAAACCATGGATCTTATACGCCTGTAAAAAACCAAAAAAATGAATGATGCCATGGAATACAAGAAGCAGAATTATGAGGGTCTTCATAGCCTTATCATTGAGTTATACTGATGCTAATTTGAGCTCTTAAAGCAGTATTTAATATGACAGATGTTCCTTCTGATTATGAATAATATCAATTAATAGGACAGGTATTGAGGAAATTACTAATGTGATCTTTTGTATAAAAAATTTAATTTTAGCATCTTCAATTACCTTAATTCAATTTTAAACTAAATGTCAACCTTATGAAAAAGTATTTAATTCTTGTCCTGGCGCTCACCTTTAGCCTTCAAATTCATGCCCAACTCCAGCAAGGGGCGATGTTCGTGGGGGGAAGTTTTCATTTAAGTGGTTCCAACAGCGAAAGTATAAATCCGAATGTAAATTCTGAAAGCGAAAGCAGCTTATTTGCACTGCATCCATTTTTTGGTTACTCTATAAAAGATAATTTAATGCTTGGTATAGGCATTTCTTACAGACATGATAAATATGATTATACTCAAGTGCATACAGGTACATTTCCCTGGAACACATCTTATGAAAGCGTTTCCAACAGCTTCTTTATTAGCCCATTTTTAACAAAATTTATTGAAATAAAAGATAAGTTGTTTTTAACAGCTTCTTTACAAAGTAGGATTGGGTTTGGAAAATCTAATTATGATTATCTTGAGTGGGATGATTATGAAACATCGGATTTTTATTATAGCATAAATATTTCACCGGGTCTCAGCTATTTCATTTCCAACCGATGGGCTTTAAGAAGTGGTTTGGGTGGGATTTATTACTCATTTCAAAAAAACACAAGAATAGAAGATGGTACGGCTGAAGAATTGAAAGATTCAACTTCCAGGTATGGCTTAAATCTTAATTTTAACACCTTTTCAATAGGCGTTCAATATTTTTTGAAAAATGGGAAGGGAGAGGAGTAATAAGATTATAATTAACGCCTTCGGCTTATAATAAGCTGAAGGCCAATTATAATTTTCAATATCGAAGTTTTTACAGGTACAGTTCTGATCTTCATCTTCTATAGAACATCAAGAAGTGAAATTTAAAATCAAATTTGCGCCTAATTTGTTTCTTCCCGCTTTGACGGTAAATTTCTACTCGCCTATCATCCTCGGTGGTAACGAGTGACGGGCGAATTAGCAATTATAACGTGATCAAACTTCTTTAATCTTTATATAATCCTCTTTGGGATTCTCTTTAAAAACAGGAGGATCTTAAAAATTAGTTAACCGTACCTCAATTAATAAACTTCTTTTTGCTTTTTTATACTGCTGTTAAACCTGCTTTGTCCATAACTTTAATTAATTAATAAATAACTATGACTGTTTCCTCCGGTTAATTAAATACATCAAAATATTAATCGTATGGAAAATATAAATAAAACAAATAGCCTCTGGGCACTAATATTTCTTTTCACACTGTCTTTTTCTAATGCCTTTGCCCAGCAACAGCAACAGGTGCGAGAAGATTTTTCAGAGAAAGAATTAACTGCTTTTGTAGATGCTAATGAGAAGATCATTGAAATAGAAAAAGAAAGCGAAAAGAAAATGATCAGTGCAATTGAAGATGAAGGATTTACCGTTGATGAATTTAATGAAATGGTCCAGACTCACCAGGATCCGAATAAAGAACTGGATGCTACACAGGAAGAGATGGTTTCTTTCAATAATGCTGCCCAGGAGATAATTAAGCAAACTCAGGAGAAACAAAAGAAGATTATTTCTGCAATTGAAGATGAAGATATTAAGCCTGAGACTTACCAGGCGATTTTAATTGGATACCAGAAAAGCCCTAAGGTTCAGGAAGATGTAAATAAGATACTGAGTGAGAGAGGTAATTAAAGTTGAAATTGAAAAATGATAAAAAGCCTGAAAAAATAAATGTTTTCAGGCTTTTTTATTGAACATTCGACCTCGCTTATAAACGAGTGGCGTGCGAGACCAGCGTTTGTAACGCTGTTGTAACCAATAAGCTTTAATTTTTCAGGGCGATACAATCGCCCACCTCAATAATCTTCATTTTAAACGAGGATTATTCTTTCTCTGGCACCGGGTCATAACCGCTTGTGCCCCAGGGATGGCAGCGTGAGATCCTCTTAAGGCCCATCCAAAGCCCTTTAAAAGGACCCCAGACCTCAATAGCTTTTACGGTATAATGTGAACAGGTTGGAATATGCCTGCAGTTTTGCCCCAGCAGGGGAGATAATGTCCATTGGTAGATCTTAATGGGAAAAATTAGTATCTTCTTCAGTAGCCACATTTATTCCAGGCTGTAATCTGTGCCTTCTTTGCTGTCTTTAAGGACAACACCTCTTTCTTTTAAATCATCCCTGATCTTGTCAGACAGGGCATAATTTTTTTGAAGCCTTGCCTCTTCACGTAATTTGATCAGCACTTTAATTACTTCATCCAGCAATTCGTCATGTCGCTCTGATTCTTCTTCCAGTCCTAAAACTTCAGTAATGAATTCCTGGTAACGGAGTATTAATTCGTTAAAGGTTTCCTCTTTAATTATTCCCGGAGCCAGCGTTTTACCTTTTATGCTATTGATAAAGCTTGTGATATCAAATAATACAGCTAATGTTTTTGCAGTATTAAAATCATCACTCATATTTTCAAACAGGCCGCTGATCCAATTATTTGCTTCTTCTTCTTTTTCGGGTTCTATTTTACCTGCAGCATAAGTAATTTGTTTACTGGCTGAATATCCTTCCATCAAGCGCTTATAACCTCTTTCTGCAGCATTTAAAGCATCATTCGAAAAATCAAGTGTGCTTGAATAATGCGACTGGAGCATGAAAAAACGTACTACCATTGGACTGTATCCTTTATCAAGCAGCTCATGGCTTCCGGCAACTAATTCTCTTGGTAAAAAAGAATTCCCTAAAGATTTAGACATTTTCTGCCCATTAACGGTAAGCATATTTGTATGCATCCAGTATTTTACCGGCTCTTTGCCTTTGGCGCCGACAGATTGTGCTATCTCACATTCGTGATGGGGGAATTTAAGGTCAAGGCCACCTCCATGAACATCAAACTGATCTCCAAGGTACTTTGTGCTCATTACTGTACATTCCAGATGCCAGCCTGGAAATCCTTCTCCCCATGGACTGTTCCACCTCATAATATGAGAAGGGGAGGCTTTTTTCCAGACAGCAAAATCCACCTTATCCTCCTTTTCGTCCTGGCTGTCAAGGGCACGGCCACTCTCGCGCATATCTTCTATATTACGCCGGGATAATTTCCCGTAGTTATGCTTTTCATTGTATTTGCTCACATCAAAATATACCGAGCCATTCACCTCATAAGCATAACCTTTATCGATAAGCTCCTGCACCATTTCAATTTGCTCGAGGATATGTCCGGTGGCTGTTGGTTCAATGCTCACAGGAAGTATGTTGAATTGATTAAGGACATCATGAAATCCATTAGTGTACTGCTGTACTACCTCCATTGGCTCTATCTGCTCGAGGCGGGCTTTTTTGGCTATTTTATCTTCACCTTCATCGGCATCACTTTCAAGATGGCCAACATCGGTTATATTACGCACATATCGAACTTTATATTCGAGGTATTTAAAATATCGGTATATAACATCAAAATGAAGGAAAGTACGGACATTCCCAAGATGCACATCGCTGTATACAGTAGGCCCGCAGACATACAATCCTACTCGTCCAGGATGTATGGGTTCGAATTTTTCCTTTTGATCGCTTAATGAGTTATGAATGAAAATTGGGTATTTCTCGTAAAGCTTCATTTAAAAATTGATATTATATAATAAAATGCGAAATTACCGATTTTAAGGCTGATACTTATAACATCAGGTTAATTTCTTTATTTTCAGCCATTCTTTATCAATAAAAATCTTTTTAATCTTCATTTTCAAGCTCAAAAACTTCATGGACACTAACATTAAATTCCCGTGCTATTTTCAGCGCAAGAACAGTAGAAGGAACAAATCTTCCTTTTTCAATAGCATTTATTGTCTGTCGTGAAACCCCAATCCTTAAAGCCAGGTCCTCCTGGGTTAGATCGTTTTTAGCACGTTCTACTTTAAGATAATTTTTCATTTCGCCACAGGTAAAAGTGAAAACGAATAACAAAGATTAATAGTGGTGCAAAGAGACTATATACCATTACGTCTAAAAAACCAAGTCCATGGATGAATACAATAGAAATAATTAATAATGCATAATAAATATATATGCTCCACATTAGTGAATCGTGCCTTAACATCAGTGAAAACTCATCTTCTATTTTAACTTTACTGAACCCAACAAGCATTAAGCCTAGTATAATTCCTGCTGCTGCTATTTCATCCGTCAGATTATCATCGCTATATTCAGCTGTGAAATCATAATTAAAAAAATCGGGAGTAAAATTTAAGCCCATATGAGCTATTCCAAGAGCAAGTCCGATTAAAAATAATATCCAACCAAATTTCTTAAACCGGTGTGGAAATAAATAATTTGCTTTCATTATTGTTTGTAATGTTTAATTTCCTAAAAGTAAAGTAAACTTTACAATAAGTAAAAACATCTACCTGATTTGTTTTTATTTATAATCTTTTATGGAATTTTTTTGCAGAAGCAGCGTTCAGTTTAGGTTGGCTTAACATTATAGAGGGATAACGCTCTGGATAATTATAAACCTCCTCAAAATTTAAAAATCATTTCTTTAAATCCTGCTCATTAATTATCTTTTATAGATTAATTTACGCAAACAGGATTTTTAATTTTCTGTTAAATTACTTATGCATACTAAAAGAAACATATCCTACTTTATTATTCTCTTTCTGACTGGGATGGTTTTCATTTCAGCTAATGATCCAAAATCACCCTCCGGACAGGACCTGGCCAAGATCATGTTTAAAAAAACAAAAGATATAGAAGCAATGATCTTTAAAATGAATAAGCAGGAGCGGATAAGAGGCGAAATGGTAGAGCAGGAATCTTTTGTAAAGCTTGCAAGAAATCCCTATAAAGTTTATTCCAGGCAACTGCATCCTGAAGAAGGACTTGAGGTATTGTATGTTGAAGGACAAAGGGATAATAATGCACTTATTAACCCAAATGGGTTTCCATGGATGAACCTTAAACTTGATCCTAATGGAAAAATTATGCGTAAGGATCAGCATCATACAATACGTGATTCCGGCTATGATCTTGTTATGGCCATTTTAGAACATCTTTTTGAGAAGTACGGAGATGAAATCTCTTCTATGGTTGAAAATAAGGGTATGATCGAATGGAGAGGTAACTCTTGCTGGGTAGTGGAAATGTCAAATCCTTACTTTCAGTATAATAAGTACACAGTCAAACCCGGAGAGACCATTATTTCTATTGCTGAAGAAAATATGTTAAGCGAGCATATGATTGTGGAACATAATGCAGGGGTGGATGATTTCTATGATGTCACTGCCGGCCAGGTAATAGAGATCCCTAATGATTATAGCCCTAAAATTATCTTATACATTGATAAGGATATGATGATCCCCCGATTAATGAAGATCTATGATGACAAGGGATTGTATGAGCAATATGAGTATAAGGACCTTGTTGTAAACCCTGCTATTTCTCCTGAGGAGTTCACTGAAGAATATGAAGAGTATGGGTTTTAATAGGTTGTATCTGTTAAAAAGGATATCCTATACCAATATTAAATACCAGGGTTTCTGCTTTTGATCTTATAAAAGGGGCATCATAAAAACCATCTGAAAGGATAAATCTTTTCCCCTCCGGTCGCGCAGGATCATATATTTTAACACCTGCATCCAAACGGAGGATCAGGAAAGAAAAATCAAATCGTAAGCCCATTCCGGAACCAACAGCAATTTCTTTATAAAAACGATCTAATTCAAATTGGGCACCTTCACGGCTGGGGTCTCTATTAAAGGTCCATATATTTCCAAAATCGGCAAATAACGCATAGTCTATAAACCCAATTAGATTTTGACGCCACTCCACACTACCTTCAAATAATATTTCACCCTGCTGTTCAAAGTCATAGCTGACAACAGGAAAACTGCCAGTAGTATCTATAGGGGTATATGAACCGGGACCTAACCTTCTGGGGCGCCATGCTCTGATACCGCTGCTACCTCCTGCAAAAAAGTATTTTTCATATGGCAGGATCTCATTATCGCTGTATGGTAAAGCAAAACCAAGATTCAGCCTATAGGCAATTGCAGATTTTTTATTTACTGTGTGGCTTTTTCTATAATCTCCTGAGAATTTTAAAAACTTATAGTATTCCAACCCTCTACTGCCATTTTCCTCATCAGTATCAAAAAAATCTGAACCAAGAAAATTTAATGATGTTCCTCCTGATTCTAAAAACAATCGAAAAAAGCGAGAGTTGCTAAATCCAATACCATAGTTGTTGCTGTTTATGGTCACAGCAAAGTTCATACTGGAAACAAATGAAGGGTTAAATGAATTGATCAGGTTGTTTCCGGCGGTACGCCTTAAAGTTTCCAGTCTTCCCTGAAAAGCAGAATCAAGTGATGAATTAATTAAGCTTATATCCGCAGCTGCAAAACTATAAAGTATGTTCCGCCCATTTTCCCACGAATAAATAGCAGAGAAATTGGTGTTTTTACGATTATATTCAGGACGGCTTGTATAAGCATAACCGCCGCTTAATCTTGTCCTTGGATTGATCTGACCCATTTTTTCCTTTAGATCATTACTAATGGGAAGTATAAATTGAGGGAAAATTAAGGAGGCATTAACTCCTGCCTCAGTACTTTTATATAAATCATCATTTGATGCCTGAGCTACTCCTTCAATACCTATCCGTGCGTTAATATTGAAGTTTTCCAATCCACCAAAAACATTTCTTTTTTTAAAACTCAGGTTATAAAAAGGGCCGGGATATCCTTGAGTTACATTAACCCCAAATTCATTGGACCATTGAAAGCGGCTAAGGGGGCTTACTAAAATATTAGCAGTTAAATTTGTCCCAAGTGTATCATAAGCTACATTTATAAATTTAAAATTATCGAGGTTTGCCAGCTGACGCTGAGTATTTATTGTTGCCGAGTGATTATAAAGACTGTCTTTCCTGATGAAAATCCTACGGTGCAGGATTTTTGGACTATAATCAAAATCAAAAGCACGGAAATCTGTACCTTCATATTCCACTACTTTTCGTAAGCTGTCCGGTATTCGTGTATCACTATCAGCTATAAAATTGATATGCTTGATCCTGTATATTGGATGCTGATCTTTTCCTGAAGGGTTTTTAATAGTTGTACGAACTGCAACCTGCTGTGATTCTATATATGCCGTATCGACATCGAAATCAATATAACTTTTGCTAAAAGCATAATACCCATTATCCTTTAAAAGATTTGTAAGTCGCTCTCTTTCACCTATAAGGATTTCCTGATCGTAATTAACTCCTGAATTTAATAAACTCTGATCCTCGTGATTTTTGATCAGTTTTTGAATAGTGGGATCAGGGATTTTATAAAAGACAGTATCTATAATGTACGGAGGTCCTTCCTGTATGTGATAAGTAAGCTTGAGCTTATCGCCATTGACTTTTGTTGAAGTTTTAACTTCTCCCTGAAAAAACCCTTTGGATTTCAGGTAGAGCTCCATATTCCTTACTGTTTGCTCTGTTGCTGACGTGTCGTAGCGGGCCAATGGCTCACCCCAGTTCATTAAAACATTTCCTTCTTCAAGTTTACGTTCTGTTTTTTGAATCTTCCGATTTTTTTTTGCTTCTAGTTTAATCGCTCTTTTTTCTTTTTCTGCGTTAGCTATTTTTTCATCAAACTTTTCACGTGTGTCCGCTATACGTTGTCTATATTTTTCTTCATCAAATTTATTTTTTCCAACCTGGTAAAACCAAACATAGGGAGAGAACGGTACCAGAGGGAGTTGTCGATTAGGCTTTTGTACATAAAGCTCTTCAAGAGCGCTCTCGCTTACTTTATCTGTACTTTTGATTTGTTGCTTATAAAGTAATTTTTCATCTTCTTTCAGATATCGCGTACCTACACAGCTGCTCAGGAGGAACAGAAGAAGGATAAGAATTGTATAATTGTATCTGAAAAACAATAGTTTAAAAAATTAAATGATATCTAAAGCAACCGCGAAATTCATAAAATCGCTACAATTAAAAAAATATCGTAGGCAACACCAGGCTTTTTTGGTGGAAGGTGCAAAAAACGTACTGGAAGTTTTAAAAGAAAAATATCCAGTAAAATTCATTGCAGCCACCTCACAATTTCTTAATGATAATCGCTTATCTATTCAAGATACGGAAATTTACGAAGCAAATGAAGATGATCTCCAGGTTTTAGGGACATTTAAAACTAATAATGCCGCTATTGCTGTTGCTGAAATCATCGATATCCCAGAACCTGAATGGCACTCAGTGAATTATGCTATCGTCCTGGACCAGCTTAATGACCCCGGCAACCTTGGTACTATAATTCGTCTTGCAGACTGGTACGGGATCAAAAATATCATTGCTTCTCCGGATACCGCAGATCTTTATAACCCTAAGGTCATTAATGCAACAAAAGGTTCCTTTCTCAGGGTAAATCTTTTCTATAAAGAACTAGCGGCTTTTTTTAAAGAAAACCCAAAGAGGCTGATTGGTACTTTTATGGAAGGAACCTCTGTTCATCAATATCAATGGCCTGAGCAGGGTTATATAATAATGGGTAATGAGGCAAGGGGAATTTCCCCCGAAATAGAAGCATTAGTGGAAGAAAAAATAACAATTCCAAAATTTGGTCAGGCAGAATCACTGAATGTCGCTATAGCAACCGCTGTAATTTGTGATAACTGGAGAAGATATGATTAACTAGTCCTTAGTCCTTAGTCCAGAGTCTTTAGTACTGTGAAAACTTCAAACATTAAACATTGAACTTTGAACTTTAAACTTTAAACTAAGTTAACCTCCGGTTGCAGCTCGATGCCAAATTTCTGTCTTACAGACTCCTGAATATCTTTTGAAAGCTGAACCAAATCTTTACCTTTTCCGCCTCCAAGATTTACCAGTACAAGCGTATGCAGCTCGTGTACACCAATATTATGCCTTCTTTTGCCTTTCCAGCCGCATTGATCAATAAGCCAGGCAGCCGGGATTTTCACCTCATTAATATCAACAGGATAGTGTGGCATATCCGGATAAACTGTATTCAGCTGGTCATAAACTTCCTTATGCACCACTGGGTTTTTGAAAAAGCTTCCTGCATTGCCAATTTTTTCCGGGTCCGGAAGTTTGCTCTGCCGGATGCTGATCACTGCATCACTGATATCTTTAATGGTTGGATCTTTAATTTTTCGATCTTCCAAAACGGATTTTATGGCACCATAATCAATATTGAGCTGGTGGTTTTTTTTCGTCAAGCGAAAAACAACTTGTGTGATAATATATTTACCTTTTGCTACATTTTTAAAAATACTTTCACGGTACCCAAATTGGCAAGCTTTATGATCAAATATTTCTACAAATCCGTTTTGTATATTCACTGCTTCTAGATAGGTGAATGAATCTTTTATTTCCACCCCGTAAGCCCCGATATTCTGCATAGGTGCAGCGCCTGTTGTTCCGGGGATCAGGGAAAGATTCTCCAGCCCTCCAAAATTATTTTCTATACAATATAACACAAGCTGGTGCCAGTTTTCACCGGCGCCTGCTTTCAGCCAAACATGGTCTTCATCCTCTTTGATAACCTCCTTACCCTTTATATCCATTTTTATTACCAGGCCAGGAAAGTTTTCGGTAAAAAGAATATTGCTGCCACCACCGAGGATCAATATTTTCTCGCGACGGAAAAAATCGGATCGGACAAGATTTTGCAACTCTTCCGTAGTTTTAACATTCGTGAAAAAATCAGCGGTAGCTTCGATACCAAATGTATTATAGGATTTTAGTAATGTTTTCTCTTGTATTTTCATGAAGAAAATAATATTCTCGTGTGCATAAACCTCAAAGTTAAGCCATAAATTGAATATTCTATTCCATAGCGTAAGTATACGGTACCTTGCCTTTATCAGGATTGCCGTAGGATTGTGGTTCCTGATAGATATTTTGAGTATGCTGGTTAGTGGCTACACAAAAGAGGCATATATAGATGCAAAGGTTCATTTTCCTTTTTATGGTTTTGAGTGGCTACCGGTATTACCGCCTTTTTTCATCTATTTATTGTTTATAATACTGGCAGTTGCTGCATTAGCTATCACAGTTGGGCAGTATATGCGTGCCGCATTGATAATCTTTCTGATCGGATTTTCTTATATTTTCCTTCTCGACATTGTCTATACGCTCAGTAAATTTTATCTGTTTCTCCTGTTGGCTTTTTATCTGCTTTTTCTACCTGCCGACAGAGCTGTTTCCTTGCGAGTGAAAAATAATCCGGGAGATAAATTGAAGCATGCGCCTTACTGGATGTTGCTTATTTTTCAGATACAGCTCGGGATTATTTATTTCTATTCTGGTCTGGCAAAATTAAATTATGACTGGATCTATCTGGCACAACCTTTAGCTACCTTTTTTACATATAAATGGCCATTTGGATTGTTAGAACCAGGTGGCGTTAAAATGGTGGCTCATTTATTTTCAATAGGAGGTATACTATTTGATCTTTCTATTATTTTCTTATTGATAAATAAACGTACACGTTATTTCGGCCAGCTCTGGCAAACAGCTTTTCATACACTAAATTTTGTGATACTTTCTATTGGCACTCTCTCAATATTTATTTGTCTGCTTACGTGGTTACTATTCCCGACACCCTTTATACGGCGTAAACTAAAAATAAGAAAGCTGTCTCTACAGGCTAATGAGGTTTTTTTGAGGTATAAAACCGTAGTGGTTACTGTTCTTTTAATATGCCTGTCATTTCATCTTATAATACCCTTTAGACATTTAATACATGGTAATGATGTAAACTGGACAGAAAAGGGACATCGATTTAGCTGGCGCCTTATGACAAGGACAAAAACTGGGAGCAGCGCCTCATTTGAAGTAACAGATCCTGAAACAAAAAAGTCGTGGAAGATAAGGTGGAACGATTATCTTACGCCAAGGCAGTATAGAAAATTATCCGGTGAAACAGATCTTATCATAAGCTTTGCCCATCAACTGAAAAAGGAATGGGAATTAAAAGGATACAGGAGAGTAATAGTAAAAGCAAATGTCAGGACAAGGCTCAATGGCTACAAACCGGCTCCCCTAATTTCTCCGGATCTTGATCTTACTACTGTTTCACGATCATTCCTGACAGATGATGTTTCTTTACCAAGACCAAAATAGTCCTTAACGCACTTTCATTTTTGAAAATGACCTTAGTTTTATTTTAGTCAATTTCCTTTTGGTGTCCATTGGGAAATTTCCATTCATCATCCAGTCGTAGTAGGAGGGTTCTGTACGAAGGACATCCTCTACAGGCTTATTCCGATGTTTTCCAAAATTAAATACTTCCACACCGTCATTATTAAATACCATGCGTCCGGCAAGATCCACCATATTAGAAGAGGTGAGGGCATGAAGGATAGAAATATCATTATCTATAACCCCAAGTTCCTTGCCTAAATTATCAAGGACTTTCTGGCCCAGATATTTCTCCACCTGTGCATGAAGGACTTCCATAGTTGCAAGGGTATCAGCCTCAGCACCATGCGCCCCTTCAAGGATTTTATTGCAATAGAATTGGTAGGCACTGGAAAGATTCCGTTTTTCCATTAGATGAAAGATCTTTTGGGCATCAACAATTTTTCTCTGTTCAGTATCAAACTCTACATCAGCACGTAAAAATTCTTCCACCAGCACAGGAACATCAAATTTCAGCAGGTTAAAACCAGAAAGGTCTGCACCTTCAAGGAATTTTGCAAGGCTTTTACTTATCTGTTTAAAGGTAGGGGCATTTTTTATATCTTCATCATATATCCCATGGATCAGGCTTGTTTCAAGAGGTATGGGAATGGTAGGATTTATCCTGGTTGTTTTAGTCTGAGATTCGCCGGAGGGCATTAATTTAATAACAGAGATCTCCACAATTCGATCTTCAACGATATTAGTACCGGTTGTTTCCAGGTCAAAAAATGCAAGCGGGTTTTTTAATTTAAGTTTAAATGCCATTCTAGCTTGTGGTCAGTTGTGTTGCTAATTGTTTAATATCCAATTTATCAAAAGTTCCGGAGCTCATCAACAAAAGATTACTATTTTGCCAGTCTCTTCCTGAGATATAATCCATCAGCTCTTGTTTGTCAGTAAATACCATTAGCCCCTTTTTGTCAAATTCATTAACTACATCTTCAGGAGAAATGTACTCCAGGCGCTTTTTAGCTAAATTTTCAGGATTATAGTACACCAACGCCTCATCTGCATGCTTCATTACATTCTTATAGTTAGGCAAAAATTCTTTATTAAGGCTGCTGAATGTATGAAGCTCAAAACACGCTACTAATTTCCGGTCCGGATAACGCTGCTTCATTGCTTTTACCGTGGCTTTTACTTTTGAAGGAGCATGTGCATAGTCAGAATATAATGCAAAACCATTAGCTTCAGCCACTTTTTCAAGTCTTTTACCGGCACCGGTAAATGTAGAAATGGCTTCATTAAACTGCTCATCGGTAATGCCAATTTTCTTCACTACCTGACGTGCGGCCTCAATATTCTGGAGATTATGCTCACCGAAGACTTTTAAAGGCACTTTTTTATCATACTCTGTGAGATATAGAACACCATCTTCTAATTTATATTTTGGTGTTTTATATGGAATGCCGACAACATCCTCACGTTCTTTATTTCCTACCACCGCTGCCATAGCATCATCAGCATTATATATAAGCGTTCCTCCCTTAGGAGTAGAGTCTGCAAAAAGATCAAATTGCCGGACATAATCTTCTTCGGAAGGAAATACATTCATATGATCCCATGAAATTCCGGAAATCACGCCGATGTGGTGATTGTATTTGAGGAACTTAGGCACCAGATCAATTGGGGAAGTAAGATATTCATCTCCTTCAATAACTATAACAGGAGCATCATCAGTAAGCTTTACAGAGTTTTCAATTCCTGCAACAGAAGCACCAACCAGGTAATCGAATTTACGGTTAAAATGATGAAGTACATGAAGTATCATTGCCGTAATTGTTGTTTTTCCATGGCTTCCGGCAATCACAATTCGCTGTTTGTCTGTTGAATGCTGATAAATATAGTCAGGGAAAGACATTATAGGGATCCCCAGCTCTTTTGCTTTTAAAAGCTCAGGATTATCCTCCCTGGCATGCATACCAAGAATGATAAGGTCCAGGTCCGGAGTAATACGATTAGCATCCCAACCCTGCGTGGACGGTAATAAACCATGTTTTTCCAGTCTGCTTTTGGATGGCTCATATACTTCATCATCGCTGCCGGTAACATAATGTCCTTGTTGCTTTAAAGCGATGGCTATATTATGCATGACACTGCCACCTACTGAAATCAGGTGTATTTTCTTCGGGATATGGCTCATTAAGGTTTTAATTTAAGCTTTCAAAATTAATGTAAAAATGTGTCTTATGGTAAAAATTCCCGTGCCACTTTTTTTTTACAATTGTGGATATGTGGATTTCTTTGTGGATAACTCTACAATTTTTCAACAAAATTTCAAGCTCTTTGATAGAAAATGATTAAATTATCTGTGACATTGTAAAGTTTTCCAAGGCTATTGATGTTTTGAAAATCTTATTTTTTTTTCTTAAGATTTCCACATCAAAAGGTAACTATTTTTTGCTTAGGTTTGGAATTGTAATACAGGTAAGGTTTATATTTTTTAATAGGGTAATTAATGGAACAAGGAAGGTCTGCATCTCTGAGAATCGGTCACAAATCAAACAGGTTAGCAAAAGAATTAAGTGAAGGGCTTGGTAAAATGCCGCCTCAGGCGCTTGATCTTGAGGAGACGGTTCTCGGTGCCTTAATGCTGGAAAAGGATGCACTTTCTACAGTCATTGATATCCTGAAGCCGGAAAGTTTTTATTCTGAAGCCCATAAAGAGGTTTATCAGGCGATCACACAGCTTTTCAACAATTCGGAGCCGGTGGATATGCGGACCGTGGTAAGCCAACTTCGTAAGAATGGAAAACTTGAATTTGTCGGCGGCGCTTACTATATAGCAGAGCTTACTTCTAAAGTAACTTCCTCTGCACATATTGAATATCATGCCCGTGTAGTAAGTGAGATGGCCATTAAGCGTGAGCTGATACGTGTGGCATCAGAAATCCATACAATGGCATATGAAGATACCACCGATGTATTTAATCTGTTAGACCACACGGAATCAGAGCTTTTTAAGATCTCTGAAAGTAATATCCGGAAAAATTATGATAACATGCGCTCTTTAATGGGTAAAGCCATTCAGGAGCTGGAAGACAGAAAGAACCACCAGGATGGACTTACCGGGGTACCAAGTGGTTTTACTCGCCTCGATCGTGTAACAGGCGGATGGCAAAAGTCAGATCTTGTAATTATTGCTGCACGTCCCGGTATGGGTAAAACGGCATTTGTGGTTTCGGCTATGCGAAATGCAGCAGTGGATTTTAATAAAGGTGTTGCAATTTTCTCCCTGGAGATGTCATCCGTACAGCTAGTAAACAGGATGATCAGCGGTGAGGCGGAGCTTGAAAGTGAAAAGCTGAAACGCGGTGATCTAAAAGATTATGAATGGCAGCAGCTGGTACATAAAACAACAAAATTATCGGAAGCGCCTATATTTATTGATGATACCCCGGCACTCGGTATTTTAGAGCTAAGGGCAAAATGCAGAAGATTAAAGGCACAGCATGACATCCAGCTCATTATCATTGACTACTTGCAGTTGATGTCCGGGGATTCTACCGGCGGTAACCGTGAGCAGGAGATTGCTTCAATCTCCCGTGCATTAAAGGGTATCGCCAAAGAGTTGGAGGTCCCTGTGCTGGCCCTTTCACAGCTGAGTCGTGCTGTGGAAACAAGGGGAGGGGATAAGAGGCCTCAGCTTTCCGATCTTCGTGAATCGGGATCTATTGAGCAGGATGCCGATATGGTAATGTTCCTGTATCGTCCGGAATATTATGGCATTACTGAAGATGAAAGTGGAATGCCGACAGATGGTACCGGTGAGGTAATTATTGCAAAACACCGGAATGGATCACTTGAAAATGTGCAGCTTAAGTTTATCGGTAAATACACCAAATTCTGTGATCTTGAGGAAAGAGGAGGTTTTGATAATGGAGGAGGGTTCTCACCGGGTTCTAATTTCATTACGCTGGGAAGTAAATTAAATGATCCTTCTAAAGATGATAAAACTCCGCCACCATCTAATTTTGGTTTTAATAACCCTGAGGATGAAGATGCACCTTTTTAGAGACTAAAGACTTTCTTTATGGAAACCGAAAGAAGTAAGCATTGGGAAAATATCTACAGAACAAAGGAGCTCAATGATGTAAGTTGGTATCAGCCTACGCCCATTACATCTTTAAATTATATCCAGGAGCTGAATATTTCAAAAACAGCAAAAATTATTGATATTGGCGGAGGTGACAGCTTATTTGCTGACCATTTAATAGAATTTGGTTATCAGGATATTACGGTTCTTGATATCTCTGCTGAAGCCCTCGAACGGGCTAAAAAGCGACTGGGCTCCAATGCTTCAAAAGTTAAGTGGATTGCATCTGACATTGTTGATTTTACACCAACAGAAGAATATGATCTTTGGCATGACCGTGCAACTTTCCATTTTCTTGTTAAGGAAGATGAAATTAAAAAATATGTTGAAACCGTAAATAAAGCTATTAAATCCGGTGGTTACCTTATTTTAGGGACTTTTTCTGAACAGGGCCCTGAAAAATGCAGTGGATTAAATATAAAGCAATATTCTGAAGGATCGATGAATTCCAGATTTGATGAAGCTTTTGAAAAGTTAAAATGTAAAAAGTCAGATCATAAGACTCCATCCGGAAGTATTCAAAATTTTATTTTTTGCAGTTTTAGAAAATATTAAAAAAAGAAGGATATTTAATAAAGATAAATATCAAATATATGAAAGCCGTAGTTGTCGATTCTCCAGGAGTTGTAAAGATTGTAGAAAAGCAGAGGCCTGCACCTAAAGAGGGAGAGGTACTGGTAAAAATTAAAGCCATGGCCCTCAACCGCCGCGATCAGTGGATCAAAGAGGGTAAATATCCTAATATAAAATATGGTGCTATACTTGGATCTGACGGCGCCGGTGTTGTGGAAAAGAGGGGTGAGAAGGTTGATGAGAGCTGGTTAAATAAAGAAGTTATTCTAATGCCCCATCGAAACTGGGGAGACAAAGAGGAGGTCCAGTCATCAGATTACCAGATTCTTGGGATGCCAAAGGATGGTACTTTTGTGGAGTATATAGCTGTACCGGTAGAATTTATTGCCGAAAAACCTGCTTTTCTATCAATTGAAGAGGCGGCTGCCATTCCTTTAGGCGGGGAAACCGCTTTCCGTGCCTGCTTTTATCATGGAAAGATCAATGAATTAAAATCTGTTTTAATATCCGGCTTTGGCGGAGGTGTTGCACAATTTGCGTTCCAGTTTGCTATAGCGGCAGGAGCTAAGGTTTATGTCACCTCAGGAGATGAAGAAAAGCGTCAAAAAGCCATTAAGATGGGTGCTGCAGGAGCATTTGATTATAAAAATGACAGCTGGGAACGTACGGCAAAAGCTGAAAGTGGTGGGTTTGATGTAGTCATTGACAGTGCCGGCGGCGATCAGGTCAATAAGTTTATCAACTGCATGAATCCAGGGGGAAAAATTGTTTTCTACGGAGCCACTAACGGACTGCCAAATAAGATTGACCTATACCGCATGTTCTGGAATCAGCTGACCCTCCAGGGGACTACCATGGGCAGTGATAAGGAGTTTTTCGATATGATAAAATTTGTTGAGAAGCATAAGATCCATCCTGTTATTGATAGCGTGAGGCCGTTTAATAAGATATTATCTGCCTTTAAAGATATCCAGGGCAGCAAGAGCTTTGGTAAGTTGGTGGTGAAGTTTGATTGAAGAAGCTTGATCTTCCACAATCCTATTAATTTTTCAGTATCTCTACGATAGGAGAGATCTTCCTCTTCTTTTATCAGGGTGTGATATAAAAGAAGTAAGATTTTTTTCAAACCTGTTGCTTTTGAAGGTATTAAGCTCAGAAAGCTTTGAATACAATGACTTTTTATTGGTATTTCCCACAGAATTCTCTCAAAAAAGTTCATGAGGCTCCCAATGATATAAATTTACTTGACTATACTGAATTATATGTACAAATTTGCTGTTGGAATAGAACCATTTTAAAATTCCCTCGTATCAATACATTGTGAAGAAGATCTTTACTACCATATTAGCTGTATTTGTGCTTTCCACTAGCATTGGGGCACCATTCTCCATGCATACATGTCTTGCTGATGAGAAGACAGAATATGGTTTTGATCTGAAAGATGATTGCTGTGGAGAAGTTCCTGCAAAGGATATAAACAAACTGGTCACCACCGAATGCTGTGAGTTCTATTCAACTTTCCTGCAAGTTGATTTTGATGCCTTCTCGTTTTTAAAAACTTTAACTTTTATACCTCCCGTTGATGTATTATCCTATTCTTTCGAACAGGTTATAGTTGGGGAAATAAAAGAAATTTATCCGCCTGAAGACCGTGCTCCTCCGAAGGCCGGTCGTTATTTACTTTCCCTTATCCAGACCTTCCTTATTTGATATAAGTTCCTTTTTTATGTTTTTCCCTTCCGGGGAAAGTGATTAAAAATTAATTCTTTAGGAACTTATGAAATATATATTAATATCAATACTAATAATAACATCTTCTTTTTCTTATGCACAAACCACTCTTATGGGAAGGGTGATGAATGAAGAAAAAGAGCCTCTGATTGGGGCAAATATTTTAATACCAAATACTTCACGTGGTACTTTAACAGATGCTAATGGTCATTTTAGTCTTCAATTGTCTGCTGAGGATAATAGGATCGTTGTGAGCTATGTTGGGTATAAACAGGATACAATTGATGTAACAGGAAAAAACCACCTGCAGATCATACTTAAATCAAGTGAACTGACGGAGGTGATTGTAAAAGGCTCCAGTACCTTTATTGATGAACTGCAGCCTATTCATACTGCTGTTATTACTGAAAAGGAGCTTCTGAAAGCAGCCTGCTGTAATCTTTCCGAAAGTTTTGAAACCAATGCCTCAGTGGATGTTTCCTACTCAGACGCTGTAACAGGTGCAAGGCAGATCCAGATGCTTGGATTAGATGGCTTATATGTTCAGATCAACAGGGAAAATATCCCGAATATCAGAGGGCTTACTTCCCGTTACGGACTTGGATTTATTCCCGGCACCTGGATACAGTCAATAGATGTTGGTAAAGGAGCAGGTTCTGTAGTGACCGGATATGAGTCGATGTCGGGGCAGATCAATGTAGAGCTGAAGAAGCCGGAAACAATGGAAAAGCTATTTGTGAATGGCTATATCAGTGAAATGGGAAGGACAGAGTTGAACCTGCATGGTGCCCGTAAAGTCTCAGATAAATTATCTACCGGTTTATTTCTCCATGGTAATTATTTAGGTACTGAAATGGACCGTAATGATGACGGTTTTGTAGATATTCCGAAGAGCCGACAACTTAACTTGCTAAATCGCTGGAAATATGAAGGTGATCGCATAAACTCTCAGGCAGGAATAAATCTATTGGTGGATGATAAAACCGGAGGTCAACTGGGATTTGACTGGAATGATAATGCAGCAACTTCTAATTTATATGGGTATAAGAATATTACAAAACGAGCTGAGGTTTTTGGAAAAACAGGGATACTTTTTCCTGAAAAGCCCTATAAAGGAATAGGTATTATTTATTCAGGCTCTGTACAGGAAATAGATGCCAATTTTGGACGCAAGAGCTATCTGGGAAAGGAAAAAACTTTTCATTCTAACTTTATTTATCAGTCCATTATTGACAACTCTTTTCATACCTTCAAAACCGGCTTCAGCTACTTGTATGATCAATATGAGGAAGTTTATAATGATTCATTATTTGCCCGTACAGAATCAGTACCTGGAGTATTTTTTGAATACACTTATACTCCGGCAGAAAAATTTATTTTAGTTGCAGGAGCAAGAAATGATTTTCATAATCTCTACGGAAATTTATTTGCTCCACGTTTACATTTAAAGTATGATGTTTTAGAAAAGACCGCTTTACGTTTATCTGCTGGAAGAGGGTACCGAGTACCTAATCCAATAGCAGAAAATACCGGTGTGCTTGTTTCATCGAGAGATATAGTGGTCACTGGTGAGATAAAACCTGAGGTATCATGGAATTACGGCGCAACTTTGACGCATGAGGGTGAGCTGCTGAATAAAAAGATAAACTTATCGATAGATTATTTTTATACAAATTTTGAAAACCAGCTCGTGGTGGATATGGACAGAGATCCTTCTAAAGTATTTTTTACAAATCTTGAAGGACAATCTTTTGCACATAGTTTTCAGTCGGAGGCGGCAGTAGATGTAAGTGAAAATTTTGATTTTAAAGTAGCTTATAAATATTATGATGTAAATACAACGCTTGATGGGAAACTACAGCAGGTACCGTTTATTTCAAAGCACCGAATGTTTGGAAATATCGCTTATGCTACAAAATATGATATCTGGAAGTTTGATTTGACAGGACAATGGCATGGCAGAAAACGTTTACCTGATACAGCAGCGAAACCTGCGGAATTCCAGCTTGATCAATTTTCTCCAAGCCATTTTACTTTCAATGGTCAGGTAAGCAGAGCCTTTAGGTGGGGGGAAATATATTTAGGTGGAGAAAATCTTCTGAATTTCCGCCAGGAAACACCTATAGTTGCCGCTGACGATCCTTTTGGCCCACATTTTGATGCCTCCATGACCTGGGGGCCAATTGTAGGAAGAATGATCTACGCTGGTTTCAGATATAAGATTGAATAAAGTAGATGTGAGATATAAGATGTGAGATTTGAGATTATAGAACTTTGAACCTTAAACTTTAAACTTTAAACTAAAATATGAAACAGATACTAATAATTTTACTTGTTGCGATATCAACGGCAGCATTTGGGCAGGATAAAGAGCTGAATATTAAAACTTCAGCTGTTTGTGAAATGTGTAAGGTGACACTTGAAAAGGAGATGATCTTTGAGAAAGGTGTTAAAAAATCTAATCTGGATGTTGAATCAAAGATATTATATGTGGTATATAATCCAAAGAAAACAGATCCTGAGACGATACGCAAAAGAATTGCTTTGATAGGATATGATGCTGATTCTGTAAAAACGACTCCTGAAGCAATTATGAAATTGGATCCCTGCTGCAGGCCAGGTGCTCATGATGATGATCATTGAGAGAATTAAGAATTGAAAATTAAGAATTAAAAATATTTAACTCTTTAACTTAAGACAGCTATAGTGAAGACTAAAAATTCTTTGCTGTAGCTTTTTTTGTTCTTATAATATCCCTGATCCTTTAGTTTAAAGGATCAGGGAATTATATTTTGTTATTCACTCTTTAATACATCCGCAGGGTTTCTCATTGCTGCTTTTATAGTTTGAGTGCTTAATGTTATAAGAGTGAGCACAAGTAAAATGCCTCCTGCTAATGGGTATATGAAATAGGGCATATCTATTTTATAGCTGAAAGTCTGTAGCCATAAGTCCATAAAATAGTAAGATAAAGGTATTGCTATAATGAAGCCTATCAGTACAAGTTTCATGAAATTTTGTGATAAAACATTTACAAGCTCAGGCATTGTAGCTCCGAGTACTTTACGGATACCTATTTCACGCGTTCTGTGGCTTATCATTAAGGCTGCCAATCCAAGTAATCCAAGACAACCCAATAGTACTGTCATTGTGGTGAAAAATAATGACAATTGTCCCAGCCGTTGTTCATTAGAATATAGGGCATTATATTCTTCACTAAGAAATTGAGGGTCAAAAGGTATATGGGGAACAATTTCGTTCCACTTTTCCTGCATCAGCGGTATTGTTGATGCCATATCGCCTGTATTAACCCTTATCATTAGATCACGGTACATATTATCGAGGAATAATACTAACGGGCCTACTTTTTCATGTAGGGGTGCAAAATGAAAATTATCAATAACACCAATAATAATGGCATTACCCTTAAAATTCACATTCTGGCCAATTGCTTCTTCAGCGGTCCAGCCAAATGCCTCGGCAGTTTTTTCATTAATAATAATAGAGCGTTCTTTTTGGTGCAGGTAATGGGCACTGTCAGAAAAAGCTTTTTTCTGATCATTAAAAGAGAAACTGTTTCCGGATAGCAGATCAATATTCAATGTCTTAAGATAATTCATTTCTACCGGCGCAGCTTTGATCATTACAGATTTATCCTCTTTGCTGACGCCATCTGCCCAATCGATACGTGTAGGTGTTTCATATGCCATGGTCATTTCTTCAACCTGGGGCAGCTGCTTAAAAGAAGCTTTTAATGCATCAAATTTCTCCACCACTTTAGCATCAATATTCTGCACTATTACCTGCTCCTTCGCATAGCCTAAGTTTGTATTCTGAATGAAGTTAAGCTGTTTATATATAATTAGCGAACAAATAATTAAGGCCGATGAAATGGCGAACTGAAATACTACCAGAACCTGGCGAAGCCTTAATCCAGCTGGTGAGGATTTGAAAGTGCCTTTTAATGTTTTGGATGGAGCAAAACGTGCCATCACTAATGATGGATAAGCACCCGCGCCAAACGTAAGGATAATTAATATGCCTCCGATTATCAATAATACCTCTTTATTGAAAAGCAGATCCATGGTATAAGATCTATCCAGCATCAAATTGAAAAATGGAAGAACCAGCGAGACAATGATCCAGGCAATTGCTGCTGCAATAATGATACTTATAAAAGCCTCGTTTATATATTGCCAGAAAAGCTGGTTTCTTTGAGCTCCTAATACCTTTCGTATTCCAACTTCAACACCTCGATCTACTGCACGTGCTGTTGACAAATTCATGTAGTTTACGCAAGCAATTAACAGAACCAAAATTGCCACAAAAGAAAAAATATAGATATAGCGGACATCAATGTTGGCCTCCATTCCTGAAAGCTCCGAATAAACATGTACATCCTGAAGAGGCTCCAGATGATATGTCAGATAGTTCTCACCTGACATTCCGGTTTCCTTTTCTTTAGTTTTCATAAAATCGAAAACCTTATCGTTAAGCTGCTCGATTTGCTGTGGGGAATAAAGCAACAAGTAAGTAAAATAATTTGCATTAAACCACACGGGCTTTTTATAGGCTCCCAAACTAGCAAAAGACGCTATCATATCGTACTTTATCTGGGAATTACCGGGAGCTTTTTCAATTATTCCTGTTACCTCGTATTCTATTTTATCATTGATCTTCATTGATTTTCCAATGGGATCTTCATTGCCAAAGTAAAGTTGTGCAGCTTCCTGAGTTAAAACGACCTTATAAGGACCCTGAAGTGCCTGTTGTGGATTTCCACGCTTCAGGTTGAAAGAAAAGATGTCGAAAAAGGTAGAATCTGCATATAAAAACTTATCCTCTTCCTTGATAAAATCTTCATACTGCACCCTTACCGGAAATTTTGCAAAACGAACAGCTTTTTCTACTTCCGGCAATTCCTCTGAAAATACCTGTGCTACAAGAGCTCCGGTTACAGCAGTTTCAGCTTGCTGATCCTGGTATTTATACTCCATTGTTACCCTGGCTATACGATCACCTTTTTCATGAAAGTTATCATAGGAGCTCTCCTGCCATACAAAAAGAGTCAGCAACAGAGTAGCGGCAAAGCCAATAGCAAGACCTGTGATATTAAGTATCGTAAAAAAACGATGACGCTGAAAATAACGAACAGCAGATTTAAAATAATTGTAAATCATAACTCTGGAATTTAATTTATTGGTACAACCACAGTGCCATTAGCAAAATCCTTTATTTTACTGCATAAAGTCCGATTCATATTATCAAATAAGTACGTGTTCGTACATTACCTGTTCGTTTTCGAACGACATGTATCTTTCAGATTTATAATATTGGCTTTTCATTAGAGTATTATCTGACTCGACAGGTTACAAGTCTCATTTGCCAACTTTCCTTTGATGAACATAAACAGATCACCTGTAAGCCGGTTAGTTGCTATAGATAAAGAATGAATTAATTTTGATGAGTAAAGCATTTACTTACCTATTTATCCTTTTATTAACCTTAAGCTGCACCCATACAATTTCAAATGAAAATGAGGCTAATGGGCTGGTAAGCGATCAGGCTATGGTGGTATCTGCCCATCCGCTTGCATCAAAGGTAGGAGTGGAGATCATGAGGCAAGGTGGAAATGCAGCGGATGCAGCCGTAGCAGTAGAATTTGCCCTTGCCGTTGTTTATCCGGATGCAGGGAATATCGGAGGCGGCGGATTTATTGTCCTGAGGCAAAATGATGGAAGTACGGATGCCCTTGATTATCGTGAAGAAGCACCGGCTGCTGCTGATCGAAATATGTATCTTGATGAGCATGGTGAAGTGATAGAAGGGCTTAGCCAGGATGGGCATTTAGCCGCGGGCGTACCAGGCACTGTTGACGGAATGGTGAAGCTCCATGAAAAATATGGCTCAATGCCTTGGAAAGCTCTTGTTCAGCCGGCAATAGACCTTGCATCAGATGGCTTTCCTTTAACTGAAAAAGAAGCTGAAAAGTTAAATGACTATCGTCTTCAGTTTATAAAATTTAATACACATGAACCTTTATTTGTCCGGGAAGATGAATGGGAAAAAGGTGAGATAATCAAGATCCCAACATTAGCTGCTACTTTAGAGCGCATCAGAGACCATAAAGCTGCAGGTTTTTATAAAGGAATTACTGCTGATCTCATTGTTGCTGAAATGGAAAGAGGAGGAGGAATGATTACAAAAGAAGATCTGGAAGGTTATAATGCCATCTGGCGTGAACCTGTTACAGGCAATTTTAAAGAATACCGGATCATTTCCATGCCACCACCATCCAGTGGAGGGATTGCTTTAATTCAATTATTAAATATTACAGAAGAATACCCTTTGTACGAATGGGGCTGGCGCACGGCCAAAACTGCTCATTTGATGATCGAAGCCGAGAGAAGAGTTTATGCTGACCGGGCAAAATATCTTGGCGATCCTGCGTATTATGACGTTCCTGTGGAGGGTTTATTAGATGAAGATTATATTCTCCAAAGGATGGGCAATTATTCTAACTCATGGGCTTCAGACAGTGATGATATTTCGGCAGGAAACCCATACCCATACGAAGGTCCTAGTACAACTCATTATTCAATAGTAGATCCAATGGGTAATGCCATTTCAGCAACAACTACTCTTAACAGCACCTTTGGTTCTAAAGTATTTGTAGATGGTGCAGGATTTTTTCTTAACAATCAAATGAATGACTTTAGTATTAAACCTGGTTACCCTAATCAATATGGATTAATTGGAGGCGAAGCAAATGCCATTGAACCCGGAAAGCGTATGCTGAGCTCTATGACACCGACTATTTTGGAAAAAGATGGTGAATTGCTTATGGTGGTTGGCAGCATGGGCGGTTCCACTATCATTACCACAGTTTACCAGATAATATTGAATGTAACGGTTTTTGATTTTTCAGCACAGGAAGCAATCAGTGCAAAACGGTTTCATCATCAGTGGAAACCGGACTGGGTTTTATCAGAACCTGGTGCTCTTGGTGCAGGGACAGGTTTAAAATTATGGCTGAAAGGACATAAAATAGCACCTAAAATAAAAGGTGGCATTGGTAGGGCAGAAGCTATTGTGGTGTTGCCCGATGGCCGGCTTCAGGGTGGTGCTGACCCACGCGGTGACGATGCTGCTGCTGGTTTTTAATTTTACAGTCTTTGCGAAGGAGCAAGATAATAGAAGATCAGTTGATTAACGCTTTTTGTTTTTTCTAACCTGCTTCAACGCCCATATTAATAATACTATTAATAAAACCGCTCCTAGTATTGCCCAGAGCCACGCCAGTCCCATGCCCATTCCACCCATAATGCATTAAATTTCAATTGCTATACCATCATTCTTTTATGGTGTTTATTAACTTATGGTGTTTATTAACTTCTAATTTATAGTTTCTTTCACGGAACCACATTTCGGCATACGCTGGCCCATAAAAGGATTTTGAATTTCTTTTTCATAGCTCAGCCAGTGTCCGCCTCCATTATCAAGTGCCATTGGACAATAGGCCCAGTATAAAGTTTTATCAGTTACATCATTTTCCTGCACCACTTTATAAACCTCATGTGATAGCTCAGTAAAATGAAGACGTTGGTTTTCAATATTTTCAGCCTCTGAAAATTGTTTGCTTAATTCCATCAGGTTGTTACGTTGCTCTTCATTTAATTGGCTTTGTTTCAGGGAATTTTCCATTTTAGAGGCGGCTTCTTTCGCTTGCTCATAGTTATCATTAACCATGGCATTTTTCATATTCATATAATTAACAATGAATTCTGGTTCTCCTTGAGTATCAACAGCAGCAGTTTGTTGCTGATCACTGTCCATATGTTCCATATGTTCCATTTCTTCTGTCTCTTCAGTAGTTTCCTGTTGCTTTGTATCACAAGAAATAAAGAAAGTGGACAGTATAATAGCTGCTATCATTGATGTCCAATTAAAATTACATATTTTCATTTTTGATATATTTTAGATTATTTTATTCTTTTTTATTTATAACATCCTTTACTTCGCCGCAGCCAAGCATTGTCTCCGGCATAAAAGGATTGCGGATTTTCTCTGATTCACTAAGCCAATAAGCCCCATTATTGTTATTAGCCATTGGACAATAATCTACATAAAGCTTCTTATTAGTACCAAAAGCTTCAACAATTTTAATCAGAGGCTGAGAAAGGTACACAAAGTTTTCACGCTTACCTTCCAATGTATCAGCTTCTTTGGAAAGTTTTGCATGCTCAAATAAAAAACTTCTTTTTTCATTCCAAAAAGCTTTGGCTTCTCCTCTCAAAGAATTCCCATCCAGCTTTTGCAAAGCATTTAATAGCTCTGAACTTGATGTGGCTGCTTTATTATAGTTACTTTCTACTAATGCTTCTTTTAATTCAAGATAAGCATTTATAACATTGTTTAGTTGACTTTTGAAAATGGCAGGTATTTGGCCGCTTAGATCTATAACATCACCCTCGACAAATTCCTCAGTCTCTATTTGAACCTGACCACCCGACATATCCATACCAGGCATAGGAGGCATAGGAGGTTCGGTAGCGTCAGGATTCATCATGCTTCTTTTTCCTTCCAGCTGGGCAGCAGCATCAATTTTAAACACACCATTTGCCACAATCTCTTCACCCTCATTTAACCCTTCAGCTATCACATAAAAATTACCAGCTTCAGGTCCCAGTACAACTTCACGATATTCAAAGGTGGGTTGTTCGAAAGCCGGATCTTTCACATATACAACTGATTGTTTACCAGTCCACAATACAGATGATTTAGGTACTGTCAGCATGTTTTCAGCGCCTTCCAAACGGCTTTGCAAAATTCCCTCTGCAAACATTCCCGGCTTAAGCTTTCTCTTCGGATTGCTGACTTCAGTACGTACCGAAGCCACTCTTGTCTGAGGGTTAATTACAGGGTCAATAAATGTTACTTCACTGGTAAAAACTTCTCCTGGCAGAGAAGGGACTGTGAATTTGATTTCATCACCCTTATTTATCCACGGCAGATCATTTTCATATGCATCAAAAAGCACCCACACTCGGCCCAGATTAGCTACATTAAATAAAGTTTGCCCTTCATTTACATAATCTCCTTCGTTAACATTTTTGCTAACT
This sequence comes from Candidatus Cyclobacteriaceae bacterium M2_1C_046, assembly GCA_051418055.1. Taxonomy (GTDB): domain Bacteria; phylum Bacteroidota; class Bacteroidia; order Cytophagales; family Cyclobacteriaceae; genus JBPRGH01. Next base: position 38,973 of record JBPRGH010000139.1, on the reverse strand, counting down.
ACTGTTCCTGATTGATTGGAGTAAATATCAAAATTGTATTTTATCTCGCCACTTTCTATAATATTATTAATTTGTGCATCTGTTAAATTCCACAGTTCAAGCTTGTTTACTACAGCTTCATAAAAAGATGGGTTCGTCTCTCTTAATTTTACAGCTTCCAAAAGTTCTTTTTGTGCCTGTACCAGTTCCGGAGAATAAATTGATGCTAATCTTTCTCCTTTTTGCACCTCCTGTCCTGTAAAATTAACATACAGGCGCTCAATACGTCCTGGAAATCGTGCAGTAACCGCTGCTGTTCTTCTTTCATCAGCCTGCACTTTTCCCGGCATGTAAATCTCTTTTGTAGGAACTGATCGTGTAACAATCACCGTTTGTATATCGGCTAATTTCATTGCTGTTTCTGTCATCTGGACCTCATCACTTCCGACAGTTTCCTTTCCTGTAGCAATAGGTATTAAATCCATTCCGCAGATCGGGCATGCTCCCGGTGCATCTTGCCGTATTTGCGGATGCATTGAGCAGGTCCATACCTCAACATTTCCCTCGCCATGTTCATGAAAAGCCTCAGTGGTTTCCCTGTCTGCACTTTCAGGCCCTGGTGTTCCTCCAAAAAATAACCAGCCAAAGAAAAGCCCCACAATTAAAAAGCTAAGGCCAACATATAAAATTTTTCTATCTATATCCTTCATTTTATTTACCCATTAAATAGTTGATCTCATAAACGCTTGTATTTTTTTGTATTCTGGCTTTTTCCAGCTCAAGGCGATAATTTAGCAACTGCCTTTCCATTCGGATCATTTCAAAAAGATCATTTTGGCCTGTTGAAATTTCCGTTTGTAACAGGTCCAGAGATTGCTGTGCTAATCTTGTAAGCTTTTGATAGAGCTTAATTTTTCTTCGTGCGTCAAGATAATCGCGATAAAGTATGTCTAACCTGGTTAACAGCTGGTTTTCCAGATTTTCCTTTTTAAACTCAATTGCCTCTTCCTGCAAAACAGCCTCATTTTGCATGGCTTTATATTTTTTACGATAAATTGGCAGACGGACGCCCAGTTGAGGAAAAATAAAAGCATCTTTTCCGTTATCGGGAATTTCCATATCTGATCGAGATGAGATGTTAGTATAGGACATTCCGAGAGTAAATGCAGGCATTCCCATCTTTCTTGCCACCTCCAGCTGTTCCTCATAAGCTTTTGCTTCATGTTCCAGCTGTTCTAGACGTGGGTTTTTAATGAGAATGCTATCGTACAATACTTCTTTATCCAATATAAGTTGCTCTTCCCAAAGTGTATCCGGATAATTTACCGGTCCCTTCAGCTCAATATTTAAAAGTTGTTCAAGCTCTGATACTAATGGTTCTTTACTATCCTCCAGATATCCCAATCTGCTTTGCAATTCTTCCTGTTCCATCTCCACTTGTAAAACTGAAGAAAACCCCGCTCTGCCACTTTCAAAAGATGCTTCAGCAATACCTTTAAATGATCTTAATAACCTCAGGTTCTCTTCTGTTATTTTTTCAGCTATATTGATAAAATAAAGCTCATTATAAGTGGTTTTTACTTCTTTATAAAGCTCAAGCTTTGCATCATTAAATGCCTCCAGTTTTGCTTTTGCCCTTTGTGCTGCTGCCTGTTCCTGTGCCTCTAAAGTTCCAAACCATGGAAACATCTGACTAATAGAAGCGGTAGCCCTTTGTGGCCCCACACGGGTTTCTACAGGTTGAATGAAATACCCAAAGCTAAGCTGAGGATCAGTCAGTGTGCCTTCCTGGGTGACTTTCTCCAAAGCAGCTAGATATTCATTAAATAGTGCTTTCAACTGCGGATTATTCTCAGCAGCAATTATTAGATACTCATTTAAATAATTATCACCACGCTTTTCTCCCTGCGCCTGCATAGAAGAAGGACAGATTGATAAACCTGTGAAGAATATCCATATGAGGATTTTGTATTTCTGATTTTTCATATCTTTTTTATTCTTTGGGTTTAGACCATTTCTTTTCCTGCCACATACTGAAAAGTACAGGTACAATAAACATCGTAATAGTCTGGATCAGCATTCCTCCGAAAGTAGGAATGGCCATTGGTATCATTATATCTGCCCCTTTACCAGTTGATGTAAGAATAGGCAGTAGAGCAATAAGCGTAGTGGCTGTTGTCATTGCAGCAGGCCTTACCCGCTTACTTCCTGCTATAACTACAGCCCGACGTATAGATGCTTTATCTGTTGTGTCTTCTTTTTCAAATACTTGTTTCAAATAAGTACCCATTAATACACCATCATCAGTAGCTACACCGAATAAAGCAATAAAACCAACCCATACAGCCACACTTAAATTAACAGGCCCTATCTGAAATACATCCCTCATATTTTCTCCGAAGAGAGTAAAGTCAAGGAACCAGGGCTGATTATAAAGCCAGAGCAGTATAAAGCCACCGGAAAGTGCGACAAATACTCCCAGAAAAGTCATGAGTGTTGTTTGAATATTACCAAACTGAAAGTATAAGAGTAATAAGATAGCAAGTAAGCTTACCGGGATTACAATTGATAAAGTTTTAGCCGCTCTTATTTGATTTTGGTAATTGCCTGCAAATTCATAGCTGACTCCCGGCGGTACTTCAAATTCTCCTGCAGCGATTTTTGATATTAATACCTTCTGAGCGTTTTCTACTACATCTACTTCGGCATACTCTGCTTCTTTATCAAATATTACATAAGACAGGAGGTAAGTATCTTCGCTTTTTATCATCTGAGGTCCCTTAACGTAAGTTACCTCAGCCAGCTCACCTAAAGGTACCTGCACGCCGGTTGGTGTTGGGATCAGGATATCATTTAGGTCTTCCGGATTATCTCTGAACTCCCTGGCATAGCGCAAGCGAACATTATAGCGTTCTCTTCCTTCGACAGTTGTTGTCATGCTCATGCCTCCGATTGTTACGTTTATAATCCGCTGTACATCGCCTATTGAAAGTCCGTAGCGGGCAATTGCTCTGCGGTTAATATCCAGCTCGATATAAGGTTTTCCTACAACACGATCAGCAAAAACAGATGCAGGTTTTATTCCTGGTACTTCCTTTAAAATATTTTCCAACTGAAGCCCTACTTGCTCAATTGTTTTAAGGTCAGGACCAAAAACTTTTAATCCCATGGGTGCCCTCATACCTGTTGATAACATGATCAGGCGTGTAGCAATAGGTTGAAGCTTAGGCGCTGAGGTCATCCCGGGTAAATGAGTGGCATTAATTATTTCTTCCCAGATATCATCCGGTGATTGAATATGATCACGCCACTGTCGGAAATATTGACCACCCTCATCAGGGATCAGCGTGGAAACATCCAGATCTTCGCGTCTCATTGTTTCAGGATCGAAAACCTCTTCATTATTAAGTACATACTGTCCTTCGTCATTAACTTTAAACCGGATCCTGTGGCCATCCTGGTCCAGCACATATTCGGATTTATAGTTTATGACATTTTCAAACATGGATATCGGAGCAGGATCCAAAGCTGTTGCTGCCCGTCCCCATTTTCCCACTGTCATGTCTACTTCAGGAATAGCAGTTACCCGCTTATCGAGCAGGCGAATAGTTTCTATATTTTCTTCTACGCCGGAATGGGGCATTGTTGAGGGCATCAATAGAAAAGAGCCCTCATCCAGTGGTGGCATAAATTCTTTTCCGGCACCGGGAAATTTCTCTTCTAAGGTTGACCAAACTGCGGTTTTACGAATGTTCCAACCTACTTTTTCCGTCCCTGTTGCCAAAGGGCCAAAAACAAATTCAAAGCCTTGCCAGGTGAGAAGCCCGAAAAGGAAAATGATTATTGGAAGGGATAGGAACTTCCATTTATTATCAAGCGCCCAGGAAAGTATACTTTGGTAGTACTTTATCATTAAGACCAATGTTCCAAGTACAATTGTTATAATTCCTGCAATAAAAAGTAGGTTGATCAAAAAAGAATTATCCGCTCCTAAAGGAAGCCATTCTTTATTTAAGAAATAAAGAACACCAACGAGCACAATTCCAAGATTTAAATAATCAGCATAATGCTTTCTTTTATTTGGCCAGTAAGGCTGCAGTAAGTTATTCAAACCTAAAGCAATGAACATAATACCGGCCCAGGGCATATAAAACAGTAGTAGAACTCCCAGTGAAATAAGGATAAAATTCCATATTCTTCGTATTCTTTTCTTTCCTAGGTTCAGGGAAAATAAGCCATGGGCTAAAGACGGGATGATAACTATTCCGATAAATAAGGCCGCTGCAATAGCAAAAGTCTTTGTAAAAGCCAATGGGCCAAAAAGCTTCCCTTCTTGTCCTGTCATCGCAAAAACAGGTATAAAACTAATAATAGTGGTAGCAAGTGCCGTCATTACAGCAGAGGCAATTTCTGTTGCCCCTTCATAGATCACTTCCAGTTTAGGGCGGTCTTTATTTTCCGGCAGCTCCAAATGGCGTATTATATTTTCAGTAAATATCACGCCTACATCCAGCATTACCCCAATTGCAATGGCTATTCCCGAAAGAGCCACAATATTTGCATCGACGCCGGCATATCTCATTACTATAAAGGTCATAAGAACACCAATGGGCAGCAGACTTGATATTATGATCGATGCACGAAGGTTAAGCACCAGGACAAGTACTACAAGGATACTTATTAGTATTTCCAGTGTAAGCGCTTCTTCCAATGTTCCCAGTGTTTCGTAGATCAGACCGGTGCGATCATAAAAAGGCACTATGGTAACTTTTGAAATAGTGCCATCATTTAAGGTTTTACTAGGTAAGCCAGGGGCAATATTTTCTATCTTGTCCTTTACATTATTAATTACTGCCAAAGGATTTGATCCATATCGGGCCACCACCACTGCTCCTGTAGCTTCAGCACCGCCTTTATCCAATCCTCCACGTCTTGTTGCCGGTCCCATTTGCACCCGGGCTACTTCTTTTAAACGTATTGGGGTATTATTATTAACAGCTACAACTGCTTCTTCAAGGTCATTAAGGTTTTCAATATACCCAAGGCCTCTCACAATATATTCCGCCTTATTAAATTCGATAGTACGCGCGCCAACATCCAGATTACTTTCCTGCACCGCTTTCATTATCTGCTGTACATTAACTCCATAACTTTTCATTGCTATAGGGTCTATTTCCACCTGATACTCCTTGACAAATCCACCAATAGAGGCGACTTCAGAAACTCCTTCTGCCGAAGCCAAAGAATATTTGATGTAAAAATCCTGGATGGAGCGAAGCTCCTGGGGATCCCAGCCGCCGGTTGGTTCTCCTGTTTCCGGATTCCGCCCTTCCAGTGTGTACCAAAAAACCTGACCTAGCGCTGTTGCATCAGGTCCAAGTGCTGGCTGAACACCTTCCGGCAGTGTTCCGGCAGGTAAAGAATTTAATTTTTCTAAAATTCTGGAACGGCTCCAATAGAATTCTATATCTTCTTCAAATATGATATAGATGCTGGAAACGCCGAAAATAGAGCTGCTCCTGACAGTTTTTACACCTGGAACACCTAATAACGAAGTTGTAAGAGGGTAGGTGATCTGATCATCAATATCCTGAGGAGATTTACCCGGCCATTCCGTATAAACGATTTGCTGGTTTTCACCAATATCAGGAATAGCATCTACCGGTACAGGATCACGTGGAAGCCAGTCAATATCCCAGTTGAAGGGAGCTGTGGAAATACCCCAGATTACAAAGACAACCGTAAGCAGTACAGTTACCAGTTTATTTTCCAGGAAAAATCTTATCGTTTTGTTAAGCATATAAGCATCATTAATGAATCAAACAGAATTGATCTAATATTGTCTGCTCAGGAATAAGTAATTTATCAGCTATAAAAAATTTTATATATGCTGATGCTTATGAGCAGAAGTAAATGATGCTATAAAAGGAAGGATTGCAACAACGAAAGGGCAGGAGCGGTCGCAATCAAAGGTGGGGGATTGGGGTGTAAAGAATATGCTGATTGAGTAGAATATACTTCTTTTATAAAGAAAAACTTTGGGAGGATAATTTCAAAATCAGCTGCAAATTCTAAAAGCTTATAAACCGAAAAGGTTAGTTCATTATCACTTTTTAAATAAGTGGTGTGGTCATCACAACAGTCTTTGTTCTTCTGTGTAATTACTTCATGGCAATTAAATTTCTGATTTTCTTTTGGGCAAACTTCTGTCTCACTAAGGATACTGATTTCTGCCAGCTCATCCATACAAAAATGCATATGCAGGGGCAGCCATGAGGAGGAGGCCAGCATCCAGAAAGCCAGAATGGACGCGAATATTTTACTGATCATCAGTATCATCTATGTAAAAATACGACATTTTTTGAGATTTAGTTTCAAAGTTAGGCTTTTAGCAAATCGAATTTACCGCTAAGACGGCAAAGTTACGCAGAGAAAATTTCTTTGCGGTCCTTAGCGCCTCTGTGCCTCGTCGGTAAAATGTGAATTAAAAGTTGTTGACGAATCTTTTGAAGCCGTTCTTTAATAAAGGAACATTAAAATTGATTAGAAATCCTAATCTTTTATTAGCAAGCTTTAAATAGCTAATAATTTGTGCCTCATGTACTGGTAAAATACCTTCAACGGCTTTTAATTCCAGAATAATTTCATCTTCAACAAGAATATCAATAATATAATCTTTATTTAAAGCTTCACCTTTATAGTGAAGAGGCACCTGAACCATAGTATATACTTTTAAGTCCTTGATTATAAGCTCTTTTACCATACAATGCTGATAAACACCCTCTAATAAACCAGGGCCCATTTCTCTATGTACGGCAATAGCTGAATCTAAAATTACGGCAGAGATCTGATTAAGTGTTTCTTTTCCAATAGGCTGATATTGCATAATATTATAGTTAACTGCTATGCCTAATTTATGAAATTTATTTTAAAATGAGAAGCTTTAAGCAATTAACGTTTATCCGCAGAGACGAGAATTTGCAGAGGGTCACAGAGAAAATTTCTTTGCGGTCCTTAGCGCCTCAGTGTCTTAGCGGTAAAAAGATAATTTAAATGATTTACCGCAGAGGCGCGAAGGCGCAGAGTTACGCAGAGAATTTAATAAATCCCATATTTCAAGTCTCAAGACTAGTTAAAAATTTCATAGTATCCACACGATCAGCAAAATCATCAATTTCTGGTAACTGTGCTTTTCCAGGCTCTACAGCATTCTTAATATTCAATTTTTCAGAAGCTACAATACATTGTATATTCTCATCACTTTCTTGTATAAATGATTTGGCATCACTTAATTCTTTATAATGCTCATAAAAAACCACACCTAATGGAGATACCAGTTTTTCATCTTCCTTAAACATAATAAAACCCGTATCGTAAAAATGCTCACCATTTACAAGATAAATGGACTTATGATAGTCATAATTATTGCTGTATTTATGATGATTAATAATATCCTGAAATTTATTTAGGGTAATAAATAAAGGCTCAAAATCATATCCTTCGGGCACAAGAATTTTAGAGACATTACGGCAGCCTAAACCAAAGTAAAGGAGTATGTCATCAGTGAGAGCCTCTAATTCATCAGTTGTTTCCTTACCGGTTAAAACAGCAATTGATGTCCTGTTTTTACGTATTATATTGGGATATTTACTAAAATAATATTCAAAATAACGAGATGTGTTGTTGCTACCTGTGGCAATTACAGCATCAAAGTTCTTCAGTCTTTCTACTATCTCAATCTTTTCTGCCAGCTCCGGGCACACTTCCTTCATCTGGTCTATCATAAATGTAGGCAGTACCTCATCTTTAGACGAAAACTTAACCATTGCCTTATTGCCTGAAAGAAGCACACACATAAGATCATGAAAACCGACCAATGGAATATTTCCGGCAAAAACAAGCCCAATAATTTTATTTGAGTCGGAAAACCGGTAGCTGGCTGTCAGTTGTTCTAACTTATCCTTTTTCAGAAATTTACTAATACCAGCAAGGGCATGTATAACATTAGATTCCGTAAACCACGGATTATATGTTTTTGCCTTCTTGGCAAGCTCCAACTTTTCATCATGGGAAAATATATCCAGATGATCTCCCAGTGCGGCAAGCGCTTTTATTCTTTCTTGTAATTGCATGAACGATTATAAACTATATCTTATCATTATACGTTTGAACACGTGAACATTTGTAGTACTTTTGTAACTGCAAATATCGGTTATTGATAACTTTTAAAAAATTAGATATAGATTATGGCAATAATGATTACAGATGAATGCATCAATTGTGGTGCATGTGAGCCAGAATGTCCTAATACAGCAATATATGAAGGTGGCGTTGAGTGGACCTGGGGTGGGGGAACTGACCTTGACCAGGTAGAGCTTGAGGATGGCACTGTAGAGAGCGGAGATACGGATCATGAACCGGTTTCTGATGAATTTTATTATATCGTCTCAGGAAAATGTACAGAGTGCATTGGTTTTCATGAAGAACCTCAATGTGCTGCAGTATGTCCGGTAGACTGCTGTGTCCCTGATCCGGATTACGAAGAAACTGAAGAAGAATTAGTAGCTAAGAAGGAGTGGATGCATGATGAGTAGTAACTAGTCTCTAGTCTTTAGTAAGCTGCAACTTTAAACTTTAAACTTTAAACTAACTTCAACTCATCTTAGCCCTCTTGATCAGGTAAGCATTTAGCACCTGGTCATATTTTTTATTGATATCAGCTTCAATGAAATCTATTTTAAGCTGGCCACATTTAAGTTTCAGCTGTTGGTAGTATTGAGAGACATATTTATTATAGTTCTCTTTCACTTCCGATGGCTGAAATTTTAGTTTCTCTCCACTTTCAAGATCTATAAATTCATAAGGACGGTCATCAAAGTCGAAATGATATTCCGTTTTCCAATCGGTGACATGAAATAAAAGGATCTCGTGTTTTTTATGCTTCAGGTGCTGTAGTGCTCTGAAGATCTCATCGGTTTCCTCCTCACGCTCAAACATATCACTGAAAATAACGACAAGCGACCTTCTGTGAATTTTTTCTGCTATCTCATGAAGCACCTGCGATACATTTGTTGAGCGGTTTTTATTTTCTTCTTTATATAAATTCTGAAGCTCCACATAAAGCTTATTAAGGTGTGTAGAGGTAGATTTTACTTCAGACTGAAATTCTACCTTATCAGTAAAAGAAGTAAGCCCAAATGCATCTCTTTGTTTATGCAGCATATATGATAACGCAGCAGCAGAAAGTATACTGAAGTAAAGTTTTCCTTTAGATTCTACAGGGTAATGCATCGAGGAAGAATTATCAATTAGTATCTGGCACCTCAGGTTAGTCTCCTCTTCATATCTTTTGGTATATAATCGATCAGTCTTGGCAAAAACTTTCCAATCGATATGTCTTGTACTTTCCCCGGTATTGTAAAGGCGGTGTTCTGCAAACTCAACTGAGAAGCCATGATAAGGGGATTTATGTAGGCCGGTGATAAAACCTTCGACAAGTTGCCTTGCTAAAAGGTCAATGTGGGATAAATTTTTAGTTTTTTCCAGATCTAAATTAAGGGGCATAAAGTAGCTTTAAGTAATGATTAACGCGAAAATTACATCGATAGTTTGAGGGTACCAAAATTATTTATTAACAAATCTATTGCAGGCAATAGGTTGAAATACTATATTTAGGCTCGTAAAACGTTTTATTGGGATAAATTAATTGAAACAAAAACTTTCAGGATTGTGGAAGAGAATAAGACTAAAGACAGAGAAGAAATCTACTCTGAGAGGGTACGGGCAGGGAAAAGAACGTACTTCTTTGATGTAAAGGCAACACGTTCAAACGATTACTATTTAACCATCACAGAAAGCAAGAGACGCTATAAAGATGATGGTTATACGTATGAAAAACATAAGATCTTTCTCTACAAAGAGGATTTTCATAAGTTTGTTGAAGCCTTATCAAATACAGTGAACCATGTAAAGGATGAACTATTGCCTGACGTTGATTTCGCTCAGTTTGAGAGCCTGGAAGAGAATGGGCAGGATGAAAATTTTTCTAATGATAAGAAAATTGATACTGAATTAAAGTGGGATTAATTAGTATTTGATACTTATCTTTAAAGCTCCTGAAATTGGGAGCTTTTTTTATTTTATAATGCTGTACTCGTGAATAAGACGCTGGTATATATACTGCTATTTTTTGCCGCACTCATCCTGTTGGCGTGGTTCTTTCTTGATATCTTCATTTATATAGCTATAGCCATCGTTATAAGCTCAATATTACGTCCCGTCACAAATTACTTAAGCAGAATCCAATTTTATGGTATCAGGATCCCAAGGCTACTGGCGGTTTTAATATCATTTGCACTTTTAGTTGTTGTAATCACCGGGTTTATTATTTTATTTATTCCTTTGGTTGATGAGCAGATAGAGGTGTTGACGAACCTTAATTATGAGAATTTGTATGAAAGTATGATGATCCCTATAAGGAATCTCGAAGATGCGCTGATTACTTATGGTTTATCAAGAGAAGAAGAAGGGTTTATAGCTGATACCCTGAAACTTAATATTGCAGAAATAATTGCAAATATTAAAGTGAGCAATTTATTAAATACCGTTTTATCTTTTACCGGATCATTTTTTATTGGCTTATTGGCCGTATCATTTATAGCATTTTTTCTGCTTTATGAAATGGCACCTATTCGCAGGAAATTCATTAGCCTTATACCTAATAAATATTTTGAGGTAACTATTGCAGCCTTTAATAAAATTGAGCGGTTATTATCATACTACCTGCTGGGATTATTTTTACAGATGTTCAGCATCTTTGCGCTTGCTTCTTTCGGCCTTTCAATCCTGGGGATTAAATATGCTTTGACCATAGCTCTTTTTGCAGCTGTTGCAAACCTTGTTCCTTATCTCGGACCTATTTTAGGAGCAGCATTTGGAATAGTGGTTGGTATTTCTACCGGCACAGACCTTGTAACGACACAGGATTTTGTCATTCTATTCGTAAAAATTATAGCAGTCTTTGCCGGAGTGCAGATAATTGATAATGTTTTACTTCAGCCTTTAATTTTCTCAAAGAGTGTCAGGGCACACCCACTCGAAATTTTTCTCATTATATTTGCAGGCGCAACCATTGCCGGTATTCCCGGAATGATCGCTGCAATTCCTATTTATACTGTTTTAAGAGTTTCAGTATCGGAATTGTACAGAGGATATAAAGAATACAGTATTTTTAAAACACAACGATAATTTTTAATGGGATTGAAATGTGGTATAGTGGGTTTGCCCAATGTTGGTAAATCAACTTTGTTTAATGCATTGTCTAATAATAAAGCAGAAGCTGCTAATTTTCCTTTTTGCACCATAGAACCAAATATTGGAATTATAAATGTTCCGGATGAACGTCTTTCTATTCTTGAGCATCTTGTAAAGCCTCAGAAAGTAATCCCGACAACAATTGAGTTTGTTGATATCGCCGGTCTTGTTAAAGGAGCAAGCAAAGGAGAAGGGCTGGGAAATAAATTTTTAGCTAATATTCGTGAGGTTGATGCTATTGTTCACGTAATCCGTTGTTTTGATGATCCCAATGTTGTTCATGTCGATGGAAGTGTGGACCCTGTCCGTGATAAAGGAATTATTGATACTGAACTACAGCTTAAAGACCTTGAATCCATAGACAAGAAAATTACAAGGGTAGAAAAGATTGCTAAAAGCGGAGATGCAAAAGCAAAAAAAGAGCTGGAGGTAGCAAAAAAGTTTAAAGAGCACCTGGAGCAGGGTAAAAATGCCTGGACGCTGGAATTAAGCAAGGAAGATCGTGCTGTTGTAGAGGACCTGCAACTTTTAACCGATAAACCCGTTATTTATCTGGCCAATATAGATGAAGGAAGTCTTCCTGAGGGTAACGAGCTTGTAGAGCGTCTTCGTGAAGAGGTGAAAAATGAAAATTCCAAAGTAATCATAGTATCCGCAGCTGTGGAGGCTCAAATCGCTGAATTTGAAGACCTGGAAGAAAGACAACTTTTCCTGGAGGAGTATGGACTGAAAGAATCAGGATTGAATAAGCTCATCAGGACTGCTTATGAAACGTTGGACCTGATCACCTATTTTACGGCCGGTGAGAAAGAGGTGAGGGCATGGACGATCCAGAAGGGATGGAAAGCACCACAGGCAGCAGGGGTTATACATTCAGATTTCGAAAAGGGCTTTATTAAAGCAGAGGTTATAAAAATGGAAGATTATCAGAAATATAAAACTGAAACTGCCTGTAAGGAAGCTGGAAAACTTGCTATTGAAGGAAAAGAATATATTGTCGGAGATGGTGATGTAATGCATTTTCGCTTTAATGTTTAAAAATTATACACAAAATCTTACATGTTATTAGTGAGATAATTACAAAAAGTCTTAGATTTTTCGTAAATAATAATTACTTTGAAAATTACTTCCCTACTCGAGAGCAATAAGGGGATATATATTTTTTATTATTAATACATTTTTACCTTGAGAATTCGTATTGTTTTTAGGCTCAAAAATCGGGGTGGTTTTGTCCCTTTTCATCATCAATATTTGCTGTCTCAGCTAATAAAAGGTGTTATTATAAGTGGCGAGGAAAAACCTTTTCATACATTTGATTATTATAATTTTTCCGGGCTGAAGGGGCAAACAAAAATTAGCAGGAAAGGGCTGCATTTTTATTCTCAATATGTCACATTGGTTTTTTCAACTCCAGATCAGGATTTTTTAAATTATTTTTTACACCGGTTGTTTAATATCGGTCAATTTAGTGTAGGTAGCCTGCTCATAGAAGCTGACCATGTTGAAAAAGAAGAATTTATAGATTTTAATGATAATGCAAAATTCATCTGCATCTCACCAATTATATCTGTAAAGTCTGAATTCAATGATGATATAAGTAAACGCTTTATAACTCCTGACAGCGAAATTTTCTCTGATCTTTTATATGAATCAACCATGGAAAGGATGATTAGTACAGGAGGTTATTCAGAGGAGGATATCAATAAATTTTATCGTTTTCAGCTACTTCCTGATACCGTATATCTTAAAAAGCTGGATCAGCAAAATAAGAAATTCGCCCGCATTTATCCGGTTTATGATCAGGATGTGAAGTATGAGATCAGAGGATATACATTCCCATTTACCCTTTATGCTGAAAAAGAAGTTTTAGAATTTGTTTTTAACTGTGGTCTCGGCTGGTTTACTCATAAAGGATTCGGAATGCTCGATATGGCCAACACTGATTACCATAACAGGGTGGAGAAATACGAGGTTAATTACGCAGTACAGTAGTAAGGATTCAAAGTTCAAAATTTCAAGTTCAAAGTTCCAGGTTCAAAGTTCCAAGTTCAATTACCATCGAACTTTAAACTTCAAACTCTAAACTCAATATTGCGGATTTACTGTCCAACTCGTATATCCTATTAATACATCAGCATCTAAATTTATTGAACGATAGTAGACAAAGATCTCATAGAAGTTTTCTGTTTCAAAATGTCGTCCCTCAAGATAATCTGATTTTAATGTATCATTTTTAAGTAAATATTGATAGTTATACCATCCCTGCTTTAGGAGCAGGCTCTTCTGATACCCTTTAATATTTTCATAATACTGCATTTTGTTTCCGGGGTCAGTTTCCCAATTTGTAAGGGCTCCATGGAGGTAAATATCCCCTAAAAACTTACGTCCTGTTTTTAAAGTAAAGATTACTTTTACATAATTTGCTTCATATGTGTCATTTCCGGGATCATAATTCATTATCACATAATTACCATTCAGGTCGCGGTCAAGACTATAAGCTTCATATTCCCTCGGTTTATCCTGCATTAATATTGCTGTTACAGTATCCCGTTGTTGTTCTATACGCTGTATATTGGCCCCCGCACTATTAAGTGAGCGCAGATCAAAAGCCCTGAATTCATTTCCACCACTGAAAATATTTTGATCATCAAAATACTGATATTCCAATTCATGGCGTTCCTGACGTACAATTGTGGGTTTTAAATTATAAAGGCTGTTATCCCACCTCTGATTTTGCCTGATCACTACATTAACCCGCTCCAAGGGATTTACAAGCTCATAATTTGAATGTTCTATAGTGAAATTAATACGTTGATTTATCCTTCCTGTAGTAAAAGCAGCGCTAAGGTCTTCAGAAGCAATTCTCACAGCAGGTTGAAAATACATAATGCGTTGACGGAAAACAGTTTCCTCAACAGAATTGCGATAAACTTCAAGAATATAATTACCAGAAATTTTTACCTGTGGGACCTGAAACTTATAATGGACATAGGGAATTTTAGTTCCGGAGGAAAATTCGAAGTTATTAATGGGAAATTCATTAAACTCATCTAAGTATTGCAGAGGGCTTAGCCTTGATGGTTGCCAGTCTGCATTACAGTGAATTAACCTTACAAAATAGTTCTCCATATTCTCTACAAGGTCATCAAATTCAAGAATGAGGTTTGTTTCACCCATTTTTACAACAGCAGGTAGTAATTCCTGATAAGGATCACCCAGATTAGGATAGAGACGAACGGTTTTAATTTCCTGCTCCAGAATACTGCTTTTAAGGTATTTATCTTTCTCCGGATGTGTGGAGGTAATATTTCCAGTGGTGCACCCCAGGATAAATACAATAATAAAGAGATGTCTTTGCATTTTTTATTTTCGTTTAATCACTAAATTGCTAAAATTATTTTACAACTGTTCCAACCCTTTCGTAACAACTGGTGTCCTAAGGATAAGAAAAGTGATGATCACACTCGAAGAAGAAGCAAAATTAATCGAAGCTTGTCGCAAAGGGCACCGGCAAGCGCAGCGACAACTTTATGACCGGTTTGCCGGAGATATGTTTGTGGTCTGTCTGCGCTATTGTAAAAACGAAGACGAAGCACAGGATATTTTGCAGGAGTCGTTTATAAAAGTTTTTAAAAGCATTTCTTCCTTTCGTGGTGAATCAAAGCTGTACCATTGGGTAAAGCGTATTGTGGTTAATACCGCTTTAAATCAGCAGCGGAATAAGCATCATCTCTATCCGGTTATAGATTTAAAGGCAAATCATTCTGTTTCAGATGTTGATCATGCCATTTCAGATTATAACTGGAAAGAGCTCCTGAAAATCATAATGGAGCTTCCGCAGGGGTGCAGGGTGATATTTAACTTGTATGCTATAGAAGGATACAACCACCGCGAAATAGCAGAAATGCTTGAAATCAGTGAGGGTACTTCGAAGTCACAGTATGCGAGGGCACGTCAGCTTTTACAGGAAAGAATTAAGAATGAGGAAAATATAAATTATGGCACAGCAGGATAAATCTTGGGAAAATTCCTGGCAGTCAGCTTTTGAAGGAAAATCTGTTACACCTCCGGCAGGAGCATGGGAGAATATTGAAAAAGAACTTGAAAGGAAGAAATCTGCCAGAATAATACCTATTTGGTGGTCAGCAGCAGCAGCTGTTGCACTACTTATAATTTCCTTCGTTATTGCTGATAATAATTTTATCGGTGATCTGTCATCAGAGCAGGTAGTTTCTTCTCAGGAAGAAAAAAATACTACAGTTCAGGATAAAAAGGAATTTACTGACAATAATCTTAATGAAAAACAGCAGCAAATGTCAGCATTATCTTATGATAATGAAGTTGAGAAGGAAGAAGAATTATCAGAGGTATACGGTCCTTTAGCTGGAGATAAAGGTAATTCCCAGGAAATAACCGGGGGTGCTCCGGGATTAGACGATAATCAACCTTTTGTTGCTAATAAAGAAAATAGAAATCAGCGAGAAGCACTTACTGCTATTGAAGAGGCAAAAGGTATGGGATTATATAGAGAACCGATAGAAGTGGGATTAATAGCCAGTTTACCGGCAGTGGTATTTGATCATGAGTTATCAGAAATCCCGGAATTATGGGGTGTACCGGTTTATTTTAACAGTAAGAAGAGCGGAATGGATGAGTGGTATGCAGGGGTTGATTTTTCAAGAGGATCTGCAGGAAGTGATTACGGATTTTCCTCTAGTGGTGATGGATTGGAATTTAGCAATATTCCTGATTCTCAGTCGGGTAATAATTATTACACTTCAGATACTGAGACCGGGTCTACGGTAACTTATGGGATATCAGTAGGTAAAAAAATTGCAAAACGGATTGTATTGGAGAGTGGACTAAACTATCGTAGAATAGAAACTTCCACTGTTTCTAATGTGGCCTATGATCAGGGTGGAGCCAGATCAGTATATAATGAAAGTACCTCATATGCAGGTGCCGGTCAACTAACGATGACCTCATTCTATGAAATGGAAAACGTGCATCAGTTTATCAGTATTCCGTTAAAAGCAGGTTATCTTATTCTTGATAAAAAATGGAAAATGTCCGTAAATACTGGTTTGGCGGGTGATTATTTTTTTAAAACCTCCACACATGATACTTCCGGGAACTTTGAAAGCTATGAAACAACCCCTTCGGAAAGTGTATACTGGAATAGCCTGAACTTAAGTGTACTTGGTGAGGTAAATATCACAAGGCAAATCGGCGAACATTATATTATTTCTGTTTCGCCACAGCTAAGACAGGCGTTATCCGATTTTAGTAATTCAGAGCGACAGGAATTAAGGCCTGCTATTGTTCAGTTAGGAATGCAACTGCAATATAAATTTTAATTCATTCCAACGCTTTTATAATTATTGGGGTCTATAGATAAAACCAAAACTCAAAACAATTATGAGAACCTTTAATTTTAAGATCATCTTCTTTAGCAGTTTAATTTTGCTTCCTCTGCTGATTACCAGCTGTACAGATACCTGTGAGGTTACACGCTCAATTGTGCATTATGAGCCTGTATATACTACTACTGAGGAGTTAAGAAATTCTGTAGAGTTTATTAAAGGTAGCAGGGAAATAAATACTGCAGGGAAAATTTATTATATCAATAACCATCTGCTCATCAATGAACCCAATGAAGGTATTCATTTTATTAATAATGCAGATCCGAAAAATCCTGAACATGTCGGATTTTTGAATATCCCCGGCAACTTCGATTTGGCTGCTGTAGATGGTTATCTGTATGCAGACAGCTATATTGATCTGATTGTTTTTGATATAAGCGATCTTACAAATCCTCATGAAGTTGAAAGGCTGGAAAGCATATTCCCTAACTATAACAGTTATGGGTATTATGCCAATGAGCAGGATGGTGTAGTTACTGATTGGGTGGAAGTTCAGCGAATTGAAGAGTATAAGTCGGATTGCGAAAGTTATGGGAGCTATTGGAACTATAGCGGAGGGATTGCAATGCTGGAAAGTTCAAATTTCAGCCCTGTACGTGCTGTTTCTCCAGCTAATCCTGGTGTAGGAGGCTCGATGGCACGTTTTACAATAACTAATGAGCATCTATTTATGATCGATCAAAGTGAAATGACGGTATTGAATATAACAGATCCTGCAAATCCATTGAGTGCAACTAAAACAAACGTAGGATGGGGAATAGAAACTATTTTTCCATATAATGATATGCTATTTCTTGGTGCTAATAACGGCATGTATATTTATGATGTAAGTACTCCATCAAGCCCTGATCGTCTTTCGATGTTTACCCATGTTAATAGCTGTGATCCTGTTGTAACGGATGGTAAATATGCTTATGTGACGCTACGTTCAGGTACAGAGTGTGAAGGATTTACCAATCAGCTTGATGTTGTAAATATTGAGGATCCACGAAATCCTGCTCTTGTTAAATCATATCCGATGTATAATCCACACGGGTTGAGTATTTCTAACAATCGTCTTTTTATATGTGATGGTGATGAGGGCTTAAAAATTTATAATGCCGGTGATGTAAATAATATAAGTGATAATTTAATAAAGCATTATAATGATATAAATGCCTTTGATGTGATCGTGATTGATTGCCTGGTGATGCTTATTGGCAATGATGGGTTAAGGCAATACCATTGCAATGATTTTGAGGATGATATTGCTTACCTGAGTCATATACCATTTAAAAACGATCAGTAATGAAAAAACTGATGATCATATTGCTCCTCGGAATAAGCATTACTGTATATGGCCAGAAAGACAAAATATACCTTAAGAACGGTAGTATAATACGTGGCACTATCCAAAATTATCCTGTACAAGATACTATCTCAGTTATTATTATGGGCAGAAGTAAATTAGCTATACCCATTGAAGCTGTAGATGAAGTTCGTTTTAGAAGAAGAAATGGTGAAAAACCTAAAGGTTACAAAGATCTAATTTACCGCACAGGTATGGCTACTTCATTTAAAACCGGTTTTTTATTAGGAAATCATTCTTATGCAGATCCCTTGAAAGCCTGGCTTACTTTAGAAGTGGCTCAGGAATATCATTACCACCCGTTGCTTAATGGCAGCATAGGTATTGGTGTTAATTATTATCAAAATTATACTGTTTTTCCTTTATATCTTGAATACCAGGCGGTGCTTGGAAAAAGGCATAAATCATGGTTTTTGTATGGAAGAGCAGGCCATGGATTTATTAACGACAGGCAAGAGGAAACAAATGAAATGATTGAGCAAAAAGGAGGGATGCATTTGGGTGCGGGTATTGGTATACAACGAAGAGTAGGCGATAATTATTTACGTTTCAAATTTGGCTATCATTCTCAAACAGTAACAGAAAAAACTAATCATGATTGGTGGTGGGGAATCCGGGAACCTTCACCTGATAATTACACCATAAAAAAGCGCCATATGAATAGGTTAAATGTAGGGGTGGAGTATGTGTTGAATTATTAAAAATTGGTTTCATAAACATTTGAAAAGCCTCCATAATACAATGGAGGCTTTTTTGTGCACGTTAAAATATGTTTTAAACAGGAATTTTTTTGCTTTTTTAAATTATAATTCAGTTCTTGTATAGGCTGTCCTCATTGAAAGGCTTTGCTACCACTAAATTCCAATATCAATTTTAAGTTATTAATCTTTACTTCACCTAAACATCCAAAGCATGAAAATTTCTGTAATGAATTATAACCTGAAAAGGATTTCCGGATTATATTTTTCAAGCATTTTATTAGTCTTTGTAGTATCATGTACAGGTGGTGAAAAGGCTACCACAGAAAATGATACTAATGAATCTGCTATTGAAAACACTGAAGCTGCCATGCCGGCATACGGAAATGTAGTACAGGTAACGACACAGCAAATGGATTTCCAGTTACCAGATTCCATTCCTTCCGGCTGGACAACATTCAGGTACAACAATGAATCCGGTATGACACATTTCATGGTGCTCGAAAGAATGCCGATGCATGAAGGTAAGCAGATGAGACTGGAAAATACATTACAAGATGTGGCCCCGGTGTTTCAGGATGTCATGGATCTAATCAATGAAGGTAATGCAGAAGCAGGTTTTAAAGAATTTGAAAACCTGCCGCCGTGGTTTTTTGAGGTGGAATTTACTGGTGGAGTAGGATTAACAGCACCTGGTGAAACAACACAAGCAACGGTATACATGGAGCCCGGTACATATGTCATAGAATGTTATATAAAAACCAATGGCCGCTTTCATTCTGTTGATGGTATGGTTGCGGAAGTTACGGTAACAGAAGAAAAAGCTAAGGGCTCAGCACCAAATCCGGATATGACTATTACAATGGCTGAAGAGGGGATGTCTGTTGAAGGAGAGCCCAAAGCTGGCTATCAAACCATTGCGGTAGATTATCAGACACAGAAAGCGCATGAAAATTTTGTTGGTCATGATGTGAACCTGGTAAAGTTAGAAACTGATACGGATATTGAAGAGCTTGAGAAATGGATTAACTGGGTTGAGGTAGAAGGTTTTGGAACGCCGGCACCTGCTAAGTTTTTAGGAGGTATTCAGGAGATGCCTGCAGGCAAAAAAGGATATTTTACGGTAAAGCTCACCCCTGGTCGTTATGCGTGGATCTCTGAGGTGCCTAATGCCATGGAAAAAGGACTGCTTAAAATTTTTGTTGTCCCCGAAGAAGACAAGCGCGTTAGCAGTAAATAACAGCTTTGCTTCTTCATACTGAGGCCCCTGTTTTTCAGGGGCCTTTTTAAATAAACATTAATCCAACTCCTTATTTATTAACTCCAGGCATTCCTCTGCATTTGATAAGGTTTTTTTGAATGCCCAATTTAAATGACGCTCCCACCACATCAGGCCGATTACCATATTGGCATATTCTTTATTTTTCACAAAACCTGACGGATCAGTTTCAAAAGGTAAATCCGGGACTTCATAGGCTGTATTTTTTAAAAGATCTTCAAGATTAAAGTACTGGAAGGAATGAGCGTCAAGGTTTTCAGAATAATATGTTGTTATTTTAGCTTGTACATCTTCTATTTTTGTTAAAGACTGGTGATAGGCAGCCAATGATCTGCGTATGCTATCATCCTGAATGTAATTAAAACCACCGGCATTTATAATATCATGTAGTGCCGCTTTTTGAAATGATTGAGGAACAAAAGGGGAGACATTTGTTAAAAGTATATTTAAACTATCGATGCTGATTTCTTCTCCGGCTACCACTATTTGCAGGATATTCTGTTGATGTTTTCTGCTACTATTAAGGAATTCTGTTCGTTTATGAAGATCATTTGTCACATTTTTAAGCTCGCTTCGCATCGCTTTAAGATAATTCTCTTCTTTTTCTCTTTCACCGGCATAATCCCACCATGCTTCAATACCAAAAGCTAACAACACGCCGATAAGAACAGCTAATCCCTCGAAAATAAAAAAGCTTTTTGTTTCCCTGAATTTTTTATTTGGACCCATTCTATAAACATACAAAAAAAGAATAAACCAAATCTAATATCTGATCAACGTTTCCAGTACTTACCTCTGGCTCTTTTCTTCCTGGTTAAAGGCTTTTTGCTTCAAAAGCGAGAAGCTTATTTAAAATTATTTAAAATAATTCTAAATAAGGGTTTGAAAAATAAGAGACCGCTTTTATATTTGCGCCATTATTATTTATAATTAGTCTAAATAAAAACTATGAAAAAAATTATACTTTTTGTTTTTGCTTTTTGCTGCTTCAGTTTTTCTCTGAAGGCGCAAACAGGAACTCTAAAAGGCCACCTTCAAAGTGAAGATGGGAAAGCTATTCCTTTCGGTCATGTACTTGTAAAAGGTACATTAAATGGTGTAAATGCCGATGAACAGGGCGATTTTGTTTTTCAGGACCTTGAAGCAGGTACTCATACGCTTATCGCATCGGCCATTGGTTTTAAAACAAAGGAACTACAGGTAGAACTAGATGCTGGTAAGACTACAGAGCTAGAAATACTTCTTCAGGAAGATTTACTTAATCTTAATGAAGTGGTGGTTTCGGCCAGCCGTACCTCGGAGAAATTAAGCGATGTACCCTCTTCGGTAACTGTTTTAGATAATAAAACCATTGAACAAACCATGACCTATACCAATAACATAGTGGACATTCTGAATTACCAGGTGCCCAGCCTGGGGCCAAGTTCGGGAACCAGCAGCAACTGGGGCCAGACCTTACGCGGAAGGGCCATGCTGGTGATGGTAGATGGTGTTCCCCAGTCTACCCCTCTGCGGGATGGCGGCATGGACATTCGTGCTCTCGACCCTGCTGTTATTGAGCGGGTAGAAGTGGTGAAAGGTGCTACAGCGATTTATGGCAATGGAGCTGCCGGAGGATTAATCAATTATATTACGAGAACACCTAGCAAGCAAAAGCCTTTTGCTTCCAGAACATCAATAAATACTAATGGTTCTCTTGTAAACCCAAGTAACAGCCTTGGTACCCGTATTAGCCAAATGTTTTATGGTAAAGTAGATAAATTCGACTATGTTGTAAGCGGTGTGTTTGATCAGACCGGTGAATTTAAAGATGCCGAAGGCGATGTACTTCCTCCTCTTTATGGATTGGGTGAAACAGATTCCTATAACGCTTTCCTGAAGACCGGCTATAATTTCACCCCTTCACACCGCCTGCAACTTACTTATAATTACTACAGCAGCAGGCAAAACACAAACTATTTATCAGAATTTGGCAATATTGCCGAGGGACAAAAAACCAGGGCAATACTTGGTGAACCTCAGGGTGTTGCTCCCGGTATAAGAGGCAATCATAACCTAAACCTACAGTTTTCGGGTGAAAACGGATTCCTGAATACGCATTATACAGCTGATGTCTATTATCAGTCGGTGGATAATGTATTTTTCTTTTCTCCGGTGTTTATTGGTGGTGGACAGTCACGCATATTATCTAATAAAAAAGGAGCAAGGGTTAATTTTACTACTCCTTACAAAATTTCTCCGGCTGTGGAGGGAGATGTCACTTATGGTTTTGATGCTATGAATGATGTAACTTCCCAGCCCCTTGTGGATGGCAGAGATTGGGTACCGGATATGAACATGGTGAACCTTGCGCCATTTGCACAGCTTAAACTTAAACTGTTGGAATCCTTTACATTTAAAGGAGGCTTGAGAGCAGAAAATGTCAACATTGGTGTGGAAGATTATAACACACTTCCGTCCATCGATCGCCAAACAGGTGATACCGTAACCTTTGCAGTACAGGGAGGAGAATTGAATTATAATACCCTTCTTTTTAATGCAGGTTTAAAATTCAATCGTTATGAGAAATTCATGCCTTATATAAGCTTTTCACAGGGCTTCACCGTTGCGGATTTGGGACGGATGTTGCGTGCAGCCCGTGTGGATAACATAAACAAAATTAATACTGAGGCAGTAATTGTCAACAACTATGAGGCCGGTTTTACCAGCCAGTGGAACTGGTTTAAATTTGAAGGTAATGCTTTTTTAAGTACCTCTGAGTTAGGTTCCAGTGGTCGTTTCAATCCCGAAACTCAAGCCTTTGAGATTGTACGAAGCCCGGAAAGGATATATGGTTTTGAGGTTATTACGGATTTTGCTCTGTTGAAAGATCTGCATCTTGGCGCAGCCTATGCTTTTGTAGAAGGTAAACTTGATAAGGATGATAATGGGACTTATGATGATCCCGAAGATGCATTCCTTGGCGGCGAAAGAATTGCTCCCCCAAAGTTAACCGGTTACCTTAATTACAGGTTGTTAGATAATAAACTGGCCTTAAACCTACAGTATACACGTATTGGCAGCAGAGTACGCTTTGATAAAAATGAGTCAGGAACTTACAATGTTTATCAGGGTGCGGTTGAAGATTATCAGATTTTGAATGCCTCGGCAAGCTATAAAATGAACAGCAACACCCGTTTAAGTCTTGGCGTTGAAAACCTGCTTAATGAAGACTATATCCCGGCGCGCGGACAGTGGGTAGTTATACCTGCTTACTATTCCAAAGGAAGAGGTGCTTCCTTTAACCTTACCCTTACCGTAGATCTTTAAACTTATTGTTTCTGTTTAGGTTAAAAAAAGGCTGCCTTAGCAATTCAGGCAGCCTTTTTAATTTTTCAAAATAATCGGGCATCAGTTTTAATGGAGCAGCCAGGCCTACTCAAACTGGTAGTATTAACCCTTTTTTATTTCTTAAGTAAATAGTATAATAAACCTAATCTAGTATCTCCCATGCCAGAGGTGCTCATTTTGAGTTCAGCTGTTCTAGTTTTTCAATCTTCCTCTGAGCCACCGGTAAGGGAGTCAGGGCCTTGGCGAGTGACAATTTTAATCCAAAATCTCCTCAGCCAATGATTCCCACCGGGTATTTAGCTCCTCAAGCTTATTTTTTTCCTGATCATATTTCTGCTGGATCTCTGAAAGTTTTTCATGGTCTCCATAGACATCCGGTTTAGCCATTTCTCCTTCGAGATTTTTAATAGTAGTTTCTCTCTGCATTATTTCTGCTTCCAGATGCTCCAGCTCCTTTTTCATCTTTTGCTGCTTTCGCTGCTCTTCCTTGTCAGGACTTGATTGTTTCTCAACAGGCTTTGGCTGGTTATTTTTCTTTTCCTGTTCCTGAGCCTTATCCTTTACCTGCTTCTGGGCCATTCGCTGTGACCAGAAATGCTCGAACTCCTGATATGTACCGGGATATTCTTTTAAGTTATGGTCTTCTATATACCAGATCTTATTGGCTACATTATTAATGAAATAACGGTTATGTGAAACGGTAATAAACGTCCCCTGGTACTGCCCCAGTGCCTGGATAAGCACATTTTCTGAAAGGAAGTCCAGGTGGTTTGTAGGCTCATCGAGCAGCAGGAAATTAGCTTCTGATATCAATGTTTTAGCTAGCGCCACTCTTGATTTTTCACCACCTGATAAAACCTTTATTTTCTTAAAAACATCATCGTCAGTGAATAAAAAGCATCCTAAAAGACCTCTTAATTCAAGCTCAGTCTTGTCACTACCTGCCTGCTTCAGTTCATCAAGGATTTCATTCTCTACATTCAGCGATTCTACCTGGTGCTGGGCATAAAATCCCATCTCCACATTATGGCCTTCCTGTCTTTTCCCATCAAATTTTTCAGAATTAGCTATTATTCTCAGTAAGGTTGATTTACCCTTTCCATTTGCCCCGATCAGCGCTATTTTATCTCCACGGTTAACTACTGCCGTGCTATTATCAAATATTACCTGCTCCCCATATGCTTTATGGATGTTTTCAAGTACCATCACATGCTTACCTGACGTTTTGCTGGCAGAGAATTTAAAGCTGATACTGGCAAGATCTTCTTCTGTAGCTTCAACCTTATCCATTTTGTCAAGCATCTTCACCTTACTTTGTACCTGCCTGGCCTTGGTTGCTTTAGCACGAAAACGCTCGATAAATCGTTCAGTCTGCTTTATCTTTTGCTGCTGGTTTTCATAGGCATTCTGCTGGATCTCTTTTCTTAGTTCTTTTTCCTCCAGATAGAAAGAATAGTTACCCTCGTATACATTGAGTTGCTGATTGGCAACCTCTACAGTCCTATTTACTGTAGCATCTAAGAAATGACGGTCATGTGAGACAATAATAACGGCTCCTTCATAATTTCTAAGATAATTCTCGAGCCACTGGATCGATGGCAGATCGAGGTGGTTGGTAGGCTCATCGAGCATCAGGAGGGATGGGTTTTCCAATAGAAGCTTAGCGAGAATTACACGCATGCGCCAGCCACCGCTAAATTCATTCAGAGGACGCTTCAAATCAGAGGTGGCAAAACCAATTCCTTCGAGCACTTCTTCTGCCTTAGCCTGTAAGCTATAGCCATCGAGTGTTTCATACCGCTCCTGAGCCTTGGTTAGCTGCTCTACGAGATTATCACTATACGCTGTTTCGAGTTTATTGATAATATTTTCAATTTTTTCATGAAGTTTAACGGCTTCCTCAAAAGCATCCATAGCTACATCCAGGATAGCTCGCTCACTGCTATAAGAAAGCTGGTCCTGGTTAAGAAATCCGACCGTACAATCGTTAGACATGGAAATTTCTCCACCGTCATACTTCATATCACCATGGATCAGGCGTAATAAAGTAGACTTACCGCGGCCATTCAGGCCAATAAGACCTATGCGGTCTTTAGGACGCACATGTAGTGAAGCATCTTCAAATAAAGGGCGTCCACCTATATAATATGATAAATTGCTGATTGAAAGCATGCTGTAAAGTTAATGGGCTTTTTTAGTTTAGCAGAGATTCCGTAATTTAACAGTTGAAAATATTTTTAAATTCTTTATAAATGAAAATTTCCTATTTACTTTGTTTTTTGGCTGCCTCAATATTTTTTTCCTGCAACGGAGAAGAAACTGCGGAGGCTGAATGGTCAGTGGCAGATACTACTTTACTTTCTGAAGGCACTCAGTTGGATCCTTCTGTATATACAGCAGGCCTGCCCCTTGAGAAGATTAAATTACCGGAAGGATTTAAAATTTCTGTTTTTGCAGAAGTGCCCAATGCTCGTTCAATAGTCAGGAGCCCTAATGGAACTATTTATGTTGGTAACAGGGCAGAGGATAAGGTATATGCAGTAAGAGATACAGATGGAGACTGGATAGCAGATGAGAAATATGTTATTGCCGAAGGATTGAAAATGCCTAATGGTGTTGCCTGGAAGGACGGTTATTTATATGTGGCAGAGGTAAGTAAGATCCATCGTTTTCCGGATATAGATAATAGCCTGGATAATCCAAAATCAGCAGTGATTTATGATGAATATCCTACTGATGATTCACATGGTTGGAAGTATATAGCTTTTGGACCTGATGGCAAACTTTACGTGCCTGTGGGAGCGCCTTGTAATATATGTAAATCTGAAGACCCTGTATATGCCAGTATTACACGAATGGACCCTGATGGATCAAACATGGAGATCTATGTGGAAGGGGTTCGGAATACTGTAGGCTTCGACTGGAACCCTGAAACCGGCAATATGTGGTTTACGGACAATGGCCGGGATATGTTAGGTAATAATATTCCTCCGGATGAATTGAATAAAGTAACAGAAAAAGGACAGCATTTTGGATACCCATTCTGCCATGGCAAAGATATCTCTGATCCCGAATTTGGTGGTGAAAGACCATGCTCGGACTTTGTGCCCGCTACTCAGCGATTGGGCCCTCATGTTGCTGCACTGGGCATGAAATTTTATACCGGAAATGTGTTTCCTGAACAATTTCATAATCAGATATTTATACCAGAGCACGGCTCTTGGAACAGATCAGAAAAGATTGGTTATAGAGTAACTTTAGTAAACCTGGATGAAAATCAAAACCCTACTGGTTACAAAGTTTTTGCCCAGGGCTGGCTGCAAGGCGATGATAGCTGGGGAAGGCCGGTATGCCTTTTAAATATGCCTGATGGTTCAATGCTTTTGTCTGATGATCAGGCAGGGGTTATTTACAGGATCTGGTATGAGGGGTAATATTTAAAAAATAAGCCTATATTTTTTATAACAATAGCCGGAGTACTTCCGGCTATTATTATTTATTCTATTTATTGTCAGACTTATACAATGGCAAGATAACCTCAAATTCACTTCCTTTATTTTTTCCTTCACTGCGGGCTATTACTCTGCTGGTGCGAGCATGTAACTCGTATTAGCAGATATTCTATTATTATCACAAATAAAAAATTTTATTATCTTTCCCATATATTAAAAGAGCTTTTAGCTCTTAATGAAATTTTTATCAGCAATCAATTATCAAGGAATTCTCACATTGCTTATTATTGAAAGAAGGTTTAGGAATTATTCCTGAAATAGTTGGAGGGTGTGCATATCTTCCACCAGAAAAAATGGTGGTTTGAAAAATCCTAATAATATTATATTTCAATTCTTGCAACAGGATAATCATCCAATTGGATTAATAACAAATGAAATGATAGATCAAAAGCTGGATTATATACATAATAATCCAGTGGAAGCTGGAATTGTGCTTTCACCGGAGGAAATTTTATATAGCAGTGCGAAGAATTATGCAGGATTAGGAGAGTATTTGATAGAAGTTAATTTGCTAGATTAGCAGAGGGCAGGGCCCAAATCAGCCCTTGCTTATCCAGCCGTAGAGACTTGCACCAGAAGGGGACGAAACTTTAACAACCACATAAAATGTTTACCTTTATGATTACTATGAGAGCAACAGACATAAAACAGGAATTAAGGACACTGATTGAGAAGGAGAACGATCTTCACATTTTGGAGGCGATAAAGACCTTGCTCGTTAAGTCCAGTTTAGATCCAATCCTCAAAGAAAAACTCACTTCGAGAGCTTTAAAAGCTGAAGAAGATATTAAAGCAGACAGAGTTTATACAAGGGAAGAGTTCGAAAAGAAACTGGATAGCAGGTTAGGTTTATGAGGATAATTTATACGGATCAATCTTTTGAAAGCCTTGAGGAATCCATACAGTTTTTATTGCAGGTCCAGAAGGTTCCTTTAGAAAAGGTGTTGGAGATCAGAAACCAATTGCTGGATAAAGCAGACACCTTGGCCGACAATCCCTATTTAGGCCAATATGAAGAATACCTGGAACACCTTGAAAAAGGGCATAGAAGATTAGTAGACGGTAATTTTAAAATCATTTATCGGATAGAGGGCGATAATGTCTATGTAATTGATTATTTCGATGTACGACAAGATCCGGAGAAGATGAAAAGCTAAATCCATTCCGCATATATTTAGTCTGATACGAGCTACAAGCTCGTACCAACAAAAGGTATGAGGGGTAATATTTAAAAAATAAGCCTATATTTTTTATAACAATAGCCGGAGTACTTCCGGCTATTGTTATTTGTTCTATTTATTGTCAGACTTATACAATGGCAAAATAACCTCAAATTCACTTCCTTTATTTTTTCCTTCACTGCGGGCTATTATCTGTCCGTTATGAAGATCAACTAATTTTTTAACTAAGGTTAATCCTATACCTAAACCTCCTTTGAAATAATTTGAGTGGGATTCAATTTGTGTGAACATTGAGAAAATGGAATGTATTTTTTCCGGTGGTATGCCTAATCCATTATCTATAATTTTTACTGAAGCATTATCAGATACTTCTTCAATTTTAATTTGTATGCTACCATTTTCATTAGTGTATTTGGCGGCATTGCTTATCAAATTAACAAAGACTTGTGAGATGCGGGTATTGTCACCATATACAACGATATTTTTATCAGGAAAATCAAAATCTACATTATGATTTTTTTCAGTTATTAGATGTTTGGTAGACTCAAAGGCATCTCTGAGGATCTCTTTTAAATCAAGGGGTTCTTTTACCAGTTTTACCTTTCCTCGTGTAATTCTTGAAACATCCATTAGGTCATCTATCATTGTATTCAGATGCCCCAGCTGACGTTTTATCATATTAAAAATTGTAGTGCTTTCCTCTGAATTAAACTCTTCTTCCAGCAAAGATACCCCTGAAACTATCGGGGTTAACGGATTTCTTAATTCATGAACAAGTGTGGCCAGGAACTCATTCTTGTATTTATTCTGAAGCTCAAGATCAGAAATGTTTTTAAGCATTTTATCCTGGGTTTCCAGGGCATGTGACATAAAAACTTTATTAAACCTTTCAGCTACTTCAGTATCATAGCTCGTCCATTCTTTGCTCTTTCCCTTAACTTCTATTTCATGGACTTTAAAGGATTCACGAGGCTTTAGTCTTTCTTTTTTGGAGCTGTTAGGTCTTTTTTCCTCAGGTCTGCCCGCCCATCGCTGGATCAGTTTGTGCTCTTTTCTGAACCAGGCTGTAAAATAATCTTTATGCTCAACGAGCGAAATCAATAAAACTCCTTTTATTCCATTAAGGTCAGCATTGCTGTTAAGTATTTCATTAATATCCGAAGAAATAAAAGGTTTGTTTAAATGGCTGCCGTAAACATTTTCATAAATTTGTTTTACCACTGATAACTCAGGTGTTTGTCCTATGATAATTTTTTGGGTTTCGGTGTAAAACATAAACCCATCAGCATCCATTATATCCAGTACCTGCTGCTTGTTTCGCTGAAAGATATCAACGATAGGATTTTCTGCCGATGTCTGGTCCAGCATCTCATTTATGGCCCGATCAGTAGTTTCTTTTTTCTGATTATGGAGCTCTTCCTGTTTTGCATAGAGATGCCAGCTAAATAATTGGCTAAGGTTCTCACACTCCAGGCGAACATTTTGGGGCACATATTTAGGGCTTCTGCTATGACAGGAGATTAACCCCCACAATTTATCATGTGTGACCAGGCTCATTGACATAGAAGATTTAAGGCCCTGATTCCTTATATATTGATTATGTATAGGCGATAAGCTCCTTAATATCGAATATGTGAGGTCCAGGGGTTCTCTTCCCGTTTCTTCTATGGTTGGAATTAACCGGGAAGATTCAAGATCTACATTTGGAGTAATTCTTACCCAGTTTTTCTTATATTGCTCCCTGGCCTGCGAGGGAATATCAGATGCAGGATAATATAAATCGTTGTAGGATTCCATATCATCTGCTTTGGATTCTGCTATTACTTTTCCGGAGCCATCCTCATTAAAACGATAAAGCACCACCCGGTCCATATCTGTAATTGAGCGGATTGTCTGAACGATTTCACCAGACATTTCCTCCAGGCTATTAAATGTTTTAAATTTAGGTGCTATCCTATTGGAGTATAATTTTATATAATGAGAGGCGGAATAAGTCTCTCTGAATTCTGTCGCAGGTTCTAATTCAATTATGAAAAGATCGTTGCTATCATAAACTACGGCATAAAAACCCGTATCATGCTCTTTACTTAAATTTTTTTCATTGAAGGTTAAATGGACGGGCAACCTTGTTTTTTGCTTCTGTGACCGTTGAAATGTTTCTTTTAGAAAATCTATCTCATCGTCATTAGCCAAATATTCAAAAAAGTTACCACCAATAATAGGTTCCGTGCTTCTGATAAGCCCTTCAACATTCTCACTTATTATCTTTATTTTTCCATCCTGATGGCTGATAGCAAAAAGATAACCATACCCCTGGATAGACTCCGGTATATGAATAGGCTCATCTTCACAATGCTCAAAGTCTAATTTATCTATGTCAAGTTTCATTCTATTTAATAGTGTAATCTGTTTCTAAAACGGGTTCGATTTATTTAGAAGTTTCATTTCCCTGTACATTCTTAATACACAACTGGAAAAAATTGAATGCATTAATAGCACCTTTTATTACCTGATCCTGATTATCATTTTTATATTCTAAAAGCTTTAAAAAATCTTTCCATGCAAGTCCGGTATTTATTCCGTTGCTTTTAAGAAATCTGCCATGCTTTTCTTCATCAAAAAAGCTGGTTTTTTTTAACTGCTTTAGGATTACCTGTCCACCCAAAGAAGAACCTTCACTCACATAAGCAGCCCCAAGTAATTCGGCTTCATCCATATTTGAAAAAACATTCTCTATCCTGACCTCCGGTAATTTACAATTGAGGTCTTTTAAATCTTGAATAATATTACCGAGCTTTTTACGATTAAATGCCTTCCATTCATCTTGGGTAATAAAATCTGCTTTTAAAATAAATGGCTCAAAATGTACATGAAACAAATAATTGCTTTGTAAAAAAATACAATATTCGGATTTACTGATATTTCGGAAATCGGTAAATAGTAGCTGTTCAGTGTCTTTATGAGCATCAGCCGTAGCTGATCTGAGCTTTTCTAAAAGCATTAATAAAATAGTTTGATCCAGGCTTGTTGGGTATTATAAAATTTTCACGGCCTAATATAAAAATGAATTTTCTTGTAATATGTTTTTTCAACACTAACCACAAATATAAAAAATTAAAAAACCCTCTAACTAATAATCAGAGGGCATTTGTTATAGATTGTATAATAATATTTAAACAATATGTCTTATAAACTGGCTTTTAGTTCTTTCGAAGGCACAAACCTAATAATTTGATTTTCAATAGGTTTTAAAGACTGCAGGTAAGCATAAATGGCCTTAAGATCAGTTGTATCCATTCCGGCATACATCGTCCAGGGCATCATGGTCTGAAATTCACCCGGTTTTATATCACCCGGCACATAATGGCTCAGATCATAAGCTTTGAACCGAGCTACAAACATCTCTTCCGTCCAATTACCTAACCCTGTTAGCTTATCAGGAGTAAGATTTGCAGAAATTATCTTTGATCCATCGGGAAACGGGAATTCTCTTCCACCGGCAAAAGCTTTTTCCATTACCAGCGCCCCTTTTTCAAATGGGGTATGGCAGTCGATACATGCACCGGCCGTCACCATATACTCACCATACGCAATAAGCTCCTCTTTTAAAGGTCTTTTGTTATTTTGGGCTGGCTGAGGGATAGTATTGATAATAAAGTTCATAGGGAAGTCGCTAACAGAAGCTTCAGGAGTAAACTCTATAGGCTGTAAGGAACGCACATAAGCAATAACAGCCATTATGTCTTCTTCATCAAGTTTGCCATAGTGCACATAGGGCATTACAGGAAAGATGGCATCTCCATTCTTTTTTACGCCGGAAGTGATCGCCCTGTAAATCTCTCCATCCGTCCAGTTATGGAGGTTGAAAGGAGTGATATTTGCAGAAACATATCTGCCGGGAAATCCAAATGATTGGTCGAATATTTCACCCCCTTTACCATGGGCTTCCTGTAACATAGGTCCGGAAAATTTTGTCCAGTCGCGTGTGCCGTGGCAATCCATGCAGATCATCACGTGATTGGCGAGATATTCACCTCTTGCCAAAATAGCTTCATTGGACACTACTTTGACTTCCTTTACCGGAATGTTGGGCATAGCAGTTTTCACATAAACCACTCCGCCAAATACTGCAGAAACAATTGCAGTAAGTGTAAGAAAAATTACTTTTTTCATGTAAGATTATTTGTTATAATTAACAAGGTACGGATAAAAAATTAAATTATTAAAATTAATTTTTAGGTTATAAGTTTAATTAAAGGGTATGTTGAGGTAATGAGGAGGGATGTTTGAATATAATTTGATGTACCTTATTCATTTAAAAATATAATTAAGATAGGATGTACCTGATAATTAATATCCAGGGCGAGGTAACATGACCACCATAAAAGAATTTACGAGAAAGGGTTCCATAATTGCGGCTACTGGATGAAGGGAGAGAACTGATTATTTCTTTCGAAGTTAAAAGTAAGGATATTTTATAATAACCTATAAAAAAATCCTAGTTGCCAGTTTTGAGGAGAAAAATCCAAATGTACCTCCGACTCATTAACTTCATAATCATCATTTATACTGCTGTCATTTATAGACTGCTCATAAGATAATCTTCCAAAAATTAATTGTATTCCTATTTGGCTGAATAAGTCGTAACGCAGGCTTGGATTTAGAGAGATCTCAAAGGAAGATGTTTTTACTTCAGTAGAAAAGGAGCTACTGGTACCCAGATTTACATCATACATGTAATACTCGGACTGAACATTTGCAAAATGCCCAAAGATGTTTCCCATACCGGTAAAAGAAAGCTTATCGGAAAGGGGAAAAAATTTTTCTATCATAATAAAAGGCGATACAATAGACTCTGTTCTTTCACTATCGTTATTAATAATTCGAGGATCCCCAGATAGATAAGTTGTGTATTTATTTTTACCGTATCCTAAACCCACACCTATTGTTAAAGAGTTACTAATAAATTTATTGATTGAGGGTTTTACCCTAAAATCAGATATTTTAACTTCTCTTATCATTGGTCCATAAAAACCCCGAATAGTTTCTGCATCAGTTGTTTTTGTAAATGACAGGGTGGTATTTATATATCCAAAGGGATCAGAATCCTGAGAAAATGTGCTAAATGAAATAAAGAGAAAGGGCAGGAAAAATAAAATAAATCGGTTCATTTTTAAAAAAATTAAGTTTAAGCAAGAATAATAATTTTCTTATTTATTCATTGAGTATCGATGGAAATATTAGTGCTTGAGTAAAGAATAATATATGAAGTGATTTTATTATTTCAAATTCCAAAATTTATGCTGGTAAGCACAGGATTATAATGCCTATGCCTTTTTACCCCGAATTAACAGATTTTTCCTATATTTGCTTATCTCGAAAATGATTTTTTCATCCGTTGAGCTGTTCTTTTTCAGGCTCTTAAAAATCTGAATTTTTCATGCACTGGATAGACATATCCATCTTTTTTATTTACATGCTAGGTATGCTAGGTGTAGGCTATTATTTCATGAGAAAGAATGCCTCCGCTGAAGATTATTATGTTAGTGGCAGGAACATGGGCAGCTGGCATATAGGTCTTTCTGTAGTAGCGACTGATGTCGGAGGTGGCTTTTCTATTGGACTTGGAGGATTAGGTTTTATAATGGGTTTATCAGGTTCATGGATGCTATTCACCGGACTACTTGGCGCATGGATAAGTGCTGTGGTCCTGATCCCAAAGGTCAGCAGGTTAGGTAAACTTAAAAATTTATTTACCTTTCCTCAGCTGTTCGAACATTTTTATGATGGCCGGGTGGCTTTATTGGCTGGTATTATTTCGGCAGTAGGTTATCTCGGTTTTACCAGTTCGCAGATACTGGCTGGAGCAAAATTAGCTTCGGCGGCAATTGATGGTGTAGACCTGCAAACTGCTCTTTACATTATGGGAGCGGTTGCCGTAGTATATACCGTGCTGGGTGGATTAAAAGCGGTGATCTATACCGATACGGTGCAATGGATCATATTAATGGGAGGGCTTATATTTATTGGGATACCCATGGCATATGTTGCCGTAGGTGGTTATGATAACATAAAAGCGGTGGTGAGCCCTGAATTGCTTTCATTTACCAATTTATCTCCCCTTACTTTTCTTAACTGGCTGGTGACGATCATACCGATCTGGTTTGTAGGAATGACTTTATATCAGCGGATATATGCGTGCAGGGACGAAAAAGTAGCAAAAAAAGCTTGGTTTATTGCAGGTCTTTTTGAGTGGCCGGTAATGGCTTTAATGGGTGTTATTTTGGGTTTATTATCCAGAGTGGCTGTGGAGCAGGGAATGTTTTTAGCTGCCGGATATGCTGATGCGGCTTCAATAGACGCTGAAATGGGCCTCCCTGTTCTATTGAGAACTATTCTTCCGGTAGGATTAATGGGGTTAATGTTATCAGCATATTTTTCTGCTATTTTGTCAACGGCAGATAGCTGTTTGATGGCAGCTTCAGGAAATATTCAAACAGATATCATTAGCAAGTTCATTAAGATAAAACCTTCTGTAGCTTTAAGGTTGTCACAGATCATTACTGCTGCAACGGGTATTGTTGCTATAATAATAGCATCTGGTATGGAGAATGTGCTGGACCTGATGCTACAGTCATATGGAATAATGGTTTCAGGTTTATTTATACCTGTTTTAGGTTTTCTTATATTAAAAAGAACTCAGCCAATAGCTGCTTTTTGGGCAATGCTAATAGGCGGGACACTTACAACTTATTTCTACTATAGCGGGAATAACCTGTTTGGATACTGGCGTCTGAATCCAGATGTTGATGCTAATCTTTATGGAATTTCCGCATCCTTTATTACTTATTTATTGTTAACTTTTATATTAAATAGAATGTCTACAACAACAAACACAATGGAATTTAAAATTATAGATCCTGTCAAGGGGGAAGACCCTGTTTTTACCAATGACCGAATAGCCACTTTTCTGGAGAAACACCTGGATGAATTTGGCGATACAAAGTCTGATATTATGAAGTGCCTGAGTTTTGCATTTAACCCTCAGCGTGGTGGCTTTGTTGTTCTGGGAATTGAAAACGAAAAAATTATAGGTGCAGTAGTAATCAATGAAACTGGTATGGGGGGGTATATCCCTGAAAATATCCTTGTTTATATAGCTGTACATAATGAATATCGCGGGCAAGGCCTTGGTAAAAAACTGATGGAAAAGGCAATGGACCATGCAAAAGGTGATATTGCCCTACATGTCGAGCCTAATAACCCTGCTAAATTTCTTTATGAGAAGCTGGGTTTTACAAATAAGTACCTTGAAATGAGATATAAGCGATAGATGGAAATACCTTTAGAAGAGCTTAAAAATTTCCGTCGTTATAAGCTTCATCAGTATCCGGAAGTTTCTGGTGAAGAAAAGGAAACAGCCGAAAGAATAAAATATTTTTTGCGTAATTATCCACCTGACGAGGTTCTTGAAGGGCTCGGAGGATATGGGCTCGCTGCTGTTTACAAAGGAAAAGAAGCAGGTCCGGGTGTATTGTTACGATGTGAACTTGATGCCCTGCCTATAGAAGAAATCAATTCTTTTGAATATAGATCTCAAAACCCGGGTAAAGGACACCAATGTGGTCATGATGGGCATATGGCTATTATGCTGGGGGTAGCAACATCATTAAGTGAACAAAGGCCTGCAAAAGGTAAGGTGATATTATTGTTTCAGCCTGCCGAAGAGAATGGAGAGGGAGCCAGGGGTGTTATGAAGGATGAACGGTTTGTAAAAATAAAGCCAGATTTTGTATTTGCCCTGCATAATCTTCCGGGATATCCTTTTAATGAAGTTGTTCTTAAAAAGGGATCTTTTACTGCAGCTGTTAATAGTATGGTGGTAAAGCTTATTGGAAAAACCTCCCATGCAGGTGAACCTGATAAGGGCATTAATCCTGCACTGGCGGTGGCTGAAATAATCCAGCAGGTTGATAAGCTGAACAATCTGGATTTTTACAGTGAAAATTATAGTCAGATCAGCTATGTGCATATGTCAATGGGAGAGAAAGCCTATGGTGTATCGGCAGGGGAAGCGGAGATTGGTTTTACATTCAGGTGCTGGACTACAGATAAACGTGATGTTTTAGGGGAAAGAATGCGGCTTATAGCAGAGGATATAGGAGTAAAACATAAATTGAAGGTAGAGATCAGTTTTACCGAAAGTTTCCATGCCAATCAAAATGCTGATGAAGCAATAGAAGTAGTTGAAGAGGTGGCTAAAGAAGCAGATCTCTCCGTCACCTATCAGCCCTTGCCGCATAGATTTGGTGAAGATTTTGGTTTGTTTACAGATAAATTTACAGGAGCATTGTTTGGTCTTGGTGCCGGAGTAAATACACCTGCATTACATAATCCAGATTATGATTTTCCTGATAAAATTACCTTAACAGGTATAAATGTTTTTAATGGGATAATTGATAAATTAAATAAATGAAAAGCACCTCGGTCATAGAGATAAGTAAATCAGCCTTAAAAAATAACCTGGACTTTTTACAGGCCGAGATAGGTGAAAATGTACAGCTTTCATCAGTTGTAAAGGGAAATGCTTATGGTCATGGTATTAAGGAGTTTGTCCCGCTTGCTTACGAGTGTGGCATAAGGCATTTCTCTGTTTTTAGTGCCGATGAAGCGTATGAAGTTGCAAGCTCATGTGATGATAAATATCAGGTTATGATTATGGGTGATGTGGAGGGTGAGGCGCTGGAATGGGCTATCAAAAATGAGATTGAATTTTTTGTTTTTGAATTGGATAGGCTGGAGCAAAGTATTCAATTAGCAAAAAAAATTAAAAAACCGGCTCTTGTGCATATCGAAGTTGAAACCGGCATGAACAGGACAGGCTTTAATAAGGAGCAGCTAAAAGCTGTTAAAACAATTCTTAAATCTAATAGTGATCATCTTGTTTTTAAAGGTTTATGTACGCATTATGCCGGAGCCGAGAGTATAGCTAATTATTTAAGGATACAACAGCAACATAAGATCTATAACCGGATGAATAAATTATTACGTGAAGAAGATATTCTTCCGGAAAAAAGACATACTGCTTGTTCAGCTGCTATGGTAATGTATCCGCAGACCAGGATGGATATGGTGAGGGTAGGGATTATGCAGTATGGATTCTGGCCAAGCCCTGAGATATTTATGAGGTTTATAGGTACAGATCCGGGGAAGCAGGATCCTCTTATACGTGTCATGAGCTGGAAAAGCAGGGTAATAGCAACAAAAACTATAAATGCAGGGGAATTTATCGGGTATGGCACCAGTTATCTTGCAAGAAACAATATGAAAGTGGCAGTAATACCTGTGGGATATGCCCATGGCTATAGTCGCACGTTGAGCAATCAGGGACGCGTATTGATCAGGGGACATCGTATGGGTGTAGTAGGAATGATAAATATGAATATGCTTGTTGCTGATATATCTGAAGTGCCGGAAGTAGATAAGGGAGATGAAGTAGTTTTAATAGGAAAACAAGGGGATATGAGTATTTCAGTTTCATCATTTAGTGAATTTAGTCATCAGTTAAATTATGAAATGCTTACTCGTTTACCTCAAAGTACAAATAGAAAAATAGTGGAATAATGGCATTTTTAACATTAAACCGGGAAAGTCTGAAGCACAATTACAATTTTCTGGAGAAGCTTTTTAAAGAAAGGAATATATCCTGGGGAATAGTAACAAAGCTGCTTTGCGGAAATAAAAAATATATTCAGGAGATCCTCAATCTTGGGATGAAAGAAATTCATGACTCCAGGATCAGCAATCTCAAAGTGGTAAAATCACTTGATCCGTCTGTTCAAACAGTATATATCAAGCCACCTGCTAAAAGAAGTATACCGAGTATTGTGAAATATGCGGATGTTAGCTTTAATAGTGAATTTGATACTATATCAATGCTGTCTAAAGAAGCCGGGAAGCAGGGAAAAAAACATAAAGTGGTTATAATGATTGAAATGGGAGACCTGAGGGAAGGTGTCCTGGGAGAGGACCTTATGGATTTTTATGCCCAGATCATTAAGCTGCCTAATATTGAGATAAGTGGTATAGGAACAAATCTAAATTGCCTTAATGGGGTAATGCCTACGCAGGATAAGCTCATCCAGTTAAGCCTTTATAAGCAGCTTATCGAAGCTAAATTTAATATTAAAATCCCATGGGTATCAGGTGGTACATCAGTGGTATTGCCTTTGCTGCTTAAAAATATGCGTCCAATGGCCGTTAATCATTTCAGGCTTGGTGAAGCATTATTTTTTGGTAACGATTTGTTTACCAATGAAAATATACCGGAAATGAAACACGATGTGTTTAAGCTTTATGCTGAAATCATTGAACTTAATGAGAAACCTACTGTTCCAACTGGTTACCTTAGTACTAATGTCGATGGCAAATCTTTCGAAATTGAGGATCAGGATTTTGGAGCAACTTCATATCGCGCTATAGTGGATATCGGTTTACTGGACATACAAACAGAATATTTAGTGCCTGAGGATCCGGATCTTGAAATAATAGAAGCAAGCTCGGATATGTTGGTATTAGATCTTGGAGCTACAAACAGAGACCTTAAGGTAGGGGACCTGGTAAAATTTAATTTGAAATATATGGGAGCTTTAAGGCTTCTTAATTCTAATTATATTAGTAAGGAAGTAATTTAATGAATTAAGAATTAAAAAGTCGTAGCGTCGCGCTGCGCCGTCGGCAAGCCTAAGGCAGCTGATGGAAGATTCATGTGGAATTGCAACAAAAAACTGGACAAAATATTAAGCTACTAGTTTAAGTGTTTGTTTGCTTTTTTCCATTGGTGAAGTATAATCAATTGAAGAGTGAATTCTTTCCCTGTTATACCATCCTTCTACATACTGAAATATTGT
>JBPRGH010000138.1:0-1889 GCA_051418055.1 Candidatus Cyclobacteriaceae bacterium M2_1C_046 | reverse complement strand
GAAAAAATGACCGTCCGCTAAGTTTCTATCGATATATAGGCAACTAATAAAAATGGATATTAAAAAGGTGTAGGACACTTTGGAAGTGTAC
Organism: Candidatus Cyclobacteriaceae bacterium M2_1C_046; assembly: GCA_051418055.1. GTDB lineage: Bacteria > Bacteroidota > Bacteroidia > Cytophagales > Cyclobacteriaceae > JBPRGH01. The sequence continues at coordinate 1,798 of JBPRGH010000138.1, read as the reverse complement.
TACACCTGAGTGGAGTGTTTATACCGTAAAGTCGCTGGCCTCTACATCTTATTTATCTTCAATTACCTAGTCATCTCATCAGTAATGTTGCCCCGGTGGTACTCAGAATAGGAGAACTAAAGTTTAACTTCGTAACTCGGAATACTATTTAATTTTTTAACTCTCTGTCCGGTAAAGAATAAGTGGTAACTACGAATAAGAGTTTATTCGTAATTACCACAAATACCAGCTTGAATTAACTTAATGATACCGGTTGGAACCTTAGCTAAATTTCAAGTTCTGAAACATCGTATTCAATATCCTCTGGCTTAAAAGTGAGCCAATAAAGAACAAAGACTACTAAAGCAAAAGCAGCGGGTATCATCCAAATCATAAACCATTCGTGGGTTTCACCAACAACATAGGCCTCAGAAATTTTCCCGGCCGCCCAAAAGCCTACTAGCATACCTGCACCGTAGGTTGCAAGTGTGATCAAACCTTGTGCAGAACTTTTGAATTTTTCACCGGCCTTGGAATCGGTATATATCTGTCCGGCTACAAAAAAGAAATCATAGCATATCCCGTGCAGAGCTATTCCGATAATGAGCATAAACATCAGAGAGCCTGTGTCTCCATAGGCAAAAAGTACATATCGTAACGCCCATGCAAGCATACCGAGCAGTAATGTCTTCTTAATACCAAAACGGGTTAGGAAAACCGGTATTAACAACATAAATATAACTTCTGAAGCTTGCCCTATGGTCATCAGACCTGTCGGGTTGTTTACCCCTATCTCTGCTAAAAATGGATTTGCATTCTGGTAGTAAAATGCCAATGGAATGCTAATCAGAATAGAAGAGACAAAGAATATGAGAAAGTTTCGATCTTTCAGCATACCTAAAGCATCGAGACCTAAAATCTCCCTAATGGAAATTTTTTCATCTTTACTTACCTTAGGTGGGGTATTCGGCAGTGTGAAACTGAATAGCCCCAAAGCTGCTGATGCTATCGCACACATCAAAAATGTATTTTCTAGATATCCTTGACGAATTGCTTCTTGGGAATCCCATGAAAATACATAGCTGATAACAAGACCGGCTACAATCCATCCGATAGTTCCCAGAACCCGAATCTTGGCAAAGTCTTGGGAGGGGTCGTCCATTTGACGAAAAGAGATTGAATTTACCAGTGCAAGAGTAGGCATATAAAGGATCATGTATCCCAAAACATAAGGATAAAATACTCCGAACTCGGTAGCATTGGCCATTTGATACATAAGCACAGCACCTAATATGTGAATAAATCCTAAGATTCTCTCTGCATTAAAAAAGCGGTCGGCGATGAGACCAACGATAAAAGGGGCAATAATTGCACCCCAAGACTGTGTAGCAAAAGCCAGTCCGATTTGACTGTCGGTTGCATCAAGATTGTTTGCCAAGAAGGTGCCGAGTGTTACAAACCATCCACCCCAGATAAAAAACTCCAGGAACATCATAATGCTCAGTTTAACTTGAAGTGACTTATTCATAAATACCTTATGTTTTGTTGAAGATCATTTTGCCAATAATTAACACAATCAAAAAAAATTGCGGACCTATAGCAAAAAAGTTGCATCTAATTTATAAAAAAACTAGACATAGAAAAGTAAAATGCCTTAATTCTTTATGATGCAGGCGGCAATAAATATAAATGGGATAGAGTGATGATCAGCCACTGCTAAATTATTTAATCAATTTAAGGGATACCATGGATAAAAATAGACGGGAATTTTTAAGACAAGCCGGCCTTCTGTCAGCAGGAGCACTTTTAATACCTGGCT
>JBPRGH010000137.1:0-251690 GCA_051418055.1 Candidatus Cyclobacteriaceae bacterium M2_1C_046 | reverse complement strand
TAATGCAGGAGGTTAAACCTGAGGCAGAATATCTTCTTTATGAAGTATTTAGAGTCCTACTTTCTCTCCTGCAAGTCCCTTTACAAGAAATTGTACTTTTTCTTTACAAGTTAATTAATATCAAACATACGAGAGTCCTCTGCGAGAGACATCTGATGGGGTTAAAGAAGACGCTGATGGGTTAACATCCTCGTGAATAGAACCAAACGTTTGGTAATCCTTTATCATCAACAATTTTAACCCATCCTTCTAATTCATATTGAATCAAATCTTCATCAAATCCATTGACACAAGGATGTTCCTTAAATTTCTTAACTAAGACCTTAACCCAATTTCCTTTAGTTTCTTTTGTAGGAGTTATTTGAAACAGATCACCTTCCAAGGTTTTGATCACTTTTGAATTAGTAGTTGCAGCCTCACGTAAATTTAATCCCGGATCATTAGCATAATACCCTAATACCTTTCCTGAATTTTTTATTAAAAAATCTCGCCAAGTGATAGTCTCAAATTTTTCCTGCTCAATATTTCTAACATCGAGCCATAACTCAGAATCTTCATTTATAATCTGTACGAAATTGCCTTTTTTGTTAAAATATTTAATAGCATATTCTTCATAACCAACCTGATAAAAATTATTCAGATCGATTTCCGAAATAATTGAATTATTTTTAATAATGACCACAAAAGGATCATCTTGTTTCTTTTTATAAGGATTAATCTTCAAGCTCCCAGATAATACCCCACCCGGATATTTATAAACTTTGAAGCCATTTTCCGGTAGCAAAATACTATAATATTCATTTTCATCCCCGAAGGAGGGATTAGGTAATATTATACCAGATTTTAATTCCTGCCCGAATACCGATGATGATATAAGAATCAGTATTATTAAAATTCGAAATTTAATTAAAGAGTATATTCTCACAATTATCAGCTTCTGGAATGAAGGGCTATACGATTTCCTTCAGAATCCTGAAGCAGTGCCATATATCCGTATTCTTCAGAAATTTGTTTCTTCTCCTGAAGTATCTTGCCTCCCGCCTTTTTCACCCTGTTTAACATTAGTTGCAGATCAGGATTAGCGTTAAAATATACTAAAGTCCCTTTATCTGAAGGCTCATAGTCAGGACCCGATACTATTGCTCCACTTACGCCTTCTCCCTGATAACCAGGAAAAAAGCCCATTTTCCAATCGCCGAACTGATTTTCATCCAGTTGGACATCCAGCATCTGCTGATAAAAAGAACGGGCACGGTCAAAATCGCTGACAGGGATCTCGACCCAATTAAACATGTTTGTTTTCATAGTAGTAGATTTAATATGATAAATCTACTCAAAAATAATTTTACAAGCATGTCAAGGTTAATTTATTGGAAACCAACCATCTACCAAAAAATTATCCCTCCGCGGAAGTCTCTGGAACAGGATTTCGAGGTAGTTCCGGACAGGAGCATCATCAGAGTCCTCTACGAGAGACATCTAAAAGCATGAAAAAAAACCCTTTAAAATAAAAAGGTGCCTCGGAATAAACAGAGACACCTTTCTAAATTTATAAACAAAATTACATTCTAAACCTTCTGGCAAAATTCTGATAGGCCTCATCATATTTTTTTGCCAGCTCATCTTCACCATATTGATAAAGGGTCCGCTGTAGTTCACCTAATATAATCAGGTGTTTCTGAAGCTCGAAACCCAATCTCATATTATTTTCAATATAATATTCTGTCATTTCAATAGCCCTGTCTCCAAGTATCTGTGCTACTTCTTTCGCTTTCTCTATTTCACCTACACGGTAAAGCAAAGAAACAGTACGGGAAATGCTATAATCATACGGTACAGATTTATCAGGCATTTTTTCAAGGCTGAATAATAATACCTCTTTAGCTTTCTCCATTTCACCCTCTCTTACTAAACCCGCTGCAAGCGTATTGATGGTAGACCTGTGGTTTAATAATAATCCTCGATAATCTTCATTATAATATACATCAGGATTATCAAGCTCTCTGTAATAGAAATTCTCCAATACATTTTTATACATCACTTCCGTATTAACGAATTCAGCTTCCGGATTAGGTTTTTCTATTGGTATAATCCTGTAAGCATTACCTTCCTGAATTGAGTAATTAGAAAGATCCATGTTGATCTGCTGCATGGAAGTATTATTTAAATAAACCGGACGCTCCCAGTTATTCGTAGCAAGGATATCCAGGATCATCAGGTCTTTTTTCTCTAATCCTGTTTTACCGGGTTTTAGTGAAAAACGCATCTTATCTACCACATCCTGCTTTTTATTTTCCGGAATGAAATCCATTTCTATTACCTTCTCCCTATCTACATTAAGGATAAAGTTTTTACTTGGGACCACATTTGCCGATGGATATGCCCTTAATCTCTTATCATCCTGTGCTATTAAGCTAATGAATTGCTCAAGATTCATCGCACTAACACCCATATCCTGGTGAGGAAGGTAATCATTTGGCCCGCCCTGACGATAATTCTTGTACGTAAGTGTAAACGGGAATGGCTCTGATTCATACACCTGCCGTGTCATTTGATTGATATACCAATCCGTATTAAAGTAGCTTAATACTACCACCCTTACATCTGTTCTGAAACCTTCTACTTCCTGTACATACCATAACGGGAAAGTATCATTATCCCCACCTGTAAAAAGAATTGCATTAGGCGCAACTGAAGCCAGAAAGTTCTTTGCTGAATCAACGGAAAACCATCTGTTTGAACGATCATGGTCATCCCACCCCTGCTGAGCCATTATGGCAGGAGCAGTTAAACAAAGGGCCAACGAAATTATTGCTGCCGTTTTTCCATTTTTAATAATGTCTTTTATTCCCTTTGCCAGGGCTATAACTGCAAACCCTATCCATATTGCAAAGGCATAATAGGAGCCTACGTATATATAATCCCGTTCACGAGGCTCTACCGGTGGGGAATTCAGGTAAAGAATTAATGCTATACCTGTGAGAAAGAATAGCATAGCCACAAAAACAAAACCTTTTGTATCTTTCCTTCCATGATAAATCATTCCAACAAGCCCCAAAATCAGCGGAATCATAAAGAAATTATTCCTGCCTTTATTTTGCTCTAAATGTTCAGGTACCTCTTTGAAAGCATCAAGGATCGTTAAGGTTCCGGCACCTTTTATATCACTTTGGCGCCCCATAAAATTCCATAAGAAATAACGGAAATACATAGTGCCCAACTGGTGTTTTAGCATAAAATAAATATTATCACCAAAAGTAGGCACTTCATTCGGACCAAGATTTAAGATCTCACGATAAGCTTCTGCATGATCACGGCTGTATATCCTTGGTAAAATGGTTGTTTCAGCAGGATCATACTTATACTCAAATTTTCTGTTTGCTTCAATGTAATTTTCCTCTCCCTTGATATAAACCACATCACCTTCTTCAGTACCTATAGGGTCTGCCGTAAAATAAGGTCCCGTTAATAAAGGGCGAGTACCATACTGTTCACGTTTGAGGTATTTCACAAAAGACATCGCATCTTCAGGGTCATTCTGATCGATAGGGGGATCAAAATTACTGCGGACTAGAATAACTGAATAAGATGCATAACCTATCAGAATAAATGCAAGGGAGAGCATAGCCGTATTTAAAAGCTGCTTCTGATGTTTTTGAGAATAAATAACCCCAAATGTTACAAGTCCCAGGATTATAAAAGTAAAAAATAATGCTCCCGTACCAAATCCAAGGCCAAGGGTGTTCACAAAAAATATTTCAAATTTACCTGCTATAGTTGGTAAACCTGGAATAATAAAGCTGTTAATAATTATTATAATGAAGCCACTAATTGCCAGGGTGGCTATTGTACCCCACATCGATGGCCTATATTTCTTGAAATAATAAATCAATGCCAATGCTGGAATGGTCACCAGGTTTAGAAGATGGACCCCAATTGACAAACCCATAACATATGCTATCAGAATCAGCCAGCGGTTTTCTTTACTTTCATCGGTAATCACATCCCATTTTAATATAGCCCAAACTACAAAGGCTGTAAAAAATGAAGACATGGCATAAACTTCCGCCTCAACAGCTGAAAACCAGAAGGAATCTGAAAATGTATAGGCTAATGCACCAACAGCGCCAGCCCCTATTAATAATATGGTATTTTCTAAAGTAATTTCATCGCCAGGGATCTTATTCATCATTTTCCTTCCCAGTAGCGTTATAGTCCAGAAAAGAAATAAAATTGAAAAACTACTACAGAATACACTTACAACATTTATCCAGTAAGCAACATTCTCAACGTCCCCTAAAGCAAGAAAGGAGAATATACGGCCTATTAATAAAAATAAAGGTGCCCCGGGAGGATGCGGGATCTGTAACTTATAGCTGGAGGCTATGAATTCACCAACATCCCAAAAACTGGCTGTTTCTTCTACGGTTATTAAATAAACTACAGTTGCAAGGCCGAATATACTCCAGCCGGCGATATTATTTATTTTCTGAAAATTCATCATTTATTATATATCAAAAACAACGGGCGAAAATAGGAAATATTTAATGAATGAGTAATCTTTTGTTCAAAAATGGATTTTTTATATAAAAGGGTATCAAAATTTCTGTGAAATTTTTAAATTAATAGGTAAATTACTTTTATGAGAAGAATCGAACATCTTTTAATGGAGTATGGTGAAAGCCATCAGGACAAAACTAACAAGTTTATTCACTGGATCTGTGTTCCGCTGATATTTTTTAGTATTGTCGGACTGCTCTGGAGTATACCAAGTGGTTTTGTTGAGTCTGTTTTAGGTGATAGTCCCTATGCCAATTGGGCCTCTTTAGTACTTATATTTGTTTTAGCTTATTATGCCAGTTTGTCAATTCCCCTTATGATTGGAATGGCTATTTTTGGTACTGCCTGCCTTTTTTTAGCCAGGATTATAGATACTTATTTTCCAATGCCTCTATGGCAGGTAAGCCTTATTATTTTTTTTCTGGCATGGATTGGCCAATTTTACGGACATAAGGTCGAAGGAAAGAAACCATCATTTTTAAAAGACCTTCAGTTTTTATTAATTGGGCCTGCTTGGCTCATGCATTTCATTTACAAACGCATTGGAGTTCCCTACTGAACTTTTTAAACATATTACTTATTCCACAAAAATTCCTGAAGGATATAACTATGCTTTTGATATAAGTATTTTTCATACCAAAGATCATCTTATTCTACAGGGAGATTTATTTTACAGCTATTTCATTTTACATAATAAAAAGAAATCTGTTGTAGGCCATGTTCATTTTCATATTCAGGATAAAATGGCCTTTAGCCCTCTCAAAGCAAGTTTCGGTGGCATTGAATGTAAAACGACTCTTGATGCACGAATCATCTGGAGTTTTATTGATTATATTGAAGATCAACTATCTTCACTGGATATCAGTAGTATTCAAATGACTTTTCCCTCTCTATATTATAATCTTACTGCCTACTCAAAAATATTCGACGTTTTAAATAAAAAAGATTACCAAATTTTCAAATGGGAAACCGGTGCTTGTCTCACAGTTTCAGAAAAACCCTTTCAGGATTTAATAAAATATAATGAGAAAAAAAGATTTAACAGAGGCAAGAAATTAAGTTATAAAGAATATAAACCTGCTCTAAGCAAGCTGCCTTTTATCTATGATTTTATTGCCAGATCCAGAAAAGAAAAAAAACAGCATATATCTATGGGTCTTGATCAGCTGAAGGTAACTGTGAATGAATTTCCGGAAAACTTTCACCTGTTCGCAGTTAATGATGAAGATAAAACAATTGCGGCATCAATTTCTATCTTAATAAAACCCGGTATATTATATAATTTTTATCAGGCGCACGATGCTGATTACGATAAGCATAGCCCTGTATTACTGTTATCCGATTATATGTATCGTTTTTGTAAGGAAAATAATATTACTACTCTTGATTTTGGAACATCGGCTCTTGAGGATAAACCAAATTTCCTCCTGCTTCATTTCAAAGAACGCATAGGTACAGTTTTATCACCTAAATTTGGGTTTAGCAAAAAGCTACTTTGATACGAAAGATCATCATAAGTAATTCTCAGATGGCTGGTGCAGTTGCAGCCCGTGCAGTAACAGCATTGGTGCTGAATAAAGTAGTTGCATTATTTTATGGTCCAATGGGTATAACCCTTCTTGCCCACCTTCAAAACCTACTTTCTATAGTTGTACAGATCCCAAATGATGGTGTGAATAGAGGCACCATTAACATTTTTCAATTTGCGGCCCCAGAAGAAAAATATGTTATACTCAAAAAAGTACTGCTTTATAACTTCCTGCTAACAATTATCACCACATCATTAATACTAATTGCTCATGAATATTTCTGGGAGAAATTCTATCCGGTAACTGCCGGGATCAGTCTCCCTCTGGTTTTCACATTAACCATCTTTTTTATTGTAGGATTTTATACTCTTATCTCTGTTTTCCAGGCTGACAGACGTTATTTTCGATATGCAGTCATTACTGCTATTTCATCCTTTTTACTGCTTTCTACAGGAGCAATTACAGCCTTTTTTTTTGAATTAAAGCACTTTTTATCAATCTATTTAATTGGGCAGGCACTAGCTTTTGTTGTTGTTTTTTTATTTTTTACTAAAGATTATTCCTACCTAAAAAAAATAAAGCTCTCTAAAAGCCAGCTGGATATTTCAAAGCCCATACTCCAGTTTATAATAATGGCAGTAAGCGTATGGCTATTCAGTTTTATTTTAGATTTTATAGTTAGGAATTATGCCATAAGCACTTTTGGATACGAAGCAACCGGACAATGGCAGGCAGTTGTAAAACTGTCAGACCAACTGAAATCCGTTTTCATTGCTACTGCCGGGGCAGTGTTTTTTACCGAAATATCAGCAAGAATATCTGATTCACTCTCCCTGAAAAAATATATTTCCAAAACACTTACTATTATCCTCCCTCTGATTTTCATTGCACTATTAACTATTTATCTCCTGCGTATTCCAATACTGACCATCTTATACTCCAGTGATTTTATACCTTCAGAGAAATTTATGCTTTATCAGTTAGCCGGAGATTTTTTTGCCATGTCTTCATATTTTTTCATTTATATTATAATGGCACAACGAAAAGCCATCACCTTCATTACTTTCCAGGCTGTTTCCGGAGCCGCTTATTTATTTCTTATTTATTTTCTTATTCCGTTTTATGGGTTAGAAGCTATGGTGATGGCACATTTCATACGTTATATCTTATTTTTAGTACTTGTCGTTTTTTATAGCAGGAGGTTAATGACCCATGAATAGGAATCCTTTAGTTACTATTATTTGCCTGTGTTACAACCATAGACGCTTTATAAAAGAAGCTATAGAATCTGTACTAGTTCAGACTTATGATAATATAGAGTTAATTATAATTGACGATGCCAGTACAGATGGGAGCCAGGAGGTTATTGAACAAATTATAGATTCACATCCTGAGATCAAATACTTTCCGCTAAAAGAAAACAGAGGTAATTGCCGTGCATTTAATTATGGGCTTACACATGCAAAAGGTGAGTTTATAATAGATTTTGCTGCTGATGATATATTTAAACCAAATCGTATAGAAGAGGGTGTAAATGGTTTTATTGAGAAAGGGCCAGAATATGGAGTTAACTTTTCCGATGCAGAAATAATAAATGAAGACGGGGATTATATAAAAAACTTTTATTTAAGGTACGATAGCAAATTATCACCCAAGATCAGCCAGGGGTATGTTTACGCTGACCTACTGGAAAGATATTTTATTTGTCCACCGACACTCATGTGCAGGAAAATTGTTTTTGATAAATTGAATGGATATGATGAATCGCTTGCGTATGAAGACTTTGATTTTCTGTTAAGAGCCGCAAAAAAATATAAATTCTTCTTTACTGACCAGGTACTGGTAGAAAGAAGGATTGTCGAGGGATCTATGTCTTCCTTACAATATAAAAAAGGAAGCGCACAAATGTGGAGTACTTATCAAATTTGCAAAAAAGCAAAACAACTAAATTCAAACAAAAAGGAAGATAACGCCCTGAAAAAGAGAATAATATATGAAGCGAGGAAATCTCTGGAAACCGGCGATCTTAAATTATTCTACAGGTATATAAAGCTATATTTCGGTATATAAAAAAACCCCGGTAAATACCAGGGTTATAAATATTCCAACCGATGTGGATCTTCTCAGATCAAAATGGCCATGGATGTTAGTTGGCTGGATATTTTAAGATTTGATTTGGAAACAGCTTCCTGATTCAATTCAAACTTTAGTCTGTCATTAATAATCCTAAAGTTGATGCAGCTCCCCTTTTCTGCCAAACCTCTTTTGTCAGTAATTACCAAGGTCGCAGCCGGATCAATTTTAGTCATTACCTCTTCAAATTGATTGCTTGCTTTAGTTCCCACATATATCAAATGTGGATTACCTATCTCTGCAACAGAGCCAGCTTTTTTAACTACAATTTTTCTGTTAAGCTTCTGTTTATTACCATACCAGGTATTCAGCGTATTATAAACCTCATCGTCTCCATATACAGTAATGACAAAATCATTTCCACTCTGATCATCAGGCCACTGAATATACTTCAGGAAGTTGTAGATCATCATAGAGTGTAATTCATAAACAGGGCGATTCTGTGCATTAACTGCAAAAATAGATATCATGCCCACCAATGCAAACGCAGTAAAAAATCGGTAAAATTTCTTCATGGCCAAATGAATGCTTTAAGAACTTCTTATTAAAAATTATGCTTCAAAGGTAAGAAGTAGAATTACCGATTGCTTGACATATCAGGAGGAAACCTCATGAATGTAATATTTTACCACGAAATATCATTTAAAATACCTGAAATCATGGCCGGCATCGAGGTTTTCTAAAAACAAAGTCATCAATTTGATAACATTTTGGATGTCATCTATATGTGCAGTTTCAACAGTAGTATGCATATATTTTAACGGAAGAGATATTAAAGCAGATGCAACTCCTTCATTACTATACGCAAAAGCATCTGTGTCAGTGCCTGTAGCTCTTGATGCTGCGGCCCTTTGAAAAGGAATTTCCTCCTTTTTACAGAGGTCGTGCAGCATCTTCAGAAGGTTATTTTGTACTGCCGGACCAACAGTTAATACCGGACCTTTTCCTGAGATCAGGTCCCCGCTTTTTACTTTATCATACATAGGGGCAGTTGTATCATGGCAGACATCAGTAATTATTGCCACATCTGGCTTGATACGTTGTGCAATCATTTGTGCGCCCCGCAAGCCAATTTCCTCCTGTACTGCATTAACAATATAGAGGGCGAAATCTGGTTTTTTACCTTCAGATATCCTCTTTGCTACCTGCGCAATCATATAACCGCCCATGCGATTATCAAGAGCCCTTCCTGTAATAAATCCGTTATTTAGTTCCGAAAGCTGCTCATCAAAAGTAATGACATTACCCACGAGGATTCCGAGCTTTTCAACCTCTTCTTTTGATCTGCATCCTACATCAATAAAAATATTTTTTAAAGATGGCTTTTCTTCATCTTTATCATCCCGCACATGTATAGCAGGCCAACCAAAAATTCCTTTTACAATTCCGCTATCGGTATGGATATTTACTCTTTTGGAAGGTGCTACAATCGGATCGCTACCTCCGTTTCTGCGTACATAAATGTAACCTTCAGGAGTTATATAATTGACAAACCAGGAAATTTCATCAGCGTGTGCTTCAATGACAACTTTATAAGAAGCATCAGGGTTTATTACACCTACAGTAGTCCCGTAGGTATCGACAAAATATTCATCGATATAAGGCTTTAGGTAATCAAGCCATATTTTTTGGCCCTCCGCTTCAAAACCTGTCGGTGATGTATTATTTAAATATTTGTATAAAAATTCTTTATCTAATTCAGCCATAATTTAAGTTTAATTACAAAGGAATATTACCGTGTTTTTTCTTCGGTAGGTTAGCTACCTTATTCTCTAACATTTTAAAAGCTTTAATTACTTTTTCCCTTGTTTCTTCCGGCATTATTACCTCATCAATATAACCACGATGAGCAGCCCTATAAGGATTGGCAAATTTTTCAGTGTATTCATCCACTTTTTCCTGCAGCTTTGCTTCCGGGTCATCAGCTGCAGCAATTTCTCTTTTAAAAATAATTTCTGCTGCACCTTTAGCTCCCATTACAGCAATCTCAGCTGTAGGCCAGGCAAAATTCATATCCGCCCCAATATGTTTTGAATTCATTACGTCATAAGCGCCTCCGTATGCCTTTCGGGTAATAACGGTGACACGTGGTACAGTTGCTTCACAAAATGCATAAAGAAGTTTGGCACCATTACGGATAATCCCATTCCATTCCTGGTCTGTCCCAGGTAAAAATCCCGGTACATCTTCAAACACCAGCAGAGGAATGTTAAAGCAATCACAGAAACGTACAAATCTTGCTCCTTTAATACTTGCATTAATATCCAGCACCCCGGCAAGGGAAGCAGGCTGATTTCCGACAATACCAATGCTCCGGCCACCTACACGGGCAAAGCCCACTACAATGTTTTCCGCAAAATCTTTATGGACCTCAAAAAAGGAATCCTCATCTGCAACCAATTCAACAACCTCACGGATATCATAAGGCTGATTGGGGTTTTCAGGAATTATATCATTTAATTTTGCTCTTTTTTCATTACCTAATGTATAAGGATATACAGGTGCATCCTCTTCGCAATTCTGAGGAATATATGAAATCAGCTTTCTCAGGTCCTGTAAACATTGCACCTCATTGGCACATGCAAAATGTGTTACCCCGCTTTTTGAGCTGTGGGTATCAGCACCTCCTAATTCTTCACTGGTAACATTTTCATGAGTAACAGTTTTTACCACATTAGGTCCGGTAACAAACATATAACTTGTATTCTGAACCATAAAAATAAAATCCGTTATGGCCGGAGAGTAAACCGCGCCACCTGCGCAGGGCCCCATAACTGCAGATATTTGTGGAATAACACCACTTGCTAGGGTATTACGATAGAAAATATCAGCATAACCACCAAGACTTACCACGCCTTCCTGAATTCGTGCACCTCCGGAATCATTTAATCCAATTACAGGAGCACCATTTTTCATGGCCAGCTCCATAATTTTAACTATTTTCTCTGCATGTGTCTCAGAGAGGGAGCCACCAAAAACAGTGAAATCCTGAGAAAATACATATATTAATCTTCCTTCGATGGTACCATAACCTGTAACTACCCCATCACCTAAATAATATTCTTTATCAAGGCCAAAATCTTTGCAACGGTGCATTACAAATTTGCCTATTTCTTCAAAAGAGCCTTCATCTAAAAGAAGCTGGATACGCTCTCTGGCGGTAAGCTTACCTTTCTTATGCTGTGAAGCAATACGGTCATCTCCACCGCCTTTTAAAGCTTCCTGATGTTTCTTCTTCAAAAGATCATATTTTTCCTCACTGGTAGGTTTGGTATATACTCTGTTCTCTTTATTTGCCATAATATTTCAGGTTAAATGTCAAAGATAGCCAATCAATTGCAATCAACCATTTGATAAACGATTTTAAGAAAAATGCTATATTGCGCAAATTTTTAAATGAGAGGCATGAAGAGGATAGCAATACTGGATTTAGGAACAAATACCTTTCATCTTTTGATTGCTGAAATTGAAAATTCCGACAGTTTCAAAGTAATATATAAAGAAAAGATCCCGGTAAAAATAGGTAAAGGAGGTATTAATGAGCAACGAATCTCTCCAGATGCTTTTCAACGCGCCCTGGATGCCATTCATGCGTTTACAGGTATTATTCACAGCCTGCATGTAAATAAAACAATTGCTTCTGCTACAAGCGCTATTAGAAATGCTACCAATGGCCCTGAGCTATTAAAAAAAATAAAGCAACAGACGGGAGTTATCATCAGGACCATTAGTGGTAGTGAGGAAGCAGAATTAATTTACAATGGTGTTCGTGCTGCCATGAAGATAGGCGAAAAACCAGTTCTAATAATGGATATAGGGGGAGGTAGCGTTGAATTTATTATTGCAAATGAGGATGAGATCTACTGGAAAAGAAGTTTTGAAATAGGTGCTCAGCGCCTTTTGGATAAATTCCATAAAAAGGATCCAATTTCACCTGAAGAACAGGAGGAATTATTTTCTTTCCTGAAAGAAGAATTGAAAGCATTAATTATTCAGCTCCACAAGTATGATCCTGGTATGTTAATTGGGAGCTCGGGCACTTTTGATACTTTAAGTGATATCTATTGTGAAATGTCAGGAATAGAAAAGGATGGTGAAAAAACGGAAATTCCTTTTGATATAAATGCATTTGATTCAATTTATCAGGATATAATCTCTAAAAACAAACTACAACGCTTAGCTATTCCCGGGATGATGCAAATGCGGGTTGATATGATTGTTGTTGCTGTATCATTAATAAAATTTATCCTTAATTCTCATAACTTTGAAGCTATTCGTGTTTCTACATATGCCTTAAAAGAGGGCATGCTTTATAAATTAATCCATGAACATGGAAGAAAGACTTTTTGATAAAGAGCAACTATTTAGGTTCACTTCACAAATATTTAAAAGCATTGGTTATAATGAAGCTCAGGCCAAATTGGCTACCGATGTTTTACTAGCAGCTGATTTACGTGGTATAGATTCCCATGGTGTAGCCCGTTTATCGGGTTATGTCAGATTATGGGAAGGAGGCAGGGTGAATGCCAATCCATCCATTACAATTGAACACGAAACCCCCGGTACGGCTACTTTAAACGGAGATGCCGCTTTAGGTCTTATTGTGGCCCCTGAAGCTATGAAAATAGCAATGAAAAAAGCCAGGGAAGTTGGTACAGGATGGGTTGCTATAAAACATTCGAATCATTTTGGAATTGCCGGCTATCATGCCATGATGGCTCTGGAGGAAGATATGATTGGTATTGCAATGACAAATGCCAGCCCGCTTGTTGCTCCTACCTACAGCAAAGAGCGAATGCTTGGGACCAATCCTATAGCTGTGGCATTTCCAGCAAATGAACAACCTCCTTTTGTTGCTGATTTTGCTACTACTACCGCAGCTAATGGAAAGCTTGAGATCCTTCAACGGAAGGATAAGGAAGCCCCCGAAGGATGGCTTCAGGATAAAGAAGGGAATATTACCACAAACCCTCACGGATTAAAAGAAGGTGGTGCATTACTGCCTCTTGGTAGTGATGATGTCCATGGAAGCCATAAAGGTTATTGTCTTGGGAGTATTGTGGATATTTTTTCAGCAGTATTAAGCGGGGCTAATTACGGCCCCTGGGCACCTCCATTTGTAAGCTTTTTGCCTCTGGCAGCCGATCCTGTGGGTGAAGGTTTGGGACATTTTGTGGGAGCCATGCGAATTGATGCATTCCGTCCGGCAGATGAATTTAAAAGCCATATGGATAATTGGATCAAAAGGTTCCGGGAAGCACAGACAATAAACGGTAAAGAAAAAGTTCTTATTCCGGGAGATCCTGAAAGAGAAATGCATGAGATAAGATCAACTCATGGGATCCCATTAAACAATAAGGTGGTTGAGGATCTTCAGATGCTTTCTAAAAAATTTAAAATTAAATTCTAACCGGAAACAAATACCCTGAAGACCCAGGGAGAATTATAGAACTGTGTTGTTGCTCCTGGCTGATAAAAGACATCATAATAACCAACAATATTTACCCGGGCTCTCCGGCCAAGGGGCTGGGAAATACCACCTCCAATTAATAACCTATCAACGTAAACACGTACATCTGAATCAGCAGTAGTTGGAATCTCCATGTTCATTAAATTATACTCGATTTGAGCAAAAAACTGATTAATATTATAGCGGGTAAAAATATTCCCTCCATAATTATTCACACTTAAATCAAAGAATTTATAGTTTATATACTGATACTGCACACCCAGACCGGCAGATAATTTCTCGGTGATCATATAACCTGCAATAGGAGAAACTGCGATCATGGTGGCCACATTATTAGTGGAGAAACCTAATCCACCACCAAAAAAGATACGGTCACTGAAGGAAGGATCTTCATCAAAATCAATATCTATTTGAGAATAAGAGGTAAATGATATACACGTAATGAAAATAAGAGGTACTAAATAACGCATGAAAAGTTTAGTATTATTCTTCCACTACAACGTATATATCCTCATTAGGTTTTTTCATTAAGTATTTTTCACGGGCATATTTCTCCAGCATTAAAGGATCATTAAGAAGTTTTTTTCTTTCTTTTTCTACCTCAATGATCTTTTCCTGATAATAAGCTTTTTCTTTCTCTAAACCGTTAAGCTGGCGTGTGAGCCTGAATTGATTTATTAAGTCATTGGAATCTATAAAGAGCAACCAAACCAGGAAAAACATCCCCGATAAAAAATAAAAATTTTTAGTGTACTTCGGCAGCTTCATATGACCGGAATTTTATTCAATTTAAAAAATTTACTACTAGAATAAAAGAAATAAGGTTATCTTTCTTTTATTAATGAAAGATAACCTCAATTATTAAAACTTATCCTGAGGGAAGTAAGCAACTTCACCCAGCTCCTCTTCTATACGTATTAACTGATTATATTTTGCCATTCTGTCGGACCTTGACGCCGATCCTGTTTTTATCTGACCTGTATTTAAGGCAACAGCAAGATCAGCAATAGTATTATCCTCTGTCTCTCCCGAGCGATGTGACATTACCGATTTATAGCCATTTCTTTTAGCCATTTGCACTGCCTCTATAGTTTCGGTAAGTGTTCCAATCTGGTTTACTTTAATAAGAATAGAATTAGCTATACCCTGGTCAATACCATGTTGTAAACGCTTTACATTAGTTACAAATAAATCATCACCTACCAACTGTATTTTCTTACCAATGGCTGATGTAAGATTTTTCCATCCGTCCCAGTCATCCTCATACATACCATCTTCAATAGAGATAATAGGATATTTATTTGCCCAATTTGTCCAAAATTCTACCATCTCTCCTGCATCCAGCTTCTTACCTGTTGATGCAAAGTGATATAACTTATCTTTCTCATTGTAAAATTCAGATGCAGCAGCATCCATCGCTATAAACATATCCTCTCCAGGCTTATATCCGGCTTTTTCAATAGCTTTAAGTACAATTTCAATAGCTTCCTCATTGGATTGGATATTTGGAGCAAACCCTCCTTCGTCACCTACATTAGTAGAATAGCCTTTATCACTCAATACCTTTTTCAAATGATGAAAAACCTCGGTACCCATCCTTAATGAATCAGAAAAAGTAGCAGCTTTTACAGGCATCACCATAAATTCCTGAAAATCTATTGCATTATCAGCATGGCTACCTCCATTTAAAATATTCATCATTGGAACAGGAAGTGTTTTGGCATTAACACCGCCAATATATCTGAATAATGATTGTCCTGTTTCAAGAGCGGCAGCTTTAGCTACTGCAAGAGAAGTACCTAAGATTGCATTAGCTCCAAGCTTAGATTTATTATCAGTTCCATCAATTTCAATAAGTACCTTATCTATTAAAGGTTGTTCATAAACAGGGTATCCAATAAGTTCAGAAGCAATATCCTCATTCACATTCTCAACTGCTTTAAGAACACCTTTCCCCATATATTTTGAGTTATCTCCATCCCTCAGCTCTACTGCCTCATGTTTTCCTGTTGAAGCACCGGAGGGAACGGCCGCGCGGCCAACAATACCTGTTTCCGTTATTACATCAACTTCAATGGTTGGGTTTCCTCTTGAATCAAGGATCTGCCGTGCGTGAATACTTTCGATTAAACTCATTTTTTATAACTTTTCATTAATTTAATAAAATCATCAAACAGATATTTACTATCGTTTGGACCCGGGGAAGATTCCGGATGATACTGCACACTAAAGGCATTTTTCCCCTTTACTTTTATACCCGAAATAGTTTTGTCATTCAGGTGTAAATGGGTTGGTTCAACAACTTCAGAATTCATAACCTCTTCTTCCGTAATGCTAAAGCCATGGTTTTGCGATGTCATCTCTGATCTTCCGGAAATAAGGTTTTTTACAGGATGATTTAAGCCCCTATGGCCGTGATGCAATTTATAAGTGCTTATACCGCAAGCAAGTGCAAGTAATTGATGTCCCAGACATATACCGAAAAATGGTTTATTTTTATCAAGAATAGCTTTCACAGTTTCAACGGCATATCCGGTAGAAGCAGGATCTCCCGGTCCATTAGAAACAAAGTAACCATCAGGGTTCCACTTTTCCATTTCTTCAAATGTTGTTTTGGCAGGGAATACTTTACAAATACATCTCCTCTTCAACAGGTTTGTTATGATACTTGTTTTTATTCCAAGATCAAGAACAGCAACTCTAAACCCTTCTGTATTTTCTTCACCAGCAATATAAGGTTCTTTTATAGTTACTTTTGTTGAAAGCTCAAGCCCTTTCATACTAGGCACCTTTTTTAATTCCTCTTTTAATGCCTCTGATTCCAAAGCAGAAGAAATGATGCCATTCATAGCACCCTGTTTCCGTATATGCCTAACCAGTTGTCTTGTATCAATACCTGCGATACCTACAACATCATTATCCTCAAGGTACTTCTGTAAACTTTCAGTTGCCGTTTTTCGACTATACTCTTCAGAAAAAGAATCTACAACAAGGCCTGCTATTTGTGCCCTTGAAGATTCCTGTTCACCGTCATAGGCACCGTAGTTCCCTATATGTGCAGTAGTATTTACAACGATCTGTCCATAGTAAGAAGGATCTGTATAAATCTCCTGATAGCCGGTCATTCCGGTATTAAAACATACCTCACCACCTGAGGTACCTTTTTTCCCGATAGAATACCCTTCGAAAATCATTCCATCTTCCAAAAGAAGATAAGCTTTTTCATGTTTTGTATACTTCATTTATGAGCCTGGTATTTACTTGTTATAGTCCAAAGATGTACAAAAATAAAAAAGGGATCAGACAAATGTCTAATCCCTTTTATATTATCTGATAATATCAATGTATTATTCTTTATTTTCTTTACTTTCTTCGCCGGAAGTACCTTCTTCTTTCTTTTCTTCAGCCTTTGGCTCCTCTGATTTTTCTTCAGCAGGTTTGGCTTTAGCTTCTGTCTTTTGCTCAGTTGCTTCAGCAGTTGTTGAAGATTTACTTCCTCCACCACCACGACGGCTTCTTCTTGTTTTCTTCGCAGGCTCTTTTTCCGTAAGCAGAAGATCATTATAATCTACCAGCTCGATCATGCACATTTCAGCATTATCACCCATTCTTGAATCAGCGAGTTTAATAATCCTGGTATATCCACCCGGACGATCAGCAACTTTAGCAGCTACTTCATTAAAAAGTGACTGTACTGAATCCTTATCCTGCAAATATGAGAATACTACCCTACGTGAATGTGTAGTATCATTCTTAGCTTTAGTTATTAACGGCTCTACATACTGACGTAAAGCTTTGGCTTTTGCCACTGTTGTCGTAATCCTTCTGTTTACGATAAGTGAAGAAGCCATGTTAGACAACATTGCTTGTCTGTGAGATGCCGTTCTTCCTAAATGATTAAAACTTTTCCCGTGTCTCATCGCTTATTTATTCTTCCTCAAGTTTATACTTGGAGAGATCCATACCAAAGGTAAGGTTCTTTTCCGCTACTAATTGTTCAAGTTCAGCAAGTGATTTCTTTCCAAAGTTTCTAAACTTCATCATATCAGAAATTTCAAGCCTCACTAAGTCACCCAATGTTTTTACATCAGCTGCTTTCAGACAGTTATAGGCACGTACTGAAAGGTCAAGCTCGCTAAGAGAAGTCTTTAATAACTTTCTCATATGTAGCATTTCCTCGTCAACCTGCTCTACTTCCTGATCTTTTTCAGTTTCCAGTTCTATTGATTTATCAGAGAACAAGCGGAAGTGCTGGATCAAAATGTGAGCGGCGCCTTCAAGAGCTTTCTCCGGATGTACCGAACCGTCAGTTTCGATATCGATTATTAATTTTTCGTAGTCAGTCTTTTGCTCTACCCTTGTATTTTCAACGCTGTATTTTACATTTTTAATTGGTGTAAAAACTGCATCGATAGGAAGGTATTCAATAATTTGTTCACCTGTTCTGTTTTCTTCAGCAGGAACATAACCACGACCTTTTTCGATAGTTAATTCAATTTCAAAATCTGCAGCTTCATCTGTATGACAGATCACATGTTCCGGATTAAGTATTTCGAAAGCAGAAGTATGCTTTGCTATATCTCCGGCAGTAAAAACCTTCTGGTTTTTAATATTAACTGTGATCTTATTATCAAAAGACTCCCCTATTTTTTTAAACCTTACCATCTTAAGGTTTAATATAATCTCAGACACGTCCTCCATGACACCTTCAATAGTTGAAAACTCATGTTGCACGCCTGGAATTCTAATACCTGTTATGGCATATCCTTCCAAAGAAGATAGCAAAATTCTACGCAAGGCATTACCGATCGTTACTCCGAAACCTTTTTCCAGTGGCTTAAAAGTAAACAATCCTCTAAAATCGTCTGCCTTTTCCATTGCGACCTTTTCAGGCATCTGAAACGCTAAAATGGACATATGTCTATATCTTTAAATTATTAGGATAAAAAATCCCGTTAAAAACTTATTATTATTTAGAATAAAGCTCGACAATGAGCTGTTCATTAATATTTTCAGGTATATCATCCCGTACTGGTACGGAAATAAGCTTTCCTGAAAGATCATTATCATCCCACTCTAACCAGCTGTATTTGTTGGCGCGGTGAGCTGCTAAACTATCTGTAATAGCCTCTAAAGACTTAGAGCGTTCACGAACAGCTATAATATCACCTACTTTTACAGAAAAAGAAGGAATATTAACTACGTCACCATTTACAACCACATGTTTGTGAACTACTAACTGACGGGCCGCCCTACGTGTAGGAGCAATACCTAAACGGAATACGATGTTATCAAGTCTTGTTTCAAGAAGTTGTAACAAAATCTCACCGGTAATGCCACTTTTACGTGAAGCCTTATCAAAAAGATTGGCAAATTGACGCTCAAGAACACCGTAGGTATATTTTGCTTTTTGCTTCTCCATAAGCTGGATAGCATATTCAGATGGTTTTCTGCGACGACCACGACCATGCTGACCAGGAGGATAATTTTTCTTCTGCAAAGATTTGCTCGGACCAAAAATTGGTTCTCCAAATCTACGTGCCTTCTTTGTCTTCGGACCTCTATATCTTGCCATTATATTATCTTGTAATTCTCTTATAAACTAAATTATACTCTACGTCTTTTTGGTGGACGGCAACCATTATGAGGCAGAGGAGTAATATCTATAATTGAAGTTACCTCTATACCTGTATTTTGAATCGTTCTGATAGCAGATTCTCTACCAGATCCCGGACCTTTTATGTAAACATCAACTTTACGTAATCCAAGATCATAAGCTCTCTGTGCACAATCCTGTGCAGCTACCTGTGCAGCATAAGGAGTGTTTTTCTTTGAGCCTTTAAAGCCCATTTTACCAGCTGAGGCCCAGGTAATAACCTGTCCTGTCGTATTAGTCATTGAAATAATTACGTTGTTGAAAGAGGCTTTAATATGAGCCTGGCCAACTGCTTCAACTAATACTTTGCGCTTTTTAGCTTTATCTTTTCTCTTCTGTGCCATTTTATAATGCTATATCTTATTTAGTAGCTTTCTTCTTGTTAGCTACAGTTTTTCTCTTACCTTTTCTAGTACGGGCATTGTTCTTCGTTTTCTGACCACGAACCGGTAAACCTTTTCTATGGCGTAATCCGCGGTAACAACCGATGTCCATAAGGCGCTTAATATTCATCTGTACTTCAGATTTCAGCAAACCCTCAACTGTAAAGGTGTCAGCAATGATCTGACGGATAGCGTTAGATTCTTCTTCAGTCCATTCGTGAACTTTCTTATTAACATCCACACCTGCCTGGGCAAGTATGTTGTTTGCTGAACTTTTACCAATTCCGAAAATATAGGTTAAAGCTATTTCACCTCTTTTATTATCGGGTATATCTACTCCTGCTACTCTGGCCATGTCTTATCCTTGTCTTTGTTTAAACTTAGGATTCTTTTTGTTAATCACGTAAAGTTTTCCTTTTCTTCTGATGATCTTACAATCAACGCTACGTTTTTTTACTGATGCTCTTACTTTCATCTGTGCCTTATTTAATGTAAACTGACTTTCGTCGTCTTACTTATATCTGTAAACTATTCTACCTTTTGTTAAATCATATGGTGACATCTCGAGTTTTACTTTATCTCCAGGGAGAATTTTGATATAATTCATTCTCATTTTCCCAGAGATATGGGCAATTACTTCATGTCCATTTTCCAATTCAACCCTAAACATTGCGTTGGATAATGCTTCAGTAATCGTACCGTCCTGCTCAATAGATTTCTGTTTTGCCATATTAAAATTTAACTATTTCCTCAATATATTTATGTGTCGTTAAAACGTCTGTTCTATCCTTAAAAATCGCTATCATATGCTCATAATGAGCAGATGGCCGGCGATCTGCTGTCCGGATAGTCCACCCGTCCGCTTCCTGAACAACATTTTTAGTCCCGAGGTTCACCATAGGTTCTATGGCTATTACCAAACCGTCCTGCAGTTTAGTCCCTTTACCTCGTTTACCATAGTTTGGCACTTCGGGATCTTCATGAAGATTCTTTCCCACACCATGCCCTACCAGTTCACGAACGACACCGTAACCGTATTGTTCTACATGATTTTGCACTGCAAAAGCTATATCACCAATACGATTTCCAAATTTGGCTTCTTCAATACCTTTATAAAGTGACTCTCTTGTCACCTTTAGCAGCTGTATTATTTCATCAGCTACAGTACCTACAGGATAAGTGTAGGCTGAATCGCTATGGAATCCTTTAAAAAAGACACCACAATCGACTGATATAATATCACCTTCCTTAAGCTCATATTCACTAGGAAAACCATGTACTACGTTTTCATTTAGTGAGATACATAACGAGGCCGGAAAGCCATTATAATTTTTAAATGAAGGAACACCGTTGTGATCCCTTATAAATTCTTCTGCCAGTTTATCAAGCTCATTCGTCCTGACACCTGGTTTAATATTTTTAGCTACTTCCGCATGTGCCTTTCCTAAAATTATGGCACCTTCTTTAATGATATTTACTTCTTCTTCAGTTTTATAATATATCATTATCAGGCAGCAGCTATCTGAGAACGACCTTTTATTTTTCCAGATTTCATCATTCCCTCATAATGGCGCATCAACAGATAACTTTCAATTTGCTGTAGTGTATCTAATATCACACCCACCATAATTAATAATGACGTACCTCCATAGAACTGAGCGAAACTTCCGCTCACTCCAGCCTGAACTGCAAATGCAGGAAGTACGGCCACTATAGCAAGAAAAATCGAACCCGGTAAGGTTATTCTTGTTAAAACTGTATCTATATATTCAGATGTTGGCTTACCTGGTTTAACCCCAGGAATAAAACCACCATTTCTTTTCAGGTTGTCAGCAATATCATTTGGATTAACCATAATTGCTGTATAGAAAAAGGTAAACAACAGGATCAGGATACCAAACACCAGGTTGTACTGCCAGGAGTAAGGGTCACCAAAGGTTGAGCCTATGTAATTACCTACTTCTGTTTCTCTCCAGATCCCGGCGATCAACGGAGGGATAAACATTAATGCCTGTGCAAAGATGATTGGCATAACCCCTGAAGAATTCACTTTTAAAGGTATGTAATCTCTTCTTCCACCATATAATTTATTTCCAATAACCTGCTTTGCATATTGTATAGGTATACGACGGACCGCCTGCGTTAACATCACAACAGCCATCACTACAAAGAACAAGGCCATTAATTCAAGTATAAAGAAAAGCAAGCCGCTCATTCCACGGGTAACTGCCTCTCCTATTAAAGCACCTGGAAGTGCAGAGATAATCCCGATCATAATTAGCATCGATATACCGTTACCAATACCTTTATCAGTAATACGCTCTCCCAGCCACATACAAAACATTGTACCCGCTACTAAAACGATCATTGAGGATACTGTAAAGAAAGGTCCAGGGCTAAATATAGCTTCTGCCGGTATTGTTGCTGCCAAATAACCTGCGGATTGAGCCAAAGTAATGAATATGGTCAATACACGAGTGATCTGGTTAATTTTTCTTCTTCCTGATTCTCCCTCTTTCTGAAGCTTCTGAAAGTAAGGCACAGCTACTGTTAATAGCTGTATTACAATTGAAGCCGAAATGTAAGGCATTATACCTAAAGCAAAAATAGATGCCCTGCTAAACGATCCGCCAAGAAAGGTATTCATCAAATCGAAAATACCACCTTGCGCTCCGTCACCTAAAGCATCAGGGTTTACACCAGGCAACACAATAAAAGACCCAAGGCGAAAGATAATCAGAAAACCAACGGTATTAATTATCCTGATCCTAAGATCCTCTATTGAGAATATATTCTTTATAGTTGTAAAAAACTTCTTCATGATCCAAGAACGGTCACTTTTCCACCTTTATCTTCTATAGACTGCTTAGCAGTAGCAGAGAAAGCATGTGCACTTACATCTACTTTAGTTTTTAATTCGCCCGAACCTAAAATCTTTACAAGGTCTTTTTTACCAGCAAGACCATTTGCTTTTAAAGTTTCAATATCTACGGTGCCAGTACCAATTTTCTGAACTAACTCCTCTATTGTATTCAGGTTAATAGCTTTATAGACTATTTTATTAGGATTATTAAATCCAAACTTAGGCACACGACGCTGTAAAGGCATCTGTCCACCTTCAAATCCTAATTTCTTAGAATACCCTGATCTTGATTTAGCACCTTTATGACCACGAGTTGCAGTTCCACCTCTACCTGATCCCTGACCACGTCCAAGACGTTTGTTATTCTTAACTGATCCCTCTGCCGGTTTTAACGTATGTAATTTCATGTGTATCTTTCTCTTTAATCGGTCATATTTTCTTAAAAACTGCTCCACCTAAAGAAGAGCTGCTTTAATAAATAATGACTATAATTTCGTTACTTCGACTAAATGGCTTACTTTATTGATCATTCCCTGAATTTGAGGATTTAACTCAAGCTCTACTGATCTGTTTATCTTACCCAACTTCAAAGCCTGAATAGTTCTCTTCTGAACCTCTGGCCTTTTTATGGTGCTTTTCACTTGTGTGATTTTAACTTTTGCCATGATCGAATTATCCATTAAATACTTTTTCCAATGATATACCACGATGCTCAGCTACAGTATAAGGATCTCTCATGCTCAAAAGCGCATCAAAAGTAGCTTTAACCACGTTGTGTGGATTTGATGAACCCTTAGATTTAGCTAATACATTATGTACTCCCGCACTTTCCAAAACTGCACGCATCGCACCACCGGCGATAGTTCCTGTACCAGCCGATGCAGGTTTCAAAAGAACGAACCCACCGCTGTATTTACCTACAGACTCATGAGGTATTGTTCCGTTAATAATAGGAACTTTTACCAGGTTCTTTTTAGCATCATCGATACCTTTGGTGATAGCATCAGTTACTTCATTGGCTTTACCCAGACCATAACCTACAACTCCGTTGCCATCGCCAACTACAACGATTGCCGAAAAGCTGAATCTTCTACCACCTTTTACTACTTTGGCCACACGATTAATAGCAACTACCTTTTCTTTAAGGTCTATTTCGCTGGCTTTTACTGATCTTATGTTTTTACTAGACATAATTTTATCTTTAGAACTTAAGGCCTCCCTCTCTGGCTCCATCTGCTAAAGCTTTCACTTTACCATGATAGATGTATCCGCTACGATCGAATACTATACTTTCAATTCCTTCGGCCTTAGCTTTTTCTGCTATTTTCTTTCCTACTTCTTTAGCGGACTCTATTGTAGCCGAATCTTTCCCTGTTTCAATGGAAGACGCTGCTGTTATAGTATGTCCCTTCAGATCGTCAATAATCTGTGCATAGATAGCTTTATTGCTTTTAAACACGGACAGACGAGGACGCTCTGTTGTTCCTTGTATTTTACTACGAACTCTATTTCGTATTCTGTTTCTTCTTCTTAATTTATCCAGTGCCATAGCTATCTATTATTTAGAGGCTGTTTTACCAGCTTTACGTCTGATTGGTTCACCTGTGAATCGAATTCCCTTACCTTTATATGGTTCTACAGGGCGTAAAGATTTAATCTTTGCAGCTACCTGGCCCACCAGTTGCTTATCGTAACCTTCAACAATCACTTTTGGATTCTGACCTTTAGCCGTTTCAGCAGAAATTGATATTTCCTGTGGAACAGCAAGGAATATACTATGAGAATAACCAAGTGAAAGTTCAAGTACGTTACCCTGCGCTGATGCTTTATAACCTACTCCAACTAATTCCAGTTGTTTTTTATAACCACTGGTAACACCCTCAATCATATTAGCTATTAGGGACCTGTATAAACCATGAAGCGCCTTATGACGTTTCTGTTCGGTAGGACGCTTTACAACGATATGACCATCTTCCTCTTCTATAGAAAAATCAGTATCAATTAACTGTGTAAGCTCTCCTTTAGGTCCTTTAACCTTTATTTCACCACTATCTTTAGAGTAGGTGTGCGTTACACCGTCAGCTATTTTGATAGGTTTTAGCCCTATTCGTGACATCTTCTCTCTAGTTTAATAAACGTAACACAATACTTCACCACCAATATTCATATTGCGAGCTTCCTTATCCGTCATTACTCCCTTAGAAGTAGACAAGATAGCTACACCAAGACCGTTTAGTACACGGGGTAGTGTTTCAGCTCCTGAATATTTTCTCAATCCTGGCTTACTTATACGCTCCATGCGTACAATAGCCGACTGCTTTGTTTCCTTATGATATTTCAAGGCAATCTTAATGTTACCCTGATAATTTACATCTTCCTCGAATTTATAATTGAGGATATACCCTTTTTCGAAAAGAACTTTCGTTATCTCCTTCTTCAAATTAGAAGCAGGTATGTCCACAATACGATGTTTCGCTTTTATGGCGTTACGTACTCGAGTTAGATAATCTGCAATTGGATCTGTCATCGCTGTATCCTTATATAAGTAAAATTGCAACCCCGGTTTTTAAACGGGCCTGCAAAGATACGTAGTTAATTTTATTATTAAAAGAAAAAACTAAATGTTTATTTTACCAACTTGCCTTGGTAATACCAGGTATCTTTCCATCAGATGCCATCTCACGGAATGTAACCCTGGATATGCCAAATTTGCGCATATAACCTCTCGGGCGACCCGTTAATTTACAACGGTTGTGAAGACGAACTCTTGAAGAGTTTCGGGGAAGTTTATCCAAACCTACCCAGTCGCCAGCTTCCTTCAAAGCTCTACGCTTATCTGCATATTTAGCTACTAGTTTTTCTCTCTTCTTCTCTCTAGCTATTACTGCTTTTCTAGCCATAATCTGTTATTAACTTTTTTTGATGAAAGGCATACCAAATGCCTTCAACAATTCATAACTTTCTTCATCAGTTTTAGCAGTAGTCACAAAAGTGACATCCATACCGCTAATTCTGTTAACTTTTTCAATGCTTATCTCAGGAAAAACGATCTGCTCCTTGATACCCAGGGTATAATTACCACGGCCATCAAAACCTTTATCATTTACTCCACGAAAATCCCTTACCCTTGGTAAAGCTACGTTTACCAGGCGATCAAGGAATTCATACATGCGATTACCACGAAGCGTAACTCTTGCCCCGATAGGCATATCTTCACGCAACTTAAAATTGGAGATAGCTTTTTTAGATTTTGTCGGTACAGCTTTCTGGCCACTGATAAGTGTTAATTCTTCAACACCTACATCCACTAACTTTTTGTCAGCTACAGCAGCGCCAATACCTTTATTTATACAAATCTTCTCCAGTTTAGGTACCTCCATAATAGAATCGTACTGAAACTTATCTTTAAGCTCAGGGATTATCTCGCCGAGGTATTTATCTTTTAATCTTGGATTAGCCATTACTTAATAAATTCTCCAGTTTTCTTAGAATAACGCTGCAATTTACCTTTATCATTAAGCTTTCTTCCGATTCTTGTAGCTTCTCCGGTAGCCGGATCCACTAACATAAGCTTGCTGATATAAACCGGCGCTTCTTTCTTCTCTATTCCTCCTTCAGGTTTCTCTGCAGAAGGCTTAACATGTTTTGTGATCATATTAATTCCCTCAACAAAGGCTTTTCTTTCTTCCGGAATAACTTCAAGCACCTGTGCTGTCTTACCTTTATCATTTCCGGACAATACTTTTACAGTATCACCTTTCTTGATATGTAGCTTTGGCTGCTTATTTCTTTTTCTTTCCATTGTCTTAAAGTACTTCTGGTGCTAGTGAAACAATCTTCATGAATTGCTTCTCACGCAATTCCCTTGCTACCGGTCCGAATATACGGGTTCCTCTTGGTTCGCCTTGCTGGTTCAGCAACACTGCTGCATTATCCTCAAAGCGGATATATGAACCGTCTTTTCTTCTAATCTCTTTTTTTGTTCTTACGACAACAGCCGTAGAAACCGTACCTTTTTTAAGGCTGCTTGAAGAGAGAGCAGATTTTACAGACACAACAATTTTGTCACCAATGCTGGCGTACCTTTTACCTGTACCACCAAGCACGCGGATACATAGCACTTGTTTAGCGCCACTGTTATCAGCTACATTAAGTCTAGACTCCTGCTGTATCATAATTATTTAGCCTTTTCAATTACTTCTAACAATCTCCATCTCTTTTGCTTGCTCAACGGACGTGTTTCCATGATGCGAACTGTATCACCGATACCGCATTCATCATTCTCGTCATGAGCCATGAACGTGGAAGTTTTATTCACAAACTTTCCATAGATCGGGTGCTTAACCTTACGGTTAACAGCAACGACGATAGATTTATTCATCTTGTT
This sequence comes from Candidatus Cyclobacteriaceae bacterium M2_1C_046, assembly GCA_051418055.1. Lineage (GTDB taxonomy): Bacteria > Bacteroidota > Bacteroidia > Cytophagales > Cyclobacteriaceae > JBPRGH01. The sequence goes on along the minus strand of JBPRGH010000137.1, from coordinate 224,709 downwards.
GCTCACCACCTGTCCGATCCTCTCTTTTCTTAAATTTCTTGACTCCATCTTTTATACTTTTTGAAGTTCTCTAGCTCTTAACTCAGTTTTCAAGCGGGCTATTAATTTTCTAGCCTCTTTTATTTTCATAGGATTTTCAATCGGAGACACAGCGTGAGCAAACTTAAGTTTCGTATAAGTTTCCTGCTCGCTAGCTATTTTCTGCTTCAGCTCCGCGTCATTTAATGACTTTATCTCTGAATTTTTCATTGTCTCTATCTTTCAATATAATCTCTACGAACAGTAAACTTAGTTCTTATCGGAAGCTTTTGCTCTGCAAGCCTTAGTGCTTCACGCGCTAATTCCTGTTTTACACCACCAGCCTCAAATAGAATAGTTCCTGGTTTTACAACAGCTACCCAATATTCAGGGGCACCTTTACCTTTACCCATACGTACCTCTGCAGGTTTTTTTGTAATAGGTTTATCAGGAAATATACGTATCCAAACCTGTCCTTCTCTTTTCATGGCTCGCGTCATAGCAATCCTGGCTGCCTCAATTTGACGTGAGGTAATCCATCCCGGCTCGAGTGCTTTAATCCCGAAAGATCCAAAAGCTAATCTATGACCCCTCTGGGCTATACCTTTTACTCTGCCTTTTTGCTTTTTACGAAACTTTGTTCTTTTTGGCTGTAACATTGCTCTCTTCTTGCTTTAAGCGCTACAAATTATCTTCTTTTTCTCTTAGGGCCGCCTTCGCCACCACGTTTACGTCCGCCGCCGCGAGGTCCACCACCACCGCCGCGTTGTCCAACACCGCCTGGTCCAGCTCCTATATTCGGTGAAAGGTCACGCTTACCGTAAACTTCACCTTTAAAGATCCATACTTTTATCCCGATCTTACCATATACAGTATTAGCCTCAGATAAAGCATAATCGATATCAGCACGGAAAGTATGCAAAGGAATTCTTCCTTCTTTATATTGTTCTGTACGGGCCATTTCAGCACCACCCAGACGACCTGAAACTTTCACTTTTATTCCCTGTGCACCAACTCTCATCGCAGAAGCAATTGCCTGCTTCATCGCACGACGATAGGAGATACGGGCTTCAAGCTGCTGGGCGATAGAATCTCCAACAAGTTTAGCATCAAGTTCAGGGCGCTTAATTTCAAAAATATTGATCTGTACGTCCTTTCCTGTAAGCTTTTTAAGCTCTTCCTTGATCTTATCAACTTCTGATCCACCTTTACCGATCACAACACCCGGACGTGCCGTATGTACTGTAAGCGTAATGCGCTTAAGGGTACGCTCAATAACTACTTTTGAAATACCACCCTTAGGAATACGTGCATCAATATATTTTCTGATCTTATGGTCTTCTACCAGTTTGTCAGAGAAAGTATTCCCTCCGTACCATGCAGAATCCCAGCCACGTACAATTCCTAATCTAAGCCCTATTGGATTACTCTTTTGTCCCATTATTTTTCAGCTTCTTTAGTCTCTACCTGTTTTACTGTTTCATTTTCACCTACTGTTGTCAGGCTATCAATAACCAGCGTAACATGGTTTGAACGTTTTCTAATTCTATGTGCCCTACCCTGAGGTGCAGGCCTTAATCTTTTAAGCATCCGGCCACTGTCTACATAAATTTCTTTAATGTAAAGCTCAGCCTCCTCCAGATTGGCATCTTCATTTTTTTGTTGCCAGTTGGAGATAGCGGAAAGCAACAGTTTTTCTAACCGCGCCGAAGCATGTTTCGGCTCATATTTCAGCATGTAAAGTGCTCTACTTACACGTTCACCACGTACCATATCTGCTACCAAACGCATCTTGCGTGGAGAAGTAGGCACATTGTTAAGTTTTGCTACCGCTTCCATATCTTATCTTTTACCTTTATCTTTTTTAGTACCTGCATGTCCACGGTAGTTACGTGTCGGAGCAAATTCCCCAAACTTGTGACCTACCATGTTTTCTGTTACATAAACAGGAATAAATTTATTACCATTATGGACCGCGAAAGTATGACCTACGAAATCAGGAGAGATCATGGATCTTCTTGACCATGTTTTAATTACGGATTTTTTTCCTGATTCTGTCATAGCCTGAACTTTGTTGTCAAGCCTAAAGTCGATATACGGACCTTTTTTAAGTGATCTAGCCATTATTTTTTCTTCTTACCGATAATGAACTTATCTGAATATTTCTTTGGTGACCTGGTTTTCTTACCTTTCGCTAAGAGACCATTTCTTGAGCGTGGATGCCCTCCTGAAGACCTACCTTCACCACCACCCATCGGGTGATCTACCGGGTTCATTGCCACACCACGTACTCTTGGACGTGAGCCCATCCATCTGTTTCTACCTGCCTTACCAAGCCTCACATTCATGTGATCACCATTTGATACGGTACCGATGGTAGCCATACAAACTGATAATACACGTCGCGTTTCACTTGAAGGCAACTTTAACGTCACATACTTACCTTCACGAGCCAAAAGCTGTGCATAAGAACCAGCACTTCGTGCCATTGAACCACCTTTACCAGGTTTTAATTCAATATTGTGAACAATAGTTCCTAAAGGTATCTTTGCCATAGGTAATGCATTTCCTACTTCAGGAGCAACATTCTCTCCTGAGATTACCTGCTGGCCTGCCTTTAATCCTTCGGGCGCTATAATATACGACTTCACACCATCAGCATAATATAATAATGCCACGTGTGCAGTACGTGAAGGATCATACTCAATAGCTTTCACTGTTGCCGGAATATCTTTACGGTCACGCTTAAAGTCTATAAGACGTACCTTCTGCTTATGACCCCCGCCTATATAACGAGCGGTTGTTCTTCCCTGATTGTTCCGGCCCCCTGTCTTCTTCCTGGTCACATATAGTGATTTCTCCGGATTTGACTCTTTAGAAGTCAATTCATTATACTGAGGCGCCATTCTATAACGCGATCCAGGAGTAACGGGTCTGAGTTTTTTAACTGCCATCTCTAATTTCTTTAAATACCGCTATAAAAATCGATAACTTCTCCTTCTGCAACTGTAACGATCGCCTTCTTATATGAAGGGCGACGACCTTTCAGAAGATTCTTCTTAGTGTATCGCGTTTTGGCTTTTCCCAGATAGTTGATGGTATTTACATCTTCTACTGTTACGCCATACATCTTTTCCACTGCCTTCTTAATCTCTACCTTGTTGGCGTTACGATCTACAACGAAACCGTACTTACCAGCTTCATTCATGGCAGAAACTTTCTCCGTAACTAATGGCTTTATTAACACGCTCATTTTTTACTTATTCAAAATGTTGTTAATTTTTTCTATTGAGCCCTCAACAAGCAGGATATTATCTGCATCCAATACATCATAAGTATTCAGTGTTTCCACTGTTGTTATTTTTGCATTTGGCAGGTTCCTTCCTGAAATAGCAACATTCTTGTTGTTTTCAGGTAGAATAAGAAGTGTTTTCTTATCCGCTAAAGTGAGTGCATTAAGCATTTTTAGGTATTCTTTTGTTTTAGGAGCTTCAAAAGAGAAGTCTTCCAATACAGAAATACCATTTTCCTGCGCCTTATAGGTAAGAGCAGATTTACGTGCTAATGCTTTAACTTTCTTGTTAAGTTTAAAGCCGTAATCTCTCGGACGAGGACCGAATACACGACCTCCACCTTTAAAAATTGGCGATTTGATACTCCCGGCACGTGCTGTACCTGTACCTTTTTGCTTCTTGATCTTACGGGTAGATCCTGATATCTCAGCTCTTTCCTTTGACTTATGCGTTCCCTGACGTTGATTCGCCAGATATTGCTTTACATCTAAATAGATAGCATGATCGTTTGGCTCAACACCATATACATCATCAGAAAGATTAATCTTTCTTCCCGTATCTTCTCCGTTATATTTTTTAACTGCTATCTCCATTATTTCTCCAGAATTACAGTTGAATTTTTTGCACCAGGAACTGAGCCGCTTACCAGAATAAGGTTTTTATCTGCCAAAATTTTCATAACCCGAAGGTTGATAATCTTAACTCTTTTATTTCCGGTTTGACCAGCCATACGCATACCTTTAAATACACGTGAAGGAGTAGAACACGCACCGATTGAACCCGGCGCTCTAAGACGGTTATGCTGTCCGTGAGTAGCCTCACCAACACCGCTAAAACCATGTCTCTTCACAACTCCCTGGAATCCTTTACCCTTAGAGGTACCTATAGCATCAAGAAATTCTCCTTCCTGAAATACTTCACCGACCTTTACTACCTGGCCGATCTTTGTACCACCTTCGAATTCCATCCTAAAATCACGAAATTCAACTACCTCCTTTTTAGGAGTTGTATTTGCTTTCTTAAAATGACCTAATAACGCTTTAGGAGTATTTTTCTCCTTCCTTTCACCATATGCTAGTTGTATAGCACGATAGCCGTCAGACTCTTCGTTCTTAACTTGCGTTATGACGCAGGGACCAGCCTCCACAACCGTGCATGCGACATTACGTCCATCGGCACCGTAGATACTAGTCATTCCGACTTTTTTTCCGATTATTCCTGACATCTTTTCTTTCGACTAAATATAAAAATGCTCTCCTTCAGCGGATTTTCCGCAAAAGGACTGCAAAGATAGTAAGATCATTGCATTTTCCCAATACCAAGATGAAAATTTTTACACTTATTTTGTAAGCGTATTTAAAAATCTTATTGCGGATATTTGGTTTCCCTTTTTCTGAAGGAGGCGCGAAGTTAGGATTTTTTTTCTACCTGTGAAATGAAGACAAACATTTTTTTATTCTTCCCCATTAAAACCAGCAGATTTCCTCCTGTTAATTCATCATCTTAAACACATGGAGGGTCTTTAATTCAAGGCTACTATCTGTTTGGTGCCTGTAAAACCGAAGAATATCATCCAATAGTTGAGCACGGTCTCCGGATGAAATAACCGGTGCCTGATCAAATGCTGAAAATAATAACATGGAAAGCTGCCTTCCCTTTTCCTCATCAATATGATCGCGAATAAGTGGATGATATGCTTCAGCGGCAAAACCTAAATATTTTGAAAGCTTTAAGAGGAACTGAAGATGGAAATTCTGATAAGAAGTATTTAAATGGTCGAAGAGTTCTATGGAGTGAGAAATGAAATCAAACAGATCTTCTGTCTGTTCTTCTTCCCTGATAAGCTTATTTAAAATTTCTGCGATAAATAATATTTGCGCCGTCTTTACATGTTCATAAGGTATAGAAGAAAAAAGTACAGACGCTTTAATTTCTGCAATACGATTAATATTAGCATTTTCTTTATTATAAACCACAACATCAAGGAGGCTCAATGGCTGAAATAACGCACTGCTGTATTTTGGTTTTTTCGTTCTTACACTATTAACTATATAGGTGCGGATACCAAATTTTTTCGTAAGCAGGGTTACTATAAGTGAGGACTCCTTATATTTTACTGTCTTAAAAACAATTGCCGGCGTTTTGTGAAGCATTATCTTATGATTGCTATTTTACCAACTAAGGTATCAGAACCATCTGCCGCTGATGAAAAGACAAGATAGATCCCGGTAGATACCTCCCTCCCATTGAGTGTTATCAAATCCCACGAAGCAGTACTGCCATTTGCCCGTGTTTCAAAAACAATATTTCCGGCTTCATCAGTTATTTTTACTATGGCATCACTTGTAATGCCGGATATCCCTAATGATCCCTGAAATTCCGGGGTCACAGGATTAGGGAATATTTTTACCCTCTCTTCTGCCAATGCAGGTGTGGAAGAGGCAGTCCGAAAGCTTATCAGCCCATTGGCCGTAGCAAAGAATACTTCCCCTGTCTTTTGTAACAGCATAATATCTTCTATCCTGTCATTTAAAAGAGGGCTATTCTCTTCATTAAAAAAATAAATTTGTTCATCAAGATCTGCATTAAAAAGCCAGGCCCCCTGATTACTGCCTGCCCATAAGCGATTACCCCCGTCAACAGCCAAAGCTGTCACATTTATATTCCGCAGGATAAGGTTGTTCTGAAAAACGGGAACAATGGCTTTTATTTCACCTCCGGAAAATACATTATAGAGAGACGGAATGTAAGCCAGACCTTTATCGGTGGCTATCCAAAGCTTTTCATCACGATCAAATACTATATCATTCACTTTCCCTGAAGGAAATCCCTCACTCACAAATTTTGACCCGCCGGTATCAGGATTAAAAACAACAATACCTGAAGCACGAGCAGGGTCCAGTCTTAGAACCAGAAGCCCATTCGGAGTTCGGGTAATATCAGCAATATAAGGGTAAGGTAAATTAAACGATTGCCACGTTGAGCCATTGAATAAATGTAAAGGGTTTGCCGATCCATAATTTGCCACCCACAACCCTTCTTCAGTAACGGCTAATCCTGTTAAAATCGTTTTGCCATTAAATTCAGAAAAAGGTATTCCTCCATCTCCTGATTTATATACTATCTTTTCATTTTCGTTTAATTTTAATAACCCACCTCTAGTTGATGAAAAGTATAAGCTTCCGCCAAATAAAGCAACATCATATAAATTATCGACTTCAGGTATCTGATACTGAGAATTAGTTGCTGCCGGAGTGGAAGTAAACCAGCGACCATTGGAAAATGTAGCAAAACCCTGTTGATCTTCTGTAATGGAAAGCTGTCCGGGTAAGGCATACAGAGCTTCATTAATCACCTCCATGCGGTTAATATCAGCAATTTGAGGACCGGAAGGCACTATTACTTCTGATTGGCCACTTGAAATCCTGATAACCCCCTTCCCTGCATCAGCTATATATATTATGTTGGCTTCTGTTTGTAAAGCTTCTTTTGGGTCTTTAATTATTCCCTGTGCAATATTTTGTTTCTGCCCATTCTCTACTGTAAAAACACTATCATCTACCGTCACTAATAATTTAGAGCCTGAAACGGAAACTGATTCAAAATCGGCACCGGGAAATAACCCCGTTGAATTCCACTCACCCTCACTCCTTACAAAGAGGTCGTGATCATCTATAGCTACATAAAGTTTATCTTCAGCAACGGCAAGATCTTCTGCCTTACCGTTTGGCAATTCCGTATGACGGGTCCAGCTTCTGAAGTCATTTAGATTTTGTCCCTGTAAAGCCCCTGACAAAACAGTTGATCCTGTAGCGGCAAAAATCCGGTCTTCAAATATTACGGAGGCAAAAACTTCAATATCCTCACCATTTTCCCCCAGCCCATCATAAGTCGCTGAGAATAAATCAGTGGCAGGATTATATACCAGCAAACCAATTGCAGTTGAAATATAAACCTTATCCTGAGATGAGTAAAAATGATTTACAGCTTTTGAGGTACGGGTATCTTCCAACAGGCTCCTTATAACCACCACTTCATTATTCTGTATCCTGTCAATGGCTCCGGATATATGTCCTGCAAAAATAATTTCATTATCATCATCGTATCCTACTGCAGTAATTTCTGAAGAGTGTATCCCCTGTAGTGTATTAATTGTCTGCAGCTCGCCATCTGCTTCATTGTAAATAAACAGTCCCTCCCGGGCAGCGGCGACTATACCATTTGGCAATAATGCAATATCATGTGTCTCCTTATATGAGAGATGGGCGCGCCATGTCCCTAAAGGGATATTCTCCTGCGCAAATAATGTGAGCTGAAAAAATGTGAATACTATAAGAAAAACCCTTTTAATCTGTAAATCCAATTTTATTTCTTTTTCATCCCCTCAAAAAAGGACTTCCTGTTTCTCGCTTCATATTGTTTTTTCTCTCCAAGCATCACTGTACCCGGGTCATCGACAAGACGAAAAGAGTAAGAGGCAAGCTCGCCAGTCCGTGCACAAATGGCATGAACTTTTGTTACAAATTCGGCCGTAGCCAATAAAAAGGGCATTGGACCAAAAGGTTTTCCTTCGTATGTCATATCCAGCCCTGCTATAATCACTCTCTTCCCACTATTCGCAAGCTTATTACAAACTTCTACGATTGAGTCATCGAAAAATTGTGCTTCATCAATTCCCACAACATCACATTCCCCTGCAAGCAGCAGGATATCGGATGGAAAATCTACCGGTGTTGAACGGATTACATTTTGATTATGAGAAACCACATCCTTGGCATGATAACGCTTGTCAGTCGTGGGCTTAAATATTTCCACTTTCTGACCGGCAATAATAGCCCTGTTTAGCCGACGTATCAGTTCTTCTGTTTTACCAGAAAACATGCATCCGGAGATAACCTCCATCCAACCTGTCTTTCCGTTATTTTTTCCTAAATGTGGTTCTACAAACATCTTTCAAAATTAATCAGAATATTCCATATGCGGAAGCTTATTCTCCTCAGGTACTTTTATAATAATATCACCCATAGCCCTGCACTGACAGGTAAGCCGATGATCTTCATTTAATAAGTTTGCATCCCTGCATTTTTTTTCAAAAGGGCTTAATTCGCTTATTTTGTCCATTCCCTCAAGAACAATAGCCTTACAGGTCGTACACCTGCCTTTTCCGCCACAGGCATGCATCCAATCAATGAAATTATTTTGCAGCACCTTTAGAATAGAAATAGTAGAATCTTTAAACTTTACAGATTTGTCAGGTAAATTAGCAATTGTGATTTGTGGCATTTCATTAACTTTAAAAGGGCAATCATACTAACATAAAGGAAAAGCAACTAAAAAAATATGCAAAATATAACGGATCAAGAATCAATAGACCAGTATAGCAAAGCGTTTTCTGATGTAATTATTAATCAGGCATATCAAAACAGAGAACGGGTGAGCGGGCAGGAGATCCTTAATCTTACTCCGGTTAGGCAGGTAAATCTATTTGTAATAAAATCACTCCTGTTTCAATGGAAGAAAGAAACAGAAAAATTAAAAAGCCCTTATTTTGACTATAGCGATCCTAATGTGCAGAAGGCTTTATCCACTTTTATGAATACAGTCAGCCGTTATATTTCTGTTCAATCCGATGAACTTAAGCCACTTCTTAAAGAGGCAGTCTATGATAGCATTTGTCTCATATTTTATCCGTACGATTTTTACACTCAGCTAATTAAAAACTGGAAAGAAGAATCAATCTCCTTAAAGGACCTTAAACAGATCAATAAATATGTTAAAGTCAATGATAGTGTAATGAATAATCTTGTTGCACGAATGGAGCAGGATGGGCTGGCTAAGATCTCCAAGCCGGATGCTTTAAATATGTTTAATGATATAATGGAGAGAACGGATATCAGCCCTGCAGATACTGAAGAATATACACAGCAATTTAATGAAGTAATCCAGCTAAAATTAGAAGAGCTAAATGAGCCTGAGGAAGAATTAATCATAAATCAGGAAATCAAAACGACTGATAAGAAAGAGAAAGAAGGGGAGAATAATGATGAGAAAGAGGACCTTGTTACACTAAATGATCAAATGCAGCAAGAAGATAAAACAACCCTTGCAAACTTTCACGAAAAACAAAAAATCGAAAAGATCAGCAAATACATTTCAATTAATCAGAAGTTTATGTTTATCAATCGCCTTTTTGATAAAGATTGGGGAAAATTTGAAAAAGCAATCTCGTTCCTTGACAGCACTGATGATAAAACTGCCATCCTTAACTATCTGGATGAGCATGCTCCTGCCTGGCGGGAAGAAGGAGATGAAGCGGAAGAGTTTCGAAATGTACTTGAGAAAAAATTAGGCTCTACTCCTACCTGATAAGCAGCTGCATTCTGTGGGAATCCAGTTTTATCATGATAAAAACTAAAATTGTAAAAGCCCATAAAGATGACCCCCCATAGCTAAAAAATGGCAGAGGTATACCTACAACGGGAAATAACCCGATGGTCATTCCAATATTTACAAGAAAGTGGAAGAAGAGTATGGAAGCCACACTATAGCCATAAACGCGGGCAAATCGCCATTTTTGTCTTTCGGCAAGGAAGATCACCCGCATAATTAAGAACATCATCAAAAATATCACCAGGATACTTCCAATCCAGCCGTGCTCCTCACCTATCGTGCAGAAAATAAAATCAGTACTCTGCTCCGGAACAAAATCAAATTTCGTCTGTGTCCCTTCCAGGAATCCTTTACCCCATAAACCACCGCTACCAATAGCGATCTTGGATTGAGTAACATTCCATCCGTAGCCCAATGGATCCGCATCCGGATTAATTAAAGCTTTTATACGGCTTTGCTGGTGCGGCTTCATTACATCGGTAATAATATAATCCACGCTTAATATTACTCCGACAACTAAAAAAGCCCCGACAATGACCAAAGATATTTTCTTTAGCGAACTCCTTAAATACACAATAAGTACTGCGGCCAACAAGATTATCCCTCCATACAAATAAAGATGATTCTCGACAAGCAAGGTTAGAATAAAAATTATTCCTGCAGCTAAACCTAAGATAAGGTAGATAGGGGATTGGCCTTCTCTGAAAAAAACGAGAAGAAAAATACTGAATACCATAGCAGTACCCGTATCTCCCTGTGCGATGATCAGTAGTGCCGGCAAAGCAATAATACCGAACAAAATGAGCTGATTTTGTATTTTATCAATTTTGAAGTTGGCACTGCTTATAAATCGAGCTACAGCCAGTGCAGTGGCAAATTTTGTAAATTCAGATGGCTGAAGTTTAAAGGGACCAAAATCTATCCATCCCCTTGTTCCTGCTACTTCCCTGCCAAACATGGCTACCACAAGCAAGAACAGCATCAATCCAAAAATCGGCCACGAGAAGGTGTCATAAAATTTAAAATCCAATGACATGATCACAATAATCAGAATGACTGCTCCTCCAATAAATAGCAGCTGCTTACCGGAATTCAGGCTCAGGTCAAAAATACTTTGATTTGCTGATTCATCATAAACAGCAGCATATATGTTGAGCCATCCTAATATTACCAGCAAAAAGTATAACAGGATTGTTAGCCAGTCTACATTTTTTAATATGTTATCTCTTCTTCTCAATCTAAGAAATCTCCTTTAAGCACATAATCTTCAATCCATGGACGCTCTGTTTGACCCAAAAGATACTTTTCTATCATCAAACTTGCAATTGCTGCTGCAGAACGGGCACCCTGACCTGCATCTTCAACATAAACTGCCAATGCAATCTGTGGATTTTCTTTAGGGGCGAAAGCGATAAATACCGAATGGTCAGGTAACGGATCATTCTGTACAGTTCCGGTTTTGCCACAGACTTCAATATCTTTCAATTTGGCCCTGTATTGACCTGTACCCGATTTCACAACCTCGGCCATGGCTTCAACGGCAACATCGAAATGCTGAGGTTCAACAGTAGTAAAGTGTTTTTCTTTATATTTTTCGACAGGGTCACCTGATTCACCAACTGATTTTACCAGGTGGGGAAGATAAAAATAACCTCTGTTTGCCATTATAGCAGCAAAATTCGCCATTTGAAGCGGCACTACCAGATTTTCCCCTTCACCAATAGCAATAGAGTATATATTGGAAAATTTCCACGGCCTGCCTCCATACGCGCGGTCGTAATATTCCGGCGTTGGAACTAACCCTCTCTTTTCTCCTGGAAGGTCAATTCCTAAAGATGTACCGAAACCAAACGATTTTATATGTTCACTCCAGTTAGCCAGGCCTACTTTTGTATCTTCAAAAGGATCAGGGCTCTCTTCCCGGTTCACAACTCGTTTCATCACATTAAAGAAATAGGGATTACAACTATGCGTAATCGCGCCTTTCAGATATTCTCCGGGACCATGGTAATGGCAGCCAACCAGGTTCATATTACAAGGAAAATAGGTTTGTGTTGAGATCACCCCTTCCTGCAGAGCTACCAGTGATTGTACAATTTTAAATATTGAACCCGGGCGGTATTGTGCCATCAAAGGCCGGTTAAACAATGGCTTTAGTGTATCCTGGCTTATAGCTGTAAAATTTTCTCCATATTTCCTTCCTGTCAGCATACTGGGATTATAACTTGGACCTGATACGAAAGACAAGATCTCACCACTTGATGGTTCTATTGCTACTATACTTCCGGATTTTCCTTTCATCAGCTTTTCACCATATAGCTGAAGCTCTGAATCGATGGTAAGCCGAAGGTTTTCACCAGGTATTGGAATTGTATCATGCCTGCCCTCATTAAAAGGACCCTTATCAATACCCCGTACATTCTTCAGTTTATACTTCACACCTCTACGCCCGCGGAGCTGCTCTTCATAATAAGCCTCAATGCCACTCTGACCAATATAATCCCCCTGATGATAATAACGAACAGAATCCCTCTCAATCTGCCCTTTTGTAACCTCACTCACATACCCCAAAGCATTGGCAAGAATAGGATATTTATATGCGCGTGAGGTACGAGCCTGAACTGAAAACCCCTTAAAAAATACCAGCTGGTCCTGAACTGAAGCAAATTCTTCATGAGAAAGCTGTTTCATTATTGGAGATGGTTTTACATAGGAATATTTTCTGGCTGCCATTAATTTTTCTGTCAGCTCCTCTTTGGGTATACCAAATACTTCTACAAATGCCAGCGTATCCAGGTCCTCCACTTCATTTGGGGTGACCATAATGTCATATTGAGGTTTGTTATAAACAAGGAGGTTATTGTTACGATCAAAAATGAGACCGCGGTAAGGATATTCGATGATGCGCTGAATAATATTGCTCTCAGCAGCTTTTGCATACTGAGGATCTACTACCTGAATGGTAAAGAGTTTGATAAGATATACTACAGCTATTAAAATGATCGCTGCCTGTATAATATATCTTCTTTCTTCTTTCACTTACTTCAGATCCTCTTCTTTTGATAAAATAAATATTGTATTAAAACTAATACTAAAAATGTATAAAATGTGCTAAGCAGCACTTTTGAAATTGTATAACCAAATAATGTCACGCCGGAGGCTTCTATAAAGAAGACAGCCAGATGATGTAAAAAAATTAATGGCAGGGAATATATAGTAAACCATTGCAGTCCCTGGAGATAAATATCAGGTACAGCACCTATATCATATCCTCCCTGAGGTGTTATCATATTTGCCCACCTGTTCCTTATGTACACTATTAACACACAAGCCGCCGCATGAATTCCCAAACTGTCATAAAAAGTATCTACTGCAAGACCGGTAAAGAATCCGATCAACATTAAAGTTATTGTACCGATCTCCAGAGGTAGCAGCAAGAGAAAACCTATATACATCAGGCAGAAGGCGCTATCAAATAGCACCAGGTTCCTAAAAAACCATACCTGTGCAAGGATGTACAGAAGGAACGTTATGAACTGCCGGATTATTGCTGAGGTAACCATTCAATGGCTTCTTTTTGAAGAGAATCTATTTCGGGCTTCAGCATATTGCTGATAATGTAAACATAAGATAATTCATTAAAATCTACTGCCAGATCAACGGTTATATTATAAAATGACCCATCACTTTGTTCGATCTCCTCGATAATACCTATTGGGACCCCGGGAGGGAATACGGCATTATACCCTGAAGTTACTACTGTATCTCCAGGCTGAAGGAGAACATGACGGGGTATATATAATAAGGACGCAGTGGTAAAATCTCCTCCACGCCATTGGACGGAGCCTAAATCATTCGTCCTCTTTATCTTTGCTGAAATACTCATTGAACTATGCAGCAATGAATTTATTACAGAGAAATTTTCCGAAACAGCTTTTACACTACCCACTACACCTTTCGGCCCAACCACTCCCATTCCGGTTTCTATACCTTCTTTGCTCCCTTTGTTTACGGTAATATAATTTTTAATATTCCTTACTGTATTGCTCACCACTTCTGCCATTAAATACTCATACTGCATAAGAGAATCAACATATTGCAATGTATCGGTAGCTGATTCCAGTGGAAGCGTATCAATTTTCATTTCCGGAAGGGTGTCTGCTAAAGGTAACATATTCAAACTCTGCTGTAATTGCTGGCGCAACTGAGCATTTTCTTCTGCGAGCTGCCTGTTAACCTTATTTAAGGAAAAATAATCATATACATTATCCGAAGCCTGAAGAATATTTCCGGTAACAGCATTTGAGGAGTTGAGGAATGTGGCCCGTTGATAAAAATTATTCTGTACAATCAACCAGGCACAAAGGATTTCAAAAAGCACAAAAACTAATGCGGCCCTATACTGGTAAATTAATAAAAATAACTGCTGCATAAAACTATGCCTACCTCTACGACATTAATACTGCTTTAAAATCATTAAGGTGTTTTAAAGCTACTCCGGTTCCCTTAACAACAGCACGTAACGGATCTTCCGCAACATGTATCGGAAGCTTGGTCTTAAGAGCTAACCTTTTATCAAGCCCTCTTAACAAAGCACCCCCACCTGTCAGATGGATCCCCCTGTCATATATATCGGCTGATAATTCCGGCGGGCTTATTTCCAGCGCTTTCAGTACGGCTTCTTCAATTTTCGACACTGATTTATCAAGAGCAAAAGCAATTTCAGAGTAGGAGATCTTTATCACCTTTGGGATACCTGTCATCAAATCACGTCCTCTGATCTCATAATCCTCCGGACCATCATCCAGTTCTGTTAAGGCAGAACCAACTTCGATCTTTATTTTTTCCGCTGACCTTTCACCAATCAGTAAGTTATGCTGACGGCGCATATAATCCAGGATATCACGGTTGAAAGTATCCCCCGCAACGCGAATCGATTGGTCACATACTATACCTGAAAGTGCAATAACTGCAATTTCCGTAGTACCACCTCCAATATCAACTATCATTGAACCAACAGGCTCTTCAATATTTATCCCTGTTCCAATAGCGGCCGCAATTGGTTCATAGATCATATACACTTCTTTGGCACCGGCATGTTCTGCGGAGTCACGTACGGCTCTTTTTTCCACCTCGGTAATCCCTGAAGGTATACATATCACCATGCGGTGTGAGGAAGGGAAAAAACGGTTACCGCCCTTATCGATCATTTTGATCATCCCGCGGATCATCTGTTCAGCGGCATGGAAATCAGCTATTACCCCATCTTTTAATGGGCGTATAGTTTTAATATTTTCATGCGTTTTTTCATGCATCTGCATGGCTTCCCGACCAATTGCCAACACCTTGTTTGTATGTTTGTCAATGGCAATAATGGAGGGTTCGTCCACTACAATTTTATCTTTATTAATGATCAGCGTATTGGCTGTTCCTAAATCTATTGCTATGTCGCTCGAAAAAAAGTCGAATAAACCCATACTGGTATTTGAATGAAAAGTAAATTTATTGGTTCAACTGCGAAATTTACGAATTTGTTTTTATTCTTTTACTATCAATTTGTTAATGTTTAAAATGACGTATGCCAGTAAACACCATAGCAATGTCATTTTTATCACAAAAATCAATGGAATCCTGGTCCCGAACAGAGCCTCCCGGCTGGATAACCGCACTAATGCCTTCATTTCCAGCCATTTCAACGCTATCAGCAAAAGGAAAAAACGCATCTGATGCCATTACTGACTTTGTAAGGTCAAAGCCAAATTTCTTTGCTTTTTCTATAGCCTGTGTTAGCGCATCAATCCTGGAAGTCTGGCCGGTACCGCTCGCAAATAGTTGACCATCAGTAGCCAAAACTATAGTATTAGATTTTGTATGTTTAACAATTTTATTAGCAAAAAGCAGTGCACGATATTGTTCTTCGGAAGGTGATTTTTTAGTAACTACCTGCAAATCATCCCTGGTTACCGATTTATTATCTTTTTGCTGCACTACATAACCATTCAACGCATTCTTAACCTGCTTGTTATCCGGAACAGCTGATTTTTGGATCAACAGGATCCGATTCTTTTTGCTTTTCAGTACCTCCAGTGCTTCATCGTCAAAGCCGGGAGCTATTAATATTTCAAAGAATAGCTTATTAATCTCTTCCGCTGCCGCTGCATCAATCGTTTTATTTGTGGCAAGCACTCCCCCAAAAGCAGAGACAGGATCACCTGCCAGAGCTTTCTCATAAGCTTCGCTAACGATACTGGCCAAAGCGACACCACATGCATTGGTATGTTTTATAATAATGAAAGCTGTCTCTTCTCCAAATTCAGCAAGCAACTGTACCGCAGCATCAACATCCACAATATTGTTATAGCTTACTTCTTTACCATGTAACTGATCAAAAAACTCATTCCATTTACCAAAGAACCTTCCCCACTGATGAGGATTTTCGCCATAGCGCAGCTGTTTAACATTCCTCTCACTGATCTTAAGGTAATCTTCCTCTTCTTCATTGAGATAGCCAAATATTGCTGCATCATAATGCGAGCTTATATCAAAAGCACGTGCTGCAAATTTTTTCCTTTGTGCGAGCTCTGTTGTTGCCTCTTTTTCTAAAAATTCAGCTGCTTCTTCATAATCTGCGCTTGAAGAAACTATCAATACATCTTTATAATTTTTCGCTGCAGCACGGATCAGGGAAATCCCACCAATATCAATTTTTTCAATAATTGCTGCATGCTCTGCGCCGGAGGCTACAGTATTTTCAAAAGGATACAGGTCCACTACCACCAGGTCAAGTAATGGTATCTCATACTGCTCTACATGGCCCTGGTCAGTAATATCCTCGCGACGGGATAAGATACCGCCAAAGATCTTAGGATGAAGTGTTTTAACCCTGCCACCCAATATAGATGGATATCCGGTAATATCCTCAACAGCTATGACTTTTGCACCAAGTTGCTTAAGATAGTCATAAGTGCCACCAGTGGATAAAATCTCTACATTATGCTTATTCAGAACATTTACCAGGCGCTCAAGGCCTTCCTTATGATATACCGAAATGAGGGCTCTTTTTACTTTTTTATTGGACATGGATGGGCTTAAAAATTAATAAGCTGCAAATGTATTTATTTTTTAAAGGCTTTTCGTATTGTCTTTTCAATAATTGATGGAAAATGCTCATATTCCAATGCATGTACCCGCTTTTGAATATCCTCCACTGAATCTTCCGGAAAAACCGGACAATGTGCCTGAAAAATTATATTGCCTTCATCATAACTTTCATTTACATAATGAATGGTTATCCCTGTTTCTTTTTCTTTTGCAGCTTTTACCGCTTCATGAACACTGGCTCCATACATTCCTTTACCGCCAAATTTCGGCAGTAAAGCAGGATGGATATTAATTATTTTGTTGCTATACCTGTTAATAATATTTGTCGGAATTAACCAGAGGAAACCTGCCAGTACCATAAAATCAATAGAATTTTCCTTAAGGACCTCTAATACTTTTCCTGTCTCATAAAAATCCTTTCGGGTAAAGAGCACATGATCAATATTATATTTTTCGGCACGCTTTACAACATATGCATCCGGCCGGTTAGTCAATATTAATTTGACATTAATATCATTAATTCCCCTGAAGTATTTAATTATTTCCTCTGCATTTGAACCACTTCCTGAAGCAAATATTGCTATATTTATGTCACTCATCCTAGGTCTTTGAGAATTATAAAGGCAGTCATACCAGAATAAAGAGGCAAATAAAAATAAATTTCCTCAGAATTAGCATCATAATAATTTTTCTTTTCAATTATTTGTTATTTATACATGGCGGAAATCGAGAACGGGGGGAAAGTAATCTTCGGTAGAGGGGCTGAAAAGTGGAAGAATATAATTTTTCCGAAACAGTATAAAACTACTCAGGCTTACCAGGTCTCAAATTATGGAAGAGTAAGGAATTTTAAAGAAGAGGATGTATTCCGTATAAAAAAACCGATCTTATACCAGGGTCAACTTTTATACCGGTTTAGCTTTCCTCCTTCTAAAAATAATGGTAAGAAACTGTGCCTTCATGTCCCTGCAAAAAAATTAGTATGCTCTCATTTTAATAAGGAATACAAGAAGGGTAAGTATATTGTCTGGAAAGACTATAATAAATTAAATAATTATGTAACGAATCTTTTAGTGTTGGACCCTTCTCCCGGAAGGTCACATGCAGCAAAAGGAAGAAATACTAAAGTGGCACAAATTCCGGTCATGCCACCCGTACTTACCGAAAAAGCAAAAGACAAAAGCCCACATAAAGTGGAGGCGCAGTATGATTATTTTAAGCCTATCCCAAACTTTTCGTTATATGAAATTAACCGTTTTGGTGTAATAAAAAGAAGGAGGCCCCCTTTTAAAGGCAGGATCTTAAAACAGCGAATCCATCCGGATAAATTTTATTTTATAGATCTTACTAATGACCATAAACAGCGAAAAACAGTATATACGCATAAAGCTGTAGCCGAAACCTGGAATATTAATGTGCTCCCGGAGCGAAGAACGATAGTTATACATAAAGATGGCAATACATTAAATAACTGTTCTGATAACCTGGAATGGGTAGACCATTCTGAGGCCCTAAAATACCAGTTTGAGCATAAGCAAAGGGACAACAGGAAATCCTGGAGGACCAGGAAAAAAAGATATGGGAAGTCAGGCCAAAAGCGTAAAACTTTAAAAGAAGAACATTACTAATATTCCCGAAAGCATTACAAGCTTACAAAATTTACCGAGAGACCTGAAGCCACTGCTGGTATCGGTTTTTGATAAATGGAAGGAGAGATAAATTAATTCTCCGATAATAATAAAAGCAAAAAGTTGTAAATAAAGATTTTCAGTTAAAAAAACTGTACCTGCCAAAGAAATGATCTTTATCAAAATAAGTAGCTGAACGACACGTACTGTTTTTGCTATACCCCAGATAATTGGCAATGTGCGACAGCCATGGGTTTTATCTCCCCTTATATCTTCTATATCTTTAATAATTTCTCTTATTAAGGTAATGATAAAGGCGAACCATGCGTAGGCAAGTAATGGTATCCCCCCTAATACCGGTTTCCAAACATAAATTATCAATAAAGTGACAGCCGTTAATAAACCTATTATCAGATTTCCCCAGAAGGCTGTTTTTTTAAATTTTACACTATATGCCCATAGAAGGCCCGTGGCAAAAATGTTTACAATACCAATCCTGAATGAAACCAGGAACCCCAGGATTATCCCTATAAAGCATAAGGTAAAATAGAAAATCAATGCCTTTCTCCTTGAGAAAAAATCACCAATGACAACCCTCCCGGGTTTATTGATCATATCTATTTTAACATCATGATAATCATTTATAATATAACCGGCTGCAGCAATACATACTGTAGAAATACAGATAATTAGAAACTCCGCATTCATCAGCTTACCTGAAATACTTTGCGGATCCTGCACCAGAAACAAATAAGCCAAATATTGTGTACATACAATAATCAAAAGGTTATAGCTTCTTGTTAGCTTCAGGAAGGCCAGTAACGGTAATTTTTTAGCAAAAGGAGCCATCATATAAATGTAAAGATAATTCGCGGACCCATAGTTAAGGGATGTTTTTTAGGAAATTATTGACATCTTTGAGTATATAAATTTTAGAATCAGATGTATCAGGTATTAATAAACGAAAAAGTAAAGAAAGAAATAACTTTTGAGGAGGAAGAAATACTGGTTGATAATCAGAAGTTAGACTGGGACCTTCAGAAAGTAAATGAGAATGAATATCACCTTCTTTACAAGAATAAATCATACAGGGTTGAAATAAGAAAAGAAGAGGAGAAAACCTATTCAGTAAAAATAAACGGCAAAAAAGTAACTGCCTCGGTCAAAGATAAGCTTGATCTTCTACTTGCAAAACTAGGGCTGGATGCCGGAGACACCGGTAAGCTTCAATCCATAAAAGCACCCATGCCGGGACTTATAGTAGATATAAAAGTTAAAGAGGGTGACGTTGTGGAAAAAGGTGATATGCTTTTAATATTGGAAGCAATGAAAATGGAAAATGTCATTAAGAGCCCGGGAGAAGGAACAGTAAAATCAGTAAATGTTAAAAAAGGTGATGGTGTTGAAAAAAACCAGGTAATGATCCAGTTTTAACTATGACTGCTAAATTTTAAATATATTTGAAATTAAATTTATAAAAACGCCATCTATTAAATGAAATACAAACGAATACTTCTAAAACTCAGCGGAGAATCCCTAATGGGTGAAAAGCAATATGGTATAGATATCAAAAGACTTGAACAGTATACCGAGGAGATTGAAAGAGTTAAGAATTTAGGTATAGAGGTTGCTATTGTTATTGGAGGGGGAAATATCTACAGAGGTGTTCAGGCGCAGGAGTCCGGGATTGACCGTGTACAGGGAGATTATATGGGGATGCTTGCCACTGTTATTAATGGAATGGCATTACAAAGTGCCCTTGAGAAAGCAGGATTATATACCCGGCTGATGAGTGGCATTAAAATGGAACAAGTATGTGAACCTTTCATTCGCCGCCGTGCAATTCGCCATTTGGAAAAAGGCAGGATCGTAATTTTTGGCGCCGGAATAGGTAACCCTTATTTCACCACGGATTCTACTGCCAGCCTGCGGGCTATAGAAATTGGCGCTGATGTTGTGCTTAAAGGCACACGTGTGGATGGTGTATATACGGCTGACCCGGAAAAAGATCCTAATGCCAAAAGATATGAAAACCTGAGCTTTCGGGAGGCATATGAAAAAGGCCTTAGTATTATGGATATGACAGCCTTTACTTTATGTCAGGAAAATAATTTACCAATAATAGTATTTGATATGAACAAGCCCGGCAACCTTTTTAAAATTATGGAAGGGGAGGCAGCGGGAACCTTAATAAACTAACTGCTATGGAAGAAATTCAAATGTATCTTGATGAAGCCAATGAGCTTATGCAAAAAGCTGTAATCCATGTGAGCGAGGAGCTGGTAAAAATCCGTGCCGGTAAAGCCATGCCCTCTATGCTTGAAGGATTGCAGGTTGAATATTACGGAACCAAAACACCTATTAATCAGGTAGCCTCAATAACTACTCCTGATGCCAGGACTTTAATGATCAAACCCTGGGAAAAATCTACAATCCCTGAAATTGAAAAAGCGATCCGAAACAGTGATTTAGGTTTAAATCCTCAAAATGACGGAGAGCAGGTAATTATTAATATCCCCCAGCTCACTGAAGAACGCCGGCAGGTGCTTGTTAAGCAGGTAAAGCATGAAGGTGAGCAAGGTAAAGTCAGTATTAGAAATATCCGTAAAGACACCAATGATTCCCTAAAGCAGCTTCAGAAAGAAGGGGTATCAGAGGATGATGTGAAACGCGCAGAGGATAAAGTGCAGGAGCTAACTGACAAGCATACAAAAAAGATAGATGAGCTGGTAGAAAAGAAGGAAAAAGAAATTATGACTGTATAACTTCTTTAAGAGATAATTTATAAATAAAAATATAATGGGTCCGGAATAGCAATTCCGGACCCATTTGTTTTATACCAACAAAATTTAAAAAAGCTCATCAAGGTTAGTGGCAATACCTAATCTTACACCAAAATCCTGGTAACGGCCATCACGAAATGAGGTGACAGCTTCCAGCCTGAATATCCGCAGGATATAATCGATGCTATACCCAACTTCAACATAATTTTCAGCCGTAGGGGTGGCTAAATAATTTACTAAAAAGTTTTCACGGATCCCCATCATCCTGAATTCGAGTATTTGTGTTAATAAAAATTTCCTGAACTGGTAATGTCCGTGAGCAGTGAAATACTCATCATTTGTACTGAATGAATAGTAATCCATTAATCGGAATGAGCCAACCGGATCTGCTGTTACTATAGGTATCTGGTTGCCTTCAAAATGCTTATAGTCCATGAAATACATATTTTCTTTTCTCAGGAATTTACCGGCAGAAAGCTTCAGGTCTATTTTTCCCCGCACACCCCAGTAGAAACTATGCCTTACTCCTAACTCAAGCAGATCATAATCTACTTCCGCAAATCCAAAAGGCTTGGCAGTCCTGTAAATTAATTCAAATGTAGGGCTTGAATTATCAACCTTAAATTTTTTATTATTCCTTATCTTGTATTTTAACCATGGTTGATACTTTCCTTTAAATTCAAACGTAAGCGCCTCATGTACAGGGAATCCTGTATCCTCCAGCTCAAGATTATGTGGGGCATTAGGAAGATAATTCGTTACGGCATCTCTATTTATAAGCCGATAATCACTATTATTAAAAAGCTGATGCCTTTCCGACCAGATAGAAGATACCTGAACATCCGCTTTATCACTTAATTTTTTCGAATAGCTGGCTGAAAGATAATCCTGCTCATAGATCTTCATATAATTCCTTTCCAAAAATAAAGTCATGGCAGTATTCACCAGCGGGTGAATAGGATCAGAAGGGTTAAACTGCTCGATATACCTTCCTCCACTTATAAAGAGGTCATTTCTATGTTCCCGGGGACCAAACCCATAATGAAGGTCCACTTTGCCATTAAACTCTTCTCTTGAAAAGCCATACCTGGCAGTAGGGGTTATTTTTAAATATTTTAATTCTTTAAATGTTTTAGAAAAACTAATGGAGTAATCCAATGCCAGCCCTTCTACCGTGTTGAATTCAGAATTAGTGATTAAGTTGTGTATAGTCAGGTAAGCCTTATCACCTATTTTATATCTATCTCCAAATAGAAGGTCCTGTGGTTGAAAGCCTTTTTTCTTTTTGGAAACCTTCAGCGTATCCCCCTCTGATTTTGCTTTCTCTACACTCGCAATACTATCCACCTGCTGATAACCCACATTTTCCCGTTCTGTCAGGGGGATGGGCCGTATCTTTGCCCAATAGGCTGAATCCATGGTATATGCATTCGAATCAACCTTAAAGTAGCTCCGTGAAATCACATCAGGATCCTCCTGAAGCTCGCGTTCTATTTTCTCGTACTCTTTAACAAGCTTTTTTAGCTGCTTTCGGGTCACTTCCTTAGTTGCAACAATCTCCTCGAGTTTCTGTACCTCTTCACTTTTGGTTATCTCTATTACTTCTTCGGCTTTTTCAGGTTCAGATTTTTCATCAACCACAGTAAATTCGTAGTCAAGGTCAGGGTTTACGAACAGGTTATAGTCACTTATGCTTGCAAGGTATTTGTATTCAAAATCAAAGCCGAGCACACTTCCTTCAAAATCAACCTTAGCTGTTGTAGGCATCCATATACGTTCCTGGATCGGAGCATAATTTTGATTTATTTTAAAAGTAAACCCAAGCTTTGTACCCTTCAAATTAAAGCTATGGATACTCCACAGGCCTTCCACAATTTGCAGATAACCTTCAAAGACGTTATCTCCCCGTGACCGGGGTGTAACTTTAATCTTGCTTACTTCATAACCCCTGTCTTCAAATGTCCCTTCATATGAGAACTTATAGTAAGCAAAGGCCTTAGGTGAAAGGGGGCTTATACTTTTTGCAATTTCCGGCTGATAGAAACTGGTGAATACATAATTGTTAGGATTAGTATTATTATCATCACCGCTGCTTCTGATAGAGATCACCCGCTCGGAAAAAGTATTCGGACGCTTAAATGATATCTCATTTAAAGATTCTGTTATGAATATCCTTGATGTATCCAGCCCTTCTTTTTCAAGTGTTTTCCTGAATAAGAAAGGAATATCATTTACCTGACCGGTCCCTTTAATATATACTTTGGCAGAAAAGCTGTCGAGCTGATTGAGATGATATCCTGCCTTTGCAATTGCCCGGCGCATAATGGCATAAGCAGGGTCTTCCTTTCCGGCTTTTACTTCAATTTCACGGAGTACCATTGCCGTAGGGTTTAACGTAACATTAAACGCTACAACATCATCTGCAACAGTGATCTCTTTAGTTATTGATTGATAGCCAATATATTGAAACACAAGGTGATATGTTCCGGCATCCAATTTTAATTCAAAATATGCTTCCTCATTTGCTACAGTACCATTTCCTGTTTCCTCTACATAAATTGTGGTGTATGGTAGCGGATTACCCTCTTCATCATACACATAGCCTTTTACAGTGCCGGCATATGTAACAAAAGATAAAAAGGGAGCTAAAATGATGAGGAAAAGGTAACGCATATGTTGAAAGACTGAATTAAATAAAAAAAGTTACCCTATTGATAGAATTTTTTTGTCCTTATTAATTCTTCGACCGGATCGGGAACAAGATAACGTAAGGATATATTGTTTTTAACGCAATTTCTGATAAAGGTTGCCGATATATCCAGCACCGGTGCTTTAACCAGTTCAATATTAGGATGATCTAATTTTTTATCCTCTGAATTATCAGGGCGGGGATAAACCAGTATGCCGTAATTTTCAAGGATAACTTCATAATTCTTCCATTTATGAAGGTGTTTCAGGTTATCCTCTCCCATAATAAGCTTAAAATGATGGTCAGGGTATTTTTCCGACAGGTAAGCCAGGGTATCTACTGTATAGCTGGGCCGGGGCATATTAAACTCGATATCACATTCCCTCAGGTCGTAATTATCAAATACTGCTGCTCTGACCATATCCAGGCGATCAAATTCATGAAGAAGCGATGATCTTTTTTTAAAAGGATTTTGTGGGGATACAACAAACCAAACCTGCTGAAGGTCTGTCTGCTCCTTTATCAGGTTGGCAATTATTAGATGTCCGGTGTGAATTGGATTAAATGAACCAAATAAAAGCCCTACATTCATGTACCTGTAAATTTATTACCTATAGAAGAAGGTGGTGGAAAGATACGTATTTACTAGATCTTACTGTTTATGGTTTCGGAAAGAAAATCTTCAACTAAAACCGATGCTTTTTTCAATGAATCTTCCAGGTCCTCATTTACCAGGACCACATCAAATTTATCCTGGAATTTCATTTCAAACTGTGCTTTAAAGAGCCGTCGGGAAAGGCTATCCTCTGATTCCGTTTTACGGTCCATCAGCCGTTCTTTCAGCACTTCAAGAGACGGTACTTTTACAAATATTGAGAGGCCGCTGTCGCCAAAATACTCTTTGAGCTTTAATCCTCCTTTTACATCAACATCAAAGATCACATGCCTGCCTTCATCCCAGATACGCTGCACTTCACTTTTGAGCGTACCATAAAAATTACCGGCGTACACTTCTTCCCATTCGACAAATTCATCGTTATCAATTTTTTGCTTGAACTCTTCGGGTGTGAGGAAATAATAATCCTGACCATTGGTTTCTGTCCTTCCGCGCCTATCACGTGTGCAGGCAGATATAGAAAACCCCAGTTTTGGATTTGTTGCAAGCAGGTGCCTTACAATAGTAGTTTTTCCTGAGCCTGAAGGAGCGCAAAAAATAATCGCCTTTCCTTTTGTCATCAATTACTTCTGCCTGGCAGGTGTTTCTTTTATTTTTTCTTTTATTTCATCTACAAGACCATCCGGACAGGTTTTCTTATATCCGTTTTTCTTCAGCAATTTCTTAATTGCCATATCTACATTATATATCTCGTAGTAGGGCATGCAATTCTGCAGGTGTTGTTCAAAAAATTTTTTCTCTTCATTATTTGCTTCACCATCGATCACCAGGCTTAATATGCGCATGCACTCATTATGATCGGGGGACTCATTTGAAGCTGCCCCTTGTTTTTTATTTGTAGAATCTGCCATACCTGCTATTTGTTATATCCCATTTTTTTTGCGTATTCACTTAATTTTTCTTTCAAAAGATTTCGTGCCCGGTGTAACCTGGACCTTACGGTTCCTATTGGAATATCAAGGATCTTAGCCATTTCATCGTATTTAAATCCTTCCAGATCACATAAAATGATCACCGTTCTAAAATCAATATCCAATGAGTTCAAAGCATTGGAAATCTCGTCACCAATCATATCCTGAACACTTTCTATGCGCAGGTCAGTTGTTATTGGCTTATCGACATTTTCTGAATTATAAAATGTCTCTACCTCGTTATAATCGACTTTGGCAGGCTCTTTGCTCTTCTTCCTAAAATCGTTTATAAAGCTGTTTTTTAATATTCGAAACAACCATGCTTTTGCATTAGTTCCTCTTTCAAAGGATTCTATAAACCTATATGCTTTTAGGTAAGTATCCTGCACCAGATCCTTTGCATCATCCTCATCAAATGTCAGCCTATACGCAAAATTGTACATGCTATCAATGTAAGGAAGGAACTCCTGATCGAAAATAGCGTCTTTCTCCGCCTGTGTGTATGTCTTACGATCTCTTTCTTCCATGTGTAATTCAAAAATAGTAATTCATGAGAAACTGTTTGCCTTATTTATAAAAAATAAACATTCTCCCTTAATATTTAAATAATACTTAAGTTTTAAGATATGTTTAAATATATTTAGATTTTTACGTACAATATGCAAATCTATAAATATAACGGCTGGCGGATATTATCGTTTATTCCTGATCAGGAGGCTAAAAAAATTTTTAACCTTGTGCAGGAAGATAGTTACGCCACTGTTTCCATTTTAAAACAATACGATAGAAGTAAAGTCCTTAGGTTTTCCCTTGAAGATAATGATTATGTACTAAAAATCCCACTCGAAAAAAATAACAACCCCTGGATAAGGTTTACCACATTATATAGAAAAGGCGAATCCTTTAAATGCCTTTACTCCATGCACAAGCTCAAAGAACTGCAATTACCAACCGCTCAGCCCATAATGACTGCAGAAAAAAGAAGTTTTGGAATGGTAGTGGATTCATGGTTGGTTTACAAGTATGTACCAGGCGAACACTGCCTGAACAAGAAGGACCATTATCCTGAGGTTATTGACACACTTCAAAGCCTTCATGGTAAAAGTTTTCTTCACGGAGACCCCCAGATCAGAAACTTTATCCTTGGTGAAGACAGGCTAATCCATATGATAGATGCGAAATTAAAGAGATCATATTTCTCCTTCTTTTCAAAAAATTATGAATGGGCCTACCTGGCTAAAAGTGCTCCCGGTATTGAAAATTATTTTTCATTTAAAAATAACTTCTGGTTTAAGGCAGCAAAAAAAGCAGATTGGATCTTCAGGAAATTTGTAAGAAAAAGGCGTAAAATAATTAAAGCTATTAAAACCCCTTTCCAGGCATATATTAAAGTTTAATACAGATATTTTTAGGTTCTGTAAAAAACCTTAAGGCTTCTATCCCGCCTTCTCTCCCTACACCTGATTGTTTCATACCCCCAAATGGCGTACGAAGATCCCGCAAGAGCCAGCAATTAACCCATACAATCCCGCTCTTAACCTGATGCGCCACCCTATGGGCACGTTTAAGATTTTCCGTCCATATAGTAGCGGAAAGGCCGTAGGCTGTACTATTGGCATAAGCAACCACCTCCTCCTCGCTTTCAAAAGGCATAATGGTCACTACGGGTCCAAATATTTCTTCCTGGTTAGTTCGGCAACCGGCATCCAGTCCTGTTATAACTGTAGGTTCGATAAAATACCCTGACTGGCATCTACCTTCCAAATGTACCTGATTGCCACCGGCAACTATCTCACCACCTTCTTCTTTGGCCAGACTGATGTAGGAAAGTATTTTTTCCATATGGTCTTTTGAAACTACAGCTCCAACTTTTGTCCGCTCGTCCTGCGGATCCCCTACTCCAAGTTTTTTGGCTTTTTCAACAAAGGCTGATAAAAATTTATCATAGATGGGTTTTTCCACAAATATCCTTGACCCACAAAGGCAGATCTGCCCCTGGTTGGAAAAAGAAGAAAGCAGGGAAGTACGCAGGGCCTCCTCAAAATCACAATCTGCAAATATAATATTAGGATTTTTGCCCCCTAACTCCAGGCTCAGTTTTTTAAACATGGGAGCTGCCGTCCGTGCAATGGATGCACCTGTTTTTGTGCCTCCGGTAAATGAGATCACCGGTACATCCTTATGCTCGACAATAGCCTGACCGGCTTTAGTGCCCAGCCCGTGAACAATATTTAAAACACCTTTAGGTAAACCCGCCTCCATACATAGCTTAGAAAATAGGTAAGCAGACATAGGTGTAAGCTCCGAAGGTTTTGCCACTACCGTATTTCCGGCAGCAAGCGCCGGGGCTATTTTCCAGGTAAATAAATAAAGGGGCAGGTTCCATGGAGAAATGCAGCCTGCAACACCATGCGGTTCGCGCGTTGTATAGTTTACAGCCACTCCTTCCATCATATGTGATTCCGAAGCAAAATGCTGAACTGCCCCCGCATAAAAACGCATATTGGCAGATGCCCGGGGGATATCAACTTTTTCGGCAAGCTTAAAAGGCTTTCCGTTATCCCTGCTCTCGGCTTCTGAAAGCATTTCAAGATCTCTGTCAATGAGGTCAGCAATAGCATTCATTATCGCTGCACGTTTTGCAACAGAAGTTTTACTCCAACCATCAAAAGCAGCCTTTGCAGCCTCCACAGCATTTTCAACATCCTCTTTACCTGAATCAGCGATCCGGCTATAGATTTTACCGGTTGCAGGCTCAAAATTATCAAGGTAATTTCCGGCGACAGGCGTTACTATTTCACCGTTGATATAGTTATTTATTTTTTCCATTTATGATTAAATTTATAAACAGGGCGTTCTTCCTCCATCAACTGGTAAATTGACACCATTTATATATCCGGCTGAAGGGCTGGCTAAAAAAGCCACTGCCGCTGCAAGCTCTTCCGGCCCCGCAAACCTCTTCACAGGAATGCCACTTTTCATTTTATTAGCAACCTCCTCAGCCGAAGCCCCTGAAGTTTCTGCTTTTTTATTTATTAAGCCTTCCAACCTGCCGGTTTCCGTTGCGCCAGGCAGCACATTATTAACGGTTATTCCAAACTCTCCTAATTCATTGGCTAATGTTTTTGACCAGCTGGCAACTGCTCCCCTTATTGTATTTGATACGCCCAGATTATCCAGTGGCGCTTTTACGGAGGTGGAAATAATATTAATTATTCTCCCATAGCCACTGTTTTTCATCCCCTCAATCAAATGCTTCACCAGGACCTGGTTGCATATGAGATGTTGCTGAAAAGCATTTATATATTCATCAGTCCCGGCTTTATATGCAGGACCGGGAGGTGGCCCACCTGTATTATTGACCAAAATATTGACTGTCTCCACATGCCCCTCTAAAGCCGCCATAAGGGTCTGAGGTTTTGAAAAATCTGCCACCAGATAATTATGCTGCTGTCCTTTCTCTTTATCCAGATCCGCTAATGTTTTCTTAAGCTTTTCTTCATCCTTGGCAACCAATGTCACCGATGCCCCTAACCCCGCTAATTCTATTGCTACAGCCTTTCCAATACCTGCTGTAGAGCCGCAGACCATTGCGCGCTTATTATCAAGTGAAATATTCATGAATGAAAAATTAAAATTTTGCCTAAATTTAAACTATTCCTGCCTGTTAGGAAATTAATAAAATAAAAGAAACAAGATCATGGCTATAAAACAACCTTTCAACCTGCAAAAATGGATAGATGAAAACCGCGATATATTAAAGCCCCCTGTAGGCAATAAAAATTTATATCCCGACGCTGACGATTATATTGTTATGGTTGTAGGTGGCCCTAATGCAAGAAAAGATTACCATTACAATGAAACCGAAGAGCTATTTTATCAGCTGGAAGGTGAGATAACGGTAAAGATCCAGGAAGAAGGCAAAGCTGTTGAAGTTTCTATCAAACCCGGAGATCTATACCTGCATCCTGCTAAAGTACCCCATTCGCCTATCAGGCCAGAGGGTAGTGTGGGACTGGTGATAGAGCGCGTCAGAGAACCGCAGCATCAGGATGGCCTCCTGTGGTTTTGTGAGAACTGTAATAATAAGCTTCATGAAACGTATTTCCACCTGGATAATATTGAGAAAGATTTTCTTCCCCGCTTCAGGGAATTTTATAATTCAAAAGAATTGCGGACCTGCGATAACTGCGGGCATGTAATGGAAACCGATCCCAGGTTTACTGATTAAGGTAAAAAAAGCTGTCTCAAAATTCCATTTAAGCCATCCCGCATTTTGTTCAGGATCTATCGAAGTAAAAACAATTACGACAGTAGATACTGAACTGAATTCAGCATGACAAGAACCTTTTGAGACAGCTTCTTTTATTTCCTAAATTTATATTATCTGCGGTTATAAAAACGGTCCAGGTCGAAGTAAGCCCTGTTATAGAACTCATCAGTAACCGGTCCTTTTTCTGAAATATATACTTCTCTGGGCCTTCCGGAATCGGCTTCACTGATCAAGCCCACCACACCTCGTTCATAATCAGGTGTAATATCCTCTCCTCCTTTATGTAGTGGCCCTCTGTCAATGATATTCTGATTTATTTCATCAGAAATAATCCTTTTGTTCTCGTTATCCAGACGTACAGTACCTATCGGCAATATCATGTGAACATCACCTTCTACTTTTTTTATGTTTGGGTTTGTCAATATTTCATTCTTTGTTTTGACGACATCCTCATCCAGTTTAACATCTACGTATCGGGTCACTTCTTCTTTGGTGTCAACTAAAAGATCATCCACTGTGCCAACATGCCGTTCAAAGCCGTCAATCACATCCCATTCCTGTATTTCCGGTACGTCAAATGAGCTGTCTTCAAGATTAGTATAGTATTTAATTCTTGTATTCTCAGTATCCATTGCTTACCTCCTTTTTTAATAAAAAAAGGCTGCCTTTGGTAAAAAGCAGCCTTTTTGTTTTAATTTAAATTATCCGCGGCCATAAAAACGATTCTCATCGAAATAGCGGTGCGTATAAAAATTACTCTGCACCGGACCTCTTGTAGCCTCATCAAATCTACCGTGTCGTGGATTTTGATTTGTCTCAAAGCTCCATGCTTCTTCACGGTAAGGCTTATCAGAACCCCTGGTATATTTATCTTCAGTTACATTTTCAGGATTATTAACCCTTTCACTTCTTCTTGCTTCCTGGCTTAACTTCGTATCTCTTGAAGATTCCGGCCTGCGCATCTCACGATTTCTAATATCCGATTCGTACCGTTCGTTTCCGGTTGTCCTTTCGGATTCTTTAGAAGTTCTCTCAGAACGGATACCTGACGTTCTTTCTTCTTCAGAGCGCGGTATCCCATGCTTCTTAGTTTCACGCATAGACCCGGGGTTTTCCGCTTCTCTTTGTGTTCTGTATTCATCAGATGGACCTGTCCTGTTTTCATATTCACTGGTAGTGCCGGTCCTGGTTTCCCCTGTAGGCCTTGATGTCCTGCTTCTTTCAGATTCACTTAAATTAGTCAATACACCACGTTCGTGCTCCGGTGTAATGTGCTGACCTTTCCGGTGAAGGAAACCACTTTCAATTGTACTCCTGTTAATCTCATCAGAAATAACATTGTTATTATTTTCGTCAACACGGGCAAGTCCAATAGGTACGATCATATGCACATTACCGTCACGGTCTTCAAATTCATGAACACCAGTAGCTTTTCCATGTGCATAAGTTTCATGCCCTTCATTGATAACATCCTTGTCTAATTCTACATCAAGGTATCTTACTTTTTCAGCACTTTTATCGACAAGCAGGTTATCTACTTTTCCGACACGCTGGTTATTTACATCAACAACATCCCAGCCTCTTACATCAGGATCTTCACTTGCGACTTTATAGTCACTCATTTCATTCAAAAAACGTAAATTCCGTTCGTTATTTCTATCTCTTGTATCCATAATCATATATGTTTTAATTTTTTGTTTCTGTACACTAATCACAGTTTTTAGTGTGCTAATGGTTTAAAATTGATTGTAAGTCCTGGTCAAGAATACTTACCAAAATGTTTTAGATCTTAATTTTACTTCATCGTAACGTTCTGGTCCTCTGTATTCATTGCTTCCAGCGTATTGGCCGCTTTATCAAAAAAATTTTTAATTGCATCTTTCTGATTTGTTGCCAAAACGCCAGGTTTAACTTCTTCTGCAGCTTTTTCAAGCTCATTAGCTTGTTGCGCCATATCAGGATATTGTTTCTCCTGTACGTTGCTTATAACTGTTGCAGCCGAATTAAAAGCGTTCGCCATTATATCGGCATGCTTCGCGGAGCTCCTCTCCTTCATTAATTTATTGGCCTGCTGTTCGAGGTTATCCAGCTGATCTTTATTTTCAATACTTACATTATTCTCTTCTGCTACTTCTTTCACCGCTTTACTCAAATGCGTTAAAGCCTGGTGAGAATATTCATGGCTCTTGGTTACGTTATCACCATTTTCTTCAATAAAATTCACATATGCCATTGCAGCATCTTCTTCACCTCTTTGACCATCTCTGTACAAGGTATCCTGAGCATTTTGTCTTTCTTCATACTCCTGCTCAGTAGTGACAACACCTATTTCTTCACCGTACTCATCATCATCATCAGCTATTACCCATATCACGGCAGCCGCAATAAGGATCGCCAATATCCATGGCCATACGGGTTTACTTTTCTTTTCTACTCTAATATCTGCCATAACTTATTTTTTTAGTTCTACATCAAATTTGTCTGCCTAAAAAGCCACAAAAACCGCTCGAAAGATGCTTTTATTGATATATTTCTGCATATCAACCAGTTAGATAATGGTGTTTAAGAAAAAATAGTGTGAATAACTACACAGTTAGCGTAAGTAATGCCACAAAAGAGATAAGAAGGGGCCATGCTAACTATTCAAAAATGCATCTGTTAACTAATTACAAGCTAAAATAAATACTACTATGGCAAATGAATTAAAAGGAAAAAACCTTTATGCAAAGGAGGAGAAAATAGGTGAGATCGTAGATGTTAAAAAAGATCCCTTTAAAGGCGAACATGAGGTGGCAATCGTAAAAACCGGCATGAATAATTATAAGGCAGCCCCTGTCCTTTATCTACAATCCATTCAAGACAGGTGTGAATTTCGGCGTGACCCTGCTTTAATAGAAAATTTCCCTAAGATGTCCATGCGGGATTTTGAGGATGAAAAGCAGTTTCAAAATAACCTGACAGAAAATTATGGTAAGCCTGACTATTGGTCAAGTAATGAAAGAATGGATTCTGATAAGAACGACCGGTATATGGGTTCCTCACAAACAACCAATCAGGCCACTTCAGGAAATACTACTTTAAAGGACGAAATGGACTATGATGATCTGAAGCATCCTGATAGGGACAAGTAAATTTTTAAGCCCGGAATTTTATTTTCTGAATATAGGTTTAAAAAAAGCAAATAGTTTATTACTTTTGCGCTCTCAAAATTTGGACTCGTAGCTTAACTGGATAGAGCACCTGGTTACGGCCCAGGAGGTTGGGGGTTCGACTCCCTCCGAGTTCACTTTGATAAAGCCTTTGATATACGATAAGTTGTCAAAGGCTTTTTGTTTTTATGGAGGGTTTGTTTTTGTGCTATCTCCTTCGCACCCCCGGCCCCTGAAGGGGAGAGCTTGCGCGCGGGTTTACGGGTTTAAAAATAGTCGGCAATTGGCAGTGGCAGTTGGCAAAAATCAGTAGGCAGTTGGCAGGGGCAGTAGGCAATCTTAGTCCTTAGTCCATAGTACTGAGTCTTTAGAAGATAATGAAGTGGCGGTTCGGTCTGACGACTGGATGTGCGTCTGATTGCGGGAAGGGCGTCTGACCGATGAGTTCTTTAATGACGGAAAGGATCAGGCCTTGCGCACCCCCGGCCCCTGAAGGGGAGAGCTTGCGCGCGGGTTGATCAGTAGGCAGTTGGCAGTGGCAGTTGGCAGTTGGCAGTTGGCAGTGACAGTTGGCAATTGGCAGGAGCAGTAGGCAATCTTAGTCCTTAGTCCATAGTACTGAGTCTTGAGAAGCTTATAAAGTGGCGGTTCGGTCTGACGACTGGATGTGCGTTTTGAATGCGGGAAGGGCGTCTGACCGATGAGTTCTTTAATGACGGGAAGGATCAGGCCTTGCGAACCCCCGACCCCTGAAGGGGCGAGCTTGCGCGCGGGTGGATCAGTTGGCAGTAGGCAGTGGCAGTTGGCAAAATCAGTTGGCAATTGGCAGTGGCAGTTGGCAGTTGGCAGGAGCAGTAGGCAATCTTAGTCCTTAGTCCATAGTACTGAGTCTTTAGAAGATAATGAAGTGGCGGTTCGGTCTGACGACTGGATGTGCGTCTGATTGCGGGAAGGGCGTCTGACCGATGAGTTGGGCGGGTAATCCCCATCGCACCCCCGGCCCCTGAAGGGGCGAGCTTACGCACGGGTTTGAAAATAGTTGGCAATTGGCAGGAGCAGTTGGCAGTTGGCAAATCCTTAGTACTTAGTCTTGAGTGGTTTTGCTATTTAATAGCAATTTTAGCAGCCAAACAATTGGCCGGGATATCAAAAGCATCGGTCAGTGCTACTGCATCCTGTCTTAATTCCCAACATAGTTGGTTTACCACTTTTCTGATTGTTTTTGCTTTTACTCCTTCCATATAATCTTGCTCAAGATACCATCCCCGATTTTTCTCAATGGTATGTAGTGCAAATAATCGGGCCAATTTTGATAAGATCATTTTACATTCAGCATCCCTGGTATTTTCCACCTGCTCATGAAATTGTTCAAGTATAATACGTTCAATATAGGCCATACCTACATTAACCAAATGGCCACCGCTTACATTGAAAGCGTCAAAAGAATCCATCCCCCCATCAATAAGCCGCTTGAGGCGTTGTGCTGCTGAGCTCAGGATGATCTCTTCCCTGTATACGAATGCTTTTTTATGAAAATCAAAATCCAGAAGGTGCTCCGTATCCGTACTGCGAACAATGAACGGATTTTTCTCTACTATGCCCGTTTTGGCCTTTTCACCCAGGTATTTGAATACGGTAATAAGGTTCAGGTCGTTGAACTCCTGTTTAAATTCAGTGAGCCTGTTTTTTGCCACCAGCTGCATTAAAACTGTATTGTCTCCTTCAAATGTGGTGTAGACATCCGTATCCGCTTTTAATGAAGGGATCCGATTTTCATAGAGATAGCCTTTGCCTCCACACGCCTCACGGCATTCCTGTAAAGTTGCAGTTGTAAACCAGGTTGTATACGATTTTAACCCCGCAGCCAGTGCCTCTATTTCCTGAGCATCTTCCTCGGTTTTAATTAGAAACCTATCGGTGAGATATTTTAAACTAAAATGTAAACCGTACGCTGTAGCCAGGGGTGGGAGCAACCTTCTTTGATGTGTCCTATAGTTTAATATAGGTACTTCTTCTCCATTTTTCGGCCCAAACTGCCTCCTGCCATTTGAATATCTGATGGCAATGGTTAGCCCGGATTTGGTGGCAGATAAAGCTGAACGCGGAATACCAATCCTGCCGCCTACCAATGTACCCAACATGGTAAAAAACCTTCGATTATCACTGGTGATAGGACTAACAAACTCACCATTCTCATCAATACCTGCATATTTATCGAGCATATCATCTGCAGGTATCACTACATGATCAAACCAGATCTTACCATTATCTACCCCGTTAAGGCCCATTTTTGGCCCGCAGTCTTCAATTCTCACCCCTGGTTGGTCCGCTCCGTCTTTTGTTCTTATCGGGACCACAAAGGCATTTACACCATAGTCCGTACCATCGATCATCAGCTTGGCAAATACTGTGGCCATCTGTCCATGTACTGCAGCATTACCGATATATTCCTTGCAGGCATTTTCATGGGGTGTATGTATGGTGATGGTTTTATTTTTATGATTGTAAGTTGCCGTGGTTTCAATACCCTTTACATTGCTGCCGTGGTTAGTTTCTGTCATGGCAAAACATCCGGGCAATTTTAGACTACCAATATCTTTCAGATACTTCTTATGGTGGCGCCCGGTGCCAAGAAAAAATACGCTCATTCCCCACAAACCAAATTGAACACCAAATTTTATTACCATACTCAAATCATGAAAACTTAGCGTCTCCATAATGGTGAAATAGCCATTCATATCACCCTGTCCGCCATAGGCCTTAGGGAAACCCCAGCTTCCAAAACCCTCGTCCGCCAGTCTTTGACAAAGTTTATAAACATCATCCCGCTGCTGCGCCAAATCACCATAGGTAGAATATTTAAACTCAGGATCGCTGATAACATTCTTCACCTGCCGTATAAGCTCTGCATTGTCACCCTCCAGGATTGCCGTCATCTTTGAGATATCGAAGTTTGGATCCGATGAATGTTTTCCTGTTAGCGTTTCATGACCTTCCTGAAAAATGTAATTCACCTCATTGAGAATCACTCCCAGCTTACGTTCATTGTCACGAAAAACTGAAATAGTGGTATTATCTATATCTACATTGTGACCATTAGCGTGCTTTTTAACCAGGTCCAGGCCAAGATCAGTGAGGCTTTTATTTTTGGAAATATCAGCAGCCAGGATTGTTTGCTTCCAGTCTTTAAGCTCCCTGGGTTTTATCGGCTTTTTGGGATCGAGGTATTCCTTTAGAAATTCCAGATCACCTTCAGTCAGCCAGTCCAGGCTTTCCAAAAACTCCCTCATGGTATTCTGTTCTATTGGCGTAAGTATTGAATCTGCCCATAGCGTATAATAAATAGGCAAGAACAAGTACAACTTTGGGTTATTTTTAAGTTGCTCTGTGTGTATCATGTGTTTAATTTATAATATCAATTTACTTAAACTCTTTGAGAACAACTTGTTTTTGGAAAATAATATAATAACCTCAAGCCCCACGCACCCCCGACCCCTGAAGGGGCGAGCTGACGCACGGGTTAAGCCCGGTCCGACCGCTCTACGCCGCAATAAAAAGCGGTCTGACCGGTAGCTGAGCTTTGTTTTAGTCCTGAGTCCTTAGTCCTTAGTCCTGAGTTGCAACAATCCTTCTTCATACGTCTTTGCGAAGGAGCAGGAATAATAAAGGCGCAGTGCAGAAGTTTGCTCTTATGCCGCCCCGTTCCCCGCGCAGGGCCATCGCAAGCGGCCGGGCTTTCGCTACTCACCCCCTCACGCACAAGGCCACTTCGGGTTCAAACATGCGCTCAATCTCTGGCGGAGGGTAATAACTCCATCGCACCCCCGACCCTGAAGGGGCGAGCTTACGCGTGGATTGTTCAGTAGGCAGTTGGCAGTGGCAGTAGGCAATTTTAGTACTGAGTCCTTAATCCAAAGTACTGAGTCTTTAGAAAATATAAACCCATATAAAAAATATAACCTACTAGTTCTCGGCCCGATAGCTATCGCGGACGGGATCCCCTCGATCTATGCATAAAAAGAACTAGCCCCACCAAATCCAACAATAAAAAACCTTAGCATCTTATTTTTTTTATTTGGCTAAGGGAATATTAATAGGGCAAAGGAGATCATCACCTTTTCATGGCTTATTTTATTGCTTCAACAAGTTTTTATTGTGGTTCTACTAAGGGGGCCCCGGCACAGGGCCGGGGACTGGTGGTAATGTTTTATAGACCTATAAGGTTTTCAAACCTCTATTTTGTTACCTTACCGAACCCACCACAAAACCCAACGCCAGGGACGCAACGCCTATCACTATCTTTTCCATCCTGTTCTTGCGGCTCATGCGGCGGTTTTCCTTACGCAGGTGCTTCACCGTCAGGTTGAGGTGGGCAAGCTTTTCCTTCAGCTGATCATTATTTTCCTGCAGGTCGTGGTTAGACTCCCTGATGATAACAATGCTCTTGTCCAGGTCAGCCATCAGCAGGAGCAGTTGGCTCGATACCAGCTGGTTGTCTAATAACAGCTGTGCGATCAGGCGTTTTAGCTGCTCTTCTATCTCGGCAACCTTCGACATCACTGCGGCATTGGTTTTGTTAAGCTCCAGGTTGCGCTGCTGTGCCTGCTGCAGGGCCACTAATCGTTCATTGATCAGAAAGGCCTGCGCCTGACCAATGACATACGCACTATCAGCCTGTATGGCCACGGTATCTCCCTCGTATACTTTCATACGGTTGTCCTGAGACTTGAAGATCCGCGTTTGACACAGACCAACCGTGGGCCATATCAATATCATTAATATTATGTAGACGAGCTTCATGGCGCAAAAATTAAAGAGTCTATAGGCTGCACTATCTCGGGATGGGTATCCTGCCTGTGCTGCGACAGGTGGTGCAGTTGATTTAGAATATTATCCAGCTCAGCCTGCTGTACGGTGAGCTGCTGATTATAATAATCCTCAATCCGGACCAACCGCTGCCGTGTATGGGCCAGTTGTTGGTAAGCGCTATCATAATGTACCAGGATCTGGTTGTAACGGTGCAGAGTATTGTGGAGCGAGTCCAGCTGTTCGTTTAACTGGTAAGTAAGCTGATGGGTATCGTTACCGGGCTTGTAAAAGGAAGTGTAAAGGACTACCAGCAGCAATGCCACCAATAGCAGGGATTGGATAGGAGTTTTCATTGTGGTAAAATTTTAAAAGGTGAGAGAAAGGTTTAAAACAGAGGCCTTACCTTTTAAACTGGATATACCAGCAGTAAGGCCTCAGGGCACTATGTGTTTCAGGCTATGCCTGCGCTGAAGAAGAATCATTTGCTATTTTTTCAAATTTGACTAATGACAACCTATCCCTTAGCAGCTGGCTTGGACGAAACAGTACTTTGAACCTTTTAATGTTCTCTTTGCTGACATCCTCGGGGGTGTCAGAAGGAGAACTGCTTAAGGATGGATAAAAAGTACCCAACTGATCCAGCTCTACATACCTGCCATCGGTAAGATGATAGTTGATCCGTGAAAGGAATATCTCCAGTACACCTAATACCGCACCGGGATGCGCTACATTGAGTTCGTTGATCTCATCAAGGATCTTACGAAGATTCACTTTATCTCCTCTGTTAATTGATGCATAATACTTAATTTCCCCACCACCTGCTACACCTGGTTTGCCAATTGCTTTGATTTTATACTTTACTGACATGACATTAAAATTTAAAGTGTGAAACATAATTTAAGTTTCTCACAGGTACTTTGGTCCGGCTTGGCCTGGGTGTAATCAGGACCGTGATCAGAAACGACTGCCTGGTATAGCCTACCGTAGGTTTGATTCTTAAAAAGAGTCTAATATGGGGTGCTTAGCTTCGTCTTGGACTGAGGACAGAAAGACGTTGCCGGGCGCTTGTACTTGTGAGTTCCGGATGCGCGAATCCGGGTTATCTAGATATTAAAATAAAAGCAATTATCATTCCAATTTATTAAATATTAAAGAAATTCATAAAAAAAATAATTTTCCAAAAAACACCGTGGTGTTTTTAAAAAAGACCAGCGTGTTTAGGTGCAAACACCATGGTGTTTTTGAAAAACACCAGCGTGTTTAGGTGCAAACACCGTGGTGTTTTGGCGAAAACACCAGCGTGTTTTTTAATGAAAAGCCTAACTATTTTTAAGCAACCCTGAGCGCCAGTTTGTCTTTGGCTGGGTATCATCTGTTTTTAATTCTAATTTTAAGATTTAATTTGTGGGGTGCTTAGCGTGGTCCTGGACTGAGGACTGAGAAACGTTTGCGTACGCTTGCACTTGTAAGTTCCGGTTGCGCGAATCCGGGTTATCTAGATACTAATATCAAAGCAATTATCATTCCAATTTATTAATAATTTAACCCTTAGCTAACCTAATCCTATGACCTATAAAAAAAGTAGACCGCCCCTACCACAGGGCGGTCTTGCAGTCAACCTAAACCAATTGCAACAGGTGTTACAACCGATTCAATAGGTTAAATATAATTTATGGAATCAAGAAAACCAAAATTTATCTTTTGACTCACTGTTTTTATTTTAGTCCTTAGTCTTTAGTCTTTAGTTTCAACAATTTTCCTTCACGGCGTCATTGCGAAGGAGCAGAAATAATAAACTCGCAGTGCAGAAGTTTGGTGCGACTGCGGCAATCTTTCTATTATAAGAACAGATTACTTCGCCGGCACGATATATTTAAAAAATATAAACCACCAGTTCCCGGCCCTGTGCCGGGACCCCGATAATCAATGGTAAAACAGAACTTAACCCACCCAATCCACCCAATAAAAAACCGCAGCATCCCATATTTTTTATTTCTCTAAGCGCAAGAAAAGGCATTATCCAACGCACCCCCGTCCCCTAAAGGGGCGAGCTAGCGCGCAGGTTTAAGGCCGGTCTGACCGCTCTCCGCCGCGACAAAAAGCGGTCTGACCGGTAGCTGAGCTTTATTTTAGTCCTTAGTCCTTAGTCCTTAGTCCATAGTCCTGAGTGTTAACAATCCTTCTTTATTTGCGGGACCCCGATAATCAATGGTAAAACAGAACTTAACCCACCCAATCCACTCATTAAAAACCTCAGCATCCGATATTTTTTACTGCTCTACTCTTATGCCGCCCCGTTCCCCGCGCAGGGCCATCGCAAGCGGCCGGGCTTTCGCTACTCACCCCCTGACGCACATGGCCACTTCGGGTTCAAACATGCGCTCAATCCACTGGCGGAGGTAAATTATTACTATTATGGGAAAAAATAATAATACGGTGTATATTGTATAGTCTTAAGGGTTAAAAGCAAGGGTAAACATTTTACTGAAAATGTGACAGATAAATAATAACCCTCAACTTACGGATATGAAAAACTTACCGATAATACTCGTCCTATTTCTAATTGTCTTTTCTCTAAATAGTTGTGAGAACAAGAAACCTAAAGCTAAGGTCAACCTTAAAGATCTGGATCTTCTAATGGGAGAGATTACACTCTGCGGAAGTGGTGAATTTGGCGATGTCAGCTTCGCCCTCTCATGTAAATCGGATGTAAGGCAGGCATTTGATTTAGCTATTTCCCTCTTACATTCTTTCGAATATGACGAAGCGGAAAAAGCATTTGTAAAAGTATTAGAAGCCGACCCCGAATGCGCTATGGCCTATTGGGGAGTAGCAATGAGTAATTTTCACTCTCTTTGGCTTCAATCCGGAAACGAGCATTTAGAAAAAGGAGCAAAAGTTTTAAAGGCTGCAAGTTTAGTTTCAAATGGGGAAAGGGAAAATGACTATATAAATGCACTTGCCGGTTTTTATAACAACTGGGAAAAATTAAGCCATACCGAGCGTGTACAGAATTATGAACAGGAAATGTATAAGGTATATCAAAAGTATAATGATGATGAAGAAGCAGCAATTTTTTATGCGCTTGCCTTACTTGCTACAGCAGACCCAGCGGATAAAACATACAGGGTTCAGCGTAAATCAGGTGCCATTTTGGAATCTATTTATCCCAATCAGCCTAACCATCCTGGAATTGCACACTACATCATTCACAATTATGACTACCCTGAATTGGCGGAATTAGCATTGCCTACAGCTCGTAAATACGCACAAATTGCACCTTCTTCTGCTCATGCACAACATATGCCCTCTCACATTTTCACCCGATTAGGTTTATGGAATGAGTCAATAAGCTCCAACATCAAGTCCACAGCTTCGGCACTTTGCTATTCAGAAAGTATTGACCCTGATGCCCATTGGGATGAAGAACTTCATGGTATGGATTATTTGGTTTATGCTTACCTGCAAACAGGTAATAACCAAAAAGCCAATGAGCAGCATGAATATTTAAAAACCTTTAAAAAAGTGTTTCCTGCAAATTTCAAAGTGGCATATACTGCAGCGGCCATACCGGCAAGAATAGCACTGGAAAACAAGAACTGGGAAGCCGCTTCTAAATTGGGAATGCCAACTCTTGAACTGGATTGGAATATCGTGCCCTGGCAAGAATCAATATTATTTTTCACAAGAGCCATGGGCAATGTGCGACAAGGAAATATTCCTGCCACTCAAAAGGAATTAGATAAGCTAATTGCTAATCGCAACAAGTTAATACAAGCGGAGGATCTATATAAAGCAAATCAGGTTCAAATACAGATCAAAACAATAGAAGCCTGGATTGCCTTCGCTAATGGGAAAATAGATGTGGCTGTTATATTGATGAGGGAGGCCGCTGAAATGGAGTATAACACAAATAAACATCCTGTCACTCCCGGCGAGGTACTGCCGGCAGGTGAATTGCTGGGCGACCTTTTGTTAGCTGCTAATCAACCGGCACAAGCATTAAAAGCCTATGAATATGACCTGAAGCAACATCCCAATAGATTTAATGGCATATATGGAGCAGCGTCTGCTGCAAGTAGATCAGGGGATGAGAAATTAGCCAAAAAATACTTCGGGCAATTGATTGAATTGACCACTAATTCCGGGACGGATAGAAAGGAAGTTATTGAAGCAAAGGAATTTATGAGTGCAAAAGTGGAGTAGGTAAGGGAGGGCTCACCCCTAAACCTCTCATATATCTGTCCTGGAATTATTCATTACAATAGACCTATTTTTTT
The DNA here is from genome assembly GCA_051418055.1 of Candidatus Cyclobacteriaceae bacterium M2_1C_046. Classification (GTDB taxonomy): domain Bacteria; phylum Bacteroidota; class Bacteroidia; order Cytophagales; family Cyclobacteriaceae; genus JBPRGH01. The sequence goes on along the minus strand of JBPRGH010000137.1, from coordinate 182,709 downwards.
TAAAAAAACCGGGCGTCACGGAAACTTCCAGTAAATCCAAATCCTCCAAATCCTCTTCCATTTTTAAAACAAATTTTCTATATTGAACCCATTATTCAGCAGTACAACCAAAACCAAAATATTCCTGCCTGCTGAATATTAATTAAAACATATAAGAAAAACCCTGATTAGATGCTTGCTTGCTTTTACTTTTCTTTCAGGGCTAAAGCCCGGGAACCCCGTTAGGTTGACTGCTTAATGCTCCCGGGCTTTTCTTATTAACTTTTAATACGGCTGTCATTACTAAATCAAAATTTCAGAAGAGTTTAAACGGGATAACTTCGGGTACTTTTGAAAATGATAATTACTGAATGTGGGAAGGTTGCTTAGATTTGACACCCTATTTTCTCCATATTTAAAAAATATAAAACCACCAGTCGCCGTCCCGATAGCTATCGGGACGGAGCCCCGAAAATCAATGGTACAATAGAACTTAACTCACCCAAATCACTTAATAAAACACCTCAACATCCGATATTTTTTACTCCTCTACTCTTATGCCGCCCCGTTCCCCGCGCAGTGCCATCACAAGCGGTCGTGCCTTCACTATTCGCCTGCCTGCTCTCATAGGCACTTCTGGCTCCAACAGGTCGTTCAGTTCTGGCAGAGGTTAATCAATAATTATTAAAACGTAACACTTAATTTATCATCTCTTGCCCAAAACTTTATAGCTAATCTTCAGAGAATTTTTGAAGAATATAGGTTCCAATATCTTTATTTAACATCCGTTTCCCATCTATTTCAGTGATCAAATCGGCAAATATTAAACCACAGGAATGTGTAGATTTTTTTATATCAGAATCTTTAGGAATATAAAAATCGCCTTTCTCTATTATAACTGCTTCTTCTAACTTTTCAGGATATAATAGATATCCATCCGTCGATTTAAAATAATGAAGATAAGTATAAAGCTGACGTACATCCTGAATTGAAACGCTTGATTGAAACTTCCATTTGGTATCTAGAACTAAATTTTTCTTAATTTCTTTTTTATTTATTTCTATAACCAAATCAGGTTTTAATCGTAAATTCCAATTATCCTGATGCCGCCAAAATAGTTCTTTTGCTTGTGCTTTGACTATCGCATTATCTTTAGCGGCTCTTTTTAAAGACCAATAAATAAAGCTCTCCCACAGATAATTCATGTCAAACATGATTGCCAAAATATCATTTTTGCCCCCTCGAATATCAGGATGATAATTAAGGAGTATGATTCGGGCCAATTCAATAGCTTTCTTATAACCGTTTGATTTACGGTCATAGGTAAGTCGTTGAAAAAGTTTTTCATCAATAACTTTCGGCTTACATTCTGGAAAGAATAGACGTAGGGCTTGTGCATCCTTACCAATACTATTCGATCCAACTTTAGCAATACATTCTAATGCTGCCTGCAGAATGAAATTATAGATATTGTCACGATCATATATTGAGTGCGCTACATAAAATTGCTCGGCATGAATTGCATTCTTCGTAATTTGTTGGTGAATAAGAAGCTTGCCTTTAAGAGCTGTCTGATTACTAATATTAGTTCTATATTTTTTTATAAGTCCTTGATGAATTAATCGTTCCGCTTCATATAAAAATTGTTGCAAGTATGTTTCCAGTACACTATGTTGACGAATTGTTATACTTGCCTGCGTGGTCGTTTTAGCCTTCACCTGCATACTGATGAGAAGCATTTCAATTAATACTTTTTGCCACTCAGCCTCTCTCAATACATGCTTATCTGTTTTAGGAAGAACTTCAATAGTGAGGTCACCTATTTTAATGACACCTACAAATTGATTAAAACAAACTCTTTTAGACAATAGGCTAAAAAAGCCACATTTCGTACGTGTAAGGTAATTTGCTAGTGCATCAAAATGACTTTGGTTGAAAATTCTGTAGGAATTAGTTTTTTCTTCTACAAGATAGCTTTCCCCCACAATCAGTTGGCCATACTCATATATTAATATTGGTTTAGTGCTCTTCAAGTGTCTGGCTTAATGCATCTAGGATATTGAAACTTTCATCTATTGGTTTTAGAGAATATCTGTTTTCTTGCTCAATGAGATCCGGATCTTTAACTGGGAACTTAGGAAAATCATCTTTTTTCATAAACCCATCACCTAGCACTAGCCTTATTTTACCATAATCATTATAAAAATATTCTTTCAACAATGGAATTATATTTTTTTCAAATGTTTCTCGCAATAACTCAGGATTTGCCTTATCCATCAAATAATAATGACCGATCTGGTGGTCTTCATCCTTTAAATAGGTAATGCGGTCATTAATTAATTTTAATAAATCCTTTGCTGATTTTCCAGTATTCCCTATTTGATATGCTAATTCTTGCAACTTATATTTAGGACCTTTGTAATCAAAAGAAAAACGTCTTCTTAGCGCAACATCTAAAGCCTCAACACTTCGATCTGCAGTATTCATAGTTCCTATAATATAAAGATTAGGAGGTACTGAGAATTTTTTCTTGCTATAAGGCAGTAAAGCAGCCAATGCCTCAGGTTTCCCCGTTCGCTTATCTTCTTCTAATAGAGTAATAAGTTCTCCAAAAATCTGTGCAACATTTCCTCTATTGATTTCATCAATAATGAGAACAAATTTCTCCATATTATCATTAGCATCTAAATCTTCAAAACTGCTTAATGATATGGATTCCACTAGCGCGCTTACTTCTTCATAATTGTAATTGTGCTTTTGGGACTCCAAATCTTCTGCTTCTATATAAACTGTTTCTTCAAATTTTTTAAATGCCTGAAAAATACCATAATAATTTGAAGACCAACCTAATCCCGGTCCCACTCCTCTAATATCTTGTACTACATTTTTAATGTCAGTTATATTAGGAAACTTATTGTAAAGCATTCTCAATTTTTCTTTTTCGACTTTTGCTTCATTCATGGCAGTTTTGCCTTTGGTTCGAATATCTGAACCTTCAATTGATAATACCTGCAGAGAATAACCTCTAGATTTATGCGGAAGGAAAAACTCTCCCTCAGCATTTTCTATTTGTTCTTCTAAATGAGTGAGAAATTTATTATAGATTAAATCAAATCGTTCGTGGCGATCAACTTCATTGCTTGAATCTTTTTTCAAGCATGCATAAAGAGCTGTATTTGAGATTCTTTTGAATAATCCATCTTTTATTGAATATACTACTGATCCATTTTTTTCTTCGGGTTTAAGCCCTTCAATAAAATCTTCATAACTTAAGCTTTGATGGAAGGTTGTAAATACAATTTTACCAGTATTCTGTAAGCGGTAAAATTCCTTCTTGATAATATCTCTACTTTGGTTGAGATCAAACTGAGGGTTACAAATAGCAATAGCTTTATTTATTGTATTATATGTTTTGCCAGTACCTGGGGGTCCATAAAGTATCTGGTTGAGTGGTGAATTTCCTGAATAATTACTATTATTCTTATCAACTTCAGTGTCCTTTAATTCCATAATTTCTATTTCAGGTAAAGATTGAACTGGTGATAAATTATCCTGCCTGGGCTGTTGAGTACCTCCAAAAAATACAAATTTATCAATATCTATAGGCTTGATCTTTTCAAAGTCATTACATAAAAAAACAATTTGAGCTTTCTTATTATGATCTACAAATTGTGCGTAGTCATCAATGTATCCATAAATATTTTTAAATTGATTGTGCCATGATCTTTTATTAAAATCCTGCTCATTTGTTACAAAATCAATAACTGTAGCACGATATCGAGCTTTACCTCCGGAACTATAGAATAAGTCAAACCCTCCTTCTTCTTTGATTTTGTTATTCAAAAAATTTAAAACCTTGGCTCCTTTTGATGGCTTTTTGCTATTCCAAATTATACATGCATCAGAATTATGTAAACCTTTAATATGATCTTCCTGCCAACCCGTTCCATCAGAAGCCATTAAAGCAACAACATCATCAAGCCATTTTTCCTCAAACCCATAAACAATCCTTGTAAGAAGATGAGTATAGTTGTCGGGGTTTTTAGTTTTAATATTAAATTGTTCAAAATAATTAATTAAGTCATCAATAAAATTTTCTTCCGTATACTCTACTCCCAGAAGATTTTTAGCTACCATTTTTCTGTGATTGACACTTAAAATAGTGCAGTTGATTTTTGGATTAAGAAGATATTCGAAGGCATTTTTAACTGATCCTGTAGGGAGTTGATCTTGCTCAAATTTGAATAGAATGGCTTGATTAATCCAATCGTCCATTCGCACCATAGCACGCGCTAAAACTCTTTTATTTGGATATTCATTCAGTTTGTTTTTATCTTTGGCTCTGTAATCACAATAAGATGTTATGCTAAAAAGTAGGTTAAGTACACGTACAATCTCTTCATTACTCTCAGCTGTCTGTTGTATGAGTTTGTAATCATTTCTTTGTGTGCGTAAAATATTTTTAATATCTTCATTTAAAGATAAATCACGCCATTCTTTAAGCAGGTCTTGAGCTTTTTGAAAGTAAAAGTCTTCAGAATTCTCAACATCCTTAAAATTATTACCTTCTCGCAATGCTTCTATGTCTTCTTTAGTTATATTATACATATTCTACTTCTAAAATTCTAGGGATTAAAATTTAGGGGGTTAGGGTTTTAACTTCTGGCACATCAAAAGCCGAATGAAATAATTTCCAAAGATGATCGTCCATTTTTTTGTCGCATCTTTCATTATGAATGAACATATAAGAATTTATATCCTGACAGACCTGATGATTAGCTATAATATGATTTCCTAAAACCTCTTTAATATTGGGTTTAGCTAACTGATTGTTACCATATACTAAAACACCGTAAATCTTTGGGAATAATCCCAAGTATTCTCCCACTTGCTTAAACATTTCAAACTTATCACCAACTAGCATGAATAAATGGTGGGTAGGAATTACAATAATATTGATATAATCTTCTGATAACTGCTGAGTTTTTCTTTTAATTTTATTTTTCATTCTTTGAATATCTGAATCCAAAGAAACACTCCCTCCAGAAAGGGAACCTACTCTAGTTTCATTCCTATTTGCCCAACTTTTTAGTTTTTCTAATTCATTTTGGTGGGCCATTCCTAATTTGATACCAATTTGATCTATTTCAATAAAAGATGTATTCTCTATTGCCTGAATTTTAGTATGTTCAATAATATTAATTGCTTTAGCAACATCAGAATCCTCAACTACAATTTCACCACAGAAATGTAAATCCAATTTAAATGCATCTTTCCTTAAAACTTTTGTTATTCTGCTAAAGGAGCTATTATCTCCATGTTTATCACTTATATTTAGATTAGACACCTCTATAAAGATAATTTTATTAGTAGTGTTACTTGTTAATTTAAGATCTGGAAATTTATTCTTCTCTTTTACTTTAATTTTTGGTTCAAATTCTAATGAAAACCCAACCTTCTGGAACAAGTCAAATAGCTGCAAAATTGCCATTCCTTCATGGGTATATTTATTTGACTTAACTCTATTTATTACAACTTTACCATTATTAATTTTCTCAACTCCTTCTAGTGTATCAGCTAACCAAATAGTCCATTTTAATGCATCAGGTGCTAAATTTATAAATCTCTGACATAAAGAATGATTTGTTTTATGTCCATTTAAAAGAAAATTTCTGCCTAAAATTTGGCTCAGTTTTATGTAGCTTTTTTTTATCCTATCTTTTTCATGGTCATTTAGATGATCCACAGTATCGATAAAATCAATCAACTTATGCCATCTAAGACGATCCTTAAAATCTGAGAAGATTTCATATTTACCAACTAATTCCCCGTCAGAATAAAACTGTATCATTAATGTAATATGAATATTTTTACTAATTATTAAAACTAATTAATTATATTTTAATATTAATGCACTACATCCTTTAAGTCACAGTAAATCAGGATGTGAATCAATAAAAAAAAGGCCATGTCAGCAGCAAAATTAAAAGGCAATCTTTTAGAGTTTATTGTACGAAGGTTATTACTGAGATGTGGTTTTAGAAGAGTAAGGCCGGATGGAGTAATGATCTTTAACAATGGAGGCCTTACAATGATAAACGGCAAAGGTGCTGCTCATGACGCTGATGTATTAATGTCTCCTCCTATACAAATGCCTTTCTCATATCCATTCAGGCTAAATTTTGAATGCAAGGCACATAAAAGCAAAACCAGTTTAACTATAGTTCGTAATGCATTAGGATTACGATATGATCTCAATGAATTTGAGATTGTAACAGAAGATCAAATCAGAGAGAGGCAAAATAACATGCGTGGTAGGCATGCAATAGCTGAAAGAGAACGATATAATTATCAGGTAGGTGTTGCTTCAATTGAAGATTTTACAAAAACTGCATTTGAATTTGCTGCTAATAATAAAATATCTCTAATTTCTTTGCGATGGTTCTTACCTGGGCATATTTGTGATCTATTTCATGACATTACTCCTGATTATTTGGATAGGTTAAATCCATTTAATCCAGAAATTTTCAATAGAATCCTTAGGGAAAATGATATTGATGCTGCTATTGATCACCTACCTGAAAACGATGAGGTTTTTCGGCCAGTTCTTAATACTGTAAGAGAATTAGAATCTAGAGTTATAATTGGACTAACTGAAGCTGGAGATCTTTTGTTTCTTATTGGGGAGCAGAATATACATGAACAATTTTTGAATGTAGGTTATGTGTTAAATGCTCGGTATCATTTTACAACAGAAAGAGAAATTACCGAATGGACACTTGCCATTAATGACATACAATCAGAATTAAATTTTTATCTTCCAGAGCGTATTTTAAATATGTGGGAAGATCAGAATTATGAACTTAATGCTGCATTAGATTTAAAAGCTAGAGTATTTAAAAGAATATTCATTTTTATTACTCAAGGAGAAATTCCTTTTAGAATAATTAATCTTGATGGTGAGTGGCTTGAAAGGCAAAGGAGAGGTTGAATTTTTAATAGGATACATGTTAATTAAAAATAATGACAGGAATTTTCAATTTAAAAATCTTCAAGTGTTGCTTTTATTGCTTTTTCTCTTTCCGGTATGTTTTTCTTTAGATAAGCCTCCTTTTCATAATAATCAATATATCCCCAAATCTTGCTATTTTCACCTAGTGTTTTAATTAATGTGAATTCTACAATTGTATCTTTGGGTTTTTCAAATGAAATCAATACTGAAAATCCTTTTTCAAATAGCTCATTTAAAGATAATTCCGCCTCATTTACATAAATTTTCTTAAACTTAGGATCTCCAAAAAATAAATTGTCATAGTTACCGTATTTTTCTATTAATACATTTTTAAAATAATCAATTTCTTCACTGCTCAATGACCAAAAAATATACGAACAATGATGTAAGCCGTAAATCTTATTGATCGAAAAGTTAACTTGTGTTAGTTTGTCATTAATTGTAGGACCCGGTAGATAAGTCATATATCCATAACTTACTCCTTCCTCGAAATAATCAGTAGTTTCTTCATCCACAGGTACTTCTTGAATCCTGCTTACTTCTTCTAAAGACATTCCCCAAGATGTGCCTTTAATCTGTCCTGATAAGTAAAAACAAGAAAAAAGATATGCAATAGTTATAATCAATGTCTTCATATAATGATCTAGTTAATATTTTATAAAGATAGAGAATCAAATTTTATAGTGTAAGTTATTTTTGAAACATTCTACTATAAAATAAATTACACATTACTTGTTATTTTAATTTTACTATATTACTTTTGAAAAACATTACAAAATATAATGGAATTAAAAGACATAGCAGATATACAAGTTGGTTTACATGAAAAACCAAAAGAAAAGGGTGAAATAGCGTATTTGCAAGCTAAACATTTTAATTTTTTAAGAGAAATTGAATATCCTGAGGATTCTTTTATAATGACTTCAGGAAAAATGGGAAAGCATCAGCTAAGCGAGGGGGATGTATTATTAGCTGGTAAAGGATATAAGAATCTGGCGTGGACATACAAAAAAGAATTTGGACCTGCGGTCGCATCTACTATGTTCTTTGTGATAAAACCAGATTTAAAAAGGGTATTACCTGAATTTCTATCTATAGTTTTTAATACCTCAAAATCTCAAGCTTTCTTTAAAACTTTAGGAGCAGGTAGTTCTATCCCATCTATTAGGAAATCTGAACTAGAAGCATTTCCTGTCTCTCTTCCGGATATAGCTACTCAGAAAAAAATTATAAAGGTAAATAGGCTTAACAAAAAAAATATTGAAATACTGGAGCACCTGATTGATGAAAAGGAAAAATTAAATGATGCGATTATAAATAAATTAATTGATAATTATGACCAGAAAAACTAGACATGTAGTTCCAAACCCAGGAGGGGGATGGGACTCTAAAAAAGGTGGAGCTGAAAGAGCTTCTAAACATTTTGAAACAAAAAAAGAAGCTGAACAATACAGCAGAGCACTATCTCAACAAGAACATTCAGAGCTTGTGATTCATCGTAAAGATGGAACTATTGAAAGATCTGATTCTCATGGAAATGATCCTTATCCACCTAAAGGTTAGTTGAATAAAAATTAAAAAAGTTAGTTATGAGTAAATTTAATGAATTCTTCAATAGGCTATATATGATGCAAGAAAGATTAAAGGAATTAGCAGGATTGAAAAAAGATAACGGATCATCAAAAAAACAATCCTGAAAAATATTTTATAAAAATGGCAAAACAACCAATTACCCAGAGCGAGATCAATAACATCGTATGGAAAGCATGTGATACTTTCCGTGGTGTTATTGATCCTTCTCAATACAAAGATTATATCCTGACCATGCTTTTTGTGAAGTATGTCTCTGACGTATGGAAGGATAAAAAAGCATTTTATGCAGATAAATATAATAATGACCATGTTCGGATAGAACGAGCACTAAGAAATGAGAGATTCCAGGTGCCGGAAAACTGTACGTTTGATCATTTATTTGAAAATAGAAATGCTGCGAACCTTGGTGAGCTTATTAATACAGCGCTTGAAGATCTGGAAGATGCAAACCGCAGTAAGCTGGAAAGGGTATTTAGAAATATTGATTTTAATTCCGAATCTAATTTAGGGCAGACCAAAGATCGAAACAGAAGATTAAAGAATCTTTTAGTTGACTTTTCAGCTTTGGATCTTCAGCCCTCGCATCTGGAGAATAATGATATAATTGGCGATTCTTATGAGTACCTGATAGAAAGATTTGCCAGTAATGCAGGTAAAAAAGCTGGAGAATTTTATACACCATCACAGGTTTCTAAACTTTTGGCCAAACTGATGGATCCTCAGCCAGGGGATCGGATTATTGACCCTTCCTGTGGTTCAGGTTCATTGCTTATTAAAACAGCTAAGGAAGTAGGAAGCGCTAACTTTTCTCTATACGGACAGGAGATTAATGGTAGCACCTGGGCGTTAGCGCGAATGAATATGTTTCTCCATGAGATTGACAATGCGACAATTGAATGGGGTGATACCTTAAATAACCCACGCTTATTAGAAGGTGATAGTTTATTAAAAGGAAATAAAGTGGTAGCTAATCCTCCGTTTTCACTGGATAAATGGGGAGCGGATAATGCCATTACTGATCAGTTTAACCGGTTCCATAGAGGTGTTCCACCAAAAAGCAAAGGTGATTATGCTTTTATTTCACACATGATTGAATCTACCTATGAAGATGACGGTAAGGTTGGGGTTATTCTTCCGCATGGTGTACTATTCAGGGGCAGTAGTGAAGGAAAAATTAGACAGCAACTGATTGAGGAGAATTTACTGGAAGCGGTGATAGGTTTGCCTGCTAATTTATTTTATGGTACAGGCATTCCGGCAACTATTTTAATTTTTAATAAAGCCAAAGGCGAAAATAAAGATGTGCTTTTTATAGATGCCAGCCAGCATTTTGAAGCAGGAAAAAACCAAAACCGCTTAAGGGAAAAAGATATAGAAAAGATAGTATCTACTTACCAATCATTTAAGAGTGGGTCACCATTAAATGCTGAAGAAGGACAGGTTCTGGAAGATAAATACGCCTACCGCGCCACAATAAGTGAGCTTAAAGAAAATGAATATAATCTCAACATCCCGCGATATGTAGATACTTTTGAAGAAGAAGAGCCGGTAGATATAGCGGCTACCCAGAAGAATATTAATGATTTGAAGAAGGAGTTAGCTACTGTTGAGCAACAAATTGATAGTTACTTAAAGGAATTAGGGGTATTAAGTTATGGAGAAAAAAGAAGGATATAGACTTACCAATATTGGCTTAATTCCATCGGATTGGGATACTGTTCGCTTAGGCAAGTTGTTAGATTACGAGCAACCCACAAAGTATATAACTAAGGATATTGACGCTCAGAACGGTATTCCTGTACTTACTTCCAACAAATCTTTCTTGTTGGGTTATTCTTCTGAAACTAATGGCGCGTTTAGGAAAACCCCAATCATTTTATTTGACGATTTTACGACTGACAGAAAGTATGTTGATTTTCCCTTTAAAATAAGAAGTTCAGCAACTAAAATTCTTAAACCGAACAGACAGGGTTTGAATTTAAAATATATTTTCTGTGCATTTGATACAGTAAAATTTCAAGCCGAAGACCATAAACGATACTGGATTTCTGAATTCCAATATCTAAAAGTTCCATATCCCCCTGATGATGAACAAAATAAAATTGTTGATATTCTAAGTACATGGGAAAAGGCAATTGATAAAAAAGAATTACTTCTTAATGAATTGCTAACAAGAAGAAAAGGTGTTGAAATAGGTTTATTTAAAGGAGAAATAAGGTTTCACCAATTTAATCAGAATGAAGATAAGATAGGTACATACTTGGGCGAAATTCCTTCTGACTGGGATTTAAAACCAATTTCAGAAATAGTTAAAAAAGTTAAAAAACCCTTTACTCCTGACCCAGAAACACTTTACAGAGAAATTGGCATTCGCTCTCACTGCAAGGGTATATTTCACAAAGAAGAAGTAACTGGAGCAAGCTTGGGAAACAAGTCAGTTTTCTGGATTCAACCAAATTGCTTTGTAGTAAACATCGTATTCGCATGGGAACATGCTATTTCGAAAACCACAGAAGCAGAGATAGGTATGATTGCCTCTCACCGCTTCCCTATGTACAAGCCTAAGAAAGGAGTCTTGGATTTGGACTACCTATTATACTACTTAAAAACAGCCAGAGGAAAGCACCTTTTAGGCTTAGCCTCTCCTGGTGGAGCAGGACGAAATAAAACATTGGGTCAAGGAGAATTTGCCAAGCTAAAAATTCCAGTTCCTTCATTAGCAGAGCAAAAAAGAATAGTAGCGGTACTATCAGAAGCCGATAGAGAAATTGAATTATTGAAGCAGCAAATAAAAACCCTCAAAGAACAAAAGAAAGGCTTAATGCAAAAGCTATTGACGGGTGAGATTAGAGTAAAAAAATAAGGATATGTATATAGTAAAAACATCCTACTGGAATAAAAATGCAACTTCTCTCGAAAAATTCACTATTGAAAGAATAATTCAACGTTGTGGCTTTACAGAGAACATAACGAATAAGCATAGGACTTCAAATGGTTACACCTTAGTTAAAGATTTAATTCAATACTGTAGTTTAACCAATAAGAGAAGTCGTACGGTAAAGACTTTAATTACAACTATAGAGGAGGCACAAAGCCCATTTGTAAGACAAAACATTTATTCAGATATAATAATTAATAAATATTTTAGTGACTTAAAACAATACATTCTGAATTTTGAGCCTTTATCTCTTCTATCTTCAAAATCCCAACCTAATTTAGTGATTTTGCAAAATTTTGAACACCAACTAAAGATATTTTCCGCTCAATTGGATGATCATTATTTTGCTTGTTTAAAAAATGAATTAGAATCAATTGATTATACCGCAGAAATAAATTTTGCTAGAAATGCTGATCGGTTATCTCAGTTAATTGACATCTTAATACCATTTTTAATTTTCAAAGGCTATTCACAAGCTACTATAAGTGAAATTCTTATTAGCTGGTTAAATGGAGGTCATATTACAGTTAAAAAATTTCTTAAGTTTCTTCATTTTAAATCTCGGCAATTCACTTTCTTGCAGTATATAGGTGATGAATCTCCAGAATCAAAAGATTTTGTAAAATTAATGAAAGAGGAGTTGAATGTAAATATTGTAACTCTTAAAGGAAATGATATTACAAAAGAATTTATTAAAAAATATAATATTCCCTCTAGAGGCATTTATGCATTATATAATTTTAATACCACCGATCCCCATAAACATGTTAGAGATAACTTCGACAATTTATTAAAAAAACTAGTAGTCCATAAGGAGCGTCAGAGCTTAGCTGTTTTCAATAATTTCTTTGATCATAGTTTTTGGAATAATCATTCTGATCAACCTCTTTTGAAATTTAAGAAAATTAAACTTGAAGGTGATCCTATCAATGTGAAGGCTCAAGGTAAGACTTTAAGAACCACATTAATTACTTCTATTAAACAATTCGATTTTCAATTTTCTGATAATGATAATTTACCCTCAGTGGAATATGAACAATTATCAAATTCAATATATTATTACAATCTTGCTCTGGGTTCAAAATCAATAGAAAATTCACTTTCATTGCTATGGACCTCTCTAGAATCCATTCAGCCATTTAGAATTTATTCAAGTGATATAGAAGCCATTCAGGATTTTGTTTCAAAATCTTTATCCATTGGTTGTTTAGCCCGTGATTTACATTCATTTGCACTAAGAATAAAAGAAGTTAATAGACAATGTAATTATTCTTTAAACATAAATTTTCCTAAGCTTGATCATGATATTACAAATGATAAATTAATCGAATGGTATAAATGGTTAGTTTACCATGATAATATGGATGAGCTTTTTGAGAAATTGAAAGGTAAATCTGAATTATTAGCATATCAGGCTTTTAATTTTGTAAAACCATTAAGAGAAGGAAATCAAATTTTCATACATGATAGGTTAGAAAGATCTCATTTTTCTATTAAATACCAATTACAAAGAATATATCTGCATAGGAATAAAATTGTGCATTCAGGCGATATGGTGAATGAATACACCAATTTATGGAGTCATTTAGAGTGGTATGTAGGTAAATTACTCGCCTACTTTATTATCCAAAAGCATTATAATAGCAATAAATCTTCAACAGATGATATTTTTATGCAACTTCAAGCTGACAGAGATTATCTTATTTCATATTTAAATAAGAATAAATCGAAACCTATCACGGAATTACCCGAAAGAGTTATTAAACTTTTATTAAATCATTCCTGGCAAGCATTTTAATTGTAAATTATTGGATAAATATCTAAAGTATTACCTCTTCATCTACCAAAGCGGAGATCATGGCTTAACAATCTTAAATCAAGATTTTCCGGTTTTTCTTCTATGTGGTGTAATCATATCAGAGCCTGATTTTTAAATTTAATGGAAACTAATTAATTCTAATTATATGGATTTTGAAGTGTATTGTGATGAAAGTGGTCTGGAAGCCATAAATAAAAAAGATGAACATAAATTTTCTTCCATTGGAGGTATTTGGCTCCCAGCTTCTCATAGGGAGAGCTTAAAGGAGGGCTTAAAAACAATTAAAGACAAGCATGGTATTCTTGGTGAATTAAAATGGAAAAAGTTATCACCGGCATATTTTGAGCTATATAAAGATGTGATTGATTTCTTTTTTAGCTCTGAATTTATTCGTTTTCGGGTAATTCTGGTCGAGTCATCCAAGATAGACCATATCCGATTTAACAATATGGATTCGGAATTAGGCTTTTACAAATTTTACTATCAACTATTACACCATTGGATTTATGATTTTAATAGCTACAATATTTTTGTTGATTTAAAAATCAACAGATATACCAGACGGCTTACTGAACTAAGAAAAGTTCTTGATTTATCTAATTTAACCTCTGATATTAGACAGGTACAAGGCTTACCTTCCGAACAGTCATTAGGCATTCAACTTGCAGATATCCTAACCGGATTAGCAGCTTCTAAATTTAATGGAGAAATTAAAGAAGGATCTGCAAAAAGTCGTCTTATAGATTATCTTGAGCAGGTCCATATAAATAAAGAACTTGCTCCGACACCTAAGTGGGAAGAGAAATTTAACATATTTCGAATAAATCTTCAGGGAGGGTGGTAATGGCATATAAGAAGATTAAGTCTCACAAAATGACCGAAAATGAGCTTAGGATATTGTGGCGAGAAGAGTATTGTGACCCGAATAAACCTATTTATACTTATGACCACGTGTTAGTGAAGTTTTATGAGAATATGTTTGACCATTGTTTCTTTGAAAGTGCTAATCGACAAAAAGGTGATAAATCAATTCTGTCGCTAAATAGATTAGAAAAAATGCTATGGATTAAAGATACACTTCAGGATCCAACTGCTATTCTAAAAAAAGGATGGGATAAAAGAAATAAATCTTATGATAACAGCAGACGAGTGGCCTTTGTAAAAGGTAGTTATATAGTGGTTATAAGATTTACCGGATTATTAAAAGCCCAATTTATTACAGCTTTTGAACATCAGGATGAAGATAATATAAATAAGATTTTACAGGGTCCCGATTGGGAACAAGAGACTAGATTTTATGGGGAGGAAGGGGTATAAATTAAAAGAACGCTGATTATGGGTTCAGCGTCCGAGACCTTTGTAGGTTCCAAACCAATGGTAAAGAACAATGCAAATTTATAAATATTTAATGGAATTCCAAAAAATTCTTTGATTATTGAACATAGCAAAAAAAGAAAAAGTTTTTATGAGCAATCTTTTTATTATAAAAATAAAACAAAAAGCGAAATCAGTGACTTCGCTTTTTGCCGATCGGGGACACCCCGGTCCAAATATTTTTGTATATAAAGGTTAAAATTATTTTCCGAATATGCAACTATGATATACTATTTATAAAAACGAAAAGAATCATATAAAGTTCCGATAATGGAAACTGCGTCATTAAAGAAGACGATACTTTTCAGCAAAGTATATTACGAATAATAGAGATGAGAAAAGATGTACAAGAATTGAATGTAATGTACAAGATTCATGTAAATAATATTCCAAATGTTCCTAGGATGGACAACAGTGATAATAATAGATGTACAAGAATAGATAGGGATGTATAAGAATAGGTAGGGATGTATAAGAACTAGAGATTATTAATAATTTATAATAAAATAATGATCATACCATCATTTAAGGAAGACCATATTTCGCAGTTGCCGGCTATAATGCTGCTCATGAACATGGGCTGGAAATATTTAACACCAGAGCAGGCACTGGAAGCAAGAAGCGGCAGAGCCTCTAATGTGCTGTTGGAAGATATTCTAAAGGAAAGGTTAGCTGCAATTAATTCAATAGAATATAAGGGAAAGGAATTTTCATTTTCTGAATTGAATATCAATAATGCCATTCTTTCATTGCGCGACCTGCCTGTGCAGGATGGTTATATTGCTGCCAATAAAGCTTTTTATGAGTTAATTACACTCGGAAGAAGCTTTGAACAATCCGTAATGGGAGATAAAAAAAGCTTTTCCTTCAATTATATTGATTGGAAGAACCCGGAGAATAATTATTATCATGTTTCTGAAGAATTCAGTGTTACCCGTACAGGAAGCGAAGATCCTTATCGTCCGGATATTGTGCTTTTCATTAATGGAATTCCGGTAATAGTTATTGAATGCAAAAGCCCTAAAATTAAAGATCCGATTGATAAGGCTATTGAACAGCATCTTAGAAATCAACAGGAAGATGGTATCCGCTCCTTATATAATTACTCTAACATACTTATGGGACTTGCTACCCATGAGGCTAAATATGCTACCACCGGAACATCAAAAGAATTCTGGAGCTTCTGGAAAGAGCTTTTTAAAACCAAACTTGAGGCAGCAGAGTGGCTCGAGAAACTTCAGCAATTAAAAGATAAAAGTTTACCGGATAATGATAGAACCACATTATTTAAAGAACGGTATAAAAATGTCTGGACCTATTTTAAAAATCTTGAAAAGGAAACGCAGGTTATAACTGAGCAGGATAAACTTCTATACAGTTTTTGCAGACCAGAGCGCCTGCTTGATCTTTTTTACAATTTCATTGTATATGATGACGGGGAAAAGAAAATAACCCGATACCAGCAATATTTTGCAGTTCATAATACACTGAAAAAGATCTCAAAAGTTGACAGTACTGGTTCACGAACCGGAGGTGTCATTTGGCACACACAGGGTAGCGGAAAGTCGTTAACTATGGTAATGCTTGCACAACTTATTGCTACTCATCCAAAAATCAAAAATCCTAAGATTATACTTGTAACGGACCGAATTGATCTGGACAGTCAGATTACAGAAACTTTTAAGAAGTGTCAAATACCTGTAGAAAATGCACAGACAGGAAAACACCTGGTTGAATTACTTTCAAGCAACAGCGATGCTGTAATCACTACCTTAATACACAAATTCGAAGCTGCCGTAAATCAATCCAAAGAAGAATTTGATTCGCCGGATATTTTTGTTTTGGTGGATGAAGGCCATAGGAGTCAGTACGGTTCATTTAATATAAAAATGCAAAAGGTATTCCCTAGAGGCTGTTTTATTGCTTTCACAGGAACACCTTTAATGAAAAAAGAAAAAAGCACCGCTAATAAATTTGGTGGGCTGATAGATGTTTATTCCATTACAGATGCCGTAGAAGATAAAGCTGTGGTTCCTTTACTTTATGAAGGTAGACATAATGTAATTCAGGTAAACGAAAAGCCTCTTGATACCTATTTTGATAAAGTTTCTGAACCATTGACAAAATATGGAAAAGCAGCTTTAAAAAGGAAATTCAGCTCACAAAATCAACTTAATAAAGCTGACCAGGTAATTTATGCAAGAGCGTGGGACATTTCTGAACATTTTAGTGAGAATGTACAAGGGATTGATTTTGGAGGTCTAAAGGCTAAAGGGCAATTAGTTGCTCCTAATAAAACTACAGCCATACGATATCGGGAATATTTAAAAGAAATAGGATTGGTAAGCTGCGAAGTTCTAATCTCTCCTCCTGATATCCGTGAAAATTATGATGATGCCTTTGAAGAAAGTGACGATCTGGTTTTGAAATTCTGGAAAGCCATGATGGATAAATATAATAAAGCAGAAAATTATGATAAATCATTAATTAACTCATTTAAAAAGAAGGATGATCCTGAGATAATTATTGTAGTTGATAAACTTTTAACAGGTTTTGATGCACCAAATAATTATGTATTGTACTTAACCAGATCTTTAAAAGAACATACACTATTACAGGCAATTGCCAGGGTTAATAGATTAGCTCCTGGTAAAGAGCATGGACTAATCATCGACTACTATGGCAATCTCGAAAATCTGGATACCGCCTTAGAAACTTATTCAGGAAATAATTTTGACCCAGCTGATCTGGAAGGAACATTAACAAATATCACTGAAGAATTAAAAAAACTTCCACAGGCACATTCCGAGGTATGGGATATTTTCAAGGAAATAAAGAATAAGTATGATGAAGCAGCATACGAAGAGCTTTTGAATGATGAAGCAAAAAGGCATTTATTCTATGAGAAAGTATCTGCTTTTGCTCGATTGTTAAAATTGGCGCTATCCAGTTTTGAATTTATAAGAAATACTCCTGAAAAGCAGATCAATAAGTACAAACAGGACGCAAAATTTTTCCTTGCTTTAAGGATCTCTGTGAAGCGAAGGTACTTTGATGACCTGGAATATAAAGAATATGAACCTCAGGTCCAGAAGCTAATTGATAAGCATATTACAACAGAAGGAGATGTGTTAAGGATAACCGAGCTTGTCGATATTTTCAATAAGGAAAAACGTGAGCAGGAGGTTGAAAAATTAACCAGCAAAGCTGCTAAAGCGGATCATATTGCCAGCAGGACTATTCGCGCAATTAATGTGAAACTAAATGAAGATCCTATATATTATCAAAAGCTCTCCAGCTTAATTCGAGATACCATTAGTGATTACCACCAACATAGGATTTCGGAAGCAGAGTATCTTAAGAAGGCGAAAGAATTTGAAGATCAATTCCACAGCGGAAGGCAAAATAATGTTCCGGATAATTTAGAAGGTAATGAGACTGGAATTGCCTTTTATAACTTAATAAATGAAATTTTTATGGGACAGCTGGCAAGGAAAGAAGGGGCTCCTAATTATGCAGCAGTTATTGCCGAAGGGATGGATGATGTAATTAAGTCAGTTGTATTTGAAAATGGAAAACCTATTATAGACTGGGTCAATAAATCAGATATTGAAGGGAAGATAAAAATTGCCATAGATGATTATTTATTTGACTTACAAGGTCAACATGAGATAGAACTACCCTTAGATTTAATTGATCAATTAATTGAAGATGCAATAAAAATTGCGAAGCTTAAATATGTCTGATATCACTAATATTAACACCTTCATTTTTGGGTCAATTAAAATTGATTATGAACTGAGTTTTCAGGACAGGAAAACTCTTGGAATAAAGGTATATCCGGATTGCTCTGTAAAAGTTATTGCCCCTTTTAAAACAGCTTCCCAAAATATTCTTAAGAAACTTAAAGAAAAGGCACCATGGATAATCAGGCAGCAACGAGATTTTCTTTCCTATCATCCGTTAACCCCTCCAAGGAAATTTATTAATGGAGAGACACATTTATACCTCGGTCGGCAGTATAGATTAAGAATAGAAAAAGGACCAAAGAATGAAGTGAAATTAATTCGGGGTAGATTATTTATCTATAAAAAAGAAAATGCCAATCCAAAGGATATTCTAAATGATTGGTATAGGGAGAAAGCATGCTTACACTTTTATCAGTTGCTCCAGAATGTATTGCCAAAATTCAAAAAGCATGGTATCAATAAACCTGAGCTTCAACTTCGCCAAATGTCTAACCGGTGGGGAAGCTGCACAACCAAAGGAAAGGTTATTCTAAACCCTGAATTAATTAAAGCCCCAAAAGGCAGCATTGAATATGTTATTATTCATGAACTCTGCCATCTAGTTCATCACAACCACACTAAAACTTTTTATGAGCTTCAGGAAAATATTATGCCTGATTGGGAGAAATGGAAGGATCGGCTGGAGAGATTGTTGGTTTAAATTAAATATCCTCAAATAATGGTTTCCTTACCTTTACAAAAATTTTAAAAAGGGTTTTCTCATAGGAAACGTAGTCATCTCCTACTCTTTTTATTACTTGTTTAGCAGAACAAGTTTCACTTTTGTCCCTAAAGGATAGCAGGTATGTTAAAGTCTTCTTTGGATATTGGATATCACGTTTTTCACAATACTTATATACTTCGCTGATTCTAACTCGACTCGATTTTTGAGATGCTATGGCTTTTAACATTATTTCCCTTTCTGCCGATTCCCCAACTAATGAATGATAAAGGTCATCTAAAAGGGGTTCATATTCTATAAGTTTTTCTAAACCGTCAATTAGGTGTTGTGTATTTATAGTTCCTTTAGAATTATATCCATTTAATTCAACAAATTTATCCAATGCCAACTGTCCACATAAATGAACAAAATATGGGTATCCTTCTGATAATTCAATAACTTCTTTTCTGAAAGCCTGATTAAATATGATGTGATCATCATTATTTTCACTAGCAATATCGAAAATTTCATTTATCTCTTCCTTGCCCATAGGTAATATTTTTATTCTTCCTTGAAGAATTTGCCGCATTATTGACTGGTGACCTTCAACTAGCTCAGTGTAATTATGGCCTATACCTGAAATCAAAAAGGTTACATTTTCTTGAGATAAGTTTTTTATAAGACTTGATAACTTTGATTTATCGTTGACTAAATCAATTTCATCAATAACTATTAATAAATTTTCATTTTTTTCAAGTACATCTTTTTTAATAGCATGAATAATATTGCAAAAGGTTTCTATAACGGATTTTTCATTTACATAACTTCTTATTTCCTTTTCTTCTAATGCTGCACCGACACCAAACAATCTGAATATATTGAAGGACAGATTTGTGTTTAATTTATTTTCAATTTTTTCTATTCTTGAAGATATTATATTTTTTAGTCCATATGGACTCGTTATTAATCGTTGAAGAACTTTTTCAATATTATTTGTATCTGAATCACAAGTTACTTCAGCTATTTTAAAATTTAATGATTTATATGGTCTGCTTTTATGTAGTTCATGCTTATAAATTAAGAAATCATCTCCTGTAGCAATTTTTTTTATCATCTCTACTAAGGATGTCTTACCAGTTCCCCTATCTCCATAAATTATAATACTTGTCCCTTTGCGAATTAATGCTTGAACAGCTGTTTTAATTTCTTCCTTTCGCCCCGAAAAATATTTAGGATCAATTATTTGTTGTCCGGGAGAAAAAGTTTCATCTACATCAATATCTTTGTTCATTTATTGCAGGTTGAGCCGGTTTTAGTATTCAAATATATACTTCTTCAATAAATAACCTACTTTTTAGAAAAACTTTCTGCCAGGGGGCGAACGGCCTGTCTGAGCCCGAAGTGGCTATGAGGGCGGCAGGCGAGTAGTGAGCACCCGGCCCTGATACCGGGTTGGCCTCAAGCGTGGGATATCGGGGGGCGGCATTTTTAATTACGAATTCTTGATTTACGATTTACGCTTTTTAATTGAAAATTGCCTTTGACACGTTCTGTCAATCCCCAATCCGTTACTTTCATTGATACTGATAGCCTGAGCAAAAAGGCTTTTTCTTTATTTTATGCTTAGATTTAAATAACAAATGCGCCTCCTTATACTATTCATATCGCTGCTTATAACCTGCTCCTGCACGGCCATCCGCTATCCAAAAGATATTGCGCAGCAGCGTAAGAAATGTCGGGCGATTAATGCCAGGAGTATTAATCAGGTAGGAGTGGCTATTTATGATCTGCCGGCGGGTGTTGTGGTTACCCTGCATCCGGAGGAGGAGGCAGAAAGGATCTTTAACAATAGCCGGGATGGTCTTTTTCTGGAGGTGGTGGAAAGAGGTCAGTATGCATGTGATACGACAAGTGAAAACGTCCGGGGGCTTTATCTTCCTCCGTTATACAAAAAAGAAATATTCAACAATAAAACGCCGCACGCTCTCTTACCCGGTGCTTTTACTTTTAATGCCGGTGTGCTACCTGATGAATTGCAGGGGTATGATTATGAAATTAATGTTGTTTATCTCCAGAAGCGGTTTGTTTGCATCAAAGGCACCATGCCCAATGTCTTTTCCGAACAACTGGAAATATTGGAAACCGGCCTGTTTCCCATTGAGCTTACACAGGATAGCCTGAAGAAGATCGCAGAAAAAGGAGTAACCTCTGAATTCGTCCTTCATTATGAGCAGGGGAGGTCGAATATTTCGAATAAACAGCTGGAGATGTTCCTTAATGAGATCAGGGACATAAAGAATATTCAAAAATTCACCGTTACCGGATATGCTTCTGTTGAGGGTTCAAGGAAGACAAACAGAATTATTTTTACGGACCGGACCCAGAAGATCCGTAAAGTTTTAGAAAAAGATTTTCCCGGTATCCCTATAAGATTCTCTTCCGA
Organism: Candidatus Cyclobacteriaceae bacterium M2_1C_046; assembly: GCA_051418055.1. Classification (GTDB taxonomy): domain Bacteria; phylum Bacteroidota; class Bacteroidia; order Cytophagales; family Cyclobacteriaceae; genus JBPRGH01. Next base: position 161,102 of record JBPRGH010000137.1, on the reverse strand, counting down.
TGAAAACTGGGATGATTTTCTAATTGATATCCAGGATACACCTTATCGTTTTCTGGCTTCCAGAAATAAATCCACCATAAAAAAGCTAATGGATGAAAGGAGCCTTTACGATACGCTGGAATATTTGCTGGAAGGCCATCGTAAAGTTGTCGTTGAAGTAAACTCAAAGATCATTACTGAGGAAAGCACTCCTGAGGAGATAAAGCACGAATTTCAATCTGCCTACCAGGAGGCTGACCTGGCACGGCTACTTTTTATCCATAAGAAGGTGATGGACAGGATAAAGGAATTTAAGCTGCCTAAGGAATTTCTGAATGAGCTGGAGGTGCCTGCTCAGTCAATCTACGGTCCCCTTCTCCTTAATCACCTGATCAGCCAATATCAACTGAATACAACATCACTGGATGAAACGCTGCATGCTATGGAAGAGCTATACCGGCTTATGCCGCGGGAGCCTTATATCATGTACAACCTAACGGCTCTTAAACTTATGGAGATGGTGATCCGTCCGGCCGAGGTAGATGAAAAGGAGATCAGCAGGCTTATGCACCTCATCAATAAGGTGGAGCTTGAGGACAGGCTGCGCCAAAGGTTAAAGATCAACCATGCCATGATACAGATCGGCTATGATTATGCTGCAGGGAAGAAGAAAAAGGTAAGAAAGTGGTTATTTCAAATCAAGAAGCTCTATCCTGCTGCACGATATGAGGAGAAGGAATTGCTCCGGCTGGCCAACTTTTACGAAAACTATGGAGATGATGCGTATGCTGAAAAGATCTTATATCCGATAGTAAAACAAGGGACCGGCAACGAAGAGGTGATCTTTTACTATTTATCTCTTACGCTGGGTAATACAAAGTTCAATACGCATAACTGGTATCACGAGCTAATGTACCAGGCGTACAATATGAACCCGGAGCGTTACTGTAAGCTTTTCGATAATAGAAATAACGGCGGGATAAGTTTTCAGCTACTGGAATACCCGGAGGTGAAGGAAAGATATTGTGGGTGGTGTGTTGATTAGATGTGAGATTTGAGATATGAGATGTGAGACTTTTAAGCTGGAATGTGCGGCTGGCTCCCTTTAGGGAATAAAAGGGTGAGCGAGGGGAGCTTAGTTCTTAGTCCTTAGTCCATAGTATTGAGTACTGGGAAAATTGCAACTGAAATAACAACCTGAGGTCAGGCTGAGCCATAGTCGAAGCCAGGCCGGGGTTCCAGGGGTAATTTCGTAGTACGCGCGAGGGATCGCTCCTTTAGGAGTTGGAGGTGCGAAGGGCAGTATCAGTAGGCAGTTGGCAGTTGGCAATAAATAGTCCTGAAATCCTCTCACACTTCATTCCGAAGGAGCATGCAAAATATCAGGTTTTGCGATAGACATTATGCAACTGAAGGAATCGCGTCAATAGAAGGTAAAGTTGGCAATTGGCAGGAGCAGTTGGCAAAATTAATTGGCAGTTATGCAATTGGCAAGGTTTAAATAAATACAAGATTACTTCGTCGGCACAAAACGCTAAATAAAATTTTAAAGATTTATTAAGCTTGCTCGTAATGACGGTTTAAATCACAACACAGCGAGTCATTTCGAACGAAGCTTATCAAAGTTTTTTTATTTAACAGCCAGTAATGCGAAGAGAGAAATCTTACTCCTTTTAATGCACATCCTGCTCAGCGAGGAGGAAGATCTCTCCTATCGTCGAGATGACGGGAAAAAGGAGGTCGGGTTGTTAGATGGGAGATTTTAGACTGGATAAGCAACTGTGGTTGGTGGTTACGGAATGTGCGGCCGGTTCCCTTTAGGGAATAAAAGGGTGAGCGGGGGGAGTTCTTTTTGCAATGTACCTTTCAGTTATGCAATAATCCATAACAGGTATCTGTTGCTCATGGCTTTAGTATTGTGTATATTTTTTAATTGGATAATTAATACACTATGGTCTTATAACAGGGCAATTGGCTAGTGGTTTAGAGGGAAATAACATTGAATATTATTATATTTAGTGTTTAATGGCAGAAATAAACTTCTCATTACATTGTTAGATGGAAAAGACGGTAAAAGTGGTAAAAATGAAGGAATCTGGGTTTGATGCACGATATTGGTCAAAGAGATCTTCGCATGAACGCCTCCGCGCCCTGGAACATTTAAGAACTCAGCAATTAACAAAAAATGGAATTAGACAAAGACTTCAAAGAGTTTGTAGAGTTATTAAACGCAAATGAAGTTGAATACCTTGTAGTAGGCGGCTATTCAGTTGCACACCATGGCTATCCACGCTTTACAGGAGATTTCGATGTATGGGTTAAGCCAGAATTAAACAATGGCCGGAAAATGATGAATGTTCTTGATGATTTTGGTTTTGGGGCTATGGGTATAACAGCAGAAGATCTTACTTCTTTGGATAAGGAAATACAATTTGGTGTGGAACCCGTAAAGATTGATGTAATGACTGGAATTGATGGCATCCCTGATTTTGATAGCGCTTTTAAATCAAGAGATATTTCTCAATACGGTGATCTTAATATTAATTTCATTAGTTACAACGACCTGATTATTAATAAAAAAACCACTAACCGTTTACAAGATAAACTTGATGTGGAACAGTTGTCAAAAGTGAATAAAAAAAATAAGGATAAAGGAAAAGGATTGTCAGGGTAAGGCAGCAATTAAAGTCATTGCCTGAAAATCCAAAGAATAAATTAACGGCAGGATCCTGTCTGAGCCCGAAGTGGCCATGAGCGCGGCAGGCGAGTAATAAGTACCCGGCTTTTAAATTATTCTGTATTCATAAACGACAGATTGCCGCAGTCGCGCCAAGCTTCTCCAATGCGACTTTATTATTCCTGCTCCTTCGCAATGACGTATGAAGTAGGATTGTTGAGACTCAGGACTCAGGACTAAAGACTATGGATCCCACTGTTGTTGGTGTTTTCACCAACAACTACGTGGTTGATGATAAGGAGCTATTACCCAAAAACATCATTTAATGTTGCCTCTCCGACAGGGGGCGAACGGCCTGTTTGAGCCCGGAGTGGCTATGAGCGCGGCAGGCGAGTAGTGAGCACCCGGCCCCGATATCGGGTTGGTCTCAAGCGTAGGCTATCGGGGGGCGGCATTTTTAGTTACGAATTCTTGATTTACGATTTACGATTTTAATTAAAGAATGATGAGTTACTCTTTAAGAGGATATTCTCACGCCCCTTGTCTAATTTATTATAAATTTTTGTTTTGTATTACTTCCAGGCGGCGTAGGCTCGCCCCTTTAGGGGACGGGGGTGCGAAGGTGCATTCCCTTTAGAAAGCTGGGTCCACTGCAGCTACAAGAGAAGTTGGAGCTAAGGAGATCATCACCTTTTCATGGGTTAGTTCTGTGGTTTGAATGAGTTCATTTTATTCGCTCCCGCATGGCAGGCACGCTGGGCTTGCTCATGAATCTCCGCTGCGCTACGATTTGTGGTTCTATTTTCGGGGCCCCGTCCGCGATAGTTATCGGGACGGGGACTGGTTATAAAACACTGCACAACAAATAAGCGGCTGCGGTAATCCCGTCAATTAACCAGCAAGATTACTTCGCCGGCACAACATGTGTGAATAAAAGATAAGCTTTGAGCGCCTCCTCGTAATGACGGCAAACCAAAAGATTCTCCGTCTTTTCCCCGTCATTGTGAAAGAGCAGATGTATTGGGAAAATTGGAACTGAAATAAACTCAGGACTATGTACTCAGGACTAAAGACTAAGATAACTTCTCATAATCCTCCACAGTATCAATATCCTTTGCGGCATCGGGATTATCAATAATCTCAGTCTCTCCTTTATACTTTTCAATGATCATTTTGGCGCCAGAGCTTCCTTTAAGATTGACAAGCTCCGCGAAGAGCTTCTTATCGAAAACAGCGGGGACACCTGCCTTTGAATTATAGCCGGTTGCTATAACAGATTTGTTAGAGTTGATTGCTCTTTGTATTAACTTATTGATAAATGCGGTGTCAATAAACGGCTGGTCCGCAAGCATGATCAGGATCTTGTCCGGCTTATCTTCCAGCGCCTGCTGAACGCCGTAACCTATGCTTGTCCCTAAACCTTCTTTCCAGTTATGACAGGTGAAAGTTTCTGCCTCAGCAGGTATTGATTTCTTTATTTCAGCGGCATAAGCTCCCAGAACTACTTTAACATAATCAGCCTTGCTATTAACCGCCGTAGTGATAGCATTATTGATGAGGTTGGTTTTCTTCCAGGGGATCAATTGCTTTATCCGGTCTCCCATCCGGCTGGATTCACCGGCAGCCATTATTAAAATAGTAGTTTTCACTTAAACCTTAAGGCTTTCATGAATACTGCCCTTGACAGCGCGCAGAGCTTCAGGTTTTGTGTTACGTACAACAGAAAGGATCTCGGAAATTATGGAGATAGCGATCTCCTGCGGGGTTTCTGCACCTATATTTAATCCTGCAGGTCCGTGAACCTTATCCAGCAGTTCATCGGATATTTCTGGCCTGGTCTCAATTAATTCATTTAAAAGCTTCTCCCTTCTTTTTGCAGGACCCAATAACCCTACATATGCCGGATTGCAGGCTGTAAGCTTTAATAAATAGCTCAGGTCCGTCATATAGTTATGGCTCATCAGCACAACAGCTGTCTGCTCATCGATAATGGAAACATCCATAGAAGCAGGATCGGTGTTGATGATCTTATCTGCACCAGGGAAATCCTTTGGAGATTTAGGGTCTTTTGCTGAAGCTATCACATATACTTCACAACCGGTTTTAGCGGCAAAATCAGAAAGCTGCACTGCATCATGCTCGGCACCAAAAATAACTATCCGAAAAGCTGGTTTTAAGGTTTGGTCAAACCTGGAAAGCTGATTATCATACAGGTCAATATTGCCCTCTTCACGAAACCCTATAGGTTTATCCTCAGCCGTCCTGAGGAAAGAACCTGCATTTGATCCGCCGGCAAGATCATTTGGAAATAAGATGCTTATGTTAATGGGGAGCCTTGAATTAATTAAAAATTCAAAGTAATCCATGAATTGCTGACCAGGGACAAAAGGCTCAATCAGGATGTACAGAATCCCTTCACAACCCAACCTGTATCTCCCGTCATAGGTCATTAGGAGAGGTTTATTAGTTTGAAATACTTCTAATGATCTCCGGTAAATCTCTTTTTCCACACATCCGCCGCTTACTGCTCCTGTCATTTCGCCATTCTCGGCTATAAGCATCCGGACGCCCGGCCTTCGGTAAGACGAGCCATCCAGCTTTACAACGGTGGCCAGAACGGATTTTAACCCTTTGGTTTTATTGATCAGAAAAGCTCCGAGTATGGATTTAAGCTCATGCGTCATATAACCACTTCTTTCTTCAACTCATCTTTAAGCTCTTTTTCAAAAGGCTGGCGCATCATCCTTTTACCCGTAGCAGCATGTATTGCATTAGCCAGGGCCGCACCTGCAGGTGGAAGGGCCGGTTCACCCAAACCTGTTGGGGCAATTTCATTTTCTATAAAGACTGTTTCAACTATAGGGGTTTCCTTCATCCTGATCAACCGGTACCTGTCGAAGTTAGTAGCATTGCCCCTGCCTTCGCTAAACTGGAAATCACCATACATCGCATGGCCGATACCATCAATTACCCCTCCTTCTACCTGGTTCCTGGCCCCTGTCGGATTGACAACGATACCGCAATCAATAACACAGGTCACTTTCTTTACCACGGGCATTTCATCCACGATCTCAACATCTGCTACTTCCGCCACATGGGTATTATGACAGTAGTATGCAGAAAACCCCTGGTACACCCCTGCCGGTTGTTTTCCCCAGCCTGACTTTTCTACAGCTGTTTTAATTACATTCTGAAGCCTCTCCGGTGAATATTCAATTCGCTCATCGGTAGTGCCCTTTACTTTTTCCAGAAGGTCCAGACGAGCCTGTATAGGGTCAACTTCCATTATTTCAAAAAGCTCATCAAAAAATGCCTGCTCTGCAAAAGCAAGGAAATTGGTGACAGGGGCACGCCATGCACCTGTAGTGATATTACTGTCGTACTTGGCTACATCAACCTGGTAGTTTTCTATTGCTCCCGCCGGAAAAAAGTTGGACATCGAGCCCCACATATTTGAATTAATAGAGGCTTCTTTCAGATTATACCCGGTTATCTTACCATCTTTTACAGATGCTGTTATCCTGAATTTTATGGCAGGACGATAAATGCCGGCAGTCATATCATCCTCTCGCGTATAAATTACCTTTACAGGCTTTTTAGCTTTGCTGGAAATTTCCGCTGCTTCAAGGGCAAAATCTCCATATAACCTTCTTCCAAAACCACCTCCCATACGGGTCATCTCTACAGAAATGGTTTTTTCCTCCACACCGAGCAGCTCAGCAACACGTGATCGGGTGCCTGCCGGAGTTTGGATAGGCCCTACCAGCTCTACTTTGTCAGGTTTGACATCTGCAAAGAAATTCATTGGTTCCATGCAGTTGTGTGGCAGGAATGGAGATTCATAGGTCCTTTCCACTACCCTGTCGGCCTCTGCAAAAGCTTTCTTAATATCTCCGTCTTTTCTTAGTGTTTCAAATTTATTGCCATTAAGGAGCCCTGTCAGGATCTCGTCATGCTTCTCTGTACTTTCCAGGTCAGTTCCCTTCCACTCTGCCTTTAATTTATCTCTGCCTTTTATGGCATTCCATGTATTATCCGCTAAGACGGCTACTTTATTACCGAATTGTATCACATCAATTACTCCCGGCATATTACGTGCTCCGTCAGCCTCAAAAGAAACCAGCTCCTGTCCGAAAGAAGGAGGCCGTAAAACTGCAGCGTGTACCATGCCTTCTTTCTTATAATCAAGACCAAATAATGGCTTGCCGGTAATGATTTTATCCATATCCACATTAATGGCATCCGTACCTATAATAGTAAATTCAGAAGGCTTTTTAAGCTCGTATTTTTCAGGCACCTCTAATAATGCCGCTGCTTCGGCAACTTCACCATAGCCTATCTCTTCACCATTTGGGTGTGTTATTATACCTTCACTGGCACTACATTCGGAAGGATCAACATTCCATTTTTTTGCAGCAGCTTCTATTAACATCTGTCTTGCTGTTGCCCCGGTCTGGCGCAACACCTCCCAGCCATGCCGTATCGACTGGCTTCCACCGGCCACCTGTCTGGTATAATTTTCCGTATCCAGCGGTGCCTGCTCTACTACAACATTTTGCCATTTTACACCAAGCTCCTCAGCAATAAGCATAGGCATTGAAGTTTTTACACCCTGTCCGATCTCAGGATTAGGGGACATGATGGAAACAATGCCATTTTTAGCGATTTTTATATAAGCATTGAAGTCCTGGAAGTTCAGTTTAGATATATCCGTTGGTGGGGCAACATCTGGTTTACATGAAGTGAATAAATTGAAACCAATTAAAATACCCCCGCTTGATAATATTGAGGTTTTAATAAAATTTCTTCTACTTTTAGAAAATTGTTCTGCGGTTTTCATTGTAGTGGCTTTATAACTTTTTAACTCAATTTGGAAGCTGCTGCTTTTACTGCTTTTTCAATGCGATTGTAGCTGGCGCACCTGCATATGTTGCCATTCATTGCATCACGGATCTCATCATCATTTGGTGATGAGTTTGATTTAAGGAATGATGCAGCTGTCATGATCTGACCTGCCTGGCAATAGCCACATTGAGGTACATCAATTGCTTTCCATGCCACCTGTACGGGATGTTCACCGTTCTCTGAAAGACCTTCTATCGTGACAACTTCTTTTTCTTTAACAGCTGAAACAGGCAGTACACAGCTTCTTATTGCTTCACCGTTCAAATGGACCGTACATGCTCCACATTGAGCAATGCCACATCCGTATTTGGTGCCAACCAGGTCCAGGTGATCACGAAGGACCCATAGTAAAGGGGTATCCGGCTCTGCTTCAACTGAAACATTTTTGCCGTTTACATTGAGATTATATGTTGCCATGAGAATATTTTATTGAAGTAAAACCCAAATTATACTGAAGTTAGTTCATTTGTATGAAATTTGGAAATACCACCTCAATTTATGTTTAATATGCCTGCCTTAGATCTATTGCTCCCTTACAAAATAGCCATTAATCATTTTTCATTTTCTCAAAAATTGATGCTGTATTTGATAATTTAATCATTCCATTTTTGAAATTCTCCTATTTCTTTAAGATATTGGTTATCATTTCTGAGTGGTATTTTTTAATGAGAATTCAATTTATACTCTTATTTTTTAACTTTCTTTCTATGTCTTGCTTGGCTCAGCAAGGGATATATTCTATTGAAAAAGGAAAGGTATTTTTCAAATCCGACGCGCCTCTTGAATTAATTGAATCTAATTCCGAAGAGCTGAGGGGCCTTATTGATTTTGAAAAGAGTGATTTTGCTTTTTCCATTCCTGTATCTTCATTCCAGGGTTTCAATAGTGCACTCCAAAAGGAACATTTTAACGAAAATTATCTTGAAACTGATAAATATCCCCGTGCTACATTTAAAGGCAAGATCATTGAAGATATTGATCCTGATAAAGAAGGAAAATATACTATCCGTGCTAAAGGGATCCTTTCCATCCATGGAGTTGAGCAGGAGCGAATAATCAGAGCAGACGTTCAGGTAAAGGGAGGTGAAATCCAGATCACTTCCGATTTTACTGTATTACTGAGAGAACACGATATCACCATCCCGAAAATCGTATATCAAAAAATTGCTGAAGAAATCTTTGTTAGAATAACTGCTACAGCTAAAAAATGAAGCAAACAGGTATCGTCATCTTTTCTTTGTTGTTGATATTTACTGAAGCTCTTTCACAAGAACTCCACTTCAGACAGTACGAGTTACCCGGAGAGTTTCGTGACGAAAGCATCAATGTCATTCTCCAAACCTCCGATAACTTCATCTGGCTGGGCACGAGTAACGGATTATTCCGTTTTGATGGGTCTGCCTATAGGCATTTCCTTCAGGATAGCTCCGACAGTAACAATATTTCTGCCCTTTATGAAGATGATAATGGAGTAGTATGGATTGGCTATAATTCAGGGAAAATTGGAAAATTTAAAGGTAAGGGCTTTGTTCCTTTTTTGCCAGAAGAAGGATTCCCCAGGGTTCCTGTCACCGGCTTTGCTCAGGACAGCAATAATGACATCTGGTTTTCAACTTATGGTGAAGGTGCTTATTGCTTCAAAAACAGCAGGCTATATAATTTTAATACCGATGATGGAATGCCGGATAATTATATCTATTCCATCACTGCTGACCATGAAGGAGAAGTATGGCTAGGAACAGATCGTGGTATTGCTATTTGCAACTACCGCAATGCTCAAAAAAATATTAATATTCTTGATGCCTCAGGGATGCTGCCGGATAATATTGTAACTGCCCTGGCTCTTGATTCTTCTGGGATCTGGATAGGCATGGAATCAAAAGGTATTTCCCGATATAGCTTTAAATCAGATACTATAGAAGTTATCTCCGATGAGTGGACCTACGGGCGCGTCACTTCTTTTAAACCGATGAAAGACCAGATTTTCGTTGGCACGCTAAAGAATGGCATAGTAAAGGTCAATAAAAATTCGGGCAATAAAATTCTCGCCGGTACACCTGAAAAAAGCATGTCAAAGATTACACAATTGGCAGGAGATAATGAAGGTAATATCTGGGTAGCAACCGGATCGTCTTCTTTTTATATTACCTCATCTGTTTTTACTTTCATCCGTCATGCTGATGGAAAACCAATTAAAAACATTCAGGCTATACTCCGTACCCGCGAAAATAATCTATTCTATAGTACAGATGAAGGGTTATTTTTATTGGAGTATAACACCAAAAATGTATTTACCCGGCAGGAAGTTAAATTGTCGAATAAAAACCTGTACGTTATTAGTATGTATGAGGATCAAGACGGATTTATATGGTTTGGAACATTTGATGAAGGTGTTTACCGTTATAATCAGCAAGACCAAACCGTGAGACAGCTCACAGAAGCTGATGGATTGATCAATAATAATGTTTTATCCATTACCGGAAGGGATAATGAACTTTGGTTTGCCACTCTGGGTGGTGTTTCGCGATGTGAATTAAAAGGACAGGATTTTGAGCTCACCAACTATGACCTGCAAAGCGGATTGAGCAGTAACTACATTTATCAGGTGTATTCGGATTCCAAAGGCAGGTTATGGTTTGCTACAGATGGAAAAGGAATTACCATGCTTGCTGACAATAAATTTACGAACTTCTCATCATCAGAGGGCTTAAAGAGTAATATTATCTATTCGATAACTGAGGATGCTTCAGGGGATATTTGGGCAAGCACATCTAATGCAGGATTATATCGCTATGATGGTAAAGGATTTAAAGCTTTCATCCCTTCTAATGATATCCGTGATCTTTCAATTACTTCAATAATAGGAGATCCAAAAGATAATATATTGATCGTTAGCAGGAGTGGTATTGATATATTAAACCCTTCATCCGGCAGTATCTTTTATAACAGTGAAGAGGTGGGGATCTATGATATTGATCCTAATTTAAATGCTTATTCCATTGATCTGGAAGGTAACGTGTGGCTGGGTACTCAATCTGGTATAATTAAATACCATCCATCGAAAAATATTAAATTGGCTGAAACAAAAATCAATGAAATGCAGGTGTTCCTGAAACCTGTTAATGAGGAGAGAAAGGAATTATCTTATGATAAAAATCACATTTCCTTTGATTATACCGGATTCTGGTACCTGGATCCTAATAAAGTAACTTATCTGATAAAGCTGGAGGGCTATGACCGTGAATGGATGCATTCAAGGAATAATTTCATCACCTATCCCAATTTACCACCTGGTGATTATTCTTTTAAAGTAAAATCTTCTACTACAGGTTATTTTGATGATGCCACTCCACAGATCTATTCATTTACTATTTCACCTCCATTCTACAGCTCGATCTGGTTTTACCTGCTAATGCTCACTATTGCTGGTGGTTTTATGTTTCTTTTTGTGAAAACCAGAGAGAAAAAATTAAAAGCAGCAGAGCGGCAAAAGAAAGAACAGGTGGAATTTAAATTTGAGACCCTAAAGAGCCAGGTCAACCCTCATTTTTTATTTAATAGCTTTAATACGCTTATTGCAGTAATTGAAGAAGATCAGGAAACAGCAGTGGAGTATGTGGAAAAGCTATCTGATTTTTATAGGAAAATACTGGAATACAGGGAGCAGAATGTTATTCCTCTAAAGGAAGAGCTCGAAATGATCTCCAATTATTACTTCCTGCAGATGAAACGGTACAAGCAAAATTTTAAAATCAATATAAATGTCCCTGAGGACCAGCAGCAGAATTTCATTCCTCCAATGACACTGCAGTTGCTGGTAGAAAATGCTGTAAAACATAATATCATCTCCAGGGACAAACCGCTTTCTATATATATAGATTTTGAAAATGATTATTTACTTGTAAAAAATAACTTCCAACCCCGCAATTACCAGGAACCTTCAACGGGTATGGGATTGAATAATATCATCCACCGTTTCGGCCTTCTTACAACCCGGGAGGTTTTAATTGAACAAACGGAAAAACAGTTTATCGTAAAAATCCCATTATTAAGAGAGAAGAAATGAATGTACTGATAATTGAAGATGAAGATATGGCAGCAGAGCGTTTAAAGAAGATGCTCCAGCAGCTGGATGATTCTATACATATTATGGATTTTACAGACTCTGTTGAAGGATCAGTAAAGTGGCTGAGAAAGAATAATACTCCTGATCTTATATTTGCCGATATCCACCTTGCCGATGGCCACAGTTTTGATATTTTTAAAAATGTAGAGGTCCATTGCCCAATTATATTCACTACTGCTTATGATCAATATGCTATCAATGCTTTTAAATTCAACAGCATTAATTACCTGCTGAAGCCGTTGAAAAAAGCCGAGCTGGAGGAAAGCCTTGCGAAATTTAAAAAGCTACAAAAAGATACTCCTGTCCCCGATTACTCTAAACTGCTGGAAGCGCTGGATTCTGCTAATTCAAAATATCAAAAACGGTTAATAATACGTTTTGGCCATACCCTGAAAGCGGTGGATATTGAGAATATTGCCTATTTCTATACGGAAGATAAAACTTCCCATGCATGCACAAAGGATGGTAAACGCTGGCCCGTTGATCAAAGCCTTGAAGAGTTGGAGCATATCCTTGATCCATCACTTTACTTTAGGATCAACAGGCAATTTATTATTAATATTAATGCTATAGACAGCATGCACAGTTACTCTAAATCAAGGGTAAAAATTGTATTACAACCAGAATCAACAATGGAAACCATTGTTAGCACTGACCGCTCGCCTGTCTTTAAGGAGTGGCTTTTAGGCAAAGAATAAACTATAAATCCTATAATCCAATTTTTATTCAGCCCCCTCTTTATCCGATTCGGAGACTTCTTTTCCCTGTTCAGTAAACTTTAATTGTTTGCCCGCTTTCCTGTGGATAATTTAAGGTTAGAAACAAATAATTAAGCATTATGAAACGATCAAACCCCGTTATGTATTTTTTCGCAGCGCTTTTATATTTTATTTATTTGTTGGCTACCGTTATAAGCGCAGGTAACGAAAAAGCAGAAGGATCCAAACAGCTAAACAAAACTGAATATACCAGTCATTATGAATCAATCATATAATCATTATCCTATTTATTTAAGTAGCAGGCTTGAATATTCAGTTACAAAATATATAGCGATTTCCGTAATCTTAGGAGTTATTGCTGCTCTTTCGTTTGCTATTAATTTTTTCAATAAACCCTCATCTCAAATAGTAACCGGTGATGCCGATTATCGGGTTAATGCTTATCAGCTATTTGCTGAATTTACAGAAGATGAAAAAGCAGCAAATAAGAAATACTTAAATAAAATAATTTCTGTATCCGGAGAGATAGCGTCTATTGAAGGAATTGATTCCCTGAATTATTCAATAACCCTAAAAGTAAATCAACATTTTGGAGTACGATGTCAGCTAAGACAATATAATGATAATAAAAATTTAAATGTAGGTGATAACGTCATTATAAAAGGATTATGTACGGGAAAGTTAATGGATGTGGTATTGGTTAAAAGCACAATTGAAAATTAAAGTTTATAGAATATGTCATTTAAAAAGCATTTAATCGGGTTGATTTTATTTTCTTGTTTCGCATTGGATTCGGCTATTGCTCAAAATATTTTTTATACCCGGGGCGGGAATATCACCTTCTTTTCTTCAACACCTATAGAAGATATTGAGGCGCGAAATTATAACGTTACCAGCGTAATAAATACCAAGAATGGTGATATGGAGTTTAGTGTTTTAATTATGGCTTTTGAATTTAAAAAGTCTCTAATGCAGGAGCATTTCAATGAAAAATTCATGGAATCTGCCGAACATCCAAAAGCATATTTTAAAGGTCATATTTCTAACTTTGATAAAATAGATTTTTCTATTGATGGTTCATACGTAGCCGAGGTTTCGGGGCTGCTGACTATACATGGAGTAACACAGCAAATAAATACGGAAGGTATAGTTACTGTAGAAGGTGAAAAGATAAACTCAACCGCTAAATTTAAGCTTAAGCCCGCAGATTTTAAAATTAAAATACCATCGGTAGTGAAAGATAATATTGCTAAAGTAATTGATGTAACCGTCACATGCGCCTATGAGCCTTTTATAAAATAATACTTTTTCAGGAGGTAAGTCTGGGTAACACTCATTTTAAAAAATGGGTGACCTCCTGAAATCGTGAAAAATCCTTTTATTCCTGGTCATTTTCATTCTCACCCAACTCAAATCTCTCGAGGCCATTTACCGCAGGACCTTCAATCAGGCGGCCCGTAGAATGGAAGCGGCTACCATGGCAAGGGCAATCCCAGGTTTCTTCATCAGAATTCCAGTTTACAACACATCCCATATGCGGACAAATTGCTGAAACAGCAGTCGGATTACCATCATCATCTTTTGAAACGGCATATTTCTGCCCTTCGTAAGTTATAACTTTTCCCTCACCCGGATTTATATCATCAAGGTTTCCCGATTTGAAGAACCCTGTAATTAAATGTTGGGCAACATGAGTATTATGCCGGAAAAATTCTTTTGCAGATGCGGCAGGTTTAAATCTGCGGGCATCGTAAGCTTTCAGCCACTTATGTTCCTTCCCATTTATTTCAGATTCCAGGATTATAGCAGATAAAACACCATACACTAATCCATCTCCTGAAAAACCGGTAGCTACAAAAACATTAGAGAACGGGCTTTTCCCTATGTATGGCAATCCGTCCGCAGGCTCATAATATTGTGCTGACCATTTATTTTCTATCTTATGAACATTAAAATGGCGCCTAACATATTTTTCTAATTTCTTATAATGGTTTTCATTCTCCTCATGGCCAGTTTCATGATCTGCCCCTCCTACTAAAAGCCATTTCTCGTTTCCCTGCTGATATGTTCTGGTGTAATGGTAGGGGTCCTGGCTGTCCCAATAAAGCCCTTCAGGATAATTATCATCCTTAAGCTGCGCACTGATCATATAACTTCTATACGGCACCACCATTGTTTGCAGGATATTAATAAACTGAGGGATATGTGTAGCAAGTACTATGTTTTCAGCATCAACAGAACCATGCTGGGTTTTTACCCTTTTATTGGTATTATCAACAGAGGTCGCTTCCGTATGGCAATAAATAGCGCAAGATTCACATTCATCAATAATTTCCGACAAACCATTTAAAAATTTCTGGGTGTTAAAAATAGCCTGCCCCTTATATTTATAAACTTTGTCCACCTGAAAAGGAAGCCCGAAAGAATCGCTCTCTTCAACAGGCAAACCTGCTTCCGTACTATACTTATATTCCTCGGAAGCTTCTTCAGAATTCTTTTCTTTTTCCGCATATAAAAAACCATCCGTGCGCATAAAGTCACAGCTGATATTCTCATTTTTAATAATCTCTTCCAGTAATTCAATGGATTGGACACGAGATTCGGCCACTGTTTTCATTATTGTTCCTGAAAACTTATTTTTTACATTTTTATAGCCGAAGTCTATATGTGTTGTCAGGTGATTACTTGAAAAACCTGTTGTTCCGGAGCCTATTTCATCTGCCTCTAAAACAACTATTTTCTTTCCTGAACCTTTTAAAAGATAAGCAAGTGTAAGCCCGGTTATGCCAGCGCCAACAATTACAACATCCGCAGTTATATCTTCTTTCAGCTGTGGAAATTCAGGTGCTTTTTTTGCTGTTCTTTGCCAGGTGCTTTTCGTCTCCATAGGTTTCTCTTTTCCTATTCAACATCAATTAATTGACTTGGTTTATGCCTTAAACAGATAAATGTAAGCACAAAATTATAAGTGCTTGTACTACAATAGATTAAATTTATTCTTTTTTGAAGAATACAAAAAAAGCCCCCTTACAAGAGTAAAGGAGCTTTTCTTATATTAAATAATGATACTTTATTTTGAAACTGCTAATTTGAAAACTTTGATAACCTCATTCCTGCTTTCATCAAAAATCTGCAAAATATAAATGCCATGCTGAAGAGCATTTAGGTCCAGGGATACATCCTTATTTTCCTTTTGCATGCGAATAGCTATTTCTGAACCTTTATTATCAAATAATTTTACACCCATCTGATTTTGGTCCAGGTCACCAAAATGAATATTAACAAATCGGGTTGCCGGATTTGGATATACACTTATTTGAGCAGCCAATTCTTGATCTACACCAACGACAGTCTGTGCCTCAAGCTTGATTACATTATCCTGGACCAAAGCCTCTACCGATAATTTTTTATTCAGATAACTTTCGCCAATAACCAGGTCTATTCCTGAAGCAGTATCCATGGGATAACCGGGATATTGAAAATTAATCCTGTAGGTATCAGGCTCAAGATTTTCAAATGTGAACTCACCATTCTCATCAGTATAAATAAAAGCTACTGGCTCATACTCCTGCAGCATTTTTGAATTTATATTATTATTCTTCCTGCCTGACCTTACACCCCTTCTAACGGATACCCCTGCGCTTTTTATCCTTTTCCGAACCATGACCCTTCCATTATCAGGAACATCTTCTTCAAAAATACCGGTAATCACACCGTCACCATTTAAAGTTAAATTCTCAAATTTCACAAGATCAATATCAACATTCAGGTTCGCATCTACTCTTAAGGTATCAGCCTCTTCCCAGAAAATTGAATTTGTATAATAAGTGGGCAAATGATCACGATAATTAACCGTATCCGCAACTGCAACAAATATGTAATCATAAAGGATTACAGAATCCATTTCGTAAAAGCCATTAGCATCTACTGCCGCAATATTGGTTGTATCAAAACCGTTGATTTCCCTTATTCTTAATAATTTCACCTCCCCCTCAGGTAATGGTGTTGCATCAGATAATCGTACCTGCCCATTTAATGTTGCCGTAGCTAATACTTCTTTGAAATTGCTCGTAAGGGTTAAACCCGGCACTAAGGAATTGGAAACCTCAGCATAATATTTACCCATATTAGATCTGTCTATTGCCCATATACCGACGGAATCCTTTGTCGCACCTGTTATCGGCTGACCGTCATAGTACCACTGGTAAGAATTAGCTGTTCCTGATGTTCGCAGCTGTACTGTTGTATCCGAACCTACTGGGATGAGTAAATAAAGAGGCTGCCCGACTGAATCCTGATTTTGATAATTTATACCAGGTATAGAGGCATTAGCTTCCAGTGAACCGAATTCTAACTTATTACCGCTAACATCAAGGAGAGATAGCTTACTCAGAGAAGCCATATCCGGGAGCGCTATTATTTGATTATTTTGTAGCTCTACGGATGAAAGGCTATCTAAGGAAGTAATATCGGCAGGAATACGTCCTGAGATATTATTTTCCGGCAATGACAGTTGCGTGACACGTCTATTCTCCAAAGTTACACCTAGCCATCCCTGATTTAAATTAGAGGAAAGCCACTTATCAGAACCAGTCCATTCATTACCCGTTGTAGAATTATAGAGAGCTACTAAAACCAATGAATCTTCAAGTATGACGCTTCTCAGAGAAGCTGTGCTTAAAACCATTCCAACCATTCCGGAATACGCACCCCCAGAAATATTCTGCTCTACAACCTCTCCGCCTATTACAGAAAAATTAGTATAACCCCCACCTTCCGATCTTTTTCCACCCTGGGAGCTAACTTGACCCATATGCTCCTGAGCCGATGCAGGTCCAACAAGCACTCCTGATATCAGGATCGATAAACAATATATAAACTTTCGCATAGCTTCTGTTTTATTGTTCAATTATTTACCTGCTGTTTCAGAAGAATCTGCTGATGAAGCCTTTACATCTCCTTTTATTAACTTCTCTATTTCTTTAAGGCGATCATTCAGGGAATCCATCTGATCTTTAAGCTGAGCCTGAAGTGAATTATTCTCTTTAGAAAGCTGTGCATTTTGATTTTCCAGGTCCGCAATTTTCGTATTAAGCTCTTTTACCGCCTCTATAAGTACAGCTACCATTTGAGCATAATTTACGGCCTTATACCCTTCTTTATCTGTATGTACGAATTCAGGGTAAACCTCTTCAACCTCCTGGGCTATAACTCCTATTTGAGTACCTAACCCGGGCTTCTTCCTGATGGTATAGCTTACACCTCTTAGAGCATTAACTTTTGAAAGGGAATTTTCAAGCGTCGTGATCTTATCTTTATATCTTCTATCAGATGTAACTACTGTTCCCCCTTCGACTGTTACCTGCCCTGCAAAACTTGCAGTTCCATCAGCACCATTTAATTGAATATTATTAATTGTAGAAGTACCATCAAAGAAGCTTAAAATAAGACCGCCCCCATTGCTGCCAAAAAGATTTCCCGTTAATTCAGCAGTTTGTGAAGTCGTAGTACTCGTTGAATTATTATAGTTGAGTGAGAGATTACCCCATTCTTTATCCACACCATCAGAATTAACAACCAAATTAACCCCAGTGAAATACCAACCTCCTCCATCAGGAATACTTCCAAACATACCCAGGTTAGCCAGATTCATATTTTCCCAATGTTTTCCCCCTAGTTGAACATTTGGTGAATTTGGTCCATGAATTAAAATTTCAGTAGGGCTTAAGCCGATATTTCTTCCATCTTCATTTGTTCTTAAATTTAAAACCCCCTCCTGAAAAGTATTTTTGTAATTAGTCTGGAGCTGAACCATAGGCGCAAAAGCTGTATCATATATATGGATGAAACCTAAATTAGGATTATCCCAATCCTTAAATCCTATACTCATTGCCTGAGTGGAAGGACCTGATAAATTCAATCCACTAGCTTTAATTTGGGTATTTCTATTATCTGCCAACGTTCCGGCAATCATAGAACCATCCAATACCTTTACATTACCTTCGAACCATCCGGCCCAGTTTTCAACACCTCCGGTTGCAATGCCCATTACACCTTTATTTATACCAATTCCTTTTGCCCAGCCGAGTATACCTTTATTTTCTGTCGTATCTGTTCCAGCTGAACTCCATCCTACGACACCGATGTTATCCACTCCCTGTGTACCCGTGACGTTTCCAAACACTCCTGTATTCCCCCAGGCATTTCCGCTGGCACTTGCGCTTACTCCTGTATTATAAGAACCTGTACCTATACCAGTAGAACCATCTCCTGCACCAGAACCACTACCAAAAACACCAATATTATTTTTACCCTGGCTATTAGCCTGACCGACAACACCATAATGAGACCCAACACCGGTACCATCAGATCTTCCCCAGGAGCCCACCTGTAAAGAAGTGCCTGTTTGAGATGTTGCTTTACCATAAGTACCAATATTTGACCCGGCTGTAGTTGCATTAGTTCGTAATCCAAAATATTGGAGGCTGTCTGCTCCACCGGTAATTTCATAATAAACTGCAGTATCTCCTTTTTGCTGTGATCCGAAAGCAGAATAACGTGTGCTCATTTCAGATAGAGCAGGGTAAACTTGAACAGGTGTTAGAGAAACCCCTCCTATAGTTATATTTAGCGTATGCTCTGTAAATCCACTAAAAAGATCTTTAGGAAGTGGATTAACTTCTCCAAGAACTACAGCATATAATCCATCAGAAATAGGAACTGCCGGATGAGTTTCGGTCCATGCGATACTATCAATTGAGAATGTCATCTCCAGTGTATCGTTCACCGGATTGTTGTTCTGAAGCAACCTACCCTGGAAAGGTAATTTTTGTGCGTTAACTTCTGCTGTAACTAAAGACAGTAGAAATAATGAGAAAAGTAACGTTATTATTCGGTTCATAAGCTATTGGTTAAAAAATAAAATCCCATTCAAAAAATTGTCCTAAATTATATATAAAAGGAATGCAAGTCAATCCCCTAAATCCTGATAATAGAAAATTTTTTGGAAAATTACTTAAAAAAAAAGCCGGTAAGGAATACCGGCCTGGAAAGGATTAGTTTAGGTTGAATTTTGATTATACACAAATGAAGAAATTTACGGATTAATTTCCAAAGAAATAATTAATTATTTTTATTTTTTATAATTTTATAATTACTTCATTGGATTTTATACATATATCAAACGTTTGCAGTTAATCAATAATATAATTTTTTACATAACCGTAGTTAAAATCTAAATAACTACCTGCTGCTTACTTCCATTACTTAACCAATTGTACATCTTACTTACTAATGGCATATCATCAGGGAATTTAATAGCTTTGCAGGCTGTTTGTCTTTAGGGTCAAAATTATATATGAGTATTCTTCAAAAAGAAATAGAAAAGCGACGTACATTCGGAATTATCAGTCACCCCGATGCAGGAAAAACAACATTAACAGAAAAATTGCTACTCTTCGGTGGGGCTATTCAATCTGCCGGTGCGGTAAAATCCAATAAGATCAAAATGCATGCCCGCTCCGACTGGATGGAGATCGAAAAACAGCGTGGTATTTCCGTTGCCACTTCCGTAATGGCCTTTGATTATAAAAACAAAAAGATCAACATCCTGGATACACCGGGACACCAGGATTTCGCAGAAGATACTTACCGGACCCTTACTGCCGTTGACAGTGTGATCATGGTGATCGATTGCGTAAAAGGTGTAGAGACACAGACCGAGAAGCTGATGGAAGTTTGCCGCATGCGTAATACACCAGTATTATGTTTTATCAATAAGCTTGACCGTGAAGGGCAGGACCCTTATGACCTGCTGGATGAAATTGAAGAAAAATTAGGCATAAAAGTACGCCCTTTAAGCTGGCCTATAGGAATGGGCAAATCCTTTAAGGGTGTCTATAATCTTTTTGAGAAGAGCCTTCACCTTTTTGAATCAGACAAAACACGTGTAAAAGAAGGTATAAGTATTTCCGATGTTAATGATCCGCAGATAGAACAAAAAGTAGGAGAAAATGCAGCTCGTCAACTTCGTGAAGATATAGAGCTAATAGAAGGGGTGTACCCTGAATTCAGCCGGGAAGATTATTTAAAAGGTGAAGTTGCACCAGTACTTTTTGGGAGTGCCGTAAATAATTTTGGTGTGAAAGAGCTATTGGAGGCATTTATCAAAATTGCTCCATTACCAAAAGCAAGAGAAACGGAGCTGCGTCTTGTAGAGCCTAATGAAGATGCTTTCTCCGGGTTTGTTTTCAAAATACATGCTAATATGGACCCGCGTCACCGTAACCGTATTGCATTTATCCGTATCTGCTCAGGAAAATTTGAAAGAGGCAAGAATTACCATCATGTACGGATGGACAAATCACTGCGGATCTCTAATGCCACGGCTTTCCTTGCACAGGAGAAGGAAACTGTAGATGAAGCATTTCCCGGAGATATAGTGGGTGTTTTTGATACCGGAAACCTTAAAATTGGTGATACGCTTACCGAAGGCGAAAAAGGGATCTATAAAGGTATCCCTTCATTCTCTCCTGAAATTTTCCGAGAGGTCATCAATGAGGATACGATGAAGACGAAGCAGCTTGATAAAGGTCTTCAGCAGCTGATGGAAGAAGGTGTGGCGCAATTGTTCTCTTTCGAATTAGGAGCCAGAAAAGTAATAGGTACTGTTGGTGTGTTACAGTTTGAGGTTATTCAGCACCGCCTGAAGCATGAATATGGTGCAAGTTGTAGCTTCTCACCAATGAACCTCTATAAAGCCTGCTGGATATCCTCAAAAGACCCAAAAAAGCTGAATGAATTTGTAAAAGGAAAGCAGCGACATATAGCCCGCGATAAGGATGACAAGCTTGTTTTTATGGCAGAATCCAAAGCATGGTTACAGATGGTGCAGGATAATTTTCCGGATATAGAGTTTCATTTTACTTCGGAGTTTTAGTAATTAGTCTGTAGTCCATAGTCTTTAGTCTTTAGTAGGCAAAAATTTACAATAGAAATAGCAGCTATATCGTAATTCATTTATAGAACCCAATACATAAGCCCTATACTAAAGACTTTTAAACTTTTTAGGGCGTGTGCCATTCCGCAGGCATCTATCCCTTCGGCCCGACGGCTGGATGTGTGATAGAAATACGTGAAGCCACCCAAACGTTCTGCATCCTAACCTGCTCCATAGCACCAGGCTGTCGTTACTCGCCTACTCACGCTCAAGCTATTGTGGGCTCAAACAGGCCACTCCATCCTTCACGCGAAGAATTATAAATTTGAGGAATCCTTCATTTTTAATTTTTAATTTCTAGTATCTATCAACCGCCCCATTCATACGTGCCAAAGCTTTATCCCAATCTTTTCCGTAGGGCCAGAAATTTTCTTTTTCTTTTTCCTCCCACTTCTCCCGCATTTCCGGTGTATCAATTTTATAATCAGGCCTCACCTTTTGTGTAACATTCCGGAGGTCCTGGTGTAATTCAGCCTTTGAAGGCCTGCCCCAGTACCAGTAACCCTGGTAGATCTTATATATTACCAGCCCGGGCTCCAGAACAAATGTATAAGGGATCATCGGGTCATGCTTTGTATCAGTATATTCCTGTATATCAAGATCCTTTTGGATAATTCGTTCTTCATCATATAGAAATGGCCAGTTGGCCCCCACGCCCATTCTGTATTCGTTAACAGTCATTAAACTATCCGTTGAAATGGTCACCAACTTAGTATATCCCACCGCACATTGAGCGCTAAACTGCACCAACTGGTGCATCTGCTGGCGGTCTTTCGGACAAAAATAGCCACGGGATAAAACGAGGATCATAGGATCATCGCCTTGCAGATGAGAGATCTTTCGCTTTGCATTCAGGTGGTCGGGCAGTTCGTAGTCAGGGAATTTTACGCCAGGTTTAATATCTTCTCGCATAGTATCTGGGATTAGTTTTTTCTAATTAACCACAGAATGTCTGATGCTGTTAATTTTTTCTGTACCATCAAATTCATTCTCCGCTCTTCGCCCTATGCTTCCCCTATCGGTCAGACGCCCTTCCCTCTGGCAGACGCACATCCAGTCGTCAGACCGAAACCTCCCTGCTCTCTGCTCTCTGCTCTTTGCTCTTTGCCCTTTGCTCTTTTCTGATTTCTGATTTCTTATTTCAGATTTCAATCGCCTACTGATATTGCTCTTAGCTACCCTATCGGTCAGACGCCCTTCCCTCTGACAGACGCGCATCCAGTCGTCAGACCGAAATCCCCCCTGCTCTTTGCTCCTTGCTCTTTGCTCCTTGCTCCTTGCTCTTTGCCCTTTGCTCTTTGCAATTTTTAATTCATCATTCTTAATTCTTAATTTCTAAAACTCCATCGGCACTTCTATCAGCAGGAGTTCTGCACTTTCAGGGGCGGAGATCCTAATCCTGTCTGTCTCCCAAAATCCCGCGGCATCTCTTTTATTTAATTGCTCGTCTTCCACCTGAGCTTTGCCCTCAATTACAAATACATAAATCCCCTTATCTTTTCCATGTAAAGCATATTCCAAAGATTTTCCTGCTTCTAAAAAAGATCTTGAAAACCATGCCTGTTGATTGATCCAGAGGGAATCAGGATTTTTATCAGGCGAAACTACAGTTTGTATTTTATTTAAACGAGCCTGTTGAGGGAAATGCTTCTGCCCATAATGTGGCTCAATATTCTTCTTTTCAGGAAACACCCAGATCTGGAAAAATTTTACTTCCTTATCCTTATTATGATTGTATTCAGAATGTACTATCCCGGTACCTGCTGACATTATCTGCACATCACCAGATTTTATGATACCTTTATTTCCTTTATTATCCTTATGCTCAAGCTCCCCCTCGGTTGGTATACTGACAATCTCCATATTATCATGGGGATGTGAACCAAAACCTTCGCCACCTGCTACTGTATCATCATTTAATACCCGAAGCGCTCCAAACTGAATTCGTGAAGGATTATAATATCCGGCAAAGCTAAATGTATGATAAGATTCAAGCCATCCATGACTGGCATGACCACGGGTTTCTGCTTTATGTAGTACTTTTTTCATAATATTGATCTTTCTTTGTCCTTAATTCCGCAAAAGCGGTGAAAAAAGGTGAAATGTCCGCAAATTGGATGGTAAAATTACCCGTAACACCTTTTTACCTATGCTAAATTAAATACGCAATATATCGTTAAATGTTTAAACATCGAATTGTATTTTTATTGCTCCTGCTGCCAATAGTCTGTTTTCTGGACCTTTGGTGGGGAAGCATTTATATACCGTTTAATGAGCTGATAAATATCCTTTCCGGAAATGAAGCTGACGAGGGTTTTCGGCAGATCGTATTAAATTACCGCCTTCCACGCGTATTAACTGCATTGGGAGCAGGTCTGGGGCTTTCGCTTAGTGGTTTGATGATGCAAACATATTTCAGGAATCCCCTGGCAGGCCCCTTTATCCTGGGGATCAGCTCTGGTGCGAGCCTTGGAGTAGCCATTGTTGTTTTAGCCGGTGGGGCTTTTATACTCACACAGGGACCTCTTCTTGTTATTGCTGCCTTTTTTGGATCTGCACTGGTATTCGGAATAATCCTGCTTGCTTCTTTACATATTAAACAGAGTACAACGCTTCTTATTGTTGGTATAATGGTAGGAAGTGCTACTTCTGCTATAATAAGCATTCTTCAGTATTTTAGTAATGCAGAACAGATTGAGATGTACCTGCTCTGGACATTCGGAACATTAGGCAGCGTTGACTGGCAGGAAATGAATATCTACTTACCGATAGTTGTCACTGCCAGTATCCTTGTTTTTTTCCTTGCCAAACCTCTAAACACACTTTTGTTAGGCGAGCACTATGCCCATTCTTTAGGAGTTAATGTAAAAAGGACCCAGGTTCTCATTCTTGTACTTACCAGTATCCTCGCTGGTACCATAACCACTTATTGCGGTCCGATTGCTTTTATAGGTCTGGCAGTCCCCCACATTGCAAGGTGGGTATTTGGCACTTCTGATCATAAAACATTAATTATTGGCAGTGCTTTATCCGGTATGATCATTCTGGTGATCTGTGATATTTTGTCCCAGTGGCCTGGATCTGGAAGCATGCTGCCCATTAATGCTATAACCTCATTGATAGGGATTCCTGTAGTGCTCGCTTTAATTTTTTCAAGAAAAACAATTACAACTGCCTGATGAAAGTTGATGATAACCATATCATGAAAATCAATGAATTAACGGCTGGTTACAAAGACACCACGGTAATAAAGGATATAAACTTCAATTTGGAACGAGGCAAATTGATCTGCCTGATGGGGCCAAATGGAGCAGGAAAATCTACTTTATTAAGATGCATAAGCGGCTTACAAAAATACAACTCAGGGAGCGTCTCTTTGAAAGATAAAGATTTCAGCAGCTATGATATTGCCGAGCGGGCAAAGCTGATATCCATCGTTCTTACGGAATATTTTTCTGCAGCTCATATGACAGTTTTTGAATTATTGGCATTAGGTCGTTATCCCCATATGAGCTGGGTCTTAAAATTTTCAAGTGAGGATAAAAAGATCATTCAGGAAATGGCAGAAAGATGTGGTGTGGTACACCTTCTGAATAAAAAATTACATGAGTTAAGTGATGGACAGCGACAGAAATCCCTTATTGCGCGGGCATTGATACAGGAAAGTGAGATCATGATCCTTGATGAACCAACGAGCCATCTCGATCTGAATAACCGGGTAGAAATTTTAAACCTGTTAAAATCGATAACCAGAGAGCAGAATAAAGCCATCCTTATGGCTACTCACGAGCTCGACCTGGCGCTTCAGATGGCAGATAAGCTTTTGCTTTTAAACAGAGAGGGCAATCTTTCCGAGGGCATACCGGAAGACCTTGTTCTAAATGGACAGCTGGATGATGTTTTTGCCTTTAAAGGTTATGATCTTAAAACAGGCAAAGTAGAACATCCTACAAGTGGAAAGAAAATTGGGTTAAAAGGTGATGGCTATATTTATCTATGGACCAGAAATGCTTTGGAACGCGAAGGCTTTATTGTAGATAATTCTTCGGAATCATTTATAACCATAAGTAACGATGGAAAAATAGTATGGCATTATGAAGGTAACAGCTTCTTTTCCCTGGAGGGCCTGCTAAAAGAGCTGAAGAATAATTAAAGCCTTCCTAAACTTTTCTGACAAGTCAGAAAAGTTTAGGAAGGTTATCAGAAAAGTTTAGGAAGGCTAAAAAAAAGCCGCACCAAATATTGGTGCGGCTTTTTAAATTAAAAAACTTATTGTTTTTAAGCAGTAGCTGCTATCTGCTTTTCCTTTTCTTTTCTTGCAACTTCTTTTTTACCTACATTTTTGTCCAATTCAATAACAATAGGTGATGCAACAAAAATAGAAGAGTAAGTACCAACTATAATACCTACTAATAAAGCATAAGAGAAACCTCTTAATACTTCACCACCAAAGATAAACAGGATCAATACCACAAATAGGGTAGTCAATGAGGTAATCATTGTTCTGTTAAGTGTGCTATTAATAGCTGAATTAAACACTTTCATTGTATCCTTGCTTGTTCCTTTTTGCAGGTATTCCCTGATCCGGTCAAATACAATTACAGTATCATTAATTGAGTAACCAATTACTGTAAGCAGTGCCGCTATAAAAACCTGATCTATTTCAAAGGATACTCCAAATAACCTTGCAATAGCAAAGAAGGAGAATACCATTAAAATATCATGGATCAAAGCAGCAATTGCGCCACCACCAAATTGCCATCTGCGGAACCTGATCAAAATATACAGGAAGATAACAATCAATGACAAGGCTCCAGCCATTAAGGAGGCATTCCAGATATCATCAGCAATGGTTGCTCCTACTTTTGAATAGCTACCAATTGCAAAATGCTCCTGATCGACGCCACGATCATTTGTCGTATATTGTAATCCTGTATGATCCTGGACGCCTGTAATTAGTGAATTTCTCACCTTTTCATCTGCATCCATAGTCTCATCTTCCACAAGATAGGACGTAGTAACTTTGACAACATTATTACCACCAAAATTCTTCACTTCAAGACCAGCACCTTCAAAATCATCCTGTAAGGCCAGTCGTAACTCAGTTGCTTTAACAGGCTCCGCAAAATTCAGCACATAGCTGCGTCCTCCTTTAAAATCAACACCGAGGTTCAGTCCCATTACAGCCGTTAGGATCATTCCTAAAGTTATAACTGCAGCTGAAACGATATATCCAATTCTTCTCTTACCGAGGAAATTGATATTTACATTGCTTAAAACATTTGCAGAAAAAGGATTAGCAAATGAAACCTTGCTCTGATCACCTTTTCTTGACATCCATTCAACAATTACTCTTGTAATATATACAGCAGAGAAGAATGAACATGCTATACCTATCATTAATGTAATTGCAAATCCTTTTACAGGTCCCTGTCCTAAAACATACAGGATCACAGCTGTAAGGAAAGTTGTAATATTGGAGTCAATAATAGAGCTAAATGCCTTCTGATAACCTTCTTTAATGGCAGCTTTTAAATTTGCACCATTCCGCATTTCTTCACGGATACGTTCAAATATCAGAACGTTGGCATCGATTGACATACCAATTGTCAGTACAATACCTGCAATACCCGGTAATGTCAGCGACGCATTTAGCTGTGCCAAAATACCCAGAACAAAAAATACGTTAAATGCAAGTGCAATATTCGCTACAAGGCCACCTTTCGAATAATATGCAACCATAAAAATAATTACCAGTGCAAGACCAGCAACCATTGATATAATACCCTGCTGCTGTGCTACCTGACCTAAAGTAGGGCCAACTACCGCTTCTTCTACAATTCGTGTAGGAGCAGGTAGTGAACCGGCTTTTAGTACATTGGCAAGGTCTCTAGCTTCCTCTACTGTAAAGTTTCCACTGATCTGGGAGTTACCCGTTGGTATCTCACCATTTACAGAAGGAGCTGAATATACACGGTCATCAAGAACAATTGCAATACGACCTCTCGGCGACTGGCTTGCTGCATCTGCTGTCATTTTTCTCCAGATACGTGTACCTGTTGGATTCATCTGCATACTTACAGCCGGACGTCCGAACTCATCGAAATCCTGACGTGCATCAGTGATCACCTCGCCATCCAATTTAGGCTTACCACCTCTGAAGATCTCTACAAAATAAAGCTGGATATATTCCTCACCGGTTTCTGCACGCTGAGGCTTAACTTCCCAAAGCGTTTTTACATTACGCGGAAGTATTTTTTGTACCTGCTCATCATAAATTATATCATTTATTTTAGCAGTATCAGAAACCTCATACATTAGCCTGTCCTGTGCTCGGTTTAAAGCAAACAAAGGAGAGACCCGTGCATTCATTAATGAATCCAAATTATTTTCACTAAGAGTATCTTCTTCAGCAAGAGCTGTCGTATCAGCTGCATTATCTTCCGCAGATAAAATTGAGGCAAGATCCTCCTCTTCCTCTACATCCTCCATTTTAGGAAGCTCCTCACCTACAGCTGCTTCCTTTTGCTGTTTTTTAACCCAATAATCATTTATAGCTAAAAGCGCATCATTAAGCTCATATACTTCCACAACTTCCCAAAACTCCAGCTTAGCTACTCCCTGTAATAAATTTCGCACACGCTCTGGGTTTTCCGCGCCAGGTATTTCAATCTGGATCCTTCCGGTACCTTCAATACGTTGAATGTTAGGCTGTGAAGTACCAAACTGGTCGATACGGGTACGAAGGATGATGAATGAACGGTCAATAGCATCTTCGATCTCCTTATTAAGCATTTCAATTACCTCAGCATCCGTGCTAGAGGCACTTACACGCTCTCTGTTTGCTGCTGTTGCAAAAAGCGGAGCAAGCTGCCTGTTAGGATTAACTTCCTGAAACGCTTCGTTAAACAGGGTTATAAAACGCTCCTGGCTATCTTTCTGACGCTCTTTGGCCAATTGAATAGCCTTCACAAAACCCGGGTCCTCAGGATTAGCTGAAAGATTTTTTATAATATCTACAGGTGAAACCTCTAAGGTCACATGCATACCACCCTGAAGGTCAAGACCAAGATTAAGTTCTGTATCCTTTACTTCTTTATAGGTATACTCAACGCCAAAAAGATTATATACAGGTTTGGTCCATATAGAATCAAGGTACTTTTGTTTTTTATTAAGATCTACTACTCCTGCTTCAGTTGTAGCATATTCTGTTGCTCTTTCATTGATGTTCCTTGACACCAATGTGAACGAAAGGTAGTATATACATAGCAAAGTGATAACCACCGTGAGTACAACTACTACTCCTTTGTTTTTCATGATAATAAAATTTAGTAAAGATTTAAAAGTATTTTTTAAGGCATCAGTAGTAAAATAATGCCCCTTCCATGAAAACTATCATGGGAATATCAATTAGATAATATTCTTAAGGTGCGTTTGGGGATATTGTGAGCCTGAACAGGTTTTTAAAAAAGTCCTGGCATAAAGGAAAAGGTTCAGGTTTGGCGATCGGTTTGTCATCCTGAGGGAGCAACAATTCGAAAACAACCTGAAAGGGTTTATCGAGGTTAAGCTGAACAGTAGAAACAGTAATTGCATCCTGCGAAAAATACTGCAGTGAATTTTCCTGCCCTTTGTCCTCCTTATCTTCTTCCAATTGATAGGAAACAGGGTTATTCTCATTTAGGAAATACAGGGAAGACTGAGTGGTAGTAATAATCACTGCAAGCAAAATGCCTGCTATTACACTCAGCTTCTGGCACTTACGATATTTCCTGATAATATTCATATATGTTGAATGCGCAAATCTACTCCAGTTTCAGATCTAAACAATATTTTTTTTGTAATCATTCAATTTCTGACGAAGAAATCCTGATAAAACATTGAGTGCCTTTTCAAAATGTATATTATTAGGTACTACCAGATCAGCCTCATGCCGCAGTGGATCAAGAAATTTATAGAAAGTGGGCATCACATGCTTTTCATAACGGTAAAGAACATCATCAAGGTCATATCCACGTTCTACTTTATCACGTATGATCCGCCTTTTCAGCTTAATATGTTCCTTTGCATCTATAAAGACCTTTAGATCGAGTTGATCTTTAATCTCAGGAAAGTACATAACAAACAGCCCTTCAACAACAATAACCGGTGAAGGATTGAATGTCAGCTGCTTTGGTTTAGCTTTTGGATTATTGAAGGTATACTCTTCCAGCGTAACGGATTCATTATTCCTGAGCCTCTTTATATGCTCTGCAAATTGTGCCGCGTCAATTGATTGTGGGGTATCAAAATTCTTCACCCCATTTTCATCAACTGGTTGTTTATCACGGGAAAAATAATAATTATCCTGGGAGATTAATGTTACCTCTTCCGGTTTGAATTTATTTAAAAGATTTTTTAAAAAAAGGGATTTTCCTGCCCCACTTCCACCTGTTATTCCTATCAGATATGGTTTTATCTCTTTCACTTAATCAACTTCCTCTTCAGATAGTCTGCCAGCTTACTAACAGCTATCGCCCTGTGGCTGATTTTATTTTTCTCTTCTGCTGTCATTTCCGCAAAAGTCTTTTCATAATGTTCAGGAATAAATACAGGATCATAGCCAAAGCCCTTTTCTCCACGGCGCTCCTCTGCTATTTTCCCTTTTACTATCCCTTCAAACTGCTTCATTACATGCGGAGTAAGTAATGTAATAACAGTGCGAAACTGGGCATGCCTGTTTTCCTTCCCTTTAAGGTTTTCGAAAAGAAGGTTTATATTATCCTCATTACTTTTATGCTCACCCGCATATCTGGCAGACCTTACTCCGGGAGCTCCATCCAATGCAAATACTTCAAGTCCGGTATCATCGGCAAAGCATGAAATGTCATAATTTTTATAAACATATTCAGCTTTTTGATGCGAATTCCCTTCAAGTGTCAATTGCTCCTCCGGCAATTCTTCGCTACATCCAATATCACTCAGGCTTAAGATCCGCAGATGATCACTAACAATTTCGCGTACTTCCCGAAGCTTATTTTTATTATTTGTAGCGAAACAAATTTCCATTATTTAACACTCACCAGGTCTATTGTGAAAATTAAGTTGGAATTGGCAGGAATTGTGCCAGTTCCATAACTCCCATATCCATAGGTAGAAGGAATATAAAGAATAATCTTACCACCTTCTTTTATAAGGGGCAATCCTATGCGCCATCCTTCTATAAGCTGAGATAACTGAAAGCTCCTTGTTTCTCCTTCAGGTGTAGCATCAAACACAGTCCCGTCAGACATTAGCTTTCCTTCATAGCTTACCTCTACCGTTCTTGCGAGGGTGGGTGATTCACCCGCCCCCATAGTAATGATTTTATAGCGGAGACCGGAAGTATGTACTTCTGCATCAAGATTGTTTTCTGCCAGATAATTATCTATAGCTTCAATATCCTGCTCCAGCTGTGTTTGATCTTCATCACAAGATGAAAATACAACCATCGCACTAAATAAAAGTGCAAAAAATATCTTATTCATTTTCTTCAATAACCTCCACCAGCTCTACATCAAAAACAAGAATAGAATTAGCTCCTATTACCTCACCTCTTTGTCTTGGCCCATATGCCATTGTAGAAGGAACATATAAAGTAGCTTTACCACCTTCACTTAATAAGCTTATCCCTTCATCCCATCCCTGGATCACTTGCTGCTGTCCAAGAGTAAATGTTAAAGGACCATATTCTCTTTGTGGATTAAATAATCCTTTCTCTTCTGCAAGCTCTTTTAAACTTGTATCAAAATACTCACCGCCAAGAACATAACCTGCATAGTTTACCCTTACCTGATCACCTGCTTCAGCTTTTTGTCCTGTACCCTCTTCTTTGATTACATAGCTAAGCCCTGATTCTGTAGCCTGAGCGTCAATATTATTTGTTTCCAAATATTCCTTTATTGTCTGGACATCTTTTTCATGCTGTTCTGTTCTTTGCTCTTCAGCTTTAGCTTGTTGCTTTTGAGCCATCTCCTGCTGCCATACCTGGAACTGCTCTTCTGAAAGAACATCCTGAACACCTATATATATGGTAAAATTATCTTCCGGCCCTACATTTGGTGGCATCTGACCACCTTCAAATAGTTTACTGGCCGCAAGTGTTATTTTCATACTGTCTCCTACTCCTGCATCTATCAGCATCTCTTCCAAAGGACGACCACTTTCTTTCCATACTGAATCCTGCTTAATAACAACACGTGGAATTCCCGTCTCTACAGTATTAACCCATACGGAATCATTTTTACCAACAAATTGCATGTTTAATACCAGAAAATGACCATCTTGAGCTACTTCATTTTCTGAATTTCTAAGCACCTCATATTCAGCTCCTGAAGGAGTAGTCTTAGTGCCTGTTCCTGTATCGCAAGCTGCTAAACCTGCCAGCAATAAAATTCCTAATTTAATATTTTTCATCTTCAACAACATTTTTAATATCATATGTTAATTCTTCTTTATTCTCTTCTAATAGTTCTTCAAACTTCTTTACTGTTTCTTCTAAAGTTAAATTTGATTTACCACCGGCAGCATTTCGATGCCCACCGCCTTCAAAATATTTCCTTGCAAAGGTATTTACAGAAAAATCACCGACAGACCGGAAAGAGATCTTAACCGCTTCGGTACGATCAATTATAACAGCTGCAAGTTTAATTCCTTTAATTGATAAAGCATAATTTACAAGCCCTTCAGTATCCCCGGTTTTCGATTTAAACCTTTTCAGCTCTTCTGCTGTAATAGCAAAATACGCGGTTGCACAATCCATCCTCACGACCAGCTTTTCATGAAGGGCATAACCTAAAAACCTCACCCTGTTTAGGGAGTTTGTATCATAAACCAGCTTAGAAACTTTAGCAACATCTGCACCACATGAAATCAGCTCGCCACATATCTCAAATACTTCTTTGGTAGTGTTTGAGTGCTTAAAGCTACCCGTATCGGTCATTATACCCGCATATAAGGCTTCTGCAATGCTCTTATCTATGAGCTCTGTCATACCCATTTCATTAATAAGGGTATAAACCAACTGCGCTGCAGCTGCTGCATCTGTACTCCAATGAACATAATCGGCAAAATCTTCTGGCTCAAGATGGTGATCGATCATGACCTTTACAGCTGAAGATTTTCGTATAAGATCCCCCAGCTCATTAATCCTGTTAAGGTTTGAGAAATCAAGGCAGAATATCATTTCGGCATCCTTAATAATTGTTTCCGACCTCTCCTCATTCCCCTCGTTATATATAATCACCTCATTATTGCCCTTCATCCAATGCAGGAATTCAGGATAATCCGTAGGGGTAATAACCTTTACTTCATGTCCAAGCTTTTTCAGAAATCCCGCCATTCCTAAAGAGGACCCTAATGCATCTGCATCAGGCTTATGATGAGTGGTGATCATTATCCGCTTTGGAGTTGATAAAATTGCCTTAAAAGATTCCAGATTTTGCATCACTACCGTCCGGCCCTTCATATACTGGACCTATTAATTAAAAGTAAACAGCAAAGTTGAACATAAAAATAAACAAATACAAAAGAGAGACATTAACATATAACGGGTGGCAACTTTTGCACAAATAAATTTAACTTTGCGGCATAATTAAAACTAAAGAATTTAAAATGGCAGGAAATAGAACTTTCACAATGATTAAACCTGATGCTGTATCAGCCGGTAATTCAGGTGCTATAATAAAAATGATCGAAGAAGCAGGTTTTCGTGTTGTAGCAATGAAAAAAACCTTTATGTCTCCGGAGCGGGCTGGAGAATTTTATGCTGTACATAAGGAAAGGCCTTTTTATGCAGATCTGACTAATTATATGTCTTCCGGATCTATAATTCCTATGATACTGGAAAAAGACAATGCTGTCGAAGATTTCAGAAAACTGATTGGTGCTACAGATCCAACAAAAGCAGACGAGGGGACAATAAGAAAATTATTTGCAACATCTATCGAAGCTAATGCCATTCATGGTTCGGATTCAGATGAAAACGCACAAATAGAAGGTAATTTCTTCTTTTCTGAAATAGAAAAATATTAAATTATTAATTCTAAAGTTTTTGAAAGCCACTGAATATTATCGGTGGCTTTTTTATTATATAGTTTGTAATCAGGAAATATACTTTTTCCTGGAATTTATCCGATCTATTTCAAGGGCCCGGTTGCTCGACATAGTATTATAATTCTCGATATCGGTACGGAGCGTCATATCTTTTT
This sequence comes from Candidatus Cyclobacteriaceae bacterium M2_1C_046, assembly GCA_051418055.1. GTDB lineage: Bacteria > Bacteroidota > Bacteroidia > Cytophagales > Cyclobacteriaceae > JBPRGH01. Next base: position 127,471 of record JBPRGH010000137.1, on the reverse strand, counting down.
CAACAAAGTCAAGTAACCTGCCGGTGATCTCCATCATTTCTTCCTTTACGTAATAAAGCATCCACTTTTCGAATTTTTTACTGCTTAAAATGCCGCTATTTTTTAAATAGATCACATGCCTGCTCGTTTTAGCCTGTGTGAAATCCAAAATCCGCTCAAGGTCAGAAATGCACATTTCACCATTTTTGAATATAAGGTTTAGTATTCGTATCCTTGCTTCGTCAGAGCAGGCTTTAAAAACTTGTGCACCTATTGGTAAAGAAAATTTTTTTAATCGCATTTTTTTGCACAAATTTTGTTTAAGCTATATAATCAACCAAAATACTATATTTTTACGTTGATTTCTTAATTGAATTGTTGTTTTAATATCACATAAATGAAATATTGGCTTCGGGCGGTAGTATTAGTGGGTTTATTAGCAAGTGTAGGGATAATTGAAAGTCAGGCACAGGGTAAGAAACACGTTATACAATTATCAGGTATTATTTTAGGAGAAGATTCAGTTACTGGCCTTCCCGGGGTACACGTTTATGTCCCAAAAGCAGGACGAGGCACTACCACAAACAGAGTTGGGTATTTTTCTATGCCCGTGCTTATTGGGGATAGTGTGGTTTTTAGCTCAGTCGGTTATGAAAGGCAGTCATACATAGTGCCCAAAACATATGAAGATAACCTCACTTTGGTTATTGATCTTGTTACTGACACAACTTATCTTGATGATATCACTATTATGCCTTTTCCTACCGAAGAGGTGTTGAAAGAAGCTATTCTCGCTTTAAACCTTCCACTGGAGGAAAAGGGGATTAGTAATGACAATTTAAATCAGGAGCTCCTGGACCTTATGATGCGGACAACTCCTATGGATGGATACGGAAATTTCCGGTTTATTATGGATGCCCAACGTCAGCATGAGCAAAATAAATTTGGACCACCTCCAAACCCGCTTCTGAACCCATTTAACTGGGCAAGATTTTTAAGGGACCTGAAACGTAATAGGAACAGGTAAAAGCTGCAGCAGAAGAGCCTGGGTATTGAAGTGAGTCAGCAGCCTTATATTTTACCGCTCATCTGTCATACGACTTCACACTGGCACACGACGTCCAGTGGTGCAGACCGACTTCTTTCTGCTTCCTTCTCCTAATTCCCTTCTTACTCTATCTCCTCATATCTCACCGGCTGGATTATATCAGGAACATTACCGGCATAGGCTTTCCCCCTCAATCTTCCTACCGTATAAGCCTCTAATTTCTTTTGATCAAATGGCTTTATTATTGATTCAAGCTCTGCTCTACCTGTATCCCCGAGCCAGAGATGTTCTTTGTCCTCGGGTACAATGAACGGCATACGGGAACCTTCACTTGCTTTTGGCTTATTGTGGATCTCAGCCATCATTAGATTGGCGGAAGTAGTAATTATGGAAAAGGTATTCCGTTCAATATCCTGGTATTTCCATTTCGACCAGATGCCACCTAAAGAGAAAGGACGGTCATCTTTCATTTTTATGAAGAAAGGATAAGATTTATCTCCTTTCCAGTGATGTTCATAAAAACCATCTACAATCACCAGGCATCGTCGATTTTCAATAGAATTCTTAAATGCAGGTTTTTCCCATAGCTCCTCACCCCGGGCATTTAACGTGACATTGCTGATTTTTGTGGCCTGCTCAGGGTTCTTTACCCAAAAAGGAATAAGTCCCCATGTAAAAAGCTGTATGTGGTCAGGATTTGTATTTGTGATCACTGGCATTTCCCCATGATCAAAGCCATTGGCATGATAAACCGGTGGAAGCCGTTTTTTTATTTCCGCTACATCTTCAGCCTTACCATAGCGTTTCGCATAATCTTCCTGCCGTTTTGTTAAGTAAGCAACATCGTAGCACATGCTATTTATTTTTGTTAATAAGTTGTTCTATAGATCCTAACATTGCACTCTTTCTCCCTTTCTTTGATATAAAAACAGGGCTGCTGCTCGTTCGTTACTAATCAGCTAAGATAATTTAACAGAGCTGCAAAGTACTACTCAGCATGATGAATGTCTACTGTAGAATGAAAGATAATACAGGAACTCTCAATTTTATTATTTCAATCATGCTTAATTAGCAGAATGAAAAAGCCGTTCAAATCGATCGGTTTTTATTATTTAAAGTATTTGCAAATACTGTCCTCTTTAGATTAAATTGGTTTTCGCAACATCTAAAAAGATATTAAATGATGCGGTTCAGCATGCAGAAGAATTAAAGAAAAGTGGCGTGAACTGGATAATAGTTAGAGGTCCCCGGTTAACAGACGAACCTAAAAAAGGAGAATATCGTGTGGGATGGGTGGGTGTTAACGCAAGCACTAAAATAGGCCGCGCCGACCTGGCAGATTTTATTTTGAAGCAGGTTGAAGATGATCAGTTTGCTCATCAAATGCCTTTTGTTAGCTACTGATCATTCATAGATCTCCAGCATTTGATCTGCTTTAAATAAAGCGTTTTCCGAGAAAGTCAGTTGCTTGCATAACAGTAGTTTTTGTTCGCCATTAAAACCATTATTATGCACTGCCTCTCGTGCCTGGTTTAGTATTGCTTTTTCCATTTCTTTACAAAGCACCAGCTGATCTATTGCTGAATCTTTATTAAAAATCGGTTCTTCCTTAAGCTGGTTTTTTACCGGTAGCTCTTGAGTAATGTTATAATTTTTGCCGGCTTTCTCTATAAACCCTTCATGCTTTTCTGAAAGGTCCTTAAAAAAATGCTGCAGGTGATCATCTGCATATTCCACAGCTACCTTCTGATATGTTTTAGATGCCTCTTTTATAAGTAAAATCAATTTTGATATATCTTTATTTTCAGGTTCCATTTCTCTATCATTTCATTTAGTTTAAATACGCTGTCTACTATAGTACATTGATCATTCCAATAAATAAATAGCCGCTATTTTTGATTTTAAAGCTACAGCATAAATAAAATGAGGAAATAATAGCCATGTAGTGCGCAGGTTTATACACAAATATCCACGCATAGGATGCTGCTGAGGCTGGTTAAAGGTAAGTTTTAGAAGTACCTATTTTAATAGGATCAGGTTTTTGAAGAGCTTATTATACGTTTAATAAGAGGTAAACAATTGCAATTTTTTACTTTCAAATTTCTTATTTAAAAAATAAACTTTAATTAATGAGTATATTTATGTAATGAGTGAATGTTAATATGATACCCGAACTATTAATATATATTATTTTTATAATGGCAGCAGGACAGGGGATTTTTATTTCCTCAGTGCTTTATTATAAATACAGAAATCCTAAACCCGAAATAAAATACTTTTCGCTCTACTTATTATCCTTTTCCCTCATCATTCTCTACTGGACTACCTTCTGGATAAATAATATGATTGGTAGCCCCCTGCCCTTTGTCAATTTCGGTGAACCGCTTGCTTTTATTCTGGCACCTGCATTATATTTTTATATTACTGAAAAGAACTCTGCTTTCTGGCCTCATGCTTTACCAGCTTTATTACCCATAATCTTCCTTACTCCAATATATCTTGATTTTTATCTGGGCATTTCCTGGGCCTGGTATACAGAAATAGCGCCGCATGTATATTTCGTATGGACTACTTTAAATATTATCCAGATCAGCATATATATTATTTTAATTGAACAGCACGACCGGTCAAATCCGGTGCCGGTTGAACAAAAATTTGGATTACTGGGATATGCTGCAGGTATATTCCTTTATTTGATTATGCTGCAGACAAATTCATTAACCCTTTTATCAGGTTATATTGATTATATTATCTGTGCATTAATGATATTTATGGTTTACAAAACAAGCTATAAATCTTTTCTTGTTAAGAATCTTTTTAGCCAACCTGTAAATCAGGTAGAAATTGAAAAAGGGGATAAGATCATAGAAGAAGTCAAAGCAGTTTTAGCAAAAGATAAATATTATTTAAACCCTTCATTTAAGCTCAATGACCTGGCAGAACTTGTTAATCAGCCACGACATGTTTTATCAAAAGTTTTAAATGATAATTACAATATCTCCTTTAATGACTTTATCAATGAATACCGGATCAGGCATGCGGAATATCTGCTAAAAACCACAAATGACAAATTGTATTCTGTAGCACTTGATTCAGGTTTTTCAAATAAAGTCTCTTTTATAAATAATTTTAAAAAAATACATAATATCACCCCTGCTGTTTTTCGTAAACAGAATTTAGAAGGTGACACCAGCTCACTTTCTTATTATCCTACAGCAGCCACTTCCTGATTCTCATTCATCATTTTCAATCGATCGTTCTTTTAAACACTTTTTTACTCACCTATTTTTCTGAAATATCAGTAACTTACCTATAATCATGCTGTTATAAATACTATGAAAATCCTATCTGCACAACAAATACGAGAAGCTGATCAGCACACCATTAAAAACAAACCTATACCCTCTATTAAATTAATGGAAAATGCTTCCTTGGCATTTACGGAATGGTTTACGGATACATTTTCGAAAGATTATTCAGTAGCTATTGTCTGTGGCATTGGAAATAACGGAGGTGATGGGCTGGCCATTGGAAGAATGCTGCTGGAGCAGGATTATAATGTAGAGGTATTTGCTGTTAAGCCCAAAGAAAAAACTTCAGAAGATTTTGCAACCAACGAAGAACGGCTAAAGAACCTAACGGCTATTAAGTATATAAAAGAGGAAAGTGATCTCCTGGATTTCAACTACGATATCATAATTGACGGCCTTTTTGGCTCAGGTCTTGACCGGCCTGTTGACCATGGAATATTCCAGAAGGTTATACACCAGATCAATGCATCCCCTGCTTTAAAAGTAGCTATTGATATAGCTTCAGGTCTTTTTGCGGATAAAAGCTCAAGGGGAAGTACAGTTGTAGAGGCTGATTACACCATAAGTTTTCAGGTACCAAAGCTCGCTTTCTTTATGCCTGAAAACCATAAGTATGTCGGAGAATGGCATCTGGTAGATATAGGATTAGATAAGGCTTTCATTGATGGCCTCAGCAGTGACTATCAAACGATGGAGGAAGTAGAAATCACTTCATTCTACAGAAGCCGTAAAAAATTCACACATAAAGGTAATTATGGGCGATGCCTGCTCGTGGCGGGAAGCTTCGGAAAAATGGGAGCCGCTGTTTTAGCCGCTCAGGCTGCATTAAGGACAGGAGCCGGATTACTGACCATTCATGCTCCACGCTGCGGATATAATATCCTGCAAATTGCTGCACCGGAAGCTATGGTCTCACCTGATGAGGACGAAAAGCATTTTAGCTCCCAGCCTGACCTGGAAAAATATGATGTTATTGGAATTGGCCCGGGCCTTGGCACCCATGAATTAACCCTCAATGCATATGCAGAGCTCTTAGGCTTATGGAAAAAACCTGCGGTCATAGATGCGGATGGGCTTAATTTAATAGCTAAAAACCATCACCTCATGGATATGGTAAAAGAGAACTCTATCCTGACACCACATCCTAAAGAGTTTGAACGTATTGCCGGTGAAACAAAGGATCATTTTGAGCGGCTGGAGAAATTAAAGTCATTTGCAGCGGATCATAAAGTCTATGTTTTATTAAAAGGATACCATACCGCCATTGCCACACCTGAGGGTAAGGTGTTTTTTAATATGACAGGAAACCCTGGGATGGCAACAGGGGGTACAGGAGATGTGCTTACAGGAATATTAACCACTTTAATGGCACAATATCAACCGCAAGAAGCGATTATGCTTGGCGTATGGCTTCATGGTCTTGCAGGAGATAAGGCAGCGGAGCAGGTTGGAATGGATTCTTTAATAGCATCCGATGTTATAGATTTTATTCCAGAAGCCTATCATCATCTGCAGGGTATGCTGTAGTGAAGACGACAATGGGCAGTAAGCAGTCTGCAACTTTGCTTACTGCCGATTGCCTACTGCCGACTTTACCTTCCTAAAATTCTAATCCAAAAATTATTCACCTAATCTCCCCGAAGAATAATCATTACTATTACTTTTGCACAATGATCAGTAGCTTTCTTGCCATTTTCATGGCCCTTTTCTCAGTTGTAAACCCTTTTGGTGCAATCCCAATCTTTCTTGCCCTCACAAGTGAGGTGGATAATGCTGCCCGTCGGAAGGTTGCGTTAAAATCCTGCACATATATGATTATTATCCTATTGGTGTTTTTCTTCGCAGGCACACTGATCCTTAACTTTTTTGGTATTCGAATAGAAGATATCAGGATTGCGGGTGGTATTTTGATAGCCCTTACAGCATTCCAGCTGGTAACGCCCGGGTCTCATAAAGGAAAGCCCATTGCCAAAGAAGTAAAGCAGGAAGGAATGGAGAAGGATGATGTATCTTTTACACCGATGGCAATGCCAATTTTATCAGGGCCTGGTGCAATTGCCGTAATTATTGGTATATTTGACAGAGCAAATGCTACAATGGAATATATTTATACGGTATTATCTGTTGTACTTCTTGCGATTTTGACGTATATTATCCTCGCTTATTCTCAAAAGATACAACGTCTGCTGGGAAAAGGTGGTATGGCAGCCTTATCACGAATGATTGGCTTTATAGTATTAGCCATTGCGGTAAGCATGATCATGAATGGTTTATTACCATTAATTAAACAAGCCGTAGGACAATAGATCTTTTCTGGCTTATTTTTTGTTAGTATAACGATAATGAGAGTAGTATATTTTATCATATTATTATTTTTTCTTTCAGGCCCTGCTTTTGGTCAGTTTACCACTGAGCCTGAGAAAGAAAAAATCTCTTTCTATCCTAATCCGGCGACCACTACTTTATATGTAAAAGTTCCTGATAAAAATATCACCTCTGAAAATATCCACGTATACAATATAATAGGAAACAAGCTGGATCTGACGGTTAGTAAACAAGAGGAGAGAAAATTCTCAATAGAGGTTGAGAATCTTCCTGCCGGATACTATCTGTTGGTTATAGAGAATAAAGAAACACAGTTTACCAAAACCGTAAAATTCCTTAAAAAGTAATTTTCCTCCCTTTATAAAAATTTTGTAACCTCCGGAGCTTTTGATAGTACTACTATAAAAGGAGGTGAACTATGAAAGATTATTCTAAACTGGTGAGTGCAATTCTGTTGTTGTTCCTGGTTATCACAATTCATCACTACTCAAATATTCTTTATAACAAAATCACTCAATTTTATCCTGATACTGAGGTACGGGTAGATATGTCCCTGCCTGCTATATTCCTACATGAGGAAAATAATCAGGATGTTATTTTGCCAAAAGAACACCTTAATCCATTTTGTGCAAAATCCTTAAAAAATGACCCTGAAAAGGAAGTGGTTTTTGGTGGCGTTTAATTCAAAATTTATATTTAACTGCCGGATATTATAAAGCTTTTATAAAAGAGCTGGAAGTCCAAATAAAATAAATTTTGCTCTTCTCTATCCATATTCATGCCTTTTGTACCTCCCTTTCTAATTTAAGAACACGATCTCCATTATCCTGCTTTATATATAATGCTTTGTCATCATCTGAACCATGACGTGTTATTTCGGCTCCTTTAATTTTACGTGTCACTGACTCATTATATGTTTTCTCCACTTCACCTTCGCCATAGCCCTGTCCCCATTTCCATTTTACATTATCCCCTTTTGAAATGCTCATTTTAATTTGTGATTTAAATATTCATTACCTAATAAATAACAGTATTAGCAGTATTCCGTTAAAACCATCTGGGTATAAACGCTACCAGTCATTAGCAATTCCAACAATAATGTCCGGATTTTTCGTTTTTATCTAACATAATTCACTGATTAGCTTTATAATTGAAGCTTATGAACCGCCTCAACATTTTTTTTGAATATTCTGCCTTTTGGATAATCCCTGCTGTATTTATAGCAGCCTTTTTTGCCTATCTTCTTTACAGGAAAGCTTCAACATTTGATCTTAATGTTAAAAAAACATTGGGTATACTAAGGTTCTCTACCCTTCTCATACTGCTTTTGCTCCTTTTATCCCCCATTATAAAACAAATTATAAATTATTATGAACAGCCTCTGGTAGTTCTTGCAATTGATAATTCCACCTCTATCACACAGGCATCAGATTCTGCTGCTATTATAAATAAGCTTATTGAGCTCAAGGAATCACTCGGGGATGATTATAAAGTAGAAATAAAAACACTTAATGAAGATTACCAGGAGCTTGAGAATATTAATTTTTCTCCCCTGACAACTGATTTAAATAATTTATTTTCCAGGATCAATAATGACTATGAAAACCGGAATCTTGCTTCCGTAGTATTGATCAGTGATGGGATTTACAACCAGGGGCTTAATCCGGTTTATAGCAACTATACCTATCCTGTTTATACACTTGGTGTCGGTGATACTACGCATTACACGGATATTGGAATTCACCAGCTCCGATATAATAAGCTTTCTTACCAGGGAAACAAGATCCCTCTCCAGGTAGAAATTGCCTATGATGAATTTGAAGGTAAAAGTATAACGGCAACAATTTATCATAAAAAGAAGAAGATAGCAGAAAAAACAGTATCCGCTCCGAATGAAGAGGGGATGTCCACAGAAATTTTTCTCATTGATGCTAAAGAACAAGGGATGCAGCGGTATGATGTAGCCGTATCATCAACTGCTGAAGAAAAAAACACTTCCAATAATTACAAATCAGCCTTTATTGATGTAGTTGAAGGAAAAAAGAAAATTTTGCTAATCGCCCCTTTCCCTCATCCGGATATAAAAGCTATTGAAGGAGCTATAACCGTGAATGAAAATTATGAGTTGATACAGTATATTCCTGTACTCAATAAAAAAAGCAGTTCAGAAGTTATTAACCAGCCGTATGACCTGGTAATCCTTCATCAGCTTCCCCACAGGACCTTACTCAATGACCCTGTCTATAAAAAATTCAGCACCGGACAAACAGCTAAATGGTGGATAACCGGTACAGCTGCTGACCTTCAAATATTTAATCAGCAAAATGATATTCTGCAGTTTTCCAGGGTTGGCAATCAAATGGATCAGGTTACAGCATATTTTAATTCAGGTTTTAATGCTTTTAATCTAAGTGAAGAACTAAAAGGCATTTTCAATGAGCTACCTCCCGTGGTTGTTCCCTTTGGTAATGTTGAATTATCCGGTGCGGCAAGAGTATTTCTTTATCAGCAGGTGGGGAGGGTACAGACAACAAAACCACTTTTTATAACTCAGAGCACTGATGATCTTCGATCAGGAGTTTTCTTAGGGGATGGCTTATGGCGCTGGAAGCTTTATGAATATAATAAACATCAATCTCATGAACGATTTAATGAACTGATCTTAAAAACCGTTCAATATCTTTCTACAAAAGAAGATAAGAGGCTATTTCGATTTTATCCGGTTAAAAATGAATTTAATGAAGGAGAGCCGGCAGTATTTGAAACCGAAGTATATAATGAAATATATGAGCAGGTATACGGGCAAAGCATTCAGATAACGCTAACAACCCCTGATGGGGAAAAAAGGAATTATCAATTTGTAACTTCTGAAAACAATACCCGCTACTCAATAAGGGGATTACAACCGGGCATTTATAAGTATCGTGCTCAAACTACCTATAATACTACTACAATGGAAGCTTCGGGTGAATTTGCCGTAAATGTTATAGATATTGAAGATGTAAGGCTAACTGCCGATTATAATTTACTAAGGGAGTTGAGCTCTAAATCAGGGGGAGATTTTTATATTATAGATAATACTGACCAGCTTATTTCTCAACTTGAAGGCCAGGATTATAAAGACAGGATACAAAGTGCCGAAGATTATCTGCCACTTATCAACGTTGAATGGATTGCCATACTGCTTCTAATACTCATTTCTACCGAATGGATCAGCAGAAAATACCATGGTGCGTATTAAATACCGCTTGAGCTGCTTACTTTTATCTGCTTGACTTGCTTGCTTGATATTTTTTAACGTAATTTTGCACAGAAGAGCATAAACTCAGCTCCTAATTTATGTGATTTGAGGACTTAACTGTTAAGATTGATCTATGGCTAAAAATATCTCTGTCCCTGAAAAATACCTTGACCTTTATCTAAAGGCACTGAATGAAAAGAAAAAGCAGCTGGAGATAAAAATTGATGAGTTTGAAAATGAGATCGAAAACATCAATAACCATATTAAATCCCTTACCAGCATGTCCATCTTCAATGAATACCCTCTTCACAGCCCCGTAAAGTGGGAAACAAAGGGCTACATTAAAGAATGGCCCTGGACACAGAAGGTTTCTTATTTTGCCGACAAGAAGGGCCTTCTTTTTACAACAAATGAAATCGTAGAGCTTATTTTAAATAAGGAACAGGAGCAGGAAAGGGATAAAGTACGCAGCTCGATCTCTGCCGTACTATCAAACAGGGTAAAAACCGGAGAGTATAAAAAGTTTCAACATCCTGCTACTCAGATCACTTACTATGGGCCCGCAGAATGGTTTGAAGGAGAAAAGCCAAAGGATAAATTTTTACCTTCCGAAATCCGCCAGCTGATAAAATAAATATCCACATCTGACATGTGATTATAGCTCACTAAAATGTGGAAAACTTTTTCAATTTTTTTTTTCATTACCTGCTTAAATTCTACCTGCAAGGGATGGTTGCATAAGTACATTGTAACTACCTGTTTTTCTGTCTATTAACACTCTTTTCTATATATAGGTGTAGCATAAATTCTACCCCTTTGATATTACCTTAGCATTATCAATATTTGTATAGGCTGGTGATTTGGCCAGTATTATAAACAGGATGTTAGTTTATTGAATCGATAATTTTTTTGCCCATGAGTACTACAACCAATACAGAACTAGACGAGCCAATACTGAAGGAGAACAAGGATCGCTTCGTATTATTCCCAATTGAGCATAATGATATATGGGAGTATTATAAAAAGGCTGAAGCAAGTATCTGGACTGCGGAAGAGATTGACCTTAGCCAGGACCTTAAAGACTGGGAAAACCTTAATGACGGTGAGCGCCATTTTATTTCTCATGTCCTTGCCTTTTTTGCCGCAAGTGATGGTATCGTAAATGAAAACCTTGCTGAGAATTTTGTATCGGAAGTACAGTACACAGAAGCCAAATTTTTCTATGGCTTCCAGATTGCCATGGAAAACATCCATTCCGAAACTTACTCCCTGCTTATTGATACGTATGTGAAGGATAATGCAGAAAAAGATAAGCTTTTCCATGCCATAGAAACAATGGATTGTGTAAAGAAAAAAGCGGATTGGGCATTACGCTGGATCGACGAAGGAAGTTTTCAGGAAAGATTAATTGCTTTCGCTGCAGTGGAAGGTATTTTCTTTTCAGGTAGTTTCTGCTCTATCTTCTGGTTGAAAAAGCGCGGACTTATGCCTGGATTATCATTTTCAAATGAATTGATATCACGTGATGAAGGTTTGCATTGTGATTTTGCCTGTCACATCTATAACGAGCATGTGGTGAATAAAATGCCTAATGAAACTATCATTGGTATTATTAAAGATGCTGTTGAAATAGAGAAAGAATTTGTAACTGACGCCTTACCTGTAAAGCTTATAGGTATGAATTCAGACCTGATGTGCCAGTATATTGAATTTGTAGCTGATCGTCTCCTCAATGAATTGACTGGACAGAAAATCTACCATTCAACCAATCCTTTTGATTTCATGGAGATGATCAGTCTGCAAGGAAAGACTAATTTCTTTGAGAAACGAGTGGGTGATTACCAGAAAGCCGGTGTCATGAAAAAAGACACAGATAATGACAAGCCAAAATTTTCTTTAGACGAAGACTTTTAATCCTAAACCCCTGCTGAGCTATGCTAGTAATAAAAAGAGACGGCCGACGCGAGTCGGTAAAATTTGATAAGATAACAGCCCGCATAGAAAAATTATGCTACGGACTGGATGAAAATTATGTTCAACCTGTGGAGATTGCCAAAAAGGTGATCAATGGAATTTATGACGGGGTTACCACAGTCGAACTTGACAATCTTGCTGCTGAAACAGCAGCAAGCTTAACAGTAAAACATCCTGATTTCGCCAAGCTGGCTGCCAGAATAGCGATTTCAAATCTTCATAAAGTAACAAGCAAATCTTTCAGCAACACGATGAAAAGGTTGTATACTTATGTAGATCCAAGAACCGGAGAAAATGCTCCTTTAATATCAAAAGAGTTTTATAAAGTTGTAAAGGCACATGCTGCCCAGCTTGACTCCACCATCATTTATGATCGGGATTTCAATTACGACTATTTTGGTTTTAAAACTCTTGAGCGTTCATACCTGATGAAGGTAGAGAACAAAATCATTGAGCGTCCGCAGCATATGCTGATGCGTGTAGCTGTAGGTATTCATATGGAAGATATTAATGCAGCCATTGAAACTTACAACCTGCTATCTGACAAGTGGTTCACACATGCCACCCCTACTCTTTTCAATGCAGGAACACCAAAACCTCAGCTTTCAAGCTGTTTCCTTTTAACCATGAAGGATGATAGTATTGATGGTATTTATGACACCCTTAAGCAAACGGCAAAGATCTCTCAATCAGCAGGGGGGATAGGTTTAAGTATCCATAATGTACGCGCCACGGGATCCTATATCAAAGGTACGGGAGGAGTCTCCAATGGTATTGTGCCTATGCTGCGTAATTTTGATATGACAGCACGGTATGTAGATCAGGGCGGAGGAAAACGTAAAGGTAGTTTCGCTATTTATCTTGAGCCGTGGCATGCTGATATATTCCAGTTCCTAGACCTAAAGAAAAACCATGGTAAAGAAGAACTTAGGGCACGGGATCTTTTCTATGCGATGTGGATGCCAGATTTATTTATGAAGCGCGTTCATGAGAACAGCATGTGGTCTTTATTCTGCCCCAATGAGTGCCCTGGACTTGCAGATGCTTATGGAGATGACTTTGAAAAGCTTTATACAAAATATGAAAATGAGGGTAAATTCCGCAAGCAGGTAAAAGCACAGGACCTTTGGTTTGAGATCCTGGAATCTCAAATTGAGACAGGTACTCCTTATATGCTTTATAAAGATGCCGCCAATAAGAAGTCAAATCAAAAGAATCTTGGTACTATAAAGTCAAGTAACCTTTGTACTGAGATAATGGAGTATACTTCGCCTGATGAGGTGGCAGTTTGTAACCTTGCATCTCTTGCCCTTCCAATGTTTGTTACGGAGGACGGCAAATTTGATCACGATAAGCTTTATGAGATCACCAAAGTAGTTACAAAAAACCTTAACAAGGTAATTGACATCAATTATTATCCTGTAGAGGAAGCAAGGAATTCGAACATGCGCCACCGTCCGATTGGTATTGGCGTACAAGGTCTTGCTGATGCTTTTATTCTGCTTAGAATGGCATTTGATTCGGATGAGGCCAGAGCATTAAACCGTGAGATCTTTGAAACTATCTATTTTGGTGCTATGACAGCTTCTATGGAGCTGGCCAAAGAGCATGGTGCTTATGAAACTTATAAGGGATCTCCTGTATCCAAAGGTATTTTCCAGTTCGATATGTGGGGAGTTACACCTACTGATCGTTGGGATTGGAATTCATTAAAAAGGGAAGTGAAGAAAAACGGCGTGCGCAATTCATTACTGGTAGCGCCAATGCCAACGGCAAGTACTTCTCAGATCCTTGGAAACAATGAGTGCTTTGAGCCTTATACTTCAAATATCTACACCAGAAGAACACTTTCAGGGGAATTTATAGTGGTGAATAAGCACCTTATGAAAGACCTGATCAAGCTGGGCATCTGGAATGAGAGCATGAAGAACCGATTAATAGAAGCTAATGGTTCGGTACAGAATATTCCTGAGATCCCTCAGCATATTAAAGACCTGTATAAAACTGTCTGGGAGATCAGCCAGAAGGTAATTATTGATATGGCAGCTGAACGTGGTGCTTATATATGCCAGTCGCAGAGTATGAACATCCACATTCAGGACCCTAATTTTGGAAAGCTAACATCTATGCATTTTTATGCATGGAAGCAGGGACTTAAGACAGGAATGTATTACTTACGCTCGAAAGCGGCTACTTCAGCAATTCAATTTACTGTGGATAAAGCTGCCGCTCAACAACCGCAGATAGATGCTGCCAAAAAATTGGAAGACGAAAAAACCATGAAAGAATCACAGATCGCCTGCTCACTGGATAACCCGGATGACTGCGAGATGTGTGGTAGTTAATTTTTTCCTTTTTTAGTTTCAAGTGCGGGAAAGCCCGGTTCAAACGAGAACCGGGCTTTTTTTTAACACTACTTCACTAGTCATAGCGTCTCGCTACAACCACTTTTTTAAAGTAACATTTCATCTGTGTATATTGGCAGATCTTTTCAAAATATAAGGAATGATCAATTATATAACCCTTGAGAATGGTATCCATACAAAAAGATCAGGAAGTGAATTTCCGGATATTACTAAAATAATTTGGGTAGACCTGATAAATGCCTCTTATGAAGAGCGAAAGCTGATAGAAGAGACATTCAATATTGAACTATTCACTCAGCAGGAAAGTGAGGAAATTGAGAGCAGCTCCAAATATCTGGAGATGGAAGAGGAGATCGGTATCAATATGAACTTCCTTAAGCAGAAGGATCATAGTTATACCAAAGAGCCGGTTTCTTTCATTCTAAAAAATAAAATCCTTTTTACACAGCGTTCAGAGGAATATAAATCATTTACAGATACCTATAGGACTTTTAAAACCACTAAACCTGCAGATGGTGATGATGTTTTTTTGAATATCCTAGAATCCAGAATAGATTTTGATGCTGATCTAATTGAAAGTATTACAGATAAGATCACTACTATAAGTAAAGAGCTGGTAAAGGACCAGGACCTGAGCCGAAAGGTTTTACTTGATATCGCCAACCTGCAGGAAACAACCATAAGCTTAAGGGAAAATATAGTAGAGAAGCAGCGGATTCTTTCTTCAATCCTGAAAAGTAAAATGTATCCTAAAGAAGACCTGGAAAAAATGCGTGTGATGTTTCAGGATGTGAATTCTCTACTTGACCATGTCGCTTTTAATTTTGAACGTCTCGAATTCCTGCAGAACACGTTCTTAGGTCTTGTTGATATGGAGCAAAACCGGGTGATAAAAATATTTACTGTTGTGACTGTCATCTTTATGCCCCCCACTCTAATTGCAAGTATGTATGGTATGAATTTCGAATTCATGCCGGAGCTTGATGAGGCCTGGGGTTATCCTTTTGCTATCCTTCTAATGATCACCTCCTCAGCACTTACCCTTTTATTCTTTAGAAGGAAAAAATGGTTGTAAAATGAAATTATCTGAAACCGCAGCTTTCTTTTAGTAAAGATTTAACCTACCTTGATTGTCATTATAATAATATCAAGGTATGAAAAGGTTATATATTATTCTTCTAATCACCTCAATCAACTTCTTTACGGCATCTAATTTATATGGACAGGGATGTGTTGCAATAAGAGGATTTTCAGGCTGTGGGGTTGGACAAGGGGCCAATTTATACCAGGGAGATTGGCTAATTGGCTCAAATTTTCGTTATTTCCAGTCATTCCGACACTTTCGTGGAAGACATGAAGAGCCGAATAGAATTGAAGAAGGGACTGAAGTAATCAATAATTCATATTTTTTAGATCTTAATGTAAGCTATGCATTCACAGATCGGTTGTTTGTCTCAGCCATCATTCCTTTTGTCTATCATAACCGCTCTTCAATGTATGAGCATGGTGGAAATCCGCCTAATGGATTAGGGGAAAGACATATAACTTACTCCAAAGGTCTTGCTGATATCAGATTTAGTGGCGGCTATTGGATTTTAGATCCGGAGAAAAGCCATAAAAGAAATTTCAATTTAGGGATCGGGATCAAGTTACCAACAGGTGATTACAATGCAACAAGTACATTTTACAATCAGGGTGTAGATAAAAATGAAGAAAAAGAGGCTGTAGTAGATCAATCCATTCAACCAGGTGACGGAGGATTTGGATATATCTTTGAACTACAAGGATTCCATATGCTATCATCGAAATTTATGTTAACAGGAAATTTTTTTTATCTCGTAAATCCACAGGCAACCAATGGTGTCCTGACCAGGAATGGCCGATATGAATTTTCAGTTCCCGATCAATATGGTTTTAGGCTAGGATCCAATTATATTATTCCAGAAACAGGATTTAGTATTTATTTGGGATCACGGATGGAGGCAGTACCTTCAGTTGACCTCATCGGAAGCAGTGAAGGATATAGAAGACCAGGGTATGCTGTTTCAATAGAACCAGGTTTAAATTATTCCTATAAAAATATATTAGCAAATTTAACTGTACCGATTGCAGTTGAACGTAATCGTACCAAAAGTTACCTGGATAAAGAGAGCGGTAGCCATGGAGATGCAGCTTTTGCTGATTTTCTTATTAATTTCAATTTAAGCTATAGAGTTAATAAAAGTGTAAAAGTTATAAAAGCCTTCGAAAAGTTGGAAAATAATTAAATTAATTCTCTCTTTTTAGAACAAAAAAAATATAACAAATTGTATTTAAATGTTTTACTAAAGGAAGAATCATATGTTGTATTGCCACTTAATTATTCATTATTGTTCTTTACCTTTAAATAAAGCGGCTGGTATCCCATAGAATAAAAACCTGCCAGCCCATATACCGTCTCCCCTGGTTGTATTTTTTTATTGTTCAGGTCATATTCCTTTATTTCCTCCTCAAAATTTTTATTTGCCGAACCTGCAACTAACATATTTCCTAACGAAATTCCTGCTCCAACCGGTATTGGCACTACGTTACAGTCGTTATTTTCACATGATGAATAAGTTACCCATAGAAGGCTATAAAGAAGATAAATAGGGACATTTTGCTTTAGTTCTTTTTTAACTTCTTCCGGTTTTAGCAGATGTACCGGCCTCTCTTTAAGCATTATTTCAAAATCCTCAGGATAGGTAAGCTCCTTAGAAGAATAATTAGTGATTTTCAGGGCTACCACATTAATGCCCTTCTTTTCCTCTTTTTTAGCATACTTCTTATTCCCACGAATCTGGAGCATATTATACTGGTACTCAAATCCGATGTTATCAGTATTTGTTTTTCCCTCATTATATCTTACCGATTTAGGTTGAATCGGATGATAACCTGATGCACAAGAAAGAGCAGAGGTTAAAATTAGAATAAATAGGATAATGGCGGCCAGGTAGGTTATGCCTGCAAAAAATCTCTTTATCATGTAAGTTAAGGTTGACGCAAAACATTCGCAATATAATTTAACTTTTAAATTACTACCACTATTATATTATATTTATTAATGATTTATAATTAAAATTGATAAAGCTTAAATAATTACAGGGCGGTCCTCAAAATTTTACCCTTACTCCTATGGCAAGATCAAGCGCATCCGTAATAGAAAAATATTCGAGGTTTTGCAGTACACTTATCAGCTTCAGGTCGTAAGTACCAAGTTCATAATAAAGCCCAAGCCGGTCAATTTCTCCTAAAGCAACATCTTTTGAAAGCCTTCCCCCAATATACAATCCTCCCCGCAGTGCAGTAGGCCACCAGTAATAACCCTCCGGGTAATGCTCCGGTAAGGTTAAATAGTATTCGGAGCCAAAAGAGTAGCTTAAGTATATTCCCCCATAAACAGGTTCATAAGTATAATTTTCAGAAAAGTTAATTTTCCACGGATAATATCCAGCCTTTAAATTTGCTGTTATAATATCAACTCCTCCTATACTTTCAGGTAAATAGCCAACCATCAGATCTACTTCCCCCTTCTCTTGAGCGATTTCATATCCAACACCTGCTGAAAGAAATCCAATGTTCCCGGCAAATTGAATTTTTGCATGATCAGGACGGAAAAATGAATTTTTCTCCTGTGCAACCACCGCAAGATCAAATAATAATATCAAAAATATGGTAATTGTCCTTTTCATTAAAACGGTACCTTTTCAATATCCAGGTTGTCCCCATAAACTGTAATAAGAGCAAAGCTTTTCTTTCCCACTGTAGTAGTTATAAAATAATAAATGCCGTCATCATAATATTCCCCTTTTTCATAAGAATGATCATGGGCATGAAGGGAAGCCAGTACATGACCATTCCTAGCTAATTTTGAAGCATAATCCTCCTCCAGGTTTTCATCAAAATCTACACTATAGGGTGGGATATGTGAGACAACAATGATCTTTTTGTTTTCCGGATTACTATCTAATTTCCTTTCCAACCAATCAAGGTCCGGCACTCTGCCATTAAATCCAAATTCACGGCTGTTGGTATTCAGAGCAATAAATTTATGTCCTGGTAAATCAAAAGAAAAATTTAATGGACCATACATTTTTTCATATATTTTTTGGCCGTTGGCTACCAGATCATGGTTACCAATTACTGTTACATAAGGCATATTTAGCGCCGAAATAATCTCATTTATCCATTTATACTCTGTATTTAATCCGAAATCAGTAATATCACCGGCAAGGACTGCAAAGTCAATTTCAGGCATACTGTTTACCTTCTGAACAAATTCATTTGTTTCTTCATAAAACCGTTGGGTATCACCGAAAAGTGCAAATCGTACAGTATCGCCGGTAGCTTCTTCTTTAATTAATTTTATGTTTTTCGCATTCAGGTCCTTCAGGTCATCCTCAACAATAACCTGGTTTGGGTGATATTCAATAAGGTCACAGCTGCTAAAAAACGTAGCTAAAAGAATTATATATATTATATTCTTAAACATTTTGAGTAAATTCTAAAAATATAGATACAATAAAAATGCCTTATTCGTAGTATATCAGGAGAATATGAAATTGATGCAATCTTTTTAAGAGATATAATGTTCTTATGGGCAACTTTGCATTTTAGAAAAGGATTAAAATCGTTGTTTGGAGCTAAATAATGAACAGAATTTTTAATGATATGCGCCAAAGGCTGCTTCTTTTACTGAACTACTGCCTCTTCTGGATTCTTTTTTTCCTGATAGCCAGGCTTTTATTTTTAGCCTACAACTATGAATACAGTTCCACACTTTCGTTGACAGACTTTCTTTTTGTTAACCTTCATGGTTTACATATCGACCTTTCTACGATGGGTTATTTTGTTATCATTCCGGCTATTTTAGCTTCCTTTATTTTCAAAGGGAAGATTCTGCACTATGCTTTAACTGCTTACACTTTTATCATGCTGTTTTTGAGCAGTATTATTATCGTCAGCGATCTTGAGCTCTACAGGCACTGGGGCTTCAGAATGGACTCAACGCCACTCCTGTATATGAGCCCTGAAGCCGTACAGACAATTTCCCTCTCCTCAACGTTGTTTCTGATAGGGATCTTTTTGACATTTATTACCTTTAGTTTTTACACTTATTATAGATTTTTAGGGAAAAGAACGTTAGTTGCAAAAAATGCCAACTGGAAAACTTCCGCTGCAATTTTTTGCCTTACCCCTCTTCTTATTATTCCCATCCGTGGTTCGTTTGATATTTCCCCCATGCGTATAAGTAAGGTGTATTTTCATCAGACAAATGATTATGCCAATCATTCAGCCATTAATGTGTTATGGAGTATTGGCTATGACCTTAAAAACCTTAAAAAGCTTAGTTATCCTGAAAATTTCTATGACAGGCAAAAAACAAATGCACTGGCGGATGAGATTTTTTTAAAACCTGAAAAAACTACTGAAATCGTAAATCAGGATAAGCCAAACGTGATCTTTATCATTCTTGAAAGCTTCACTTATAAATTCATTGAACCACTGGGTGGACTGCCCGATATCACACCTAATATCAATCGGCTGACAAAAGAAGGCGTATTATTTTCCAATTTCTATTCTTCGGGAGATCGTACAGATAAGGGTATTGTATCGATCATCAGTGGCTATCCAGCACAAACGAAACTATCCATAATTAAATATCCGCGTAAAACGCAAAAGCTTCCCTCTTTGGCGGAAAGCTTCAAAGCCATGGGCTATCATACCTCTTTTACTTATGGAGGAGATCTTGATTTTGCCAACTTTAAATCATATCTCATCCAATCAGGATTTGATAAACTTATTTCAGAAGATGATTTTCCTGCTGAATTAAACACGTCCAAATGGGGAATTCATGATCATTATGTTTTTGATAAATTTCAGGAAGAAATAAATTCTTCAAAAGCACCTTTCTTTAATGTAATGCTCACATTAAGCAGTCATGAACCTTTTGATGTTCCCATGGACCCGGTGATAAAAGGAGATGATGAAATCAGCTTATTTTTAAACTCTGCTTATTATACAGACAAAGCCCTGGGAGATTTTATTTCCAAAGCCAGCCAGGAAGAATGGTGGAAAAACACCTTAGTTGTAATTACAGCAGACCATGGCCATAGACATCCGGATAATAGCCATAAAGAGAAATTTAAGATCCCTATGTTGTGGCTTGGAGGAGCACTTGCTGTTCAGGATACTGTTATTAATTCTGTTGCTGGTCAAACGGATATAGCCAATACTATCCTAAATCAGCTCGATGTTTATGACCCTGCTTTTATTTTTAGCAGAGATATTTTATCTGCCAATTATGATCCTTTTGCAGTATATGTTTTTAAAGATGGTTTTGGAGTAGTAAGAGATCAAAGTGAGGCAGTTTATGATATGATCCAAAATAACTATACTTATAAAAAAGGAGACGTTAACAATGGGGATCTTGAAATCGGCAAAGCCTATATGCAACGGCTCTTTAGTGATTATAACTTGCGTTAAAGAACATAATAATCTTCTTTTTCATGTTCCAGCACACGAATTAAACCTTTATCCAGTGCAACATTTAATTCCCGCCGTGCCCTGCGTGATGAGATATTAACAATATCAGTATATTTTTTCAATGTTATCCGCTCATTTTTCTCCAGATAATCTATTAGCCTTTTCTCATTTTTAGAAAGATTTTTACTGGCAGGAGTTTCATTTGACCTTAATATCTTTATTGTCTTATCACCTGCAATTAGTGTTTTATCATTCTGACGAATATAAGCTACCCAATCACCTTTCTGAGTCAGGGCATAATGAGGTTTCACTGTACTTTCTTTTATAGTTACTTTTAATATGGTCCTTTCGACTAATCTCTCCGGGTCAAACTGATCAATCTCCTCATATTCAAGGGGTACGGGTGGGTCACAGCAAAATCCTGCTGCTTTTACCAAAATATGCTTCTCCTCTTCCGGGTCAACCCCAGAGATATTCTTATCATCCTTTACCCCAACTAATATTACTCCCCCTTTTGTATTAGCAAGAGCGCAAATGGTTTTTGCAATTTTATATTCACTGTTTAAGGTTTGTTTAAATTCAATTGCTTCACCTTCACCTTTTCGAAGATATATCTTAAGCGGATC
Source organism: Candidatus Cyclobacteriaceae bacterium M2_1C_046 (assembly GCA_051418055.1). Taxonomy (GTDB): domain Bacteria; phylum Bacteroidota; class Bacteroidia; order Cytophagales; family Cyclobacteriaceae; genus JBPRGH01. The sequence continues at coordinate 106,097 of JBPRGH010000137.1, read as the reverse complement.
AACGTCAAAACCATCCATGGGCATTGATTTACTGTTTTCGGCTTCCATTCATAATATGAACAGTAAATAATAAACTCAGTTTACCAGCCTCCTGCAGAACCGCCACCGCCGAAACTACCACCACCAAATCCTCCAAAGCCGCCGCCTCCACCAAAGGACCCTCCTCCTCCACTAAAATCCGACCATGAGCTTCCTGATGACCTTCCGCCACCGCCAAGCATACTGCCTAACATTATGGCTGTCCAGAAATCAACATTACGATGACCGTAAGAACCACTGCGGGCACGCTTTACTTTAGAAGCAAGAATAAAAATGAAGATCATAAAGCCTATAAAAAATAAAAATATGACAGCTCCAACTGGTGCATTTGCTGCTCCTGGAATATTTTCGGCTGTATATTCACCTTCTGCCAGAGAAATTATCACATCGGTTCCGCGATCCAGTCCTGCATAAAAATCACCTTCTTTAAAATAAGGATTCATATACTGCTCACGAATTTGAAGAGTTGCGGCATCAGGTATTGCACCTTCCAGGCCATAACCTGTTGCAATTGCAATTTTTCTTTCATCTTTGGCTACAAGTATTAGCAATCCATTATCATACTCCTGGCCACCCACACCCCAATGCTCACCAAGCCTGATGGCATAATCCATAGCATCATATTGACCTAAAGAAGTTATAGTAGCAATAGCTATTTGAGTACTTGTTGTATCGGCATAGCTACGAAGTTTCTGCTCCAGCGCCTGTTCCTCCTGCGGATTTAAAAGATCCGCATAGTCATTTACCATGCGGTCAGGTTTAGGTGGAAAATCATTATCCTGTGCAAAGGAATCAATTGATAATGCAAGGATAAAAAACAAGCTAGTTATCTTCATAAGAAATATCATCTGAAAGTTCATTTTTATCATCTGTCTGATAGGGGAAGTGTGTTTTTAGCTGCTGACCAGCTTTTCTGATCCCTTCACATATACCTGCAGTAAATTCCTGCTCTTTAAACCTCATTTGCATGTGTTCTTTTATGTCATCCCAAAAAGTATCCGGCACAACCTTATTTATTCCTTTATCACCAAGAATAGCGAATTTATGATCTTTAATTGCTATATAAAATAAGACACCATTCCTGAGATCAGTCTCATGCATATGTAGTTTTGCAAATACCTCCGCTGCTCGATCAAGGACATCTTTTTTACAGTGATTTTCAAAATGAACCCGAATCTCACCGGATGTAGCAAGCTCTGCTTGTTCGATGGCGGCCAGTATTTTCCTGCTATCTTCTTTTGAAGGGGGTAGTGTATCCATAATTTTTAAAATTCAACTTGTGGTACTTGTTCAGCGCCCTGTGTTGCCTCAAAATATCCCTTTCTTTCAAATCCATACATTCCGGCAATCATATTAGTAGGAAATTGCCTCAGGTAAGAATTATAACCCTGAACAGCCTGATTAAAATTACGTCTTTCTACGGCTATCCTGTTTTCAGTACCCTCCAGCTGTGTCTGTAACTGCTGAAATTGCTGGCTTGCTTTTAGATCCGGGTAACGCTCTACCACTACCATCAATCGTGATAACGCTGAAGAAAGACCCTCCTGAGCCTCCTGAAAACGTTGAATTGCAGCCGGATCCAGATTTTCCGGATTTACATTTACGGCGGTAGCCTTTGCCCGGGCTTCAATTACTTCCGTTAATGTCTCCTGCTCAAAATCTGCATAGCCTTTTACAGTATTTACAAGATTAGGGATCAGGTCAGCCCGACGCTGATATTGATTTTCTACCTGTGCCCAGCGCTGCTCTACCTCTTCTTCCTGTATCACAAGGTCATTATAAGTACCGGCGAACATGCGGTAAATGATAAAAACTGATACTACTAAAACTATTACAATTATCCAGGTCTTTTTCATTTGTCTATTTCTTTGCAGACAATACTAATAAATTTTATGATCACTACATAAAATTATATCCAGACTGATTAGAAATAATAACAGGAAACATGCCCCAAATATTAACGGGCATTAAAAAAGCCTTCCCAAAAAATTGAGAAGGCTTTTAATTTAGATTTTTTATGATTATGCCATCTGAGCATCAAGCTTCTGAGAAAGAACACCTTTTGGTACTGCACCTACCTGCTTGTCAACGATTTCCCCACCTTTGAAAACAAGTAGAGTTGGTATGCTTCTAATGCCAAATTTTGCTGATATATTAGGATTCTCATCTACATTGACTTTACCAATTACGGCTTTACCTTCATATTCACCAGCAAGTTCTTCCACTACGGGACCTATCATGCGGCAAGGACCACACCATTCTGCCCAAAAATCAACCAATACAGGTTTGTCAGAATTTATAATCTCTTCGAAGTTGGAATCATTAATTTCAATTGCTTTTGCCATTATATTATTATTTAAATATTCTTCTTAAAATATTCTTCGTTTGAATACTCTTTGATTTCAAGGAAACAACGCAAATATAAAAATAAATGTTCGTTCCGCTTACTATTAACTGTTAATTGTAGGGCGGCCGACAGTTCCCTTACATTAAAACCTTATAATCTATCTCTGTCAGTAGGTCCATTTCTTTAAAAAGCTCATTACTTGGCTTCACTTTATACTTTCTCGACATTGTTTCCACACTTATCTTATTCTTTTCATCAAAAATAATCATTTGCAATGAACATTCTCCCGGATAGGCCTGGCATAAAGATTCAAGTTTACCAATAAGAATTTCATTCAGATCATCCACAGAAACATTAAGTTGAATCCCTTTGCTCTTTTTATCCCGGAGATCATGCAAGAGCTCCATATTCTGTACTTTCAGGTCTAAACCTCCATCGCCCCATTTTTTTGGCTCTACACGTGCTGAGATATATAAGAACCATCCCTGCATCATATATTCTTTAAATTTCAGGTAGTCATCTCCAAATAAAAAGAAGGTGAAATTACCAGTATAATCTTCCATGGAAAGTGTGCCAAAAGGCTTGCCATTCCTGGTGGTACGATGAGCGAAAGAAGAAACTACTCCAGCTACTCTTATCTCTCTGCCGTTTAATTTTTCAAGATCATTAAGCTCGTTAAGCTCTGTATTGCATAAGTTCTTTATCTCCAGCTTATAGTCATCCAAAGGATGACCGGATATATAAAGACCTACGACCTCCTTTTCAATATTCAGCCTTTCAATTTCAGTGTAAGGTTCTATAGGATCAATTTTTGGCTTAGGTGTAGAAACCCCTGTCTCCCCTCCGAAAAGTGACACCTGTGAGCTTTGCTCCTCAGCTAGTAATTTATTTGAGTATCGGATCAGTTTTTCCGTTAGGGTATGATCGCCATCAACTGCTTCAAGATACTGACGGCGGTGGAATTCTTCAAAACAATCAAACGCCCCTGACATGGCAAGGCATTCAAAAGTCTTCTTATTTACAACCCTCAAATTCACACGCTCGGCAAAATCATAGATATCTTTAAAGGGACCATTCTCCTGGCGCTCTTCAATAATTGCCTCGACCGCAGCATCACCTGTACCTTTTATGGCACCAAGCCCAAAGCGGATCTCCCCTTCCTTATTTACCTCAAAATGAACACCTGATTCATTAACATGTGGCCCTAATACCTTTATTGTTAAATTCCGGCATTCTTCCATAAAGAAGGTCACCTTATCAATCTGGCTCTGGTTGTGAGTAAGCACCGCAGACATATATTCTGCAGGATAATGCGCTTTAAGGTAAGCCGTCTGATAAGCAACAAGCGAGTAGCAGGTAGAGTGAGATTTATTAAAGGCATAAGCGGCAAAAGCTTCCCAGTCTTTCCAGACTTTACCTAAAATCTCCGGATCATGTCCCCTTTCCTTTCCTCCTTCAATAAATTTTGGTTTTAGCTTCTCCAGCAGGGCAAATATTTTTTTACCCATAGCTTTTCGTAAAACATCAGCATCACCTTTGGAAAATCCTGCCAATTTCTGTGACAGCAACATCACCTGCTCCTGGTAAACCGTAATACCATAGGTCTCAGCCAGATACTCCTCCATAGCCGGTATATCATAGGTCACCTCCTTTTCGCCATGCTTACGGGCAATAAATTCAGGAATATATTCCATTGGCCCAGGCCTGTAAAGGGCGTTCATAGCAATAAGGTCCTCAAATTTATCAGGCTTTAGCTGGCGCAGATATTTCTGCATTCCGGGAGATTCAAACTGGAAAGTACCGTTTGTCAATCCTTGTTGATAAAGCTCATACGTTTTCTCATCATCAAGTGGGATGTCATCAATATCAATCTCTGTTCCATGCCTCTTTTTAATATTAACCAAAGCAGTTTTGATAATACTAAGGGTTTTTAGTCCCAGGAAATCCATCTTCAGCATACCGGCATCTTCAACTACGCTGTTATCAAACTGCGTGATAAGCATGTCGGAATCTTTGGAAGTAGAAACGGGGATAAATTTTGTCAGGTCATCGGGAGTAATGATAATCCCGCAGGCATGGGTCCCGGTATTCCTCACCGACCCCTCAAGCACCTTTGCCTGCTTGAGTACTCTGGCTTTTAAATCGACACCACTGGCTATAGTAGAAAGATCCGGCACTTCCTTAAAGGCTTTGTCCAGTGTTGTTCCGGGGCGCTCCGGTATCAGTTTAGCCAGCTCATTTGCCTCCGGCAGAGAAAGCTCCATCACCCTTGCTGCATCACGAATAGAAGATTTTGCAGCCATCGTACCATAGGTGATGATCTGGGCCACCTGGTTTTTACCGTATTTATTGATCACATAATTGATCACTTTATCGCGGCCTTCATCATCAAAATCAATATCAATATCGGGAAGTGATACACGATCAGGATTCAGGAAACGCTCAAATAGAAGGTCATACTTTATCGGATCGACATTTGTGATCTCAATACAGTAAGCAACTGCAGAGCCTGCCGCAGAGCCCCTTCCCGGCCCAACGGCCACTCCCATCTCACGTGCCTTTCTGGTAAAATCCTGCACAATGAGAAAATATCCTGGATATCCGGTATTCTTGATTGTTTCAAGTTCAAAATCAAGCCGCTCGCGAATTTCCTCTGTTATTTCTTCATACCTCTCTTTGGCTCCTTCATATGTCAGGTGCCGCAGGAAATCAAATTCCGTTTCAAATTCTGCCGGTATATCAAATGCCGGGAGCAGCACATCACGATCAAGCTTATAACTCTCTACCTTATCAATGATCTCCTGAATGTTTTCTATGGCTTCGGGGATATCACTGAAGATGGTTTTCATCTCGTCCTGGGTTTTAAAATAAAATTCATCATTAGGAAATCCCCACCTGAAACCCCTGCCGCGCCCAATAGGAGTAGATTTTAATTCCCCCTCCTTTACACACATCAGTACATCATGTGCTTCTGCATCTATTTTATCGAGATAATAGACATCATTGGCGGCAATTACTTTTACATGATACTTTTCAGCAAATTGCAGCAATACTTCATTCACACGCTGCTCTTCTTCCAGCCCATGCCGAAGAAGCTCAATATAAAAATCATCCTTAAATACGTCGAGGTACCACTGGAATGCTTCTTCCGCCTGATGCTCTCCAACATTAAGGATAAGATTAGGCACTTCTCCTGATAGCCCACTTGTTGTGGCAATAAGATTAGACGAATACTCTCTGATCAGCTCCTTATCAATACGAGGATAAATACCATATAAACCTTCTATATATGCCAGTGAGCTTAGCTTGGCCAGGTTGTGATAGCCTTCCTTGTTTTTGGCTATTAAAACCTGATTAAAGCGTTTATCAGGATTATCCTTTGTAAACTTCAGCTTTTTTCTTTCCTCAGCTACAAAAAATTCACAACCTACTATTGGTTTAATATTATTGGCTAAAGCCTCCTTCACAAATTTGAAAGCTCCAAACATATTACCCAGATCGGTAAGGCCAAGTGCAGGCATATTATCTGCCTTTGCTTTTGCTACCAGCTTCTTTACATTTGGAACTGCCTGTAGAACCGAATATTGGGAATGAACATGTAAATGACAAAATGGTGCCGCAATTTCCCGGGCGGCAGCTTTATCGCCACCCATCCTGATCTCTTTCTTCTTGCCTTTTTTGGCAAAGTTAGCCTCATCAAGTTTAGGTGCTTCATAGGTTATCTCAGCTAAATCCGTCCCGTTATATGGATCTACAACTCTCTCCTTTAAAAGTCCAAAAAAACATTTTGCAGTAGCTGCTACATCATATGCGGCATCATGGGCATCATCAAACGGGGTGCCGAACAGTTTTTCATAAAGCTCGATAAGCTTTGGGTTCTTTAACTTTCCGCCAATCCCACCTTTTAGCTGGCAATATTCTACAGAAACTTCTGAAGTATCTACAATTTCTTTTTCAAGTAATGAAAGCTTATCCCGCTGCTCTGTCCTGACAAGCTCAGAACCTACTATTTTATTGTCAAAGCCGATATTATGGCCAACGATCACCTCTGCCTTTTCGAGGTCATTTAAAAAATCATCCAGCACATTAGAGAGATCATGACCATCTTTCAGTGCCCGCTCGGTAGAAATTCCATGGACTTTTTCAGAATTATAAGGAATAGTAAACCCTTCTGGCTTAACAATATAGCTTTTATGGGACAGGAGCTTACCCTTTTCATCATGCAGCTGCCATGCCAGTTGAACGATCCTTGGCCAGTTATCCAGGTCATCAACAGGTGCGTTATAATTGTGGGGTAAACCGGTAGTCTCGGTATCGAATATTAAATACATATAGCAGCAGGGGAACTTAGAAATTCAAAGTTTAAATATCGTAAAAATTCTGCTCTGAGGCAGCCTCAATTACAAAGTAATTAATGAATTTTTTATTAAATAATTAATTGCAAATAAGTTAATTTTCTTATGTAAATTTAATAGGCTTTTGCCCTTTTAACAGGTTTATGAAATGAGGCGCAGATATCTTTTAATAGATGAATGATACTTTCTTGATCCGAAAACAATGAGAAGCTTATTACTCTTTTTCTTATGTATTAGTGCTATTATAACCTTTGGCCAGGATATGAAAGTAATGACCTTCAACATTCGCTATGATAATCCAAATGATAGAAATGATGCAAAACAGGGAAACGGATGGGAGGAGCATAGAAGAGAACATGTTGTTGACCTGATCCGGCACTATGACCCTGACCTGCTGGGTATTCAGGAGGCTATGAAGCATCAGCTTGATTATTTACTTGAGAAGATGCCGGAGTATGATTATATAGGTGTAGGCCGGGATGATGGAAAAGATAAGGGAGAATTTTCTGCCATTCTTTATAAAAAAGATCAATTTGATCTTTATGATAATAATACTTTTTGGCTGTCAGAGACTCCTGATAAACCTTCAAAGTCATGGGATGCAGCTCTTCCCAGAGTGGTGACATGGGGGGAATTTAAAGACAAGTCGTCAGGAGAAAAATTTTATTTCTTTAACACGCATTTTGATCATAAAGGTTATCAGGCGAGGGTAAACAGCGCAAAGCTGATCAATGAAAAGATCAGTCAGATTACAGATGGGAAAGCTACTATTTTAACGGGTGATTTTAATGCCATCCCTGATGAAGAAACCTATGGCATTTTACAGAATGAACTTCAGGATGCACGAAAGATCAGTAAAAAAACCGCTTACGGGCCGGAAGGAACTTTCAGTGGTTTTGATGTCACCTCTGATAAAGATTTTCGTAGAATAGATTATGTTTTTGTTGAAGATTTTGATGTTATTTCTTTTGAGACAATAACTGACTATAGGGGAAGCAAATATCCTTCAGATCATTTGCCTATAATGGTAAAGGTGGAATTTGAAAATTAGCTTTTATTATACAGCTATATGAACTGTTTTCTTAGTTTGAAAAAATTCCTCATTAAAAAATTCTGAAAGCTCGTAAAGCGTATATTTTTTCTTTGCCTCTTTAAGCTCTGCTTTAAGGTCCCCTCCTTTCAAATATAAAATGCCGTTTGGGAGATCATTAAAACCTTCTTCTTTAATGCTGTTCTTAACCCACTCATAAAATGGTTTCATTCGTGTTACTGCACGGCTTACTACAAAGTCATATTTCGCAGTTACATGTTCCGCTCTAACCTGCGTTGCAGCTACATTAGTAAGTTTTAATGCATAAGCTATTTCTTCAACAATCTTAATTTTTTTTCCAATACTATCAATAAGATGGAAATGAACTTCCGGAAATAATATGGCAAGGGGAATACCGGGAAAACCACCACCTGTTCCGACATCCAGTACTGTCGTTGCTGGCCTAAAACTTATAACTTTGGCAATTCCTAAAGAATGGAGGACATGGCGTTCATAAAAATGATCCATATCTTTTCTGGAAATCACATTTATTTTACTATTCCAGTCCTCATATAGAGGTTTCAATTCAGCAAATTGCTTCTGCTGCTTTTCAGTAAGTGAACCAAAATATTTTATAATTAACTGATGGTCTTCCATTTAAATAAACATGAGATTTACCTGTAAAGATAGTGGAAAAATATGCGCTAAAACTTATAACAAATTGGTGCCTGCCTTTCTTTATAGATATAAATTATGTTGAATCAAAAAATAAAGAAATGAAACAGTTACTTATTAAATACATGATCATTTTTGTCGCAGGATTTGGATTTGTATCATGTGATGATGACGATGAAGTTTTACCAGAAACGTATAATGTAAATTTTGGTGCCCTTAATGATTCAGGGGTCAGTGGTACAGCCATTATTACCATAGAAGGAAATGTAATGACGGTATCAATAGACGCAACTGGCTTAGAGGCTTCGCAAATGCACCCACAACATATTCACGGGTTGGATAATGCTTCTGAAAATGCAACATGTCCACCTATGGAAGCTGATACAAATCAGGATGGCATGATATCCGTAGAAGAGGGAATGCCATTTTATGGCGGGATTATCCTTCCGTTAGAGCCGTTCCCCACAGCTGCAGCAGATGGAACTTTGCTTTACCAGGAGTCTTTTACGTTGGGAGAAGGAGATATGCCGACACTTGATGAATTACGACCTTTTGAGAATAGGGTAATTGTACTTCATGGAATGACTGTAAATGGCACTTATCAGGCCACTTTACCCGTGGCATGTGGCCAGCTGATCCAATAAAAATATTACTTTGATAAATTAAAGGCTGATCTAGAAATAGATCAGCCTTTTTTCGTAACAATTATTGGCTCAATTGCCTTATCATTTAAAGACTTATAATTATTACAATGGTTAAGTATTTATTTTCTGCTATAATTATTATTTCAATAGGTTTTTTATATTCAGGTTGTGAAGAAGTGGAGAGTGACCTTCCGGTAACCTACAGCGCTAATCTAAATCCGATAAATAACTCTGGCGTTAATGGATCAGCTACTCTTATACTTGAGGGTAATACGCTTCAGGTAACTATCCAGGCAAATGGTTTAGAGCCTCTGAAAGATCATCCCCAGTACATTCGTGGCTTTCCCAGTTCAGCTGAAAACTCTACCTGTCCACCTCCGGGAGCAGATACTGATGGGAATGGTATTGTAGGTATTGAAGAAGGTAAATTATTTTATGGTGGCATCAAATTACCCCTGGATACAACTACGGCTTCCTCAAATGGAAGCTTAAGGTATGAAGATACATTTACCCTTGGGGAAGGAAATAATCCTGAACTGGAAGATCTGGAAAGTCTTACAAGCCGTGCTATTGTGTTACATGGAATGACTATAAATGGAAATTATGAACCTGCTCTACCGGTTGCCTGTGGTCAGCTGGTGCTAAGTAAATAGGACTAAAAACAATAAAAAAAGAGTAGTTTTCTATTACTACATATGTTCCTTCTTATTTTTCACAAGATCGTACATCAATTCCCGTGCCCTGTGAAGTTGTGCTTTTACAGTTCCAAGAGGAGCATTAAGCTCTTCGGCTATTTCCTCATAGGAAAGTTCTTTAAAATACCGCAGACGGACTAATTTCTGATATTTAGCAGGTAGCCGTGTTACAAACATCTGGATAAGTGCAACTTTCTGGCTTTTTATTGCTTCCTCCTGAGGATTAAGATTATTATCTTCGACGTCTATCTGAACCGAATCGCCATTATCATCAGTAAATGAGGTATTAAGACTTGTAGTTTCAAGTTTTTTCTTTCGAATAAAGTCAATAGCATTATTTGTCGCTATCCGGAATAACCAGGTGCTAAAGGTAAAATCTTTCTTAAATTTATGAAGGTTTTTAAAAGCTTTTGCGAAAGCTTCAATGGTAAGGTCTTCAGCATCATCCACATTCCTCACCATTTTAAGGATCATATGATAAACCGGGCGTTTATAACGATCCATTAACAAAGCATAAGCCTGTTCATCCTTATCTTTAACAGCCTGATCAATAAGCTGAAAATCCTGTAAGGCTTTTGGGGAGAACTGTCTTTTTAAGTCCATCTAACTTTTCTCGAGAATAGTGCGGCAATACCTACAAATATATAGTAAAATGTGTAGCAAAAATCCAATAATATCACTCCGGCAATGTTAAAAGGATGTCCAAAGCGCCTGCTTGCAACTGCCATTGTCACACTTATTACCACTAATCTAATTAAAAAACCAAGACCAATAAAGTATAGTTCGCTTTGTGCAAATAATAATATTATAAATGTGATCCAGAATACTAATTGAGTGATTGAGAAATGGGATAATAAAAATTTATGCCTTCTTTTATAAAACCTTCCTACTGATAGATGCCGAAGTTTCTGCATTAGAAATTCACCCCATGATTCTTTTGGTTTTGATAGGGTAAGGGCCTCTTTCCCTAAAGCAAATGCAGTATTACTGTTGTTAGCATGTTGATTAACAAAAAGATCATCATCACCACCGGTTACAGATTGGTATTTCTTATACCCCTTTTTATCTTTAAAGAATCCTTTTAAATAAGAAAGATTCCTTCCCACACCCATATAGGGAACACCTAACCCCGCCCAACCTAAGTATTGTAACCCGGTAAGCAACGTCTCATATCTGATAAAGTAATTTAAAAAAGATTTATCCGAAAAATATCCACTGTAACCTAAAATAATTTTCTTTTCACCTGTATAACGGGAAGCCATGCTCCTGATCCATTGATCAGAAACAGGATAACAATCAGCATCTGTTAAAAGGATTACCGGATTTTTAGCCTCTTTAATTGCTATGGTAAGTGCATATTTTTTAGAGTGAATATGACCTGGGGTAGTATTTATCCTAATATATTTAAAGTTTACCACCGAATCATATTCTCTTCTTATCCAATCTTCCGTCCCGTCTTCCGATTTATCATCAACTAAAATAACTTCAAAATCAGCGTATCCCTGAGAAAATATCTTTGGCAAAAGTTCCTTAAGGTTTTCCAGTTCATCTCGTGCAGCTATAACTACTGATACAGGCTGAGATTCAGCTGAAACTTTATAGTTTCTAAAAATTCCCGAAAATGCTAAAATCAGGTAGATAACCTGGATTCCAAGGGTTGCTATAAAAAGGTAAAAAATAATCTCCATTAACATAATAAAAGGCGCAAATATAAAAAGAAGAATAAGGAGTTACCGAGGAATTTGAATAAGATCATTAATCAGAAAAAAATAAATATAAAAGCCATGGATAAATCATTAATTTTGCGGCTTGATAAAAATAAGTTAATGAAATTTAGTTTACTGGCTACAGATAAAAATTCCAAAGCGCGCAGAGGGCGGGTAGAGACCGACCACGGTATTATAGAAACTCCTATTTTTATGCCTGTAGGAACGGCAGGGTCTGTTAAGGCTGTTCAGCAGCGTGAGTTGGAAAATGATATTAAAGCACAAATTATTCTGGGCAACACCTATCACCTGTACCTCAGGCCCGGGCTGGAGATCATTGAAAAGGCCGGAGGGCTGCATAAATTCAATAGCTGGAATCATCCGATACTTACTGATAGTGGCGGGTATCAGGTCTATAGCCTGGCAGAATCAAGAAAAATAGTAGAGGAAGGTGTAAAATTTCAGTCTCACATTGACGGCTCCCGGCATTTCTTTACACCCGAAAATGTTATGGATATTCAGCGTACTATAGGGGCAGATATTATTATGGCATTCGATGAATGCACTCCTTATCCCTGTGAGTATGCTTATGCAAAATCATCAATGGAAATGACCCACCGCTGGCTCAAAAGATGTATTGATCGTTTTGACAGTACAGAAGGAAAATACGGATATTCTCAAACGCTGTTCCCAATTATACAGGGTAGTACCTTCAAAGACCTTCGTAAAGAATCTACTGAAACAATTGCCAGCTTTGACCGTGATGGGAATGCTATAGGAGGATTATCAGTTGGTGAGCCGGCTGAAATGATGTACGAGATGACTGATCTTGTTTGTGATATACTTCCAAAAGATAAACCACGTTATCTGATGGGAGTAGGTACTCCACAAAATATTTTGGAATGTATTGCATTAGGTATAGATATGTTTGATTGCGTGATGCCTACAAGAAATGCCCGTAATGGCATGCTTTTTACTTCCCAGGGTATTATTAATATAAGAAATGAAAAGTGGAAAGCTGACTTTTCACCTATTGATGAAACCATCGGAGGATATGTAAGTACAAGCTTTTCGAGGGCATACCTGAGGCACCTTATTTTAAGTAATGAAATTTTAGGCGCACAAATTGCTTCTGTTCATAATCTAACCTTTTATCTTTGGTTGGTTGAGCAGGCTAAACAAAAAATTGAAGACGGAACATTTACCACCTGGAAAAATGTAATGGTAAAAACGGTATCACAGCGTTTATAATGAAATGAAATTATTAGATAAGTATATATTAAAGAAATTCCTAAGCGCCTTCTTTTTTGTAGTGCTCGTGCTGATATCTGTTATTACGGTAATTGATATTACAGAAAAAACAGAAAAGTTTGTAAAGGCGCAGGTTTCTACCGAACAGATCATACAGTATTATCTTGATTATATCCCCTGGATGGCCAACCTGATAACCCCTATTACTGTATTCATTGCTACCGTTTTTGTTACAGCAAAACTGGCTGGCAAAACAGAAATAATAGCTATGCTGAGCAGTGGTGTTAGCTTCAAGAGACTTCTGGTCCCTTATCTTATAGGCGCTTCAATTATTGCAGCTATTAGCTTTGTGCTTACAGGATGGATCATTCCTAATTCCAATAAGTCCAGGCTGGCTTTTGAAATTGAATATTTAAAAAGCAAATATCATTATAATAAAAGCAATACACATTTGCAGGTTGCACCTAATACTTATCTGTACCTGAGAAGCTATAATAACCAGAGTGATATCGGATTCAATTTCACACTTGAAAAATTACAGGATAACCAGCTGGTCCAGAAGTTATCAGCAAACCGTATAAAATGGATGCCGGAAGTAAATAAGTGGGAGCTTTCTAACTGGACACTTCGGTCACTCGATAGCTTAACCCAGGAAATTACGGAAGGCAAGACCATGGATACTACCCTCGCCCTGCATCCTGATGATTTCAGTAATGACTATAGGAATTATGATGGGATGACAATTGATGAGCTTAATGCCCATATTGATAAATTAAAATTCCGGGGCGCCGGAAATGTCGAGGTTTATGAGGTTGAAAAATACATCAGGTTCTCCTCCCCTTTTGCAGCATTAATTTTAACTTTCCTCGGAGTAATTGTTTCGGCTCGAAAGCAACGCGGTGGGAGCGGGTTGCAAATAGCCATTGGATTTTTCCTTTCATTTGTTTATATACTATTCTTTATCATGAGTAAAACAATTGCCGAGGCTGGCTCCCTGCATCCGGCATTTTCGGTATGGATACCAAACCTTACGTTCATTTTTATTTCGCTGGTTTTATATAGAACGCTTCCACGATGACCTCAGTTGAAAAGGATTATTTAAAGCTTCACTTCATTGTTTTCCTGTGGGGTTTCACTGCTGTATTGGGATTACTCATTACTTTGCCACCTGTAGAGATGGTTTTTTACCGCACCTTGTTAGCTGCTGTGGGTCTTTTTATTTTGCTTAAATTCTGGAAAGAGCCGTTAAAGGTAAGTACCAAAGCGTTTTTCTCAATTTTTTTTACAGGATCACTTATAGCAGCACACTGGATCCTTTTCTTTTTATCAGCACGAGTTTCAACTGCCTCCGTATGCCTTGCCGGTATGGCAACCTGCAGCTTATGGACGGCTTTTTTTGAACCTCTGGTAACACGTAAATCAATTAAAACTTTTGAAGTTGTCCTTGGCCTTGTTGTGATCCTTGGGCTTTATGTGATCTTTAGCTTCGATTTTGATCATTCACTTGGATTAATCCTGGCTATAGCCTCTGCAATGCTGGCTGCAATTTTTTCCGTTATTAATGGTCAGCTTACTCATCGCCATAATCCCTATGTTATTACCATGTATGAAATGGCCGGAGCATGTATAAGTATTATTGTATTTTTTCCGTTTTATACATATTTCTTTTCTGAAAACAACAGCCTTGAGCTGATCCCAACTGCTATGGATTGGGTTTATCTTGGAATATTAGCTCTTGTATGCACAGTATATGCTTACTCTGTTTCAGTAGAGATCATGAAAAACCTATCGGCATATGCTGTTAATCTGGCTGTAAATTTGGAACCAGTGTATGGGATCATTCTTGCACTCCTTGTTTTCGGGGAAAAAGAGCAGATGAACCCTCAGTTTTATCTCGGCACGGTGGTTATTCTAATTTCTGTTCTGTTATATCCGGTTTTAAACAGGCGATATAAAAGAAAAGCTCTTAATACAGATAATTTACGTTAGAGCTTCTGTGTGAAAAGAGAATAATCGGGGAAAATTTCTTCTACTCCAGCACTTATAGATTTAAAAATTCCGTAAACAGCAGACCCCGAACCGCTCATGCTTGCATAAATAGCACCTTCTTTATACATCTTCTCCTTTATTTTTCTTATCTGCGGAAATTGATCAAAAATATGTGCTTCAAAATCATTTACAAGAGTATCTTTCCAGGATGAAATATCCTGCTGAAGGATTACTTTTAAAGATTCTCGTTCTTCCACAGGTTTAATTTTTTGATAAGCAGTTGCAGTAGGAACATTAATATTAGGGTGTACGACAACTAATGTATAGCCATTAAGATCTAAATTATCCATTGTTTTTAATTCATCGCCCCTGCCTCGTGCCAGCATGGGCGAATTATAAAGAAAAAAGGGGCAGTCACTTCCCAGCTGGGATGCATATGCATGTAATCGTTCGGTCGGAATTTTTAATTCAAAAAGATCATTTAATCCTCTTAGGGTATATGCAGCATCCGATGAGCCTCCTCCAAGACCGGCACCCATTGGAATGATTTTATGAAGGTGAATTTTAACTTCCGGTAAATCAAAATCCTTTTTTAATAGCTGATATGCCCTGACACAAAGATTTTCTGTGACCTCTCCAGGAATTACATTACCGGATGAACTGAAAGAAAATCTTTTTGATTTTACAATCTCCAGCATATCTGTCCAGTCTATAGGAAACAAGCAGGTTTCAATATCATGAAAACCATCTGTTCTCTTTCGGAGAACATGTAAACCCAGATTTACTTTGGCGGGAGGGAACCAGACCATATTATTAAAGAAAATTCCTGGAATAAGATCCAGGAATTTATAGATGAAAATTTAAAGTTATTTACCCTGCATCAATTCCATGATCTCTTCAGTAATTCCTGAAGAAGAAAATCCACCATCATGCATCAGGTTTTGCATAGTTACCATTCGTGTGTAGTCTGAGCACATCATAACAATAAAATTAGCACAATCTTCAGCAGAGGCATTACCTAAAGGGGACATTTTATCAGCATAAGTATAGAAAGCATCAAACCCGGAGACGCCACTGCCTGCCGTAGTCATAGTGGGTGATTGGCTGATGGTATTTACCCTAACATTTTTTAATTTACCAAAACGGGCTCCATAACTTCTTGCGACAGATTCTAATAATGCTTTAGCCTGTGCCATATCACTATAATCAGGAAAACTTCTCTGAGCAGCAATATAGGAGAGGGCAAGAATCGAACTCCATTCATTCATGGCGTCTGTTTTTTCTGCCGTTTGCAACACCTTATGAAAGGAGACACCGGAAATATCAAGTGTCTTCAGGAAAAAATCGTAATTAAGGTCACCATAATCTCTTCCTTTACGAACATTGGGACTCATTCCGATTGAATGCAGGACAAAATCCAATTTCCCTCCCAGAGCCTCCATTGATTTTTCAAACAGATTCGTCAGGTCCTCAATAGAAGTTGCATCGGCAGGGATCACTTCTGCATTACATTTTTTGGCAAGATCATTAATAGCGCCCATTCTCAGGGCTACCGGAGCATTTGTCAATGTAAATTCTGCCCCTTCTTCATGCGCCTTTAAAGCTGTCTTCCACGCAATAGAATTTTCATCAAGAGCTCCGAAAATAATTCCTTTTTTACCTTTTAAGATATTGTTAGCCATAGTTGAATTCTTGGTTTTTATTGCCTGCAATAATAACAAAAAAGAATGGTAATAAGATGATTTAGCTTACAGGATGAATATACCGGGGTTATTTATCACCAGTTTTTTCCAGTTTTATATTCATGAAATTGGCAAGAAAATTACCATATGCCTCACTGAAATTATTCAGGCTCTTCCTGTCACGCGAACTAAAGGTAAATAAGGTTTGCTCTTTTCCTGATGATAAATTGAGGAAGAATTTAGTGCCAAATGAATTGCTATCTGCAGTTTCATCATTTACATAATCATCCATTTTAAACGATTTAATGGTAAGGCTGGCAAGGTTGGCAAAAGAAATTTCATTTTGGCCTCTTAATCCTGAAACCACCACTTTACGATCAACACGTGAAATCCGAACACTAAATTGTTTTTTGGAATAGAAGTTATACAAAGGGACTACCATAAGAGAAAACCCTATAAGTAGACCTACAATCATAATAATAATGCTTCGCGTATCCGTGCCCTGGGCGAGGATCATTGAAAAAGCAACTATACCTGAACCTAAAAAAAAGAATAATAGCTTTCCAAATAGCTGCGTTTTTGGATTACCTATTATTTGTATCTCATCTTCATTGACAAATTTCAGTGATAGCTCTTGATTTTTCAGGTTTTCATAGACACTTTGATCTACCTGTAATGCAACATCCATTGGCCACTTTTAATAAATTATTTTTCAATATATAAAAATTCTTTTATTAATACTCATATTTGATTGATTTATATATACTTATTACTTTATGAAAGCATCAGACAGGCCAATTGGAATTTTTGATAGTGGTATAGGAGGGCTAACAGTTGCACATGCTATAAAAGATAAATTACCCCACGAGCGGATCATATATTTCGGAGATACGGCACATTTACCTTATGGAGATAAATCAGAGGCTGCCATACAGGCTTATTCGATAAAGATCACCGATATCCTTTTGAAAAAAGGCTGTAAAGTTATTGTAATCGCCTGTAATTCTGCCAGTTCTGCTGCATATGAGTTACTCAAAGAGTATGCAGGATCCAGAGCTAAAATTATTAATGTTATTGACCCAATGGTCGATCTCGTTTGCCGGAAGTACCCTGATTCTGTGATTGGCCTTATAGGTACTAAAAGAACTGTTGCTTCAAATGTATATGCTTCAAAAATCGAGCAGCATAATTATAATATTACATTACACTCAATGGCAACACCATTATTGGTCCCAATGATAGAGGAGGGATTTTATAACAATACCATAAGCTCAGAAATAATAGCAAAATATCTGTCAGATAAATCATTTAGCTCCATTTCAGCCCTAATACTCGGATGTACACATTATCCGCTGATCCGTTCACAAATTAATACTTATTTCCAGAATAAAATCCAACTACTGGATTCAGCAGAAGTTGTTGCCAATTACTTAGTTAAACATCTCACTGATTCTAAACTGCTAGGGCAACATTCAGATCCGGAAGATGAGTTTTTAGTTTCAGATTACACTTCATCGTTTGAGGCTTCTGCAAAATTATTCTTTAAAGAAAAGGTAAGATTGACTAAGTATCCTTTGTGGAATTAGATTTCTGGCTTATTTTTCACCCGTGGAATTAACAACAGCTATTTTTTACCTCCCTTACCTGCTGCTATTCGTAATGCTCGGAATATATGCAGAAAGAAAGATATCTGCATTTATTCAGGATCGTTATGGCCCAATGGAGACAGGGAAATATGGCATTTTACAATCTATAGCTGATCTTTTAAAACTAGTACAAAAAGAAGACATTGTCCCGGCAAAGTCGCAGAAGTTTCTTTTCCGTATTGCACCCGTTATGATCTTTGTTTTTGTCTTTACCGGTTTCAGCCTGTTACCGGTCAACTCTTCATGGCACGGGGCATCTATTTCTACCGGTATTTATTTCATAATTGCCATTATTTCTCTGGATGTTATCGGAATTATTCTAGCCGGTTGGGCCGCTAATAATAAGTATACCCTTGTTGGGGCAATGCGTTCTGCCGCCCAGATGATCAGCTATGAAGTACCGCTGGCTTTATCAGTATTAAGTGTAATAATGGTATGCCAGACACTTGACCTTCAGGAGATATCATTTCAACAAAGTATATTCCATGAAAAAGAAACCTATTTTCTTGGTTTGGCACCATTAGAAGTTTCCCATATCGGAGGTTTTCTCACCTGGAATATTTTCCGGATGCCTCTATTGTTTTTTAGCTTTATTATTTTTTTTATAGCTTCATTAGCTGAGGCAAATAGGGCGCCCTTTGATTTGCCGGAAGCAGAATCAGAACTTGTAGCCGGATTTCATACGGAATATTCAGGGTTCAGATGGTCTGTTGTAATGCTTGCTGAGTATGGTTTAATGCTTCTGGTAAGTATACTGGCTTCAATTTTGTTTTTAGGAAGCTGGAATTCACCTTTACCTAATCTGGGAATAATAAAACTTGCTCTATGGACTACTGGTGAACCAGGGACAACAGGCGCCTTTATCTGGGGGATATTCTGGTTAGTGGCTAAATCCTGGGCTTTAGTAGCTATACAGATCTGGATCCGCTGGACTTTTCCAAGATTACGTATTGATCAATTAATGTCATTTTCCTGGAAGTTTCTTACACCGGTAGGTTTACTATTGATTTTTTTAATTGGTATTTGGCAACTGGTGCTGCTTTAAATCATAATTTTTATTTATTTTACAAATTAGTGAGATTAAGTTTTTACATATTAATATTTATCCTTCTCTCGTTAGGTAATGCCTTTGCCCAGGATCATTCTGTTGTAGCAGATAGCCTGCATCATGAATGGCAAACAAACCCCAATGACACACTGAAGATCTTTTCATTATTCAGGTTAATAAATCATGAATTAGATGAACAGAATATATCAAGAGCTTATCAATTAACCCTTAAGGCAAGGGATTTTGCCCTGGAGAAGAATTTTAACTATTCTCAGGCTTATAGCTATGAATACCTCGGTCATATTTCCCATTTAAATAGTAACTATGATAGTGCACTTTATTATGATCTTTTAACATTAAAGAAATTTACTGAATTAAATGATTCCATAGGTATTGCCCTTTCACTGAATAGTATTGGAGAGGATTATTTTGACCGGGAATTATATAGCCAGGCATACAATTATTACTATCGCGCCCTTAAACAGGGTGAGCTAATAAATGACAGCCTTACAATTGCTATTGCAACTTATAACATAGGACGAGTGCTTAAAGAGCAGGGGTATTATGAACGTGCCCTTACTTTTATTGACAGTTCATTAAGCATCAGTAAAAAAATAGGTGACGAAGAAGGCCTTGCATATTCATATTATGATGTCGGAGAGATTTACCTCGAACTTGGAAAAATAGATGAAGCAAGAAAAAAACTGGAATCTGCTTTAGAGATAAGCCAAACATTACAATCATATCTTCTTATACCACAGGTCTATAATAAACTTGGTAACCTGTATCAGATATCAGGAAATAACGAGGAAGCAATAAAGAATTATGAAGAAGCACTTACATATAACAAACGTTTAAATAATAAATCTGGAATTGGAGAAAGCTATTTCGGATTAGGAGTAGTGTATTCCTCTACAGGAGATCATTATCGTGCTGAAGAATATTTTAAAGAATGTCTCTCTCTTGCAAATGAAGTAAAATCTTCTGACCTGAAAAGCCGTTGCTACTTTGAAATTTCAAAGCTTTTTGAATCTAAAGGTCAAATTGCGAAGGCTTTTGAATATTATAAAAAATATAAAACTGTTCTTGATACATTGTTTACCTCTAAAAAAAGCGAACAACTTTCGCAGCTCCAGATTGAACATGTAGCACAGCAGAGGGATCTGGAGATTGATCTCCTTAATCAGAAAGAGGCGCAGCATAACGCACAAATTGCCCAGGAAGAGCTTATCCGTAATGTCCTGGTGGTATTGATAGCTTTTTTTATGGTCCTCCTTATTACTCTTTTTCGTAGCAGCAGAAGACGTAGAAAAATGAATAACCTGCTGCTTATTCAACAACAGGAATTGGAACAACAAAGGTATGAGCTTATAGAGCTAAATAAGGTGAAGGATAAGTTCTTTTCTATTATATCTCACGATCTGCGATCTCCGATAAATAATTTAAAAGGCATGTCAGCTCTTTTAGCCGGAGGAAACCTGAAACTTGATGAAACAACTGTTATATCACGATCTATCGAAAAACAACTAAAGCACGCATCTAAACTTCTCGATAACCTGATGGACTGGGTTCTGTTGCAGTCAAATGAAATTAAGTTAAAAAAGGAGAATGTCGGCCTGCGAATTCTGGTAGATGAAAATATTGAATATCTTGAAGAGATCAATGATAAAAATATAAAGCTGAAAAATGAAACAGAGGATATTCAGGTTTTTGCCGATAAAAATATGCTTGAACTAATAATCCGAAATTTATTAAGCAATGCACTAAAATTTACCGATAAAAATGGTGAGATTGTTGTCAGAAGTACATTAAAAGATGATAAAGTGGTGGTTAGTGTTAGCGACAATGGCATTGGCGTACCAGCTAAAATTAAAACAAGCCTTTTTGAATTTAATAGTACCTACACACGACAGGGCACTGCAAATGAAAAAGGGACAGGTCTTGGCCTAAAATTATGTAAAGAATTTATTGAGCGCAACGGGGGAGAAATATGGGTGGAAAGTGAGGAAGGTAAAGGAAGTACCTTTAACTTTACTCTTCAAAAAGCAGCATAAATATATTGAATAACCGGTCTACATATAAAAATAATTTAAAGAACATCCTACAATCTTTAGTTAGCGGGCTTAAAATTACCTTTAGCCACTTTATAAAATCCCGAAAACAAGCCATCCCGAAAAATATATCTCAGGTTGATTATTTTGAAAATTATCAGGAAGGTATCCAAACGGTTCAATATCCTCATGAGATTATTCCTGTTCCTGATAATGGCCGTTACCGCTTGGATAATGAAATTGATGATTGCATTGTCTGCGATAAATGTGCTAAGATCTGCCCCGTCGACTGCATAACTATTGAGCCAATAAAAGATACTGAAGTTTACGGCTATACCTCTGATGGCACTCCCAAACGTATACATGCAGCGAAATTTGATATAAATATGGCACAATGCTGCTTCTGTGGTTTATGTACCACTGTTTGCCCAACAGAATGCCTTACCATGACAAAAACCTTCGATTTCAGTGAGTATGATTTTGAAGATCATATCTATTCATTTGCAAACCTTTCAGATAAAGAGATTGAGGAAAAGAGAAAAGCACTGCAAAAGCCTGAAACCCCGAAAGAAACTCCGCAAGATTTAGCTCCTGAAGAGTCGCAATCAAAACCCGTAATAAAACCGAAGGCAGTAGTAAAACCTGCTAAACCTAAAGTCAAGCCTCGTATTAATCCTCCAAAAAAAGATTGACAGATGCTTGCAGAACTTCCTTTCTATATATTCGGAATTTTAACAGTTTTAGGAGCTACAGGTGTTCTTTTCTTTAGAAATTTAATGTACGCTGCTTATTCTTTAATTTTTGCACTCAGTGCCCTTGCTGGATTATATATTTTTTCAGGTGCAGAGTTTGTGGGCGTCACCCAACTCCTGGTTTATGTGGGAGGAATTGTGGTATTGCTGATATTCGGTATTATGTTGAGCCAGGCAAAAAAAGATGAGGAGAAAAGTACTCGAAAAGGAATAGCCGTACTACTGTTCTTCGGTTTCCTGTTCCTGTATATATCCTTTATTTATAAAATTACCTGGCCCGCCCCAGTTCCTGCAATGGCTGCATCCAATAATGTAAAGGACCTGGGTATCTCCTTCTTTACGGAGCATCTTTTGGCATTTGAAATTGCCGCTATATTGCTCCTGGTAGCAATGATAGGTGCAATGGTAATATCACGTAAATATTAATATTACTCAAACTCTACGACAAGATCATCGGTTTTCACCAGTTCTCCGGGGCCTAAATGAACTTCCTTTATTTTACCTGCTATCGGGGATACAATTGTAGTCTCCATTTTCATGGCCTCTATAAGAAATAACGGTGTTTCTTTCTTCACCGTATCTCCTTTTTTAACCACTACCTGTGCGATTCTTCCCTGCATGGGTGCGCCTATTTCCTTTTCTGTTTTTGCTTTTTTATGAACTGTTTTGGTTGACTGGAAATTATTATCCATTATCTCAATCACCCGTGTCTGTCCATTCATCTCAAAGTAAACATCCGCAATGCCGTTTTCATTAGGCGGAGAAGTATATAATTTTTTAAGGATAATAGCTTTTCCCTTGCCGATCTCTACAAAAAGCTCTTCATTGTTTTTTAAGCCATAGAAAAAAGCTGGTGTCGGAAGTCTCCATACATCACCATAAGACTGAAAATTATTATAAAATTCAGTAAATACTTTGGGGTACAGCTTGTAAGAAAGGAAATCCAGCTCGTCACAATATTCATCAAATTCCTTTTGGAATTCATTAAATTCCTTTTGGAAATCAATAGGTTTAAGATGTGCATTTGGCCTGTCTTTGAAAGGTTTTTCACCTTTTAATATAATCTTGCTCATCTTTTCAGGAAAACCTTTGTAGGGTTGCCCCAGCTCGCCTTTAAACATACTTACCACAGATTCCGGAAATGATAAGGATTCGCCTTTTTCCAAAATATCCTGCTCAGTAAGATCCTTTGAAGTCATAAAAAGGGCCATATCCCCTACCACCTTACTTGAAGGAGTAACCTTTATAAGATCACCAAACATTCGGTTGACAATAGCATAATTTTCCTTTACTTTTTCAAATTTACCTTCAAGACCTAATGCCTGTGCCTGTGGCCGGAGGTTAGAATACTGGCCTCCGGGGATCTCATGAGAAAAAACCTCTGCTGTTCCGGCTTTTAATCCGGATTCAAACGGATAATAGAATTCACGAACATCCTCCCAATAGTTGGAATATTTATTCAGGGATTTTATGTCAAACTTATTCTCTCGCTCATGCCCTTTCATAGCTGCCACTAACGAATTGAAATTTGGCTGGCTCGTTAATCCCGACATTGAGGCCATTGCGACATCAACAACATCTACCCCGGCATCTATTGCCTCCATATATGTGGCACATTGCAATGATGATGTATCATGGGTGTGCAGGTGGATTGGGATATCAACTACTTCTTTTAAAGCCTTTATTAAAACAGGAGCACTTTTAGGCTTTAATAAGCCAGCCATATCTTTTATGGCCAGAATATGTGCACCTTCATCTTCTAACTGCCTTGCAAGGTCTTGATAATATTTTACATCATATTTCGAATCAGGATCAGTGATCTCTCCGGTGTAACATATACAGGCTTCGGCCAGCGAATTTGTCTGCTCACGTACAGTACGGATACTCACTTTCATTGCCTCCACCCAATTCAGTGAATCAAATATTCGGAAAATGTCAATGCCATTCTCTGCAGCTTTTATTACAAATTTCTCTATCAGATTATCCGGATATGCCTTATAACCTACGGCATTAGAGCCCCTGAGCAGCATCTGCAGAAGCATATTTGGCATTGCCTGACGAAATAACTTTAACCGCTCCCATGGATTCTCATGCAAAAACCGCATACATACATCAAAAGTGGCACCTCCCCAGACTTCCATAGAAAAAGTCTCCGGATGGTTTTTCACATAACCTTCCGCAACTTTCAGCATATCTGTAGTACGCATACGCGTTGCCAGTAACGACTGATGTGCATCTCTAAATGTTGTGTCTGTATATTGAATAGCTTTTTCTTCCTTAAGCCATTTTACAAATCCCTCTCTTCCGAGCTCATTGAGCTTATCTTTTGTTCCTTTAGGATAATCCCCTTTTTTGTCAAATGGTGGTACTTTAGGATTCCGAAAGCTTTTCTCCGGATCGAATTTTTTCACATCCGGATTACCGTTTACTGAAACATCTGCCAGATAATTAAGCAGCTTTGTTCCCCGGTTTAGCATCCTTGGCAGCTGAAGAAGCTCCGGATGACTGGCAATGAAATTTACAGTGGCATTTCCCCTGTAAAACTCCGGGTGGTGGAGTACATTTTCTAAAAACCCGATATTGGTTTTTACTCCCCTGATCCTGAATTCTGTAAGTGCTCTGTGAAGCCTCTCTGAAGCTCCTTTTAAAGTACGTCCCCAGGCAGATACCTTGACAAGCAGGCTATCAAAGAACGGTGAAATAGTAACACCTGTATAGCAATTACCGGCATCCAGCCGTATGCCAAATCCACTGGCACTTCTGTAAGCTATAACAGTTCCATAATCCGGCTGAAAATTATTCTCCGGATCTTCTGTGGTAATACGGCATTGTATGGCAAAACCATTAATTTTAATATCATCCTGCTCACGAATAAAAATTCTCGGATCAGGAAGATCATAACCTCTCGCTATAAGGATCTGTGAGCGAACAATATCAATTCCTGTTATCTCTTCGGTTATAGTATGCTCGACCTGGATACGCGGATTTACTTCAATGAAATAAACATTCTCGTCCTTATCTACAAGGAATTCAACGGTACCGACATTATTATAATTTACATGCTTACCAATCGCCAGTGCATAATTATAAAGTTTATTTCTTGCTTCCTCACTTAGATTTACACTTGGAGCAACCTCAACTACCTTCTGAAACCTTCTCTGTACGGAACAATCCCTTTCATAAAGATGAACCAGGTTTCCATAGTTATCACCCATCAGCTGCACTTCAATATGTTTGGGATCAGGAACAAATTTTTCAAGGAAAACAGTATCATCGCCAAATGCTTTGGCAGCTTCCCGCTGTGCTTCATCAAAAGATTTTTTTAGCTGCTCCTCATCATGAACAACACGCATCCCTCGTCCCCCACCTCCGGCAGCCGCTTTGACCATCACCGGGAAACCAACAATTTTAGCCTCTTTTAAAGCTATATCAGCAGTAGTAAGTTTTTTTTGACTATCAGGAATGGTGGGAACATTAGCTGCTTTTGCTATTTCCTTGGCAGAAACTTTATCCCCAAGTTTTTCCATGACTTCAGGACGAGGACCTATAAAAATTATTCCCTCCTCTGCACAACGGCGGGCAAAGTTTGTGTTCTCTGATAAAAATCCATAACCTGGATGTATGGCATCAATATTATTTCTTTTTGCCACAGTAATGATTTCTTCAATATCAAGATAGGGCTTAAGAGGTTCTTCATCAGGACCAATCTGATAAGCTTCATCAGCTTTATACCTGTGTAATGAATAGCGATCTTCATAGGTGTAAATGGCCACGGTACGTATCCTTAGTTCTGTAGCTGCACGAAAGATCCTGATGGCAATTTCACCTCTGTTGGCCACCATTAATTTGTTTATATCCTTTAGTTCAATGGTCATCTTAAATAAAAATCTCCTGGTTGGTTAATTTACTTATACTGGATTTCAATGCAATGAATGATCAGCTATCTTTTGGTATTTATAAAAGCTACCAAAACATCTACATACCCACCCGGCTTTTTTCCGGCACTAATGGTAAATCATTATTAGATATATATAAAAGAGATGATTTCCTTGTCTTATTGCCTGAGGCAAGGAGTAAAGTAGTATGTAGAAAGTCCCTGACCCTGGTATGTTCAGCCAGTAATCTCCTGCTTAAAATTATTTTATAAAAAAAAGATCCTATGGAATCTAATTTATTTATTTTTATTGTAAATAAGGCTGATCTAATCATTTACTATTCTGGGTATAAAGTTTCTTTAGCTTTAACAGAAAGTAAAATTTTTTGTTGATAAATCTTTAATAATTTACACTGTTTAATTTTATCATAATAGTGTAATTTAGTTCTTTTCTATGGCTAATTCAGTAAATAAACCTAAAAAACTTATGCTGTTGGAGCTTCAGCAGGAGGCTTAGATCCGCTTCATGTTATCATTAGACATTAGAAAAAGAAATTGTGGTTAATTTAAGTACCAATGGAGCCGATGTCATCTGTGAAGTACTAGATAAAGGTATAGGATCTCGGAAAAACATATAAAAAATATCTTCAACCGTTATTATAGGGCCAATGAAAAATATAACTTTATATCAGGCCATGGAATATGCTTATTCGTTACCAAAAAGATTGTAAAAATGCATGGTGGGAATGTTGGTGTAGAAAGCATAGATGGTAAAGGAAGCAAATTTTATTTTTCTTTACCTTCTGAAGATTAAACAATATGAAGAAGATCCTGATTATAGATGATGAAGAAGATATTCTGCAAATCGCAGAAACTGTGTTGAAGAATGAATATGAAGTTCATAGCATATCATTTCTTCATAAACCTGTAACCCAGGTGCTTGAAGTAAATCCTGATATTATTCTCCTTGATTTGGGAGTACCGTTAACAGGAGGCGGTGAAACTATTAGGTTGTTGAAGAAAAATGAAAAAACGCGGAACATCCCTGTTTACTTATTTTCAGCTAACGCAGATATAGAATTAATAGCACAAGAGACTGGTGCTGATGGATATATGACTAAACCTTTTAAAATAAAAGATTTAAAGCATTTTATAAGTGATAAAATTGAGCAGTAAGTTATTCTAAAACTAAAAACATTTCCAAAAAGACGTTGTTTCTGTAGAGAGGAAATTATTTTATATGCAACAGCAAGCAAAAGTATTAATTTTTGATGATGAACGTGATATTCTTGAGGTAACAGAATTAGCCCTCGGACGCTACTACAAAGTTAAAGGTTGGGATAATGTTGATAACCCTGTTGCTGTAGTAAAAGACTTTCAACCTGATCTTATACTGATGGATATCTGGATTCCTGAAATTGGGGGTGAAGAAGCCACTAAAAGATTAAAACAGGATGATGAAACAAAAGATATCCCTGTAGTAATGTTTAGCGCTAATCAGGAAATTCAGGAAATTGCAGATCGTGCCGGTGCAGATGGCTTTATTAAAAAACCCTTTAACCTAAAGGCGCTGAAAGAGTATATTGATACTATTTTAAGTATCCGGAGTATGAGATAGTGAGAAATATTTTGCTCATTAATCACCTATACTGACTAAAACTTTCCACACTTAATTCAATTTATTTAATTAGTTAATGCCGATTAATGTATTTAAGCCGCATTTATTATTTTTTAACTTGTTTTGGCCTGATTATTACCTATTTAACAATAGAGTTTCACCAAAATATTATTATTATGTTAAAATGGACGATAATCTTTTTAGTAATTGCACTGATTGCTGCACTATTTGGCTTTGGCGGAATAGCAGCAGGTGCAGCTGAAATTGCAAAAATTCTGTTCTTTGTTTTCCTTGTATTGTTTATCATCTCCCTGATTGCAGGAGCAGTGAGGCGGTGAGGTAACAAAATAAACCTTAATTTAAAACCATCGGGAAACACCTGATGGTTTTTTTATGTCTGCAGAATTTAACACCTGCATAAAAAAAGCCGCCCTGCGAATAATCACCGGGCGGACACAACCATGAAATTTACTACTTACCTTAACTGCACTTTTAGTACTGCATTTATTATGCCACTAATTACTGATTGCCATTAATACATCATGCTGAGTAATAATATGGACCCGGTCGTTCTCATCCCTCACCAGCACTGCCCTGTTATCTTTATTCAACATTGAAGAAAGAACATCAAGTGTATTATCCTGTGCTACAAAAGGTAATGGGCCATCCATAAGCTCTTCCACCTCTTTTGACCTAAGCTCTGGATTTTCTATCAGCTTCTGCAATAATTTAGAAACATTTATACTTCCCACAAATTTATTTTCATGCATAACAGGGACCTGGTCTATTCCTTGTGTGGTCAAAAGTTTGATTACTTCCCCAACCTGTTGCTTTTTCTCCACTTTTACCAGAGACTCCTGACCATTTCTCTTACTAATAATATCTTTAGCCGTTGCATATTCCCTGGTTTCTATAAATCCATGGTTCTTCATCCAGTCATCATTATAAACCTTTGCCAGGTAACGCGTACCATGATCAGGTAGAATAATTACCATAACATCATCTTCTTTAAGATTTTCTCTGGCATATTCCAACGCGCCATATACGGCAGAGCCACATGACCAGCCAACAAACAGCCCTTCTTCTCTTGCAAGACGGCGTGTCATTATTGCTGAATCCTTATCAGTTACCTTAACAAAATGATCAACAAGATCAAAATCAACATTCTTCGGTAATATATCTTCACCGATGCCCTCAGTCATATAGGGGTATATTTCCTTCTCATCAAAAATGCCCGTTTCTTTATATTTCTTAAATACCGAGCCATAGCTATCTATCCCTACGCTGATAATATCAGCATTTTTCTCTTTTAGATATTTTGAAGTTCCACTGATTGTTCCTCCGGTACCCACACCTGCAGCGTAATGTGTTATTTTACCTTCAGTCTGTTCCCAGATCTCAGGTCCGGTCGTTTCATAATGCGCCTGTGCATTGGCGGTATTATCGTACTGGTTTGGATAAAAGGAATTAGGGATATCCTCATTTAATTTTTTAGCCACAGAATAGTAAGAACGAGGATCTTCAGGCGCCACATTGGTAGGACATACCACTACCTCTGCGCCCATTGCTTTCAGAATATCCATTTTCTCCTTTGACTGCTTGTCTGAAAGTGTGAAAATGCATTTGTATCCTTTGGCAATAGCTGCAAGGGCAAGTCCCATCCCTGTATTTCCGGAGGTACCTTCAATGATTGTTCCCCCTGGCTTTAATTTGCCTGCCTTTTCAGCATCTTCAATCATCTTTAAACCTATACGGTCCTTTACGGAATTTCCAGGGTTAAAGTATTCTACTTTTACAAGTATAGTACCTGGTATACCTTTAGATACATTATTTAATTTTACTAATGGCGTATTGCCAATGGCTTCAATTATGGAATTATAATACATAGCTATTTTTTTGACGGTGCAAATTTAGGAAGATAATAAACGATATAACAGTTATTGAGATTATTTAGCTCCCGCAAGCAGGTATAAAACTGCCATTCTTACCGCTACACCATTCTGCACCTGCTCAAGAATGATCGAATGCTCCGAGTCAGCGGCATCACTGCTTAATTCAATTCCGCGATTGATAGGCCCGGGATGCATAATTGTAATCTTTTTATCTAGCCGGGATAATCTTTTTAAATTGATTCCGTAATAAATGGAATACTCCCTGAGGGATGGGAAATATTTTATTTGTTGTCTTTCCAGCTGGATACGTAAAACATTGGCTACATCACACCATTCAAGAGCCTTCTGCACATCATGCTCTACTTTTACACCCAACGTATCAATATATTTTGGTAATAGCGTTGGTGGCCCGCAAACCATCACTTCAGCGCCTGTTTTCTTTAAAGCAAAAATATTTGAAAGAGCCACCCGGGAATGCAGTATATCTCCTACTATTGCGACTTTTAGCCCTTCAAGTTTTCCAAATTTTTCATAAATACTAAAGGTATCAAGCAGCGCCTGTGTGGGATGTTCGTGTGTGCCGTCTCCTGCATTTATTATATTAGCCTCAATATTTCTGGATAAAAAATGTGGTGCCCCGGGGCTACTATGCCTCATCACAATCATATCCACTTTCATTGCAAGGATATTATTTACCGTATCAAGAAGGGTTTCCCCCTTTTTAACTGAGCTTGAGGAGGAAGAAAAATTTATAACATCTGCAGAAAGCCTTTTTTCAGCAAGCTCAAAAGAAAGGCGTGTCCTTGTAGAATTTTCAAAAAAAACATTGGCAATAGTGATATCACGCAACGATGGCACCTTCTTTATCGGCCGGTTGATAACATCTTTAAAATTTTTTGCAGTGTCAAATATCAGCTCTATATCAGCTGCCGTGATATTTTTTATTCCTAAAAGATGCCGTTGACTCAGTTGAGACATATCACTCTTTATTAATCAGCGAGATTTTATTTTCTTTAAAACCCTGTGCTTTAAGTTCTACCAATACTTTCTGTGACTCCAGGGTATTTACATATTTACCAACATAATCAGCAGCTATTGGTAAATGTCTGCTGTACCTTCGATCTACCAATACCATCAATTCTACATTCTTTGGCCGGCCAAATGCAATCATTGCATCCAATGCGGCCCTTACAGACCTGCCGGTATAAAGCACATCATCAATAAGGATAACATTTTTATCTTCTATCACAAAATCAATTCGTGTGGCATTGGCAAGTACAGGAGTTTCCCTCCTTCTGAAATCATCCCGATGGAATGTCGTATCCAAATAGCCTTTATTGATTTTTTTATTTAGAGCTATTTCTAATTTCTGATGTACGATATCTGCTAAGAATATACCCCGTGGTTGGAGCCCGATAATAGCCGTATTTTGAAAATCGCCATGGTTTTCAATAAGCTGTTGACAAAGCCTGTCAATAGTAATGTCTAACTGGCGGGGATCTATGATTAACTTTTTGCGCATAGAGGTTGCGCAAATATAAAATTAAGCTACTTATAAATCACCTTATTAACGAAAAAAACCTCCCGGTTTAATTTTACCTCTTCATCTTTGAGGTTCTTTATTTTCTGGATCCCATATGCATAAAAGGTATTACCATTTCCCTTTATCACACCGCCTTTATCTCTGTTAAACCCTTTTTTTAACTTATCTTCCTGATGCATCAGAGAGATAGGAATGGGGTCCATAATTTTCAATACCTGATCCTCTCTTATAATTTTAGAACTAATATAATTGTTATAGTTATAACAAAGCAAAAGCTCACGATCAGTCTGAGCAACCTGTACAACCTGCTGTAACGTAGAATTTTCCACGTCATTTATTTCGAAACTATTATCCCAGAGAAGATCACCATCTTTGCTGATACCTACAATTACTGCATGAGTGTATCGATACCCATCAAACCTCATTTGCTGAAAGTCATTCCCATAGGTGTACAAAGACCTTCGTGAAAAAGAAGAATAATTAGTTTGATTCTTATAATGAGGATAAAATGCCTCTCCAAGAACTACCAGTTCACCATTAATTTCTTTGATATTGTGTATTTGCAGGCGATAATTAAATTTTATGCTTTTCCCTGCCTCTTTCCTTCTGACGATCCTTTTTTTGATCCTCTTCACTTTTTTTTCTTTCATGAAATTAAAAAAGTTCTCAAGATCACCATAGTTATAAAATTTAATATTATTTTTATTATCCTTCAGATCAGCCACATAAAAACCTCTTGAATATTCACTACGCCGGAACCCATAGGTGCCAATAAGAAATTTATAATTTCCCGATCCTATTATTTTTCCATTTTGAAAGGACATATTACCATCAGGAAAAAGCATATCCTTCGAGAGCATTTTGCCTTCATAATCAAATGTATAGACATGGATGAGTGTATTTTTTCGTACCCTCCTGCTAACCACAACATCAAAAGAATTTTTATTTGGAGAAATATGGTGAAGATCACCTTCTAATGTATAGAGGTTGGGAAGGAGCAGGGTACGATTTAAATTAAAATAATAAAGTAATACAATGGGCCGTGAATTATAAGACCCTCCAAGGAAAATAGCTCTATTAGTAATTTCAAATGAGTTAATACTTACAGGTATGTATGATTTTATTTCATAAAAACCCATCACACCAGATTCAATATTTATCACCAGCACTTTATAATCATAAGTGATCGCCGATTTTAAAAGAATAAAAAGATGTGATTTAAAAACTTTATGCTGATGGTAGAGCAGAGTATGATCTATCAGATAACTTAACGACCATTCCTCCTGTAGGGAATCATTTAACTTAAAGAATCGCCAGTTAACATATTTATTTGCAGTAGCGGCATTTGTGTGAAAAACAATTACACCATCCTGATCCTGATCGGGTGCAACATGAAATATATCGGAATCAGAATTAAGCTCTACCTCATATCTGATCGGCTGTGTAATTTGGGCATATGAATGAAAGGAAGGAAATAAAACCGCGAGGCTAATTATCCATCTCAAGTTTATTAATATAAAAGACGTAGAGCTTCTCATTAGTATTCTCCACTTCGCGCTTAATAGATTGATTGCCCCAGAGATAATATGCACCATTATACCAATACCGCACTTCCCCCTCCTCTTTATCCTCATTTCTAAGTATGTCTGAAGAATGGCTTAACATGATATTAACAGCGGTATCCCCTCTTATAGTTTCACTACCATCTACAATTTTATATTTAAAAACATCTTCCTCTTTATAAGCCAATGCGATACTTCCGTTATGTACATTAAGATCAGCTATTTGCTCCAGCTCATCAGACTCAACTTTATTTAATACTAATGCCTGATCCCAAAGTACATCTCCCTTTTCATTTAATGAGATAACCATAGATTCAAGATACTCAATATTAACAAACTCACGTGTGTTATACATTTCAGAGTAGGTAGGCCGGAATCTGTTATAGATATAAGTATTAAAACGATGGGTACTTAAATAAGGACTTACCATCTCATGCTGCTTGGCATAATTAGGATCAAACACTTCTGCTAACAAATAAAATTTTTCCCCATGCTCCATTAACCTATGTACAATCACATGATCTTTATGAACAAATTCCTTAGAAGATTTTTCTTCCCTCTTTTTCATCCTTTCCTGACGCTTTTCGGAAAGGTAATCAAAGAAAGAGCTTAACTCACTAAATGGTATAAGCTTGATTTCCTGTTCTTTGCTGAGATCAGCCTTAGCCCAGAAAATACCCTCGGATAGTTTAGAGTTTGATGCCCCAAATGTTCCGGTAACAATTAAATAGTCATTGATCAATCTGCTCGAAACCCCGGAAAAAATAGTTTTATCTTCTGGAATCTTAAAAAGGTCATCAGCCAAAAGATTACCCTCCCAATCATACACATTTAGTTGGAGGTTTTTATTCCTTTTATTCTCCTCATTATATATCAGAACATTAAAAGTATTGTTAACATTTACAGTAATATCAATTAATTTGGAGTTTTTCAGGTAAAATCCAGGAAGGATCTGGATTTGTTCATTAATAAAATCATAAGTCACCAAAGCAGGACGATCGTTAACATACCCTCCCATTACCGCAGTACTCTTGCACACAGTAAAATTGGTAATATTAAACTCAAGTTCATTTTTAATGTCAAATCTCCTTATATCACCTTTTGTAGAAGACACACGTAATACATGTAAATCACTTTTTTTAGTATTACTCTCTCTAAATAATAAATAAAGATCCGGGTTTACAAATTCATACCCTATCCATTCATAATTCTTATTTATAAAAAGTTCTATTTCTTCTTCCTTATCAAGGTTTCGGTCAAGCCTTAATAACTGGTAACGTTTATTATTTTCAGCATAATCTTTACTTTCATTAAAAATAAACATACCCGCCGAATCTGCAGGAATAATATAATATGGGTTATCAGAACGTTTTATATCCATCTCAAAACGTCCTGTTTGTTTTAGCTGCCCTGTTACCTCTGTATATGTAAAAAGGGCCATCAATAATACCAGATATTTTATAGTCATACTTTTCCTTTGCTAACGATAAGATCGAATTCCTCTACTTTCACAGGCTGCACAGATAATCGGCTGTTTTTAATTAACACCATATTTTCCAATTGTTCATCAGCCTTAATTTCATCCAGCGTTACCGGTTTTTTTAATTTCTTAAACGGCTCTATATCCACTGCCACCCATCTATCATCGTCTGTGCCCGGATCCTGGTAATGTTCCTTTACAATTTTAGCAATTCCCACTACAGCTTTTTCATTAACGCTATGATAGAATAACGCCAAATCCCCTTTTTTCATTGCTTTTAAATTATTTCTTGCCTGATAATTTCTCACGCCGTCCCAAAAGGTACGATTATCCTTCTCAAGATCGTTCCAGGAATAAGTATTTGGTTCTGATTTTATGAGCCAATAGTTCATTAGTGTATTTTTACAGGATAATAATAATTGTCAACTTTAGCTTATTAAATTTAGCTAATTGAATTAAAAAAATTAGAGTTTAACAAAAAGGATTTTTTTTGGATAACAGATCTATAATACAAATACTCAAATCCTGTGCCTCTTTAATGGAGCTGCATGAGGAAAATGATTTTAAAGTAAAAAGCTATCAAAATGCTGTCTTTAACCTGGAAAAATTTTCTAAACCGTTAGATGCCATGAGTTTGAGTGAGCTGGCTGCTCTACAGGGTGTGGGCAAAGCTATTGCTGCCAATATAAATGAGCTTAATGAAACAGGAAAATTAGGGATTTTTGAAGATCTTCTGGAAAAAACTCCCGGAGGACTGCTGGAACTCCTTAAAATAAAAGGCCTTGGAGCCAAAAAGATACGCGTACTGTGGAAGGAACTTAACATTGAAAATAAAGAGCAGCTGTTGGAGGCTATAGAGAAAGATGCTCTTGTAAAAGTAAAAGGCTTTGGAAAAAAAACACAGGAAAATATCCGCTCTGCCATAAGTTTTGAGGAAGCTAACATGGGTAAGCTACTTTATTCTCAGGCCGAGGCATTTGTCCTAGAGCTTAAGGAGCTGGTAAAAAAATATTATCCTGAAGTTGAATTGTATATAACAGGAGATGTCCGTAGAAAATGTGAGATAATTGAAGAGATCAAATTTCTTGCAGAAGAAAAGCATAAACAGGAATTAATCAGCTTTTTACTTGATACCGGACTATTTGTAGAGCAGGAAAATTCTAGCCCCGTTAACTGGAGAGCCAAAACAAAAGAACAGGAAGTTTGTGTAACCATCCGCTTTTATTCCGGGAATGTCACTCCAATACTTTTCATTACAACCGGTACAGGCGATCACCTGGGTCATGAAACAGATGGGGTAACGTTGAGAGAACTGGCTACAGCAAATAGTATGTCAAGTGAAAAAGAAATCTATAAAAAAGCCAACTTACCTTTTGTTATTCCGGAATTAAGGGAGGGATGTCATGAATTTGAAATGAAAGAAGAAGAATTTCAGAACCTGATCACCACAAAGGATCTGAAAGGAATACTTCACAATCATACCACTTACAGCGATGGCAAAAATACAGTGCTGGAGATGGCTGAATATTGCCGGGACCTGGGCTATGAGTATATCGGTATCAATGACCATAGCAAAGCAGCATATTTTTATGCAAATGGTATGTTTGAAGAAAGAGTAGAGCAGCAACAAATTGAGATTGATAAAGTAAATAAAGAAGTTGCTCCCTTTAAAATATTCAAGAGTATTGAGGTGGACATCCTTCAGGATGGATCATTAGACTATAATAACGAAACACTGATGACCTTTGATTTTGTTGTTGCCAGTATTCATTCTGCTTTCAATATGGATAGGGTTAAAGCTACTGAACGAGTAATACGGGCAGTCTCTCATCCATTAACCACAATGCTGGGCCATATGACCGGAAGGCTCTTATTACGAAGAGATGGGTATTTTATCGACCATAAAGCAGTAATTGATGTTTGCGCTGAAAATAATGTTATAATAGAACTTAATGCAAATCCCAGACGTCTGGATATAGACTGGAGATGGATAAAGTATGCGATGGAGAAAAATGTAATGATCTCAATTAATCCTGACGCGCATATAAAAGAAGGATTAATGGATATTTATTATGGGGTCTGCTCTGCACGTAAGGGAGGATTAACTAAAGAAATGACTTTTAATACAAAGTCCGCCAAAGAGGCTGATGAATTCTTTAAAACCAGGAAAGAAAAAGCGCTCAAAAAATTATAATGATAAAAAATCCTAAAGTTTTAATCATACGGTTCAGCTCTATTGGGGATATAGTTCTTACTACACCTGTTATAAGAGCTGTAAAAACTCAATTACCCGAATCGGAGGTTCATTTTTGCACCAAAAAGCAATTTGAGATCCTTATTAAGGAAAATCCATATGTGGATAAGCTTCATCTTCTTGATGATTCACTTTCCTCTCTTATCAACAATCTTAGGAAGGAAAAATATGACTACATCATAGACCTCCATAACAACCTGCGGACCCTTATCATTAAAAAAAGATTAGGTGTAAAAGCTTATTCTTTTAACAAGCTTAACTGGGAGAAATGGCTGATGGTTAAAATGAAGATCAACCACCTGCCAAATAAGCACATCGTAGACCGCTATCTGGAAACTGCGAGTCCATTGGGTATTAAAGCAGATAGCCTTGGTTTAGATTATTTCATTCCTGAAAAAGATGAGGTGCCGGCAGAGTGGCTTCCCGAGACACATCAAAAGGAGTATGTTGCTTATGCTATTGGTGCACAGCATAATACTAAGAAACTTCCGGTAGACCGTATGATAGAGCTCTGTGATAAGATCAATAAACCGATTATTTTATTAGGCGGCAAAGGTGATTTTGAGACAGGGGAAGAAGTCAGGTTATTTTTTGAGCGTAATCAGGGTTCAGGCTATGAAGAAGGACTTACTGAAATGAATAAAAAGACACTCATCTATAATGCCTGTGGAAAATTTAATCTGAATCAATCTGCTTCACTGGTTAAAAATGCTAAATATGTTTTTACCCATGACACAGGCTTAATGCATATAGCCGCTGCTTTTAAGAAGGAGATCTTTAGCATCTGGGGTAATACTATTCCTGCTTTTGGAATGTATCCCTACAGGACTAAATTTACCGTCCTGGAAAATAATAAAATCTACTGCCGCCCCTGCTCAAAGATCGGGTATAAAAAATGTCCAAAAGGGCATTTTAAGTGTATGAATGATATCGTTTTTGATTTTTATATACCCTGAGCCAGGGCTGATCATAAAAGTTACAATCTCCAAGTACTCTTCGAGTGACATGGAGGAGAATGTAATCTCCAAGTCCTCTTCGAGTGACGTGGAGGAGGAAGTGTTCCGAGGAGTTATTTTAATATCTCAAAAATATATAATAAAAAAAGTCCCACCTACCAAAGGCAGGAGGGACTTTTTTACTTATTGATATAATCTACTTTTAATTAATTATATCCATTATTTTGGACCAGGCTTGAATTTACATCCATCTCACGCTGTGGGATTGGGAAAACCAATTCAGGCGCATCAAAAGCAAAACCGTCAGCTGACTGTCTTAACCTCTTGATATCATGTATTTTTTGACCTTCAAAAGCCAATTCAAGTTTTCTTTCTGTTAGTATATCATCCAGCGTTAGCAATAAAGCAGGAATTTCTATTAATCCCGCTCTTGTGCGAATTCTATTAACATCTTCTGCAGGGGTAGCTCCTACCTCAGTTCCAAGACGGAAATTAGCTTCAGCTCTTGTCAGGTAAAGCTCTGTAAGCCTCAGGAATGGAACATTAGCAAACTGATTTATATATTTAGCAGTTCGAATGTCTCCTGTTGCTCCATCTTCATAGAATAATTCGCCTCTTTCATCTCCTGGCTCATAAAGATCCAAGTGTTCCTGAAAGATTTCTATATCTCCTCTACCATTTTCCAATGTAGATGCAAAAAACAGATGAATCGCGTTATAGCCATCCTGAACTGTAACCTGAATCGCAAATATGTCCTCAATAGAATTAGTTTCATTATTAAATGCCGCTTCTACATCTCCAGCTAAATCATATATGCCTTGGGCAGTTTGAATAGCTCTATTAGCAGCATCTCTTGCAGCTTCAAAATTTTCCATCTGTAAGTAAACCCGAGAGAGGATCCCTGCAGCTGCAACACTGTTAGCAAATACTCCATTATCTGCTGATAACTGCTGCTCCGCAGTTGACAAATCAGCAATAACCTGATCGTATACCTGCTGTACAGTAGCTCTTGCTACATAGTTTTCCTCTGTAATATTCCTTGTTGGGGTTAAAACCAATGGAACACCAGGGTTAGAATTCACATTCCCTGCACTATAAGGCTGCGCATAAAGCTTTACAAGCTCAAAATACGCTAAACCTCTGATAAATAAAGCTTCACCCTCTACAAAGTCTCTGTCAGCTTCATTCACGACATCCAGGGCAGACAACACATTATTGACTGTATTTATAGCCTCGTAATAATTCAGCCATAGGTTAGCAACATCACCATTAATAGTGGTAATCTCTTTCCTCCAAATTTCTGAAGGGGATCCGTAAGTTCCAGAAAACTGGAATTCACCATCTGCACCTAGTAGTTCTGCATGCATCTGGTTAACACCACCTAAAAGATAGTATCCACCTATAGCATCATAAGCACCCATAAGAGTAGCCTTTACATTTGAATCTGTGCTTAGTGCGACATCTTCATCAATTGCCTGAGGAGGTCTCAGGTCCAGCTCTTCATCACAAGCAAAGGTGATGAAAGCAGTAAGAATAATTATATATAATTTTTTCATTTAAATGACTATTTAGGAATTAAAGACCAAGTTTAACACCAAAAATTATTGTTTTTGGCTGAGGTGCAGAATAAAAATCATTACCAAGGCTGATATTGCTTGCAAGATAATCTGTATTAACCTCAGGATCCCATCCTTCGTAACCTGTAATGGTAAGTAGGTTCTGACCTGTTACATAAACCCTTACATTTTGGAATCTATTAGAAAGAATAGAATTAGGAAGATTATATCCTAAAGTAACAGTTCTCAATCTAATGTAATCTCCATCATATAAGTAACGGCTGGAATTCTGTGCACCGTTATTTCTGTACAATCTTGCCTGCGGAACATCTGTGATATCCCCTGGCTTCTGCCATCTTGCCATCTGGTCAAGTGTCTGGTTATCCTCATAACGAGCATTTGCTGTCATATAAGTACCTCCACCATTGAAGATCTGATTACCACTTACACCCTGAAAAAGGAAATTCAGCTCAAAATTTTTGTAGCTTATGTCATTTGACCATCCAAATATTTTGTCAGGCGTAGGATTACCTAATATCACTCTTTCTGCCTGATTGAAGCTATTAGTTACATATCTGTCGCCTAAATGTGCCACCTGGAATACACTTCCCCCGGTCAATTCTGATTCTGTAGGAGTTCTGTTTAAGTACCAAATGGCATCTCCGTTGGCAGGGTCTGCCCCGGCAAATTCAGCACCATAGAAAGCACCAATTTGCTCACCTACTTTAACAACATTAAGATTATTACCAAAAATAATCTCCTGACCTTCATTAAGCCTTGTGATTTTATTTTCATTAATGGCAAAGTTTGCACTTGTAGACCATTTGAATTTGTTGTTGCTGATAAGGTCGTAGTTAATAACAACTTCTATACCTCTATTTTGAAGTGCACCAATATTCTGTAACTGCGTCTGAAAACCTGATGTTCCTGGTACTGGCACATTTAAAAGTAGATCAGTTGTGTTTTTTACATAATAATCAACCTCACCACTGATTCTGTCATTAAATAAACCAAAATCAAATCCTGCATCAAACTGAGCTGTTTTTTCCCACTCAAGGTCAGGGTTAGCGATCTGCGTTGGCATTAAGCCTGGAAGGTTATTATATGGTGATGCACCAAATAAACCATAATGAGCATAATTACCTATTTCCGCATTACCTGTAAGACCATAGCTGGCACGGAATTTAAGGAATGAAACAGTTGAAGAATTCGCGAAGAAACCTTCCTCTGAAACAATCCATCCTACAGATGCTGCAGGGAAGAAACCATATCGTGAGTTTTCACCAAACCTGGAGGATCCATCCATTCTACCGCTTACCGTTAATAAATAACGGTTGCTAAACTTATAATTTGCTCTTGCAAAATATGACAAAAAGCTAAACTCATTTAGAGTTCCTGTTCCATAAGTAATTTCTGATGCAGAATATACTGTTTTCAGCTGGTCAACAGGGAATCCCTGTCCTTCCACATCTGTCATATCTCGAGTAGATTTCTGATACTCTATACCACCTGTTAAATCTATATTATGAACATCCAGTGTTTTGTTCCAGTTGGCAAATACTCTCGAAGTATTATTGAATACACGTACCCATCTTGAGCTACCATATCCACCTACACCTCTACCGCCCTGGGTCCGGCTATTCTGGTATCTGTTTTCCAGCTGGGTCAGAAGATCAAAACCATACTCTGCATTTATTTTCAGGTTATCTGTTACATCATAAATTAATGAACCATTTACAAGATTTCTAAATACAGTTGTAGTGAAATTCGAATTCTCCACCTCTACTGTTGCCGGATAATAGAACATTGCGGCATTCAACGCATCATCATAAAGATTACCCTCAAGATCTCTAACTGGCGTTAAAGGAGATTGAGCTACTAATTGTAAAGGCGTAGCAAACTGGTTATCATCAGCCACACGATTATTAGTAGATTTTGTAATTCCTACATTCAATTTAAAATTGAATTTATCAGAAAGTTTATGATTTAGATTTAATCTTCCCGCAACTCTCTGGAATGAGTTGCCTATAAGGATACCATCCTGATCTGTATATGATCCGCTGGCATAGAATGAAGTTTTATCATCACCACCGCTGGCAGAAAGATCATAGGTACTGAAAGAAGCATCCTGGAATGCCTGGTCCTCCCAGTTTGTACCTTCCCAATTAGGATTGTTAGCAACTTCCTCTCTCCAGTCACGGTGGCCAGAAAGGTAATCGAAAGTACCATGCATATACTCTAACCACGAGTAGGTATAATCAGGGTGAGATTCAATTCCAGCCGGAATATTAGCTGGATTATTTGGATCAACTACATCAGCAAATGCCCCACGGCGAACATCATTATTCCAGGCTGCTTCCTGAAAAAGCTCCACATATTGAGCTCCATTAATAAAGTCACGCTTTCTTGTAGGATTACTTATCCCGTGCTGTGTGCTGAAGTTAATTTTTGTCTTTCCTTTTTTACCGGATTTTGTAGTAATAAGAACAACACCGTTAGAGGCACGGGAACCATAA
This sequence comes from Candidatus Cyclobacteriaceae bacterium M2_1C_046, assembly GCA_051418055.1. GTDB lineage: Bacteria > Bacteroidota > Bacteroidia > Cytophagales > Cyclobacteriaceae > JBPRGH01. The sequence continues at coordinate 64,936 of JBPRGH010000137.1, read as the reverse complement.
ATAGCAGAAGCTGATGCATCCTTAAGGATTTCAATAGATTCCACATCATTAAAGTTGATGTCTGCCATTGGATTTGTCGCCGCAGAATTACCAGACTGGCTATTACTTGTTACAGGAATCCCATCCACTACATAAAGTGGCTCATTACCGGCAGTAACAGAAGATGCTCCCCTGATCCTGATGTTGATGCCCTGGCCTACTTTACCATTTTGAGACTGAATATATACTCCGGCAGCACGACCTTGTATAGCCTGCTCAAAACTAGGAACCGGAACATTTTCAATAGCATCACCAGAAACAGAAGCCACATTACCTGTCAGGTCCTGCTTTATCTGTGTACCGTAACCTACTACAACAACCTCAGCTAATTGTTCAGCATTTTCATTTAGCTGCACATTAATTACAGATCGTGAACCAACAGTTTCTTTTACAGTTTCATAACCGATATAAGAAAATACAAGTACACTATTTCCGCCTGGTACATTAACTTTATAATTACCATCGAAATCTGTTACCGTACCAATAGTTGTTCCTTCTATTAGTACGTTAACCCCTGGAAGGGGCTCACCACCTACATCTGTCACCGTTCCGGAAACAGCCTGTTCCTGTGCCAACGCAAACAGAGAGAATGCGCTGAACATAAACATCAACAAATACTTCTTCATATAATTTAACTTAGTAATTGGGTAAAAAAAGGCTGCAATATACATGTAATTTTTATATCGCAATTTATTTTAAAAATTATTAAATAAGCCAGGGGTAAAAATACCGTAATCTGCGGTATAAAATTAATAAGCGCTTTATAATCATTTGTACTTCAACTATTATTTAAGGCGTTGGGAAAAATAAGATCACAAAAACTCCCGGAGTTAATTTTCACTGGGAGCTTTTTTATTTCTCAAATCGAATATCTACTCTAATAAGCCCTCACCATTTTGCCTTCCATAAAATTTATGTAAGACTTATTAACTACGCGATTGCCCCCAGGGGTAGGATAGTTTCCGGTGAAATACCAGTCACCTGAATGATTGCGGCAGGCTTTATGAAGATTGTCAACTGTTTGATAGATAACTTCAAGCTCTCCTTGCAGCACATCAGGCCTTACAATCTCAGCGATTTTTCCTGAAATATCATCATCACTATATTGATTAAATAAAGCTTTAACATAATTTTCATTATGGCTATTATCTGAGGAGGTAAGGCATCTTTCATAAACTTCTCCCAGCATATGCTCTTTCCCCTGCTCCTTTAATAAAGCGACCATGGCACGGAAAGCAACAAACTCACTCATTTTTGACATATCTATCCCATAGCAATCAGGGAAGCGTATCTGAGGGGCCGATGAGACAATAACTATCTTTTTTGGCTCAAGGCGTGAAAGCATGGTAAGGATACTTTTTTCGAGTGTAGTACCACGGACAATTGAATCGTCCATGACAACTAAAGTATCCACACCTTTATTTACAACTTCATAGGTAGTATCATAAACGTGTGAAACCAGTTCTCCGCGATGTTCATCACCTGTAATAAATGTTCTGAGCTTTGCATCTTTAATAACGATCTTCTCTACTCTCGGACGAAACGATAACAGATCTTCAATGGAGTCGACACTAGGCTTTTTATCTATTATAATTTCTGTTCTCTTTTTAACAAGAAACTCTTCAATACCTTCCATCATCCCTAAAAAGGCCGTCTCAGCGGTATTGGGAATGTAGGAAAATACGGTGTTTTTAAGATCAGAGTTTATGGCCTTTAATACCTGGGGAACAAGAAGTTTACCTAAAGCCTTACGTTCTTTATAAATATCAGGATCAGTACCACGGCTAAAGTATATCCTTTCAAAGCTGCAGGATGTTTTTTTAAGCGGTTTTATAAATTCTTTTTCAGCATAATCCCCTGATTTATTAATTATCAGTGCGTGACCGGGCTTCACTTCATTGATCTTATTATAATCAATATTAAATGCTGTCTTTATTGCCGGTTTCTCAGATGCAACAACAATTACTTCATCATCAGCATAATAATAAGCGGGGCGGATACCTGAGGGATCACGGGCTACAAATGCAGCCCCTGAGCCAATTAAACCGGCCATTGCATAGCCACCGTCGAAATCACGACAGGAACGTTTCAATACCCGTTGAAGGTCCATTTCATCTTCAATAAGATGAGTGATTGCCTCATTGGAGTGTGTTTCTTTGTACTTGTTAAAAAGGTGCTGGTTTTCTTCATCCAGGAAATGTCCGATCTTCTCCATTACGGTTACCGTATCCACTTTTTCTTTAGGATGCTGACCAATTGTTAAAAGCTTATTAAACAGCTCATCAACATTGGTCATATTAAAGTTTCCAGCCAATACGAGATTTCTGCTTCTCCAGTTATTTTGACGCAGAAATGGATGGCAATTTTCTATTCCATATTTACCATGTGTACCATAGCGTAGATGGCCCAGCCATACTTCACCTGTAAAGGCTACATTATCTTTAAGCCAGCGCTCATCAAGATAATCGGCACCACCATTTTTCTTTGCTTTACTATATTTCTTGCTGATCTTCCTAAAGATCTCTGCAATTGCCTCTGAAGAATCAGACCTGTACCGGCTTACATACCTCAGGCCAGGTTTTTGATTTATTTTAATATTGGCCACTCCTGCACCATCCTGACCACGGTTACGCTGTTTTTCCATAAGGATATACAGCTTTTGAGCGGCGTAAGCTGGTGAGCCATATTTTTCAATATAGTAGGATAATGGCTTTCGTAAACGGATGAGTGCTATTCCACACTCATGTTTAATTTGGTCACTCATAGTGCAAAGTTGATCATATTTATCCAATCCATTAAAAGGTCGGGGCGGATAAAAATTATTATCAATGGTAAAACCAAAATAGCCAGGAAAAAATTCACTGAATAAATGAATGATACTGAGGGACCTACTGGTTTTATTTCAGGTTTAAAGATCATAAAGTAAGGGATCTTCAAATAATAAAATAAAGATACCACAGTATTTATTATACCGGCTATCAACAACCACCATAATATCTCCAAACTACTTGCCTGATATGCATCGTATACCGCCGAAAAAACAAAAAGCTTAGCAGTAAATCCTGCAGTTGGGGGCAACCCGGTAAGCGAGATCATCACAATCACTATACCTACCGCATGATAAGGATATCTTTTTGCCAAACCGGAATATTGCTTCACCTCTGTTAATCCCATCTTTTCCTCATATAAATGTATCAAAAGAAAAGCGCCAAAATTCATTAGAAGATAAACTGCTCCATAAAAAAGCAATGCCTGGAAAGCAAAAACCTGAAAGGCCACTATGGCCATTAGAAAAAATCCGGTATGAGCCACTGAGGAATATGCCATCATCCTCTTAGCATTCTTTTGTGACAAAGCAGCCAAATTTCCCACTGTCATTGTTAATATGGCAATAACGGCCAAAAATATTTCCCACGGCACTTCAATTATGTTAAAAAGATTTATAGCCAGCACATATTTTATTATAAATCCAAGTACCGCCAGTTTAGGCAATACCGAAAAAAATGCTGCTATGGGGGCAGGTACAGCTTCATAAATATCCGGCGCCCAAAGATGGAAAGGGAAAGCAGTAATCTTAAAGAACAGGCCAACAAAGATCAGTATAAAGATAATCATCAGCACCGGACCCTGCTGGTTTATCAGGCTTTGTGCAAAAACCTCTTCATGGATATTCAACGTACCTGTTAATCCAAAAAGAAGTGATAAACCAAATAAAAATATAGCCGTGGAAACGCCTCCAAAAATTATATATTTAATTGCCGCTTCTTTTGCCGCTGCCGTATGCTGCATTGCGGATAAACTATAAGCGCCAATTGATAATATCTCTATAGCTAATAACAGTACCAGCAGATTTACAGCCTTAACTATAATAAATGCTGCCATCACCATTATTAAAGCAAAAAACAATTCAACAGCTCTCACTTTTCTCCAATAGGAAAATAAAAAGAAGATACCGGCTAAAGTAAATATGAAGAAAAATATAAGAGAAGCTTTATCTAAAAGGATCACATTCCAGATTAAAACAGGTTCGAATTTGTTAAAAGGAAATTGTTGTACTAATGCATATGCAAAGGCTCCTGTCAGTGAAACAAGGAACAAATTTTTTCCTATATTTTTACTTTTAAGGAATGCTTCAGCTACTAATAACAACAACCCTCCAATTACCAGGATCATTTCAGGAGCAAGAAATTTTACCTGCTCCATATATGCTGCCAGATCTATATTCAGAGGTGTATTCATTAGCCTGTTATTCTGGAAAAGATAAATTCTATGGCTTTTATGGAATCTTCATTTATAAAATCTAAAAGCAGGGAAGGAAAGATCCCAAAGAGAAATGAGATAATAAGTAAGCCAATACACAGCATTTTTTCTCTTAAAGTCAGATCAGGAAGCAATTTGATATCTACTTTTTTACTAAAGAATTTACCTAAAAACATACGCTGGAAAGTCCATAGGAAATATGCAGCACCAATTAACAACCCTACTGTAGCCAGCACAGCAGGCCAGACCGGCAGAATCTCATTTGACGCAGGGCTTTTAAATGCTCCTAATAGAACAGTGATCTCTGCAATAAAACCTGAGAATCCCGGCAGTCCAAGTGCCGCAAAAAATGCTAAAGCTGTAACAATAGCATACTGAGGCATTTTAGCAGCAAGGCCTGAATAATCATAGATTGCCCGATCTTTGGTCCTGTCATAAAGAACCCCGGCAATTATAAAAAGCAGCGGGCTTAATATCCCGTGGCTAAACATCTGGTAAATAGCACCGGCAAATCCTTCTACTGTCAAAGAGGCTAATCCAACCATCACAAAACCCATATGGCTGATGGAAGAATAAGCGATCATTTTTTTCAAATCTTTTTGGGCAAGTGCATTTAAACCGGCATAGATGATAGAAACAGCTCCCACACTTGCAATTAACAGTGCATATTTATCAAGCACATCCGGAAAAATAAAAAACCCTGTTCTTATCAATGCATAGGCACCTGTTTTAAGTAATAAACCAGCCAACACTACAGAAATAGGTGTCGGCGCCTCTACGTGTGCATCAGGAAGCCAGGTGTGTAATGGTATTACCGGAACCTTGATAGCAAAACCAATAAAGATCAATAAAAAGAATAGCTCCCTTGCGGGAAGTCCCCAAATTATATTTGTTCCTCCCGGGGCCAGCAAGGAATCGGCTCCATAGGACGCCGGGTCAGTTAACGCAACCAAATTAAATATATGGACACCATCAACATTGGAAGATAATGCAAGGCCGATCATTACGATCAGGATCAATAATGAACCTGCCAGCGTATAAAGAAAGAATTTTATGGAAGCATACTCTCTTCTTGGCCCTCCCCATAACCCGATAAGGAAATACATCGGGAGAAGCATAAATTCGAAAAATAAGTAAAAAAGCAGGAAATCAAGCGCTACAAAACAGCCAATAATACTTCCGTTGAGAAGTAAATAAAGACTAAAATAGCTTTTCTGTCGATCCGTAACCTTCCAGGAGGATATTACTCCGACAAAAAGTACGATAACGGCGAGGATCACCATCATTACGCTGATGCCATCGATACCTATAAAATAATCAGCGGCCAGGGTACCAATATCACCTAATGAAAGCCTTATCCAACTGGCTTTTTCCACAAACTGAAATCCTGTAATATCATTTACACCCGTTATACCTTTCTGCCAGCCCCCGATCAGGAATAAGGTGAGGATGATCTGTATTACCGAAACAAGAAGAGCAATATATCTGGCAACAGAGGCATTATTTTTAGGTATTACCAAACATAACGCTGAGCCTGCCAGTGGAATAAAAATGAGTAAGGATAAAAGGTAATCGAGCATAGATGCCTAAAAAAGAATCAAATATAAAATTATTAATAAGACGAAGAAAGCCGAAACCAACTGCCCCTGAACCATTCCCGATGTAAGGCTCTTAAATCTTCTGCCCATAAATCCTGCAAAGAAAGCAGAAAAGTTTATAATTCCATCAACTATATATTTATCAATCCATTTAATAAAATGGGCAATGATAACATTGAGTACTGCAAAACCCTCTATGGCTTTATCTACAACCTTGCGATCCAGCCTTTCCATAACTGCAGAAAACATGATCAAAGGAGAAACGACAGCCTTATGGTAAGCGATATCCAGATAAAAATGATAGAAAGCCGCTCTTTGATAGGGTTTATCAAATTGATAATGAGCAATATATGAGCGGTGATAAGTACCGGTAGGCCGGTATCTCAACCAGGCAAAAGCAGCACCTATAATTATCATTAGTATCGAAATTGAAGCTATGAATGTATGGTTTTCAAAAGGTATCCCTGGGGCTTCTTTTAAAGGATTAAAAGCTATTGTATTTTGTATTCCCGGCATCAGCCAGTTCTGCCCAATATCCAGTGGATTTATAGAAACGATAAATCCAAGGCTTAATATACCGAGGATCAGGGAAGTTCCTGTTACATAAGCAGATTTGAAAGCTGGCTTTTTTATCAGATATTTTTCATACTTGAAATCTCCCATAAAGATCAGGATCAGTATGCGGAACATGTATATAGCAGTTAAAATAATTGTAATGAAAGCCAGGTCCGGGATCAGAAAATAAAAAAATTCACCTTTAGCTTCCGCCCAGGCATAAGAACCTGAAATGATCGCATCTTTACTTAGGTAACCCGAGAAAAATGGCACCCCCACCAAAGCCAGTGTACATAAAGTAAAAGAGCCAAATATTACCGGCAGATACTTTTTTAATCCACCCATATTCCGGAGATCCTGCGGGTCTAAATTCAAACCCTGCTCAGTTTTAAATTTCTTTAGCCATAAAATAACGGCGCCGGCATTCAGGAAAAGTCCTGCTTTAAAAAATGCATGGGTAAAAAGATGGAACAATGAAGCATCCCAGGCTCCTGTACCCAACCCTATCATCATATAACCTAATTGTGAAATGGTAGAATATGCCAGCACCCTTTTTATATCATGCTGTGCAAGGGCCGCAATTGCTGCAAATAATGCTGTAAACCCACCAACAAAGGCTATGATAGTTAAAACCTGCTCCGGCATTAAAAAATAAATGCGCGCTAAAAGCAAGATCCCTGCAGTTACCATAGTCGCTGCATGGATGAAAGCCGAAACCGGTGTTGGCCCCGCCATAGCGTCAGGAAGCCAGATGGCAAACGGATATTGTGCTGATTTACCACAGGCACCTAAAAAAAGAAACAATCCGGCCCATATTGATATTTCACCTGCACCTGAGATCTCTGTTAATGACAATGTAGAGAATTGTTGAAATACAAGCCCCAGTCCAATTACCAGAAAAACATCAGCTATACGATTAACCATAAAAGCTTTTTTGGCAGCCCGTGCGGCTATCTCACTATCAAAATAAAAGCCTATCAGACCGAATGAGCAAAATCCCACCAGTTCCCAAAAGAAAAAAAGCTGGAAAAGATTGCCGGATATTACTAATCCGTACATCGACAGCATAAACATGATGAGGATAATAAAATAGCGCTTTAATCCTGATTGCCCTTTCAGATATGTAATCGAATAGGCGTACACCAGCATTCCAATAAAGCTTATCAGGGCCAGCATCATAATAGCTACGGCATCGAAGACAAATAAAAAATCCCATTCCAATGTGCCGAGAGTAAACCATGAAACAGGTACTAATTTTAAGGGTGTATTCCAATGGGCAGCCATCAGAAGAATTCCTGCTACGGATGCAAATATCACCGGGAATAAACCTGCCTTGGAACCTCTTTCTGCATCTTTAAAAAACAGGATGAGAAGAATGCTTAAGAAAGGAAATCCAACTATTGCAGCAAATAATATTTCCGGGGTCAGAATCAATTTATCCTTTTAATTTATTTATCTTATCAAGATCCAGGGTATTGAACTCACGGTAAGCCTGTAAAACTATTGCCAGTGCGACAGCTATTTCAGCAGCCGCGACCACAATGATCATTAATACCATTACCTGTGCATCCAGATCATTGCCATGCCAGCGATTAAAAGCAATAAGATTTACATTGGCAGCATTTAACATTAGCTCGATACCCATTAAAATGAATATCATATTACGGCGGGTTAAAACCACCGCAAGACCAATGCTAAAAAGAATTCCGGATAATATCAGCCAGTGTTCCAGTACCATAAGAGTTCAATAATACGCAAATCTAGGCACCTCCCGAAATAAATAGATCCGTATCCCGTTATTTCTGTAAGAAAACAGCTAATTCCTTACACTGTGCAAAAATATGTTGCAACAAATTTTATTTTTTAATAAACCTCTCTTAATTTGAGCTTTGGGTTTTATAAAAACCTCAGCGACAATCAATATTATTTATAAATATTTTTTTAGATGAAAGATAAAGCTAACAACCTTCAGAGAAGATATAATTTAGGTACTCGCAGAGATGAAGTCTGGATCCAGATCAATCATTTTGGCGCCGTAATGATGTCATTTATAGATGAGGAGCTGGCTGCCAGAGTATTTGAGGATCTTAGTGCAAAAGATAATAAGTATTATGAAAAAAATCTTTTTGGTAAAGGTTTTCATACTGAGAATGGAGTGAATCTTTATTATTTGGGGTATAATTAATCAGAATTTACAGAATCCAGTAATCTAAACTGGATTCTACCATTCTTTTCAAGATCATAAGTGTATAATGCTTTACCCATTATGTGCCCGTCTTCATATTGGGCAATTACCCACTTTTTACTAAGCACATCAATTTTTATAAATTGCATGTTGCCGCCAAGCACGGGTTCTAAAGGAATTAATTCAGGCTGATTACGCAACGCCTCCTTTATATGCTCTTCAGGATTATCTATTCCTGCTTTTAAAAGTTCAGCTCCGTCATAAGGAGGATAATACCAGCCTTCAAATGAAGATGGATATTGCAGGAGATTACGGAGAGAATCATTTTCATTCTTTAGTAAGGAAATCTCGGAATAAAGGGAATCGATTTTTACCCCCTCCACTTCATAATTACCTTCCGAGCAAGCAAAAAGAAGTGCTGGTATAATTAATAATTTAATTCTCTTCATCACCCGCTATTTATAATAACCAAGCTCACGAAGGTACAACTGGATTGTATTCTCCAGCCCGTAATAAAAAGCATCACAAATAAGAGCGTGTCCAATAGAAACTTCATCAATGAATGGTATCTGCTGATATAAAAAATGCAGGTTATCGAGATCAAGGTCATGGCCAGCATTTAATCCTATACCTAAATCTTTTGCTTTATTGGCAGCTCTGTTATAAGGAACAACTGCTTTTACGGGATCCTTTAAAAATTTCCTTGCATACATCTCTGTATACAATTCTACTCTGTCGGTACCTGTATCTTTCGCACCCTCAATCATTCTTTCCTCGGGCTCTACAAAAATTGAACAGCGAACTCCCCAGTCTTTGATCTGACTTATAATATCCTGCAGCTTTTGTTGATTTTTGACTGTATCCCAGCCGGCATTAGAGGTAAGAACATCAGGTGGGTCAGGGACTAACGTTGCCTGCTCAGGCCTTACCCGCTCAATAAGCTCCATGTAACGATCATCAGGATAACCCTCAATATTAAATTCGGTCGTGACTACTTCCTTCAAATCAATGACATCCATATAACGAATATGTCTTTCATCAGGCCGCGGATGAACTGTAATACCCTGCGCACCAAAGCGCTCGCAGTCCATTGCTACCTGTATAATATCTGGATTATTTCCTCCACGTGCATTTCGAAGGGTGGCAAACTTGTTTATATTTACACTCAGACGAGTCATTATTTATTAATTTTGCTTTATTGCAAATATAACGAACCCTGATGTTATGAGTTTAAAAGAAAGAATTGACGCAGATATAAAAGCTGCTATGAAATCTAAAAATAAGGAAGAGCTTACCGCTTTACGTTCTATAAAATCAAAAATCCTTCTTGCTGAAACAGAAAAAAGCGGTGAGGAAAAGTTATCTGAAGAAACAGAGATGCGCTTATTGACAAAAGAGGCAAAGCAACGGAAAGACTCTATAGATATCTTTGAAAAAGAAGGGCGTGAAGACCTGGCTGAAAAAGAACGATTTGAGCTGGAAATTATCAATCGCTACTTACCTCAGCCCCTTACAGAAGAGGAGTTGGATAAACAGATTGAAGAGATTGTAAGAGATCTTGGTGCTTCGGGCCCTCAGGATATGGGCAAAGTGATGGGTGCCGCAACAAAAAAACTTACCGGCCGTGCCGAAGGAAAAGTAATAGCTGACAGGGTAAAAAATATTCTTAACCGTTGAATATAACAGATATTATTATCCTGGTATTGCTGGCAATTGGGGCCTACCGTGGATTTACAAAAGGTTTTTTATTGGAAATAGTAGGTATTCTGGCCTTACTGCTTGGGATATTCGGAGCAATCTTTCTACTCCAGGAAGGAATGGTTTATATGAAAGATCATTTCGAGATTGGCAACAACATTCTTCCATATGTGACATTTCTTTTACTTTTTATTTTAATTATAATAGGAGTAAATTTATTAGGCAGGTTAGTAAAAAAGATCCTGGACCTTACTTTATTGGGTACCATTGACAATTTTGCCGGAGCATTGGTAGGTGCTTTTAAATGGGCGCTGGCTATTAGCTTTATCCTCTGGGCTTCCACTTCTTTTGGTATTTATTTCTTTGAAGAAGAAAAAACAGACAGCCAATTATTTAGCTATATAGCTGACCTGGCGCCCTGGATTGTGGAGAAGGTAAAAGCTTTGGCTCCTGGATTTGATGAGGTTCCGACTTATAGTACGTAATAATTTCAATTGTAAGTTAAAGATTTAACTAATGAAAAAAATAATAATCCTCCTCGTATCTTTGGTTATTTACATAAATGATTCTTACTCCCAAGCTGGATTTTCTATTCACATATTTAATCCGGAGGCAGACTATGAACTTCCTGTAGAGTATAGAGATAATATTAATGAAGAATTTTCATATGGCATTGAAGCCAGGGTCAATAAGCAAATCAAAGATGGTATGCACCTGAGGTTTAGTGTTGGATATACTAAAATTAATGAAGGTCGAGAGAGGATTTTTGGCGAAAATCAGAAAACATTAATAATAAATAAGCAAAACAAACTTCATCTCGCACCCGGAATTATATGGGAAAAACACACGGATAAATTCTTCTTTTTCGGCGGGTTTGAAATACCTGTAAACTTCCATGGTGAATACAGAAGATCCCTACATACTTATTACTACAACGAAATGCTTGAGGGGTGGGAAAAATTAGATGATGACCAGTTAATTTATTCATCAGGGATATCTCTGGGAATTGCACCGGTTTTTGGTTTTCGGCACTTTTTCAGCAATAATTTTTCAGTAAACGCCGAATTCAGCAATTCATTGTTGTACAGGAACTTAGGTGGTGCCGTGACACAATTTGATAATTCTTTGGTTCAAGTACAATTTAGAGATGAATCTAAGGGTTTTACTTTCTTTAATCAAAAAATTTCTTTTGGAGTTGGTTTTTGGATTTGGAAGGAAAAAGAAAAATCTTAGTATCATAAATTCTTTAACTGCAAAAGTCTCTAAGGCACAATTTCAATTTATATATTCCCCTTGTGCCTTAGAGCCTTCGTGGCAATAACTATAGAGCTCCTTTAACGCCTCTAAACATCTCATTTTCCGCCAGGCATTCTGCCAATTCACGATAAATCATCTCAATTGATCCCCTATCTGTTTTGCCATTCAGGGCCTTTAAAATACGTTCGGATAAAGTGCCCTCTTTTAAAATAAATTCTATTGATTCGTGAAAATCAGTCGGGATATTTTTCTGCACCTGCTGGAATAAATGCTTTAACACCTCCCCTGCCGTGGCAGCGCTTGTAAGGCCGAAGCAATCAAGATATTCCAAATCATTGATTTCTGCTTTTTGTGCGTCTTTAATGGTTTTGGTCAGGACTTTAGCCAATTGAGCTGCTTTTAGGGAATGACCACTAACGCGATTCCTGTCGAGCCATTTCACCAATTCTATTACAAAAGAAGATATGGCAAGGTCTGCCTTTGCACATTCCTGAATATCAATAAGCCTGATCTCTATTGAGCCCCTGTCAAATCGGGCAATGGCACCACGGGAATTCACCCAAACCGGGTCAAGCACCTTTTCTGTATCAAAAGGTTCAATAGCTGCTTTTATCTCATTGTATATCTGCTGGTGGTACTGCCTTTTGGAATGTACCAGCTCAGGAATAATATGACCCGCTATAACAGGTATCCTCGCCTGATTTAGTTTATAAAAAGCCAGACGCTGGTCTTTATGCTCCGCCAATTTTCCTTCTGCTATCGGGGAAGCTGCAGCCAGAGCAGGAATTAAAGGCAACACAAGCCTAATGGCATCATGAAGCTGGCTAAACTCTTCATCATCGTAAAATGGGAAATTAATATGTGTGCTCTGTACATTTGACCATCCATGCCCTTTGCAGTTAAACATTCGGTTGTAGGTTTCATAAACTGCATTAAAATCATGAGGCCATAATTTTGTCTCAGCCATAGGGTCCATGAAAGGATGCATTGCAGAAGGTAACAGCATTGCATTTGAAGTCTCCCCTAATATCTGGTTGATCTTCTTAATATTTTCATGAAATAATCCATTCATCTCTACCAGGTTGGCTTCCGGCAAAGTTGTTTTTACTTCAATAACATGCAGTACAAGTTCATTCGACCAGGTGATTTTGCCATTTTCATAGTCATTGGCATATTCACCAAGTACCTCTTTTAACAAACGATCAGATATAGGCCTCACTTTTAATGAAGTCCTATCTACGATCATATATTCCAATTCTATTCCGTAGCCCTGGAACAGGTGATATCTTTTACTCATTAACTATTAATAATTTTTTATTTGTTCTAAAAGTGTATGTATAACTTTTTGATAAACTTTCTGACCACCAATTCTATCTTCCACACCTGCATCAATATTCGGATTATCATTTATTTCGATAACCACGAATTTTCCATTCACCTCTTTCATATCAACACCATATAACCCGTCGCCAATTAATGCCGTTGCCTTTAAAGCATTCTTTATCAATCCTGCAGGCGCCTGGTCAGGGGATAATGTTTCAGCCTCTCCATACGACTGGCGACCTTTAACTTTCCAGTTGTATATCTGCCAGTGGTTACGTGCCATATAATATTTACAGACATAGATCACTTCATTATTTACAATCCCAACCCGCCAGTCGAACGGTGTAGGTAAAAACTCCTGTGCAATCAGAAGATCCGATTCCTGCAGCATTGCCTTTGCTATAGAAAGATATTCTTCTTTATTTTCTACTTTTTTTACACCTACGCTAAAAGCACCATCCGGCTGTTTCAGTACAAAAGGAAAATTTGTATCCTCCGGTAGCTTTTTATAATTAGACCGGTCTATAATAAAACTTTCAGGAGTAGGGATACGATGCTTTTTAAGCAGCTCGAAAAGATAAACTTTATTGGTGCATCGCAAAATTGATTCGGGATCATCCAACACTGCCAGACCTAAGGCTGCTGCTTTTTTGGCAAATCGGTAGGTATGATGGTTTACCTGGGTGGTTTCCCTGATTAACAGCGCATCATACTGGATTAGCTTTCCGAAATCATTCTTAGTGATCAGCTCAGCAGAAAAGCCATATTTCGCTGCTGCTTTTACAAAATATTGTAACGCCCTGCTGTTGCTGGGTGGAGAAGGCTCCTCAGGGTTTACGAGTATCGCCAGATCATATTTATATTTTTTAGTTGATTTCCATGGTTTTCGTAAAAAATACCGCTTAATCGCACTACCTACCAATTCATGATCGCCTGGTTCTACTTCATTAAAATGCAGCATTCTTAAGCTCTGTACAATCCATTTTTTATCCTTTTTCAGAAACTGGAGCTTTAAAAAAGGGACCGGTATCCAGTTGAAGATCTGTGAAGCCAGTTTTTGAAATTTCTCCTGTGATGATAAGCCCAGATAGATACTAAATTCAACTTTATCAGGTTCATTTTTCAGCACCTGGTTAATCGTATCTTCAAGATTCAGCATTTCCTCCTTTATGAGGGATGGAAGCCTGAAATCCTGAATTAATGAAATATCCGGCAGGACTTTATGTTTCCGTGCCTGTGCCAGCAATGACACATAATATCCCATACTCAGGTACTGGTAATCGTTGCATAAGTTAATGACAGAAAGTTTATCACCATCTGCAGTGTCTGTTAATCTTATATACTCCAGTGGAGAAATTATTTTTACATCTTCTATCTGCAGCTGCCACTTAGACGGCTGCTCTATAACGATATATTTACTCATGATTCAGCTTTAGGCTTTATGATCAGGATATTAGCATCGTATGTCACAATGCCAAGCATGATCGAATTAATTAATCTATTGTAAGTTACCATATAATATTGTTGCGACCGTGCCATTGGATTAGGCTTTAGCGGATCAGCAACTAAAAATTGTCTTTGTTCTTTATCATACCCCGTGATCACCACAAAGTGACCTGAGGGCTTTCCTTTAATATCGTCATATTCATTTGTTTCACCAATTTCCCTGGGAGTGCCATATAAATATGTAGCGCTTAACCCTGTTAAAATCGGCATCTGGTTATCGAGGTAATCAGTAAGTAATTCTTCATCCAACTCCTTAAACCTGATCTCGCCACCATTTTTTAAGAATTTTATATAGGCCAATGATGCAAAATGTAATTTTGGATCATGCTTAACCTCCATCTGCTTCTCTAATAATTCTATAATTTTTTCTGTTGTTTCTGAAAACCATGTAGGGTCAAAAACCATTAAATTGTATGTATATAAGACAGCTTTATAGCCTCTTTTAAGTGCATTATTACCTAATATTACAGCTAATGTGCCGCCATCACTCCAACGGGAGGTTTCCTGGATGACTTGTGAAAGGTTTATATGATCACCAAAATAATTATAGACAGCCTGAAGACAAGTTGGACCGCAGGTGGTATCATCCGGCTGGGTCAGGATCTCAAAATCCGGTAAAGAAATATTTTTTAGCATTTTTGTCTTCTTTGTTTTGAAGACGCAGAAACTTGTAAGGGTCACTCCTTTTATGGAAAAAAAATATAAATATTTTTCAGATAATGAACTGGCGGTTTTATTGAAAGACAACTATGACCCTGCTGTCTTTAATGAGCTGGTGAACCGTTACAATAGTAAGATCAAAAAACAATGCCAGCTGCTTGTTAAAAATGAAGATAATGCTGAAGACCTGGCACAGGAAATCCTTATCAAACTGTTCATGAAGATAAAATCCTTTAAAGCGGAATCAGAATTCAGCACCTGGATCTTTAGTATCACCCACCACACCTGTATTGATTTCTTAAGGAAAAATAAAAAAGTACTTTATCAAAAATTTACAGAAGAGCTGGCAGAATCATTGGGTGAAGATATATCTGAAAATGGAGAAGAGCTGTTGGATTTTTCAGTTGAAAAATTTGAGAAACTGCTTGATGAGCTTGATCCAGAGACACGATCTATCCTTATTTTAAAATATAAGCAAAACCTGCCCATAAAAGATATCCAGGAGCAGATGAACCTTGGTGAAAGCGCTATAAAAATGCGGCTGAAACGGGCAAGAGAGAAGATGAAGAAACTGCTTGTGAGAAAGGAGGGGAGAAACTGAGGTTGGAAGTAGGTGTCAGAGGCTGGAGGTCAGAGGTCAGAAGTCAAAATCTGAGGCATGAGGTAATACTTTTGAATTATTCCTTAGATTTTTCTCATATGCAGCTAAAAAGTTAAAAAATCTCTTTTTATTTGCTTTTTGTAGTTAAAGAAGCCACAATAATTTTTAAAGAATTTTGAAAGACGCTCGTCAGAAAAAGGAAAAAATAAAAAATTTCTTTAAGAAAGCTCCTATTGTAATTAGTACCATACTTATCATCCTGTTCCTGATTGATTTTGGATTTGATCAAAATGAGTTATTTGAAAAGGTATTTGATTATACCTATTTAAGCTTGATTGTTTTTTTTGTGCTTCTGATTATAGGGCGATATTTAATATTTCCTCCAAAACGTCAGCGTATAAGACTTTGGATAATTGATCTATTACTACTTCTTTTAATCATTCTGATTCTTGTTGGGGTGCCTTTTATAGGGTATTTTGAACACCCTATTTTTCTCTACCTTACCTTCTTTATCATATTTATTCGGGAGCTTACGACTGTGGGTATTGGTGAGTCAAGAAGGCAAATAAATCCGGCTTTACTATTCATTTCAAGCTTCATAATTTTAATAATTATGGGTACTTTGCTCCTTTTACTTCCAAATGCAACAGTATCAGGTATTACGCTTACACAAGCTCTTTTTACAGCTACCAGTGCCGTTTGTGTAACGGGTTTAATAGTAGTTGATACAGGATCTTTTTTCACTCCCATGGGCCAGACGATCATACTTCTACTTATACAACTAGGTGGTCTGGGAGTAATGACTTTTACTACCTTTTTTAGCTACTTTTTTAAGGGAACCACCTCATTCCAGGATCAGCTGATGATGCGTGATTTTACTAATTCAGAAAAAGTTACTGAAGTATATAATTTTATAAAGACAATTTTTGGCGTTACCTTTTTAATTGAAGGAATAGGAGCATTATTTATCTTTTTCAGTATTGAACAGCTGGATTTCGACTGGTCGCTTACTTCTGTATTTTTTGCTGTTTTTCATTCTATATCCGCTTTTTGTAATGCTGGTTTTTCCACCCTTGGGAATAGCCTTTTTGAGCAGGAGTTTCGTTATAATTATTCTTTTCAGCTTGTTGTTGTATTCCTTTTTATTATTGGGGGTTTAGGCTTTCCTATAGTTTTTAACCTTATAAAATACGTAAAACATAAATTCAGAATCCTTGTACTGAGAGAAAAACAGTATTACAGGAGAGCATGGGTATTAAATATCAACAGCAAGATTATTTTAGTAACGACATTTTCACTTCTTGTTGCTGGTACAATTCTTTTTTATCTTTTTGAATATAATAATACACTTGCCGAACATAATAGCTGGGGGAAAATTGTTACTGCATTTTTTGGTGCAGCAACGCCACGTACTGCAGGATTTAATTCTGTGGATATGGCTGCATTAAATTTCGGTACTATTATGATCATATTCCTGCTAATGTGGATTGGGGCTTCACCAGGCTCAACAGGCGGAGGTATAAAAACAACTACCTACGCTATAGCTACTTTAAACTTCTTAAGTCTTGCAAAGGGAAAAGAAAGAATTGAAGTTTTTCGGAGAGAGATCTCAAATTTAAGTGTCAGACGCGCATTTGCAGCTATTTCCCTATCCTTAATAGTAATTGGTGTTGCCATTTTTTTACTGGCAAATTTTGATAAAGATAAAAGCTTATTAGACATAGCTTTTGAATGTTTTTCTGCTTATAGTACAGTAGGTTTAAGCCTTGGCATAACTTCATCACTTAGTATCCCCTCTCAATATGTGATTATTTTTGTTATGTTTATCGGAAGGGTTAGCATGTTAACCATACTTGTGGCATTCTTTAGAAAAATAAATACGTTCTACTATAAATATCCTACGGAGGATATCTTAATCAATTGATATATGAAATATATAGTTGTAGGTTTAGGAAATTTCGGGGCAGCCCTTTCTAAAAAGTTAACACACCTGGGGCATGAAGTTATTGGTGTGGATAAAAATATGGCAAAAGTAAATGCCATAAAAGATATAATAAGCCATTCTGTTGCACTTGACTGTACTGACCCTCAGGCAGTGCATAATTTACCCTTAAAAGAAAGTGATGTTGTGATCATTAGCATTGGAGAAGATGAAGCCGCCTCTATTATGGCAACTGCTGTAATGAAGCAAAGTAAAGTAAACAGGATCATCAGTAGAGCCGTTACTCCGTTGCAATCTACAGTATTAGAGGCAATGGGTATACATGAGATACTACACCCTGAGGAGGATGCGGCAGAAAGGTTAGCTAAACGACTAAACATAAAAGGTATAATTGATTCTTTTGAGGTTACTGAGAAGTATAATATTGTCGAAGCAAAAGTACCATCACGATATGTAGGCATGAGCCTGGAGGAGGCAGGATTTTTAAGAGAGTATAATATTCTCGTTCTGACTACTATGAAGGAACGTACGGAAACTTCTGTACTGGGGACAAAAAAGAAGAGCAAGGAAGCTCAAGGTGTGGCAAATGCAAAGACAATTTTAAAAGAAGATGATATCATTGTACTTTATGGAAACATAGATGATATAAACAGGCTCTTAGCAGAAGAAAGCGATTAAATTCATAGATCCAGTAGAATAAACACCATCACAATAATAATAACAACGATAAGAAGAGCCCATTTTAGGTGTTTTACATCCTGAAGCCAATCATCAAAAGATTCATATGGTTTAGTTTTATCTTTATTAGCTTGATAAATCTTCTTTTTATTCCCTTCTTTATCCATTCCTTTAAAAGCCTTTAACCAAACCAAAAATATAATAATAATAGCTATTGTTAAAAACAATAACAGTATGGTACTTAATACATTTTCCATCCCAAAAAAGTATATTTTTAGTAAATCAAATTTAAATTAAAATTGCAGACATCAATTAAATTTTACCAACTTCACAAATAAATAAAATACGCCATGAGAATATTAATTATAGCTTTACTGCTTTTCATTAATGTAGAAGCATTTTCCTGGGGGCAGATCGGCCACCGTACGGTAGGACATATCGCTGAAAAATACCTCAATCGCAAAGCCCGAAAAAATATTCGAAAATTGATGGACAACCAGCGCCTCTCATATATTTCTACATGGATGGATGAGATAAAGGCTGATTCGTTATACGATTTTGCTTACACCTGGCATTGGGTCACTATTCCTGACGAGTATACTTATGATATAGCTGAAAAAAATTCTGAAGGTGATATCATAATGACTATTGAACGCCTTATAAAAGAACTTGAAGCTGGCGGGCTGGATAAAAAAACTGAGCAGGAGCATATAATGATGCTGGTTCACCTGATTGGTGATATTCATCAGCCGCTGCATGTTGGCACAGGTGAGGATCAGGGTGGAAATGATGTAAAAGTTGAGTGGTTTTGGGAAAGTTCTAACCTGCACCGCGTATGGGATAGTGAAATGATCAACAGCAAACAGCTAAGCTCTATTGAATTTGCCCATAGCATCGATCATCAGCCTTTGAGCCAGGTTAAGGAATGGCAGCAATCTTCTGTTATTGACTGGGCAATGGAATCTATTGCACTTCGTGGCCAGGTTTATGATTTACCAGAGAATAAACGGCTCGGCTACAATTACATGTACAAAAATTGGGAGACGGTAGAGCAGCGAGTATTACAAGCCGGTGTACGTCTTGCCGCTGTTTTAAATAAGATTTACGGTTAGGGAGCATAGAGCTAAGGGCAAAGAGCATAGAATAGTATAGAACTTACTCTATGCTCTGTGCTCTTTGCTTTTGGCTACTTCTTATGCACCATCACAAGGTCTTCCTGCACATGTCCGTGTAGATCATATTCTCTTATATCTCCCGAGTTTACTACAATTTTACCTTTCATATCAACCAGCTCATCTTTTTTGATCGGTTCAATAAAAAGCTGCTGGTTAAATTGAATACGCTTTCTGCCAAAGATCTTATATAATGTTTCTTTAGCACACCAGTAAAGGGTAAGCTCATAAATATCCATTGAGCAACAGGCTATTTCATCAGGATGCATAAAGCGCGGAGAAATATTCTTTATTTTTTCCTTTGGTGCCTCAAGATCTATCCCTGTGGATTCTTCCGGATCAACAATAACTGCAACATAAGGGAAGGCATGACTAATGGAGAGGTTCAGATCAGAGTCCTTTATATGAGGTTTTCCAAACTCATCCTTTATCAGCCTGTCAATGGTAACGTCATATTCCTTCAGGATATTCATTAATAGCCACCTTGCAGACAGCCACTCCAGCTTCCTCTTTTCATGATGTATAGTATCATACTCCTCCCTGGCATCTGTGGAAAGCTCTCCGATATTTTCCGTAAAAAATGAAACTGGCTCTTCAATTTTCCAAAGCTGCAAGTTGACATTGGGTGAAGATTTTTCAATCTTTCTTATTAATGGCATGGAAATCTTTATATTCGCAATAATCCCGCAGCAATTTACATGAATAAAATCACTGTCACCAAAAAATTCCAATTTTCAGGTCATCGTGATGGCGTTTACAGATTAGAGCAAGGACCTGAGCCCCATCTTTTTTTTAGTGCTGCCGGAGATGGCATGATCGTACTTTGGGATCTTACCAAACCCGATCAGGGCCAGCTTATAGGTCGAATGAATAACAGCATTTATGCACTGGAATACTGGAGTGATAAGGATTTTTTAATTGCTGGTCATAATTATGACGGGATCCATATCCTGGACTGGAAGAATAAAAAAGAAGTGTCCTCGTTAAATTTTACAAAAGCTGCTATTTTTGATATAAAAGTAGTGGATGAACAGGCTTTTGTAGCTACCGGAAACGGTGAAGTCGTCGTGGTAAACCTGAAGCAGTTAAGTGTAGCAAAGCGACTAACATATACGGATCAAAGAGCCCGAAGTATTGATTTTATAGCAGAACGGCAGGAGATTGCAGTAGGATATTCAGATAATTCACTTCGAATTTTTGACTTAGATACACTTGAGCTCAAAAATGAAATAAAAGAAGCTCATACCAATTCATTATTTAATATTAAATATGCTCCGGGCAATAATCACCTCCTGACCTGTGGCCGCGATGCAAGAATAAAAAGATGGAATGTGAACGAAAAATATAGCCTTAATAAGGAAGTGGTGGGACATATGTATACAATTAATCACCTAACCTTTAGTCCTGACGGTCAGTATTTTGTATCTTGTAGTATGGATAAATCAATAAAGATATGGGATGCTGAAGAGATGAAATTATTAAAAGTTATTGATAAAGGCAGGCATGCCAGTCATGGAACATCAGTAAACAGACTGCTATGGACTCCGTTTAATAACTGGTTACTTAGCGCCAGTGATGATCATAGTATAGCTGCCTGGGAAATTACTTTTTAAACTACTACTGAAAAAATGAAAATTACACCTTTAGAAATACGTCAGAAAACCTTCGAAAAAAAAATCAGAGGTTATGATAAGGATGAAGTAAATGGATACCTACAGGTATTAAGCCAGGAGTGGGAAAAGCTGATGGATGAGAATAAAGAGCTCTCCATAAAACTTAAATCATCTGAAAGAGAGGTAGAAAAGCTTCGCGAAGTAGAGAATTCTCTTTTCAAAACTTTAAAAACAGCTGAAGATACAGGCGCTAATATAATGGACCAGGCAAGTAAAGCGGCTGAACTTCACATGCGCGAAACAGAGTTCAAAGCAGAAGCCTTGTTAAATGACGCCCGCAACAAAGCTCATAATATCATAGAAAATGCTGAAGTGCAGTCAAAAAACACTTATGAAGAAGTAGAAGATCAGCTGAAAGCCCTTTCAAAATTATACCGTACCCTGGAAAACCTGCGTGATGACCTGCTTTCGGATATCAAATCGGTTACTGTTGAAATAAATCAAAAGGTAGACCGTGCCACAAGCAAGGTGAAACATTTTGACGTAGACCAGCAGCTTATGGAGATCCGTAAATATTCTGCTAAATCTGAAAGCAGGAAAAAAGAAGATAAAAAACAAGAAGAACCTACTGTAAAAGAAGAACCCAAAGAAAATAAACCAAAAGCGGAAACTGAAGCCCCTTCACCAAAGCCGGAAAAGCCGGAAGTAAAAGAACAGGGATCAGCTTCTAAAAATAATACAGAAAACAAACCTAAAAAAGAGCAGGGTACAGAGGAGAAGCAGAATGATGAGGATAAGTCTTTTTTTGATGAAATAGAGTGAGAGTTAGATTTGAGATATGAGAAATTAACTAAATGTCAACACAGGGTAAGATAAAGCTAAAAGGAATTCGTTTTACTTCATTTCATGGGGTGTATGAAGAAGAGCGTAAAACCGGGAATACTTTTGAGGTGGATGTCACTGTGTATACGGATTTTTCACCTGAAGCACTTGCAGATGATAGTTTGATGGGCAC
The DNA here is from genome assembly GCA_051418055.1 of Candidatus Cyclobacteriaceae bacterium M2_1C_046. Taxonomy (GTDB): domain Bacteria; phylum Bacteroidota; class Bacteroidia; order Cytophagales; family Cyclobacteriaceae; genus JBPRGH01. The sequence goes on along the minus strand of JBPRGH010000137.1, from coordinate 42,834 downwards.
TGTGGATTATGAAGAGATCTACAGGTGTGTGTCTGAAGAAATGGATATATCTTCTTACCTTCTTGAACATGTGGCTTACCGAATTGCTAAAAGATTATTAAAAGAATTTTCGCAGATAGAAAAAACCGAAATAACAGTAAGTAAATTCAACCCTCCTATTGGCGGGCCATGCGATAAAACAGAAGTTACACTGGAAATGAACCGCTAATCAGCAGTTGTTTCCTCAGGTTTTACAAAAGTGAAACCACGGGCATCGGAGCCTTCATGAAAATCAACCTCCAGCCCAATCAGGTACATTGTATGGCGCTTTTCAACCATTACAGGCACACCTTTGTACTCATAAGTTAGATCAGTATCTTTGGCTTTATCAAATCCAAGCATAAAAGACATACCTCCACACCCTCCTCCACGCATTCCTACGCGAAGCCCATAACCTTCAGGGATATTTTTTTTAGACATTATATCTTTAACTTCCTCTACGGCTTTGTCTGATAGTGAAACAGGTTGTATCATCAAATTTTCCTAATATTGTTAACCTTATAACTAATCTATCTCAAAATTAATTCTTAAAGAGCGAAAACAAAACTATGGAAGCAGTAATAGAATTTGGTAAATTAATTATTCCCGCAGCACTGGTCCTATATGCTATGTATCTCACTGTGCGAGTTTTTATAAATAAAGAATTAGATAAGGCACGAATGGAGGTGCGGGGAAGGAGTATTGAAACTATTCTGCCAAATCGTATCCATGCCTACGAACGAATCTGCCTTTTCCTGGAGCGCATTTCTCCAAATAACCTTCTTGTTCGATTAAGCACAGGAAAATACTCTGCCCAGGAGCTTCAGCAAATATTGCTTAATGAAATCAGGGAAGAATATAATCATAACGTGAGCCAGCAGATCTATATGTCTGAAGAGGTGTGGGAGCTGGTAAAAAATGCTAAAGAGGAGTTAATAATTACTATAAATGAGGCTGCGCGAAGCCTGCCTCCCGAAGCAAATGGTACGGCTTTAAGCAAACAGGTCTTCGAACTTATAGTTAATAAAAGAGTAGACCCGATCGCTCATGCTTTAAAAGAAGTGAAGGATGAAATCAGGCAAACATTTTAAAAATGGCTAAAACTGCATTAATTGCCGGAGCTACCGGATTAGTAGGAAGTTCCCTGCTTGAAAAGCTTATTTATGATGATCATTACGACAGAATTATTGTGATCGCACGGACTAAGCCTGAAGAGGAGCATACAAAAGTTGAGCCTGTCCTTATCCCTAATTTTGATCATTTGGCTGATTTTAAAGAAAAATTAAAAGCTGATGATGTCTTCTGCTGCCTGGGAACTACAATGGCAAAAGCAGGAAGTAAAGAAAAATTTCGGAAAGTAGATCATGATTATGTGGTTGAGCTGGCAAAAATAACCAGAGATAACGGTGCAAAGCAGTTTTTAATGGTGAGTGCATTGGGAGCAGATAAAAAATCAGGTGTTTTCTATAATAAAGTTAAAGGAGAGACAGAAGAGGATATTCGAAAAATAGATTTTCCTGAGATACATATTTTACGGCCTTCCCTGCTTACTGGTCCCCGTAAAGAAAAAAGAGCGGCTGAAGATGCAGCAAAGAATATGTATAAGATGCTAAGCTTCATTTTTATCGGCCCTTTAAAAAAATATAAAGATATAGAAGCAGAGCAGGTAGCGAAAGCTATGTTGCATTTTGCGAAAGCAGAGATGCAGGGAAATCATATTCATCAAAATAAAGAACTTTTAGAGCTATCATGATTGCAGTAATTCAACGCGTAAGCCAGGCAGGTGTAACAATAGAAGGAAATAAAAAGGCCGAGATTAAGCAAGGTCTGGTGGTTTTAATAGGTATTGAAGGTACCGATACGGAAGAGGATGCACACTGGCTGGCAAATAAGATCGCATATATGCGCATTTTTCATGATGAAAATGACAAAATGAACCTTAGCGTAATGGATGTCGTCGGTGAAATACTGGTGATCAGCCAGTTTACCCTGCATGCAAGCACAAAAAAAGGAAATCGTCCTTCATTTATAAAGGCAGCTAAACCAGACTATGCCATACCGTTGTACGAGCAGTTCCTGGATATGATGGAGCTTGCTATTGGTAAACCTGTACATTCAGGAGAATTTGGAGCCGATATGAAGGTCGACCTGATCAATGACGGACCGGTGACTATTGTAATAGATACTAAAAATAAGCAATGACAATAGAAGAAGCCCAGAAAACAGTTGATAACTGGATCAAAACTGTTGGTGTCAGGTATTTTGACGAGCTGACCAATATGGCCATCCTCACCGAAGAAGTAGGCGAAGTGGCAAGAATTATTGCCAGGAGATATGGGGAGCAGTCCGAAAAACCGGAAGATAAGGATAAAGAGCTTTCAGACGAACTGGCTGACGTGCTTTGGGTTGTGCTTTGTCTGGCTAATCAAACCGGGGTAGACCTTACAGAGGCACTGAAGAAGAATATTGAAAAGAAAACCCTGCGCGATAAAGACCGGCATAAGAAAAATAAGAAGCTGAAATAACACTCCAAACTTTGGATCAATAGGTTATTTCTTGCCTATTATATAAACCCCTCCGGCAAATAAAACAAGGGCACAGCCTGTATAAATATACCCTTGTCTCTCCCGTGCTTCATCCTGTGCCTTTATTTCCAGTCCACCAAATCTTATAGCTGATTCACTGCTCATTAAATGATCAACCCCTATATAGCCCAGAACAAGGCTTCCTATAATAAGAACAGTTCCAATGATTTTATTTGCCGTCATATTTCATTATTTACCATGAAGATACATAATACATTGAAAATAATGAATTGGATTTCTATGAATAAAGCCTTATGCTATTCCTATAAGATGAGACTTCAACTGCGGATGGGTGGATTGATCTAGTGGGGATCGACCTGAATTTATGCATTATTTACTTTTTTATTGATTTCAATATATAAACCGCCTATATTGGTAGGAAATAATTATTATTTCAACCTATTATGACCAGAATTAAACTCTACCTATTGCTTCTCACTGCTCTCACTACTGTTGGCCTTAGCGCCTGCGAGGATGAAATTGAAAGTACACCTGAGGATACCAGTATTTCGCTTTCTGTTGATACGGAAAACATCACGGAAAATAATGTACAAGATATGGTTACCCTTACCGATAGCAGGGGCAATCAAAGTGAACCCGGTGCCCTAGCCTCCTTTACATCAGAAATTGAACCGGGCGCCCAGGTAATTTGGGCAGGTGATGCGCAGGATGTGACAAGGGAAGAAGCCGTAAATGTTATCGACATTATTAATAAAAATACAGGAGATTTTAGACTAATAGTTGAACCACGCCGGTCAGAAGATGGGACTCAAATAATTGCTGACGTGCAGGACCAGTTTATTGATGGCGTAACGGATGAATATTTGATAATGTTCACAATTGAACGCACAACAGGGGATATAGATACATTTGCTGTTGATCCAATATTAAGGATGATTAATAATTAATTAAACCGAATCAATCATCAAAGAAATTATTAATATTATATGTATGGTTAAAATATCAACTTTAATTTTACCTGTCATTATTTTGTTTTCTTGTACTAATACAACAACTGATAGTGCAGGAGACCAGGCTAATGTACCACAAGATTCAACGAAAAAAAGTACTCATATAACACTTGCTGTAAATACGGATGAACTAAAACCAGACCCTCAGAGAAGATCGGCTGATGCTGGTAAATCGGTTAAAATATCTGATAATCGTGGTGGCATTAGTAATCCCGGGAATCATAATCAATTTGTAACATTTGTAACACCTGATAGCTTGGTTTATTGGAAGGGATTTAGTAAAAATAAAAAACATAAAGTTGTTGTTACTAATATTATTCCCAAAGAAAATGAGCAGCTTGATTTGATTCAAAATATTACTTTTAGGCCTGATAGTAGTTATGTACGTGCCAAAGCTAAAAGTCAGTTTCAGCCAAAGAAGAATAGTTACACGATTGAATTTATGGTAATCAATGAAAATAATGATACCTCCAAATATTTCATTGATCCAATATTAAGAATGATAAACAACTAAAGCCTGATGTATTGCAAGTTAACCATACTGTTTATCTTTTTTACAACTTCGCTTGTAGCCCAAAAGCAAAATTTGGCTGACAGTCTTAAAACAATTTATCAAAAAGATATATTATCTGATTCTGTCGAATTAAAGATTTTACATGCAATAGCATTTAATGAAGGTAATCCGGATATTATTATTGCATACTCAAAAATCCTTCTTGATAAATCTCAAAAGCAAAACAACAAAAAATATGTCCATAATGCTTACTTCCATCTTGGCAATGCCAATCGTTTAAAGGGAAACTATGAATCAGCATTTGATTATTACTTTGAAGCGTTGAATCAAGCTGAGAAACAAAAGAATTTTCAAAAAATAGGAGCTTCTTCCTGTGCTATTGGGGATACATATGCTGTTATTGATGATCGACAAAATGCGCAGATCTTCTATAACAAATGCATTAGTTTTTTAGAGGAATATGGAGAGGAGCTTCAATTAGGTATTGCTTATTTTAACGCAGGAGATAATTTGTTAAATCAGGATAAATTGGATTCTGCCCTTCAATTCTTTAATAGAGCGTCAGATATCTTTGATAAGAACCAATATCAGGCAGGGCAGGCTTATAGCATTGGTAATATTGGCTTGACCTATGCATATCAAAATAAAAATGAACTTGCTGAAGAAAAGCTGAAGCAATCTATATCGATGCTGGAAAACCTAGGAGATGCTTATGGCATTTCAGCTTATCTGATCCATATCGCAGATATATACATTGAAAAAGACGAGCTATGGCTGGGACTTGAATATGCAAACCTGGCCCATGAGCATGCAACACAAATGGGTTATAAAGAGCAAATAAAAGATGCCTCCCTGCGGCTTTCAAAGATCTATGAAGCAATGAATAAATCCGGGCAGGCATTTGATTACCTGAAAACCTATATCACCTACAAAGACAGCCTTAATAACGAGTCGATTATTTCCAAGATGGCTGAAATGCGTCGGGAATACGAGCTGGCACAGCTGAAGAAAAAGATGAGTGCCAGGACCGTCGAAAATGAGCCTGAAGAAAAAGACGAGCACCAGCGTACGTACTATGCCCTGCTCCTGGGAGTTAATGACTATAAGAATAATGATGAAAATCTGGAAGACCTCGATAAACCATTAAAAGATGCTGAATCACTTTTTTCAACTCTTACAAATGAATATGCCTTTGATGCGGATAAAACTATTAAAATAGAAAATCCTACACGAGCGGATATTATCAATGCTTTAGAGGCTATCTCAGCTACTATTTCAGAAAAAGATAACCTGCTGATCTTCTATGCCGGTCATGGAGTGTGGGATGAAAAGCTAAATATCGGGTACTGGCTACCGAGCGATGCCAGAAGCAGCAGCAAGTCTAACTGGATAAGCAACAGCACCGTCCAGGATTATATCGCCGGCCTGCCCTCAAAGCATACCTTACTGATCTCCGATGCCTGCTTCAGCGGGGGGATTTTTAAAACCCGGGGTATGGGCAATGGCGGCATTGATGAATACGGATTTTCAAAATTATATAAATTACCCAGCCGGAAAGCTATGACCTCTGGTACCTTAAGCACGGTACCTGACGAAAGCCAGTTTATGAAGTTCCTGATCAAACGGCTAAAAGAAAATGATGAAAGCTACATGACAGCCCGTCAGCTTTTCTCATCTATTGAAGCAGCTGTATTAAATAACACCGGAAATGTTCCACAATATGGCATTATCCAAAATACAGGGGATGAAGGCGGGGAATTTATTTTTATTCGTAAGGAAACTTTGAACCAGAATTAAGGAATTATCCTTTAATAAAACCTTTACTAAAACAGTCATTTATTAAACCTTTGGCATAATCCCAGATCCTCACTGAGCCGTTTTCAATTACCTTCAGCTTGTTAACTACTCTGTCATAGGAAACATCATTTTCAGCCCAGGTGCCACCTTTATTTGCAGAATTCTGCAGCACCGGCTCAAAACGATCCAATGATCTTGCAAATTTCGCCTCCTCAGTCTCTCCTTCCTCAAATTCCTGCCAGATATTTATAAACTCCTCTGCCTGATCATCAGGAAGCATTCCAAAAATCCGTTTAGCTGCAATAAATTCCTCCTCAGTATTGGTATGATTTATATTATTATCGAAATAAAATATGTCACCGGTGTCTATCTCTACAATATCATGGATGAGCAGCATTTTAAGCACCTTTAAAATATCAACTGAGGTATTGGAATGTTCAGCAAGTACAATTGCCATCATCGCTAAATGCCAGCTATGCTCGGCATCATTCTCATGCCTGTCTTTGCTGATCAGCTTTGTTTTACGCAGGATCAATTTTACTTTATCAATCTCCCTGATAAAATCTATTTGTTTTTGTAGTCTGTCTTCCATAACTGTGATTCTTCTAAAATAAAAAACTTCCCGATCATAAATGTACCGGGAAGTTTTTCAACTTAAAACATATTAAATTTCTTCTTTTACTCTTCGTGAATTGTAATTGAATTGATCTTGTCACCGGCTTTGATCTGATCAATAACATCCAACCCTTCCACAACTTTACCAAAGCAGGTATGCTGCCTGTCAAGGTGTGCTGTGTTTTCACGGCTGTGGCAGATGAAGAACTGGCTACCACCTGTATTTCGACCTGCATGGGCCATTGATAATACTCCGCGATCGTGGTACTGGTTTTCACCTGTGAGCTCACAGTCGATTTTATATCCTGGTCCACCAGATCCTGTACCTTGCGGACAGCCTCCCTGGATCACAAAATTTGGTATTACCCTATGGAAGTTAAGGCCATCATAAAATCCTTTCTTAGAAAGCTCAATAAAATTCTTTACTGTATTGGGAGCGTCTTCTTCATAAAACTCCACCTTCATTGTTCCTTTTTCTGTATTTATCTCTGCAGTTTTCATGTATTAAAATTTATAAAAGTCAAAATTAATAACTTCTGATGATTGGAATTTATTTTGCGCAAAGTATTCTTGAAAATAAACCCTATCATTTTTCATCAGTTAATTAATAAAGATCATTGCTATGAAAACTGTTTACATACACTTTTCCCTTTTCCTTTTATTTTTTACCTCATGTGATAATACTCAAACTGCAGATCAGGAAAATCAACCTTCTGAAGGGCCTGAACCTGTAGAGACAACTCTGATCAATGAACAAAATCAGGAACCTAAAATAATGCCTGGGCATATTGTGATGATGGTAAGTGACCTTGAAAGGTCACAGCAATTTTATGAGAACAGAATAGGACTAAGGACAACTGAAGAGGTAGTATATGAGGGTGAACAAAGGATCTTCATGAGCGGATCTGACAATCACCATGAATTGGTGTTGCTGGAGGCCAGAAAGGAAGAATTTTTACCCATAGATATACGTCAGCTCCAGCAGCTAGCTTTTGAAGTCAGGGATCATGAAACCCTGATAAATTATTATGAGGATATAAAAGCATCAGAAATCCCCTATGTTATAATGGATAATCAGGTGAGCCTTTCCCTGTACTTTCCTGATCCCGATAGTGTAACAATTGAATTATACTGGGATATTTCAAATGAACCTTTTGGTGAGAAGATGTGGCGCGGACGACAGGAGAATATTACTGAGGAGGAGCTGCGGAATCCAGAAGAGTTATTGAAGTGAGTTAATGTTTTTCAGATAATGCTCTGGCTAATTCTTTTTTATAATTAAAATCTTCTGGTGCTTTAAATGACCCACGCAAAGATTCAGTAACTGATGTTTTTTCTATTTCAGGTTCGCTTTTTTGTGAAATGATTTTAAGATAATTACCTACAGTATCTGATAAACTACGCCACTTGTTTTTAGCATATTTTTTAGCTTTTTCAATCACTTTCCGACCAATGGTTAATTTTGAATAGTGTTGTATAAAACATTTTAGTGCGTGTCAAAGTTCTGTCTTATTTTCCACCCGTGGTTAACTAAAGCTTTTAAATAACCTCAGACAAAAATATTTTTGACATTTTTGAATGATATAGTAATTGCTAGTAGATCATATGAGTGGAAAGTACAATAATCTATTCGGCTCCTCCAAATGGATAGGTTTTATATTGGGGCCAGTCCTTTTTTTATTTTTTCTTCTCTTTCCTTTTGAGGTTTTAACACCTGAGGCATGGAAAGTAATTGCCGTAGCAAGCTGGATGGTGTGCTGGTGGGTAACAGAAGCAGCACCTATCCCTGTTACCGCTCTTTTACCAATTATACTTTTTCCTGTAGTCGAGATCTTTTCTGTTGGAGAAGCTACCGCACCATATGCAAGTTCGATCATTTTCCTTTTTTTGGGTGGATTTCTAATAGCCTTAGGACTTGAAAAGCATAATTTACATCTCAGAATAGCACTTAATCTAATAAAGTTTACCGGCACCAATCCGGGCGGAATAATTGCCGGCTTTATGATTGCCACGGCAGGATTAAGTATGTGGATCAGCAATACTGCCACAGCATTAATGATGCTGCCTATCGCCATCTCTGTCGTGAAATTATTATTTGCAGACAAAAAGCTTAGCAAGCCGGAAAAAGCTTTTGCCATTTGCCTGATGCTGAGCATCGCCTACAGTGCCAACATTGGAGGAATGGCCACTATCATAGGAACTCCGCCAAACGTGGTGCTGGTGGGATTTGTAAACAGCCTGATGGAAAGGCAGCTGGCATTCAGCACCTGGTTGATAATGGGAATACCTCTGGTCGTAGTACTATTGATCATCAGCTTCTATATCCTTAGGCTTATGTTTCCCTACCAAAAATTAGGTGAAATAAAAGAGGCAGGCGCATTAATTGAAGAAAAGCTCCGGGATATCGGGAAATTATCAAAAGGTGAAAAAGCTGTTCTAACTATTTTTTTACTCACTGCTTTCGGGTGGATCTTTCGCGCTCAAATAAATGATCTTTTACCCTCTCCTGTATTAAATGACACAATTATTGCCATGGGCGGTGGTATTTTAATGTTTGTTACACCGCTTAATGCTCCGAAGAGAAAATTTATCCTTAACTGGAAAGATACCGAAAAGCTTCCCTGGGGCATCCTGATACTTTTTGGTGGCGGGATGTCGCTTGCCCAGGCGATGGAAAAAGCAGAGATAATCCAGATGATCGGTGATGCCGTAGCTGCTTATAAAGGAGTAGATATCTGGGTTATTATTTTATTATTAACTGCAATAGTAATATTCATGACTGAGCTGATGAGCAATGTAGCTCTGGCAACAATTATGGTCCCGGTTGTAATTGGTATAGGGAATGGCCTTGGAATAGAACCTTTATTGCTGGCAATACCTATTACTTTAGCTTCAAGCTGTGCTTTTACGATGCCAATTTCAACGCCTCCAAATGCCATTGTATTTTCCAGTGGACATATAAAAATGAAGGAGATGATGCGGGCAGGGATCCTGCTCAACATCATCTCCATAGGTGTAATATTATTAGTTGCACTTACTTTAGTGAAATGGTTGTTTTAACCAATCTCTTTATCCGTTTGCTTCCTTTGTATGACATAGGCAATAATCAAACCTATCCCACCAAAAAGGAATAACATTGAAAAATAAGCTATATTATCTCTCATATCAGTATAAGAACCAAGAATATTACCCATCAAAAAACCTAATCCTATACCCATCAAAAGCAGGGCAAACTTTAATGTGCCAAATCCCTGTTCTTTTGACTTTTTAAAATCGTCAGGACTTAGCCCCTTATCGATCATTGCCATTCGCTCCTGGTTTTCATATCTTCTTAAATAGATGATCATTATCACGACACCTATAATTGCTATTATTGGAATAAAGACTCCTATGATTTCTACTGGTTGCATAATTTTTTATGTTTATCTGCTGCTTTGACGCAGGGATTTTAAAGCAGGTTACAACTCATTATTATTTTTTTCTGATCCAGTTAATGTTACTTGGCACCAAGGTCCCAATTTTTTTACTTCTTTGTGCCTTCGTGCCTTGGTGGCAAAATCAATGTCAGCACTTGTTAAATAAATAATTATGAAATATCCTTCCTTCCCTGTAACTTGGAACCATTTAGCTGCGTCATAGGGTCGTGCATCAAATTGATGATAATAAAATAATTGATCGGGTTCTTTCCGGGGATGAGGAAGCATATGCTGTTTTAGTAAATAAGCATAAAAGCTATGCCTATACTATTGCCTTAAAAGTAGTAGAAATAGAGGAAGAAGCTGAAGAGGTAGCCCAGGATGCCTTTATTAAAGCATATCAAAATTTAAATAAATTTAACCGGGAGGCTAAATTCAGCACCTGGTTGTATCGTATAGTTTTTAATACTGCTATCTCTTATAAAAGAAAAGGTAAGATTAAAAAAGAAAGTATAGAAATAGTAAAATATACGCATGCTGCAGATGAGAATGTAAGTTCCGAGCACCAGGACAGAAAAATATTTATTGCCAGGGCGTTGGAGAAGTTACCGCCGGCAGACAAAACGGTAATAACTTTGTTTTATCTCAAGGAATTATCTTTAGATGAAATAGCCGATATTACTGGAATGAAAAGCAATGCAGTGAAGGTAAAGCTTCACCGCGCACGTAAAAAACTGGCAGAAGAATTGCAGGTTTTATTAAAACAGGAGGCCCTAACACTATAAGTTATGACAAGGGAACAATTAGAAGATAAAGTACAGGATCTTATTGATAATAAATTATCAGTAAGTGAAGCTGAGGATATTAAGCGTCAGATTAAAGGTGACGAATATTTAAGCTTATATTATACCACGCTTAAAGAATTGGATGCAGCCCTTCATCATATTGAACCTGCATTGCCCTCAGAAAAATTTACCGACAGGGTCATGAGCAGGCTTCATGAGCCAAAGCCTAAAACCATTGACCTGAGATCACTTCTGGTTTTTATAGGCATAATAATATGTATTGCTTTAGGTGTGATATATGCCCCGCAATTTTCTGTTCCGGATATTTCACCTGTTAATGAGCAGCTGAATATGCCTGTTGGTGAAAAAGTTAATGTTACTTTACCCGGATTAAATCTTCCATCATCAGAAATATTCCTGAATACTTTTTATTTTGGGATCTTGTTTTTAGCACTTATATATTTCGATCGGGTGATATTAAGGCCTCTATTCAAAAGCATAAAGTATTCTTATTAATAAATTCAAAGGAGAAACAACTAAAAAGACCTTGGGACAGCTTTTAATTTTTTAGAGAAGATAACCTTCCTTTGTAGTTCTATTTAGATCCAACCACTATATTGAGCTAATTTTTGATCAATAAATGAATAGTTCTTTTCGCTGTAATCACCATCACCTGCTATAATATTTTTTTATAACTCCTTATTAATCTTTTTTAAACTCATCAAATCAGAGATTGACTTTTAGATTTAGAATTATCTCTGTCACAAAAAATAATTTTATAGGCCAAAAACATAGGTAGTTTTTTATCATGTATATAAAGGGAATGACAAGATATTTGGAATATGTCTATTTGTTATCGGAAATTAATTAATTTTCTTATTTTTAATCAAGTAAATGTTACTATATTAATATATACTGGATGTTGTACAGTTAGTGAATATTTCCTTTAACAATTGAGAATCTAAAATTATAAAAAAAATGATAAAAGTCTATACGTTCATTATTCCTTTATTATTGATATCCTCCTGTAATAAAGAGGAAGAAATAACTTTTAACCCTCAGGAAGCCCTGCTAGGTAAGTGGGAAACAACAAAAATAGGTAGTTCTATGAATAATCTTCATGACATAGAAATTCAGGGATATACTGAATATTTGAATGACACTACGTATCGATATTTTGATTATGATAGTGAAGAATATACTTATGGAGATTATAGTCTTAACGACTCCACACTCATCAATTATTATTATGCTGTCCATTGAGATGGCGTCGATACCGTTTACTATTCCTATTATTATACTTTTGAAGATCCTGTGACTTTAATAATGGAATTTACGGGATGGGGTTTAAATGATTTTTCTGTTCATAAAAAAATTGATTAACATTCTATTTTCAACTATTATAACCATGAAACATCTTTTGATTATATCCTTACTTTATCCTCTTTGCATTTTATGTTACTCCCAAAATGAAGAACTTGCCGGAATTATCGAAAGAAATGAAAAAGGAATTATAAGGTCAGTTAATTTTTCAGCATCTCTTGAAATATGATTATTATATCCCAATAATTATGAGAAACAGATGGATCTATTTTTTTAAAGCTTAAAATAATTATCTTCAGAAAACAAAAAAGGCTGACGATTTTTTCGCCAGCCTTTATTTTCTTAAGGCTTTTGAGAAAGCCTCTTTTTAGTTTTTAGGAAATTAATACCTGTAATACTCAGGCTTGAATGGCCCTTTCACCTCTACTCCGATATAATCAGCCTGCTCCTGAGATAACTCCTCAAGCTCAACACCAATTTTCTTAAGATGCAGCATAGCAACTTTCTCATCCAGGTGCTTAGGAAGCATGTAAACTTTGTTTTCATACTGGTCAGTATTATTCCAAAGCTCTATCTGCGCAAGCGTCTGATTTGTAAATGAATTAGACATTACAAATGAAGGGTGACCTGTCGCACATCCAAGATTCACTAAACGTCCTTCAGCCAAAAGTATAATATCGTTGCCATTCTTCAAACGGAACCTGTCGACCTGAGGCTTAATATTATCATGCTCAGCATTATCCTTCAGATACTTAACATCAATTTCATTATCGAAGTGGCCAATATTACAAACGATGGTTTTGTCTTTCATCAGCTCATAATGACGTCCTTTAACGATGTCTTTATTACCTGTTGCTGTTACTACAATATCAGCTTCGGAAACCGCATCATCCATTCTCTTTACCTCAAAACCATCCATAGCAGCCTGAAGCGCACAGATAGGATCAATCTCAGTAACTATAACACGTGCACCGGCTCCTCTTAATGAAGCTGCAGATCCTTTACCAACATCACCATAACCAGCTACAACAGCTACTTTACCAGCCATCATAACATCCGTAGCACGACGAATAGCATCTACCAGTGATTCTTTACAGCCGTATTTATTATCGAACTTCGATTTGGTAACAGAATCGTTAACATTAATCGCAGGCATTACAAGCGTTCCTTTTTTCTCACGCTCAATAAGCCTGTGAACACCAGTTGTCGTTTCCTCAGAAAGGCCTTTTATACCTTTTGCCAGCTCAGGGTACTTATCAAACACCATGTTTGTAAGATCCCCACCATCATCAAGGATCATATTCAATGGCTTTCCATCAGGGAAAAATAATGTCTGCTCAATACACCAGTCGAATTCCTCATCAGTCATACCTTTCCAGGCATATACCGGAATACCGGCTTTTGCTATTGCAGCAGCAGCCTGGTCCTGAGTTGAGAAGATATTACATGACGACCATGTAACCTCGGCTCCCAGATCAATAAGAGTTTCTATCAAAACTGCAGTTTGGATAGTCATATGCAAACAACCTGCAATTCTTGCCCCTTTAAGAGGCTTTTTAGCGCCATATTCTTCTCTTAGCGCCATTAAGCCGGGCATTTCTGCTTCAGCAAGCTCAATTTCTTTTCTTCCCCACTCTGCTAGTGAAATGTCTTTTACTTTGTAAGGTAGTTTTTCTTCTTTTATCATAACAATGGATTATTTCAAAAATAATAACGCAAAGTTATGGAATTCGTTTTAAAAAAGATAGTCTGCCTATTGACCATTTGCAGCATGATCCAGCTCGGCCTGATTTATAACAGCAGTAACAATGCTGGTTTTCCCATTATCCATTCTTGTCCATATCGGCACAATAACTCCATTATGAGCAGCGATATTAGTATAGTCTCCGAAAAAATGCTCATCGTCAGGAATGAATGGTGATTCACTGATTTTCACATTTTTAAATGACTGTCCACCATCTTTTGAAAACGCCAGGTAAACATCTGTTCGCAGGTCATCATAATTCCTGCGGTCATAATAAACGATATAGATGATGCCTGTATAATAATCCTGTGCCATCCAGCTCAAAAACTGGTGATTACCCGGCCCGTCGTCATTAACCCTAACTTTACCTGCCCATGAATCTCCTCCATTATGAGAGCTGGAAAACCATATATCCGTATCATCGGCTCCTTTACTTTGATCAGACCAATTGAGATAGATCCTTCCATTCAATTGTGTAGAGCTGCGGTCACCTACTAATACTGGAAAACCATTACAACGGTTTAGCCCCGGAATATTAAAATTCCATCCACCAGGTTGCTCAAATAAATCGAGGTCATTGCGGAGCCACATTTTTCCTCCATCATAGGAGCGGTCGAGGTAGAGTTTATTATTGTACGCCCAGGTAACAAAAACTTTCCCATCATCTAAAACAGCGGGCATAGCACCCTCGACAGTATTATCATCATCTATGCAATTCCCTGATTCGGCATTAATCTGCACCGGATCAGACCATTTCTTGCCACCATTGGTGGAAACAGAAAAAAGTATATTGCTTTTATGTTCAGGATCTTTGCTTCCATATTTATCGAATTGCGTCCAGGTGACATAAATATTTCCTTTTTTATCCGTTACGGCCCATTCTTTATCCTGATCCTTTGGAGGATTATGTCCCATGAAAGTACCTTCGTTCCATGTAATACCTCCATCTTCAGATTTTTGACAAACGATCCTGTCGAGCACCTCCTCGGATTGCCAGTTTGTACCGGCAGGATCAGAAAGATGAAAATAATAAAAGTTGCCTTTCCTGTCAGCTACCACAACCGGGTCACCAAATACTCCATAAGGTGAAGTGATCTGTGATTTTGTCCAGGTCTTCCCGCTGTCTAAGGTCACATAAACCTTATCAAGAATAGCGGCAGCAACAATATTTTTAGGATTTTCCGGGTTAATGGCTATGCTTGGTTCAGATGGAGGATAGGTAAGGCTATCCGCTTCATCTAATATGATATTTTTAAACTGAGCTTTCGCCTGAAAGGATATTAAAAAAATAATTATAACAATTCTCCACATATCTCCTAAAACTAATAAAAAACAAATATAATAAAGATAGACAAAGAATAAGCAGACAGTTTATCTGTGATTTTTTAATGCCTGCGATTCTTAATTTTATTTGTTTAAATCAAAAATAATTAAGTAACTACGAGGATAATCTTCTACCCCAATGCCACAAAATTGTATATATCATTTCACATAAATAACTCATATTAAACCTATTATATTGTTAATATTAAGCAAAAAGGCGATTGGCACTATTATTAATATAAATAGATGTTAACTGAAACCACAAAAGATAATGAGAAGGATAAATTGGGGATTTGTGGCTTTGGCATTAGTTTTAAAAAATCAAATATTAATAAATAGATATTTAAACAAATTTATAAAACGCATTTATGCTGGACCGCAAATATTTAAATATAAAACAAAGAGGGCTATAAGTAATAACTATTCACTGCTGAATAGATATACTCTTTGCTGTAAGGAGATACTGTTTTATAATCTTAAACAGAAAGAGATATGCGTGTAAACAGGGAAAAGTGCATAGAAAATATAAAAAATAATATTCAGGAGATCAGACAACATATGGATCATCTTTCTGAAAAAGAGATCAATATACTATATGAAAAACTTCAGGATGTATTTTTATTTTACGGATATAAAAATGTAGGAAATAATTTCCTGGAGAGATACTTCAGATCAGATAATGCTATAGAAAAAGAGCCTAATCAAGAAGCGCTTGAAAGTGTTACCAATTCTATACTCTTTCGCCTGAAGTACAGGCATAAATCGACAGGGTAAAATAGAAGAGGCTGCCTTATGATCAGACAGCCTCTTAACTAATTATATTTAATTTTATTTCAACATATCTATCTTAATTTCCTGCTGCTCACCTCCAATGGATATTACGGAGCTGCCATGAACAGTCATTATAGCCTTTCGAAAATCGGATTCATCAGCTTTAAATATATTATCCACGTATTTCTGAGGATTACGGTCTATATATGGAAACCATGTGCTGTGTATCTGGATCATAATTTTATGCCCTTTCTTAAAGGTATGTAGTATATCCTGAAGAGGAATATCTACATCTGTAACCACTCCCGGCTCAAACGGCTCAGGATTCGCATAAGAATTACGGAACCGCCCTCTAAAAACCTCACTCCTTACCAGCTGCTGGTAGCCCCCCATGCGTATATGGCCGGGATTATGCTCGTAATCCGGATGATCAGACGGATAGACATCGATCAGCTTTACCACCCAGTCAGCATCGGTACCTGTTGTCGAAACTTTAAGTTTTGCCAAAATCTCACCGGCCAATGTTAGATCCTCCTCCAGCACATCTGTCTCAAAAGTTAATACATCCGGACGACGTGAAGCATATCGCTGATCATCAGTCATAAATTTTCGCGGAGTAAACACAACCTTTATATCCTCCGTATATGGAACAGGTTTATCCGGATCTGAGGTATAAGAGAATTCAGCATCCTTATCCAAAGGCTTATTAATACTTAATGTTTCATCTTCACCAAAATACAGGTCAACCTTTGGCAGGTGCTCAGGTGGCCACTGCGCAAAACGCTGCCACTCTTTTAATCCCGTATCATACATGTACGCTTCAGGAAGCTGTGGTTTTGGGCCATCTTTTAAATGATATTCAAAAAAGGGCTTTTCAATATTTGTCTGGTAGAAAGTGGAAATGCTATCACCAAAATAAACATTACCAACTGCCTGGATACCTCTTTCCCGTGACCAATCGCCATGGCTCCAAGGGCCCATAACAATCATGTTTGTATTGTCCGGGTTCTTATCTTCGATAGTCTTATATATATTCAGTGGCCCATATAAGTCTTCAGCATCAAACCATCCTCCGACAGTCATAACGGCATGATCAATATTATCCAAATGAGGCAAGATGCTCCTCTTTTGCCAGAATTCATCATAATTAGGATGCTCTACCAGCTGTTGCCAAAAGAAGTTATCCTCACCAAAATATTTAGAAGCATTTTTCAGCGGGCCCATATTCATATAAAACTCATAGCCATCAGGCGTTCCGGTTTGTACCCACTTATCTCTGTACCATGCATCTGTAGTAAGTGTATCTTTTTGATAGCCAAAAACTGTCGTAGCTAACCAGTAGCTTTGCAGGTATGCACCATGGTGGTGAAAGTCATCAAAAAAGAAATCTGATATCGGTGCCTGAGGTGATGAAGCTTTTAAGGCAGGATGAGCATCTACAGCACCGGCCACAGTATAAAAGCCGGGATAACTTATCCCCCACTGACCTACTTTGCCATTGTTGTCTTTAATATTTTTGACCAGCCAATCTATTGTATCCCAGGTATCGGAACTTTCATCAATTTCTGTTTTCTTTCTCTTATCAGGGATTTGAGGTCGCATATTATCGTACTGCCCTTCTGACATATACCTTCCTCTTACATCCTGATAAACAAAAATATAAAGGTCACGCATCAGATAAGGAGATGGTGCCAAAGATTTAGCATAGTTACTTTCCCCATAAGGGCGAATGCTGTAAGGTGTCCTTTTCATCAGGATAGGATACTTTTGATTTTTATCTTTCGGCACATAGGCGATAGTAAAAAGTTTAGTCCCATCCCTCATTGGGACCTGATATTCAAATTTGTCGTAATTCTCCCGCACAAACGCAGAATCACTCTGCGTCTGTGCTGAAGAAAAACCTGCTATAAACAGCAGAAATAAAGTAGTTATTATTCTTCGTTCCATTCTATTGGTTCGTATTTCTTAAAGTAAGTCAGGTCTTGCTGTTGCATCAGCCTTTGATATTCCTGCCATTGAGTCTGATAAAATTCATTTACTTTTTCAAGGGCGGGCTTTAATTTTCGATCTGCCTGGTCCATCAATCTCTCTTCTGTTGGCCCAGGTACCTCTAAAGTAGACCCTACATAATATCTGGCTGAAGAAAGATAGGACATTACGTTGGGATCCGGGCTTCTTATTATACCCTGACGTTCATCTTCTTCACCAAGGAAAGTATCTATTAATACTCTTATACTGTCCTTCACAGCTTTTGACTCTTTGATCAGAGAATCATACGGAACATCAGCCTCCGGATTTAATTTCTTCAGATCTTTTAGTCTATTTTCAAAATCATCAGCTAATTCACGGCTTTCCACCAGCTGTGTAACTGCCCGGCTTGCTTTATCAACTTTTTGCTCAAGCTCTTTCAAAGCATCGTATTTAGCCTTATGTACCTCATCATCTGTTTCCAGACGAGGATCATAACTTACTTTTATATCAGCCGAATCTTTCTTATCGCCATAAAGCATTACTATCTTATATGTTCCTGGTAAGACAGTCACTCCACCGGGTTCATTTGAAGAGTTTCTTCTTTTCTGACGGGAAGGATATCTTACACCTGCTTCATCCATATACCAGGTCATTCGGTAAATACCTGTAGAATCAGGGGTTTTTCTTTTTAAGGTCCTGATCAGCTCATTCTGTCCATTATATATATGAACATAAACCGAATCACGCTTCACCTTATCCTCAACTGGCTTTTCTTCTTCAGGCTCTCTGTCTTTTTTCTTTTTCTTAGATTTTTTATCTTCCTTATCACCTTCTTTTTCAACATCTTTTGAAGGCACCTGTACCCAGTATGAAATATGTGCACCATATGGCCTGTTCTCCCCATTGAACATAGCATTTGCACCAAATCTTGAACCTACCGGTTGCTGGTATTCCGCTACATAAGCATCAGGGGGAGTAAACAGATCAAGTTCTTTAGCCGTAACATTTTCCTTTGCCATTGCTCTTAACGGCCTGATATCATCCAAAACATAAGCAGCACGGCCATAAGTGCCAATTACAAGATCATGCTCTTTTTCCTGAATAGCAAGGTCCATAGTAGGCACTGACGGATAATCCCTTGTCCATTTTGTCCAGTTTGCTGCACCATCAATACTTACATATAATCCATCCTCTGTGCCTAAAAACATCAGGTTCGGCTCTACCGGATCCTGGATAAATGAAAGTGTATAACCGAAAACATCATTTTCATCAACGATACGAGACCATGATTTTCCATAATCTGTTGTTTTGAAAAGATAAGGGGTATAGTTAAACCTTCTGTAATCATTTGACACTACATAAGCTTCTCCATTATTATATCGTGAAGCACGGATCTGAGGTATCCATGAACCTGCCGGTAACCCGGAAATATTTGGAGCTACGTTAGTCCAGCTTTTTCCTCCATCCCGTGATACCTGAACATTTCCGTCATCAGTACCAACCCATAACACTCCCGCTTCCAGAGTGCTTGGTTCAATGGCAAGAATAGTAGTATAATTTTCAGCTCCAGTAGCGTCAATGGTTAACCCACCGCTTTCATGCTGCTTTTGTTTTTCAGGGTCATCGGTAGTCAGATCAGGAGAAATTATTTCCCATGAGTTTCCTTTATTAGAGCTCTTATGCACAAACTGGCTACCATAATAAATAGTATTAGGATCAAAAGGATCCTGAGCAATAGCTGCATTCCAGTTAAACCTTAAACGTACTTCCGGATCAGGATGTGTAGGCTTTATAGTTTTGGTATAACCTGTAAGTCGGTCGTATCGGCCAACATTTCCCTGCTGAGACATGGCATAACCATAGCGGGAGTTTTCAGGATCAGGAACTACATCAAAACCATCGCCGAACATAACTTCCTGCCAGTAAGAATTACGGATCCCCTGCGTTTTCCATACATATGCCGGGCCAACCCATGAACCATTATCCTGCATACCTCCATATATATTATATGGGGTTTCATTATCTACACTAATATGATAGAACTGTGCCAGCGGCAAGGTTTCTACAAAACGCCAGGTTTGTCCCCTGTCACGCGTAATATTTAAACCCCCGTCATTCCCATCGATCATAAATGAAGAATTTTCGGGATGTATATACCAGGCATGATGATCGGGATGAATGCCAACGTCAGTACCATAAGCCGGCATTAGCATATTAAAAGAACGGCCACCGTCTTCACTTACATTAACATATGAAAATAAACTGTAAAGGCGGTTTTCATTATTCGGATCTACATATATTTCAGAATAATAGAATGGGCGATTGCCAATCTCCCCTTTGTCATTGATCATCTTCCATGAAAAGCCCCCATCCTCAGAGCGATACAGGGCATTCTTTTTAGATTCAACCAGGGCATATATAATTTTTGGATTGCTTCTTGAAATTGCAAGGCCTATTCTTCCAAGCTCCCCTTTGGGCAGCCCGTCTTTTTCTGTTTTCCTTGACCAGGTTTCACCACCATCATGCGTCACGAACAAACCTGATCCCGGGCCTCCTGAATTGAAGAACCATGGCTCACGTTTATGCTCCCACATAGCAGCTATTAATTTATTCGGATTTGTCGGGTCCATTACCAGATCGGCAGCACCACTTTTCTCATTTGTAAATAAAATGCGGTTCCAGGATTTTCCACCATCCGTAGTTTTATAAATCCCTCTTTCAGGATGTTCCCCCCATGGAGAACCTATTGCAGCAACATACACAACATCAGGATCAGTAGGATCAATAATTACGCGATGAATATGTCTTGTTTTTTCAAGGCCCATCAGCTCCCAGGTTCTTCCTGCATCTAAAGTTCGGTAAATACCATAACCGCCATTAAGGCTGTTTCTGGGGTTTCCTTCACCGGTACCAACCCATATTACGGAAGGGTTTGATTGCTGAATGGCCACAGCTCCAATAGAAGCTACAGGCTGTTCATCAAAAATTGGCATCCAGTCAATTCCGCCGCTTTCAGATTTCCATAAGCCGCCGGATGCTGTACCTGCATAAATAATATCAGGGTTTTCAGTTACTACATCAATAGCAGTAACACGGCCGCTCATACCTGCCGGACCTATACTCCGGGGCTCCATATCGACCATATGTTTCATATCGATCTTTTGCGCAGATGCATTAAAACCGACAGAAAAAATAAACATCATTAAAAGAATATTCTTCATATTTTTATTTTGATTAAAACTTTAAAATTAATTAAAATGCCACTTGTATTTTAGAAAATAAACTTAATTTCCTTAAATGAGAAATATTGGGTATTTCCGGCAATTTCAACCTTCAAACGGCCATCTTCATCTACCCCTAATATAATGCCAATAACCTCCTGGTCTCCGGCTATAAAAGTCCTTGTCTGATCTATACCTAATAAATGCTTATGATATTGCTCTCGCAGATAAGTTCTGTTTCCACTTTTAAGTTTTAAATATAACTGCTCAAGATGTGAAACCAGGACCTCCAAAACATCCTGTAGTCGATAAGTACGATTTGATATGGTGTACATGGAAGCTGCCTGAGGGTAAGAAAACTGAGATTGATTAACATTTAAGCCAATACCTATAATGCTGTTTTTTATTTTTTCGCGCTCCAGCGAATTTTCAATAAGAATACCGCTGATCTTATAACTTCCGGCATATATATCATTCGGCCATTTTATCTGTGATTTAATGTTAAAATTTTTTAATGCCTGTACCAGCGCAAGAGAGGTAATAATATTCAGGTAAAAACTTTCGGAAGAAAATAAGAAATGTGGGTGGTAGATAACACTGAAGGTGAGGTTTTCCTCAGGGGCACTTTCCCATGTGTTTCCACGTTGTCCTTTACCGGATGTCTGATTATCCGTAATAACTATTATGCCGTCTGCATTTTTACTTTTTTTAGCAATTTCTTTCGCTTCGTTGTTAGTAGAATGACAAGTTGGCAGATATTCGATCTTTTTTCCAGTAAAAACAGTATTGGCAAGATATTTATACAATGATTTAGTAATTTTGTTAAATTAAGCAATTTCCATTTGAATGGGTGAAAATAATAATTCTATGCGTTCCGAAAAACTCAGAGAAGTAGTTGTACAGGGAATGCTGGATAAAAAAGCTAAAGATATAGTGGTGCTGGACATGAGGAAGGTCAAAAGTGCGATTGCAGATTTTTTTGTAATATGCACAGGAACATCTGATACCCAAATAGAAGCCATCGCAGATTCAATAGACGAACAGGTATATAAACAGCTACAGGAAAATCCGTGGCATATTGAAGGAAAAACAAACCGAGAGTGGATGCTTCTTGATTATGTTAATGTTGTTGCTCATATATTCAAGAAAGAAAAAAGAGATTTTTTTGCTCTTGAAAACTTATGGGGCGATGCTGTTGTAGAACATATAAAAGAAGAAGCTTAAAACATATACATTATATTTACGTAACAATTTGTTGCAGAAGGATTAAAACATGTCAGATAAGAATAAGAAAAATTTAATGGGAAATAAGCCTCCCCGTCCCAACTACCAGATGTGGGTGATCATCGTGCTTTTAATGGTATTTTTGGGTATCACCTATTTGAATCAGGGTAGTGGTATGATCCCTATTACCAAAAGCCGCTTTGAGAATATGGTGACCAGCGGTGATGTAGAGCAAATCGTATTAATAAGAAATCAAAATTATGTAGAGATATATCTTAAGGAAGAAGCTCTTAATAATGCGAAATATCGAACAGAACTGGAAGGCGAAAGTCCATTTGGTGGTGTAGGTGATGGCCCGCACTACAAAATGAAGATAGGTTCAGTTGAAAGCTTCGTTGAAGAATACCGTGAGTTCAAGAAAACCCTTCCTGAAGATCAACGGATTGATCTCGAGTATAACGAGAAGAGTGATTTTATGAATCTCTTTTTTAACTGGGGATTTCTGATACTAATTTTCTTTGGTTTCTGGTTCCTTATGCGCCGTATGACAGGTGGCGGAGGCCCGGGTGGTCAGATATTTAATATAGGGAAATCTAAAGCTGCATTATTCGATGCAGAAAATAAAGTAAAAGTAACTTTTGCCGATGTAGCCGGTCTGGATGAGGCTAAAGAAGAGGTTAAAGAAGTTGTTGAGTTCTTGAAGAACCCGGGTAAATTCACCAAACTTGGTGGTAAAATACCTAAAGGCGCTTTGCTGATAGGCCCTCCAGGTACAGGGAAAACCCTTCTTGCAAAAGCCGTTGCTGGTGAAGCAGGTGTTCCATTCTTCAGCTTATCGGGATCAGATTTTGTAGAGATGTTTGTAGGTGTCGGTGCTGCACGTGTACGCGACCTGTTTAAGCAAGCAAAAGAAAAGGCACCATGTATCATCTTTATCGATGAAATGGATGCTATTGGCCGTTCACGTGGTCGTGGACAAACTCCGGGATCAAATGACGAGCGAGAGAATACGCTTAACTCACTTCTTGTGGAGATGGATGGTTTTGCTACTGATAGTGGTGTAATTATTCTTGGAGCAACAAACCGTCCGGATGTTTTAGATTCTGCATTGTTACGTCCCGGCCGTTTTGACAGGCAGATAAGTATTGATAAGCCGGATATTGTTGGTCGTGAACATATTTTCCGTGTACATCTTAAGCCGCTGAAGTTGGCTGATGATGTAGATCCGAAAAAACTGGCAGCACAGACTCCAGGTTTTGCAGGTGCAGAAATTGCCAACGTATGTAACGAAGCAGCTCTTATAGCCGCTCGCCGTGATCGTAAGTCAGTAACCCTGCAGGATTTCCATGATGCTATTGACAGGGTAATTGGTGGCCTGGAAAAGAAAAATAAAATTATATCTCCTGAAGAGAAGAAAATTGTAGCTTATCATGAAGCCGGTCATGCCGTTGCAGGATGGTTCCTGGAGCATGCTGATCCATTGGTAAAGGTAAGTATTGTACCTCGTGGTGTTGCCGCTCTTGGATATGCACAATACCTGCCAAAAGAGCAGTTCCTCTATCAGACAGAGCAGCTTTTTGATGAAATGTGTATGGCCCTTGGCGGTCGTGCAGCTGAAGAGATAACATTTAATAAGATCTCAACCGGCGCACTAAGCGATCTTGAGCGAATTACCAAGATGGCATACAGCATTGTAACTGTTTACGGGATGAATAAAAAGCTTGGGCATATTTCATTCTATGATTCTAAATCATCGGATTATAACTTCACTAAGCCATATTCTGAATCTACAGCTGAAACAATTGATCAGGAGGTGCGGGCTCTTATTGAACAGGCATACGAGCGTACAAAAAACCTGCTTCTTGAAAGAAGGGAGGAGTTGGAAAAAGTTGCAACCGAGCTGCTTGAGAAGGAAATAATCTTCCAGGCAGATCTTGAAGGCCTTATAGGTAAACGTCCTTTTGAAGGTCATACAACTTATGAAGCTTATACTACTTCTACAAATGGCAAACCATCTGAGAATGGTGAAAAGGCTGAAAAGAATGAAGCTTCAGAGAAAAATGAAGCTACTGAAAAAGAGAAGCCAGAAGATGAGGAAGGCCAGGGACCTGAAAAAAACCAGGTAGAAGAAGAGGAAGATAAAAAGTAAGCCAGCAGCTATAGAATTGATGTTCAAGTCATTAGAAGAGCTTCATTTACCAGCCGGAAAGAAAGTATATTTTGCATCTGATTTCCATTTGGGAGCTCCTGATAAAGACAGCAGCAGAAAAAGAGAGAAAAAAATAATTGAATGGTTGGAGAGCATCCGAAAGGATGCTCATTCCATTTTTTTATTAGGTGACCTTTTTGATTTTTGGTTTGAATATAAACATGCCATTCCTAAAGGATTTATACGCTTTCAGGGAAAACTTGCCGAGCTGGTAGATGAAGGGATCAATATTATCATCTTTACAGGTAATCATGACATGTGGATGTTTGATTATTTCCCAAAAGAATTTTCCATTCCTGTTTATAAAGAACCTCATCAAATTACAATTAATAATAAAAACCTCCTGATTGGCCATGGGGATGGGCTCGGGCCGGGAGATCTAAATTATAAACTTCTGAAGCGCATCTTTCGCAGCAGAGTAAGCCAGTGGCTTTTTGCCCGCATTCACCCTAATACCGGAATAGGCATTGCCAATTTCTGGAGCGGCAGAAGCAGAATAAGCAACCTTAAAAAAAATGAAGAGCAGTTTTTAGGTGAAAAAGAATTTTTATGGCAGTTCTGCAAAAAGATAGAAAAAGCAGAACATCATGATTATTACATCTTTGGCCACAGACATCTTGTACTAGAGCTTGAGGTTGGGACGAACAGCCGATATATAAATCTGGGGGAATGGGTTACAGGTAGTAATTATGCGATTTTTGACGGTAATCAGCTTAAACTCCATACTTTTGAATAAGCTTTTTTATTTTCTTTTTATTTTCTTACCTATATGTGTAAACGGACAAGAATATATCCTTCAGGATTCGCTGAAGCTAAAGAATATAAAGAAGATTACGTACGATCTGGAAGGAAATTTATATATCCTTTCCGGTAATTCCATTTATAAATATTTTACAGAATCAGCAGAATTAAATAAATATACTTCCTCCTCTGCAATTCAAAACTTCTCAGTGCCCAGCAAATGGAAAATCTATCTTTTTGGTGATCACCATGTACAGATCCTTAACCAACAGCTGGCACCTCTAGGAGACGCGATCAGAACTTCATGGAAACCTTTTATTGCTGATACAGATAATTCTATCTGGCAAATTGATTTTAACAGCAGAAAACTAATAAAAACTGATATTACTACCAATCAGGAGATTATATCATTCAGCATTTCAGGTGAACCTGTTCAGATGATGATCTCAAACAACAAAATATATGTTAGAACAACTGACAATGAGGTTTTAGCTTATAACAACACCGGAAGGTTAACGGAGCAATTCATAGATATTGAATATCCACTTGTAAACATACATAATCAGGTGTATTTCATTAACAATGAAGAATTAACAAGTCTACCGTCAGGTGAAATTGTTACACTTCCTAAACCTACAAGACATTTTGCCATTTCCAAAACACATATGGCTATTGTTAATGAAGAGACCATCTTTATTTATCGGATAAAAAAATAGGAGCACCTTTCTCCAAAGATGCTCCTCAAGGTCAAAAACTCAAAATTGTCAATATTATTTCGAATATAAATGTACAGATTAAATTTTCCAAATTAATCTATCGAATAAGTAATTAATTCCGACGTACCAATAAGCTTTCCATTTTTGTTGTAGGATTCTGTCTTTACCACTCCTATATCTTCAGCAACATATTCTACGCCTTTTGTTTCTACACTTACCATTGATTTCACTCTGGTTGTATACGTTATCTTGAACACCTCAAAAGTACCTGCAGGAACAGTCACAGTTTCTTTACTTTCAACTTTTCTATCCTGAATAGCAATAGTTATTTCAAAAGGCATATTACCTGAAATTGTCATAGACCCATCATCCAGATTTTTACCTACACTAAGATCTTTAGGCAGCATTAAGTTTTCACCCTTGAATTCCATATCCATATCCTGAAAAGCCTGTAAAGTCTCCTGGGGGATATATTTTGAAAGCTCAACTTCTATAATGCCATTACTACATTCCATTTCAAATTTAACCTCCTGTATCTCCTTATCCTTTTTATCATATAAAGTACTATTTACAGAAGCAATCCATCCATTCTCGGTACTGTTTAATTCTGTTATTTTATTTATCTGCTTTCCATCAGGTTTTCCTTTAGCATCGTATAGCTGCATTGTCCAGGAAGCATTTTCCTTGATATCATAATATGGATTACATTGACCGAAAGAAGCATATGTAATCACCCAGCAGAAAATAAAAAGACATAATTTTTTCATAATAAAAATTTTAATTCAAGATAAGAAACATAAATGATAATAAAAATATGTCCGGTTTCGATACAATTTTGTACATTAAAGAACAGTACTACCTTTAAATCATAGTATATTTAAGGTATTCTTTAATTGGCACAATTTTTAGATAGATAGCATGACCTTAAACAAACCTGAAGTGGAGAAATCATTAGGAAAAATCCTTATTATAGATGATGATGAGGATGTATTACTGGCTGCAAAGCTTCTTCTTAAAAAGCATGCGCACCAGGTTATAATTGAAAAGAACCCAAAAAAGATACCTTTCCTATTAAATAATGACAACTATGATGTCATTTTACTGGATATGAACTTTAGTAAAGATATAACCAGTGGCAAGGAAGGGTTTTACTGGCTTGATCAGATCATGCAGCAGGACCCCTCTGCTGTTGTAATTATGATCACAGCCTATGGAGATGTAGAAATGGCAGTAAAGGCCTTAAAAGAGGGTGCAACTGATTTTGTGCTTAAGCCATGGCAAAATGAAAAATTATTGGCAACTATTTCTACTGCCATTAAACTTAAAAAATCATACAAAGAAGTCGATAAGCTCAAGAAGGCGAAGAAACAGCTCGAAGAAGATATAAACCAGCCATTTAAAGATATTATAGGTAGTAGCCCGGCTATCAAAAAAGTATTCGATCTTATTGAGAAGGTAGCCAAAACAGATGCTAATGTGCTTATACTAGGAGAAAATGGTACTGGAAAAGAACTGGTGGCAAGAGCAATTCATCAACGTTCGCTGCGTCATGACAACAGCTTTGTAACTGTAGATATGGGAGCCATTACGGAGACACTTTTTGAAAGTGAGCTTTTTGGCCATAAAAAGGGAGCATTTACCGACGCACGTGAAGAAAGAATTGGTCGTTTTGAACTAGCCAATGAAGGAACTTTATTTCTGGATGAAATAGGAAACCTCACTCTTTCGCTACAGTCAAAGCTTCTGTCTGCCCTCCAAAGCCGTGAGATTACAAAAGTTGGTTCTAATGATCCCATACCTGTAGATATCCGCCTGATTTGTGCCACTAATATGCCATTACATGAAATGATTGAAGAGGGCACTTTCCGGCAGGACCTACTATACAGGATCAATACAGTAGAATTAAAATTACCTCCACTACGTGAGCGAACTGAAGATATTGATATGCTCGCCCGCCATTTTGTAGAAAAGTACAGTAAAAAATATCGTAAAGAAGTTAATGAAATAAATACAGAGGCTGTTGAAAAGCTTAAAAGCTATTCATGGCCGGGTAATATCCGTGAGCTTGAGCATGCCGTGGAGAGAGCTATAATAATGAGTGAGGGTAATATATTAGGTGCTAATGATTTCTTCTTCCTGAATATTCAGGAAAATTCTGAGGAAAATATAAATACCAATACGCTAAACCTCGATGAGGTTGAAAGATCACTTATTAAGAAAGCCATTGATCTCCATGACGGAAACATTTCAAAAGCCGCCCAGGACCTTGGTCTTACAAGAGCATCATTATACCGCCGTTTAGAAAAGCATGGATTTTAAAGATTTTAAAACCAGTTTATTATTAAGGGTTGGGCTTCTTACGGCTACCATTTTCTATTTTGTCTGGCTGATCATCGGTGATGGCTTTTTTGTTATCCAGCTGGTAGTATTTGGCCTGTTTGGCCTTCAGGTAATCGCTCTTATTAAGTATCTGGAAAGATCCCATGAAGAATTATTGAAGTTTCTAAACAGCTTTAAGGAGGAAGATCTTTCCTTTCATTATCAAGATTCAGGAAACACTGAATTACTTCAGCTTCAGAAAGAATTTAATAAAATACTGAAGAAGCTGAGAGGGTTAAAAGATGAAAAAGAAGCGGAATTCCAATACCTTAAAAATATTGTACAGCATGTTGGTATCGGTCTTATAACCTTCGATAGTACGGGAAATGTTCAGATAATTAATACAGCTGCAAAAAAACTGCTTAAAATTAACAGGCTGGAAAATGTTAAGGAGCTGGAATCTGTCAATCCTCTTCTTGTAGATATCCTGTTTAGGCTTAAAACCGGCGGTCGTGACCTCATACGTCTTACTCTCGGTGAGGATGTGATCCAACTGGCTGTTTATGCAATAGAGCTGACGTTAAGGGGAGATGAATTCAAATTGATATCATTACAAAATATTCATTCTGAGCTGGAGGAAAAAGAGATGGAAGCCTGGCAAAACCTGGTACGCGTTTTAACTCATGAGATCATGAATTCAGTCACTCCAATTACTTCTCTGGCAAATACAGTAGAAGAAGAGCTGGCTGCACAGCTTAAGAATGATCAGGATGTAAATGCACTTTCAAATGAAGAAATTGAAGACCTGCACCTTGCGGTAAAAACAATCAAGAAAAGAGGCCAGGGGCTGAACAGATTTGTACAGGATTTTAGGAACCTTGCCCATATCCCGGAGCCTAAAACTTCAGAGATAAAAGTAAGTGAGCTTTATGATGAAATCCTCCTGCTATTAAAACAGGAAATTGCTGTCAATGAGGTGCAGGTCAATAAATCACTCAATGATGGGGAGATGGTAATATCTGCAGATAAAGAGCTGATCGAGCAGGTTTTGATCAACCTGATTAAAAATGCTATACAGGCATTTGAAGAGGAGACACATAAGCTTATCGAGGTGGGCGCACATTATGATGAAAAAGGCCATCCGGTACTTACAGTAAAAGATAATGGATCCGGAATTGAACCCGAAGCACTTGAAAAGATCTTTATCCCTTTCTTCACAACAAAGAAAACAGGGTCCGGAATTGGATTAAGCCTCTCCAGGCAGATCATGCGAAAACATGGCGGAGTGTTAGGTGTAAAATCTAAAATTGATGAAGGAACAGAGTTCTTTCTGAAATTTTAATTTTAGTCTTTAGTCCTCAGTATTTAGTACCCACAAAATTTTCAATTGATATCGTGTAAATCATTTAGCTCTGCCCAGGGTTAATATTATTCGGGCTTATGCCCCTAATCCACCTTTCTCGGGAAACTTTGCAACTTCCGGTCTTCTTCGGTATAGTGACTAAGCTAAAAGTATTAAAGAAATATATCTTTTTTACTGCAGAGACAGGCGCTATGAACCGCTAAGAATTTCATTTTAAAACTATTGTTGCTTGTTACCTTTCTCTATTAGCTGAGACATCTTTTCATATGTCTGATTCTTAAGGATAGGTGTTTCTTTCAATGTTAAGCCCTCTGAGGAAATAGGTTTACCTACATATACTTCTATTTTTCCTGGCCTGCACAAAAATTCATTTGGAGGCAGAAGCTTCCCTGCATTTAATATAGTTATAGGTATAATCGGTTTTTGAGTTTCAATGGCAATACGAAATGCCCCATCATAAAAAGGTTGTAAAACATTATTTGACCTATTCATTGTACCCTCAGGGAAAATAAGGATAGAAATACCCAGGTTAAGCATATTTGTCATATTCTTCATGCTCTCCTGACGGCTTTTTGGATTTGAACGATCGACAATAATGGCCAGATATTTTAGCATAAGACCAAAAACCGGGATTTTCACCAGCTCCTTCTTCCCTAGTGGCCGCCACTG
This sequence comes from Candidatus Cyclobacteriaceae bacterium M2_1C_046, assembly GCA_051418055.1. Taxonomy (GTDB): domain Bacteria; phylum Bacteroidota; class Bacteroidia; order Cytophagales; family Cyclobacteriaceae; genus JBPRGH01. The sequence continues at coordinate 12,539 of JBPRGH010000137.1, read as the reverse complement.
ATAAGGGACAGCCAATGCTATGCCCGGAGAATCCAGATAAGAGGTATGATTACTTGTAAATATATAAGCTTCTCCTTTTTTAATATTTTCACTTCCGTAGATCTTATATTCTATAAATGTGAGCTTGCTGAATATACCTGCCCACAACGCCAGAAACCTACAGGTTATCCATCCAAGTTTCTGGTGGATCAGCAACGGAGTAATAAAAAATGGAAATAGAATAATAAGGAAGACTGTAAATACAAGAACTACCCATCCTGTATAGATTCGATAATATAGTTTTTTTAACAGGTTCATTTAAATTTTATATACCTTACGAGAGATTATGCTGTGGTATCGTAACCATCTGAAATTGCTAACAGCAATTCCTTAACTTCTTCCGATTTAGCATGCTCGCCCAGTTTTTCAAACGATAGAACAAGATTGCGCAGGCAACGCTGTATTATTTCCTTATTTGTACAAGGTTCATAATATGATTTCTGCGGCGTAAGGCGAAGTTCAGCAATATAATTATCTATATCCTCCTTCGAAAAAATAAGTCCTCTGTTGAAGGCATTTATATAGAACTGATTAATCTTTTCAGATTTATAAGTAAGGATAAATAAATTAGGAAGATTAACTCCGTAAACCGGCATTTTGAGCTTTTGGGCTACCAGCATATAAATTACACTCAAACTTATCGGATTCCCTCTTTTAGAATCGATCACGTTATTGATCATGCTGTTGCCAGGGGAATGAAAATTTTTTGTATTTGCAGAAAATTTCAATTTTCCGTACAACACGCTATTAAGCATTTTGACCTGGTCAACAGGATGTCCTTCAGGTTTAAACTCCAGCCATGCTTCATAGTAGATCTGCTCCAGGTCCTGAGAAAGTTTTTCAAGGCTTAGGTCAGGATATTGATAAGTAGCCACTAACCACATTCCCTTTAGCAGATCGTCTGTTTCCTCCTGTACCCATTTGGCCAGTCGATCTTTCAGCATGTTGTATTGCAGCAGGTGAATTAAATTTTCAATCCTTGCCTGCACATCAGGGTTAAGGTTATTCTCCCATTCTTCTTCAAGCAAAGGGATGATCTCATCCCCTAATGATTTAATTTTTTCTTCAATATGGCTTCTGACCCTTACATCTTCGTCATCAAGCAATGATATAAGAGCCTTTAGTTCACTTTCTTCCATGCTCCTTAAAAATAACCAATATTAACCAATTCAGGTTTGGATAACGCCAACATTAAATTTTTCTACAGGAGCATGATTAGCAGCCTCTATACCCATAGAAATAACTTTTCGGGTTTCGAGCGGATCAATAATACCATCAACCCATAAACGTGAGGCGGCATATACAGGATCCAGCTCCTCATTATATTTGTCAGTAATTTCTTTAAGTAATGCCTTTTGGTCCTCCTCAGTAATTTCTTTTCCTTTTGCCTTTAGGGTAGCTACTTTTATTTGTAGAAGTGTTTTCGCGGCAGAAGAGCCACTCATCACAGCAATTTGGGCAGAGGGCCATGCATATATCAACCTTGGGTCATAGGCTTTTCCACACATAGCATAATTACCCGCCCCATAAGAATTGCCTATAACAATAGTGAATTTAGGTACTGTTGAATTAGCCATGGCATTCACCATTTTGGCGCCATCTTTTATTATTCCACCATGCTCAGCTTTACTACCTACCATAAACCCGCTAACATCCTGTATGAAAACCAAAGGCACTTTACGCTGGTTACAGTTCATAATAAACCGGGCTGCTTTATCTGCTGAATCAGAATAGATGACCCCTCCCATCTGCATCTCTCCTTTTTTATTTTTTACCACCTGACGCTGATTGGCCACAATACCTATAGCCCAACCATTGATGCGGGCATAGCCACAGAAGATGGTTTTTCCATAGGCTTCCTTATATTCATCAAATTCAGAATTATCTACCAGCCGCTTAATAACTTCTTTTATATTATAAGGTTTTACTCTGTCGCTCGGAAATATTCCATAAAGCTCCTTTTCAACTTCTTTTGGTAAAGCAGGTTCTGCACGATCAAATCCAGCCTTTTCATAACTTCCTATTTTATCAAAAATAGAACGTATATAATCCAGGCAGGCCTCGTCATTTTCAAATTTATTATCGGTAACTCCGGATATCTCGCAATGAGTTGTGGCCCCACCAAGCGTTTCATTATCGATATCCTCACCTATTGCTGCTTTTACAAGATAAGAACCTGCAAGAAATATAGAGCCGGTTTTGTCAACAATGGCTGCTTCATCTGACATTATAGGAAGATAAGCCCCTCCGGCCACACAGCTACCCATAATAGCTGCGATCTGGATAATACCCATTGAGCTCATTTTTGCATTATTGCGAAACTGTCTTCCAAAATGCTCTTTATCCGGAAAAATTTCATCCTGCATGGGAAGGAAGACACCGGCACTGTCAACTAAATAAATGATTGGCAGGCGATTTTCCATGGCTATTTCCTGGGCACGGAGATTTTTTTTAGCTGTAATAGGGAACCATGCTCCTGCTTTAACAGTGGCATCATTAGCAACAATAACACATTGACGGCCTTTCACATAACCAATTCCTGTGATAACACCTCCTGAAGGACAACCTCCAACATCCTCATACATCCCCTCTCCAGCAAACAGACCTACTTCAAGAAAATCACTTTCTTTATCAGTAAGATAATCTATTCTTTCCCTGGCGGTCAGCTTTCCTTTTTTATGTTGCGATTCGATCTTTTTAGGGCCACCTCCAAGTTTGATCTTCTTTTCGCGTTCCTTTATTTTAAATAGCTGTTGCTTATTTCGATCTTCGTTTTTATTGAATTCCAGGTTCATTTATTGTCAGATATCTTAACTACTCTAATTCTATTCCTTGTTCACGAAGTTCTTTTTCAATCTTACTTCTTTTTTTCCCTAGTGGTGAAAAGAAATGTTTGGGATTTGTATTTAAATGATATATTAGCTGATCAAGGCTTCGTGCAGTTTCATTTAAGTTGTTGTAAAGGGAATCATTATGGATAAGCTTTCCGAGAGTCCCTTCGTTGTTGCTTATTTTATCTATTGCCTGATTAAGGTTCGCAACAGTCTGGTTTAATTGATTTACTGTTTCATTCAGCTCTAGTTGATTTAAAGAGTCGGTAAATTGTTCCAGGTTATTTATTGCAGGATTTAAATTTCCCAGTGTAGTATTTAATTCATTCCCTACTCCTTCGAAAGTGCTTGTAACTCCATTTAAATTTCTGTCTACCGATCTGATTGTGTGCTCCAAAACAGGAGGGATTTCCTGCAGCTGAATAAAGAAAGAATCAAGATGCGCGCTATTCTCGGAAAGGTTGTCCAAAAGGAGGTTTAATTTCTTAATTGTAGATTCAAGACTATTAGCTACCGGTTGTGCAGATTCAGCCAGTATATCAGTTAACGCACGGTCAAGAGCGCCTATAATAGTATCTCCGGCGGTAATAGGATCATTGAGATCACCCACATCTAAAACAATAGACTTATTGCCAAGAAAATCACTTTTTAAAATTGCTCTGGCAGAATCTCCAAGCTGTAGGTCACCTTCTACCGCCAATTCTACTGCAACAATATTATCATCATTCTGGATAAGTGTAATATCGCTTACGCGGCCCACAATAAAGCCGTTCACATAAACTGCATTGGATTTATTTAACCCATCTACATTTTCATATAGTGCATAATATTTATCAGTGGTGGAAAAAAAATCTATACCCTTCAGATAGTTAAACCCAAAATACAACAGGGCAATAGCTGCCACCATAAATAATCCTACTTTCAGTTCTCTTGACACAATACAATCACGTTTTAATGATCCTATAACAAAAAAGCATCCTCTTTTCTGTGTAATTTGCTAAAATAATCAGAAAAAGGGTTTTTTACATGAAAGGATTTTAAAAGTTAGTAAATACTTTGTAGCAAAGTCCTATTTCCTCTCCCGTATTCTATTTTAAAGATTCGAGATGTTGTTTATAATCACGAAATGCCCTGAAAATACCGGAAGCTATGTCACCCTGTATGGATGGATCATTAAGGTCCCGTTCTTCTTTTTGATTTGTTAGGTAACCAATTTCCACCAGTACACTGGGCATGGATGTTTGCCAGAGGACCTGAAAAGGTGCCTGACGTACACCACGTGATCTTCTACCCACACGTGTACCAAATTGTTGCTCAACATACTGTGCCAGAAGGAGGCTGTTTTCCAGGTAAGCATTTTGTGTTAACGAAAAGATAATATACGACTCTGGGGAGTTAGGATCAAAGTCAGCATAACTCTCCTGATAATTCTCCTCTAGTAAAATTACTGAATTTTCCCTTTTGGCAACCTCAAAATTCCTCTCCACCTTATCAAGTCCCATTACATATGTTTCGGTGCCATAAATACTTTCTCTTGAGACTGCATTGGCATGAATGGAAATAAACACATCCGCTTTATTATCATTTGCTATAGCTGCACGTTCATGTAATTCCAGGAACCGGTCATCTTTCCTGGTGTAGATCACCTTCACATCGGGCAGATATTCTTCAATATAAGCACCGAGTTTTAATGCGACAGTAAGAACTACATCTTTCTCATTAGACATAACACCATGAGTACCAGGATCTTTGCCGCCATGGCCTGCGTCAATAACTACAGTTCTTACTTTATATTCTATCGCCTGCTGCTCCCTAAACGAAAATAGCACGGTTATTGATAGAAGAAGGATTAACATTTTAACTTTCTCCACAAACCTTCGATTGTTAGCTGTGATTGCCATAACTTTGTACAAAAGTGATAATTTTTGGTTAAATCTAAAACCGTCAGTGGTATATCGTTCTGCGATTTTTTTATTTTTTATTTTCCTCTTTCTTTTTCATAGCAATATTTATGCCCAGGAAAAAGAACTGCAGGAATCTCCTGAGGAAATCACCGCTCCTTCTGATACTACAACTGTATCCGATACAATTAGTTCCCAACGTAAAAGCGATATAGAAACTACTATTGTATACGACGCAAGAGACAGTATCATTATGTCTCTTGACAATACTATTATACTGCTTTATGGTCAGGCCCATATAAAATATGGCCAGATAGAGCTTGAAGCTGCCCATATTATCATAGACTATACTAATCAGACGTTATTTGCAACCGGAGCTAAAGATACATTAGGCAGGGATATTAATATGCCTATCTTTAAGAATGGCCAGGAGGTTTATGAGACCAGGGAAATAACCTATAATTTTAAAACCGGTAAAGCCAGGATTTCTGAAGTTGTAACAAAACAGGGTGAAGGATTTCTGCATGGTAAGACAGTTTTTAAAAACCCTCAGAATGAACTATTTAGTATAGATAATACCTACACCACCTGTAACCTCCCGCATCCCCATTATCGCATCAGGTCCAGAAAAACCAAAGCTATCCCGGATGATAAGATCATATCGGGATTATTTAATCTTGAAATAAATGATGTCCCTCTTCCTTTAGGATTTCCTTTCGGTTTTTTTCCTGCCCAGAGAGAAGCTGCCTCCGGAATTATCATACCTAGCTATGGTGAAGAAAAACGACGAGGTTTTTTCTTACGAGGTGGCGGGTATTTTTTTGATATAAGTGATTATGTAAAAACATGGATAGAGGGGGATATTTACAGTAAGGGTGGTCATGCACTTTATTTAAACACACAGTATCAGAAAAGATATGCCTATACAGGATCCTTTAACTTTAGCTATACACAATTACGTGCAACTGAAGATATTGAAGAGGGGCGGATTGCAAATGACTATCGCTTAAGATGGCAGCATACACCGATCTCTAAAGGTAACAGCCGGTTTTCAGCACAAATTAACGCTGCAACGGCTACTTTCACTGAGAATAACTTTATTGGGATGGACGAAAATCTGGCAGCAGGTTCTATTACCCAACTTTCACGGGAGCTAAGTTCAAGTGTGTCTTATACCAAAAAATTTGGTAATTCCCCATTTAACCTGGGGGTTAGCGCTCGACATAACCAGGACCTTTTCGATAGAGATGTATCGATATCTCTCCCGGAGCTCAGTTTTACAATGAATAACGTATATCCCTTCCAGGGAATGTCAGATTTTGAGCTGCTTGACAGGCTGCAGGTACGATATTCTATGAATGGAACTAATCAGATTAATAATATTATCCGCAGAGTCGATCAACCGGATAGTATCGCCCCCTTTAACCTGGAGAACCTTCCAACATTTATTGAGAATGCTAAAAACGGGATCAGGCATGCCATTCCATTAACCACCTCATTTAATCTCCTTAAGTTCCTTGCCGTCAGTCCATCTATAAATTATAATGAGAGGTGGTATTTTGATAAGCTTGTATGGGGTATTAATGATTCAACTCAGAAACCTTTTGTTCTTGATACACTTCAGGAATTTAACCGGGTCTATGACTATAACATAAGTACAGGTATAAATACCAGGCTCTACGGAACATATTTTTTTAAGCAGGGAAGAGTAAGAGCAATTCGCCATGTTATGAACCCTTCATTAAGTTTCAGCTATCATCCTGATTTTTCAGATTCGAAATATGGATTTTATCAGGGGCTAGTAAATGAAAGTGGAAATACCTTTATAAGATCAAGGCATCAGGGATTTGTATATGGTGGTGCTCCTATGGGAGAATCAGGCAGTATAGGCCTTAGCTTAAATAATACACTGGAGATGAAGGTGCAATCAAATGATAGTGTACAAAGTGTACAGAAAGTAAGTATCTTAAACAATTTTGGTATCTCTACTGCATATAATGTCCTGGCTGATTCTTTTCAGTTGAGTGCCATTTCTCTCAGGGCAAATACAACTTTATTTAAAAATAAAATTAATTTGAGCCTTACCGGTTCTATTGATCCGTATGAATACAGGATAGATAACATCAGGACCGGCAGAGATGATGAACTTATCTATGACCAAACACGTATCGACAGGCTTGCCTTTAGAACTGGCGGAGGATTAGGGACATTATCCCAGCTTAATTTTGCCATAAGTACGAATATTAACCCAAAAGCAAATACCCGTGAGCAGGAGATCAGGGAAAGGATAAGGAACTCCAATCTTCCTGAGGCAGAAAAAGAATTTGCGCTTCGCAATGCTGAAGATTACGTCGATTTCAGTATTCCATGGAATTTGAGGATCAACTATACATTATCATTTAATAAGAAAGGGTTGGCACCAAGGGAAGTTTCAGGGAATGCAGTTACATTCTCGGGAAATTTATCCCTTACTGAAAAATGGAAAGTCACATTTAGTAGTGGGTATAACTTAAAAAATAAAGACTTCACCTTAACCAGATTTGGAATAACACGTGACCTACATTGCTGGACCATGGACTTCAACTGGACTCCATTTGGTAATTTTACCAGCTATGATTTTACTATACGTGTAAAATCCGCTCTTCTGCAGGACCTTAAGCTAAACAGGCGCAGAAGCTTTATAGATAATGTGAATTAAGCAAAATTACAACTTCAAAAAAACACAAAACGTAACGTGTATATTTTGCAAATTGATTAATTTGCATATCGGTTTCTTTGGAATTTTCATGAAAATATCTGCGGCACAACCTTTTAAAATTATCTACTCTCTGTTTCAGCACGAGTACCTGGGTTATATTTTTGAATCTTTTGCTGTACACCTTGATGATAAAGGAAAATTAACTCTACAGCATCAAAATATATCTTCGGCGAATGCAAAAGAATTTGCTTCCGGCCTTGATGAAACTGATTATGAGCTAATTAAGCTCATGGATGAAATGCAGCAGGATCATGTGATCAAGAAGTTTTCTAAGAAAATAATGAAGCCTGAGGATTTCTTCCTGAAAACCTATGACAGCGAACGAGGGAATAAAGCACTCCAGCAGGAAATAGAAAGTTATATGGATCGCAGGCGCTCAGCTATCCTGCTGAAGATCCATGGAAAAATGCTTTTCGAGATGGGTAATGACGGAGAGCCAACCTGGCGCGAAATAGAAATCCTGGAAAAGAAAGCTACAGTATTATTCCACTTTCGCAGAAATGAAGAAAATACACATTATTTCCCTACAATTAAATACGACGATCAAAAGGTAGATTTTCAGTATAAAGGTGCTTATATCATCTGCAACCAGCCTGCTTATATGGTACATGCAGGGAAATTATTTCATTTTGAAAAAGAAGTAGATGGTAAAAAGCTTAAGCCTTTTCTCAATAAGAAATTTATTATTATCCCTAAAAATGTAGAAGAGACTTATTATAATAAGTTTGTAGCTCCTTTGGTAGCGTCGTTTGATGTATATGCTAAGGGATTTGAAATCAATACAGAAACATATGATCCTGTTCCGATTTTAACCTTCTCTGAGCTGTCAACAAGTAAACCTATGGCTTTATTTGCTGATAATTCTTCTGGTGCCGGCACAGCTGTAGCTGAGCAAGATAACGGGAAGATGGTTATTGAGCTTACCTTTCAGTACGGCAGCTATAAATTCCGTTCTGACAATATAGGACCCGTAAGTGTTTCTGTTGAGAAAAATGGCGATCAGTACACCTTTCACCGTATCAAAAGAAAAATTGATACGGAAAGAAGTATACTACACTTCCTGGAAAAAACGGGTATAACTGTGAAGAACAGTCGTGTTTCAATGGAAAAATCGAAAGCTTTTACGTGGTTTAATACCCATCGTGAAGATCTGCTAAACAGAAACTTCCGGATAGAACAAAAAAGCAGGGATTCTAAAAAATATTTTATCGGACAATCACATATCAGCATTGAAATAAAAGAGAATATTGACTGGTTCGATATCTATGCCGTTATAAAATTTGGCCCGTATGATATCTCTTTTAAAGAGCTTAGAAAATATATTCTAAAAAAGCAGAATGAATTTGAGCTTCCTAATGGAGAAATTGCTGTAATTCCCGATTCATGGCTCAAGGAATATGGAGAATTGTTTTTCTTTGCTGAAAACGGCCAGAAAGAAAACCTGACACTCCGGAAGCATCACCTTTCACTAGTCCACGACCTAAAATCTTCCAGCCTTGCAAAAGTAAGCATGGAACGTAAGCTTGAGAAGTTACGTGGATTTGATGGAATCGATAAAGTTAAATTACCTAAAGGTTTTTTAGGTAAGCTGCGCCCATATCAAAAATCGGGGTTCGACTGGCTCTCATTCCTAAATAAATATAAGTTTGGAGGATGTTTAGCCGACGATATGGGCCTTGGTAAAACTGTGCAAACACTGGCACTTTTACAGGGAGAAAAAGAGGCTGGAAGAAAGGAGGCATCCCTGCTGGTAATGCCAACCTCCCTTGTGTATAATTGGGAAGTAGAAGCCGAAAAATTTACGCCAGAATTGAAAGTATTCACCTACACAGGCACTTCCCGTGAAAAAAATACAGAGCAGTTTAATGATTATGATCTTATCCTCACCTCCTATGGGATCGTGAGACTTGATGCTGAAATCCTGGCCCAGTACAATTTTAATTATATCATTCTTGATGAATCACAGGCAATCAAGAACCCAGCTTCAAATATTGCCAAAGCAGTAAAAAAGCTCAATAGCAGGCATAAATTAATACTTACCGGAACACCTCTGGAGAACAGCACAATGGACCTATGGTCGCAGATTAGCTTTATTAACCCGGGGCTGCTGGGAAATCAGTCTTTCTTTAAAAATGAATTCTTAAATCCGATTGAGAAGAAGCAGGATGAGCAGAAAATGAAAAAACTGCACTCCATTATAAAACCTTTTATTCTCAGAAGACATAAATCACAGGTGGCAACTGAGCTCCCTGAAAAAATTGAGAATGTGCAATACTGCAGCATGACTGAGCAGCAGGAGGAAAAATATGAGGAAGCAAAAGCCTACTACCGCAACAAGATAATGGGCAATATTGAAGTGGAAGGGATTGGAAAATCACAGCTGCTGTTACTTCAGGGACTAACAAGATTACGTCAAATTGCAAACCATCCGAAGATGGTGGATGAAGAATACAAGGGTGATAGCGGCAAGATGGAAGATATACTTTCTATGATGAGCAATGCCATTCAGGATAATCATAAGATCCTTATCTTCAGCCAGTTTGTAAAGCATTTAACCCTCGTACGGAATCACCTGGATGAGAATAAAATCCCTTATACCTATCTCGACGGTTCTACTACCGACCGTAAGTCCGTAGTTAACAAGTTTCAGAATGATCCTAAGATCCCTGTATTTTTAATTTCATTAAAAGCTGGCGGACTTGGCCTTAACCTTACGCAGGCAGATTATGTATTCCTTCTTGATCCATGGTGGAACCCCGCTATTGAGGCACAAGCTATTGACCGGGCTCATCGTATCGGGCAACAGAATAAGGTATTCACCTATAAATTTATCAGCAAAAATACCGTAGAGGAAAAGATCCTGTCATTGCAGCAGCGGAAACTCCAGCTGGCACGTGAGCTTGTAACAACCGAAGAGAGCTTTATCAAATCACTCACAAAGGATGATATTGAGGGGCTGTTTACTTAAGGGTGTAAAGTTTAAAGTTTAAAGTTTAAAGTTTCTGATTTCTAATTTCTGATTTAATATCACTCAGGACTCAGGACTAAATACTCAGTACTACTATTTCTAGATCATATGTGTAACATTCTCAAGTTTGCCGCTGTAACGGCTTACTTCTACACCGAATTTCTTCAAAAATTCAACACCTTCGTCAAAATCTATTCCTTTATATTCTGCATAAGAATTCAGATAGATAACTTTTTTCACACCCATTGTAAAAATAATACGTGCGCAGGCAAGACATGGGGCAAGGGTAACGTATAAAGTTGCTCCTTCTACATTCGTTTTATTTTTTACTGCATAAAGTAGCGCATTTTGTTCTGCATGGATGGCCAATGAACATCCACCTTTGGAATCCCTTGCGCATCCCTCCTGCGGCCACTCCTCATCACAGTTATGCGTACCGGGTGGTGGTCCATTATAACCAATAGAGATTATCCGGGTTTCCTTGGTCAAAACAGCCCCTACATGACGCTTTATGCAATGTGATCTACGGGCAAGATTCACCGCCAGCTCCATAAAAATGTCATCAAATTCCGGCTTCGCTTCATTCATGTTTGGTATAGCTTTTGGTGGAAAGTTCGTATATTTATACGGTTTTAAAAAATGAAATTTATGCAAAATAAGCTCCTACTTATTATTTTTTTATTATTCTCAACAGAGGCTTTTGCACAGGAAGCCATTAAACCACGGCCTAGTCCAACATCTATTGTAACGATGAAGTATGAGGACACATATGTAAAAATCACTTACTCACAGCCCCACAGACGTGGCAGACAGGTATTTGGAAGTTTGGTGCCTTATAATCAGGTTTGGCGTACGGGGGCTAATGAAGCTACAGAGATGACCACAACAGGTAATTTGATCATTAAAGATAAGGTATTACCTGCAGGTACTTATTCAATTTTCACTATACCAGAAGAGCATAAATGGACGGTAATAATTAGTGCGCAGGTCGGGCTTTGGGGAGCCTATAATTATAATGAGAAATTTGATGTAATGCGGGTAGATTTACCCGTTTTAAGTACACGTAATGATGTAGTGTGGGAGCCATTTACTATTGAGTTTGAACAAAAAAATGATGAAGCTGATCTTGTCATGCTTTGGGATCAGACAAGGGTAAATATTCCTATTAAGTTTGTTACAAAACACTAGTTTCTTTAATTAAAAATGAAGAATTAGGAATTAAGAATAATTTAAGAATTAAAATTTATGGTCATGACTAATAAAGAAACTGCTGATACAGAAGAAAAACGATTTTCATCATTAAAGGAGTTCTATCCGTTTTATCTTTCGGAGCATCAGGACCCTACTTCCAGGCTTCTTCATTTTGTAGGAACGGCTCTTGTTTTTATGATCTTCTTCTGGGCATTATTTACCCTTACCTGGTGGGGCTTTTTACTGGTGCCACTGGTAGGATATGGTTTTGCGTGGGTGGGGCATTTTTTCTTCGAAAAGAATAAACCTGCTACATTACAATATCCCGGTTATAGTCTTGCTTCCGATTTTAAGCTGTTTTTTGATATATTGAGAGGTAAAGAGAAGATTGATCCTCATCAGTGATTTTTTCCTTTGTCCGATGAGAGATTAGCTTTTTCTATATCAAGATTATCAAAACAAACAGCTCTTTCACTATGAACTGTTATAGCTAAAATTTTTATTCCCATCCTGCGAAAATAGAAATATTTGCATGTTATATCACTTATTGCTAAACGAGGAGTAAGATATCTCCTGCCGTCGATATCACCGAGATAGGCGTTTGTTGTATTAAATCCTAGAACATCTACTACATTCAACACCCTGAACATTATTTGTTTCTCATAAAAAAACCCCTGATATTTCTACCAGGGGTTTATTTTATAAAGAGTTAAAGTCCAGAGAGAAATCTGCTTGTTTCTTCTTCTAGTCCTCAACATGTGTCGAGCTCGGTGTCTAGGCTTCATTTTTCTGCTTCTGCTTTTCAGCTCAGTCTGAGTGACTCTCCTCTATCTGCTCTTCTTACTTTTAAT
>JBPRGH010000136.1:0-89709 GCA_051418055.1 Candidatus Cyclobacteriaceae bacterium M2_1C_046 | reverse complement strand
TAATGCAGGAGGTTAAACCTGAGGCAGAATATCTTCTTTATGAAGTATTTAGAGTCCTACTTTCTCTCCTGCAAGTCCCTTTACAAGAAATTGTACTTTTTCTTTACAAGTTAATTAATATCAAACATACGAGAGTCCTCTTCGAGAGATTCTGATGGGGAAAAAAGTGCCTTGGAGGAGGAAGAAAATTTCCGTTTGTTACCATTTTGGTAACTTTATTATATATATTAGCGTTTTATGAAGTAATAGGAGTTTTGCGAGTAATAGCGAAGAGAATTTTAAGAGAATTTTGGGAAAAACATAATGATTGTGAAGAACAGTTAAAATCATGGTATCATGAAGCTGAAAATGCATCATGGAAATCACCTAATGAAATAAAAATATATTATCCCAGTGCCAGTATCTTGGGAGATAATAGAGTGGTATTTAATATTAAAGGAAATAATTACAGGTTAATTGTACGTATTAATTATGATTATGGAATAGTATGGATAAGATTTATAGGGACACATGCTGAATATGACAAAATTAATGCAAATAAAATTTGAAGGTTATGAAGATTAAGCCAATTAAAAGTAAAGAAGATTATGAAGAGGCATTGGAGCGCCTTGAGGTAATATTTAATGCAAAACCCGGAACCAGGGAAGGTGATGAACTTGAGATTTTAACTATGTTAATTGAAAAATATGAGGATCAGCATTTTCCTATTGAATTACCAGATCCAATTGAAGCTGTAAAATTCCGAATGGAACAGCTTGGAATGAAACAAAAGGATTTAGCTGAAACAATTGGGTTTAAAAGCAGGGTAAGTGAAATTTTGAATAAAAAGCGTAAGCTAACTTTAGATATGATTAGAAAGCTACATGTAGAATTAAATATTCCTACTAATATTTTAATTAAAAAGTATTAGAAAATTCTCTACTTCTCAAGGAGATCGGATAAAATCCCTTATACAATCTCCTGCCTCAGTCTTTCTTAAAAAGGAACCTGAGTTCTTTTATTAATACAGCTCCTTATACCGCTGCTTTCCGCTTTCCAGGAAATCAACAAAGTCATTTACATCTTTATCGTAACCATACGGCTTCACCAGGACCCGCTCGTCTTTTCCAACGATCACATAATACGGCTGGGCATTGTTATTTAATCTTGTGATCTGGAGATCAGCATTTTGTTTACCAATTGTTTTCTTTACCTTATTATCATATGTTGAAACATACCACTGGTCCTCTGGCAGAACGGTCTTATCGTCTATATAAAGCGCCACAATTACAAAATTTTCCTTCAACCGTGACAGCACTGCCGGATCTGACCAAACTACGGCTTCCATCTCACGACAGTTGGTACAGCCGTGACCTGTAAAATCAATAAATAATGGTTTATCAACGGCACGTGCACATTCCATTGCCTGCTCATAATCAAAATAGCCATTCAGCCCATGCGGCAGGTGAAGAAAGTCTGCATATTTAGGTTCTTCACATTCAGGATATTTTATCTCATCAGCAGGACGGGCTAATCCTATAAGATCAAAATCGTGGGTATGCATTGGTGGAAGATATCCGGCAAGTGCCTTTAAAGGTGCGCCCCATAATCCTGGTATGAGATAGACCACAAAAGAAAAAGTTACGATCGCCAGCATCAGCCGGGGAACACTCACAAAATCCGTCTTACTGTCATGGGGCAGATGGATCTTTCCAAGCAGGTAAAAACCCATTAATGTGAATATTACAATCCAGATGGCAATATTCACATCCCTGTCAAGGATACCCCAATGAAAAGCCTGATCGGCAATACTTAAAAATTTGAATGCCAAAGCAAGCTCCAAAAACCCCAGGACCACTTTTACAGAATTAAGCCAACCCCCTGATTTCGGAAGATTGCTTAACCAGCCCGGGAAAATAGCAAAAAGGGTAAATGGAATGGCGAAGGCTAATGAAAATGCTAACATTCCCATAATAGGTTTAAGCACCTCGCCACCGGCAGATGTAACCAGGATACTGCCTACAATAGGCCCTGTACATGAGAAAGATACCAGCACCAGTGTAAAGGCCATAAAGAATACACCTACAAGTCCTCCTTTATCGGCTTTTCTGTCCATCTTATTCACAAAACGCGACGGAAGGGTAATATCAAAAAGGCCAAAAAATGAAAGGGCGAAAATAAAGAAGATCAAAAAGAAGATGATATTAGGCAACCATTCCGTAGCCAAATGATTTGCTGTTTCCGGGCCCATAAGCGGAGCAATAGCCGCCCCTATAATTGTATATATGATAATTATAGTTACCCCATAACCCAACGCTAAAAATAATCCCTTTGGCTTACCTGTGAAATATGTCACGGTCATAGGGATCATAGGAAATACGCAAGGAGTCAGCAAGGCAGCCAGTCCTGCAAGGAATGCTGCAATCATAAACCAGATAATAGAAGCATCCTGATCTCCTTCAACAGCAAGATCTCCTTCTAACACCGGACCCCGCAATTCAGAATCAGGTACAACATCAACGGCTACAGTATCTTCCTCTTCTGCTATAGTAAACCCCTGCTTTTCCTCTTTATCCGCCTGCTTTTCATCAGCAGGTTGTTCTTTTTGCGGGGATTCAGCAGGCGCTGTTTTTTTCTTTTGAGGCTCTTTCTTTTCCGGTTGCTTTTTCTCGGGCTGCTTTTCGGCGGCACCTGTCACTTGTATTTCATCAAAAATAAAATCCTCGTCAAAATTGATGCATTTGCCATCAATATCTGAGCACACCTGATACTCAAAATTACCTTCAACTATTAATTCGGGTTTAAGTACTTTTACTGTCTGCCTGAATTCTCCTGTATTCCTAAATATCCTTACCTCACATTCAAAGATCTCATCATATTTGGTTTTAGGATTTATTGGTTTTATATCCCCAATACGCTCATAAGTATCATTAGGGACAAATTCCCAGGAAGCAACTATAGGCCCGCATTCAGGATCAAAGTCTGAGGAATACAAATACCAATTCTGATCTATCTCAGCTTTAAAAACCAGATCCAGCTCTTCTCCAACCTTAACAGTTTCTTTTGAAGTTGAAGTTTCCCAGCTGGCCGGCTGCAGGATCTGTCCTTTAGAATGAAAGGATAAAAAAATTATTATTACTACTAAACTATATTGTATATATCTCATTTGAAAATGCCATTCCATCTACTCTTACGGTAAACGATAGTTAACGTTTTTATAATACGGATAAGAACAAATATAGGGTCTTTAAAATTTTATTATAGGGAGGTTAATCATTTAAAAGGTATGAAGACGACATTTCAGGAACTTATCAAGCAAAAAACACCCGTATTAGTGGATTTTTATGCCGACTGGTGCGGGCCATGTAAAATGCAGAATCCTATACTGGAGAAGGTTTCAAAAGAATTTTCCGGTAAGGTAAGAGTGATAAAGGTCGATGTGGATAAAAACTCAAAAGCAGCAAGTAAATATAATGTAAGAAGTATACCCACTCTTATTCTTTTTAAAGAAGGCGAAATTATCTGGAGGCAGGCTGGAGTGGCGAATGAAAATCAGCTGAGGAATTTATTTAAAGCAAATGCTTAATAGTCTCAAAACCAGAAATTCCTAAAAATAGGAGGAATAATGAAGGACGTTGATTTTTTACTCCTTTCAGCTATTTATTCATTTCTTTTTCTACACTATGGGTCTTCTGTACGATTCCTCTTACTATTTTATCCAACTCATGAGCTGAGTCAAGAATATGATTTATAACCACTGAATAATTTTTTATCTCATCATTTTCTTGTTCTGATTTAAGGATATTTATCAGCCCCATAATTCGTGCCAACGGTGCCCGCACAACATGAGATTGTGTCCAGGCTATATCATGCAATGTTTCATTTTGCTTTTCAATTTCACGAATATACTCCATCCGCTCACTCACATCGGTGGCAACCACAAGCCTTGCTGATCTATCTTGAAAATCCACTAATGTACTTTTAATATCTACTTCTATTATTTCGCCATTTTTTTTAAGATGTTTGAAAACCCCTGCATTATACGAAGTCTGCCTCTCCTGTATCTCAAGGGCCTTTTCCAAATAAGGTATATCTTGTTCTGGTCTAATATCCTTGATGGTCATATTAAGAAATTCTTCTCTTGTATAACCATAATGTTCAATAGCGGCCTGATTTATATTTAAAAATTTTAATGTAAAAAAATCATAAACCCACATGGGCTGAGGACTAAAATTAAATAACGCACGATATTTCTCTTCCGACTCCTTTATTTGATGATTTACACGCTTGCGTTCAATGCTATACGTTATGCTTTTATACAAAAATGATGATGCCAATTCATCCTTTAGCAAATAATCAGAAATTCCCATAGAGAGAGTTCTAATGCTAAACTCCTTATCGGCAAATCCGGTGAGTACGATTATTGGTTCTGTATCGACTAATTCAACAATTTCTTTTACAAGCTTTTCGCCACTATTATCCGGCAAGGAAAGATCAAGGAGTATTGCATCGTACTTTTTTTCATCTGTTAAAATATCTTTAGCGGCGCCAAAAGTTGTTACATGGTCTATTTTCACACCCGGCAGCTCCTCGATTAGATAATCTTCAATTAGAATAAAATCTCCAATGTTATCTTCGATCACAAGGATCTGCATATTGGCTGACTCTTTATGCATCTTGTTTCTTTTAATTGATCAATTGCAGGCAGTCTGCTCTTCAGATCCTTCTGCTCTTCTGTAAGTATATGGTTTTATTCGGAATGGAACGAATATATAAAAAAATAGATTCGGATCTTTCAAAAAATGTTTGAACCTAATTAATCTTTTATATTACATGTAGTTATTAAAGTATGTTACAGTTGATCAATGATAGGTAACCGTTTCTTTTGTCTTCTCAAGTGTAAAATAAAAAGTGCTTCCTTTTCCGGGTTCAGATTTTACCCAGATATCACCATTATGATGCTGAACAATTTTTTTACATTTTGCCAGGCCTATTCCACTTCCCGGATAATCAGTTTTTAAATGCAAGCGTGAAAATATTTCGAATATCTTCTGAAAGTTTTCTTCTGATATTCCAATTCCATTATCAGATATACTGAAAGTCCAGTGGCTTTTTGCTTCTTTGGCATCTATTATAACTACAGGATCTTCATCAGGTTTTCTGAATTTAATAGCATTGTTAATAAGATTCTGAAAAAGACGAAGTATAGCTGACCGGTTGACATTTAATATCGGCAGGGAATTTTTAATAACAACAGTTGCATTATTCTCCTCTATCTGTTTTATAAGATTCAGCTTTACCTCATCATATATTTTGTTCAGATCAACTAATTTTTTTTTATCGTCTTCTTTAGTTATTTGGGAATAGCGCAGAAGGTCAGTTATCAACTGCTGCATTCTTTTGCTACCATCAAGTGCGTAATTTATATATGTGTTTGCTGTTTCATCAAGTGATTTACCATACTTCTTTTGTAGCATTTGCAGAAATCCATTGATCATACGCAATGGCTCTTTAAGATCATGAGAGGCCACATAGGCAAATTGTTCCAGTTCGGCATTAACACGCGTCAACTCCTCGGCCTTTTTATTGAGTTGCTCATTCAATTTTTTTAAAAGATATTCATTTTGTTTCTGCTCAGTTATGTCCTGAAAAATCCCCTCAAGCTTTGTGGAGTTTCCATTAGTATCCTTTATTAACACTGATCTAAAAATTACTTCCTTTACTTTTCCATCTTTTGGGACAATTCGAAATTCAACCTCCGTTGATTTCGGCTCATCATAAAATGCTTTTATTTCCTGAAATACCCTTTCCTGATCTTCAGGATGAACAAACATTAAAAACTGCTCATGATCCGTTGAGGTTTCATTGTTCTCAAGACCCAATAAATTAAAAAGTTCTTCAGACCAGTAGACAGCCCCATCAGGAAGATCCTGATGTAAATAAGCAATTTTTGAAATTTTTTGAGCAGTCTTTAACTGAGTATTTAGCTCCTTCAGTTGTTGCTCCGCCTCAAATTTTTCAGTAAAATCTTTTACAATAGCATAGACCCCTATTATTTCATCATTTACAATAATCGGAACATTGGTAATATTAGCAATTGTAGAATTTCCCTTTGCAGTTATTCCCCGAGTTGTATAATGCTGGACTTCTCCATTTATACACTTTTGAAAATGATCGGATACCATTTCCTGGTCCTCAGGTGCTATTAAAGGAGCAAAGCTCATTTGATAGAGAGTTTCCCTACTTCCCTCTGCAATTCTTTCAAAACTTTTGTTTACTGTTAAAAACTTTCCTTCAAGATCGATTATACATAGCCCATCCGGATCATGATCAAACAAGCATTTATAATGTTCTTTTATCTGTAATAATTCTTCAAAAGATTGAGGCTCGGCTTTTTCTTTAAAAAGATCACCACTTGCTTTTTTAACTGGGTAGTGTACAATTAATTCCACCTCTCCCGTATCATTGTGCACCGGTACATTTTCAATGGTCCAAAAGCCGGAATCAAGAAATAAAACCTCTGAATTGTAATTTACTTTTGTGACTAATACCTGCTGAAGAGAATCTTTGAATTTTTTCCCATCACCATAAAAATGAATATTATTTTTTGCGATCGCCTTAAACAAATCCTGCCCCATTAGATCCGACTCCGTTACATTAACAATTCGGCTATATGCTTCATTAACGCCGGCAACGATAAAATCGGTACCCTCTATATTCAACAGAAGACAGGCATTTGGTGAAGTCTTAAAAATAGAATGATAATGATTTTTTGATAGCACGCTAAAGAACTTTAATTCCTAAAATGAAATATGTTAAAAAATGAGATTTGTTCCTGTTCTTCTATGGCTAACTGCTGTAATTAATAAAAACCCCTCAAGCTTGTTCTTAAATAAGTGCAATTTTAGGCCATTCTTAATCAGTAATGAAACTATCTGGGCGATTATATTTTCTAAAAAAGTAATGCATTCGATTGAAAGCAAGTTAGGACGCTGGTAAAGTGCAAAAAAAAATTAATTAATTTTTTTTGTTTCAGAGCTTGAAAGTGGAATCTCAACAATAATTTCACAACCCTTTTCAATACCTGTATTAATTATAATATCACCATAGAATAATTCAGCTCGTCTTTCAATATTGCTTAACCCAATACCTCTTTCGACTGAATTCAAATCAAATCCTTTTCCATTGTCGCATATCCTTAACTTGAAGTCATTCTCCTTAGTATTAAGATCCACCTCAATTATAGAGGCTTTTGAATATTTGACAATGTTTTTTACCTGCTCTTGTAAAATCCTGTATATATTTAGTTTCAGGTCTTCATTAAGCAGAGACTCATCAAAAGCTTTAAAATCCAGTGATATTTTATAACTCTTATCCATATTGATGCTCTTAAGAAGATTGTTAACTGCCTCGGTTAATGAACTTTTTAAAAGCGAACGTGGCGCCAGCTGGTGCGAAAGATTTCTAAGCTCATCTATTGCCATGTTTATATAGTCATTACAGTTTTGCATCCATACTAAAGCTTTTTCCCTGTCCATTTCATCTTTAGCCAGGCTCAGGTTCATTTTAGTTGCAAATAATATCTGGTTTACATTATCATGAAGCTCACCCCCTATTTCAATCCGCTCCCTTTCCTGGGCAGATATTATAGCCTTTGTAAGTTCCAGTTCATGTTTTTTACGTTTCTCTTCAGCCTCTTTTAATTGAGTATTGATTTTTTTTCGCTCAATGCTATATGCCAGGCTTTTGGTAAGAATTGAAGAAGATAATTCGTCCTTTAGCAAATAATCAGAAACCCCCAATGACAGGGTTCTTATCCCAAATTCTTTATCCTCATATCCTGTAAGGACAACAACAGGTATTTCTCCTGCCAGACTTACAATATCATGGATTAACTTTTCACCCTGATTGTCGGGTAATGATAGGTCTAATAGGATCCCATCGAAATCATCATCCTCTAAAAGTATACTTTTTGCTTTGGCAAATGTTGGAGAATGTACGATTTTCGGATTTTTTAATTCCTCTTTAAAAAACTCCTGAATAAGAACGTAATCGCCCGTGTTATCTTCAATAACCAGAACACGAGCAGTAGAAAATCCGGAAAACATTATTTTATTTTTGTAGGCAACTGGACAATGGAAATCCAAAAATCTTCAATAGTCGTGACCACATCTAAAAAGTTGCTTACATCCACTGGTTTGGTAATATAACAATTAGCATAATTTTGATAAGATTTTATAACATCAGCCTCTGAAGAAGATGTTGTTAGCATTACAACCGGAATATGCTTAAGACTATCATTTGTTTTAATTATCTTTAGCAGCTCATGGCCATTCATTTTTGGGAGATTGACATCTAGTAAAATAATGTCCGGAGTCAGTTCTTTAGCAAAATTATCTTTCTTTTCCAGATAGCGTAGTGCTTCAGACCCATCTCTTGCTACAGCAATTGAGTTTGCTATTTTCCCCTCCTGAAGGGCTTCTGTGGTGAGAACAATATCACCTTCGTTATCTTCAACTAATAATATATGCACTTTTTTCATTTATCTTATTCTAATGAATTTGTTTGGCAAACTTATTTTGCAATAGTGAAGTAAAAAGTACTTCCTTTACCTTCTTCAGACTCTACCCAGATCCTGCCCCTAAAGTTCTCAATAATTTTTTTACAAATTGCCAGACCTATACCTGTCCCTGAATACTGTTCTTTTTGATGAAGACGTTGAAAAAGAACGAAGATCTTATCAAAATACTCCGGCTCTATACCAATACCATTATCAGTAACAGAAAATTGCCAGTATTTAACCAGTTCCTTAGATTTTATTACAACACGCGGTTTTACATCCGGAAGCTGATACTTTATAGCATTGGCAATTAAATTCTGCAAAACCTGTTCAACCGGTGTACGGGCTGCATAAATAACAGGGAGATCCTCCCAAATAATTTCTGCATCCTTCTCTTTTATTATTGTGCGATGAAATTGAACTACCTCTTCCATCAATTCATCCATATCCAGCTCCTCGAGCTCATATTCCTTTCTCCCAACACGTGAATACTCAAGTAGGTCAAGGATTATCCGTCGCATTCTGGCAGCTCCGTCTGTGGCAAAATATATATACCGCTGAGCTTTTTCATCCAGCTGATCCTTATATTTTTTTTCAAGCTGTGTCAGAAAACTGGTTACCATACGAAGAGGCTCCTGGAGATCATGAGAAGCTATATAGGCAAATTGTTCTAATTCTATATTTGATGCTTCTAACTCATGCATATATTTTAATAACTTTTCATCGGCTTTCTTTTTTTCGGTAAGGTCACGTGTCACTTTAGTAAATCCTATAATGCCGCCATCCTCATCATGTAATGCAGTTAAAACCACATTTGCCCAGAATAAACTCCCATCTTTTCTTACTCTCCAACCATCGCTTGATATGGTTCCATTCTCAATTGCCTGATTAAGCAGCTGTTCCGGCAGGTTATTCTTTCTGTCCTCCTCAGTGTAAAAAACACTAACTTTTTTCCCTATAATTTCCTCCTCCTTATATCCTTTGATCTTTTCAGCGCCCTTATTCCAATTCTCTATAACTCCTTCATTATTCAATAATAAGATAGCATAATCATCTACCTCTTCTATCATTTTATGGTAACGCTCTTCACTTTCTTGTAAAAGGTTTTCCACCTCTTTCTGTGTAGAAATGTCTCTTATAAAAGCACAAAAATTCATAGCACTATCCTGCTCTATTGGAATTACAAATAATTCAACCGGGAATTCTCTTTTTTTGCGATTTATAGCAGTGCCCTGGATCAGTTTATGCAATAATGGATCTTCACCCGTTTCCATATACTGCTTAAACCCTTTATGATACCTCTCTTTAAACTTTTGTGGTATAATAAGATCAACTACAGGTTCCCCCAGAACTTCTTCCCTTTTCCACCCGAAAATCTTTTCCGCCTGATCATTCCATATTATAATAAAACCCCTACTATCAATGCAGATAATAGCATCAAGGGCAGAATTCATGATCTTTTTACGAAGTTGTTCACTCTTTATTAGAGCTATCTCTGTAATTTTACGATCAGTTATATCACAAAAATTTACAGCTATTGCATTTACCGTTGGCTCATTAAATTGATTTTGAAATATTGCTTCAATCCATTTGTATTCATTATTGACCTTAAGCCTGTATTCAATCTTTTTGCTTTTTTCAGGGTCATTTATAACATCGAAAAAAGCCTCCTCTATATTAGAAACATCTTCTACGTGAATATTTTTCCTTATATTCTCACTGGCGTCTTCTTTATATATATTAAGAATTTTTTTTCCAGGCTCGCTTATCCCTAAAATATTACCTTCTTTATCTAATAAAGCCAATCCATCAGTGCTGTTTTGTATAAGAGCCCTGTATCTCTCCCCACCTTTTCCTGCTTCCTCCCTAATAAATACCTTTTCTGATATATCCCTTGCCACACAAAACATTTTTTGTTCAACTGGACAATAACGTGCTGTCCAGCTAATGGGAACTATACTACCATTCTTATGAACATAGGTATTTATAAAATTTTTTAAATCTGTCCCTTTTATAAGCTTATTTGCTGCCGCTTCAGTAATTTGATGATCTGTTTCATAAACTAAACTCATGTAAGGCTTTTGTATTAATTCCTCTGGAGTATATCCCCATACATTTTCACAGGACCTGCTGACGTAAAGAAACTCTCCTTCTGAGTTAAAGACACATAAAACATCTAATGATTGATCAAGGATCTTATAGGGATTTATTTCAAATTTTCTATTCTCCATTAAAAAATATTTGCCGCACCATAAATAACATTAAGAGTAAAAATGTTGGCTGCGGATAGTTAGCAAATAAAAAATTAATTAATAAAGGCATATCTATACCTTTAACAATACTATTTCTTTAAGAATCTTTAAAAAGACTTAAATAAAAAGACTTAAAATGCTATCATCCTGTTTAGGAAATAGCTTAATATAAAAAATATTATGGATAAATTATAATTTAAAATTAAAATTTACACACTTAAATATGAAACAATTTTTTATAAAAGAAGGATTTGTGCTTTCTAATATTAGAATCACGTATGTAAGTTTATTTTGCTTTTTACTTAACCTGAATGTAAAATTAATTGCTGAAAGGCAATAGTTATTGTCAATAAAGCTTTATGCTTGACTAATGATGCCGTTCATGAGTTTAATAATTCTCTATTCTTCGAATCCGTAACCTGTTCATGTGAATCAAACAATAGATCATAAACGTTTAAAAAGAATAGAGATGCGAAAATGTGAAAATGCAATTTAGCGATATAGTAGCTGCGTACAAAGCTTCTCCTTTCTAATGTAATTTTACCAACCCCTATATCGCGGCGCCGTAATATCCCATTTCCTTAAATTAAGAATAACCTGGGCACGATGATGTGCGGTATGATCCAACAACAGGTATAAAAATTGCGCTTTAGATAGCTCTTTCCCGGCAGGAATAAATTCATGCTTTTCTTCAAGCTCGTCAGGTGTTAAGCCTCCAGTCTTACTTTTAACATATTCAATTCCCTCCTTCAGCAGCTTTATTGCCTCCTCCTTAGTCAGGTCTTTGGCGTCTACTACCTTGTAAGGGTATTTTTCCTCTACAATAAATTTAGATGTTATCCAGGTGATATGCTGATAAATATGAAAAGCATGTTCCTTGGAACTCATCCCGCCATTATCTGATGGCTCATCAAATTTATCTTCAGGTACGGCTTCAAAAACCTCAATGGTATAGGCGCCGGAATTTCCCCAGGTGCTGTTAAAGATTTCCAGCATAGTAGTTTGTGCATATAATGATCCTCCCGAAAATATCAGGAGGATCATCATTATTTTATTTTTTTTTCGCATAATGCTTATGGAAGGCTGCAATTGTATGGATACCCTTTATAAAATTGGTAACGCCATAATTCTCATTAGGCGAATGAAGTGCATCTGAATTTAATCCAAATCCCATCAGCACCGTATCCAGTCCCAGCTCCTGCTTAAACAATGATACTATTGGAATACTACCACCATCACGTGTAGGGATAGGCCTTTTCCCCCATACCTCATTAAATGCATCACTTGCTGCTTCAAAAGCAGGGCTATCAGTTGGAGTTACTGCAGGCTCAGCACCATGATGTGGCGCTACTTTTACCTTTACTGATTTAGGCGCTATTGATCTAAAGTGATTTGTGAAAAGCTCAGTTATTTTATCCGGGTCCTGATTTGGCACAAGGCGCATAGAGATCTTTGCACTTGCCTTAGATGGTAATACCGTTTTTGCTCCTTCGCCGGTATATCCGCCCCAGATGCCATTCACATCCAGTGTAGGTCTTATACCTGTTTTTTCCAGAACAGTATATCCTTCTTCACCCTCTACAGCATCAATTTTCAGATCTCTTTTGAACTCCTCCAGATCAAAGGGAGCACGGTTCAGTTCTGCTCTTTCTTCTTCAGATAGCTCCTGAACATCATCGTAAAAACCCGGGATTATAATTCTTCCTTTATCATCTATCAAAGAAGAGATCATGTCACAAAGGATATTAATAGGATTCCCCACAGCACCGCCATAAACCCCTGAATGAAGGTCCCTGTTGGGTCCGATTACCTCCACTTCCATATAGCTCATACCTCGTAATCCAACAGTTATAGAAGGTGTCTCTAAAGAGATCATAGCAGTATCTGAAACCATTACAACATCTGCCGCTAATTTCTCTTTATTTTCCTTTACAAAGATCTCCAGGTTATCAGAGCCAACCTCCTCTTCACCTTCAATCATAAATTTGATATTGCAGGGTAAGCCGTCTGTCTGCATTAATGCTTCAAACGCTTTTATATGCATATAAAACTGACCTTTATCGTCAGCTGCCCCACGAGCATAGATCTTATCGTTTTTTATTACCGGCTCAAAAGGAGGGGAATCCCAAAGCTCATAAGGATCTGCAGGCTGTACATCATAATGACCGTAAACCAGTACGGTAGGCTTGCTCTCATCAATAATTTTTTCACCATAAACAATAGGATGACCTTTTGTTTCACAAATTTCGGCATTATCAACACCCGCTTTAACAAGCGATTCTTTAACAAAAGCTGCTGCCTTTTTAACATCCTCTTTAAATTTACTATCGGCACTTACCGAAGGTATCCTTAGGAGGTCAAGTAGCTCATTAATAAATCTTTCGCGGTTCTTTTCTATATATTCTGATACTTGCATTACTAAAAATTTTTATTGAAGGGCCACAAAAGTAATTAATTCCCTTTACAATCGCACTCCTAATCCCCATTCAACCATGTTGGCTGTCCTGGTGTGGGATTTCAGGCCGATCTGGATAAATCCATTTTCATGAACATAATACTTTAGTGCATAGCGTTGATACCAGCTCTTCCAGATTTTGTGTGGATCATAAATATAAATACCTCCCTGTATCAGAAAAGCCAGTTTACCAAAATAGATCTCATTGCCAAATGTAATCCCGACCTGCCGACCATCAATCTCATCAATCTCAAGATTTACACCTCTTGGAGTAAAATGCCGGCGAACAGATTCCGGTGTATAATAAAAACCATCCAAACCTATTAGTAGCGAATTATACCAGGTGATCCTTTTACTTATCACAAAAGAAGCGGAGTATGCCTTATGCTTATAATCATCATAATAAACTTCGCGCCAGGCTGCTGATCCAAATAAACTCCACCGTATTCCTTTTGAATATTGTTCTTTTTCAGGTGTTTTATATTCCGTTTGATCTGGTGAATAGGAAGCGCCAATTCCCACAGCAGGAAAATTCATTCCGTTATTAGGCATATTCATCCTCCCGTTAGAATAGTGTCGAAAGGTGAAATTAAAATTCACATCCCATAACTCATTAAGATGATAGGTGTAATATAAATTACCGCGCAGCACATAGCTGATCTTTGCACCTACGGCTTTATTATCCGGATTAAATTCAGAATCATAAATAACAGAAGAATAAACAAGTCCGGTGCCGAGGCTAAACCTTAACTCACTTCTTTTGTATGATTTAAGGCCAATATCTATAAATCCCGTTAATGAAACCACCTCCCCAAGCTCTGCCGGCTCTCCATAATTAAAATAAGAAACTGCAAGGCCAAGCTTTGGATAATTATACCTTTCTTCCCAGTAACGGGTCCCGTCGGTTTGCTTAAGAATGTAAGCTTCCGCTCCATAAAGATTGGAAAATTTTACTGCAGGCATTTCAGGTTTATACCGAAGTACGGCACCATAATATGGGGTTATTCCATACGTATATGATGGTTGGGCTACAGCTTTATGAAAAAGCAGTAGAAAAAAAGCAATAAAAACTATCCGCTGCATCTGTTACTGATAATCCGGATATTTATCCCATTCCATTGTGGCAAATGATCGAAAAACGCTATCGGGAAGATCTTTATATATCCGCACATCCTTCGGGCCTTTATCATCCGAACGGTTATATGATAATTTCAGGCCCCCCACTTCATGATAATTATCCCATGGCCATACAGCTGAAGGTTCTTCCTGACTGGCATCACGAAAATAAGCCCACTGCTTTACCAGGTTTTCATCCTCATCAATATAAACTTCATATTTATTATTGGGCGTATCGCCTACTTCATCAAAAGTCAGCTGTACAACATGTGCCGGCTCTCCTGTCTGAGTGGTATCTTCACGTAAATATTTTAATGTTACGCCACTGTCTTTAAGCTTAAAAGGCATCACCAGCCAATAGCTATCATTTATCCAGATACTTTTTGCCTTACTAATCAGGTTCTGTAATGAATCAGGTTCATTAATTTCATTTCCTTTAATCATTACGTTTCCTGTATCCTGTTTTACATTTACTAAATAAATAGTACTATCACCAGGGGACTCTATTCTTACCAAACCTGTTTGTCTATCCCATACCAAATCGCGCCTGCCAAAGAAATTCCATTTTATGAAACGTGTGGTGTCATAGGTTTTCCGGCCACCCATTGCCTGCATGACGCTATCAGCCAATGCAATTGCTTTTTCATCGGAAGCTTCTTTATTAAAACCTTCGGCGGGAGGATTCTCGTATTCTTTATTAAGTGTCTCTGCCGCCTTTTCATTATTGTTACAACTTAAGGTAATGGCAAGAAATAACAGAAAGTAAAGATTTTTCATATTTTAATCGCTGTTTGAATATTGGCAATTTAATCAATTTTTGTGATCCAGACGTGACAGACATCTTAATGAGGATCATCATATCTTTAAATTTAAAAGGCTTTTTGGTTAAAAGCAGATGTCAATAATAATCCTTAATTTAATATTTAAAATAAATGGCTTATTTACCTGATGTTTAAAAACCCGCTTATAAATTTCTTTTTTTTATTTCTGTTCGGATGTATTGATCCAATAGAATTTGATACTTCAGGTGAAGTACCCAAACTGACGGTCCAGGGTTATATTTCAAACGTTTCGTTTAATGATTCCGAGCAGCTCCCATACACCTCCCGATATTTTACCGTAAAATTAAACTGGACGAGTAATGTTTCAAATGAAGCAGATACTGCCGAACCCAATGCTGAAATTATATTAAGCGACAATACTGGCAAAACCTGGAATTATCAGGAAATTGAAAATGGCATATATTACTTACTGGACAAAAATTTTAAAGCTGAAGAAGGGAATGAGTATAAATTAGTAATTATCCTAGCTGATGGAAAAAAATATGAATCAGCATTTCAGAGACTTTATCCTGCACCTCCAATTGGTGACATTGATTTTGAAGAGGTAGAACGAACAGCTTTTATTGATGTCGGAGGAACTCCAATTTTAACTACAGAAAAAGGTATTGAGGTTTTTGTTAAAATTCCTCCCAATGAAGATGGTAAAAACTTTTACAGATGGGAGCTTATACCTTCATGGATCTATTTAGCTGAATTGGCCTCTGTAAATGATCCAAATAAAACGTGTTATATCACAAGTAATTATTATTTTAAAGATATAATTATAAAAGAAGATAGAGTCGGTGGATATGAGCAACGTTTATTCTTCCTTAACAGAAAGAATACAAGATTATATCCTGAATTTACTGTTTTAATTAAGCAATTTTCAATGAGTGAGGAGGCCTATCATTTTTGGAGTGATATTGAGGCACAAAGAGCGCGTGGGAGTATTTTTGATACCCCTCCATACAATATTAGTAGCAACATTGTAGCTATAAATTCAGACGATCAGGTGTTAGGTTTTTTTCAGGTTCTCCATGAAGGAACAAAACGCTGGTACTTTACATTTGATGATTTATCCTACCCTTACTCCTTTGATAATGTGTGTTTCATGCCAATGCCACCTGCTTCTTGCTATAATTGTACTTTGTATAGAGGTGGAGGTGAATTAGCAAATCAAAAACCTAAATGGTGGCGATAGAGATAAATTTTAAAACACAGTGAAAGAAAATTACCCTTTAAGCAGAAGATTTACCACCCATATAAATTAAAAACCAGCACAATTGCAAATTTTAATTATTAACTAAATTTGATAGGCATAATATCCAGATAAATAATTAATTAGATAAAAAAACTTCCGTACATTTTTGATTTTCATTTAATTCCTAAATTGCTAAAAAAATAAAATTTGTTCCAACTCTTTCCCAATAATTGGTGTCCGGGGATAATATCACTCGAAGAAGAGTAAAATTAGTCTTTCCTGATCTCAAATGAAGAATACTATAATCCTTCTTATATTTTTATTTACTGCGAACCTTGGGTTTTCTCAAGCTCCTGAATCTGTAATTCTTACTAATGATTATAATGGGAAAAAATTACCTGATGCTTTTGAACTGATCGAAAAGCAACATGATTTAGATTTCTTTTTCATGCCCGAATGGATTGATTCAATTAATGTTGCTTTCCCCACAAAAGGGATCTCCTTAAATGATTTTTTAAAAAGTAATCTTAAACATTCTGGTCTTAATTTCACTGATTACGGCAGTAATATAATCCTTCTTTTATCTAAAGAGGCTACATTAAATAAAATTATTCAAACCAATTCTGATGTGATCATTATTGGAAAACCTTCGGCTCAGAGTAAAGGGGTGGTAAATATTTCAGGAACTATTTCTGATGGCAGCAACGAAGAACCTCTTATTGGTGCTTTAGTTGAAATCAAATCCTTGAAGGCTGGAGCAATAGCTGATATGAGTGGCGGATATCAATTAAAAGTACCTACAGGCCGCTACACAATAGAGGCAGGTTTTGTTGGTTATGAAAAGAAAGCTTTTGATGTTGCAATTCGATCAGAGGGTACTTTTAATATTGAATTGTTTTCAGGCACAATGCAGCTTAGAGAGCTAACTGTAACGGCTGAAGGTGCGGATTATAATGTTCAAAATCGTATTTCCGGGGTTGAAAATCTAGGAATAGAATCAATTAAGCAACTCCCTACTTTTATGGGGGAAATTGATCCTATTAAAAGCCTGACAACCTTACCTGGGGTTAGCACACCCGGTGAAGCTTCTTCAGGGTTTAATGTTAGAGGAGGGGATTCCGGTGAGAACCTGATCCTGCAGGATGGTGCCGTCATATATAACCCTTCACACTTATTCGGTTTTTTTTCTGCGTTTAATCCTGATTTAGTAAATAATGTTACACTACATAAAGGTGGGGGACCTGCAAAATTTGGGGGCCGAACTTCTTCAGTATTAAATATAAATTTACGGCACGGGAACCTGGAAGAATATAAAGTGTCCGGGGGTATAGGTTTAATATCAAGCAGGCTTACTTTGGAAGGCCCAATTGCAAAAAATAAAACTTCATTTATTATTGGCGGAAGAGGCTCTTATAATAATTGGCTCCTCCGGCAGGTTGATGATGCCAATATCTATAACAGCTCAGCACAATTTTATGATGTCAACGCTAAAATATACCATAAAATAAGTGATAAGGATCAGCTTACGGCTTCGTTCTACTACAGTGATGATGAATTTAAGTTTGCAGCAGATACTACCTTTTCGTGGAATACAAAAAATTTCTCTTTGGAATGGAATCATATTTTCAATCCATCAATGATCGGAAGTTTAACTCTTGCCAATTCAAATTATCAAAGCAGTGTTGATAAGAAAGAGGGTGTTGATGCATTTCTTTATAAGAATAACATTTCAAATAACAGCTTAAAATACAACTCCCGCTACACAGTATCCTCCTCTAATGCCATTGAGTTTGGAATAGAAGGGTCATTCATTACCCTACTTCCAGGGGAGCTTAATCCACTGGAGGAAGTCAGTAATATTGAGCCAAAAAAATTGAATGAGCAACGATCTCTGGAGACAGCAATTTTTATCGATGATGAGATTGATCTGTCAAATAAACTGGCAGTTTCTATTGGATTAAGATATTCACACTTTTTTAGGCTCGGCCCTGACATGGCCTATCTATTTGATTATGATTCAAACGGTGAGTCTTTTATCACAGATTCAATTAGTTATGGGACAAATGATATAATTAAGGATTATGGTGGATTAGAACCCAGGGCGTCTATGAGATATCTTCTTTCTCCGTCAGCCTCTTTGAAACTTAGCTATTATCGTACACGGCAGTATCTTCATTTAATTTCAAATACTGTTTCTGTAACCCCTCAGGATTATTGGATGGCAAGTGGTCAAAATTTACAACCTCAAACTGGAAATCAATTTTCTATAGGGATTTTCAAAAACCTAAAAAACAATGATTATGAGTTAAATGCCGAAGCATACTACAAAACGCTTGATAATGTAGTGGATTATAGAGAAGGGGCTGATATCTTTTTAAATAAAGAGCTTGAAGGGGATCTCCTCCAGGGAGATGGAAAAGCTTATGGGCTGGAGCTTTTCATGAAAAAAAATGCAGGATACCTTACCGGGTGGGTCTCATATACTTATAGTCGCAGCTTACGCCAGTTCTCAAACATTAATCCTATTCTGGAAGTAAATGAAGGCGCATATTATCCTTCTAACTTTGATCAGCCGCATAATTTGTCATTAATACTAAACTATAAATTTGCAGCACGGCTTGTGTTTTCAGCTAATTTTTCTTACAGCACCGGGCGACCTGTAACGGTGCCTGTTTCTAAATTTAGTTATGATCGGGTGCTTTCAGTCCTTAACTATTCCGAACGTAACGAATATAGAATTCCTGATTACCACCGGCTAGACCTTTCACTTACACTTAAGCCCAGCCTGAGGAAAAAGAAATTTGAGGGAGAATGGGTGCTCTCTGTTTTTAATGTCTACGGTAGAAAAAATGCATACTCCGTATTTTTTAATCAGGATGGATTTGCTTATCAGCTCTCTATACTGGGTACTGTATTTCCATCTTTATCATATAATTTTAAATTCTAACTGTGGATTTTATAGATAAATGAAAAAAATATCCTTCATCATATTACTCTTTCTTATGGCTTGTATTGAGCCTATAGAGTTTGATACATCTAATGAAGAACCAAAACTGGTTGTGCAGGGATATATATCAACCCTTTCATATAGGGAATTAAGTTCTTATCCCATTGAGCCACAACTTTTTAATGTAAAATTATCATGGACAAGCCCGGTTTCAAATGAAAAAGACCTAGCTGCAAGTGGGGCATTTGTGATGCTAGTTGATCTTGAAGGAAATATGTGGAACTATCAGGAATCAATCCAGGGTGGTGTTTATTTTCTTTACGACATGGATTTTAAAGCTGAGCCTGGAAAAAAATATAAATTAATTATCACCCTCCCTGATGGGAAACAATTTGAATCAGGTTTTGAAGAAGTAAAACCAGCCCCGGGTATGGGGGAAGTTACTTTCGAAGAGGTAGAATATAATAGATTCATTGATGTTAATGGTGTGTCTACTTTGGTAACAGTTAAAGGAGTGGACGTTAAAATTGCAATACCCGAAAATGATAAGGGCAAACTTTTTTATAGATGGGAATTAACTCCGTCCTGGATTTATGTAGCCAGCCGTGCCAGTGATAACAGTCTTTACAAAACCTGCTGGGTTACCAGTGATCATTATTTTGATGAAATAATCTTAAAGGAGGATCGTGTTGGCGGCTATAAACAGGATCTTTTCTTCATAGAAACATCTAATACGCGAATTAAACATGAATTTTCTGTTTTTATAAAACAGCATTCCATGAGTGAAGATAATTTCCAGTTCTGGCAAGACCTGAAACTTCAGGGAGAAAGAGGAAGTATATTTGATCCACCTCCATATAATATAAGAAGTAATATTACACCTATTAATAATAATGAAGAGGCAGTGGGATATTTCCAGGTTTTAGATGAAAAGGTTCAAAGGTGGTATTTTAGTTTAGATGATCTTTCTTACCGTGTTTCCTATGATGACCCATGTATTCCTCCACCGGGTTTTCCTGCTTTTCCAGAGCCGGAGTGTCTTAATTGCCTCAAATATAGAAGCGGAGGAAACATTATAACTAATACTAAACCTTTCTGGTGGCGATGAGAATATCTTTTTTATTGATCTTATTTTGCGCTGCCTCTCTGGTATCAACTGCTCAGACAAAATCTTTTTATATCCTCACAGATAAAACCACTTATTTTGCAGAGGAAAAAATAAATATTGGAGTGTGGGTAGTGGATTATCAAAAGATGCAGCCTGTACAATCTTTGATTTCACTCAATCTTGATATAGTGGCACACACGGGACAAGTTGTTCATTCTGCAGCCATTAATCATCAGAGTAATAATTATTATAATTTTCCTGTCCCTGACTCTCTTAGTTCCGGAATTTATAGAATAATAACATATGCAGAAAATGTAAAGCCTGCAGTTAAACGCATTAAGATCTATAATCCAAATAAACAACCGGCCTCAATAAAGAAAGATGTCGCTGAAATTAAAGCTGTCTTAGAAACCAAAAAATTAGTAAGCGATAGAATAAATAACATTTATATAAAAGTCCTAAATGAAGACCAGGCAGGAATTGAGGCTTTAGGTTCCATCCGCAATGAAAATGATTCTATCCTCTCGTATTTGAAAACAGATGTAAACGGCATCGTTCAATATACTTTTAAACCAATCAATGA
Source organism: Candidatus Cyclobacteriaceae bacterium M2_1C_046 (assembly GCA_051418055.1). Classification (GTDB taxonomy): domain Bacteria; phylum Bacteroidota; class Bacteroidia; order Cytophagales; family Cyclobacteriaceae; genus JBPRGH01. The sequence goes on along the minus strand of JBPRGH010000136.1, from coordinate 68,687 downwards.
GCAGTATTATACAATCATTTTCGGGGAAACAAAACTTATATTAAAGGCTGACTCATCAGCATATCCTTATATGGAACTTTCGTCTGATGATAAATCCTACAGTTTAAATACCTCCTCATTTACAACTAAAGAAAAGCTTTTCTTATCCGTCAGTCATGAAGGCTCTACAATTTTTACTGAAATGATATCTCCAGGTGTTCAGTTACGCTTGCCAAAAGCCACCTTTCCAAATGGTGTATTAGAATTTAATTTAACTGATTCAAAGAAAAAAATTGTTCAGAGAAAGCTCGTGTTAAATCATCCAAAGACCTTAACCTCCGCAGTTCCTATTTCTAATAGTTATGCTAAGAGAGACAGTATATCTTTTAATTTAGATGCTGCAAGCCATGATGATCTTATACTAGTGGATGTGAATGAAACGGGCGGGGCACAATCAGCCTCTTTTTATAAGGATTTTTATTTTAATCAACGAATTGCAGATTTACATCCTGCCGACTTCACCACTCCTTATCTCTACTTTTACAATCCGGGTGAATTTTATGCGCCTGAAAAAATAGATGATTTTTCTCCCCTTTGTTCTTATGAAAACAGGTTTTACAGAATTTCATTCTTTCTGGTTAACCATCTAAAATCTCTTGATATATACTGTGAAGATTATAAAGGAGTAATGGAAGTACAAAACAAAATTCCTGCAGGTGAAACACCAGTGCTGGTATATCTATTTGATGAGAGAGGAAACAGATTAGAAAAATTAAATTTAAAAAGGAAAGAAAGATCAAATAATTATCCTGCAATCAAACAGGGACTAATAGTTGATGAAGAGCTATTAAATAAATTCTCCAATCACCAAAAAAGACAGCAAGTGATCACTTCCTATGCACCTGATCAAAAAGAGGGTCTTTTATTAAAACCTGCTGATTATGTAGTGGAGTTAAATAATTTTAATATACCCCCTACCACAGAAAGGCTCATCAGAGAGTTGATTCCTAAAACTGCAATAAAAACTGTTGAAGGCAGAAAAGAATTAAGGCTTTTTCCTTTTGGTAGTAGCTATATATATGAAGGCGCCCCGCTGATTTTAATAAACAATATCCCAACTTTTGATTTTGAGGAAATTATTTCAACTGACCCAAAATTTATTGAAAAAGTGGAGATTAGAAACAGCATAAAAACTGTAAGGCAATTTGGATTATATGGGTTAAACGGGGTAATATCTTTTACACTTGCAGATGGCGCTGAGAATCCTTTAAAAGATGAGGTCAAAGGCTGGTTAGTTTTATCGGGAAACGATGTCGCTGATAAAAACTATACCTCAGATAACTTCCCGGATTTAAGGGAGAAATTATTATGGAACCCTACAGTAGCTCCGGGCAATCAATTAAAAATCAGAAATAGCGACATTAATTCAAATTATACATTTAGGATTTTACGTATTACTAAGAAAGGTGAGGTTAATGAGTATACTGCAACATATTCTGTTCAATAAATTTTTGATTTTTTACCTCTTATAAATAAGCTTTTAAAAGATATCTTTTTATCGCGCATAATCACCTTTCTCAGGAAACCCTCTACTGGTAAAACAATAAAGGCAATTACCACCTGAATAAAAAAAGCAACAACAGGTGAAAAATCTGATGGGAATTTTGATTCGGCTGACACCTGGATAAATTCAATAATTAAAATTAAAGTAAGAAAAGCCAAAAGCTTATTAAAAAGCTGATAACGTGGGGCATTATGGTTTAAATGAATAGTTACAAAAAGAAGTATAGCCAATATTGTGAATTCGAATGCATAAAACCATGGCCTCTGCCAATATGGTGGTACTACTTCAAAAGGTATCGCAGAAAGCTTTTGCACGAATCCAAAATCATTTTTGCTCCTTATTTCAAGCTTGTAAGAACCCTCCGGTACAAATGGGAGAAATATTATATTATTATCACCTGCCCAGGGAGACCAGCCATCTGAGAGGCCTTTAATCCGATATTGATATTTCACATCGATTATTCCACTATACTCGGGTTGGATAATTTCAAAAGTGAGATCACTTTGTCTTTGTATAAAGCGCAATGTCTTTTCTAAAGTAACCTCCTCTCCGTTATCTTTTATTGACTTCACAACAATGGGATACTGAGGCTTTGCCTGAGGGTCATTTTGATTTGGAGATATCTTTAATAATTGATTTGCTCCGGAAATTAAATATATACTTTGATCCTCATCCAAATCAATGTATGATACATCATCAAGTACATTAAGCCACTTATTTTCAAAACCTTTAGAGTTTCTCCATCGATCTCCCTTAAACTCCCAAAGCTCATTATTAGTCTTTATAAATTTTTGTGTCAGGGGTTCTCGACGATAGATCAGACGTTTATTGAATTCATCATAAACGAATACACCCTCTTTATTTTTAACTATAATTTCCCCTTCTGAATTTTCAAAAACATAGGTAGGATGTAAATAAGAATTGGTAAAAGATAACTCTGCTCCGGGAATGATTTCACCTTCGGAAAATGTAAGCCAATAAACTTCCTCAGCGGAAACAAACCAGATCCTGCTTTTTGAATCCTGATAAATATCCAGAAGGAAATCCTGATAACCGGCAAAATGTGATGCCTGTTGCCATTCATTAAGTTTATTTTTTTCAAATGTTAATAACTCACCGCTATAGGTGTTGGCAATAACTAGTTTAGCATCCTTATCAATCCAGGCAAATTTTACAGGCTTAGCGGTAATTAAATTTATTTCCTCCCCCCTAAGCAAAAACAGACCATTTAATGTCACTACTAAGAGCTCATCCTTTACTGATAATAATTGGATGACTTTACTATCTATTTGCTCAATTTTTTTAAAAACATAATCTACACTTGCTAACCTCTTCTCAATTCTCTTCTCCAGAGTATAATCGGGCTGTAAACTATCCAATGGAGACTCTTCTTTTTGCTGTTTCCTTTTCAGGAAATCAAACAATCCTTTGGTGTTTTGTGTATCTTTCGCGGCTTTCTCTTTGTTCTTTTTCTTTTTAACAAAATAGGTTACATCCTCGTAATCTTTTATCTGATCAAGCTTGTATAAACCTGTGCTGGTGCCTACAAAAATATTATCCTTATGGGATACTACTACCTGTAAATTCCCCTCCAGTCCCGGGAAATTTTCATAAACTCCATATGGAAGATTAATATCGATCCGGCTTAAGCCAAAAGCATGGCCGACCCATATTCCTCCTTCTCTATCTGAGGAGATAAAGAAAATCTCATTGTCAGAAAGGCCATTATGCTGATTTACTGCACTCTTTAATTTTTTTGATTTATAGTCAATTATAAGTACTCCTTCATTTACTGATGAAATGGCTATTATTCCATTGCCTACAGAAATACCTTCCGAAAAGGAAAGATTTAGAAAATCACCTTTAAAAAAGTCCATGTTAAGATCAATGGGTATCCAATTACTAACTTCCTTTTTAAAGAGTTGGCCATCTGTAGTCCCGAGTATAGTATCTTCCTCAACCACAAGGGAAAAAGCGAGGTTTTTATCCGGCACATCATCAGCAAAAGCCAGTTTTCCATTCTCAAGCCAATAATTACCTTTTGATGTAACAATTAAAGGTTTCTTGTCCAATACCAGTATCTTTTGAAAGAAACTCAGCTCGATTGTTAAAGATTTTAGCAACTTTTTCTCTGAGGCAGAAAAAATAAAGAGATTATCAGATGATAGACCTATAAGCGTATCATTAAATAATTCTATCTGGTTAACACCGGATAATGCACGATCATCATGTAAAGTGAAGAAGTGCTCAGGGTCGTTATAAGAATAAAAGCCTACTCCAAAAATACCCGCAGCATAAACTCCATCCTTTGCAGCAATTAAATCCAGCGGAGTTCCTTTAGAACCAAAAATTTCCCAATTTTTGCCGTCAAACTGAAGGATTCCACTCCTGTTAGCAAAAGAAAGAATTCCATTAGGGTGCTGTACCATACTAAAATTAGATGATGGATCGGCATTTCCATTAGGTGTATGATGGGTAATATAGTAGTCCCCCGTTTGGCATATTCCTGATGAAAACTGCAGGAATAACAAAATCAGAGAAAGAAATAGCTTATTCATAATTTAAAAATACAAAGCGAATAGCAAGTTAGTTAACCGCCGAATATATTAATAACAAAAAAAGCTGATGATTTATTTATGTAAGAATCATCAGCTTTTTAAATATTTCAAAAATATAACTATATAAGCCCCTGCGAAGTCATGGCATTTGCAACCTGAAGGAATCCTGCAATATTTGCCCCGGCCATATAATTACCCGGGCTACCATATTCCTCGGCAGCAGCAAGGCAATTATCATGAATATTTTTCATGATTCCCTGAAGCTTCTGGTCTACCTCTTCAGCGCTCCAATAGCTTCCCATATAATTCTGCATCATCTCTATCCCCGAAGTAGCTACACCTCCCGCATTAGATGCTTTGCCCGGTGAATACAGGACGTTATTGTCCAGCATAATTTCCGTAGCTTCTAATGTTAGCGGCATATTTGCGCCTTCTCCAACAAGAAAAACTCCATTTTTCACGAGATTCGCGGCATCTTTTGCATTAATTTCATTCTGTGTTGCGCAAGGGAAAGCACAGTCTGCTTTTATATCCCATAGCGGATTAAACTTCTCGTCCGGAGTGTTTTCTACATACTGGATATTTTTAAATTCTTCAGCATATTCTTTAATACGGCCCCGGCGTTTATTCTTTAACTCCTTAATAAATTCCAGCTTTTCAACTGTAATCCCAGTCTCATCATAAATATATCCGGATGAATCAGAGGCTGTTACAGCCTTTCCTCCAAATTGAATGATTTTTTCAATGGCATGTTGAGCTACATTTCCCGAACCGGAAACCAAGCATACTTTACCTTTTATAGTGTCATTTCTTTTATTAAGCATGTTTTGTGCAAAATAAATGAGCCCATATCCGGTTGCTTCGGTCCTGAGGATACTACCACCCCAGCCAACACCTTTACCGGTAAATACACCGGTAAACTGATTTTGAAGCTTTTTGTACTGACCAAACATAAAACCAACTTCTCTGCCGCCTACACCTATGTCTCCTGCTGGAACATCTGTACGATGCCCGATATGACGATAAAGCTCATCCATAAAAGCCTGGCAGAACCTCATTACCTCGGCATCTGATTTTCCTTTAGGATTAAAATCAGAGCCTCCTTTTCCGCCCCCAAGAGGAAGTCCTGTCAATGCATTTTTAAACGTCTGCTCAAAAGCAAGAAATTTAAGTATACCCGGATATACGGAAGGGTGGAATCTTAAACCTCCTTTATATGGGCCGAGAGCGCTATTCATTTGTACCCTGTAACCACGGTTGATCTGCACCTCACCCTTGTCGTCCATCCAGGTGATGCGAAAGCTGATCATTCGCTCTGGCTCAAGCATACGCTCCAGCATTTTACTCTCTCTATATTTGGGGTTTTTTTCAAGTACCGGCTGAATTGTGGAAATAACTTCTTCGGCAGCCTGGTGAAATTCCGGTTCTCCGGGGTTTTTTTGTTTAACTTTTTCAATTAATTCTACGTCGGCCATAGGTATTTGATTTTTAGGTATTTATGTGCTTAAAACTGAAAGATACCAAATAATAATTGTAACTTATCACAACTTATCTTTCAGATATTTAACTGTGTAACCCTTATTCTGTTTTATCATTTCTTCAGGAGTGCCTTCAAAAAGGATACTTCCGCCCTTATCTCCTCCCTCTGGGCCAAGATCTATTATCCAATCCGCAGATTTAATAATTTCGATGTTATGTTCTATAATTATCACAGAATGACCCTGCTCAACCAGTGCATTTATAGAGGTTAATAATTTATCTATGTCATGGAAATGAAGCCCGGTTGTTGGTTCATCAAAAATGAATAGCATCTTATCTTTATTAGAGCCCTTTCCTAAGTAAGAGGCCAGCTTCACACGCTGGGCTTCCCCGCCGCTTAATGAATTTGATGATTGCCCTAAACGGATATATCCCAGGCCTACTTCAAATAATGGCAGCAATTTAGAAACCACAGAATTAATATCTTTAAAAAATTCAATTGATTCTTCAACAGTCAGATCAAGGACCTCCGAAATATTCTTGTCCCTGTAAGTCACATCTAAAACCTCCTGTTTAAAACGAGCCCCTTTACAGGCTTCACAGGTCAGGTAGATGTCAGCCATAAACTGCATTTCAATCTTTTGAGTACCTTCTCCCTGACACACATCACATCGTCCACCATCAACATTAAAGGAAAAATGTGAGGGTTTATATCCCCGCTGATGGCTCAACTGCTGATCGGCAAATAGCTGGCGAATGCCATCATAAGCTTTCACATAAGTAACCGGATTTGACCGGGAAGATTTACCGATTGGATTCTGGTTCACATATTCCAGGCCGCTCAATTGCTGAAAATCACCGGTGATTTTATCATGTTTGCCTGTGCTGTCTCCCCCTAAACCTAAAAGTTTTGAAACTCCAGGAAATAAAACAGAATTTATTAAAGTGGATTTCCCTGAGCCGGAAACTCCTGTAACTGTTGTTAATACACCCAGCGGAAATTGGACTGTAACATTTTTTAAATTATTCTCTCTGGCTCCATGAATGGTAATGCTGTCTTTCCATTTCCTTCTGGATTTCGGAATATCAATTTTATCCTCTCCTTTTAAAAATCTCGTGGTATGAGTAGAAACATCTCCATTCATTTCAGCTATTGTCCCCTGATAAACAAGCTCACCGCCATGAGCGCCGGCATTAGGTCCAATATCTATAATTTGATCTGCTGCCTTCATTATTTCCTCTTCATGCTCTACCACCACTACAGTATTACCAAGATCCCGCAGATGCTTTAAAACTTTAATAAGCTGCTGCGTATCTCTCGGATGGAGCCCTATACTCGGTTCATCAAGGATATACATAGACCCCACAAGGGCACTTCCAAGGGAGGTAGCCAATTTTATACGCTGATACTCACCTCCTGACAGAGAAGAGGTTAATCTGTTTAAGGTCAGGTAGCTCAGGCCAACCTGTTCAAGATATCCGAGCCTGCTCTTTATTTCTATAATTAGGCGATCAGCTATTTTTAGCTCATGCTTTTCCAGGTTTAAATTTTTGAAATAATCCAGTACCTGTTCGACAGGCATTAATACAAGGTCTGTTATTGAATGATCTCCCACTTTTACATACGAAGCATCTTTTCTTAACCTGGTACCTTTACAATCAGGACATACTGTACGACCACGATACCGGGAAAGCATTACTCTATACTGGATCTTATGGGTTTTAGACTCCAGATACTTAAAAAAGGCGTTGAGGCCATCAAAATATTTATTACCGGTCCACAGAAGCTGATATTCTTTCTTTGTCAGTTCATTCACTTCACGATGTATGGGAAAATCAAACCGTATCCCATTCTTTATAAGCGGCTCCACCCATTTCTGCATCCTTTCGCTTCTCCATGGCGCAATGGCCCCTTCATATATGGAAAGGCTTCGATCGGGGATCACAAGATCTTCATCGATACCTAATATTTTTCCAAAACCCTCACAGGTCCTGCATGCACCAAATGGGTTATTAAAGCTGAAAAAATGGACCGAGGGCTCTTCAAACCTTATTCCATCCTTTTCGAATTTGTCAGAAAACTTATAGTTTCCTTCCCCTGCAATATGTATGGTACACTCTCCTTCGCCTTCAAAAAATGCTGTTTGTATCGAATCCGCCAGTCTGTACTGCGTATCCTCATCATCAGGATCGGTTACGGCACGATCTATTAAGATCTCATAATCATTTCCAAATTTTTTTTCCTGCAGCTCGTCTTCAATAAATATAACCCCTCCGTCTTTTAATATTCTGGTAAAACCTTTACTCAACAAAATATTAAGCTCTTCCTTTATCGAGCGCTTATCTCGTATCTTCAACGGACATGCAATAGTCACTTTTGTTTCCTTCGGAAATGAGTTAAGCTTATTAACTACATCAGTAACCGAATCTTTTGTCACCAATTCACTACTCACAGGAGAGTAGGTTTTTCCTATACGGGCAAACAATAGCTTCAGGTAATCATAGATCTCAGTGGTGGTCCCTACTGTGGAGCGTGGATTGCGGGTATTTACCTTCTGTTCGATAGCTACTGCCGGAGATACACCTCGTATATAATCAACTTCCGGTTTTTCAAGTCTTCCTAAAAACTGCCGTGCATAGCTGCTCAGGCTTTCCACGTACATTCTCTGTCCTTCGGCAAATAATGTATCAAAAGCCAGGGAAGATTTCCCTGATCCCGATAAGCCGGTAATCACCACCAGCTTATTTCGCGGAATGGCTACATTAATATTCTTCAGATTATTAACCCTGGCACCTTTTATAATGATATGATGCCTTGGATCAAGATTTTCTATATTCAACTTCTCTGCTCCCATTTTTAAAAAAAAACACTACCAGGATATTCAAGGTAGTGTTTGAATTATACAAAGTTAAAGTATATTATTAATCTTCATCAAAGTCTGGCTCTTCGGATGGTTCATGATCCACTGCACTCTCATCAAACTCATCTTTTTCTTCCATCCCACTATCAATATCATACTCTCCCTCACTATTTCGCGATACTGAGACTTTTATTAAGTACATCGTATCTTCCGTTTCCAGTGGCACAACAAAGATTGGCTCATTTTTTGCGTTCATAATTCGCATAAGGTGGTCTTCAAAACCCTCTGGATAACGCTTGCGAAGAACAGCCCTTAATTCTGGGCTGAGATTCTCATAACTTTTGATCACCCGATTTTTTTGCATGTTGTAATTTTAATTTCAGGGGCTTAAACTAACAAATGAATTTTAAATGCAAAATAACAATTGAAAAAATAATTTCAACGACTATTTCTGCAACTTATTGTTTGTAACAAAAAGAAGAGCAAATTGTATTTGAAATATCTGTTTTTTAACATTATATTTGATATTACACTTTAATATGTTTCACTCTAAACGATACAATATGATATAAACCTCTACGTTAACTAATATGTGAACTTAATGGAGAAGTACAAGATCAGTGACAAAAAGTTGGTGTCGAGTTACCGCAGTGGAAATGAATCTGCGTTTGAAGAACTTTTAAACAGGCATCACAGCAAGATTTTTTCAACTATCTATCTAATCGTAAAAGACCGGTATGTGGCGGAGGATTTGCTTCAGGAAACATGTGTAAAAGCAATTAAGACTATCAGGGCTGGAAGATATAACGAAGAGGGAAAATTTCTTCCCTGGATCGTTCGTATTGCTCATAATCTTGCTATCGATCATTTCAGAAAATCAAAAAGATATCCTGAAATAATTATGGAAGATGGGTCGTTTGTATTTAACAACATGGATTTCGCTGAAGACTCTTATGAAGAGACTCAAATTAAAAAAGAAACTCATTCCCGAATACGTGATTTAATAAAGGAGCTACCTGATAACCAAAGGGAGGTTCTTGTCATGCGCCATTACATGGACATGAGCTTTAAGGAAATTGCGGATATGACAGGGGTTAGTATAAATACTGCCTTAGGTAGGATGCGTTATGCGCTCATTAATCTGAGGAAGAAAATGAAAACAAATCATACTGCTTATGACCAAAACTTTTACCCAGAGTGATGCCATTCTTTATGTATATGGCGAGTTTAGTGAAAAAGAAGAAAAAGCATTTGAAGATGCTTTACTTAAGGACGACTTTTTAAGAGATGAAGTGCAGGAGCTACTCGAATTGCAGTGCAAGCTGGATAGAGCAGCAATAGCACCCTCACAAAAAGTAATTGATAATATAATTTCTTATTCTAAATCCTTTAATTTGCATCCTAAATTGTAAGGATGCAGAGGAAAGAAAGGTATAAAGCTTTTTTAGAATATTTTACTACACATCAGCCTGAGGCTGAGACGGAATTACATTATGAAAATCCGTACCAGCTCCTGATTGCTGTGATATTGAGTGCTCAATGCACGGATAAAAGGGTTAATTTAGTTACTCCTGCTTTATTTAAAGCTTTTCCTACGGCTGAGCATCTCGCCCATAGTCATTTTGATGAGGTGCAGCCTTATATTAAATCGGTTTCTTACCCAAATAATAAGGCGAAACACCTGATTGGAATGGCAAAAATGCTGGTGCATGATTTTGGAGGCGATATACCCTCTGATGTTAAGGAGCTACAAAAGCTTCCAGGGGTTGGCCGCAAAACAGCAAATGTTGTAGCTTCAGTAATTTATGAACAGCCAAAAATGGCTGTGGATACTCATGTTTTTAGGGTTTCAAAAAGACTGGGGCTGGTAAATCAAAATGCTCCTACCCCCCTGGCTGTAGAAAAGCAGCTGGTTAAAAACATTCCTGACGAATATATTCACAGGGCACACCATTGGTTGATCCTTCATGGCCGTTACATTTGCATTGCCCGAAACCCGAAATGCTCTATTTGCCCCATCACGCATATTTGCAGGTATTACAATAAAAATCTGGTCCCCCGGGAATGAATTTCTTAATTATTCATCAACATTTTCGCTATCCTGATGAAGGAGGGGCAGTACGCTCATATTATCTCGGGCAGGCATTATTAAAAGCTGGTCATAAAGTAACGGTTTTAAGCAGGAAGAATTTTAAAAAATCCAAAATTAAAAATATTGATGCCCTGGAAGTTCATTATCTTCCTGTCTCCTATTCCAACAAAATGTCCTTTCCGCGAAGGATAATCTCCTATCTTGCATTTGTTCTTAAAGCGATCAACTATTGCAGAAGAAAATCATTCGTTTCTCAGTTTAATTATTGCTATTGTATTTCCACTCCCCTTACCAGTGGCATAATCGGTTATTGGTTATTAAAGCAAAAGAAGGTTCCATATCTCTTTGAGGTGGGAGATCTTTGGCCTGATGCACCCCTAGCAATGGGGGCCTTAAATTATCCCTTTGCACCACACCTGGCACATTTTCTGGAAAAAAGTATATATGCAAATTCATCGGGGGTTATAGGTTTGTCTCCTTATATTGTTTCTACCATAAAGCAGCGCACCACCAGACCTGTATTTTATGTTCCTAATTTCTCTGATATAGATTTCTTTTATAAAGAGAAATTTATTCCACCAGAGCCGTTTATAATCAGCTATACAGGCGCCATCGGCAGAGCTAACGGTCTTGAGTATTTTCTTAATGCCGCATTAGAAGCGCAAAGGCGGGAGTTGAAAGTCCATTTTTATCTTATGGGAAGAGGAGCTGCTTACGAGAAGCTAAAAATTAAAGTGAAAGACGATGGCATAAAAAACATTTTTTTCATTCCTTTCGGTAATAAAGAAGAGGTTAAGAGAGTGCTTACTAATAGTCATGCCATCTATGTGTCGTATAGAAAACTTCCTGTACTGGAAACCGGCAGTCCTAATAAATTTTTTGATGGTTTGGCATCAGGAAAACTCATAATTTTAAACTTCGGTGGCTGGCTTTCTGATCTTACCGGCAAATACAGCTGTGGGTTTAACTATGACCCGGAAGATCCTAAAGATTTTATAGAAAAATTAAGTCCTCTTCTAAGGGATATGAGCAAACTTAAAGAAGCTCAGCACAATGCCCTGAAATTAGCCCGCGAAAAGTTTAACCTAAAGGACTGGGAGAAAACTTTTGTGCAAATAGTAGAAAAGCAGGCGAAATCAGATAATTAATATCTTCTTCACCTGCTTTTATATTTTATACTGATATAATAGACGCTCCTAATTATCCTGTAAACCTACTCTTCTTTTGGAGCTAATTCACTTTGGAAGCCCGGGATTTCTATTTCTTCGTCAGCTTTATTGATAAATTTAAATTCTGTAACGGGCAGTGAGGAATCCTCCACAATATTTACCCACTTAAAATATTTTAAAAACCAATCCACCCTTTTTGAAACCAGACCTTTTGTGAAAAAGGCATATAGGAACGGATGAACTGCCAGAGTTAAACCTTTTTCATTCTGTTTCCTTAACAGATGGTCAACATGTCGCTCAATTTCATCGGCTACTAAAAGGGATGCGCTAATTTTACCTGTACCATAACAAGTCGGGCACACTTCTTTAGTTGCAATATTCATTTCCGGCCTTACACGCTGCCTGGTGATTTGCATTAAGCCAAATTTAGACAGCGGAAGTACAGTGTGCTTAGATCTGTCGGATGACATTTCATCTCTCATGATCTTATAGATCTGTTTTTTATTGTCTGCCTTACGCATATCAATAAAGTCCACCACAATAATACCGCCCATATCACGGAGCCTCAGCTGGCGTGCTATTTCCTTTGCCGCTTCGATATTTACAGACAAAGCTGTTGTTTCCTGATCTTCTTCTCTGTTGGATTTATTACCACTGTTGACATCAATAACATGAAGTGCCTCAGTATGCTCAATTATGAGATAGCCTCCACGTTTAAGGCTTACCGATTGACCAAAAGCTGCTTTTATCTGTTTTTCAACACCAAAGTTTTCAAATATCTTTTCTTTGCCATTATAAAACTTTACGATCTTTTCTTTAGCCGGAGCTATAGAATGGATGTAATCCCTTACTTCATCGAATAATTTTTTGTCATCGATATAGACACTGTCAAAAGATTCATTCAGCACATCACGTAATAATGCTGACGCTTTGCTCATTTCACCAATAATCTTATCTCTGGTTTGGGCCTGAGGCAAATCCTTTATGCCTTCCTCCCAAATTTTAACAGAATTTCGCAGATCTGTATCAAGCTCACGTACATCCTTGCCTTCGGCAACTGTACGGATGATCACGCCATAATTCTCTGGCTTAATTGATGAAACTAAACGGACAAGACGTTTCCTTTCGTCGCTACTTGCGATCTTTTTTGAAACGTTTACTGCATTTGAGAAAGGCACTAATACCAGATACCTTCCCGGAATGGAAATCTCACAGGATAATCGTGGCCCTTTTGTGGAAATAGGTTCTTTTACAACCTGAACCAGTATCTGCTGGTTTTTATTAAGTACATCGGAAATTTTTCCGTGTTTATTTATTTCAGGTTTTAACTTGAACTTTTCCAGCTTGCTGGAAGCTCCTTTTACGGTTTTTAAACGACGAGTGTATTCTTTTAATGAGTTGAAATTCGGCCCCAGGTCAAGATAATGCAAAAAGGCATCTTTTTCATGACCAATGTCAATAAAGGCCGCATTTAGCCCCTGAACAATTTTTTTTACCTTGCCCAGGTAAATGTCTCCAACCGTAAATTTTTCTTCGTTATCTTCCTGATGTATTTCAATCAGGTTTTTGTCTTTCAGCAGGGCAATGCGATATCCATTTTGAGTACCATTAATAATTAATTCATTACTCAAAACTATTTAATTTAAAACCCTACAAATTTTCTTAAATGCTTATCACACAATAAAAAGTGCCCTATAACCGGGCACTAAACATCAGAAAAATTACTTTTTCTTGTGACGATTCTTTCTTAATCTTTTCTTACGCTTGTGTGTAGCGATCTTGTGCTTCTTTCTTTTTTTACCGCAAGGCATATTTAATTTCTTTATGTCAGTATTTTTACTACCAACTGTTAAACATTACTTTTTTATATATCTCGAAGATAATTTTCCGCAGCTTCAACAAGTGCGGGGTCATCACCTTTTTCTTTTACTATTTCAAAATGTTGTTTGGCCTCTTCCCTATGCCCATGCTCCAGTTTTGCAGCACCTAATAAAAGATGACCCTGATAATGCTCAGGGTGATATTTTATCAACTGCGACAGGTGCTCCTCTGCACGGCCATACTGGCTGGTCTGAATTGCCAATATACCAAGGTTCAAAAGGGCATCTGCATTTTCAGGATCCAAAGCCACGATTTCGCGAAGCATCCCAATTCCCTGCATCGGGTTGTTACTGGCCATATATGTCATAGCCAGCTTATTTTTAATCGCCAGGTCATCCGGATTTTCTTCTAACAAATCCTGATATAAAGCCCGGGCCCGTTCTGCATATTTCTTCCGTGTCTCCGGCTGCATGGCAAAGCCAAAAGCCTGATAATACGCTTCTGCGGTTTTTAATTGAGTTTCCTCCTGAGGAAAATGCTCCAACAACCATTCAAAGTACCTGATGGCGCTATCGTACTGACTAAGGGCCAAATACTGATTTGCCAAATAGCTTGCAAAGCTAGCATTTTTTTCTGAATAATTATCAAAATTCCAAAGACGTTTTACAGAATCCACCTGATTTACAACAGCCGGATCTGTTAATGTTGAATGAGGTGTGTTTCCCTGAGGCTCTAAAGAGGCTGTCTGTGGTTCCAACTCCCGATCATTGTCAACTACGACACGTGGCAGCTGAAACATAAGAACTACTAAGACCACTGCTACCAGTAGCACCACTATTTTTGCTTTCATACACTATTCTCCTTTACCGGTGGCAAAGTTAGCTCAAAAAAATGTTATGTATTTGCTTCTTTGACTTTCTTGCTTTTCTTGATTTTGTCAATAAACACTTTAGAGGGTTTAAAGCTTGGCACAAAATGCTCGTCAATAACAATAGCCGTATTTTTTGAAATATTTCGGGCTATCTTCTTTTTACGTTTTTTATTAACAAAGCTGCCAAAACCTCTAACGTATATGTTTTGTCCTTCAGCCATAGAATCTTTAACTACAGCAAAGAATGCCTCTACCGAAGTAGCCACATCTGCCTTGTCGATTCCTGTCTTTTCTGCTATTTCTGATATTACTTCCGCCTTTGTCACAATTATTCCTGTTTTTTAAAGTTAACTTTGACCTTTGCAAAAGGTTCACTTTTTTGCGCAAATTGGGCGCAATCTATTGATAAGTAACCTTATAACCAAAAAGGGTGTAGTGAAGTTTCGGGAATTTGATAAAAAGTTAATTAATTGGTATAAAAGCATTTACAGGCCGCTGCCGTGGCGTAATATTAGAGAACCTTATAAAATCTGGCTCTCGGAAATTATTTTACAGCAGACAAGAGTGGCCCAGGGCCTTCCTTACTTTGAAAAATTTATCGACCGGTTCCCAACTTTACAAGATCTTGCGGAAGCGGAAGACGATGAGGTCCTTAGAATTTGGCAGGGCTTAGGTTATTATTCCCGGGCAAGAAACCTAATAAAATGTGCCCGAATGGTGGCATATGAACTTCAGGGAAAATTTCCTGAAAATTTTGATGATCTTTTGAAGCTGCCAGGAGTAGGCCCATATACTGCTGCAGCAATAGCTTCCTTTTCTTTTAAGGAGAAAGTGGCGGTTGTTGACGGTAATGTTTACCGTGTACTCTCAAGGATCTTTGGAATAAAAGAAGATATCTCCAAACCCTCGTCTGCAAAATTTTTTAAAATTTTTTCTGAAAAGCTAATGCCAATAGATGAACCTGATCTCTATAATCAGGCAATTATGGAATTTGGGGCTACTGTTTGCCTACCAAAAAAACCGAAATGCGAATCATGTATTTTTTCAGAATATTGCTATGCTTTTGAACATCGTAACCAGTCTTCTCTGCCGGTCAAATCGAAAAAAACCAAAGTTCGTAGCAGAAAATTCTTTTATGTAGTGATACATAATGAAGAAGGATGCCTTATGAAAAAAAGAACTGCCGGAGATATCTGGACCGAATTATACGACTTTTTATGGATAGATGCTGAGCAGGTTAATGATATTTCCTTTATTACTGAGGATCCATTAATAAAGCCTCTGGTCAATGAACCCATCGAAATTTATCACTCCTCGCCGGTAAAACATATTTTATCCCATCAGAAGCTGGAGGTTTCTTTTATTCACTTAACCAAAGAGCAGCTACCGGAAGATTTCGGCTATCAGGATCAAAACCTTAAGTTTTTTTCGTGGGAGGAAATTATGGAATTACCAAAGCCGGTACTGATACATAACTATCTGTTGAAGATGAACTTTATTTAGCCTCCTCAAGCAAATCGCCGGCAAGAAACCTCAGTTCAGCTTCATCCAGTTTAGCTTCGAAAACAGCATTTTGCAAACGGATCTCAGCATTTATAAGATTAACCTGCGCTTCTCTAAGCTCCAGCGCATTAGAACGGCCTATTCGGTATCTTTCCTGCGCTATTTCATTATTCTCACGAGCCACTTCAAAATTTTCCCGCTCAAGCTCCATTAGCTGCCGGTTGTTCTCAAGGCTGATATATGTAGATTTCATCCTTGTAATTAAGGATAGCTTTTGGTTTTCAAGCTGAAGCTGAACATTCTCCATCTGGATCTGTGAATTCTCTATTTCTCTTCTTACATTAAATCCATCGAAAATCCTTAAGCGAGCAGTAAATCCATAAGACCAGTCGGTAGTATTACTAGTAAAAGCAAATCCTACGGCTCTTTGAATTTCTGAATAATTATATCCTGTAAATACCGCCAGGGAAGGCAGCATGTTTGACTTTATAATTTTTTCATTTGTCGCCGCTATTTCCATTGCACGGCGGAAAGATACTAATTGTTTATTTTGCGTTTCCATCTGATCTAAAAGCACCTGCAGATTCAATGGCTCATCAAGCTTTATTTTATAATTGATTACAAAATCGATAGTGTCATCTACAGCCATTAGCTGAAGAAGCTCGTATTTACGTGTCGCTAAAAGATCCTGCTGCCGCAAGATAACCGATTTATCAGCATTAAGATCTACCTGTGCCTGTAGCCATTCCAGCTTTGAGGCGCGACCTACTTCATAAAGGTCTTTAGCCAAAGAAGTGCGTTCTTCAGAAAGCGCAAGGTTACTTTTGAAAGAATTCATCCTTTCCTGCTCAAGGGCAGTTAAATAGAATGTGGTGGTTATATTGTAGATGATTGTTTCGATTTGTAGCTGAAGGTCTGCTTCGGCCTGGGAGCGTATGGTTTTCAACCTGTCATAATTAAAAAACATGCGTCTTCCGTCAAAGATAGTCCAGTCTATAACACCGCCTACCACTGTTGATTTATTCTTTCTGCCATCTATCTCCCTGACATCCGGCCCAATGATCTGCTCACCATTTACTACAGAATTATTTTGTGAGGCAGTAAGGTCTACTATCGGCAAAAATCCGGCATTTCCCCTGGTAACATTATTAGCGGCTATTTGAAGATCATTATCGGCTATTTGTATTGCATAGTTATTATACAAAGCAGCCTCTATCGCCTGCTCAAGGGTTAAAGAATCCTGCGCTGAAGCTGTAACTGCCTTTAACAAAAAGATAAATACTATTAAAATTCTCATCATAAACGTGACTTGCGTTTTTGTGTGCTGCTTATGTAGGAGTATACTGCCGGGATAACGAAAAGCGTAAGCACTGTTGCGAATATCATCCCTCCTATAACAGCAATTCCCATTGAAACCCTGCTTTCCGCTCCGGCTCCCAGCGCCAGGGCAATTGGTAAAATTCCGAGTATTGTAGAGAGGCTTGTCATTAAAATTGGCCGGAATCTAGCTTTAGCAGCTCCTACAATAGCTTCAGTAAGAGACATATCATGTGCTTTACGCTGGTTGGCAAACTCAACAATTAATATACCATTCTTTGTTACCAATCCTATCAGCATTATTATACCTATCTGGCTAAAGATATTTAGTGTTTCATCAAACATCCACAGGGTCAGCAGGGTACCCGCTAATGCCAGCGGTACTGTAAACATTATTATAAATGGATCGCGAAAGCTTTCGAATTGTGCAGCTAATACCAGGTATATTAGGATCAGAGC
Source organism: Candidatus Cyclobacteriaceae bacterium M2_1C_046 (assembly GCA_051418055.1). Taxonomy (GTDB): domain Bacteria; phylum Bacteroidota; class Bacteroidia; order Cytophagales; family Cyclobacteriaceae; genus JBPRGH01. The sequence goes on along the minus strand of JBPRGH010000136.1, from coordinate 51,014 downwards.
AAAAGCAAAGGCAAAATTTAAATTGCCTGCAGATTCCTGATACTCCAAAGATGTACCCGCCAGAGCTGTACTAAAAGAATCATCCAGTACATTTGAGGCCACCTGATCCATTACATCAATACCTTCACCGAGAGTAACCCCTGACGCCAAACTCGCTGAAATAGTAGCTGAAGCAAATCGATTATACCTGTAAAGCTGTGGTGGTGTTATCTTTTCATCCATATTCACCAGATTATCCATCTGGACCACTTTCCCTGACTGCGTTTTTATATGGATTGATTTTAGATCAAGAGGGTCATTTCTATCCTGCCGCTCAACCTGACCTATTACATAATACTGCTTTCCATCCTTAACAAAATATCCGAATCGCTGACCAGATAAACCTAACTGTAATGTTTGAGCAATATTTCTTATTGACACTCCAAGATTCTGAGCTTTATCCCTGTCTATTTCAACATTTATTTCCGGCTTATTAAATTTTAGGTCCACATCCACATAATCAAAAGCTCCCGAAAGCTGTGCCTGCTCGATAAATTCTGGAATAACCTCTTTTAACTTATCGAGATTAGGAGCCTGCAGTACATACTGCACCGGTAAGCCTCCGCCTCGTCGGCCTCCAATTGTTTCTGGCTGTGTTACAAATGCTCTTGCCCTTGTATTTTGCGAAACAACAGGTTTTATAGCCTCCACAATTTCATTTTGCGTACGTTTCCTGTCCTCTGCGTCTTTTAATTTTACGATTATAAAAGCCGAATTAACCGAAGATGATGCACCAAAGCCCGGGCTTGTAACAGAGACAACAGATTCTGATTCAGGTATCTTATCCCTCAAAACATCCACCACCTGATCTACATAGAAATCCATATATTCAAATGTAGCCCCCTCAGGCCCTGAGGCAATAATTCTAAAGGTCCCTCTGTCTTCAAGAGGTGCCAGCTCTTCAGGCACTTGTTTTATCAGAAGATAAATTGCGCCGCCAGATAAAAATATGATCACAAAAGCCATCCAGCGATAACGCATAAATCCTTCCAGTGCTGACCCATACAAATCATTTAATTTTAAAAAGAAAGGTTCTGTTTTCCGGTAAAACCAGTTATGTCTTTCACGTCTTTTTAGCAGACGGCTTGAAAGCATCGGCGCAAGAGTAAGCGCAACAAAGCTTGATATAATAACTGAACCCGCAACCACTACACCAAACTCTCGAAACAGTCTTCCGGTGATTCCCTGAAGGAATATTATGGGAAAGAAAACAGCGGTAAGCGCTACTGTAGTAGAGATAACGGCAAAGAAAATTTCTTTTGTCCCCAGCTTCCCGGCCTTCTCCGGATCCTCTCCACCTTCAATTTTTGTATAAATATTTTCAAGTACCACAATGGCATCATCAACAACAAGACCTATAGCCAGGACTATCCCCAGCAGCGTCAGTACATTTATTGAAAAACCAAAAATATACATTAAGAAAAATGATCCTATTAATGCAATTGGTACTGTGATAACCGGAATAAATGTAGTACGCCAATCTCTGAGGAAAAGAAAAATAATAAGTACAACCAGTATAAAGGCCACCAAAATTGTTTGCTGCACCTCATTAATAGAATCTTTAATATAAGTCGTATTATCAAATGCGACAGCTACTTCAATATCTGTGGGAAGATTTGTTTTAATTCTTTCAAGTCGTTCATAAAAGGATTCGGCAATCTCCAGATTATTAGATCCAGGTTGTGGCACAATAGCCGTTATTACCATAGGTATACTATTGGTTTTTAGAACCGTACGGTCATTTTCAGGAAAGAATTCAGCTCGTCCTATATCTGTAAATCTGATCACGCCGGAATCATCCTCACGGATTATTAAACTGTTAAATTCTTCAGGAGTATTTAACCTGCCGAGGGTCCTTACCGTTAGCTCAGTAGAAGACCCTTCAATACGTCCCGAAGGCAACTCGAGGTTTTGAGCATTTACAGCTTCATATACTTCCAATGGAGTAATGCGATAGGCAGCAAGCTTATCCGGATCCATCCACAACCTGATAGAGTATCTTTTTTCCCCCCAGATCATTACAGAGCTTACACCTGCAATAGTCTGAAAATTTTCTTTAAAAAGATTATCAGCTATTTCAGACATTTCCAGCAGATTCCGCTCCTGGCTAAATATACGTAATGCGATAATTGGCTGTGAGTCTGCATCCGCTTTTGAAACCACCGGCGGGTCGGCATCGGGAGGAAGCCTTCTAACGGCCTGAGAAACTTTATCCCTAACATCATTGGCCGCAGCTTCAAGATCTGAATCCAGTCCAAACTCTACTGTTATCGTGCTCCTTCCATCCCTGGAGACTGAGCTCAGTGATTTGATGCCCTCAATTCCATTAACTGATTCCTCAAGAGGCTCGGTGATTTGTGTTTCGATAATATCGGCACTTGCCCCGGGATAACTTGTGGAGACAGTAATAATTGGAGGATCAACACTTGGATATTCCCGTACACCTAAAAAGTTGAACCCAACCAGGCCAAAGATCACAATAACGATTGACATTACAATCGCCAGAACCGGGCGGTCAATACTTATATCTGATAAGCTGCTCATCTATTCCCTCTTACAAATTAACTGTTATGTCCATACCTGGTCTCATCTGTAATGTGCCGGTTGTAATTACTGTATCTCCGTGTGATAAACCCTCCAACACCTGTATTTTATCTGCCGTACGTATTCCTGTCTTTATCTGCCGGGTTACTGCTTTTCCCCCTTCATAAATAAAAACCTTTATTCCATCCATCTCCGGAATTATTGCCTGAGTTGGGATCATTATTGTATTGTCATAAGTTTCGAGTGTCAGCTGAATTGTGGCAAACTGTCCCGGCAGTAGTTCTGCATTTTCATTTTCACTCAATGCGCGAATCTTTAAGGTACGGGTTTCAGGATCAATTTGAGGCTCTACTGCATAGATCGTTCCGTTTTGTGATTCTGCTATTCCATCAACTTTAAAAGAAATTTTGTCCCCTACATTAACTTCCGAGGCATATTTCCCCGGGACGGAAAAATCTATTTTAATTGGATTTATATTGTATATAGTGGCTATATTTTCAGATGGAGTAAGGTAACTGCCTTCACTAACACTCCTTAATCCAACTATTCCGTCAAAGGGTGCGCGGATATATCTCTTATTTAATTGTACCTCCTTAAGCCGCAGATCCGCAACGATAGTGCTCAATGTTGTCTGGGCGGTTTCATATTCCTCCTGGCTGATAGCATCTTTAGCCAATAATTGTTTTTGCCGCGATTCTATTGATTCATTTAACTTACGTGTATGCCTTAGTTTTTCGATTTCCGCCTGTATTTCATCATCCGTTAACTGAACAAGCAGCTGTCCTTTTTTTACACGTTGTCCTTCTGAAAAATAAATATTCTCTATTAATCCGGAGACTTCAGATCTTAATATTACTGACTCATTAGCAAGAAGTGAACCGGTGGCTTTCAGATTATTATCCAGTGCAACATCTTCAATCACTATTCCTTCTACAGGAAGACCTGCAGGCGCCACGGCAACATTATTGGTTGAATCTTCGGAGTTTTCTTTTTCTATTATTTCCGGTATTAGTATAAATGCAAGGCAGCCTAAAACTATTGCTGCTATTATTATTTTTTTCACTGTCGACCCCATAGATCAATGTTTTAACATGCAAATAACGTAAGAAGTATTTTAATTAGTTCTACCGCTCATGTATTTATGCTTTAATTTTTATAATAAATCACCTATTTACTACGGGTATTCTTTGAAGAATTTTTTGTACATTTAAAAAATCAATAGTTTTGCATTTATAATTTATATTTCGTTTATGTCAGGTGTTAACAAAGTGATATTAGTGGGGCGTTTAGGAAAAGATCCTGAAGTACGTCATCTGGAAAGTGGTGTAGCTGTAGCAAGTTTTTCTGTTGCAACATCAGAAACATATAAAGACAGAACAACTGGTGAACGTAAGGAGATTACCGAATGGCATAATGTGGTGCTTTGGAGAGGACTTGCTGAAGTCGCTGAAAAATACCTTAAGAAAGGTGACATGGTTTATATTGAAGGTAAATTACGCACCCGTTCATGGGAGAAGGATAATGTTACCCGCTACACTACAGAGATAGTTGGAGATAACATGACAATGCTTAGCCCGAAAGGAAGCAGTGGTAGCTCCGAAAATTATGCTCCTGAAGCAGCCGGATCATCCAACGCAAAAAGGGAATCTGATTATTCTTCCTCTCAGGAATCAAGTATACCAGATAATGAAACGGATGATTTGCCGTTTTAAATTCGAATTAAATACTAATTAGTGGAAACTACTCTTGATGAACCTCCGAGTCAGCTGTTAGCACAAATACTTAACGGAGATTCTTTATTTATCGCCGGTAGTTTATTAATACTACTCCTGTTGCTTTGTGTCAGTGCTTTGGTCTCCGGATCTGAAGTTGCCTTTTTTTCATTATCTGCCAATGATATCAATGAGTGCAAGGAAAGTGAAAAGAGCAATGATAAAAAGATCCTTTACCTTGTTACAAAGCCTAAGCATTTGTTAGCAACTATATTGATCCTAAATAATTTTGTAAATGTTGCTATTGTAACACTTGCAACATTTGCAACATGGGAAATCACCGGCAGCCGTACTACAGAAGGTACAGTGGTTGCTGTTCTTACAGTCACTGTTTCTTTATCAATAATATTTTTTGGGGAGGTAATGCCAAAGGTTTATGCTACTCAAAACAATCTCCATCTGGCAAGGATAACGGCGGGTGCCTTAAAAGGTGCCGAAGTTGTCCTGCGCCCTCTTTCGTATCCACTCATGAGCATGAGTGGGGTTATTGAAAAAAGATTTCAAAAGAGAGGTTATGATATTTCAGTGGAAGAGCTGCACCAGGCGCTGGAGATTACCACTAAAGGTGAAGAGACCACGGAAGAGGAGAAAGATATATTAAAAGGAATAGTAAATTTTAGTACTCTTACTGTTAAGCAAATCATGAAATCCCGTATGGATATCACGGCTTTTGATATTGAAATGGATTTTCATGAGCTTATGGATAAGATAAATAAAAGCGGTTATTCCAGAGTGCCTGTTTATAATGAAACAATAGATAATATTGAAGGTCTTCTTTATGTAAAGGATCTTTTACCTTTCATTTCTGAAGAAGAGCACTTTCAATGGCAGAAATTATTACGGCAGGGATTTTTTGTTCCCGAAACGAAAAAAATTGATTCGCTGTTAAAAGATTTTCAGGAGAAACGTGTTCATATGGCCATTGTGGTTGATGAATATGGCGGAACTTCCGGGCTTATCACATTAGAAGATATAATTGAAGAAATTGTTGGTGAAATAAATGATGAGTTTGATGAGGATGAGATCGCTTACAATAAACTTGACGAAAGCACGTATATTTTTGAGGGTAAGACATCCCTTAACGACTTCTGTAAAGTTACGGAAGTAAATCCCGGCACTTTCGAGAAGGTAAAAGGAGAAAGCGAATCCCTTGGGGGCCTATTGCTTGAAATACATAATAAACTTCCAAATGCTGGTGAAAAAATAATTTTCGACAGGTTTGTCTTTACGGTTGTATCTGTAGACCAGCGTCGAATAAAACGAATTCGGGTATTTTTGAAAGAAGAGCCTCAAAAAGATGAAGATAAATTCATTGATTAATATATTAAGTTTCTTATTTATTACGTGCTTATTATTGGCCTGCGGAGAATCTGATTATCTCCCAAAACCCAAAGGATTCAATCGGTTTGACCTGCCTGAGCACAGTTATCAGCCATTGCCGGATACATTACCATATCATTTCGAATACTCCACTCATGCCAGACTGCTTGATGATACCACCTGGATATCCGGACGTTATTTTACAGAACTATATTATCCGGATTTAATGGGCAATATCCACATCACTTATAAGCCCATTGAGGGCGAAGAAACTCTGAAGGAATTACTTAAAGATGCTTATTTCCTTACCAGCAAGCACCAGGTTAAAGCACAGGCAATTGATGATATCATCATTACCACACCTTCCGGAAAGGTGGCTTCTATTGCAGAGTTGGAGGGTGAAATGCCAAGTCAGTTCCAGTTTTATACTACAGATTCCACCAGGCATTTTCTTCGCGGAGCACTTTATTTTAATACCAAAGTAAGCAATGACTCTTTGGCTCCTGCCATTGATTTTATTAAAAAGGATATTATTCATCTGATTAATACTCTCGAATGGAATGAGGACGTTACATTTGATACAAATTCATAATAATTTTTCTATTAAAATTTAATAGCTTGCACTGATGCAGGCATTTTTCGATACGCCCATAGAATTCCTGAAGGGAGTCGGTCCGCAAAAGGCTGCCCTGATAAATAAAGAGCTGAGTATCTTTACCTACAAAGACCTGCTGTTTTACTTTCCTTTTCGCTATGAAGACCGCACAAAGTTTTATGCTATTAAAGATATAAATGATAGTATGCCTCATGTGCAGGTGAAAGGGATCATCAAAAGCCTGGAGTTAGTTGGTACTCCCAGGAAACAACGGCTTGTTGCCCGCCTAATGGATGACTCAGGTGAGCTGGAGCTGGTTTGGTTTCAGGGAGCAAAATGGATATCAGGTAAAATCCAACGTGGTGTTGAATATATTGTATTTGGGAAACCAAACCGCTTCGGCAGAAAGATCAATATTACTCATCCTGAAATTGACGTGGCTACCCGATCAATGGAGGAAATTTCATACCTGCAGCCGGTTTATCCTACAACTGAAAAACTAAAACAAAAATATCTGGACAGCCGTGCCCTCAGTAAAGTTATGAAGGTGCTTATAGAGCAGGCTTATAATAAGATCTCTGAGATCCTTCCCCCTTCAATTCTTGATCAATATGCACTGATCGCCCGAAACAATGCTTTCCTGAATATTCATTTTCCTGCCAATCATGACATGCTAAATAGGGCTTCTTACCGATTGAAATTTGAAGAGCTTTTCATGATCCAGCTACAGCTTTTTAAGATGAAGACCCACAGGCAGGAGGTCTTTAAAGGCAAAATTTATAAAGACACAACACTATTAAATGAATTTTATAAAGATCATTTACCTTTTGATCTTACCAATGCCCAAAAGCGGGTTATTAAAGAAATTTATTATGATCTTAAATCCGGTAAGCAAATGAACCGGCTGCTGCAGGGAGATGTGGGAAGTGGTAAAACTATTGTAGCCTTTATCTGTATGCTGCTGGTAGCATCTGAGAGGGGTCAGGCTGCGTTGATGGCTCCTACAGAAATCCTGGCAATTCAGCATTATAATGGACTGCTGCCTTTTGTGAAATCAATGGGATTGAGAATTGCTCTATTAACAGGTTCTTCAAAGACTGCGGAAAGAAAGACTATCCTTCAGATGCTAAAAGCAGGTGATCTTAATTTTATAGTTGGAACACATGCTTTAATTGAAGACCGGGTTCAGTTTAAGGAGCTGGGTTTGGCTATTGTTGATGAGCAGCATCGATTTGGAGTCGCACAACGTTCAAAACTTTGGCAGAAAAATAAAGATGTTTATCCGCATGTGCTTGTTATGACCGCCACCCCTATTCCCCGGACTTTGGCCATGACTTTTTATGGAGACCTTGACATTTCGACTATTGATGAGCTTCCTGCCGGAAGAAAGCCGATAAAAACAATTCATAAATATGATGCTAACCGGTTGCGCGTAAATGCCTTTTTAAAAGAACAAATTGCAGCAGGACGGCAGATTTATATTGTTTATCCACTAATTGAAGAATCTGAAAAGCTTGACCTGAAAGACCTTGTTGATGGGTACGAAAGCATTCAACGTGCTTTTCCCAATGTACCGGTAAGTATTGTCCATGGTAAAATGAAGGGGGCCGACAAGGAATTTGAAATGCAGCGGTTTTTAAAAAATGAAACCAAAATAATGGTTGCCACGACTGTTATTGAGGTTGGTGTCAATGTCCCAAATGCATCTGTCATGATCATCGAAAATGCGGAAAGGTTTGGCCTTGCCCAGCTTCACCAGCTTCGCGGACGCGTTGGCCGTGGCGCTGAACAATCATACTGTATTTTAATTACCGATTATAAGCTCTCTAAGGAAGCGCGGGTACGTATTGATACAATGGTAAGGACAAACAATGGTTTTGAAATAGCAGATGTTGACCTGAAGCTGCGAGGACCGGGAGACCTTATGGGTACACAGCAAAGCGGGATTGCCAATTTGAAGATTGCAGATATTGCCAAAGACGGCAGAATATTAAAGCTGGCCCGACAGATAGCCGCCGAAACAATTGAAAATGATCCTGGTTTGGAAAAGGAAGAACACAAAATGCTGCATTACCTGTTAGATAAAGAAACAAAAGCAGCAATTTCCTGGAGCAGGATAAGCTAACTTGTTTATTTTCACGATATTTGAAAACTCAAAATATTTTCTATTATGAGAAAAAAGATAATTGCCGGTAACTGGAAAATGAATAAAACCAAGGAAGAAGCTCAGCAGCTTACTTCTGAAATTGTAAATATGGTAAAAGATGAGGTGCAGGGAAATGCAGTGGTAGTGCTTGCCCCGCCATTTGTACATCTTTCTTCTGTTTCAAATCTCATTAAAGGCGCTGAAAATATTTTCCTGGGAGCACAAAACCTTCACCAGGAAGAAAGTGGTGCATTCACAGGTGAAGTATCGGGTCCTATGCTAAAATCCTATAATGCAAAGTATGTAATCATTGGGCATAGCGAAAGGAGAGAGCATTTTAATGAAGATAGTGAGCTTCTGAAAGATAAAGTTGTTGCGGCACTAAAAAATGATCTAATACCTATCTTTTGCTGTGGCGAACCTCTGGAGGTTAGAAAAAATGGAATGTACAGGGAATATGTTGAAAATCAGATCCATGATTCTCTGTTTCATCTAAAAGATAAGGAGTTTTCTAAAGTAGTGATTGCTTATGAGCCTATTTGGGCCATCGGTACTGGCAAAACAGCCTCTACAGAGCAGGCACAGGAAATGCATGAGCATATAAGAAAATTTATCCTAAACAGGTTTAGCTCAGATCTTGCTGAAAATCTATCAATATTGTATGGTGGTAGCATGAAACCTGATAATGCCAGAGAGCTGCTCGAATGCCCTGATGTAGATGGAGGACTGATAGGTGGCGCTTCTTTAAAGAGTAGAGATTTCACTGACATTATAAAAGCTGCAAAATCTTGAGCCTTAATCAATACGTTGAACTGATTCTTCCCTGTACTGAAGAGCAGAAAGAAATATTAATTGCTGAGCTTGACATGGAAGGGTATGAATCTGTCATGGAGACAGATGAAGGTTTACATGGCTATATACAAAAAGATCTTTTTGATAAATCTTTTGTTGAAGATATCAGCAGCCGTTATAATATTGAAAAAGAGAAAATCACCTGGGAGCTGGTAGAAGAAAAAAACTGGAATATAGAATGGGAAAAGAATTTTGAGCCCGTTGCGGTTGATGATTTGTGCTATATCAGGGCTCCTTTTCATCCTGCAAAAAGTGATCAATATAAGTATGAGCTGATTATTCTGCCCCGTATGTCATTCGGAACCGGGCATCATGCCACCACATACCTGATGGTAAAAAACCAGATCATAAATATTGATCACAAAAACAAAAAAGTTCTCGATGCAGGTTGTGGTACAGCTATTTTGGCAGTGATGGCTGAAAAGCTGGGCGCGTCAAAAGTTGTTGCTTATGATAACAATGAATGGAGTGTAGAAAATGCGCCGGAGAACGCATCCCTAAATAATTGTAAAAATATTCATATCTTGTTGGGCACAATAGATTCTTTAGAGATTGATAATGATTTTGATGTGATCCTCGCTAATATTAATAAAAATGTGCTCCTTGAAGAAATCGCGACTTATGTAGATCATCTGGTAACAAATGGCTATTTACTGGTTAGCGGTTTTTTTAAAGAAGACGAGGCAGATATACAGGAAATTGCTGAAGAAGCGGGATTAACAAAGGAAACATCAGCCTATAAAGATCGATGGGCCAGTATTTTATTTAAAAAATAACGTTTTCGGATAATTTTTTTTATTCGATTTGTGTTAGAACCATTGTGAAGGTAAAAATATTTTTTTGTGGGTTACTTTTCATGCTATTAAGCCTGACGGGAAAAAGCCAGTATTTCAAGCTTGACTTTACGTCTGACTCTATTGCTTATGATATAGAATCAAAGCTGAATAATAGCCGTGGGACTGTTGGGGCAGATTATATAACTGCATGGGAACAGCTTTCTTCCGATTATAGAAAAGATATTATTGATCAACTCCTGCTGATTGGTGAAAAGGGATATTCGTATAACAATTCATTTGTTGGCTTCCTTGAGATGGTTTCATTATCCGTAAATCAGGAGCGCCTGGATAATAAAAAACTTACCGACCTGCTTAACTTAAGCAAAACAGTATTAAAAAATCATAGTGAAACTGAATATAATGAGTTCCTGAAAAATACATCTGCTTTCTTTAGCCATCGTGCATTGCAGGCAGAAAATCATCACCAATGGCTGGTTTATAATGATGTCTATTCCTTTGAATATAAGCAACCCTTTATTGCTGAAGTGACACCTCAGGAAGAGATTAAACAAGATGACACCTGGGAAGAGGATGAGGATAATTGGGATGATGAGGAGTATAACTGGGAAGAAGAAGATGAAGACCTTTGGGAAGATGAGGAGGATATCTGGGAAGATTGGGATACCACATCAGGCGAGAATGAAGATGAATTTGGGGAAGAGCTGAATGATGACATGCTACAGGCTTATGGCCTTGTGACCCCAATGCCAGATATAAATGGTCCTGCCATTGTATTTGAAACGCTTGACCTGAATCTTGTTACACCATATGATAGCGTTTTTATAAAAAGCACTTCTGGTACTTATGATCTTGTTAAAGATATTTTCGTTGGTAACCAGGGCTCTTTTGACTGGTCTCCTGCAGGCCTTGAAGATGTAAGAGCAAGTTTTGAAGAATATTTTATTGATACTCAAACAGCTTCTTTTAAAGCAGAGAAAGCAAAATTAACCTATCCCGGGAAGCTCGAAAACGAAGTCAATGGGGTTTTTGAATTTAAAAGCGTCCGTAGAGATACGCTTATTAATAATCCATACCCGCGTTTTCAGTCTTATGGAAATAATATTAAACTGGCAGGTTTAACTGATGATGTGGCTTATAATGGAGGCTTTACTTTAAAGGGCCGGACGATCTCCAGCAAATCTGTAACTGGCGGTCTCAGCAGGATTATATTAAAAAATAAAGGAAACATCAAAGCAAAATCATATAGCAATCTTTATGTGATTGAAGATTCTACAATTTATACAGATATGGGTACCGTAACCTTATACCATGGGTACGATTCAATTTATCATCCGGCTGTTCGTGTACGTTTCGATTATGACCAGGACGATCTGGTTATCCAAAAAGCAAAAAATGGATTTAGGAATACCCCCTATACCTCTACCTATTTTAAGTTACATTTTACTGCAGATATAATAAGATGGAACCTTAATGAGCAAAGCCTGGATATTTCTGTTCTTCAGGGACAAAAATATGTGCCGGTTAATTTTGAATCGGTCAATCATTATAATGAAGAAGATTACCGGCTTTTGGGAGACAAGCTTTATGATTTTAATCCTCTGGGCATAGTTGCTAGTTATTCCGAAAAATTTAAAACTGATGTATTCTATGTTTCAGATCTGGCAAATTATTATAAAAAGGATGGTGATGTCATTCATGGGGCTATGGTGATGCTAATGCAGAAAGGGCTTATTGATTACAGCACGATGTCACGGGAAGTAACAATTAAGCATAAAGGAAAGCACATCTATCGATCGCGATTTGGGAGGGCTGATTATGATAATATTATTATTCCTTCTGTAATTAGTGGAAAGCCAAATGCAACCATAAATTTTGATGATGGATATTTAAAGATCCGTGGTGTTGAGGAGTTTTTAATTAGCGACTCTTTGTATGTTAAAATTGAACCTGATAGTGCAGAAATACTTATCTATGAAAATCGTGATTTTAATTTTAACGGAAAAGTTACTGCTGGAAATTTTGAGTATCTGGGTAAAGATTTTATGTTTAGCTATGACAGCTTTTTAATAAACCTTAATAAAATTGATTCGGTTAAATTTTATGTTCAAAAAGAAAATACTAAAGGAAGTTCTTCTCGTGAGAAAGTAAATAATGCATTAGTTGGTTTAGATTCAGCAACCGCTGAAACAGCTGGGCTAGTAGGGTTTGCAAATAAAACCTCCGGTACATTATATATTAATTCGCCTGGAAATAAATCCGGTCGGGAAAACGTTCCAAACTATCCAAAATTTGCTGCCGGTGAAGGCGCCGTTGTTTATTTTGACCGCAAAAATGTTTTAGACGGGATCTACAAAAAAGAGCTTTATTTTGTGATCCCTCCTTTTGATATCGATTCTCTTAATGACAGTGATCCTTCGGCAATTGGTTTTGATGGTATTTTTGTTTCAAAAGGCATAATACCAAATATTGAGGAGCGGCTGCATTATGTTGGAGATAATACAATGGGATTCGATCATGATATCCCTGCTGATGGTTATAAATTATATGCGACAGAAGGCACCAAACTATATGGTTCATTATCATTAAATAGCCAGGGTTTACGGGGTAAAGGAAATATTGATTTCTTCTCCACCTCTTTTGAATCAGATGATATTGTTCTATATCCCGATTCTCTTATAGCATCCGGCTCTATGGCTAATATCAGTGAAGAAGAATTTAACAGCACCATTTTTCCACAGGCCACTTTAAATGAATTTAAGGTAAAGTGGGTGCCAAAAAATGATGAAATGACATTTTCCAATACGGATGAACCATTTACCTTCTATGACGGCATAGCAACATTTGAGGGAGATGTTATGGTAAGGTCTGATGGTGTTTATGGTAGCGGAGATATTGAGATGAAGGGTTCTGTTGCTTCTTCAGATCAGATGAAGTTTGAAAATGATCGCCTTTTGGCACGCCGTGCCGATTTTGCAGTACAAACCAATAATCCGGACAAGCCGGCCTTAGCAGGTGATGATGTACGTGTACTGTTCGATCTTAATCAGAATTATGCAGATATAAGCCCTGAAGTAGAAGGGCGGGCGGCATTGGAATTTCCATATGCTCAATTTAAAACTTCTATTACAAAAGCTACATGGGACCTTGAGCAAAATAAGATCACCATGACAAAGCCTGAAGATGTTCCATTAAAAAGTAGTTATTTCTATACTACTCGCGAGGATCTTGATTCCCTTGCTTTTAATGCGACCGAAGCAGTGTATGATATAAATACCCAGGAAATGACTGTCCGGGGGATCCCACATATAAAAGTGGCTGATGCTCTTATTACTCCGGAAAATAATGAAGTATTAATCCTTGAAAATTCACGCATTGGCCAATTAACCAATACAACTATCATTCTTGATACGCTATACGGATATCACCGGTTAACAAATGGAGTTATAGATATATCCTCCAGAAATGAATTTAGTGGCTATGCAACTTATCAGTATGTAAATGCCTCGAATGATACCTTTCCAATCAAAATGGAAGATTTTCGACTTGAGAAAATAATTGATGAGGATGCTGGCAAAAATGATGAAGGCAGCCTTCATACAGTTGCTAATGGTGCTGTAACAGCAGAAGACAGGATAATAATTTCCCCCGGAATAATCTATAAGGGAGAAATGATCCTTTATGCCCATAAGCCTGCTATGGAGCTGGATGGTTTTGTAAAACTTAATTTCACTACAATCCCCGGCTATGATACATGGATCCAATATTCAAGTAGTGCGGAACAGCAGGAGGTGATGATCAACTTTGATGAGGCTGTTACCGAAGATGGCAAAAAACTGGATGCCGGATTATTATTTAATCAGTACGATAATAGTTTGTATGGTCTTTTTGTCAATGAGAAAATTGGTTTAGATGATGAATATTTCTTTAAGCCATCAGGTATCCTTCATTATAAACCCGCTACTGAAACTTATGTAATAGAGGATACTGCAAAAGCTTCCGGAAATACATATAGTGGTAAAGTTTTTTCTTATCATGAATTATCCGGCAATGTAAAATTTGAGGGGCCGGTGAATTTCCTTAAGAATACAGCTGATATTAACATGCAGACTTCTGTAATCGGTGAAGGGAACCTAAAGGAAGATCGTTTCACTTTAAACACTTTATTAACATTTAATTTTAACATCCCGTCTTCCGCATATGACATTATGGCGAAGGATATGATTGATGTGGTTACAAATTTAGGAGCGCCCGAAGGCCGCGGTGATCAGACACAGTTGCTGTACAAGCTTGCCAATATAATGGGAGAACGTGCAACACGGGAATTTGAAAATGCTTCTTTAAATGAATATATTCCTTTAGGAACATTTGACAAATATATCTCTCAGCCATTAGTGTTCTCTGATGTTAATCTGAAATGGTCCCCGGAATACAGAGGATTTTACAGTGATGGGATGCTGGGAATGTCCAACATCAACAGAGAAGAATTAAATGCCGGTTTTGAAGGCTTTATGGAGTTGAAAAGAAATGAAGCCGGTGGGCCAATTATTAATATTTTTGTTAAAGCTTCGGCAGCATCATGGTATTATTTTGGTCTTGAGGATAATCAGCTTCTGCTTTACTCATCAAATGACACTTTTAATGAATACATCACTAAAAAGTCAAATGCCGGTAAAGCCAAAATAGACGAGCTTACCTTTTTACCCGGCACTGAAGCAGAGGTCCTTGATTTTATTAACCGATTTAGGTTTGAATATTATGGGTTAAATGATCCTTATGTTTTAGATGCAGCAGCAGATCTTAAAGATAAGACTGAAGAAGACACAACAGAGGAAGAGGAAGATGATGGGTTTGAAGATGACGGGTTTTAATTGATTCTGGACAATGATAATTTTTGAAAAGCGGCATATGCCGCTTTTTTTGTTAAACAAGAGACGTGTTTCCCTTGAGTTAGTCTATTAGAAAGAATAAAAAGAAATATATTGTCAAGAACAGAATAGCAGCCGTGCCGTAAATTTTTATAACCTTCCTCCTATTCTGTACATCTTCCCACCAAACTACTACCGTAGGCCGTATCAGGCCTATGAGCAGTAACAAAAGATCAATAAAAAGAATTAGAAGTATAAATGATCTTATAAATTCCATTGCCGGAAAATCTTTTTTGTAATTTTAAACAGACTTTGCGGCATTCTAATGCTTAAACCTATGTATTTAATTCTCGCGGTACCTCTATCCCTTCTGTTTCTGGGACTAGTTGTTGGTTTATTTATTTCAGCACCCGCTTATAAAGGTCCGAAAAATAACTTCTTCGATGGTTCGAAATTTACAAATTATGATAATGTAGAAGCTAAAGGCTTTCTTGATGTACTTAAATGGGCTATAACCCGTGATCCGGGACAATGGCGAGAGATAAATGATAAACCTGCTACTGTTCCAAATTCTTCAGAAAATGAACTAACGGTTTATTTTGTAAATCATGCTACCTTCCTGATACAGTGGAAGGATAAAAATATTCTAACTGATCCAATCTGGAGTGAACGCACCAGTCCCTTTAGCTTTGCAGGGCCCAAACGGATGCGACCTCCCGGGATTGCTTTTAAAGACCTTCCAAAAATAGACGCTGTTATCATCAGCCACAACCACTATGATCACCTTGATCTTCCCACAATAAAAATGCTTTGGGAACGGGATAAACCTAAAATTATTGTTCCGCTGGGCGTTGAGCAGCATCTCAAAAAAAATAATATTGGAAACACTATTCCATTAAACTGGTGGAAGAGTTATGCAGTAGAATCATTAAATATAGAAATGGTCCCGGCACAGCATTTTTCCGGCCGTGGATTGTTCGACAGGGATAAAACTTTATGGGGTGGCTATATGATTTTTGATGATAAGCAAAAGCTATATTTTGCCGGCGACACCGGATACAATGAACGGATGTTTTCAGACATAGCTAAAAAACATCCCAAAATTGATCTGGCATTTTTACCCATTGGAGCTTATAAACCCCGCTGGTTTATGTCACCCATACATTTAGATCCTGAAGAAGCAGTGAAGGTCCATCAGGATATGCAAATAAGTAAAAGTATCGGCATGCACTACGGCACATTTCCTCTTGCAGATGATGGACAATATGATCCGCCTCTGGAACTTAAAGCGGCAATTGAAAAATCTAAAATAGATAAAAATGATTTTGTGTTGTTAAAAGAAGGAAATAAATTTTCAGGTTTAAAGCCACTATAAAATATTATGCTCACATTTTTTAAAAAACACAAGTTATTACGCTACTTAATACTTTTTTTAATTTTGCCCGGTTGCCTGAGCCGGGTTGCCGAAGAAACACCTGAGGTTACCGGCCCCTTATCACCCCTTTATAATCCGGCATTAAAACCATTTTATCATGGGGTTGCATCAGGGGACCCATTATCTGATGCTGTAATTATCTGGACTCGTGTCCATGCAGAATCAAGCAATGAGGTTACTTTGCTTTGGCAGGTATCCGAAGATTCGACGTTTCAAAATATAGTTAAATCTGGGGGCGCAACAGCTGAAGCGGCCAATGATCATACAGTAAAAGTTGATGTTACAGGTTTACAACCCGGTCAGACTTATTTTTACAGGTTTAAAAGCGGTGAGATCTTTTCTCCTGTAGGGCGAACACGTACACTTCCTGTAGGTGCTACCAAAGAAGCAAAATTTGCTGTTGTAAGCTGTAGCAATTGGGAGTTCGGATATTTTAATCCTTACAAACACATTGCCAATCGTGATGATATTAATGCTGTTCTTCATTTGGGAGATTATATATATGAATATGGTGTTGGTACTTATGGGGACACCACGATAGGAAGATTTCACGAACCTCCACATGAGATTATTTCATTAGAGGATTATCGTACCAGATACAGCCAGTATCGCCTGGATAAAGATCTTCAGGCCATCCACCAGATGCATCCTTTTATTGCTGTCTGGGATGATCATGAAATTGCTAATAATGCATATAAAACCGGCGCTCAAAACCATCAACCGGAGGAGGGCAGCTATGAAAAGCGTAAGAAAGTGGCAACGAAAGTTTATTATGAATGGATGCCGGTACGTGAAGACCAGGAACATTACAGAAGCTTTCAGTTTGGTGACATGGCACAATTGATCATGCTTGATGAGCGTCTGGCAGGAAGAACAGAGCCCGCCGATGACACTACCTCTATCGCTACTCTTCCTCCCGATCATACTATGCTTGGAGAAGAGCAGCTTAACTGGTTTTTAGAAAATCTTGAAGAAAATGACGAACGCTGGCAGCTCATTGGCAATCAGGTTGTTTTTTCTTATCTGAATTATGGTCGCCCAGATTTTAATATTAACCCGGATTCCTGGGATGGCTATCCTTTGGAAAGAAAAGAAATTGTAGATTTTATAAAATCAAAAGAAATCAATAATGTGATTTTTCTCACAGGAGATACACATGCTTCATGGGCTTTTGAAGTAACACCCAATCCTTTTGTTAAATATGATAGCGTTACAGGCATAGGAGCGATGGCCGTGGAGTTTGGGGCTCCAAGTGTAAACAGTGGAAATGCCGATGAGCGCTTTCCCGCAGATAGTGTTAAGCTTTATGAAAAAACATACCTGAAGCCATTAAACCCTCATCTAAAATATGTAAACATGCGGGATCATGGTTATATGCTGATCACCCTAAACCGTGATGAAGTAAAAGCTGAGTGGTATTTTGTAGATAATTTCCGCGACCAATTTGCCAAAGATACTTTAGATCAGCGTGTAAAAGTAAACCATGGAGAACATAAGATCCACGTACTAAAATGACTCTTGTATAACAAATAAATTTCTCCGTCGTTGATCATGTATGAAAAACCTGTTCAAAATTCAACTTCTGCTTTTAAGCATGGTACTATTTTTAAGTACGGGGCAACTTAAGGCCCAGGTAATTAATATGCCTTTTCCACAGCTTGAAGGGGAAACGATCACCGATGAAAAAATAATTATTCCGGTAAACACGAAGGGGAAATTTACACTTTTAGGAATGGCTTATTCGAAAAAGAGTGAGGATGATCTGGAAACCTGGTTTCAGCCTGTCTTTGAAAAATTTATCCAGGAAAGTGACGGCTTATTTTCTGCTTTTACCTATGATGTCAATGTTTATTTCATTCCAATGTTTACTGGTGTAAAAGCTGCCGGTGCGGGTGCTGCAAAAAATAAGGCTGCAAAAAATATAGACCCTAACCTGCATCCATACATTCTTTTCTATAAAGGTGATCTAAAGACATATAAAGATGCCCTGGATTTTGAAAAAAAAGATATCCCATATTTTTTCGTACTGGATAAAGACGGCAAAATAATCTATGCAACCTCAGGGGCTTTTTCTCAAGATAAAATGTCGGAGATTGAGGCCGTAATTGAATAATTCTATCCTGCTTTGTAACTTTCATTACAGATAATGATCCTTTTTATGAGGATATTTGTCAATTGTGATGGAAAGATACCTGGAGACATTTATTAACGGCTATAAAAATTATGCTAATTATCTGTGGCATGAGATTACACATCCTTCTTGGCATAACTATTTTTATTGGCTGATTGGTATTTCAGTAGTTTTTTTTATTCTTGAAGCAACTTTTCCCTGGCATAAAAAGCATAAAGCGTTTAGAAAAGATTTCTGGCTTGATGTTTTTTACATGTTCTTCAACTTTTTTCTTTTTTCACTTATCATTTACAATGCCTCTTCCGATGTAGTGGTAGACCTGTTCAATAATGCCCTGGCAAGTATCGGCATTACAAATGTTGTCGCTTTCAATGTTATGGAGTGGCCTATGTGGTCTCACCTCCTTATTGGGTTTATAATTCGGGATTTTATCCAGTGGTGGGTGCATCGGTTACTTCATGCGAGCCCTGCCTTATGGGAGTTTCATAAAGTACATCATTCAGTTGAACAAATGGGTTTTGCTGCTCATTTAAGATACCATTGGATGGAAACAGTAGTTTATCGGACTATAGAGTATATTCCGCTTGCCCTTATAGGAATTGGGCTTCGGGATTTCTTTATAATTCACATTATTTCCTTAGCTATCGGACATTTTAATCATTCGAACCTGCGGCTCAACCTCGGGCCGTTCAGATATATTTTAAACAATCCTCAAATGCATATCTGGCATCATGCACATGATCTGCCAAAGGAGAAGCGACATGGGGTGAACTTTGGGATTAGCCTTAGCATATGGGATTATCTTTTTAAGACGGATTATATCCCATATGAAGGACGTGATATAAAATTGGGATTTTCAGGGATGGAAAAATTTCCCAAAGGATTTTTTAGTCAAATTTTCTATGGATTTAAAAGAAAAAAAATATAATCAGCTGGTAATCCCGGTTTTACTTGTTCTTACTTTAGGACTGGCGCCCTTTAATCCTGAGCCACATTTATTTGGTAAAATTCGCTGGATTTTTGGTGGTGGAGAAGGAATGGCGACTTTAGATTATCTAGATCTTTTAATGCACAGCTTTCCCTGGCTGCTGTTTGTTTTTACGTTAATAAAAATACTTATACCTGCAAAGCCCTCCAATAATGCTAATCGAAAATGAAAGCTTAGTAAAGGCCAGAGTCATAAGAAATAAAAATCATTCGGCAGAACCAGTGATTAAAAAAGGTGAAGAAGATATGAAACTATAAATCATGGGGGTTAAAAAAGAAGCCAACAGTATAAACCATTGGCTTTTTTAAATTATTATTAATTTCCTTCTGATTCAAGAACTTCTGCCACTGACATTCGGTGTTCCTCAATTCGGTCTTTCAACCTCTGAATTCTATCCTCCGCTGTTCTTACTTTTTCCATTTTCTCCTGATACTGCTGTTCCGAAATTTTACCCTGAACTTTTTGCTGCTCAAGTTTTGTCTTTACTTTTTCAATACGCTCTGTTGATCGAGCAACAAGCTGATCAGCTCTTGCAAGAGTTTCTTCCGACCGCTCAACTGAAGTTCTTTTTCTTTCTTCAGCGGCTTTTCTTTCCGGAGACATTTCTTTATCACTATATTGTACTCCCGGCCCCTCCTGTTCCGGGTCAACGCCAAGTTTAGAAAGCTTTGTTTTCCATTCTTCAATTTCAGAAGGTTCAACATATGTACCCTTCCTAAGCAAATCAAGCCTTTGCTCAGCATCACGGATTACCGCTTCTTCCTCCATATACTGAGCCCTTTGCAGTTTGCCATATTCCTGCATCCGGTCAATTCGCTCACGGGCCTGTTCGATGGCATCGTCTAATTCGGAGATTACTTTTCTTCGTTCCTGCTCACTATATTCCTGGGCCTTTGCACCCGTAACTACAAGGCAAGTAATAATTAGAAAATTCAATAGGTACTTCATAATATTTTTTTATTCAACGTCTTTTAAAAGATTTTTAACATCCTTTTCAGTTTTCTCTAAATCCCTTTCAAGTACTTTAAGAGACTTATCCATTTCGATAACCAGCGAATCCATTTCACGAATTTCTTCTGTGGTACCTTCATAGCGCACTTCCTGATCAGGAGCAACTTCTTCCACATCTATCTCTTCTTCCTCATTTGTGGCTTTATTATTACAGCTCATTAATGAGATGAAAGAGGCTAAAAGAATTATTCCAATGTATTTCATTATAGAGTTATTTTTATTCAAGCATTAAAATAAAACAAATTTTTCAAAAGTTTAATATGGTAATTAACAGTATTCGCTATCAGGATGTTATGAGTTCTTTCAAATAGAAGAAATAGTGTACCTTTTCGGCATTGAAATTAATTGTTCTTTATTTCTGTTTTATTTTATCCTGATCGATTTTTTTCTTCTAGTGTAAGCTTTTGGCCTAAAGAATAAAGTTTTTTGACATTATATGGGATATATTTCTACATAATAACTTATTAAATACCCGTAAAAAGCACTATTTCCTCTTAAAAGGCCCTTTATTCAAGATGGGCTGCTTTTTGCATGATATAAAGTGATGAAAGTGAGATTGGAGTATAAAATGAAATATGTAACAATCATAGTAATTATAGCCTCTTTAGTCCTGGCGGGAAATACAATAGGACATAGGGAAGTTGATGTATCAGTATCAGAGGATAATGGTATATATGATGAAGTTGCTATAGATCTTGAAGATATAAGAAAGAAAGGTGTACTTACGGCAATTACTACGTATAGTGCAACAAATTACTTCTTGTATAAAGGTAAGCCTATGGGTTATGAGTATGAGCTTCTCGAACGAGTTGCGAATTATCTTGACCTGAACCTTGAAATTGTCATAGCCAAAGACCAGGAGGCTGCGTATGAGATGCTCCATAAAGGTGATGGTGATATCATTGCTATGGGCCTTACCATTAATTCAATGAATAAAGAAAGGGCTGAGTTTACTTATCCACACAGAACAACCAAACAGGTGCTTATTCAGAAAAAGCCGTGGAACTGGAAAAGCATGAAAATCCATCAGATAGAAAACAGCATGATACGTGCTCCGTTCGAGCTGGTTAATAAACCTATTTATGTACGTGAGAATTCTGCCCATTATCAAAGAATGGTAAATTTATCCGAAGAGATCGGTGAGGAACTCAATATTATCGAAATTCCAGGCTATCTCACTGCTTATGAAATAATGGAAAAAGTAAATAAAGGTGAGTATGAATATGCTGTAGTGGATGAAAATGAGGCTAAAATAAATCTCGCTGATTATCCAAATATTGATATATCAACAGCACTAAGCCTTCCTGTACGTACAGGTTGGGCAGTTAGAAAATCTTCTGATGATCTATTACGTGCTGTAAATACCTGGATTTTAAAAATGCGTAAAGATGTGGATTACTATGTGATCTATAATAAGTATTTTAAAAACCGCAGGTTTTTTAGAAATCGTATTAATAGTGAATTTTATTCAAAAAAAGGTAATAAGATATCTCCATTCGACAGCATTATTAAAAAATATTCCAATGGATTTGACTGGAGGTTTGTTGCCTCTGTTATGTATCAGGAGTCTCAGTTCAAAGCAGATACAAATAGTTGGGTTGGAGCTGTAGGTTTAATGCAGCTAATGCCATCAACTGCAAAATCACTAGGTGTAACCGATCCCAGCGACCCTGAGGAGAACGTTCAGGCAGGGGTTAAGTACATGGACTATCTGTACTCTTTTTGGGACAATGTGCCTGATTCTGTACAGCGAATAAAATTTGCACTAGCCTCATATAATTGTGGTTTGGCACATGTGCTTGATGCTCAGCGTCTTGCAGAAAAATATGACCAGGATCCTAAAAAATGGGATGGAAATGTAGCTGAATTTGTATTAAAGCTAAGCGAGCGTAAGTACTTTACTGACCCGGTAGTGAAATATGGATATTGCAGAGGTAGTGAGCCATATGCATATGTGACAGAAATTTTTGAACGTTACGGGCATTACCAGAAGTTCATACCTTCAAAATCAGAAAAAGCTCTGATGGCTTCTGTAGATGAATATAAACCTATGCAGGTATTTTAATGTTTCAGTTGAGTTCAGGTGCAAGGGAAAAATCTCCGCGAAGTTGCCTGAACCTTTTTCTTGCTTCAGCTACATAGACACTTCCGGGATATTTTGTCAGGAAATTCATATATAGCTCCTGGGCCTTTTCTTTATTATTAAGATGTCGTTCATGAATTTCTGCCATTTCAAAATAAGCATCATCTCCCAGGATATCCTGAGAATGGTTTTCATTTATTTTCTCTAGTTTATTTAGGGCTTTTTCAAAGTTTCCTTCTTTCTTTAATATGTCAGCCTGCAACCACAAAAGTTCATCCTGCAGGTTGTGAAAACCCAAAGCATTTTGCAGCGAATCAATGGTAACTTTTGCCTCATCTATTTTATTTTGAAAAAGCAAAAGCTCAATAGCTGCATAAGCGCGCATTGCCGCTTCTGTAGAATCAAAAGCTATGTTATCCTTGATCAACAAGCTTACTTCCATAGCATCATTTGCTATCTCCCTTGTGGTCGCTTCCTTTAAAATATCAAGATGCTCCTGGGCAAGGAGGAATTCTCCCCTATAATATGAAAGTTTGGCGTTTTTTAATTTAGCCTCATAGCCGGTAGGGCTATCGGAATTTGATTTTTCCACCTGGGAATAAAGCAAAGTCGATTCCCATGGCTGATCCATAAGAAGATAAATATCGCCGAGATCCAGTTTTGAAGCAGATCTAATGTCATGAGCCGCACGAGGATTATTGATCAGCTCCTTCAAAATCATTACCGCCGAATCTTTCTCATCTAAATAAAAAGCATGCAGAAGTGCTTTATTGCGCATGGCCTCCATTGTGCTCCTGTTGTTAATCCCTAACTCTTTAATAAATGATGCATAATCATTTACAAGATTTCTAATTTCTCTTTCGTCTATCGGATAGGAATTCCGGACGCGTTGTTCATAAGATTTTATTAAATACATCCTTGCCAGGATATAATTTGGGGTTGAGGGAAATTCCTTAACTATATATGAAAATATTTTTATCGCATTTACAAAATCATCATTATCAAGAGCGATTGTTCCTATTTCCAAACTTCTTGAGCCCTGAGTATTAAACCTCTTATCGAGTGCCCTTGCCTGTATAAACGCGCCATAAAAATTTTTCTGCTGAAGATTTACCCATATGATCAGTTCAGGATAAATTTTATTGTCAGGTTCATCCTGAATTTTGGCATAAAGAAGTTGCTCCAGGCTCTGCAGGTCTTCTGGTGTGGTTAATAAATTCTGTAAAGTATTTTGTACATAACTAATATTTGAGGGATTGCTACTTATATAATTCAGGTACTCATTTACCATGAGATCCTTTTCATTCATTATTCGATAAATATTTGCTAGTTCTAGTGCATAAGCCTGATTGTTTCCTAATGTTTTTCTTGCAGCTTTTAAAACCTCAGCAGCATAGCTGTGAAGTTGTTTGTTCACAAAGTATTCAGCAGCCATTCTGCTCTGGAATGAATTCCCTTTTACTTCATCAATATACCCTTTAAAAAAATCTTCCGCTCTTTGAATTTCATTTTTGTGGTATAACAGATATCCTTCATCGAGAACGAAGTTATAATTATTTGGGAATCTACGGGTGATTCGTTTAAGATATTTTTCCGCATCACTGTATAAACCATTTTCCAGCAGTAGAAAGAAATAGTTATTGTGAATGAGCGGAATATTTTTATCATCTTTTGCCAGCTCTTCAAATAAATGAATTGCCTTTTCCGACTCCCCCTGACTATAATATTCGTTGGCCAGCTGGATATCATCGTGATCTTGTGAATAAGCAGTTAGGGTAACGAAAATTAATATATAAAAAAATATGGTTTTCAACATTTATACTTCCTCCTAATATATAACTATATATTTATTAAATAAGTTGTTATTAGTTATTAGCTTGTGGATACGTGGATAAATAATTTATCTTTCATTTGTTCTTTTAAATTGTTTACAAAGGAAGCATAAATAAGAATTTATCCACAATTTATTTTCATGTTAAATATTTGTAAATCAGATATATACCTATTTATCAACAGTTAGTTTTTAATTTGTGGATAAAACATTTTTTTACCAGGTGTGTTCATAACTTTCGTTATATAGGTACTGCTAACTTTCACTTATTAACGTTAGATTACTGAATCTTAGTTTATCTACCCATAACTCCCACTTACCCACATTAGTCCACGCGGTTTTCCACATCAAATAGGTATAACTCATGCGGTCCAATTTCAAAATTGGCCCTTAATGGAATAGTGGATTTCCCATTCATATTAATATAATACTCTATTGGCTCTGGAATTACATTAAGATATATATTTCCTGCATCCCAAAATTCATTATTGTTACGATCTCCAATTATCCTTAAAAAGTAATCCTGGGGCAATAGGTTTCTAAAACGAATATCTGTTTCATTATAACGTCGTTCAATAATATTATAGTTCTTATCAAGAAGCTCTACTATAAAATTTTCATAATCGGAACCAGCAGTGACAAGTATTGTCCCTAGTTGATTTTCTTCATAAAATTTAGGAGTAGTTTCTATTTTAGCACTTGAATCCTGTTCCACGCTGATAAAGGCATTTTTTCCAAAATATAATTTTGGTTTAACATTAGATACAGGCTGTTCTGTTGAAAATATCTGCTTCGGTAAATTATACTCTACCTTCAACAAACTTCGGGATGAATCCCAGGTAAGGTTTTCTTTATTTATATTAAAAACAGTAGCTGAATCATGTAAATAAAAGATACTGTCATAATTAACAGCTGTGATAGGTTTATTAAAGGATATTGAGGTATTAATTACCGGATTGGATTTAACAATATTAACAGCTGACAAATTGGATTTAAATTCTATTGGTCCTCTTGGGGTCTCTGTATATTCAATTGATACTTGCTCATTAATAGTATAATGGACAGAATCTTCAGCCATCACATTAAAATTTACAGGCCCTGCCAATTGGTCAATGTTAAAAAATGTTAACGTTTTTTTGTCATCCCCTAAGATATATGGTAATGCTCTGGTTGTCGGAGTTACATTATATTCTATAAGGGGTTTATTGAAGTTTATATTATAATATTTACCGGCTTGCCTTGCTGAAATGATTTTCAAGGTATCAAGATTTATGTTAACAGCAGGGATTTCAAATCCAGTAGTATCGTGAGTAAGGTTAACAAGGTCTTTAATAAAGCCATGTTGCTCAAGTGAGGGTTGAACTATGAGATCTTTATTTCTATCATTAAATGCATAAAGCTTATAGTTGGCCTGTTTTAAATTTTTAAACGAGAAATTTCCTGATTTATCAGTTTGAGTAAAATAAAATGGTGGAAAAGAAAAATACGCTGCTGTGTCGGTTGGTAACTGTAACCCAACTGTTGCTCCTTCTAAAAAATTGTTCTTAAGAATATTTTTTACATTTCCGGTCAGGTTTAAAGAATCGAGATAAGGTCCTGTACTAAAAGCATAATCAAAATCTGCTACATTTCCTTCAGTTATATCTTTAATTGATTCTCTAAAATTAAAACTATAGGTTGTATTATCAGCAAGTGGCTTAGAAAAGTTTATAACTAGCTTATTTCTTCTTGTATTATAAGTAATATCCTGATCCAGGCGAGGGGTAATAATTATTTGCTGGTTTGGATTATCTAATCTAATATGTTCGTCAAAGGTTAGTATTATTTCATTACCCTTAAAATTTATTGCCTGGTCCATCGGTATACTCTCCATCAGTACAGGGGGAGTTTCATCTTTAGGGCCTCCGGTAGGGGAAGTTTGATTAGCACATGAATAAATTATCCCCAATATTATTAGGGAAGTCAACAATCGCATTATCATTTTTTTTGTCCGATATAAATTAAACTGGAGTACTCTTCTTTTGAAGCTTTAAAATTGGATAAAAAACCATAGATCATGCCAAAGATCATTTGGTTTAAAATATTTTTCCCTTTATACTTTTCACTGAGCATAGATACATAATAAGAATCAAATTTCATGGGTAAAATATTGATTAGCAATATGTTATGTTGTTCAAAAAGTAATTTTACCTGTTCTGGCCTGAAATGATAGAGATGTCGTGGTGTATCCCATGCAGCCCATTTATTCCTGTAATGCTTTGCATCATAACTAGAAGGATTGGGTACAGCAATAATAAAAAATCCTTTTCTCTCTAAATGATTATTAAGCTCTTTAAATGAGTCTTGCAGATTATGGAGATGTTCCAGTACATGCCATAAGGTTATAACGTCGACTTTTTTATTTACCGGAATTTTAGAAATTGAAGAATATACCTTGTCCTTTATTTCGCCGGGGATGTTTAATCGTGCCTGCTTGTCTGTTTCTACGCCGGAAACCTGAAGACCCTGTTTATATGACTCATAAAGAAAATGACCTGTTCCACATCCCACATCCAATAAACTGGTACCATTTAAATTCTTTACAAGTCGTATCTTTTTCTGTAAGGTAAAATTCCGTACTTTCTTATATAAAATGTTAACTAAGGTATTTGCCTTATTAGTATGAGATATATATTCTTCTGATTTATAATATGGCCCTATAGATTCCGCTGAAGGATAAGGATTCGTAAATAAAAGTTTACAGTTCTCACATTCACAAATGGTAAATATTTCTTTGGAGACAGAAAAATCTTTTACTTCAAATTTATCATGAAAAAGCCCGCTTTTACAGAGCGGGCAGTTTGTATAGATTTCGTTCATTATCTTATTTACCAAAGTACACCATAAGAATTGAAATATCCGCTGGAGAAACTCCTGAGATACGTGAAGCCTGCCCTAACGTTGCCGGTTGAATCTTTTTCAGCTTTTCCCTGCCTTCTGCAGAAAGCGCTTTTACTCTGTCGTAATCAAAATCACCTTTGATGGCATAATTTTCAAGGCTTTCCATCTTTTTAACCAGTTCGAACTCCTTATCTATATAGCTAGCGTATTTTATCTGTATTTCTGCCTGCTCCAGAATTTCCTGTGGATATTTTGCCAGCTCTGCCAGATCAGCATTTAAATCTAAAATTTTATCTATTGATAGCTGAGGCCTTTTTAACAATGCGGTAGCTGTTACTTTTTCCTTTATTACTGCTGTATTATAATCCTCAAGATGGCCATTAGCCTCAACTGGTTCTACCTTTATTTTATTAAGCTTTTCAAGAACCTCATTAATAGCATTCTTTTTATCCAAGAGATCATTTAATCTTTCATCATCAGCTAGACCTAAAGCATGTCCAATTTGCGTTAATCTCAGATCTGCATTATCCTGACGAAGCAAAATCCTGAATTCCGCTCTTGAAGTAAACATACGGTAAGGCTCTTCCGTGCCTTTATTGATGAGGTCATCTATAAGTACTCCTATATAAGCCTGGGATCTTTTTAGGATAAATTTTTCCTTCTCATTTATCTTATTATGTGCATTTATTCCTGCTATAAGTCCCTGACAGGCAGCTTCTTCATAACCTGTTGTACCATTTATTTGGCCAGCAAAATATAAATTCTCTACCAGCTTTGTTTCAAGTGTAAGATTTAACTGTGTAGGAGGAAAAAAGTCATATTCAATAGCATAGCCGGGCCTGAACATCTTTACATTTTCAAATCCGGGAATTTCTTTAAGTGCTTTATATTGAACATCTTCAGGCAGAGAAGTAGAGAAGCCATTAACGTATATTTCAACCGTATTCCATCCTTCTGGCTCCACAAAGATCTGATGGCGCTCTCTTTCAGCAAAACGATGGATCTTATCTTCTATTGAAGGACAATATCTTGGCCCTAACCCTTTTATCCTTCCTGCAAACATTGGAGAACGTTCAAAACCTGTTCCCAATATTTCATGGACTTTATTGTTTGTATAGGTTATATAGCAACTTCTTTGTTGTTTTAGAACAGGGGTATCTTTGAAAGAGAACTTTCCCGGCTGCTCATCACCAGGTTGCTCTTCCATTCTGGAATAATCCAAAGAACGGCCATCCACTCTTGGCGGGGTACCTGTTTTCATTCTGCCAGATTCAAATCCTAGGGACTCAAGCTGCTCGGTTATTCCTTTTGCTGCCCTCTCCCCTGTTCTTCCACCACCAAAATTCTTTTCCCCAATATGGATTAGGCCATTTAGGAAGGTCCCGTTAGTGAGAATTACTGACTTTCCCTTTACCTCAAGCCCCAGGGATGTTTTTACGCCTACTGCTCTGCCATCTTTTACAGTAATTCCCGTAACCATTTCCTGCCAAAAATCCACATTTGGATTATGCTCCAGTGCCAGGCGCCACTCTTCTGCAAATCGCATACGATCATTTTGAGAACGGGGACTCCACATTGCAGGGCCTTTAGACCTGTTAAGCATTCGAAACTGGATCATGGATTTGTCAGTGATTATCCCTGACATCCCCCCAAGAGCATCAATTTCTCGAATAATTTGTCCTTTGGCCACACCCCCCATAGCAGGATTACATGACATTTGAGCTATTGTGTTCATATTCATAGTGGCAAGCAGGACCTTCGACCCCATTTTAGCCGCGGCAGATGCGGCTTCACAACCGGCATGGCCGGCGCCTACTACTATTACATCGTATTCAGGAAACATATATTTAATCTGGTTTCAGATAATAAGTACAAATGTATTTAGCAAAATGTTCCACGTGGAACACCTGTTTAGAAATAATAATCTAAACGCAAAATGTTCCACGTGGAACACTTGCTACTGGTACAAAGATATACAAGCTTCTTCTTTTTTACGCATACCTTCTTTTTCTTCAGGAGTCTGATCGTTATAGCCCAAAAGATGAAGAATTCCGTGGACCATTACCCTCTTCAATTCTTCAACAAAATCAGCCTTCTGTTGAAAGGAGTTCTCCCTGATCCTTTCCACGCTCAGGTAGATGTCCCCGGAAATAGTATTTTCTTCTTCGGACTGATCAAAGGTAATAATATCGGTATAGTAATCATGGTTGAGGTATTGTTGATTGATTTTTAGCAAATATTCATCGTCAGCAAAGATGTAATTGATATCACCAGGAGAATATTTGTGCTCTGCGATTACTTTTTTGATCCAGTTCTTAAGCCTTGTTCTATGTGTCAGGCGAAAATTGGCTGTTTCTATAAAAAAATTAACAGCCATTAATTAATGTAAAAGTTTAACTCTACGATACTACCTTTATCCTTAAAGCTTACCTCATCGCTAAGATGTTTCATTAGAAATATGCCACGGCCACCAGGTTTAGATAAGTTTTCCGGAGCAGTTGGGTCTGGAAGATTTTCATAGTCAAACCCTTCTCCCTGATCTTTTATTACAAAACGCAACATATGCTGCTCAATCATAAGTGTTAGAAAAACGTTTTTTTCTTTATCACTTTTGTTTCCGTGTTTGATAGCATTGTTAACAGCTTCGGTGACGGCAATCATAATATTCCCATAGATATCATCCTCGAGCTCAAACTTTTCTTTTGCATTGTCAATAAAACTCTCTATCATGCGGATATTTTCCGCAAGTGAAGGAATCTCTATTTTGATTGTGTCCATAGGGTTAATTAGCCTGTTCTCCCAGTCTTTTGAAATATTCATTTACTTCTTTGCGATAATACGGAAATAATTTCGGAGGAATAGTCTTAAGCAGCTCAATTTCTTGTCTTTTTTGTTTAAAATACTCTTCAAATGAAGGCGGAAGTTCACGCTCAGCAGGATTGGCGCTCTCCCCTTTCCTTTCTTCATCAAGCTCTCTTTCGCGTAATGACTCTTCAGCCTCTAATAAGCGGGTTAAGATTTCCCGTTGTCTTCTAATGGTTTCACTCGTAATTTGTTTATTTACAAGATCCATTTCTGTTTCTTCCATTTTCTCAGGAATTCCGTTACCGGGCTTTCTTCCGCTTTTACCTTCATCCTGCCCGTGTTTCTCCATCATTTCCTGTAATGCTTTCCGTATACGCTCCTGTTCGGCAGCTAATTTCGCCAATTCTTCAGAAAGGGGACGCCCCGATTTGCCACTTTTTTTAAGATCCTCAATTTTATTGTTTAATTGCTGCTGCAACTCTCCTAATGAAGGAGAGTCGGATTTTTTATTTCCAGGCTTAGGTTTACCCATTGCTTCGGCCAACGCATTCTGCATTTGTTGCATTACATCATCTAATAATAGCGCAAGATTATTCATTGAGGTCATGGTAAACTGTTGCTCAGAAACAGCAATAGGTTTTTTCCTCTCCTTAATAGCATCAGTAGTTCTTTCCAGATGGTAATCCATATCGCTGAGTTCACGCGTTACAAAAGATTGTATCTGAAAAACACGATTTGCCAGGGAATGAAGACTATCTTTTACGATTTTGGAATCATCTTTTATTTTTAACTGCTCCTGGGCAAGAGTCACAAAACGAGGGTCACTTTGCTGTACATGATTAAATTCCTTCATTAACTTTTCCTGGTCAAATGATAGCTTAAGCAAGTTGTGTACAATATGGCGAAGATCATTTAGGTTTTCCATCATCATTTCCATCTCCATGTTGCCCTGCATCTGTGAGAGCTTATCTTTCATCTCTTGCATTTCTTCAGCAGCTTTTTTCTGCTGTTCTCCCGCCTTTTTAGGTTTATTTTTTTGTAGCTCTTCCTGAGCTTCCTGCATTTTTTCTTCAATACTCTCCTGCTGCTCTTTGAGGTCTTCAGGTAATGATTCGGGGTTTTCCATTTGTTGGTTCAGCTCCTCCATTTCTTTTACTGATTCCTTCGTCTCCTCAAAATCCTCCTGAATCTTTTTCTGCTCTTCACTCAGCTCTTCTGAGCTTTGGTTTTTTTCAGTAGATTTTTCAGAAAGCTCCTTTTGTTCCTTCGCCAGCTCATCAAGCTCCTTCACCGTTTCCTCAAGTTTATGATCAAATTTCAGGCGCTTAAACAGCTCCATTGTTCTTTCAAGCTCTTTCTCCAGATTTTTCTCCTTGTGCTGCATCTTATTTAGCAGCTCCTGCATCTGGTTTACATCCTGCTGCTCTTCCAGTAACTTTTTAAGCTCTTCATACAGTTTCCTGGTCTCCTCATCCAGCAATTCATCCATCATTTTTTGCAGCTGCTCAACCTTTTCTTTTATCTTTTCACTCTGTTGGTTGAATTTCTCACGGCGCATTTCCTGGTTCTGATATTTCTTCTTCATTTCCTCAAGCGCCTTATTCAGCTCTTCCTTCTTTTTTAGAAGCTCCTCCATCTGCTGCTTTTCCTGCCAGTTCATTTCCTTCTTGCCCTTAAGTTTTTCAGTAATATCTTCAAGGGCTTTGGTTAATTCCTTTGCGTCCTGAAGTGTCTCATCTATTTGATTCTCAGTCTGTTCTGTAGTTTTATCTAATTGATCTTTTATTTCGTTTTTTGTGGGTATCTTGAATATATATGTACCTGTTTTGGATGCCTTAGCTCCGTTTACACCATCATTATCCCATACCTGAAGAAAATACTCTATCTCCTGGCCCTTTTGAAGGTCCATAGTGTCAAGCATCCAGTTGTAATTAAAGCTCTGGGAATTCTGGCTCCTGGCAATAGGAATTGAAACACTGCTGAAATTTTTATCAGTATTGGATTTATTCCTGTAAAAAAGGTTTAGTCGTGTGAGGCCATAGTCATCATTTAAGTTTCCGCTCATCATAATAAAGCTGTAGAGAACAGTATCCTGATAAAGGTTTAGGTTTATCTGTGGATATTGGTCAGGAATAACATCGGCACGATATATTATTTTTTCTTTGTTTTCGCTGTACGCATTCTTTAGGCGAACCTCGTAATCTGAACTTTCATTTAAAACTTTAGTAAAAGAAGCATAGCTTGAATTATCAGGATCTTTATTCAGCAGAGTGCTATCTTTATAATATAAGAAGGAAATGGAGCCAGCATTTCGAGGCTGCATCTGCCATGTTACCTTAGTTCCCTCTGGTACCTGGAGATTTCCGGTGTTCTCCAGCCGGTCATTCGTTCTGTTTAAATATGAAGGGTATTCAAAAACAACATTAAAATCTCCCAGCTGTGGACGGCTTACAACTTTTATGGTATAAGTGCTGCTTTTAAATCCTGCAGCTTCAAATTGAAATTTTACATTCTGTTGTATTTTCTGAAATGTATGTGAAAATGTATTCTTATCTATTCCGCTCATTTTGATGCGGCGACTGGAGGTTTCAAGATATACATGTTCGGGAACCGCCTCACCATCAACTTTTACAGCGATAGTAAAGTCCTCATTCTTAAAAGCAACAAGCTCGTTGTCAACACCTTCAAAAGAAAAAGGAGCTGCCGGGGCAAAGGATTGATTGAATTTAGCAATTCGTTCAGAGCTATTTACAATGACGCCGGGGTTTAATATCCAGATGGCAGCTAAGGCAAAAAGAATAACAAATGCCAATTGCCAATGCCTTCTGATATCCTTATAAGTTATGACACGGGTGAAGTCGTATTGACTTAAAGAATTTGACCGCTGAGAAATACTTGCCTGAGCGAGTGAATTAGAGGAATAAGCTTTCTTTAGCTGGATCATATTCAGAAGCCTGTCGCCAACTTCCGGATATAAAGCTCCTATGTCACGGGCCGCATCATCATCTGAAATTTGCCAGGAACGAATGATCATAATAAGTAAGTGCCTGATAATCAGGCGATAAGCTAGAAACAGGAAAATCAGCAGATAACCAAAAAATATTATCGCTCTTGCCGTGGTGCCCATATATAAATGGTATTCCATTAAAGTGAATAATAAAAATCCACCAACAGCAAAAGAGAGAAACAAAGCAAGCCCTTTAAAAAGGAGCTTTTTGTATAACTTCTTTTTGTACTTATTTAAGTTTTCATCTATGATAGTGTTACCACTCATTTCCTTACCTCCGGTCATTCATTAATACGTGAAAAAGGGATATGATGTTCAATCTGTCGCCAGTCCGATTTCGCTTTCAAAATAATCAATTACATGCATCTTAAGCACTTTTTCCTGCTCCAGAAGATCCAGGTGCGGCACCTTCTTTACCATTTTCCAGTGTGGCCAGCCATCTTCATCCAGCCCCTCCAGCTCATAAAATCCTGATAAGCTCAATACTTTGCAGATACCGATGTGCATCAGGTCTTGTTTTTCCTCTTTTGAAAAATATGCCTTTCCGCGACCAAGCTCCTGAACGCCTATTAAAAATAAGACGCCATTCAGGTCTTTTGGTTTTTTGCCTAAATTTTTTTCCAGCGCTTTAAGTAAAGCCTGCCAGTTTTTTTCTAATTCTAAATCTTTTTTAATCATTTACTTTCCAAAGCTTCCCAAAACTCTACTGCTCTCCTTAAATGAGGGATAACAATTGTTCCGCCAATCAGGTTCGCGATAGCAAATACTTCAAACACCTGCTCCTTAGTGATACCTATTTCATGGCATTTCTCCAGATGATAACGTACACAATCGTCGCATCGTAAAACCATTGAGCAGGCAAGCCCCAGCATTTCTTTTGTTTTTACATCTACAGCACCTTCGGCATAAGCATTAGTGTCAAGATTAAAAATACGCTTTAATACCTTATTATCAGCATTTAATATGCTTTCATTCATTTTGCTGCGGTATTCATTAAAAGAATCAACGATATCCATATTATAGTTTATTTTATTAGTTTGAATTAATTTGCTGTAAATATATGAAGATGAGAAGGGATCTTCTTTGCAAAAACTGTGAAGATTGATACCTGAGGATTACAAATTTGTGCTGGCGAGTTTGATGAAAACAAGAAATTAGTCGAAGATGTATTTAACGTCTTAAAACCCTAAACCATGAGCATATTTACTGATTTTATGGGTCTCTTCTTTCCCCGCACCTGTGAAGCTTGTGATGGAGCGATGGTAAAAAAAGAGGAAATAATATGTAGCAATTGCCTTCATAACCTTCCGCGCACTAATTCTCACAGATATAACCTTGATGCACTAAATTCAAAATTTTATGGGAAACAACAGGTTAAAGATACCTGGTGCTTTCTTTATTTTAAAAAAGATAGCCCTGTGCAGCGATTATTACATCGTTTAAAGTATGAAAATAAACCTGAGATAGGAAATTTTATTGGCAGGCTGTTTGGTACAGAGTTAAAAAAGGATTTAAAAGAAATCTCATTCGACAGTATTATCCCTGTTCCTCTTCATAAAACCAGGCAAAAACGAAGGGGCTATAATCAAAGTGAGCATTTTGCTTTAGGTTTGGGGGAGATTTTAGATTTACCTGTTGACACAGATTCGGTTAAACGGATAAAAAGAAGTCAAACGCAGACAAAAAAGAGTAGAATTGAAAGATGGGAGAATGTGGCGGAGATTTTTGAGGTGCAGGATGTGTCAAAGGTTAAGAATAGATCAATCCTTGTAGTGGATGATGTAATGACAACCGGTTCAACATTAGAGGCATGTATGGAAAAGCTTATGCAGTCTGGCGCCAGGGAAATAACGGTAGCGACAATTGCAGTGGCAGTATAATTTGTAATAAAACGTGATAAAATAAATTTATGAAGAAGTTATTAGCGATTTTTTTAATTCTTTCTGTCTCTGCTTATGGACAGAAGAAAATTACTGTAGAGGATCTCTATCAGAAAGGCACCTTCCGTACAGAATCTGTTTACGGTATAAACTGGATGCAGGATGGACGTTTTTATACATCCCAGCAGGGAAATCAGATCATAAAGAGCGATATTTCCTCCGGGGATGTGGTGGAAACAATGCTGGATGGAGCCACTCTCGATGAGGATTTTCGCTTTACCAGCTATAAGTTCAGCCCTGACGAAAGGAAACTTTTGCTTCTAACCGATCGCCAGAGTATCTACAGACGCTCGTACGTCGGGGAATATTTTCTTTATGATATAGAGACGAAAAAGGCTCAGAGACTTTCAGGAGAGGGTAAGCAATCATATGCAACCTTTTCTCCGGATGGTAAAAAAGTCGCTTTTGTCCGGGCAAATGACCTATATTATTATGATCTGGAAACTGATGAAGAGATCCGGGTGACGAATGACGGGGAATTTAATCATATAATTAACGGTAGCTGTGATTGGGTCTATGAGGAAGAATTTGGTTTTGCTAAAGCATTTTTCTGGTCTCCTGATAGTGAAAAGCTGGCTTATTACAAATTCGACGAATCAATGGTTAGAGAATATAACATGCAGGTTTGGGACAGTCTTTATCCAACTGATTATCGTTTTAAATATCCAAAAGCAGGCGAGCGAAACTCTGACGTGCAGATACTTGTCTATAACCTTTTGGAAAATAAACATGTAAAAATGAATATCGGGGCGGAGGATGATATTTACGTACCTCGTGTTAAATGGGCAGGTAATTCTGATCTGTTGTCAATAAAAAAGCTAAACCGCCTCCAAAATCACCTCCAGCTGTTTCATGCTGATGTGAAAACAGGAAATGCTACGATTGTCCTTGAAGAAAAGAGTGATACTTATGTCGCCGTAGAATATAATGATGAACTTACTTATCTACAGGATGGAAAGCATTTTATTCATACTAATGAGAATACAGGTTTTAAGCATCTTTATTTATATAAGATGAATGGTGAACTGGTACGCCAGCTTACAAATGGGGATTGGGAAGTAACAAACTTTTATGGCATTGATGAAAGCAACAAAAGAAAGTGGTTGTACTTTCTTTCCACAGAAGAATCTCCAACAGAGCGTCATTTTTATCGTGTGGATCTTTCCGGTAAAAGAAAGGAAAAGCTTACTTCAGCACCGGGTATGCATAGTGTGAATATGAGTGGTGACCTAAAATATTATCTGCTTTATCACTCTGATGTCACAATGCCAATGAATGTAAGCCTATTTCAAACCGATGGAAACAAGAAGATAAAACAACTGGTTGATAATCAGAAGCTTGTAGAAACATGGAAAGAGTACAATATTGGCAATAAGGAATTATTTACCGTGCAGAATGATGTCGGCGATGAGCTTTATGCGTATTGGATTAAGCCCGCTGATTTTGATGAAAACAAAGTATATCCTCTTCTGATCTTCCAGTACAGCGGACCGGGCTCACAGCAGGTGACAAATTCCTTTGAAGGCGGCCATTTTTACTGGCACCAGATGCTGGCACAGCAAGGTTATGTTGTGGCGGTTGTAGATCCACGCGGAACAGGCGGAAGAGGAGCAGCCTTTAGAAAGCAGACCTATAAGCAGCTCGGCAAACTGGAATCGGATGATCTTATTGCTGCAGCAAAAAGGCTTGGGGAAATGAATTTCATTGATGAAGAGCGGATCGGTATCTGGGGATGGAGCTTTGGAGGTTATGCTTCTTCATTAAGTCTTTTAAAAGGTAATGATGTTTTCAAAATGGCCATTGCCGTTGCTCCGGTCACCAACTGGCGCTATTATGATACAATTTATACCGAGCGCTATATGTCAACCCCTCAGGAAAACCCTGATGGTTATGATGATAACTCCCCAACCAGCTATGCAGACAGGCTGAAGGGAAGTTTCCTGCTGATCCATGGCACTGGCGATGATAATGTTCATTTCCAGAATGCTGTAGAATTACAGGATGCGCTTATTGCGGCAGGCAAGCAATTTGATTCTTTTTACTATCCTGACCGGGCACATGGCATTTACCGCAATAATGCCAGGATACATTTATTTAACCTGATGACTGACTGGGTGAAGGAAAACCTTTAATATGAATTAAAAATTAAGAATGAGGAATTAAGAATTATATTAATTCCTCATTTCATTTAAATACTCTTAGCGTTCATTGCCCATTCTTTGCGCCCATTGCGGTTAAGCCCTTCCTTTCCACAGCAGTAAATCACATTTATAGCAGATAAATATCTTTCCTGTAATTACTTTTGTTTATATTGTAATATTAAAAATGGCTATTGATCAATATATTACAGAGGGTGAAGAAAACCTGAAAAGGCTGAAGCATTTAAATGTGTTTGCAAAGAGCATGTTTGAAGCTAACAATGATCATGACCAATTAGATATTATGGATATAACCAGCAGTGATATTCAGGATTTTCTTAAAAGTCTTAATAAAAATAAGGTCAGGTATTTGTTAGTTGGCGGTGTGGCTACCGTTTTTTATGGCCATATCAGAACCACTCAGGATCTTGATCTATGGATAGAAGATTCACCGAAAAATAAAAAAAGGCTGGTACAGGCATTGAAAGATGTTGATGTAAAAGGAGCTGAGAAATACCAAGATGTGCCAATGATTCCGGGGTGGAGTACAATTACTATTGGTGAGAAAGGTTTTGTGGCTGATTTTATGAGCTACATGAAAGCTTTTACAAAAGAAGATTTTAGTAAATGTTATAAAAGGTCCCGCACCGGAAATTTTGAAGGAATACCCATTACTGTTATTCATATTAATGACTTGATAAAAGAGAAAATGGAATTAGGTCGTTTAAAAGACCTGGATGACGTGGAAAACCTGGAAAAGATCAAAAAACAAAAGGAGGATTAAACCTTATACAGTCTTTATCAGGAGAAAAACTTCTTTTAATCTACCCTGCTTTGCGAACATTGCGCCTTCCCTGCGTCCTCCGCTGTATAAATAATGAAGTGTTTAAACAAAATCCCCTACCGTAGCCGTTAGAAATTTATGACAAAAATCCTTTTCGACTTTAAAAATAATGATGCCTCCGGCTGGAAAGTGGTTGACGATGAAGTAATGGGCGGCCAATCCAGCGGAAGGTTTTATATAAGTGAAACAGGAAGTGCTGTATTTGAAGGAGCAATTTCTTTAGAAAACAATGGAGGGTTCTCTTCCGTCCGTCAAAGGTTTGATACAGTAGAAGTTAAAGATTTTAATAAAATTATCATTAGAATAAAAGGAGATGGTAAGCCTTATAAATTTAAAGTTAAGGAGAACACCAATGATGAGCATACCTATAAAAGCATGTTTTCAACAACAGGAGACTGGCAAACGGTAGAAATCCCCTTTTCCGCTCTAAACCCCTACTTCAGAGGCAAAAAGCTTGATTTGCCGTTTTTTAATGGATATAAAATTCAGGAAGTGGGGTTTTTATTTGGTAATGGAAAAGCAGAAAAATTTAAGCTGGAGCTGGAGAAGATTGAGCTGACGTAAATAAAGCTTTCCATTTATAAGAAAAAATGCTCATTCTTAAAATTTACAGTTCTCACCTATGCTTTGTATCTTTAGGCAAACCATTACATACTTATGTTCACATTAATCTTCTTTCTCCTCCTTGGGATAGGTGCCTTTATTGCCTACACCGGTATTCGCGACAAAAGCAAAGGTAAAATTGCATTAGGCATAATATTCATTGGCCTTGTATTCTTCTTTTTCTGGTTTATTGACTTCTGGGGTGAAAAACTTTGGTTCGATGCTCTTGGCTATAATGACAGGTTTTGGACGTTGTTCTTCTTTCAGCTCGGATTTGCTGTTGCCGGCGCTTTTATTGCGGCAATATTGATGCTTCTGCTCCTTATAAGCCTTCCAAAAAGTAAAAGAGGATTAAAATTTTTAGCT
Organism: Candidatus Cyclobacteriaceae bacterium M2_1C_046; assembly: GCA_051418055.1. Lineage (GTDB taxonomy): Bacteria > Bacteroidota > Bacteroidia > Cytophagales > Cyclobacteriaceae > JBPRGH01. The sequence goes on along the minus strand of JBPRGH010000136.1, from coordinate 12,022 downwards.
GTTGCAGTTGGGGCTGTTATAGGGGCTTTGTGGGGTTATGGTAACTGGAGCGTGTTTATGAAATTTTGGTTTCAGGTTGATACACAGCTTACAGATCCTATACTGGGAAATGAAATTGGCTTTTATTTATTCTCACTACCTTTCTATGATCAGCTTCAGGGGGTTCTTTTATTTTTGGCTATCATAGCCTTAATAACCGCCTTTGTAACAAGATTCCGGTTAGTGGAAGCTGGCGGGACCTATCAGGTTTATCCCGAATCTGCTTTTGAAACTGGTGGATATAAAGCTGTATTTATCAGTGGAGCAGTAGTTCTTTTTATTTTGGCTGCCGGTAAATATCTCGACAGATTTCATCTGATGTATTCGGAATTGGGAGCAGCATCAGGTCCTGGCTGGACTGACGTAAATATAAAGCTGCCGGTCCTTATGATCATGGTAGTTATTACTGCCCTTGCAGGAATCCTGCTACTGGTGCCAGCCGGGCGCAATCTTATTGTTAAATTATTGGCAAAATTTCAGATAAATGCGCAGGCTTCTCCCGGAATAACAGTGTTAACAACGACTGCTTTGGTAGTCCTTATCTGGTTTTTAGGATTAACAGCCCTGCCCGGTTTCTTTCAGAACTATCGGGTTGAGCCTAATGAGATCACGTATGAGAAACCATATATAGCTAATAATATTGAATATACCCAATATGCCTTCAATCTCGATAAAATTGAGGAGCGTGAATTTCCTGTTGTCGATACTTTTACAAGGGAAATGGTAAGAGATAATGAAATGATCTTCAAGAATATCAGGCTATGGGATTGGCGAGCACTTGATGCGGTACTGAAGCAATTCCAGGAGATAAGATTGTATTATGAATTCGACGATGTGGATATTGACCGCTATCATTTTGGAGACCAATATCGTCAGGTGATGGTATCAGCACGTGAAATGAATACAGATAACCTGCCTACTCAAAGCCAGACATTTGTAAATAAACATTTTAAATACACACATGGCTATGGCATCGTTTTAACGACTGTGACGGATTTTACTCCTGAAGGTCTTCCTAATCTTCTTGTAAAGAATATTCCGCCGGTAACCGAATATCCGGAACTGGAAGTTACTCAGCCCCAGATCTATTACGGTGAGCTGACAGACGACTACGTTATTGTAAATAGCTCAGAGCAGGAGTTTGATTATCCCATGGGAGATGAAAATGTGTATATCAGCTACCCCGGCACAGGCGGTGTTCAGATAACAGGCTTCTGGCGAAAATTCATTTATTCCTATAAAATGGGAGGAACAAAGTTGCTGTTTTCCTCTTATCCCACAGAAAACAGCCGGATTATGTTTAAGCGCCAGGTGAAAGAGCGGGCTAAGACACTGGCTCCATTTCTTGAGCTCGATGGCGACCCTTATATTGTTAATGCGGACGGTAAGCTTTATTGGATGATTGATGCATATACCACATCCAGCTACTATCCTTATTCTGAGCCGTTCTCCAGCCAGGAACTCGTTCAGTATAAAGAAGGTGAGCAAACCAGAAGAATGCAGGTACAGCATGACCGCGACTATGAGGGAATTAACTATATCCGTAATTCTGTAAAAATAGTAGTAGATGCATTTAATGGTGACGTGGATTTTTATATGTTTGATGAGGAAGATCCTCTGATACAGGTGTGGGATAAAATTTTTCCCGGTCTTCTCAAAAGAAGAGCTGAAATGCCGGATAAATTACTGGAGCATGTTAGATATCCGGTGGATTATCTTCTTATCCAGGGATTAAAATATGCTAAATATCATATGGAGGACCCTGAAGTTTTCTATAATCAGGAAGATCTTTGGATCCGTGCTACGGAAAACTATTACGGACAGGTAGTGCCGGTTGAGCCTTATTATATAATGTGGGAGCAGCCGGATTCTGATGAACCGGAATTTTCATTAATACTGCCATTTACACCAAAAAACAGACAGGTATCTATTGGATGGATAGCAGGATTGTCTGACCCGGAAAATTACGGGCGCTTTATATCCTATAGTTTTCCAAAAGATAAACGCGTGCTTGGGCCGCAGCAGGTGGAAACAAAGATCGACCAGAACAGCTTTCTTTCCGGGCAACTTTCTCTTTGGGACCAGCGGGGCTCGCGGGTAATACGGGGGAATGTGCTGGCTATACCGGTTGACAACACTTTGATTTATGTGGAGCCGATATATCTACAGGCTGAAACGGCAGCCTATCCGGAACTTCGGCTGGTTATTGTCATGCATGATGATAATTTAAGCTATGCCCCTACTTTTGAAGAAGCTTTGGAAGGGATCTTTAAAGATCAACCTGAAATTAAAGAGGAAAAAGGGGAAGAAGAAAGAGCAATTAAGCAACTGGCAGGAACACTCATCCAGCAGGCAAATAAAGCTTTTAACAACTATATTGAAGAAACAGGTAAGGGCAATTTTGGCCGTGCATCACAATCATTGGAGCAGCTTCAGGAAGCACTGGAAAAGCTGGCTAAAGAAGCCGAAACACAACCTGGAGATACATTATAAATCTTTTTGGAAAATCGGTCAGGCCACCCTCCGGTCTGACCACCAGAGCGGGATCTCGGCGAAATTTTGCTTTATAATGTTAAAACCCACTAAAAAGGGGCAAATATTTACTATTTTTATCTGCTTTTATAAAAACATGAACAAGAGAAAAATAGTATTAAACCTTTGCTCCAGCCTGGACTCTTATATAGAAGGCCCTAATGGAGAGATTGATTGGTGCATGCTCGATCAAGACTATGGTTTAACAAATTTCTTTAACAGGATCGACAGCATCTTCTTTGGGCGCAAGAGTTATCAACAGCTTTTAGATCAAATGCCGGATGCCTTTCCGGATAAGCAAAAGATAGTTTTTTCAACTACTCTGAAAAAAGAAAAGAATAACACCAGGATCATCAGATCAGATATTGAGAAAGAGGTAAAAAATCTCCTTAAGGAGCCCGGCAAGGATATCTGGCTTTTTGGCGGAGCAGAACTCACCAGTACTTTACTTAATTTAAATCTGGTCCATGAGATGATCATTTCAGTTCATCCGCTGATACTCGGAGAAGGTAAACCTCTTTTTATAGATATTAAAGAGCGTAAGAAGCTAACACTGAAAGACACTAAAATTTATTCCACAGGACTTGCGCAGCTTTATTATGATCTTAAGATAGATTAGAAGTTTATATCAAAAAACCATTACTGTAATAGTATAAGTTATAATTTCACACCCTTAATACTATGGCAAAAAAGATATTTATTGCTACGCAGCGGAGGATAAAGATTTAAAGGATAAACTCGTAAATGAGGCAGGAAAATCCGATATAGAATTTGTTGATGGGCCTGAAAAAGATCCTGCGGATTATAATTGGAAAGATAACTTAACTCCAGGGAAAAATAAAAGACAGTGACGGAGTTCTTCTTATTGTTACAAAAAACACCCGCAATGCGGCACCTTAGCGCCTCCATATCTCTGCGGTTACAGAATGTCAAATCCAAAGTCACCGTTAATTTAATTTTAAGTATTCCCTTTAAATGATCCATAAACTTGCGGTTATTTGTACCAATGATCTAATGCCATGGGAATAAAAGAAATAAAAAAAGAATTAAATAACCTTGCCAAAAAAGAGTTAATTGATATTATTGCCGGATTATACAAAAGTCATAAAAGAGTAAAAGAATATCTTGATTTTTATGTCAATCCTGACGAAGAAGCCTTTTATGAGGAGTATCGGGAGAAAATATTAGAGGCGTTTTATCCTAAACGAGGGAAGGGTTATAATCTTAAAACAGCGAAAAATGCAATAGCTGATTTTAAAAAGCTGGGCACCTCAAAAGATCTGGTGGCGGACCTGCTCCTGTTTTATGTTGAAACCGGTATATCATTTACACGAGAGTTTGGTGATATCAATGAAAGCTTTTACATCAGTATGGCGAAAACTTACGAACAGGCTTTAAAGCTTTTGAAAAATGAAAACATTCTGAATAATTTTGCCGGTAGGGCCACAGCTATCTTAAAGAACAGTGAGGGAACCGGCTGGGGGCTTTATGAGGACATCAGCGATATTCACTGTATATATTATCCTGATCATTATAATGCACCTGATGAGCCAATGCCCACAAACAATCGGGCTTCCATGAGAATAAACAGGGATTAAAGCAGCAAAAAATTATTTATCACTCAAAAGAAAATCCAATGCCACAATTTAAAGATCCTGAACACCAGCCTAATAACCCCCTTCACGGCGTTAAGCTCCAGGATATACTTGAATACCTAGTGGATAAATTAGGGTGGGAAGAATTAGGAAAGCGCATAAACATCCGCAGCTTTAATTATGATCCTTCTATCAAATCAAGCCTGACCTTTCTTAGAAAAACCCCCTGGGCCAGGGAAAAGGTAGAGCAGCTGTATCTACGTGAAAGAAGGTAAAGGTTGATCGAGGCTCAAACAGCCGTCCGACCGCTTAATTATGCTTTACCGCAAAGTCGGGGAGTCGCAGAGTTTCGCAGAGAAAATTCTTAGCGGATCTTAGCGCCTTTGTGTCTCAGCGGTAAAAAAGAAATCATCTGCTATTTTAGCTATCTTTATCTAAATAAGAGAATAATGAACCAACTACAGATCAACACCGCCCTCCAGATCTCCCGGCCAAAGGAAGAGGTATTCAAAGCCATTGTAGATCCCCAGAAAATGTCCGGATACTTCATCCTGGAAAGCACCGGGCCTATGGAGGAAGGCAGTAGATTAACCTGGAGATTTCCTGAATTCGAAGAACGAGTTTCTGTAAGTGTTTTAAAAGTAACTCCCCATGAAAAGATCTCATTCGAATGGGAAGGTGTAAAGGGAAAACTACTGCAGGTAGATATTGCCCTCTCCGACAGGCCTAACAATAACACATTAGTCCGGATAAGCGAAGGAAAAATGGAAAATAATGAAGAAGGTATAACCTGGCTCACCCGGAATACCGAAGGTTGGGCTAATTTTCTGGCCTGCCTGAAAGCTTATTTAGAGCATGATATTAACCTGAGGAATGGAGCTTTTGATTTTTTGAAGGAATGAATTTTAGCACATGGAGCATTGGGGATTTTGTTACCTGAACCAAAACGAACTTTAAACTTTGAACCTTAAACTTTGAACTTTAAGCTAAATCAATTGGCACACCTGTGTATAGAACAAAATCAATAAGAATCCATGAAAAATACCAACTCACTTCAAGGCACCATGCTCAGCCAGCTCAGTGGCAAAAAACTATTTGATAAAGCACAGGAGTATGCATATAAGCACCTGGAAACAATCCTGTCGCGGAATGTTTTTCCAACGAAGGAAGCCATAAATAATTTAGAGGTATTTGAAGAGCCTTTACCCGCTGAACCAGGCAATGCCGAAAATGTGCTGGATCAGCTGCACACCTATGGCAGCCCAGCAACAGTGGCAAATTTGGGCGGCAGATATTTTGGCTTTGTTACCGGAAGTACAGTGCCTGTAGGACTAGCGGCAAAAAATCTTGCCACTTTTTGGGATCAGGCACCGGCGATGTATGTTACTTCTCCTATTGGTTCAAAATTGGAAGCCGTAGTGGAGGGGTGGCTTAAAAGTTTATTTAATCTGCCTTCGGTAACAGTCGCTGGTTTTGTCAGCGGCACCTCTATGGCAAATTTCTGCGGACTGGCAGCTGCACGTTACCGCATACTGCAAAAGCAGGGATGGGATATTAACGAAAAAGGCCTTTTTAATGCCCCGAAAATAAAAATAGTCACAGGAAAACACGCCCACTCCACTGTACTCAAAGCAATCGGACTATTGGGTCTTGGAAAGGAAAACATTGAATGGGTAGATGTGGATAACCAGGGAAGGATATTAGCTGACGAATTGCCGTCTCTTAATGAAAACACTATGCTGATTCTGCAGGCTGGTAATGTCAACAGCGGATCTTTTGATGATTTTGATAAGATATGCAAAAAAGCAAAGCAGGCAGGGGCTTGGATCCATATTGACGGTGCATTTGGTTTATGGGCAGGGGCCGTGAAAAAGCTGAAGCACCTGACTGCAGGAATGGAAAAAGCAACCTCCTGGGCGGTAGACGGACATAAAACATTAAATACACCATACGATTGTGGTATTGTATTATGTGCAGACAAAGAAGCATTATCCTCCGCATTACATATGTCGGGCAGCTATATTATTACGAGCAGTCAAAGAGATGGCATGTTTTATACTCCTGAAATGTCGCGCCGGGCCAGGATCATTGAGCTCTGGGCAATTATGAAGTACCTTGGCAAGAGCGGCATTGATCAGATGATCTACAATATGCACCTGCGCGCAAAGCAATTTGCCGAAGAGATCAGCAAGACAGAAAGAATCGAAGTTCTGAATGATGTTGTTTTTAATCAGGTAATCGTAAGCTGCTCCTCAGATGAGCTGACCGAAAGAACTATGAAGAAAGTACAGGAACTTAATACCTGCTGGGCCGGCGGGTCCGTTTGGTTTGGCAGAAAAGTGATCCGCGTCAGCATTTGCTCCTGGGCAACTACTGACGAAGATATTAAGGTTTCGGTGGGGAGCTTTAAGGAAGCACTGAGACTGGCAACTAACAAAATGTAAGCTCAAAGCTTTAAATTAACAGGGCGTGCCCCTACATTCTTCCGGGTCGGGCTATCCGCTCCCAACCCTTCCCAGGCCCTTCGGTCTCCGTCGGCGAGCCTATGGTGCCCGAATGGGCTACGCTTCGCTTCGGGTTTCCGCTGCTATCCCTCACGCAGGAGCAGAGGGAGAATGCCACATGTTGTTTTAAACCTCCAAACTAATTATCTTTGGCGTTAGTAACGAAGGACGTAACTAATGATAAATAGCTTTGGTAATAAAGAAACAGAAAAAATCTGGATTGGATTAAGGACAAAAAAAATGCCTAATAAAATTCAAAATATTGCAAGAAGGAAACTTAGGATGATCAATAATACACAAAATATTAATGACCTGAGAAAGCCTTCTCCTGATGAATTGGAGATGCTTTACGGAAATTTAGCCGAATACAATAGCATTAGAATTAATGAACAGTGGAGGGTTATCTTTAAATGGATTAATAGTGAAGCTTTTGATGTAGAAATCGTTGAAAACATCTAATAGAAAATGAAAACATTAAATAATATTCATCCGGGGGAGATTTTAAATGAAGAATTTTTAATTCAACTGGAAATCTCTGCTTATAGATTATCGAAAGAAACTTTTATTCCGCAAACACGCATAAGTGAAATAATAAAGGGTAACAGAAGAATAACCGCTGACACTGCATTAAGGCTTGCAAAATTTTTCGGGACCACTCCTAAATTCTGGTTGGGCCTTCAGGATGATTATGATCTGGAGGAAGAACTAAATCAAAAATCGAAAGAGCTAAATAAAATCAAAACATTAAATAATAATAAAGAATTATAATAAGACATCGACGTGGAGATTGTAGTGTCGAATAAAATGTGTGAGATACCTAAAAACTCATCCACCAACAGATCGTAATTCAAAAAATGCCATAATTTAAAGATCCCGAAAAGCCCAACAACTCCATCCACGGCGTTAAGCTCCAGGACATTCTCGAATATCTTGTGAATTAAACCGGCAGGGAAGAGTTAGAAAACCGCATCAACATCCGCAGCTTTAATTACTACCCTTCCAAAAGGGAATCCGCCGCACAAGTAAATATCAATTGAGAATAACGTACAGGCTCGCACCGTTGGCGGTTGTGCGTGTTGCAGCATGCCTTATGGACTCTTTCCTAAACTTGCTGGTGGCCAGTCCAGAAACTAAGCTCAATTTTATCACCCATGTATTTATCACCGGGGTTGACTCTTTTCTAAAAGTCCATATTTTATGCTATATTGAATATAAATATTGCAGGATCAAACTTTTAGCCGTCATCCTTACATAAAAAACGGAACAGGTTAACCTATAACTTCACTGAAAATGGTATGGATGCTATATCAGTAAATAAAGATCATATCTTTTATCCGGCCCTTGCCATTTTGATAAGTGCAACTGCTTTTGCGGGTTTTTCTTTTACATATTTTGGGCCCATCATCGGCGGCACGTACCCACCGTCGGGAGCAGTTTTACACCTGCACGGCTGGTCTTTTTTTCTATGGTATCTTTTGTTCCCTTTTCAGGCTGTCCTTATACGGAGCAGAAAGTATTCACTGCACATCACATTGGGTGGGCTTAGCATTATTTTAGTTGCTATTATGATCCTGACAGGCATTGTTGTACTTACGATCCGTGTAGAGGAGGCGATGCGTACCGGAGGTCCGGAAACATGGCTGCTCTACGGCCCGCTGATACTATCGAATTTAGTTTTATTTGTTTTGTTCTATTCTGCTGGTATCTATATGGCCATTAAAATGCGACTGCAGGCACATAAGCGCCTGATTATTGTTGCCAGCGCAATAGGTATGGGAGCAGGTTTCTTTCGATTGATCCTTTTCCTTAGCGGCTTTCATTATTTGTCATTGCCTGCCGGTACACTGAGTTGCGGAATATTTATCATCATTGGAATTGGGTATGATTGGTTCACACGCCGCGCTGTTCACCCTGTATACTGGATAAGCCTTTTCATGTTATTGGCCGTTGAAATTTCATTGTTGCCGCAGGTAAATCCAAAAACCGTTTTATTTATTAATGAGGGACTGGCGGTAATAGGAGAAAACCTCAGCATTTTCTATGAACCAGAACCAACGGTAGAGTTTTAATTGATAGTTGCCCGCTGGAGCTTATGCTATGACTGCTCGGCAAAAGCTTTTTTTAAACCTCCTGGACGCGGCAGAGAGGTTGTAAATCTTAAAAATCCTCCCCCCTCACACACCTTTTATTCCCTAGCCAAAGGCATCCCTTCGGGAACAGGAAACTCATCATAGGGATAAGCGAAGGTCGGAATATGCCCGTAAGCATGCCCTTCAGCGATTGGGGGTGTGCAGGTACGCCCCGGATAGAGGCATTGTCGGAGCCCGCCGCTGGTCCCGAGCGTGAGCAGGCGACTGCCGAAAGCCGGATCAGGCGCATAAGACCATTAAACTTTATACACTAATATTTGATGTTGGAACATTAGGCTTAACTTTAAACGTCCAAGATAAAATTGGCAGTTGGCAGGGGCAGTTGACAAAAATTAGTTCTTAGTAAATAGTTCATAATCCTTAATATTTGGTTCTAATGGCTGGATGTGCGTGAAGCCGACGGACCGATTAGCGAATGATAATAGGTAGTGGACAAAGAGGGGGATTATTTGCAATAAGCAGTGGCAGTTGGCAACTTTGAACATTGAACCAGGAACCAAAAGCCAACTTTAAACCTTAAACTTTAAACCTTGAACTTTAAACTATAAACTCACTCAATGGCCGAAACATCACACTGGACAGGATCAGAAAAATATCTTTGCGACCCGCAGCTGGCGCAGGCATTCCATATGGCACGCGTACTAGGTATGCCCCTGCTGATAGAAGGTGAACCCGGAACCGGAAAGACGGACCTGCCCATTCATTATGCAAAAGACCGGGGGCTCGACCTGCAGGTATATCCGGTGGGATCAAAAAGTAATATAGAGCAATTTGTAGCGCGATTTGATCATGTAAAATATCTTCGTGATTCGCAGATCGAAATACTGAATGCGCAGCGGGAAGAAAAGGGATTGAAAAGCAGGCTCACCACCGGCAGCCGAAACCCTGAAATGTTGGGTGATTATGTGGCAAAAGGCCCGGCAGCAATAGCTTATAGCAAGCCTAATTCGGTGTTGCTCATCGACGAAATTGATAAGGCGCCAAGAGAATTTCCTAATGATTTGCTCTATGCACTAAGCCACAGGAAATTCATTATGCCGGAATCGGGGGAGGTGATTGAGATCTCTGAAGAGGATATGCCAGCAATAGTTATCACCTCCAATCGTGAGCAGGAGCTTCCTACGGCATTCAAAGGGCGGTGTATTTATCACTATATTGATTTTCCCGATAAGGATACAATGTCAAAGATCATTGAAAAGCATCATCCGGGAATAGATGAAAAAGTAGTACGAGTAGCGCTGGATGTATTTTATCACCTGCGAAGGCTTGGGCTTGAAAGAGCACCAACAACACGTGAGATCCTGAACTGGCTGAAATATATGCGCGCCCTCGCCCCCAAAGACGCCATAAAAAAGATTGAAGGACTGGAAGGTATAGGCGTTCTGATTAAAACACAAGCCGACATGGAGCGTGTTAGTAAAATGATAGGCGCCGATAACTCAACATTTGGGGGGTTAAATTAAAAAGGAAAATCAGAAATCTGAAATCAGAAACCGAAGCGCAGCGGAGGTTCACGAGGGCCTTGTGCGGCATGCCTGAGGGTATGAGTAAATCAGAAAAGAAAAATTAACCTTAAACTTTGAACATTGAACTGAAAACCAGAAACCAGTAACCAGGAACAAAGAACCAGGAACAAAGAACCAGGAACAACAAACAATAAGTCGGCAGTTGGCAGGAGCAGTTGGCAAAAAAGTGATTAAGTTGACTTTAGTGTTGTTAACTTTTAACAGTAACCAAAAACAAAGAACCAAAAACCAAAAACCAGAAACGAGAAACAAAGAACCATAAATGCTAACTTCGTTACCCGAACATTTACGTGAACATGGCCTAAAGGCAGACGTCAGAACATTACTACTGCTTCGCAAAGCCATGCAGAAAGGGCTGATCAAAACCCTGGGCGACATCTATAATGTCCTGAAGGGGATCGTGGTAAAGGAGCCGTCGGACCTGGGGCCTTTTACAAAAGCCTATTACGAATATTTCATGCACATTCCCATTACGCCCGGACAGACCCTGGAGGATGCTATCCTCCGCTCCGAGACATTTGCCAAATGGAAGACGGGATTTGTTGAGGAGGCCGATCGTGACGTTTCCGATGAGGAGCTGGTAAATACCTTTCTCGACCAGGTGCATCTCACCAGCTATGATATTAAAGAAGTAATTTCTGGAAAGGAAATATGGGATAAAGATAACCCGGATCAGGAGGATAAGGATCCTTTTGATGACTCTGAAGAAGTACCACATCGTAAGCTGGATAAGATGGCCGATTATTCCGACCTGTCGCTGGAAGAGCTTCTGGAAAGGATGGAAAAAGTACGTCAGCAGCAAAGAACAAGGCATGGCGGCGGCAGCCACTGGATCGGTACCGGCGGCATTTCGCCCTATGGACATGGAGGTGCGGCAAAGAATGGCATCCGCGTAGGCGGACAGGGTGGCGGCAAGATGGCCCGCAAGGTGATGGGGGACAAAAATTATTTTCCCATTGATCGGGACGCCACCCTTAACGACAATAACATAGATGCGGCACTGGCCTCCATTAAAGGAGTGATAGAAGAAAGCGCTACTGAAAAGCTCGACGTTCCTGAGACGATCAGGTCCGGTTTAAAGAGAGGTGGCTTGTTCATTCCCGAGCTTACTTCTGAGAAAAATGAAGAGCTGCGCGTAATGGTACTTATCGACAATGGCGGTTACTCTATGGCACCCTACGTGCGCAGCGTACAAAATCTTTTCAGGAAGATGAAAACCCGCTTTGCCCATGACCTGGAAGTATATTATTTCCATAATACCATCTACGACCGCGTCTATTCCGACGAGCGCCGATCAAAATCAATCCCTGTGGATAACCTGCTTTCGCACAATAAAGACTATAGGATCTTCTTCATTGGTGATGCCGCCATGGCCCCCTATGAGCTGAGTAGCCTCAGTATCCATAATCTGAAAGCCATCAGCCAAAAATTCAAAAAGTGCGTATGGCTCAACCCCGAGCCGCTGAAATACTGGCCTTATACTTACACGAATCAGGTCATACAACAGCTGATCCCCATGTTTCCGCTGACACCCGCAGGTATTGAAAGAGCGGTGACTTCTATGAATTCGAAAAGCGCATCGGGAAGCTAGATAAACCAAAGAGCAAAGGGCATGGAGCAAAGAGCAAAGGGCAAAGGGCAAAGGGCAAAGGGCAAAGGGCAAAGGGCAAAGGGCA
>JBPRGH010000135.1:0-99173 GCA_051418055.1 Candidatus Cyclobacteriaceae bacterium M2_1C_046 | reverse complement strand
GAGAGACAGAAGCTAGAATTATAAGGGGGCGGTTTCGGCTAATTTGTAATAGTGAATTCTATGCGGCGATTTAGCTGACGGTTTTCTTCCGTATCATTGGGTACAAGCGGTTTTTCACTACCATAACCTTTATAGGTCATTTGCTGGGATGAAATGCCTCTTTTCACTAAATAATCATATACTGCTTCAGCACGTTGACGGGAGAGTTTTAAATTGTATTCATCAGAGCCCTGAGCATCTGTATGTCCTCCGATCTCAATTTTAACCTGTGGATTATTTTTCAGGAATTTTTCCACTTTCCGCAATTCAGTAAAAGATTCCTCTCTTAACTCATAGCTATCAAAATCAAAGAAGATATTGTGTAGTATAGTTGAGGCACCTTTATTGATCTTCTTAAGCTCAAAATTTTTCAAAACAGGATCAAATTCCTTTTTCTCCTTATAATCAAAAGCTTTACTTTCAAATAAATATCCTGGCTTATTTACATACAGCGCATATTTTGATCCTTCAGGCAAAACCATTAAATATTCTCCTGTCAAAGAATCAGAATAAACCAGATTTACCAATTCATTTTTATTAATATCATAAAGCTCAATGGAAGCTTCTAAAGGGATTTCCGTTTCAGCGGCTTTTACAGTTCCTGTCACATAATTAGTAACGATCTGAGGTTTGAATGATTCAGGGACTTTAAATTTATAGATCAGGCTTTTGTGATTATCCCCTGTATAAGTTTCATGTGAATAATATCCATCATCTCCATCAGCAGTAATAAAGATCGAGCTTTGATTTTCAGAAGTATTTATCGGTGAACCGATATTTTCAGGCCCTGAAAATTCCTGCTGTCCATCCCATTCCGATTTAAAAATATCATATCCGCCAAATCCTTTATGATGATCGGAGGAAAAGAATAATGTTCTGTTATTAGCGTGTAAAAAGGGGGCAACCTCATTACCAGGAGTATTTATTGTATCACCGGCATTGACAGGTGCAGACCATTTTTGATCCAGTCCCAGTTTTGAATACCATATATCTACCTCACCTTTACCTCCCGGACGATTTGAAACAAAAAATAATGTTCTACCATCTGCTGATAGTGAAGGCTGTGAATCCCAATGAGGTGAATTCACAGGTCTTCCAATATTTATTGGAATACTCCAGTTATTACCTTCTTTATAACTAATATAAAGATCGCAATTGCCTACAGTTTCTCTGCCATGACAGGAAGTAAAAATCAATGTCCGCCCATCCGCTGAAATGGTAGAAGTTCCTTCATTTAATTCAGAATTTATATTTTCTGATAATGACTGGGGCTGTTGCCAATTCCCATTCTCATCCTTTCTGCTCATCACAAGATCCTCGTCATAAGTAGGTTCAGTGCCAAGCCTCCTTGTATAAATTATCGTCTTTTTATCTGCAGTAAGTACCGGAAAATACTGCATTACAAATGTGTTAATAACGTTCGGAAGTGGCTTAATGTCCAGAGAAACGGCACGTTCAATATTTTCGGTGGCAAACTCGGCATTTTCCAGCATCTTTTTTGCCTCTGCTACTTTCTTGCTATTCCTCGGATTATTTGCCAAATATTTGATCAGGAAATGCTGAGCCCGCTCATAATTTCCAAGGCCAAGGTGGATCTCACCCAATTCAAAATATACTCCGTCAAGTGGTTTGTTTAATGGATTATGATCTATTGCCTGCTCATATGCCTGCACTGCCTTCTCATATTGGCGAGCCATTTTAAAGGTTTGCCCGAGCCTAAACCATGCTTCAAAAAAATCATCATCTTTTTCAAGGGCCTGGCCCAATAAAGCGACAGCCTGCTCAAACTGACCCCTTACGCGATAGTTATCTGCCTGCGTATAATACTCTATTGCTTTTTTCTTTTTTGTACTCAGCCGCTCCTGCGCAAGACCTTCAAAAGAAATAGAGAAAAATATTAATATATATATAATGTATCGAAGCATGATGCCTACGGAATATCCATGAACTTATGAATCTGTAACGAAATTTGCCACTTTGGATTGTCTTTAATATAATTAATGATCTGGGGAAGCATTTGTTCTTGCTTACTCCACTCAGGTTGTAAGAAAAGTTTGCAGCCGGTCGGTACTTTAGCGGCATGCTCCTCTGCCCATTTAAAATCACTCTTATTATATATTATAACCTTAAGTTCATCAGTAATAGGGTAATTTTCTTCAACGGGTGCCTTAAATTTTTTAGGTGAAAGACATACCCAATCCCATTCTCCTGTCAGCGGATAGGCTCCACTGGTCTCTATATTGGTTTTTATATTTTTCTGATGCAGTAATTGGGTCAAAGGGGACAAATTATACATGGCAGGCTCCCCTCCTGTTATTACAGCAAGGCCTCCGGGATGTTTTTCAGCCTGCTTAACTATTTCTTCTATTTCCAAAGCAGGGTGCGCTTCCGCATCCCATGATTCTTTAACATCGCACCATACACAGCCAACATCACAGCCTCCTAACCGGATAAAATATGCGGCATGTCCCTGATAATGCCCTTCACCCTGAATGGTGTAGAAGGCTTCCATCAACGGTAATACCTTACCCTCGTTAATTAATGTTGTATTATTTACCATGCTTTTTTGCCGAACGCAATGTGTTCATCAGCAAAGAGGCTCTTGTCATCGGACCCACACCGCCCGGAACAGGAGTTATATAGCTGCATTTTTCTGCCACTTCATCAAAATCCACATCCCCTCTCAGCCTAAATCCTTTTGCAGATGACGCATCTGAAACCCTTGATATCCCCACATCTACGACTACTGCTCCTTCTTTTACCATATCGGCAGTAATTAAATTCGGTTTTCCAACCGCAACTATTAAAATATCTGCTTTTTTAGTATGTTCCTTAAGATCCTTTGTATGGATATGACAATTTGTTACTGTTGCAAATCCATGATAGCTCATCAGCATAGACATGGGTGACCCTACAATACGGCTATTACCTACCACAACACAATGCGCTCCTTTTGTTTCAATATTATAACGTTTTAAAAGCTCAAGAATTCCCAAAGGGGTTGCCGGCAGTATTAAAGGATCCTTTGAAATGATCTTTCCAAAATTTTTATTTGTAAACCCGTCCACATCTTTATCCGGCAGTATCTTCTCAGTAATTAGCTCTGAATCAATGTGTTCAGGCAGGGGAAGCTGAACGATAAGACCATCAATATCCTCATCATTATTAAGTCGCTCAATTTCGGAAAGTAGCTTTTGCTGGGAAATTGTTGGCGGCAGGTTTAAAAGCGTATATTCAAATCCTACTTTTTTACAATCATTGATCTTATTTGTAACATAAGTTTGGCTGGCGGCATCATCTCCCACAAGTATTGCTGCAAGGTGAGGCACCTTATGTCCGCGTTCTTTTATTTTCTGAACCTCTTCGGCAAGTTCCGATTTTATTTCGTTGGCAATTTTACGCCCATCAAGGATTTGCATGTGTTTAATCTAATTTAAGAACAGCCATAAATGCTTCCTGTGGAATCTCCACATTACCTACCTGGCGCATTCTCTTTTTACCTTTTTTCTGTTTCTCCAGAAGTTTTCTTTTACGTGAAATATCCCCCCCATAACATTTGGCAATCACATTTTTACGCATCGCCTTTACCGTTTCACGTGCTATCACTTTTGTACCAATAGCAGCCTGAATGGCAATCTCAAACATTTGTCTAGGTATTAACTCCTTAAGCTTTTCACACAGCCTTTTACCCCAATCATATGCTTTATCACGATGTACAATAGCAGATAAAGCGTCGACACGCTCGCCATTGAGCATAATATCAAGCTTCACCATATTTGACTGGCGGTAGCCAATCAGTTCGTAATCTAATGAAGCATAACCCCTGGAGATCGTTTTAAGCTTATCAAAAAAGTCAAAAACCACTTCCGATAAAGGTAGCTCAAACGTCAGCTCAACACGTGAAGCTGTCAGGTAGATCTGATTTTTTATAATTCCCCTCTTATCTATACAAAGCTCAATGATACCCCCAACATATTCTGATTTGGAAATTATCTGAGCCCTGATAAAAGGTTCTTCAACATGGCTTATACTTGCCGGATCGGGCATTTCAGAAGGTGCACTGACATTTTTAACGTCACCATTTGTTTGAATCGTGTGAAAACGTACTGAAGGAACAGTTGTAATTACTGTCATGTCAAACTCGCGCTCAAGTCGCTCCTGAATAATCTCCATATGGAGCATACCTAAAAAACCACAACGGAAGCCGAATCCAAGGGCTGCAGATGTTTCAGGCTCCCAGACAAGAGAAGCATCATTAAGCTGTAGCTTTTCCATAGAGTTACGTAATTCCTCAAACTCTGAGGTATCTACCGGATAGATCCCGGCAAAAACCATTGGCTTAACGTCCTCAAAACCTTTCAAAGCTTTGGCAGGTGCATCAATATGTGTAATTGTATCCCCTACCTTCACTTCACGGGCAACTTTTATACCACTGATCAGGTATCCAACATTACCAGCTGAAATCGTGTCTTTAGGCTGCTGCTTCAGTTTTAAAATACCAATCTCATCGGCCTCATATGTCTTTCCGGTATTAACGAATTTCACTTCGTCGCCTTTATTGATCTTACCGTTAAAAACCCTGAAAATAACCTCTATACCACGGTAAGGATTAAAGACAGAATCAAAGATCATAGCCTGTAGCGGTGCACCAGGATCGCCTTTTGGTGGTGGGATACGATTTACAATAGCAGCAAGTATTTCTTCTATTCCTATACCCTCCTTTGCGCTGGCATGGATCACATCCTCCGCATTGCAACCTATAAGGTTAACAATCTCATCTGTCACCTCTTCCGGCATAGCGCCGGGCAGGTCTATTTTATTTAATACCGGGATTATCTCCAGGTTATGATCTATAGCAAGATAAAGGTTTGATATTGTCTGAGCCTCAATTCCCTGGGAAGCATCAACAATTAATAAAGCGCCCTCACAGGCAGCAATTGAACGTGAAACTTCATATGAAAAATCCACGTGACCGGGAGTGTCAATAAGATTAAGAATATATTTCTTACCCTCATACTCATAATCCATCTGGATGGCGTGGCTTTTAATTGTAATACCGCGCTCCCTTTCCAGGTCCATGCTATCCAACAGCTGATTCTGCATATCACGATCTGATACCGTTTTCGTTGTTTGCAATAAACGGTCGGCCAGGGTGCTTTTCCCATGATCAATGTGTGCGATAATGCAGAAATTCCTAATGTTCTCCATAAATATTCTTAAACCAAATGCAAAGGTATCATTTTGAAAGATGAAATCAGAAAGATGAAATCAGAAATATTAAGATTAAATCATAAATCTGAAAGATGAAATATTAATATTAAATCTGAAATCAGAAATCAGAAAGATGAAATATTTAAAATCAGAGATCGGAAATCAGAAAACCGAGTTCTGAAATCTTAGAATTCTAATCTTTCTACTTCTTCTATTTAACTGCGGATTTTTGGTAAAAGTTATTTCTTGTATTTGTAGACCTGGCCATTTTTCATAATAAAAGAAACATTCTGAAGTAAGGTAATATCCTTAAGGGGATCACCCTCTACAGCGATAATATCTGCCATTTTACCAGTTGAAACCGAACCCAGTTTATCCTCTTCTTTAAGAAGCTGAGCAGCAGTTATTGTGGCTGACTGGATTGCCTCCATAGGCTTCATGCCTACCTCCACCATATACTGAAATTCTTTTGCATTATCCCCATGGGGAAATACACCGGCATCAGTGCCAAAAGCTATCTTAACTCCCCTTTTATAAGCTTCCTGAAAAGTACCCTGTATCTGAGGCCCCACCTCGAGCGCTTTAGGGACAACAACTGCCGGATAATATCCTTCCACTTTAGCTTTTTCAGCAACAAATTTTCCTGCAGAAATTGTAGGTACATAATAGGTGCCTTTTTCCTTCATCAGATCCATAACTTCAGGTGTCATCATGGTTCCATGCTCAATACTATTAATACCAGCTTCCACGGCCCTTTTCATCCCTTCAGCTCCATGTGCATGAGCGGCTGTAACCATCCCGTAGTCATTAGCAGTTTGAACGATTGCTTTAAGTTCCTCCATCGTAAACTGAGGTCCTGAACCATCCTTTGCCACACTAAGCACACCGCCTGTAGCGGTTATTTTTATTACATCGGCACCATCTTTATAACGCTGGCGCACCGCTTTTCGAGCCTCTTCAGGACTGTTTATTACTCCTTCTGCAGGCCCCGGATCACCCATCAGATCTTTTCTATAGCTGTTTGTCGGATCAGCATGTCCGCCTGTTGTGGCAATGGATTTCCCAGCTGAATATACCCTGGGGCCGATGACAGCTCCGCGATCTATCGCTTTCCGCAATGCAGTATTGACACCGGTGCCACCTAAATCCCTTACTGTTGTAAACCCTGCCATTAAAGTTTTCTTAGCATAAAGAGCAGCGTTAAAAGCAATATCAGCTTCATTTAAAGTGAACTTTTGTATATAACTCCCGGGATTGGTTTCACCTTCAAGGTGCACATGCATATCCATTAATCCCGGCATTACGAATTTATTAGTAAGATCAATTAGAGAATCACCATTTTGAGGAGAGGTATAGCCATTATTAACTGCAGTAATTTTATTACCTTCAACTATAACAGTTACCTTTTGTCGTACTTTACCTTCCTCTACATCAATCAGATTACCGCAATGTAAAACATATCGCTGCCCGATAGCAGGAATGCCAGATATTATAAACAGAAGCAGTAAAATGCTTCTTTTGATGAATGAAATTTTCATATTCTTGTGATTATTTTTTGATATAATTCTTAGCGCGCTGTGTGAGCTCTTTTAAAGATTCGTCTTCTGAGGGGTTAACATAAGTGGTTGAAACCAGCTCAAAAAGGGTATCCTCATCATAACCCAGCTTTTTGATCACATCGAGGCAAAACCGCATTTCTTCTTTTTGAATTTTGCCATCGATCTTCATTACCATTACCAGGTTAGCCATTAACTCAGCTTTCTCCTCAGGTGAAAATTTATCAACAGACGGAATGGAATCGGAGGCTTTTGTCGAAGCAATAATAGTATCTATATCAGAATCTGTTAAATTTTCAGATACACCTATCTGCCGTATCAGCTCCAGCTCTGCTTCATCTGTTTCTCCATCTATCTTTGCTAGCTGAACCAGTATATTTAAATGAGGATTGATCATAATTACTCTAGAAATTTTTTTGTTTTTTCTCTTATATCAGAAATATCATCTGATTTCATTTTACCGGATTTCACCTCCAGCATTAATTCAAAGATGACCTCTTCGCGGTAACCCAGGCGTGATGCTATCCCTGAACAGTATCTTATCTCCTCTTCAAACAGCTTCCCATCAACTTTCATCAACTGTACAAGCTTAAACAGAATATCAAACCTTTCTTCTGCTGAAAGATTGACAGGCAGCTGATCCTGCTGATCAGCCTTAAGCATATTCTCCACTTCCTGTTTATCGACATTATTAGCTATTCCTATATTAAAAATATACTGCTTCTCTTCTTCAGCAATTTTTCCATCTGCACGTGCAAGATTTACTAATAATTTAAGTTGGGATAGGTTGGCCATTAAAGAATTTCTATTTTAGATAAATATATCGAGATTATGTAACCTATCAAAAATTAGTAACGAATGAATTTTTTGGCGCATGTGTATCTAAGCCACCCTGATCCTTACCTTACTGTAGGTAATTTTATAGGCGATTTCTTGCGCGGCTCACAATTAAGTGACTTTCCTGAAGGGGTACAGAAAGGGATAATTATGCATCGTGAAATTGATGCTTTCACCGATGATAACGATATCGTCCGTCAAAGTAAACATCGGTTGGTGCCCAAATACAGGCATTATTCAGCTGTAATTGTAGACATGTATTATGATCATTTTTTGGCAGCTCTCTGGAATGATTATCACCCACAGGCCCTCGAAGATTTTTCCAGAAGTAATTATACCCTATTAAGAGAGCATTGGGAGCTATTACCCGAAAAAGCAAGATATGTGCTTCCTTATATGGAAAAGCAAGACTGGCTGGTAAGCTATGGCAAAATTGAGGGCCTGGGACAAGCACTGGCAGGATTGGCAAGGCGATCCCGTTTTATCTCTCATATGGAACACGCTACGGAAGACCTGAAACTTCATTATTCAGACTTCCGTAACGAGTTCATAAGTTTTTTTCCTCAACTGGTGGCTCATATTGAGCAATGGAAAAAAGAAAATCTTACTCCTTAACTTCTACAGTTACAGAAGAAGATTCTCCATCTTTATTTAGAGTAACCCTATACTTTCCTGGAGAAATATAATTTGAAGGTTCCTGTTTCTTCTTTTTGTAGACTCCTCCTTTTAAATTCCAGGCATACCTGTTAAATCCTCTGTCAGCATTTATTGTTTCCTTATGTATCAGCTCATTATTTGGATTATAAACCTCAACTTCCACCTTACCGGCACCAGCTGTAAAATATTGTATATCCACTGCCGGTTTAAATGCGTCTGTATAAGGATACCTGCTTTCCCCCCACCTGTCGGAATGCCTGATAGCGGAAGGTTCATATGCTAATATAGCTTTCGACAGATTATCGCCGGTTAGCTGCTGCCAGGGTTTCACATCAGCAACAAAAATACTCCTGCCATGGGTACCTACTATAACTTCATTCTCTCTCGGATGAACTTTAATATCATAGGAAGCTACATTTAATGCATTATTAAACAATTCCCACACATTACCCCCATCAAAACTCACATACGTGCCATGATCGGTTCCGAGATAAAGCAGGTTTTTATTAACAGGATCTTCAGTGATCACATTAATAACTACCTCCGGCAGATTACCTTTTAAAGATGACCATGTTTCGCCCTTGTCTGTACTTTTATATACATAGGTGTTAAAATTATCAAACCGGTAGCCATTGAGGGAAACATATACAATATTTTCATCATGCGACGATGGATGAATGCTGCTTACCCAAAGATCTTCAGGTAATCCATTTGTGATCTCCACCCATTCTCCTCCTGCTGCATCTGATCGGTGAACGTGTCCGTCATCAGTGCCTACATAAAGCATCCCAAATTTTAAAGGAGATTCAGCAAGGCTTGAGATAGTGCTGAAAGGGACATTACCCTGCGGATAATCCTGCGTAAGATCACCACTCAAAGATGTCCAGTCTTCGCCTTGATTCAGTGTTCTAAATACTTTTTGTGCTCCTATATAAAGAATGTCCGGATTATGGGAGCTCATGATAAGCGGTGTTCTCCAGTTGAACCTAAGCTGGTCCTCACCTATTTCATGTTGGGGGGTGATTTTATTTATTTTTCCTTTTGATCTGTCTATCCTGTAATAATTACCAAACTGGAAACCTGCATACACAAGATCAGGATTTCCAGGGTCCGGCGCCACAAACATTCCATCGCCACCAAAGATTCTCTCCCAGTGTTTTGAACGATTAGGCACGGACTTAGAAGAACCGGCAAGTGTGCCATTATCCTGTAATCCTCCATAGATATGGTAAGGCTGCTGCATATCATAGTTGACCGTGTAAAATTGTCCTGCCGGAATATTATTTATATGTAACCAGTTAGCACCTTCATCATAGCTTTCATATAAACCTCCATCATTCCCCAGCAGAATATGTTTTGAATTTTCCGGATCTATCCAGAACGCCTGGTGGTCAACATGCACATCCCCTATTGTATCAATCCTGGCATAGGTTTTACCACCATCAGCTGTTTTTAATAAAGGCACACCTAAAATATAAACCTTATCCGGATCATTAGGATCAACCCTCACTTCTCCGAAATAATAGCCATAAGTAAAATATACCCCCTCAAGATCATACGAGTTAACCTTCTGCCAGTTGTCCCCACCATTTTCAGAGCGGAAAAGCTGCGCACCTTCTACCTCAGCATTAAATAAAGCTGCATTTGCATCTCCAAAATAATCTGCTATTTCCCTTGGAGTATATTTTCCCTCCCTGACATTAGCTTTAATACGCTCCGCAGTATATTTTTTGGGAAAACCCTGCTCCTTTAAAAATTTATTAAGCAATTCATTATTGATATTATTCAGCAGGTGCTGGGCGGTCATATCCCGGAAATCACCAAGCTTTAACCCTTCTTGCGCCTCTGAAATTTCTTCCCCCTTCTCTACTGGCTCCTGGTTGTCCAGAAAAGCATACATAATATTTGGCTCACTATGAGCAATATCAAGACCTATTCTCCCTACAAAATTTCCTTCCGGAAAGCCATTCATTTTTTTCTGCCAGGTTTCCCCTCCATCGTCAGATCTGTAAATTCCCGAACCAGGACCATTACCTTTAAAATGATGTGCTTTTCTCGTTCTTTCCCATGCTGCAGCCCATAGCTGGTTAGGATTTTCCGGGTTTATAATAAGATCTATAATTCCTGTACTATCATTGATGAACAATGTTTTATCCCAGGTATTCCCGCCATCGGTTGATTTATATACCCCTCTTTCCTCATTATGGCTATAAAGTGCTCCCATTGAAGCAATCCATACCACATCCGGATCCTGAGGATGTATAATCACTTTACCTATATGCTGTGTATTGGTTAAACCTATATGCTCCCAGCTTTTTCCGGCATCTGTACTTTTGTAAACCCCATCGCCGGCATAGCTTGAGCGGCTACTGTTATTTTCTCCCGTTCCAACATAAATAATCGAAGGATCAGATGTCGAAATTGCAAAATCACCAATGCCTAATGCCCCTTTCTCATCAAAAACAGGATTAAAAGTTATCCCATGATCTTTCGTTTCCCAAAGCCCACCTGAGGCAAAAGCAATTAAGTAATGGGTCGGGGAAATCACCTCAAGGTCGGTAATCCTCCCACCTTGTACAACTGGGCCAACATTTCGTGCAGGATAATTCTTTAACAGCGAAGCTTGTGCTAACTCAGCACGTTTCTCCCAGCTCTGCTCAATTTCGTTTTCTGTTGTAGGTTTTACCTCAACATTTTGTGCTATAGCAGAATAAAATGGAAATAATGCCAATAGAAAGATATTTTTCATAGGAATTTTTTTTTCGTTAAAATACTTTATATTCTTTTGGGAATCAAAATTCTATAAAACCTAAATTTACAGAATGATAAATGATCCGGAGTTAAACCCAAAATATCTTGGAAAGATAAGCCAGGATTTTGTAAAAATTTCTGATGTTATTAAAGAAGCTGCCTATCAGATCAGGAAAAGAGGATTTTCCGAATATCCTATTTTCCCTGTTTCTAAAATAGAATTGCCAATAGGTGCATTGTTAATTGCAAAAGCTGATCTTAATACAGAATTCAACTACTCTGCCTCATATCTGGATGAATTTGTTGAAAGGGAAATAGTAAACAAAGAAAAAATTGATTCATTTAAAGAAAGCTATAAAGACCCGGATGAATTCTGTTGTTTGTTCGTTATTGATGATGATTTTACAAATTTTATTTATATTCCCTATCCAATTGATTAACCGGGAATAACGTTTATAAAGTGAAAAGGATAATACTCCTCTTATTTTTTGCTTTTCCTTTTTTAGGCTGGGCACAAAAGCAGCTAAACCAGCCTGATGTATATTTTGAGCACCTTTTTCTTCCCGGCGCACTACATTTCAATCCTATTAATGATATTAAACAGGATAGTACCGGCCTCATGTGGTTTGCCAGCAATAATGGCATCTATCGTTTTGATGGCTATAATATTTTAAATTTAAATGATTATATCAATTTACAGGCTGTAAAGGAACGAGCTGTTTCATCAATATTAGCCGGCCCGGACAATTTCATCTATGCCTCTTTGAAAGAGAAAAGGGGCATAGTAAAAATGAAAAATGATTATTCTGATTTAAAATATATAAAAGACAGTTTATCAGCCTATGAAATTGATCAGCTATTTTTTTTCCAGAATAAGGTTGGTTTTTTATCCAAAGGAAAGGGTTTATTCTTTTTAGATGAACAGGATCAAAAAGCGGTTCCTTTTTCAAATGGAGATCCTCCCTATTCTATTATTCAGGAAAAAAATACGCTTTATGTAGGCAGTAAAGGAAGGGTGGTAATTTATAGTGATTCAGCCACTTCTAAGGTCATAAAAATCCCGGAAACAGATGATAACATAATTAGCCTTGTAAAGAATCAGGATCAGTTATGGATAGCAACACAGTTACATGTTTACAGATATAATCTTAAGTCTCAAAGAGTAGATAAAACTTATACCCCTGACCTGATCAATGATAATATAAATTTTATTTATTTTCATGAAGGTAATTTATGGGTCCTGACTGAAAGAAGTGGTATTTATCTTTTAAATAATAAAAATGAAATCCTGCAATTTGAAAAAAATTATTACAAAAAAGGATCATTAAGCAGTAACAGGGCCAAGGTATTATTTAAATGTAATGGAGGCATAATATGGATCGGAACAGGAGCTGGTATAAATAAATATGATCATCATAAAAGATACTTCAGCCATATTAGCCATGATCCTTCGAATATTAAATCTCTCAGTTCTGATCTTATAAGAGCTGTCTATGAGGGTAAAGATGAAGAATTACTGATAGGATCTGATGACGGGGTAATTAATATCATTGATTCGGCAAGAAAAACGATAGAAAGAGTTCCTATAAAATTAAAAGTAGCTGACCGTATTGTTCCATTTTCCTTTACTGAGGATCCTTTTGCGACAGGTAACATTCTCATTGGCACCAGTCATGGCCTGGTCCGGTTTAATAAAATTAATCGCTCATTTCAATTACTTTCTACACCTGAAATTAGTTTTGATCACCGCATCAGGCAGGTCCTTCTTTATGACTCAATTCAATTACTATATTTAACCAGAGGTTATGTTAATATTTATAACATAATAAACGGCAAGAGCAGTGTTTTAGGTCCTCATCCGGATGATAAATTAAATACTTTAAAAGGCGGTGCAAGAACTTTATTAAAAGATAATGATGATATTTTCATTGGGGGCATGGGTGAGCTAGTGAAGTATAATCCAAAAACAAATGAGTTTTATTCAAGAAGAATAGTAAGTGCATCAGATGAAGGGGACACTACTAATCATATGATCCTTTCTCTGATCAGGTATGAAAATAAGCTTTACATAGGCACATTCCAGGGTGGTTTATATATTCTTGATATTACAGATCCGGAATTAAAAGGAAGTATGACAAGATACACCAAAAATAATGGGCTTCCTGATAACACTATCTACTCGAGTCTTAGAGATAGCAGGGGATTTTTTTGGATCTCCACAAATCATGGCATTAGCAGATATAATCCTGAGAATGAAAATTTTTATAATTACGACAGGGATAATGGGCTTCAGGGGGAAGAATTTAATCGTCTTGCTTATGCACAAACCAAAAGAGGCGAATTTGTTTTTGGCGGAATTGAAGGGTTGAATATTTTCTTTCCTGATAAAATGTTTACTACTACTAATTTTCATTCAAAACCGGTTTTATTATATGTGGATATCATCAATCAATTTTCTGAAGAGGGTGCATTAAAAAATCCTACATTCAGTTTGTTAAATAAAGATCAGCTTCTGCTGAACTATGATCAAAATTATTTAAGCTTCAAGTTTACCAGCAATAATTTTTCACAACCAGAAAAAAATAAATACTATTATAAGCTCGAAAACTACGATCAAGAGTGGATCTACAATAGTGACCATTCTGCTACATATACTGGTTTAAAACCGGGAAAGTATGTTTTTCAGGTTAAATCGGTAGCACCTGACGGCTCAATTTCAAAAGAATATGCGTCAATCCCGGTGGTGATAACCGCCCGATGGTGGAAATCCTGGTGGGTAGGGCTATTACTTGGTGCAATTATCTTTAGCCTGATCTCAGTTTCATACAGGCGCAGTATGAAGAAAAATAAGGCCATCAAGTCATTCCTGGAAAAGGAAATAGAACGGCGTACCCGTGAGCTTAAGGAATCAAAAGAAGAACTCGCACGGCTAAACAAGAAAAAAGATTTTATTTTTTCAATATTATCCCATGATTTGCGCTCACCATTAACAACTTTAAAAGGATTCCTGGGAATTCTCGTAGATCATTTCGATACACTTGATGAAAAAGACATTAAATTACATGCGGTAAATATAAAAAATTCAGTAGCTAAATCCCTTGACCTGCTGGACAATACTCTGTTCTGGTCTTTATCCCAGATGGGTGAAATATCATACCAGCCACATAAGGTCAGCCTCGATACTTTATTTGAGAAAATAACTGGTTTATATGATCTTACTGCCTTGAAAAAGAACATAAAAATTATCTCAGAAGTTGAAGAAAATATTTTTATTTATGCTGATGAAAATATGACCTCTATTACTATACGTAATCTTGTTTCCAATGCACTAAAATTCACACCTCCCGGCAAAAATATTTACCTGAAAGTTTACAAAAATGCTACTCATGCTGTAATTAAGGTTAAAGATGAAGGACAGGGAATAAAGGCTGAAGACCTGACAAAATTATTTGACAGAAATCAGAATTTTATGCAAAAAGGTACCAATAATGAAAAAGGTACCGGATTGGGATTAATTCTTTGTAAGCAGTTTACCGAAATGAATAATGGTTTAATTTCTGTAGAAAGCACTGAAAATATAGGGTCTGTATTTGTTCTTAAACTTCCGCTATACCAGGAGCATAGTGTAGCTGTCAGCCCTTCTTAAAGTGATTCCAACCCTGTGCCTGGACGGGATGCACATTACCTTCTTTAGAGATCAGGATGTTTTCTTTTTCCTCCTGAACGTGGCCAATAAAATGAATATCAGGATGTTTCTTCAATTTCTCAAAATCTTCCTGGTTAATGGTAAAAAGTAGTTCATAATCTTCACCTCCATTCATAGCAGCTGTTGTTGGACCAACTTTAAATTCTACGGCCGTATCGTAAGTCTGCTTGTCAAGCGGCAGCTTATCTTCATATATTTTAAAACCAACACCAGAATTTCTGGATAAATGAATGATTTCCGATGCAAGGCCATCTGAAATATCAATCATGGAAGTAGGTACAATCTGATTATCTCTTAATTCATGAATAATATCCATGCGAGCCTCAGGCCTTAATTGCCTGCCTACAATATATTCATACTTATCAAGCTGGGGCTGCATTTCCGGATTAGCCATAAAAACCTGCTTTTCACGTTCTAAGACCTGTAAGCCTATATATGCCGCACCAAGATCTCCTGTCACACATAATATATCATTAGGCTTCGCACCAGTACGATATGAAAGTTTATCCTGATGTACACGGCCTACTGCTGTTATAGAAATAACAAGGCCTGAAGATGAGGAGGTGGTATCTCCGCCTATCAGGTCCACATTATATTGTTTACAAGCCGCCTCTATGCCTTCATACATAGCCTCCACTGCTTCTACTGAAAATCTATTGCTTAATCCGATGCTTACAATTATCTGCTCCGGCAAGGCATTCATAGCAGCTATATCAGAAATATTTACAGCTACGGCTTTGTAGCCAAGGTGAGGCAGTGGCATATATGAAAGGTCAAAATGGATCCCTTCAATTAACATATCCGAAGTTATCACCAGTGCCTCCTGATCATTGGCCTTTATCACAGCTGCATCGTCTCCTATTCCTTTTAATGAGGACTTATGGTTAAGCTGCGCGAAATTTTTCCCCAGCCTTTCTATTAAACCAAATTCACCAACTTCACCAAGCTCTGTTCTTTTTTCCATTTTTTTCTTTCTTTAATGCAACTTATCTTGTCTACCTGTTGTTCACCGAAACAAGCTGTCTTAAGACAGCAAAAATGCCTAATTTAGGTTAAACAGAAAAAAAGACCGGCTATGAGAAGAGTTAAAAAACTGTTTCTGCTACTTTTGGTCACATCAGTAATAGGTGTTTCTTGCGGCCCAAAACCCTACTATAAGACAAGAGAAGGCAAAAAGAAGCTGAAACACTATAACTCAATCCAATACGACAGGGAGCACAGGCCCCGCAAAAATTAAGATCTTTTTTCCTGGCAAAGCTCTACCAACACACCATTTGTTGATTTTGGATGGAGGAAACAAACAAGTTTATTGTCAGCACCATTTTTTGGTTTTTCATTAAGAAGCTGGAATCCTGCTTCCTGTAAGCGCTTCATTTCTTTCTCAATATCTGCTACCTCATAGGCAATATGATGTATGCCCTCACCTTTTTTATCAATATATTTTGCAATAGGGGAATCGGCCCTTGTTGCCTCCAAAAGCTCAATTTTTGATTCGCCTACTTTAAAAAAGGAAGTAGTGACACCCTCACTTTCAACCGCTTCTTCCTTATAAGGAGGTGTGTTTAAAAGTGATTCAAAAAGTTTATTAGAATCTTTAAGATTCTTTACTGCGATACCTATATGTTCTATCTTCAACATGACAAATAATAATCTATTTGGATAATGGTTTGCTCAACAAGGGAAACTTTTAGATTTTTGCGAAAGTTTATATTATTAAACGCAATCCAAAATTATGGAATCTACCAGCGAAAAACACGTTGAATCGGCACGTATTCAAAATGAGATCAAAAATTACCTTGGATTAAGTTCCAATGAGCTGGTTTTTGAATTTCAAAATACGGATGGAAAAGTAAAGCTTGACCTTATTACGATAAATCCGCGGCATAATCAGTCTTTCTTATTTCATTCCGTCACCGGTTTCGATAAGATCGAGGCCCTTAAGCAAATGCTGGAATATGTTACAAAATACAAAGACCAGGAAAACTCCTATACAATTCAGTGGATAGCCAATGGTGAAAAGGAACTGCATACATCCTATTTCCGGGCACGTAATATCCATGAAGCACTGGATAAATTATATTATGGGCGAGACAGGAACACAATTACTGTTTTTAGTGTTGTATTAAATCCTGTAGCTTAGTAAAAATAACCGAGCAATGATAGAAGTTACTGAAAGAGCAAAGAATAGAATTATAGAGCTGCGTAAGCAGGAGAGCAAAAGCAATGAGCATAATATTCGCGTAGCTGTAAAAGGTGGCGGATGCTCAGGTCTAATGTATGACCTAATTTTTGATCAGGAAACCAAGCCTGAGGATCAGATCTTTGAAGATAATGGTATTAAGATCCTTGTCGACAAGAAGAGTCTTCTATACCTGTTAGGCACCAAACTTGATTTTTCTGATGGATTAAACGGTAAAGGATTTCAGTTTATTAATCCTAATGCATCACGCACTTGTGGTTGTGGTGAAAGCTTCTCCGTTTAATCATTTAATCACTTATTACAGCAATACATTTAAGTTCAATAGCTATAGGGGTAGGTAATGCATTCACCTCCACTGTAGTACGACAAGGCCGGTTTTCAGAAAAATATTCAGCATATATCTTGTTGAATTTCTGAAAATCGGCTTTCATATTAGTTAGGAATACCGTCACATCTACAAGGTCATTCCAGTCTGCCCCGGCCGATTCCAAAATTAATTTTACATTTTCAAACACAGAATGACATTGCTCCTCGATATTATAATCCACAACGTTGCCATCAGCATCAACTGTGGTTCCAGGTATCGTTTTGTGGCCTTTTTTCCTCGGCCCTACTCCACTTAGGAACAAAAGATTGCCAACTTTTCTGGCATGAGGATATAATCCAACGGGGTCCGGAGCCTTATCAGAGTTATATTGACTGGTTTTTTCATTCATTTTATTAATTACCGGTTAATTGGCACTTCATTTGAAACAATAATAAGTGAGATTGAGGGTTATTACCTAAGATACTCAATTAATTATTTTGTGAACCTTAAAAAGAGAGAGCTATGTTTGTAACTATATTAACAATTATTTATTTAGCTCTGGCATTATTTATTTTAGGAAGATTTTTGAAAGAAAAATCTGATCAAATTGATGATTGGAGTAACAACTTTAAATATAAATTTAAAAGGGTTTTTGTTAAAAACACAGTAAAAAAGGAGCGGAGAAATGATTTTTCGCCTTCTGAGTCTTCGGATGAAATGGAAGAACGAAAGCTTCAGCCAGAGTATAGAAGAATTTGGGATTAATTAAATTTTTATACATAAATTAGAAAAGGCTGCTTTTAAAGCAGCCTTTTCTAATTTTCTAATACTGTTAATACTGTTCTTAACGTCCCAAAATCTTGTCTTAGCGTCCCGCTAAGACAATTTATTTTTGAGCGTCCCGCTCAATTCACCCAATCATTATCAAATCAATTTCTCCTTTCCCTATTCCGTAATAATCACGCGCACTACTATGTATCCAGGCACATGGATCATCAACAAAACCAGCTTTAACAGGATTGTTGTGGATATAATTTAATCGCTGTTCCATCATATAATTTGTTGATAGTTCTATTGGATGGTTATGCTGAAACCAAAATTGAAAATCTTTATTCCGTTTATTATTAATTCCGATACTCTTCATCATCCACATGATCCATTTGCTTCTGCTTTCAAAGGAATTATTTTCAATTGTTTTTCTTATTTCCCTGGAAGTAAAACTTTTTAAATCCCTCACAATTTCAGAAAGATTGAGAGCTCCATTTTTCCCGACAATCAGATGTATATGATTGGTCATTATACAATAAGCATAAACCTCCAGCCCTTTTTTATTTTGGCAATACCTGACACTGTTGTAAAAGATCTCCCGGTAGACATCACGCGTAAATATATCTATCCAATTGACTACTGTAAATGTTACAAAATATAGTTTATCGTGATCGTGAAAGGCATATTTTCTCCCCATGGTAGTTGACTGCTTTTTCAAATAAAAATACTATAAAAGGAAGAAAATGCAAATTGAGCGGGACGCTCAGAAAAAAAAGATCGTAGCGGGACGCTACGATTAGTGGGGGGGTGAGAGGGTGAGGGTGAATACAAAAGAGGCTGCTTAAATAAGCAGCCTCTTTTGTATTAAATAAAATATGGTCTTAGCGTCTCGCTAAGACAATTTATTTTTGAGCGTCCCGCTCAATTTATGAATTCATAATATCCTCAATCTCATCAGCCTCTATAGGAATTTTCCCCATAAGATCATTAAGACCATTTTCCGTAATAACCACATCATTCTCCAGCCTTATCCCTAAGCTTTCCTCTAAAATATAAATACCTGGTTCAACGGTAAATACCATTCCCGGCTCCATCTTTCGGTAAATATTGCCTACATCATGTACATCAAGACCAAGATGATGGGAGGTACCATGCATAAAATATTTTTTATAAGCCGGATTTTCCTTATCCTGGTTTTTAATATCAGTTTTATCCAGCAAACCAAGATCTAAAAGCTCCTTTTCCATCAGTTTACCCACCTCTTCATGATATTCATGAATAACATTTCCAGGCTGAAGCATTTTCATCGATTCCCGCTGCACACGTAACACAGCATTATACACATCTTTTTGCCTTTTGGTATATTTTCCATTTACAGGTATGGAACGTGAAAGATCAGCGCTATAATTTGCATATTCGGCACCTACATCCATTAATAAGATATCGCCGTCTTTACATTGGGCACTGTTATCAATATAATGTAATACACAAGCATTTCGCCCAGAGGCAATGATCGGGGTATAACCAAATCCTCTTGATCTGCTGCGAATAAACTGGTGAATATACTCTGCCTCTATCTCATATTCCATTACACCCGGTTTTACAAATTTCAACACCCTATCAAATGCCGCAGCAGTAATATCACATGCTGTTTGTAAAGCACCTATTTCTTCCTCAGATTTAATAGCCCTTAACTTATGCATGATAGGAGCAACACGATGATAGTTGTGTAACGGGTAGTGATCCTTACACCATTTTATAAAACGGGTATCACGGGTTTCCACTTCTACCACAGCACGTACATGCTCGTTAGTATTCAGGTAGATATTTTCAGCCTCGGCCATTAATGTATTGAATACCTGTCTGAAAGAAGATAACCATAAAACTGTGTCAATACCGCTTAGCTCACTTGCTTCTTCCTTCGTGAATTTATGTCCCTCCCAGATGGCAATATGCTCATTCGTCTCTTTTAAAAACAAAATCTCCCGGTGCTTCTTGTGGTGGAAATCGGGATATATTACAAGGATACTCTCCTCCTGATCAATACCTGAAAGATAAAGCAGGTCATTATTCTGACGAAAGCTCATGGTCCCATCAGCATTTGTGGGCATAATATCATTAGAATTAAATACCGCAATGCTGTTAGGCTCCAGTTCTTTTATAAATCTCTCTCTGTTTTTTATATAAACCTCTTTGGTTAGTGGTGTGTATTTCATGTGCAGTTATTTTACTTTTTACAGATCATCTTTTATTCAGTATATTGTTAGCTAGTACAGATGCTCATTTAAAGCTACAGGATTAAATGAAAAAGCTAATAATTCCGGTACTCATTATAGTCAGCCTTCACTGCCAGGCAGAAAAATACTGGCTGTTCTTAAATGAGGTGCCTGACAAATATAAAACGAATGTTACGGATGAAAAAACTGACTATTTTAAACGCGTTTATCCGGTATTGGCGGAAGTTGAGGTACTTTCTTATTCAATTTTCCTAAATGCACTCTCTGTATCAGCCAGTATTAATCAGCTGGAGGAGATTAAAACATCTTGTAAATTCCTAAATATTGTACCTGTAAAAGCTTTAGAGTATAACATCTATGGTGACTTTGAGCTTTCTGCAATAGCACAGGCCCTGCATCAGATGAATGCCACTGTTTTAATTGACAAGGGGCTAACCGGCAAAAATATAAAAATAGGCCTGATAGATGGAGGTTTCAGGGGAGCGGAAAAAAGCCCGTGGCTCTCTCATATTTTTCAGTCCGGCAGGATCGCTGCATGCAGAAACTTTCTCAGCAAAGATCAGGAATGCTTTAACAGCAAAATCCAGGATGACCATGGCACCAGCGTTTGGGAAGCAATAGCCGGAAAAAGCGGCGACCGACAGATAGGTATGGCTACGGAAAGTATATTTTATCTGGCCCATACAGATCATCCGACAAATGAAAGCAAAATAGAAGAAGACAATTGGATAGCTGCAATTGAGTGGTTACATAATGAAGGGGTAAGGCTGGTAAATTCCTCCCTTGGCTATTCTACAGGTTTTGATGATCCGGATGAAAATTATATGCCGAAAGATATCGATGGCAAAAGCATTTTATCAATTGCCGCTGACGAAGCAGCCAAAAGAGGTATGATAATCGTTTCCGCTGCCGGGAATGACGGGATAAATAATTTTAAAGTAGTATCTGTGCCCTCCGATGCCAACGGATTAATAACAGTGGGGGCAACAATTTTTAAGCATCGGCTTAAAGCCTCCTTCAGCTCCGTAGGGCCACCGCACCTCCCCTATCTAAAACCAGACATCAGTACCTTCTCAGCTTCGGGGACTTCCTTTAGCGCCCCTGCAATTACCGGAGTAATAGCATGCCTTTTGGAGCTCGACTCCACACTATCTGTTGATAGCATCAAACAGTTACTAATTTCGGCAAGCCACCTTTATCCATACGGAAATAATTACATCGGCTATGGCATTCCAAATATCAAAAATATATTCACCCCCTCAACCAGTCAACTTGATAAAATATTTGTAAAAGGACGTAATCATGAGGTTTTTACTACCTCTCCTTCTGTTTCAGTTTTTCATAAAGAAGATCAGCATCAGGTAATTAAACAGGAGTTGCTAAAAACAAAAAATAACACGGTTAGAATAAAAAAACCTTCCAACTGTAAAGCAACAACTATCTGGAATGAAGAGCTCCTGCTTGAAATCATCTGGGAATGAGCTACTTATTTGATCATTTACAATTTTTAAAGCAACAAATACTTTATAAACGTGTTAAAATAACGACACCACAAAATATTATAAATTTAAAATTAATTATGAAAAAGCTAGTCCCATTCTTTTTAATATTATTAATCATTGCTGCCTGCGATACAAAACCCGATCAGGAAGAGCAACAAGAGGAAGTTGTTACTCCTGAAGTTGATCTTCCTCTCTCAGATAAATTACAAAAAGTTGAATTCGAAGGTGTAGAAGTGGAGGTTTTAAAGGTAGACCCTCTACAATATTTTGGAATGCAGGCCGATGTGCAGCCGGGCAATATGGAATTTTTAGGTAATACAATAACTGAATCTTATGGCAAAATAGCCGAACAAATAGATGCCGAACATGCACCTGACACAGCTAAAGTAATGTCTGTCTATCAATCATTCGGGGATGTCATAGAATTGGTAATTGCAATGCAAATCGTTAGCGAACAATCAGAACCACGGGTAACGAACGGTGTCTTTCAATATGGCACAACTGACGGAGGTTATGCTGTAAAAGGAGTTCACAAAGGAAGCTATAAAAACCTTCTGGAAACCCATAATAAGGTCAAGAAATTTATTGAACAGAAAAATCTTCAAATCCTGGGCTATCCATATGAGATCTATGTAACAGGCCCTACACAGCAGCAAGATACCACCAACTGGATCACTGAGATCTACTATCCTGTAAATGAATAAAAACAAAAAAAACTAAAGAATAGTCTTAAGTACGTAGTCCTTAGTCTTGAGTTGGCTCCTAATATTATTTTGGGCGTGCCGGTATTCCGCAAGAAAGTGTCGATAAAATTAGCTTTTCAAATGCTCAATACCGTCAGGCTGTCACTACTCGACGGCAAACCCGCAGTCAGCGGCGGTCTCAAACAGGCCGTTCCATCCTTCACGCATAGGGTTGATACATAACCCCTTACTCTCTCTGATTCGTCCTCACTTCTCCTCCGAGTCACCTCCCCATCTTCTCCGAGTCACCCCTCCATCTTCTCCGGGTCACCTGAAAGGGACTCGGAGAATACTAATGCTCGTGCTCACGTACCCCCGTCTCCAAATCAGGATCAGGAACATATACTGTATCCTGAATATAAACCTGCTCATTAATGTTACGTAGATCCGGCTGCCCTGCATCCACCCAGCAGGTAAACCAAAAATCAGCGGTAAGTTTTATAGCCCTGCGCATCTGCCGGTCTACCATCCCATCCATCTTATCATTATATCTTTTTACATACTCCTGGCTGAACACTTTTGTCATGCCTGCGCCTCGCTGCTCAAATCCATACCACTTATCCTGAGGCAAAGTATTCCTTACCTGTTGTTCAAAAAGCAGTACAGAATCCAGGGCATCATTTGCACCTTTTACAGCTTCCCATATTTTTTGCTGTGTATCTTCAATATAGGCAGCCTTTCCTATCCACATATCATATTTATGTGCATAAAGCTCCGGGATCCTTGATTCCCACAACCCATGGATGCCAACCTGATTCGTCAGCTGGCCATTGTAATTTTTTGTGGTGTGTAGAGGCACATGTGCATCCCCAATATAATGACCAATTTCCGCAGAGTACTTCAGTATCTTTTGCACATCATTATTTATAAAAGCCGCTGTTAACCGATATTTCATAGTTTGCACATGCCAGGGCACAATGCCATATTTCATTAAAGTATCCTCCGACAGGAACTCTACGGCCTTATTCCAGTACTTTGGAAGCTTGTGAATAGCACTATCTCCATATTCATCCAGATCAATATAATGACGTGGGGCCTCCTCTTTTATGGCATAACGCCTCTTATCGGGATCAACAGCATGTTCGGAGATATAAGTAATGTGTTTTTTATAAAAAAAGGCCATTTCCGGCGGCAGAGAGAATACAGCCTGGCGATTTATTAATCTATGACCATAAAACCCCCAGTAGATATTACTGAAAGAACAGCATATTATTATCAAAAAAAGGTAGGTTAACTGCTTCATTATTTTACAAATAAATAAACATATTTTTGTAATTACAATTTTTACCCTTAAATTTGCAGACTGAAAAATTAGGGAGAGAATTAGATAACAGATATGGCAAATCATAAATCAGCTATCAAAAGAATCAGGTCTAACGAGGCCAAAAGACTGAGAAACCGTTATCAGCATAAAACTACAAGGACCTTCATAAAGAGGTTAAAGGAAACTACTGATAAGTCTGAGGCTCAGGAGCTTTTCAATAAAGTATCTTCTATGCTGGACAAACTGGCTAAAAAGAACATCATACACAAAAACAAAGCTGCTAACCATAAATCAAAGTTAGCAAAGCATGTAAGTAAGCTTGGTTGATACTGCTTTAAGCAGATAAAAAAATTAAAAGGCGCCCTGTCAGTTTTGGCAGGGCATTTTTATTTTTAGATTTTTTTTCGGTTTTTTACGTCCATGTCAACCTATTTATCAATAAAGAGCTGGGCGGAAGAAGACCGTCCACGTGAAAAGCTGCTTTTAAAGGGAAAAGCAGCATTATCTGATGCCGAACTTATAGGCATCCTCATTGGAAGCGGCTCTGCATCACTCAGCGCAGTAGATCTTGCAAAACTTATCCTTAGCCAAAATTCACATAACCTTGATCGCCTCGCACGACTGTCGGTGCATGACCTGATGAAATTTAAAGGCATTGGTGAGGCCAAGGCAATTACTATTGTCAGCGCACTGGAGCTGGGCCGCCGGAGGAAAGATACTTTACCGGAAAAGAAACCGAAAATAAGCAGCTCAAAAGATGTTTATGAGCTCATGAGGCCCTTTCTTCTGGACTTGTCTCACGAAGAGTTTTGGGTGGTAATCCTAAACAGGAGCAATCAGGTGATTGCACGACAGCCTGTTTCATCAGGCGGAGTATCCGGGACTGTAGCCGACCCGAAAATGATCTTTAAAAAAGCACTGGACTATCTTGCCAGCAGTATCATCCTTGTACACAATCATCCTTCCGGAAATATTAATCCCAGCGAGGCAGACCGGCAGCTGACAAATAAAATGAAAGAAGCCGGAAAATTTTTGGACATTCCTGTCCTCGATCATGTTATCTTTACAGATGACAAATATTACAGCTTTGCTGATGAGGGAATATTATGAGTAGTAAATCAATAATCTGGTTAATAATAGGGTCTGTGTCCTTTATCATACTGATCTATTCATTTTCAGGTGGGGAGACAGAAGCCGAGTATAAAGAAAGAATTACAAAAGAAAGAGAGGATAAAGAGCAGTTTATGCGCTCCTCAAGAGAATCCCCATTTAAGAACAGGGAGTATAAAGGTTTAAAATATTTTGAACCTGATCCGGCCTATAAAGTAATGGCCCGCTTTGATCCTGTTGAGGTAGAGGAAATAATGCTATTGCCCACAAGCGATAACAAACAAATGAGATACCGCAAGTATGGGTATGCTGAATTTGAACTACATGATGAAAATAACCGCTTGCTCATTTTAGAACTGGCTGATGGATCTGAAGATGAAGGTAATCTCTTCATTCCTTTTGGAGATGCTACCAGCGCCGACCAGACTTATGGGGCGGGTCGCTATCTTGATATAAAACATAATCCAAAAGAAGTGGTGGTGCTCCTGGATTTTAATAATGCCTATAATCCCTATTGTGCATATAACGAAGAGTTCAGCTGCCCCTTACCTCCGAAAGAAAACCTTCTGATAGTTCCTATACAAGCGGGAGAAAAAAACTACGAATAGGGTTAAAGGGTGCTTCGATTTCTATATTTTTGTTGGTTCAATACGAGAAATTCAGAAAATGAAGATATCCTACAACTGGCTTAGGGAATATATTGACCTTCCCGAATCACCCGACATAATAGCTGACCAGTTAACCGACTGTGGACTGGAAGTGGAGAGCCTTGAAAAGGTGGAACCTGTAGAAGGGGGACTGGAAGGATTGGTATTAGGCGAGGTGAAAGAATGCTGGTCACACCCAAATGCTGATAAATTAAGAATTACAAAAGTTGATACTGGTGAAGGCGAGCTAAAACAGATAGTTTGTGGTGCGCCTAATGTTGCTGTCGGACAAAAAGTTATTGTTGCTCCGGTTGGCAGTACTCTATATCCTGCTGATCATGACCCTATTTTTATAAAAAAAGCAAAAATTAGAGGTGAAGCCTCGGAGGGGATGATCTGTGCAGAAGATGAGATCGGTATGGGTACGGATCACTCTGGCATAATGGTACTTGATACAGATCTTCCTGTAGGTACCTCTGCACGTGAAGTCTTCAATTTATCATCCGATTATCTTTTGGAAATAGGGTTAACACCTAACCGCGCAGATGCGGCCTCACATATAGGTGTAGCGCGTGATTTAAAAGCTTTATTAGGAAAAGATGTAAATTGGCCTTCTATTGAAAGTTATAAGAAGGGAGCTGATGGAAAGGCTATTTCTGTAGCTGTGGAAAATCATGAGGCATGTCCAAGATATTCCGGTGTCACCATATCCGGTGTAAAAGTTGAAGATTCCCCTGACTGGCTTAAAAACAGGTTGCTGACCATAGGTTTAACTCCTATTAACAATATCGTTGACATTACAAATTTTGTGCTTCATGAACTTGGCCAACCACTTCATGCTTTTGATGCGGACAAAATTGCCGGTGCCAAAGTGATCGTGAAAACAATGCCTGCCGGATCAAAATTCACAACCCTCGACGAGGAAGAGCGCGAATTGCAGGCTGAGGACCTGATGATCTGTAATGAGGTGGAAGGAATGTGTATTGCCGGGGTTTTTGGAGGGATTAAATCCGGCATCACAGAAGAATCTACAAACATATTTTTAGAAAGCGCCTATTTTTCGCCGGACTACATTCGGAAAACCGCACAGTATCATCAACTGAAAACAGATGCTTCATTCCGCTATGAACGTGGCACTGATCCTAACATAACAGTTTATGCTTTGAAAAGAGCAGCCTTACTTATTCAGGAAATTGCCGGGGGAAAAATATCTTCAGATATCATTGATATTTACCCTTCACCTATACAGGATCGTGAAGTAAATGTAAAGTTTAAAAATATCCATAGACTGATCGGAAAGGCGCTGGATAAAGAAGAAATCCTGTCAATCCTTAATAACCTGGAGATAAAAACCACTGATGTCACTGAAGGTTCATTTACCGCCATTGTACCGCCTTATCGCGTAGATGTAACCCGAGAAGCCGATATTATTGAAGAAATTTTACGTATCTATGGCTTTAATAATGTAGAGCTGCCGGAACATGCCAGCACTACCTATATTGCCGATTTTCCAATAAATTCTCCTGATAAAATTCAGCGCGAGGTGACGGACCTGTTAGTGGATAACGGATTCTATGAGATCATCACTAACTCACTGACAAAGCCTGTTTATGCTGAGAAGCTTGAAAGTATAAATGCGAACGAACAGGTAGAGATCATCAATAAGCTTTCGGAAGATCTTGGTGTCATGCGTCAGTCGTTGCTTTTCAACGGACTGGAAGTAATCGCTCATAATATCAATAGGCAGCGCAAAAACCTTCGCTTTTTTGAGTTTGGAAAAACTTATTTCAAAAAAGAAGGTAAGTATGAAGAAAAATATCGCCTCGCCTGCTGGCTAACAGGAAAATCGGGAGAAGAACACTGGCAAACTATCTCTCCCTATACATTTTATGATCTTGCAGGATCAGTTTATAAAGTGTTGGATAAACTCGTACGCCTGGAAATAACAAAGGAGCAAATTGCAAAAGATCCCTTTGAATATGCACTGGAACTAAAAACGGGGAATTATACTATTGGTCTTCTAGGAAAAGTTAAACCTGCCTATCTTAAGTTATTGAATATTAAACAAGAAACTTTTTATGCAGATCTTGATTGGGACTTGCTTTTGAGCCTAACAAATGATAATATAGTGGTAGAGGACGTGCCGCGTTTCCCTGAAGTTCGAAGAGATCTTTCACTGGTAGTTGATAAGAAAACCAGCTTTGAAAGTTTAAGGTCCCTTGCTGAAAGGACAGCCGGCAAGCTTCTGAAGCGTGTATTTGCATTTGATGTTTATGAAGGGGAAAAAGTAGAGAAAGATAAAAAAGCTTATGCTCTAGGTTTTATTCTACAAGACCCTGAAAAGACATTAACAGATAAACAAATAGATAAAACAATGAACCGGCTGATGCAGGCTTACGAGCAGGAATCAGGCGCTTTGATCAGGCAATAATAGTATGTTAGACCAGGACCAGCTTAAAAGTAATCTGCAATCGCTTGAGCGTAAGATAAAAATACTTTTAGGAGAATTTAAATCTTTAAAAGACGAAGTCTCCTTTTTAAAGATTGAAAATCAGGAGTTAAAGTCGGTGATCAAAACTAAAGAGGAGCAAATTAATCACTTTCAAAATCAAATTAAAATTAGTAAAATTGTAGATAACATAAATTCAGAGGATAACGGAAACTCTGAGCTGAAAAAGAAAATAGATACTTATATAAAAGAAATTGATAAGTGTATTGCTCATTTGAGCAGATAGATATTTCCTTATGGACGAGCTTTCAATAAAAATAAAAATTGCCGATAGAGAATACCCAATGAAAGTAAAGGTAGAGGATGAACAACGTGTGAGAAATGCAGGCAAGATAATAAATGAAAGGATCCGCTCGTACCGGGAACAATTTGGGATTGATGATAAACAGGATCTTTTGGCTATGGTTGCTTTCGACAGCCTTGTTGATAAATTGCAAAGTGAGGAAAGTAAATCCTCAACAGATGAAGATGTAATTGAAAAAGTCAGTTATTTGAATAATCTAATCAGCCAATCCCTATAAGAATCTAATTTTTCCTCTGGCTTCCGCTGTCCCTGATTGACGGAGATATATCTCCCATAAATTTAAAACAGTCATGGATATAGCAATAATTTTAGTCGTAGGTCTCGTTTCACTGGGGATCGGCATATTAGTCGGAAGAGTTTTATTTTCTCGCTCCTTAAAAGGCAAGGAAGCAGAAATTGAGGAAAAGGCAAAAACCTTCCTGAAAGAAGCTGAAATAGCAGCTGAAAACATTAAAAAAGACAAAATAATTGAGGCTAAGGAGAAATTCATTAGGCTCAAAGCT
Source organism: Candidatus Cyclobacteriaceae bacterium M2_1C_046 (assembly GCA_051418055.1). Classification (GTDB taxonomy): domain Bacteria; phylum Bacteroidota; class Bacteroidia; order Cytophagales; family Cyclobacteriaceae; genus JBPRGH01. Next base: position 70,322 of record JBPRGH010000135.1, on the reverse strand, counting down.
GAATTTGAGGAGGAAACTACTCGTAAAAAAAACCTCCTCATCACAAACGAAAACAAGCTTAAACAACGCGAGCAGCATATTTCAAAAGAATTTGAGCAGGTAAAGCGTAAGGAGTCAGAAATTGAAGAGCTTAAAGAAAAACTTCAGACACAGCTTGAAATAGTTAATAAGAAGAAGCAGGAGCTGGATAAGTTCAATGAGCAAAAGGTAAATATCCTTGAAAAGATCAGCAATTTAACCGCTGATGAAGCACGTGAGCAGCTAATAGAATCTCTGAAAAGTGAAGCGGAAACAAGAGCTTCATCTTCAATTAAAGACATCCTTGAAGAAGCAAAACTGACTGCAACAAAACAAGCTAAAAAAATAGTTCTCGACACCATACAACGTACCGCTACGGAGCATGCCGTTGAGAATTGCGTTTCTGTTTTTAATATCGAGAGTGATGATATTAAAGGTAAGGTTATCGGTCGCGAAGGTCGTAATATACGTGCCCTTGAAGCAGCAACAGGAGTTGAAATTATTGTTGATGACACTCCGGAAGCAATTATTATATCAGGATTTGATCCTGTAAGGAGAGAGATTGCCAGGTTATCCCTTCACCGCCTGGTTGTGGATGGCCGAATCCACCCTGCACGTATAGAAGAGATTGTTGCCAAAACAGCAAAAAATATAGAAGACGAAATAATAGAAATAGGAGAACGTACCGTTATTGACCTGGGGATACATGGCCTGCACCCGGAACTTATCCGAATGATCGGCCGTATGCGTTTCAGGTCATCATACGGCCAAAACCTCTTACAGCATAGCCGTGAAGTGGCTAACCTTTGTGCTACAATGGCTGCCGAATTGGGACTTAATGCTAAACTGGCAAAAAGAGCAGGACTGTTACATGATATCGGTAAGGTATGGCCTGAAGAAGCGGAAAAACCCCATGCTATATTAGGTATGGAGCTCGCTGAGAAATATAAAGAACATCCTTCTGTATGTAATGCTATAGGAGCTCACCATGATGAGATAGAAATGACACACATGATAAGCCCTATCATACAGGCATGTGACGCTATTTCAGGCGCAAGGCCGGGCGCAAGGCGTGAAGTGATGGAATCATATATCCGACGTCTCAAAGAGCTTGAGGAGGTTGGCCTAAGCTTTGACGGCGTAAATAAATGTTATGCAATACAGGCTGGCCGTGAACTACGGGTACTTGTTGATGCAGAAAACGTAACTGATGAAAAAGCAGGGCAGCTTTCTTTTGATATCTCACAGAAAATTGAAAAGGATATGCAGTATCCGGGACAAATTAAAGTTACGGTGATCCGGGAGATGAGAAGTGTGGCTTATGCAAAATAAAAAAAGTCGTCTCAAATTTTATTTGGACGACCTTTATTTGTGGAGCATATCGGAGTCGAACCGATGACCTCTACGCTGCCAGCGTAGCGCTCTAGCCAGCTGAGCTAATGCCCCATTTTGTGATGCAAATATAGTTAACTATTTACTATATTTAAATTTACATCTTCTTATATTTAATAGGAGATAATAAAATTTTTCATATTTTTAAGTTTGTTTAACTTTAAGCAAATCAACACGTTGGTAAACCGCTTGTATGGCCAAACTAAAAAACATCATTAAACAACTTTCAGAGAACGATTACAATAATATCTATAATCTTCTTATTGAAAGTAGTGCAGAGAAATCCGCTTACCTCCTGAGGGCTATGCGCGAAAAGCAGGTAAGTGATAAGAAAATCATGGAGGAGCTAGATGTAAATACCAATGCTTACTATACACTCCGTTCCCGATTAAACCAAAAGATCGAAGAATATCTGCTGCAACAGATGGAGAGCCCTCGTACAGATATCCTTAGAAAAGTTGCCAATATAAATGAGATCCTCTTTACGAAAAAAAGAGCCATAGCTGTTGCCACTCTAAAGAAGCTGGAAAAAGAGTTGTTAGATTATGATCTATCTAACGAGCTAACAGTGATATATAAGTCACTAAAGAAGATCAACATCAACTCACCTGACTACTTCAATTATAAGCAGCTTTATAACCGCCATGTAGCATATACTTTGGCCACGGATAAAGCAGAAGATCTTTTGGCTGAATATTTTAAGAAATACAGCAGCTATTTTTTATCGGGTGACAGCACGGAAAAACTGGAGCTTTCTCTTTTACTAAGGGAGATGAGAAATGTAAGCGCACTTTATGAATCTCATCGATTGTTTGTATTCCAAAGCTGCATGGAAATATTCCATCGCCTGTTTGTTGAACCTGAAGAGTCTCTAGATGAAGACCTTGAGCCTATAGAAGATATTCTTGATAAGGTAGAAAATACCTTTAATACTTATAGCATGGATAGTATTTACTATCACCTCAACCTGCTGTTTGAATTCCTGAAATTTGAATACTATAATCATTACAAGCTTTACAGGAAAGCAGAAAAATATTTTGAAGAGCTTAATGATGCCGTTGGCAATCTGCTGAACAACTATGCTACTTATACTTTTCCTTCGCGTTTTTTAATTTCAAAGCTGGAAAGGCATCTAAGAAGTAATACAGAGGATGAGCTTTATCAGGAAAATATAGCTCTTTTCGAAGATTATGAAATTGATCAAAATGCTCTTGGAGAAATTGTAGTATACCATTGTTACAGAGGGCTTACTGCCTTTTATGTCGGTGAATATAATGAATCCGCACGCTGGTTTAACAACTTGCTAAATGAACCCGGGCTTAAAAAGAATCCACTTGTTCAGTTAGAGATAAAGGTGCTTTTAGCCTTGCAATATGCCTTAAAACAGGATCTTGACCTTTTCACTCAGCTTATTAACAGCATCCAACGACAAATAAGGATAATCGGTAAGGAAAATTGTGAGCACCTGGTAAGCCTGATAAAATTATTACGTGTTCAGACCAGCAGCATCAAGAAAGGAAAACCGGAAAACCCGGATTATGTAGTTGATAAAATAAAGCAGGTAAACAAGCCTTATTTTACTCCTACCAGATTATTAAAACTGGATGAAAAATTCTTTACTGCTTTGGAGCGTATTTAAAAATATTATACATTAAGCTGATCCAGGCTTTCCTGACTCAAAGGCTTATTTATATATTTTTTTACATAAGGATATTCTTTCGAACGATTCACATCCTGAGGATTGATGCTGGAGGTTAGCATCACAATTTTACATTTATTTCTGATCCTGTCGGAAAGTTTTTCAAATTCATCGAGAAATTGAAACCCATCCATTAAAGGCATATCAATATCCAGAAATATTACATCAGGGAGTATTTTCGGTGTCATATCACCTAACTGCTCAAGATTCTTTAAAAATTCAATAGCACTTCTTGCACCAGTATGGGTATAAATCCGCTCACTGATATTAGCAGCCTCAATCATTTTTTGATTGATCAGGTTGTCAATCTCATTATCATCAATGAGCATTACAGAGTTGTACTTGTTTTCCACAGTCAATTATCTTAATAATATGATAAATATAAGCTCCGTGTTTTGGTTTTACAAATATGTATAAAAACAAAAAGTCACCCTGTAATATAAGATGACTTTTTTGTAAATAATGTAGTTTTAAGAAAAAATAAATAAATCTCTAGGGATATTTAAATTACAGTTCAAATTTTATTCCCTGGGCTAGAGGAAGATCAGTTCCATAATTAATGGTATTGGTTTGTCTGCGCATATAAACCTTCCATGCATCAGAACCGGATTCTCTGCCACCTCCTGTTTCTTTTTCACCACCAAAAGCGCCTCCAATCTCAGCTCCGCTTGTTCCGATATTTACATTGGCGATACCGCAATCTGAACCTGCATGGCTCAGAAAACGCTCCATCTCCCTTAAATTCGTGGTCATAATAGAGCTTGAAAGCCCCTGTTTAACACCATTTTGATAAGCAATGGCCTCCTCAAGAGTAGAATATTTCATGATATAAAGAATAGGTGCAAAGGTTTCTTCCTGTACTATCTCCATTTCATTTCTCACTTCAGCGATAACAGGTTTTACATAACAACTGCTTTCATAACCTTCTCCTTCCAAAACACCCTCTTCGGTAATAATCTTTCCTCCTTCTTTTCTGATTTCATCAAGGGCTTTAAGATAAAAATTAACAGCATCCTTGTCTATCAATGGGCCCATATGGTTCTTTTCATCAAGCGGATTACCTATACGTAATTGTTTATATGCATTTACCAGTTTCTCCTTTACTGTATCATATATGCTTTCGTGGATAATAAGCCTCCTTGTGCTTGTGCAGCGTTGTCCACATGTCCCTACCGCACCGAATACTGCCCCTGTTATAGCAATCTTCAAATCTGCATTTTCTGAAATTATGATTGCATTGTTACCTCCTAATTCTAGCAGGGATTTGCCTAGCCTTGCACCAACAGCTTCACCGACTTTCTTTCCCATCCTAATAGAACCTGTTGCCGATACTAAAGCTATTCTTGTATCACTAGAGATCAACTCTCCTATCTTATAATCACCATTGACAACACATGATACGCCTTCTGGGACATCATTTTCCTCAAATACACGGCTAATTATTTTCTGACAGGCAATGCTGCATAAAGGCGTTTTTTCTGAAGGTTTCCAGATACAAACATCACCACATACCCAGGCCAGCATGGTATTCCAGGCCCAAACGGCAACAGGAAAATTGAATGCTGTAATAATTCCAACTATTCCGATAGGGTGATATTGTTCATACATCCGGTGATCAGGCCTTTCCGAATGCATGGTCAATCCATGAAGCTGACGTGAAAGCCCTACAGCAAAATCACAGATATCAATCATTTCCTGTACTTCACCAAGACCTTCCTGATATGACTTGCCCATTTCATAGCTAACCAGCTTACCAAGGGGTTCTTTATATTTTCTTAATTCTTCACCTATTTTACGAACGACCTCACCACGTTTAGGAGAAGGCCATAGACGCCAGTTTTCAAATGACTGCTGTGCCTTCACCACTACCTGATTATAAGTTTCTTCTCCCGCAGCGTAAACACCGCCAATATAGGCACCATCTACAGGTGAGTTGGATTTAATAAGTTCTCCTTTTGAATTTAGCCAGTCTTTTCCAGTGCTCACACCGGGATTTTCCTCTTTAATGTCCAGGATTTTTAAGGCTTCCGTAATTCCAAATTTTTCTTTATCCATAAATGAATATTTGTGGGTGAGGCACAAAGATAAAAATATATATCAGTTAGGAATGAATCTTTAGTACCAGTTTACGCCGTAAACTTCCTCCTCACCATCAGGATAAATGCCTTCTACAAGAAAACTGCCGCTTTTCACTTCCAGAATGCGATTTAAATCCGCGATATCATTGATCCTGATCTTATCAATACTTGTTATAATGAACCCTTCTTTAATTCCCGCTTCTTTCCATAGGCCCTCAGAAACCTGTTTAAATTTTACTCCGCCACCTATTCCATACTCCGTCAGTTCTTCAGAGGTTATATCTTCAAATAAAGCACCTTCAATTTTATTCTCATAAACTCTGGTGGTAATTTCTCCCTTTCCTTCAAAATCTTTCAATACCGCATCAACTTCAAACTCTTTATCACCTCTCAAAACTGTTACTGATACCTCATCTCCGGGGCGATAACGGGCAACCATCTCCTGAAGCTCTGAGACATTCCTTACTTCAACATCATTTATAGCCGATATAACATCGCCTGACATTATACCGGCATCTTCTGCAGCACTACTTTCATTTACGTAAGTGACAAATACACCAGTAGTGGTAGTAAGGTCAAATTGCCTCGCTGTACGCGCATTAACATCATTAATTCTTATCCCTAATAAACCGCGCTGTGCTTTTCCGTAAAGCAAGAGATCATCCATAATTTTCTTTACCAGGCTTACGGGCACCGCAAATGAATATCCTGCATATGTGCCGGTGGGTGTTGCTATTGCAGTATTGATACCTACCAATTCACCATTTAAATTCACAAGTGCTCCGCCACTATTACCAGGATTTACAGCTGCATCTGTTTGAATAAATGATTCAATCTGCAGATCGTTCTTAGTTTTTAATATGCCTATATTCCTCGCCTTGGCACTAACGATACCTGCAGTAACTGTAGAATTAAGCTCAAAAGGATTACCGATTGCCAACACCCATTCGCCGGGCATGACATCATCAGAACTCCCATATTTCACGAAAGGAAGGTTTTCAGCATCAATTTTTAATAGTGCCAGATCTGTAGTCGGATCAATGCCAATTATTTTTGCCCTATAGCTTTGATTATCCCATAAAACTACTTCCACTACCTCGGCGTCTTCGATTACATGATTATTGGTAACTATATATCCATTATCAGAAACAATAACTCCGGAGCCCGAAGATCTTGCAGGATTATGATAAAATCCATTCATAGGATTAGAGCTATATTCCCCCGAGCTATATAATGCTTTTATATGTACCACCCCGGGAATGACCTGACTAGCAGCAAATGTGAAGTCGAGGTTTTCAGGTACATTGATTTCAGGCAACTTATAAGGATAATTTACCTGCTGCCTTTTTTCTATGGATTCGAATTGCGGCCTGACGTTAGTTGAATTTGTTTGAGGAAGTAAGTGTAGCATTAGAAAAACTGCAATCAGACCACCTAAGAAAGATGAAAAAACCATCGCCACAATTACCTGTCCTCTTTTCATATTTCTTTTTTTTATTTGTTAACGTAATACCTGTCACAACGGTTGATGTCTTTTTTGTTTCGCAAGCAGATAACTTATGCCAATCCTTGCAGCAACATTTCCACTTGTATAGGCATCAAGCATACCCTCAGCAGACCACCTCTCGTTAAGGAAGATACTAAATCCGGCTCCTGCGGATATTTCATTTACTCCTATTAACCCCCTGGCTCGCAAAAAGATTTTCTTCAAAGGATAAAATCTTACCCCAACAACGCCTGAGTAATTAACAGTAGTATCTGACCATGCTTCTGCACCTCCGGTAACCCCAAAATTCTGTGATAAAAAATAATTAACCTCCAGCCCTCCCTGGATCTTATTACCTACCCTATCTCCAAAATCTGTTTTAATTGCATCAAAGGCAATACCAAACATAAAATTCCCCTTCCTATCCTGCTCATTTATATTTATACCTCTTGTTGCCTGGCCATAAATGCCGAAGCTTGTAAACAGAAGTAAAAATATTAATAAATTAATCTTTTTCATTAGCTAATTTTTCCAGTTGAAGCAACTCATCTCTCAATCGCGCTGCTTCAATGAAATTCAGCTCTTTAGCCGCTTTCTCCATCGCAGTTCGCGTCTGATTGATAGTTTTAAGTAATTGTTCCTTAGACATATATGCAACAACCGGATCGGCAGCGATGTTTTGATCCTCCTTTTCTACATAAAAACGATGCTTGCCCTTTTTAGAATCTGCAACTGATGTCTGGCCTAAAATTGCTTCTTTTGATCTGATGATCGTCTGGGGCTTGATATTATGTTTTATATTATAATCCATCTGGATCTTTCGACGTCTTTCCGTCTCATCAATGGCCAATCGCATTGACTCTGTCACCTTATCGGCATACATGATCACACGCCCGTTAACATTCCGTGCCGCACGCCCAATAGTTTGGATAAGTGAACGCTGGTTACGCAGAAAACCTTCTTTATCTGCATCCAGGATGGCTACAAGTGATACCTCCGGAAGATCCAGTCCTTCACGTAATAAATTTACCCCTACCAATACGTCAAAAATCCCCAAACGCAGCTCACGAAGGATCTCAACGCGCTCTAAAGGCACCACTTCAGAATGTATATAGCGACATTTAATATTTGCACGTTCCAAAAATTTTGTCAACTCTTCCGCCATCCTCTTGGTTAGCGTCGTTACAAGTACCCGCTCACCTGTCTTTACTGTTTCATCGATCTCATCCAGCAGATCATCAATCTGGTTATTTACAGGCCGAACATCAATTTTAGGATCCAGAAGACCAGTAGGACGAATTATCTGCTCCACAATAACACCCTCGGATTTTCTCAGCTCGTATTCCGATGGTGTTGCACTTACATACACCACCTGGTTTTGTATACCCTCAAATTCATTAAATGTAAGCGGACGGTTATCAAGGGCAGAGGGTAACCTAAAACCATAATCTACAAGATTAATTTTCCTTGACCTGTCACCACCCCACATAGCCCTTACCTGCGGCACAGTCACATGGCTTTCATCGATGATCATCAGGTAATCGTCGGGAAAATAATCCAGCAGGCAGAATGGTCGGGAGCCGGGGGTCCTGCGATCAAAATATCTTGAATAATTCTCAATTCCGGAACAGTATCCTAATTCACGCATCATTTCGAGATCAAATTCTGTCCTCTCCTGCACGCGCTTAGCTTCAAGATGCCTGCGGTCCTCTTCAAACATTTTTATCTGACGTACCAAATCATCCTGAATTTCATTCATTGATTGATGCAGCAGGTCTTTTCCTGTAACGAATAAATTCGCGGGAAAAATAGTGATAGCCTGCTCGTCGGATATTTTTTTACCAGTAGAAGGTTCGATACGCTGAATAGCCTCTATTTCATCTCCCCAGAAAAAAATACGATAGGCAAAGTCATCATACGCAATGAATACATCTACAGTATCTCCCTTTACCCTGAAAGTACTTCTTTTAAATTCCGCTTCCGTACGATGATATAAAATATCTACAAGGGAATGTAAAAACCGGTTTCGCGGGATAAGCTCTCCAACTTTAAGTTTGATGACATTTTTTCCAAACTCTTCAGGATTTCCTATACCATAAATACATGAGACAGAAGCCACAACAATCACATCTCTTCTGCCTGTCAGTAAAGCACTGGTGGCACTCAGCCTTAGCTTTTCAATTTCCTCATTAATGGAGAGGTCTTTTTCAATATATACATTGGAAGTAGGAATGTAAGCCTCAGGCTGATAATAGTCATAGTAGCTTATAAAATACTCAACAGCATTTTCAGGAAAAAACTGTTTAAACTCACCGTACAATTGTGCTGCCAGGGTTTTATTATGACATAAGACAAGCGTGGGTTTATTAACCTGCGCAATAACATTAGCCATAGTAAATGTTTTCCCGGTACCTGTTGCTCCTAAGAGTGTCTGAAAACCTTCTCCATTATTTAGACCATCTACAAGTTCAGCGATTGCCTTTGGCTGATCACCCGTAGGGGTGTAAGGGCTTACAAGTTTAAAATTCATAATCAGGGTTGTTCCATATTTCCCAGGCGCGATCGGCCTGATAGTACAGCATATCCAGGCCATTAATAGCAGTAGCGCCACGCTTTAACCCCTCTTCAAGAAATGCCGTTCTCTCCGGATTATAAACGAGATCAAACAAAATATGGTTCTTTGTTATCTCATGATAAGGAATGTCAGGTTTTTCCTCCAAATTGGGAAACATCCCCAAAGGTGTGGTATTGATAATCAGAGTTGATTCTTTTACTAAATGATCTGCATGTAATTCTGCATAACTAATTGTTGAACCTGAATTTATCCTGCTTACCAGTTGATAAGGTAATTTAATTTTTTCCATAACATACTGTACAGCTTTAGAAGCTCCGCCAGTACCTAATATTAGTGCTGAAGAAATATTATTTATGGAAATTTTTTCCAATAAAGATCTTTCAAATCCAAATGCATCAGTATTAAAACCAATTAAACGTTGGTCTTTAATTTTTATAGTATTTACAGCGCCAATATTTTTTGCTGCATCATCAAGAACTGTAAGATAGGGAATTACAGCAGTTTTATATGGAATTGTGACATTTAATCCTTTTATTGCGGCATTTGACCGTATTAGGCCTGGAAAATGATCGACTGAAGGTAGCTCAAATAACTCGTATTTATGATTATCCAAACCTTCGCGTTTAAATTTATCAGTGAAATATTTTTTACTGAAGGAATGGCTTAATTTTTTACCTATAAGACCATAAACGATACTCATTCCTGTTCTTTCAGATAATCCGCCAGCTTTTCAAAAGCCACAACAAGTAAAAAGCCCAATGCTGCGTAAAGGACGGCTTCAACAATCAGAGGATCTTGTCCGGTTACTTCAAAATACCTACCGGGGCTAACACTTTTTGTTATTGCAGGAACCTTAACACCCGCACTATCAACCCTGTAGGTGATAGTTTCTTTCCATGGCCAAACTTTGTTTAGAGACCCTAGAATAAATCCCGAAAGTAGTGCTACAGCAATATCATGGTAATGGGTAAATATCCAGGAAATTACTCTTGCAAATGCCAACAAACCTACTATACACCCTAGTGCAAAAACAGCCAAAACAATCAAATCAAGTGTGGTGACCGCTTCAATTATGTACTGGTATTTGCCCAGGATCAATAATATAAATGAACCTGATATACCCGGAAGTATCATGGCACATATTGCAATACATCCTGAAAGGAATATAAACCACAGGCTTTCAGGTGTTACCGCCGGTGTTGCTGTGGTAATATAATACGCAAGCACAATACCTATGGCACCTGCTACAAATACAGCAGCACGAATTTTACGCACCTCTCTCAGTACAACAAATGCGGAGATAAGGATAAGCCCAAAGAAAAATGACCAGAGCTGAATGGGATAATTTTCCAGAAGAAATAAAATAAGCCTGGCCAGAGATAATAAACTTATTATTATTCCGCTTACTAAAAAGAATAAAAAATTACCATTTATTTTATTCCAGAAACTTTTAAATTTTCCTCTAAAGAGAAGCTTTACAGCCTCTCCATCTATAGATTTAATAGAGAAAAGGAGCTCTTCATATATCCCTGTAATAAATGCTATAGTTCCTCCGGAAACACCGGGAACAACATCAGCGGCACCCATGCCTATTCCTTTAAAGAATAACAGGACCTTATCCTTTACACTTTTCATTCTGCCGGAGTAGGCTCTTCCTCTTCTATATCTAAAAAGTGGTTAAAGGTATCTCCACGTAATCCTAACCTGATAGTTTCCAAAGGAATAATTTCATTTGGAGCAATATTGCCCAGGTTCACATTGGCACCCAATAATTTGATAAACCAAACCTGCTGCGCCTTTTGGGGAGCCTCCCATAATATTTTTTCAAATGGGATTTTTGTAAGGATCTCCTGAACAAGCCCGGACCTCACTTCACCTGTAGGACGGAAAAGCCCCACATTACCACCTTCCCTGGCCTCTCCAATCACTTTCCAGGCACCGGCATCTAGCTCTGCCTGCATAAGGCTGATCCACTGATATGGAGGAATAATTTTTTCAGCATCCTTTGAACCTACCTCGGAAAGTACCGTAACCTGCTCGGAAAGCTTACGGATATAATCACATTTTTTATCATGATCGAGCTCAATGGATCCATCCGATACTTCGGCAAAATTCAGCCCGTACTTATCTAACGCCTTCCGATAATCATCAAATTGATTACGTACAATAAAGGCTTCAAATAAAGTACCTCCAAAGTATACAGGGATACCAGCATCCTGATATATTTTGATTTTTTTATCCAGGTTTGAGGTCACATACGAGGTGCCCCAGCCTAATTTTACAATATCCACAAAATCAGCGCTTGCGGAAATGAAATCTTCTACTTCTCTAAGGCTTAAGCCTTTATCCATAGCCATAGTAAACCCGTATTGCCTGGGTTTAGTAGTACGCTCAGGAATTCTTTTCAGCATGTAATTCATTAGGGATTGTCTTTTCTAAACTGATCGATTATTTTATATAGTGCTTTCTGCATTTCCAGTTGAGGAAAATGCTCAAAAAGTATTGTATGTTTATCGAAGTCCAAAACTAATGCATTTTCTAATAAATTAAAGGCTTCTTTAAACTTACCTGCTGTAATAAAATAAACAGTCAATCTGTAAAGGATATCCGCATCTTCGGGCATATCTTCATAAGCTGTCTCTAAAATGTCAATTGCCTTGGTATGTTGACCCTGTTCATAGTAAAGAAAAGACCAGTCAAGCCATATTTCTTTATCCTGAGAATTTAATATAGCAGCTTCTTCAAAAGCATCAGCACTTGATACCATATTGCCTATCTCATACTCAGCCTGTGCAATAGATTTCCAGTACTCCGGATTATCTGAATCGAGCTTTAAAGCTTTATTAAAGAAGTGTAAAGCCTCATAAAATTTACCCTGGCTTTTTAAGCATACACCTGCACCATACCATGCTTCATCATAAAGATTATCAAGTTTGGCGGCCTTTTGAAAATACTTTAACCCAAGCTCCCATTGCTCCATACCTTCATATGTACGCGCCAGATGAAAATAAACTTCAGGGCTCGGCCCTTCAATATCCAGCGTTTTACGGTAGCTGTCCAAAGCACTGCGGTAATCCTTTTTGTTAAGGTAAGAGTTACCCATATTAAACCAGGCGGAGGAGAAATTCTCCTCGATCAGGGTAGCGTATTCATAGGCTTTTACAGCATCATCATAATTTTTTAGCTTATTATACAAGATCCCAAGGTTATACCATGCATCCTGAGAATATGGATCGGCATCTATAAATTTGTTATAGTAAGCAATACTTTTTTCAAGTTGCCCTGTGAGGTCCAGGCAATAAGCCAGCTCATATATAGCACTCTCATGCTCTACATTTTCATCTATAGCCTTTTGGTAAAATTTTATAGCATCTTCATACTGCTCAAGGCTCTGGTGAGCCATACCTAAGTGATAATAGATATCATCCTTCTCTTCAGCAAGAGGCAGCGCAAGATGAAACAGCTCGATCGCTTTTTCAAATTCACCTCTAAGATTTAATATAGAAGCCTGCAGCATATATATTTCACTGTCAAGCGGCTGCATGGATTTAGCAGTATCAAGCAGTTCCGAAGCCTCCTCATACTTCTCTAATGCTATTAGTATTTGTGCTTTACTTACTGTAAGTTCGGAAGAATAAGGATACTGTTCCATGGCCATTTCAACAGCACTTAATGCCTTACGGTACCTGCCACGTTCTATATAATAATTTATTATTTCTTCAAAAGCATCTATGTCAAAAAAACTGGTTGATTTTGCTTTAAGTAAATCCTCAAACTTTTGAATCAACTCGTTCTCTTCTCTCTTCTTAAAATTTTCAGCCATCTATTTATAGGAAAAGTTTAATCAATATATTAAAAACAATTTACTTTCCAACTTCACTTCAAGAATTAAATTCCTGCCAGACCCATTTGATGCTTTCATCAAGCGAGCGGAATTGAAAGTTAAGTATACCTTTTATTTTAGAATTATCAAACCTTATTTTGCTCCTGCTTACCCGAAGGCTTTCAGCAGAAAGCATTGGTTCTTTATTTCCTACCTTTGAACGAATTTTATCCATTAATAATGCCAATCTACCGGTAATTTTTTTCACCGGAATTTTAGGGGCTTTTAAACCCTGATGATCAGCTGCTTTTATAAAAAAATCTTTAAAACTTATTGTGCCGGCATTTACAATAAACCTGTTATTTTCAATATCACTTTTTAATAGCTTTATGGCAATCTCCGTGACATCGCGAATATCAACATAATTTAAATTACCTGTAGGATAGAAAAGTGATTCGGTCTTTATAAAAGAAAAAAACCTGGAACTGCTCCTGTTGCCATCTCCCGGTGCCAATATAAGAGAAGGATTAATAATTACTGTTTTTAAACCCTCCATCTGAGCACGCCAAACCTCAAGCTCTGCTTCTTTCTTTGAAACACCATATTTAGAGTTATATCCGCTGCTACTCCAGGAGGTATTTTCATCTATCGTACCATTAGATGATCTTCCCAATGCTGCAACACTACTGACATGAAGAAATTTTTTTACCTCATTCTCCAATGAAATATTAACAATATTTTTTGTCCCCTCAACATTTATCTGGTACATTCTTTCGTAATCCTTTGGCTGATAAGAAACTACTGCAGCGGCATGAACTACTTTTTTAACAGGATAAACTTTAAAAAGCTCTTGAAGGCTGGTAATATCAAGAATATCACCCTTATGCAGATGCAGGTTTTGATTAGTCTGATCAAGCAGTGATAAGTCGGAATCTTCCCGCACCAGCCCTACCACTTCATAATTTTGGCTTAAAAGTTCATTTGTAAGATAACTGCCAAGTAAGCCGTTAGCTCCTGTTATCAGGATCATAGTTGGTAATTTAAAAGAGGCAAATCTAAAGCTTTTCGATAGCTTTTGCTATTTATTGCCTCCCTAATAATATTAACGTGCAAAGGATTATGACAGTCGCTGCCTATAAGATCTACATGCCCTTTTTTGATTAATCGATCAGCGATTTTTTTTGCCTGCTTATTATAGTGGCCGGTCAAAGACATCATATTCACCTGCAGTAAAACGCTGCGGTTCTTCAGGTCATCCAGGATATCCGGATTGTTCTGTACGAAAGCATATCGTTCGGGATGTGCAAGGACAAGTTTATAACCTTTAGATTGGGCATTAAAAAGAAATTCTTTCAGATAAAGTGGCTCATTTAGAAAAGAACATTCAAAAAGCAGATGATTATTTCCAAAAGTCAGCAGCGGCTCGTCCTTTTCAATCTTCTCCATTAGCGTCTCATCCAGGAAATATTCAGCTGCGGCTTCAAATTCTACATCAATGGCTGCCTCACGAATGGCATTCTTTACCTCGTTATACTTTTCTGTGATAATTTCGGGTGTATTGGGAAAAAATTCGTTATTGATATGAGGGGTGGTAATTAACTTTTTATAACCAAAATCAACAAGCTTTTTGATAACCTCCAGTGCTTCATTAATATCCTTTACGCCATCATCAATACCTGGCAAAAGATGCGAATGAATATCTACAGGTAATGGGTTTTCCGGGGCTGATCTTTTTCTGAAAAAGTTAATCACACGCGATTAAAAATCATTTTAATTTTTCCAAATGCCTTATTTCCTTTCTTTTCCTCATAATATCCGGCACCATAGTACCGATCTGCACCCTGAGGAACAGCATTTAAGATAACCGCCAGATTTTTAATATTGTTTATTTGCTGAACCCGCTTGAATACCTTTAAAAATTCCTTTTGGGAATAGTTAGCTCTAAATACATAGATGGGTAAAACAGCTTTACGCATGGCCAGAATTCCATCCGTAACAATACCTACCGGTGGTGTATCCAGCACAATTATATCATATAACTTTGATAGATCATCAAGTAAAGTATTGAATTCTCCATTCAGCAAAAGCTCAGAAGGATTTGGTGGTGTCGGGCCTGCCGGAATATAATCAAGATTATTTACGCCTGTTGGCCTAATACAATCTTCTATTGAGTGTTTATTTATTAATATAGTACTAACTCCCTTTGCAGAATTCTCCTCACCCATAGCTTCATGCACTTTAGGTTTCCGAAGGTCAAGATCGAGTACAACTACCTTTCTTTTTGAAAGAGAAATAATTGCACTCAAATTGGTTGCAATAAAAGTTTTTCCTTCCCCTCCAACGGTAGAAGTGACAGATAAAATTTTATTTGTTTTCCCAGCAAGCATAAACTCGATATTGGTGCGGATGGTGCGCAGGGATTCACTAACCGCTGAACGTGGTTCATCCTGGATTACCATTCTGGCCGGATTCATACCCCCAAATGAAGGAACTGACCCCAGAATGGCAGAGTTAGTAAGTGTTTCAAGTTCACTGATGCTATTGATCTTATTATTAAGCACATATCTTAATGACAAAAATAAAAGGCCAAGGACAAACCCCGAAACCAATCCAATGCCATGAATGATCAGTTTGTTTGGAGAAACAGGAGCCAGTGGCATATTAGCCGGTGACAGAATTTTAAAGTCCGGTGTTGTACCCGCCTGGGCAATTTCAAATTCTGCCTTAGTCTGCATCAGGCTGAGATAGAATTCCTCATATAATTTAAAAAAGCGTTGTTTTTTATTGTATTCGGTAGTTTGTTCAGGTATCTGGCTAAACGTATTCTCTAGTTTTTGCCGGCGGAATACCAGCTCCTCAATGTTATCCCTAATTTGCTGTCTCAAGTTTAATAGCTCCTCAGAAAGGGAATTTATAATGGAGGTTAATTCCTGCTCCTTCCGGGTATATGCAAGCGTACTTTCATTATAAAATAAACGTAATTTATTTCTCTCCCTGATCAGCTCATTTAGTGCTGAAATTTTCTCTTTGATCTGATCTGGCAAATACGTTGTACGGGGGTTTACTGAAACAAGCTCCTCTTTTTGTACTAATTGCTTATAGGTCTCATCCACTGCTTTTAACTTTTTTTCCAGCACATACTGCTGACTGTCCAAAGCGTTTATAAATATTAATGTTTGTTTAAGATCAGCATTTAAATCGCTCGTCCGGTATTTTAGCGTAAAGCTTTCAAAATAATCCTCATAATTTTCCAGAAGGTTCTCAATCTGAAAAAGCTGATGGTTCAGGTATTCGATCTTTTGTTTATTTTCCTGAAGTTTTTCTTCCTGACTAAAACGAAGGTACATAGTGTCAATAGCACTCACCATATCGTACGCCTTTAACTGATTGTGGTCCTGAAATGAGATCCGTATGGTATTCGCATTAAGATTAACAGGTTCAACGGAAAGATTTTTATCAATATAACTAAGAAGAGCTTCCTTACTATTTAATATAAAAAAGTGCCTGAATTCCACACTTTGATCAAATGAACGCGTAAGCTTAATTTTAAAATCTGCAAGTGGAGTTTCTACAATATCACCATAATTGTAAAGCTTTTGGTCGCTAAAATCTTCAGTAAGGCTAAAATAAAATTGCTTTTCATCCTTAAAATCTACATAAAACCGTCGGTCCAGTGCCTGCGGAACTTTCACAAACGCTTCTACTTCAAATGGTGAGCTTTTATATTTCTCATCATTTAAAACTTTTCCTATTGTATAATAGCTGGTGGAAAGATCAAGGGCATCAATAACCTGGCTGAAGAACAACCGCGATTTCAGGAGCTCTATTTCACCTGAGATCATATTTAGATTTTGATTTTCGACAAAACCAATACCCAACTCACTTGCATTGGTTTTTATATCAAGCTTTATTTCCGAATCAGAAACGTATAAAGGCTTTGTCCACCTTATAATAAGATAAGCGGATAAATTAGTGAGAATAAATATCAATAAAAGCCAGGGGAGGCTTCTTCTGACAATATTTTTAAGTTTATCCAGGTCAACACCCTGAAAAGCTTCCGGCTGATAATCATTATGGTAATCCTGGCTCAATTTTAATTGTTTAGGCTTATTATAACTGCTACAAGTGAAATTACACTGGAAAAGATCCCGAAAATTGAATAATTTTCCCTGAGAAATTCATTTACAGGTCTTCTTATCGGTTCAACATAAATTATATCTCCAGGTTCCACAACTACATTATTTTTTTGAAAAGCCTCTACGGTGGATAGATCTATGAGTTTTACATTTTCATTCCGGATCAGCCGGATATTATACGCACTGGATCTGTTTTCCAACCCTCCTGCCATCGCTAATACCTCACTGATCCTCACCTGGTCGTTCTCAAGGTTAAGTACCTGCCCTCCGACAGCACCCAAAACCACCACCCGCTTATTAATAAAATTAATCAATACAAAGGGATCTTTATAGTATTGGGCGTACTCTTTTTCTAAAATTTTTGAGGCTTCAAAAAGTGTAAGCCCTGAAAGTTGCACAACACCTACCATAGGCAGGTCTACCGAACCATCAGGCTGCACCAGGTAAGCAGGATCTTCTCTCTCCCTTACCTGCTGTCGGTTCTCAATTAATATCCGATCAGGATCAATGAGGCGCTCTCCTTTTCCTGTAAAAATATCAATGGAAAGACGGTCCTGAGGTTTAATCTGATAACTGGGGGCCGGCGGATCTAATTCTGAAACTAAATTTTCAGGAGATTTTACCTCATACATGATGTCTGCCCTGTAAGACCTGCAGGAAAAGAAAGCACAACAAATGAGAAATATTACAAAAAAGTTTTTCAATTTACCCAACAGATTATTCCAAACAGCAAATTAGGAATATTTTCCTCTAAATAGCTGTCTTTAGAGGAAGAATTTCATTAACAGTCTTTATATAGCTGCTTATCACCAGGTCTTCTGAAAACTGTGACTCCATTTTCTGACGTCCATTTCTCCCAAATGTCTCAAGAACACTATCATTCTGCATAAGGATCAACTTCATTTTATCAGCTAGATCACGGGCATCTTTCATTTTACACAGATAACCATTGAATCCATTCTCCACAACATTATTACATCCCGGAACATCTGTAGTTACAATAGGTTTTGCAGAACTTGCAGCCTCAAGCAATGTACGGGGCGTCCCTTCCCTGTAAGATGGCAGGACTATACAATCGGCTGATGAAATATAGCCCCGGACATCTTCAGTAGTACCGAGGTATTCAATTACACCTTCATCAATCCATTCCTGTATTATGTCTGCTTTTATGCCACGTTTATGTTTTTCGTCAATGGCTCCCAATATTTTAAACTTAGCATCTATACCCTCTTCTCTAAGCAGCCGGGCAGCTTCAATATATTCTGTTACTCCCTTATCATAGATGAGCCTGGACATCATTAAAAAGCTAAATTCTTTATTTCGATGAAAAGCTTTAGGTAAAAAATGATTGAGATTGATCCCTGAACCCGGAAGTATATCTGTCTTTTCCTTTCTTATCAGATTGCGGTTTATAAATAACTCCTTATCATGAGCGTTTTGAAAATAAACTTTCCTGGGAGTTCTGAAGGATACCTTGTACAGAATTTCTGCGATCCTTGAAATAATATTCTGCTTTAAAAACACTGTTCCAAGTCCGCAAACATTATTTACCACAGGAATATTTAATAAAGCAGCAGCTATTGACCCGTATACATTTGGCTTAATCGTAAAATGGAGGATTGTAACGGGTTTAACTTTTTTATATATTAAAAAAAGTTCAGCTATTAAAGCCGCATCCTTAATGGGATTGGCACCACGACTATCCATCCGCACCTTGTGATAAATACATCCTGCCTCTATAAGTTTACAGGAATATTCATCCTTTGGAGCAATAACATGAACCTCATGACCTTCCTCAAGGAGTTTTTGGATAAGTCCCATCCTGAAGTTATAGATATTCCAGGAGGTGTTTAAAACAATTGCAATTCGCATATTACACGGCCAACTATAAAATTAAAAAATTATGCGTAAAAGATAAAAAAATACCTCACCCATATATTCACAAATGTAAAAAAAAGTAACCTAAGTTTGCAGAACACGTAGTTGACTATTTATGTTCTTTTAGTAAAAGAAGAAATATTTGAAGACAAAATCAAGAGATACCGCATTATTAGTTGCTCTCCAACTTCCTGACCAGGAGGAATTTCAGATTAAAGAATACCTGGACGAGCTGGAATTCCTTGCCGAAACGTTAGGATACGAATCTTTAAAAAAATTTAAACAAAAACTTGCACATCCGGATCCCCGATCGTTTATCGGGAAGGGAAAACTGGAAGAAATTATCTCATTTGCCAAAGCCAGTGAAGCCGATGCATTAATTTTTGATGATGATCTAACACCCTCTCAAATCCGGAATATTGAAAAAGATTCTAAAATAAAAGTATATGACAGAAGCTTACTGATCCTGGATATATTTTTAAAAAGAGCACAAACCTCTCAGGCAAAAATCCAGGTTGAGCTGGCAAGATACCAGTACTTGCTACCTCGCCTTACAAGAATGTGGACACACCTTGAAAGACAGCGTGGTGGAACAGGAACACGTGGTGGTGCCGGTGAGCGTGAGATTGAGACAGACAGAAGGAACATCCGAAATCAGATCAATATCCTTAAAGCAAAGCTGGATAAAATAGAAAAACAGGGATTTACTCAACGTAAAGGACGTGAAGGAATAGTGAGAGTGGCACTTGTTGGTTATACTAATGTGGGTAAATCAACCCTGATGCGCAAGTTGAGCAAAGCCGATGTGTATGCCGAAAATAAGCTGTTTGCAACTGTGGATGCCACTGTACGAAAAGTGGTTTTTAATCGCATACCGTTTTTGCTATCTGATACGGTAGGATTTATACGTAAACTGCCACATCATCTTATAGAATCATTTAAATCAACTCTTGAAGAAGTACGAGAAGCAGATATCCTCCTGCATGTAGCTGATGTTTCTCATCCTGCTGTAGAAGAACATATCGCAGTTGTAAACCATACCTTAAAAGATCTTGGTGCCGTTAATAAATCCGTTATCCTGGTTTTCAATAAAGTGGACCTGCTGCCTTCTGATCCTGAAGAAAAAGAGGCTATCCTTTATAAATTGCGAAGTCATTATAAAAATGAAGTATCAGATATCGTATTTGTTTCTGCAGAGGAGAATATCAATTTTGAAGAACTTCGTGAGCTGATCTTTAAAAGGGTTAAAAAGAAACACCTTAAGATCTATCCGCATTTCCTGAAGGATGAGATTTATTAATTTATAATTTATAACATTAAAATTGCTGTCATTTCGAACGTAGCTGACCAAACTTAAAGCTTTTATTACCAACAGATATGCGTAGAGAGAAATCTTACTCCTCTATTAACGGGAACTGCTAATCGATGAGGTAGATTTCTCCTATCGTTGAAATGACCCCGGCGATTTAGGTATATCGATACACCCAAAAATCAGCTTACCAGACCTAAAGCTTATTACCAACAGATATGCGTATAGAGAAATCTTACTCGTTGTTTAACGCGAATTACTAAATGATGAATCTGTCCCTAAATCCTCGAGAGGGACAAAAAAGTTACATTGTCGAGAGTGACCTGGAAAGAGAGATATTGTTCACTCAAAATAACTTAACGATTATCAAATCTGGAGAGGTCGGGAGTATATTTTCTCTTTCTATTTAGTTCATAATCGTAAATCAACTGGCCCAGGTTTTTCATGAATGGAAATCCAATTTCTTTATATTCATAGATGCCATCATTGTACGTCTGATTTTCATTCACATGAATTACTGCAGTTAGAAAAAACTCTACATTATTCTTCAGATCAATGATATAAGCATTATCTGTCATATAACCATATGCCAGTCCTATCTTATTGAAAATACGAATGTGACCAGGTATTGGAATAGAATCGTTACCGTAAATTAAAAATTTCACATAAGCATCATAAAATTCAACGGAATCATAAGCAGGGAATAATGTTTCGCGGGGAAGTTGTGACATATATTTATAAAGGAACCGATAATCCTCCTCTGAAAGATTAAATGACCTTTTTTCATCTACTGCCTCAGGGAAAATCACCGCTCTTAACATCATCTGCATATCTTCAACAGAAAGAAAATTTTTACTGCCAAAATCCATAGGCTCCTCCATTAATACACCTTCTCTTATATAGGCTATTCCTTTCAGAATTCTTTCTGACGGAAATGACAACGAACTTTTCAACAGTGGTTGTTTATATGTAACTGTATCTCCTTTTAAAAACCGGATAGGATTGGTATACAGATTTTCTTCCTGAGTCAGCGGGATTGACAGGCGATGTCTTATTTTCAAACGCTCATAACCTTTTTTATGCAGTTGTTCATTTATATATTGTGGACCTAAAAATTCATATAGCCGGTTAAATGCATCATTGTCACTCACAACAAATAGCTTTTTAATATAATGGGCAATACTTGGTAAACCCGTTTCGGAAGTAATATCTTTATTAGCAGTAGATTGCCCGGAGAAGGCGCTATCCGTCAACATAGAGGAATACTTGTCCAGGTCTTTTACATCCAAATTATTCAGCTTTTCCAGGCTGAGGAAAGCAACAGGCATTTTTACTGTACTCGCCGGATAAAAGTACCTCTTCGGATCTACATTAAAGGAATATAATTTAAATGAAGGTTTATTATTCTTATCCCGATCGATCTGTGTATAGAGGATCTGCACTTCATATTTAGAAAGATCATTTAAAATAGTACCAAAAGATTCTTCATTAGACCTTAATAGCTGTTCAAGGATATTCTTATCCATATGTTGTTGGGGAAATGCAGTTTTTAAAGTAGAAAAAAGAATTGCTAATGCTATAAAAATAATCTTCATTTAGACACTCCTGCTTATAAGCCATCAATTTAAAAAAATAATCTACTTTTCTATTTGATTCTAATCAATTAAAATCAAATCCTTTAATTTAGATGTTTTAAAAGTCATTTTATGAGAAAAATTAACATATCCCCAATATATTCCTTTATCGCATTATTACTTACTTTAATTCTAAACTCCTGCGGGTCAACAATGACGGAGACAGAAATTAGCGAAGTAGAGACAGGTGTATCCAAAAAGCTGGCAGATTACCGGAAGGAAGTTATCAGTGATTTAAATTATAATATAAAATTCACTATTCCTGATTCGATAGATATGCCTATTGACGCTGAGGAAACAATAACATTAAACCTGAAGAAAGTTGAACGGCCCCTTCAAATTGACTTTAAGGAAAAGACCGAGCAGATAAAGAATGTGGTGGTGAATGGTGATCCGGTAGAAATAGATCACCGGAATGAGCATATTATAATACCGTCAAATGTACTTAAGCAGGGCGAGAATAAGATATACATACAATTTATAGCAGGCGACCTTTCCCTCAACAGGAACGAGGATTATCTTTACACCCTTCTTGTCCCCGATCGTGCAAGAACGGTTTTTCCTGTTTTTGATCAGCCAAACCTTAAAGCCACATTCGATCTTACTTTAACTGTTCCACAGGGCTGGCAGGCACTTTCCAATGCCTCTTTGAAGGATTCTCTTACCATTGAAAACAAAACAGCTTATCATTTTGCCACATCCGATAAAATAAGCACTTATCTTTTTTCATTCGCTGCAGGTAAATTTGATAAGGTGACAAGGACAGTGAATGGGGTAACTATGAATTTCTACCACAGGGAAACCGATGAAGAAAAGATCCGGGAGAGCATGGATCCGGTATTTCAGCTTCATGCCGATGCACTTAAATTCCTTGAAGAATATACGCAGATCCCTTACCCTTTCCAAAAATTTGATTTCATTGCAATTCCCGGATTTCAATATGGAGGGATGGAGCATGTAGGTGCAATAGATTACAAAGCCTCCACCCTTTTTTTGGATAAGGGAGCGACAAAAAACGAGAAGATCTCCCGCTCAAGCCTAATCGCACATGAAACTGCTCATATGTGGTTTGGTGATCTGGTAACAATGGCCTGGTTTGATGATGTGTGGACAAAAGAAGTATTTGCCAATTTTATGGCCGACAAGATCACACAGGTTGCCCTTGAGGGAACTAATTATGATCTTAAATTCCTTCTCAGCCATTTTCCTTCTGCCTATAATGTAGATCGTTCTGCCGGAGCCAATCCTATACGTCAGAATCTGGAAAACCTGCAGGATGCCGGCTCCATGTATGGAAGCATCATTTACCATAAGGCCCCAATAATGATGCGGCAGCTGGAACGGATGCTTGGTGAAAAAGCCTTTCGTGAAGGATTGCAGGAATACCTTAAAAAATATGCCTATGAAAATGCTACCTGGCCTGACCTGATAAAGATATTAGACAAACGTACTGAAACCGATCTTTCAGAATGGAACCAGGTATGGGTAAATGAGCCCGGCAGACCCGTTTTTGATTTTGAATTAGCTTCTTCAAATGGAAGAATAACTGATTTTACAGTTTTACAAAGAGGAGAAGACAATTCTGCTCGCCTATGGCCTCAGCTGTTTGAGGTCCTGCTGGTCTATCCTGATACAATCAAAGAGTTTACTATAAATATGGATCAACAGCAGGTGAAGATAAATGAGCTGGTAAATGAAGAGGTACCTGAATTTGTTCTTTTCAATTCTTCCGGACAAGGGTATGGTGTTTTTCCTGTGGATAAAGATCTGCTAAATGGGTTGTATAAGCTAAAGGATCCTGTGCACCGGGCTTCTGCGTATATTACTTTATATGAAAATATGCTGAACGGACGGTATATGGAACCGGCAGAATTAATTAATTTCTTCAGGGAGGGGTTAACAAAAGAAGAGGAAGAGCTAAACCTCAATCGCCTGACGGGCTATCTTTCGGAAACCTACTGGAAGTTTATTTCGGAAGAAAAGAGAAAAAATCTTGCTCCTGCCCTTGAAGAAGACCTTTGGAATGCACTGCAACAAAATGATTCCTCCAATGCTAAAAAAATATTATTTAAAACTTATCAAAATATAGCTTTGACCCAAGAAACCCAGGAAAAGCTTTATAATATCTGGAAAGAGCAAAATGCTCCTGAAGGCATCAATTTAGCCGAAGATGATTACACCTCTTTAGCGCTTTTATTAGCTGTACGGGATTATAAAGACGGTATTTTAGATCAGCAGCTGGAGAGAATAAAAAATCCTGACCGACAGAAACGCCTGAAGTTCATTATGCCGGCCCTTTCTTCAGATGAGCAAGTGCGGGATCAGTTTTTTGCTTCGCTAAAAGATCCCAAAAACAGGGAAAAGGAATCATGGGTAGGATCGGCTTTGAATTACCTTCATCATCCGTTACGTACTGATACATCCGAAAAATATCTGAGAGAAAGCCTTGAGGAGCTGGAGGAAATTCAGGTTACAGGAGATATCTTTTTCCCTTACCGCTGGTTGCAGGCCACATTTAGTTCCTACCAAAGCGACAAAGCGGCAAACGTAGTAAAGGATTTTCTGGAAGAGCATCCGAATTATAATCCTAAGCTAAAAGATAAGATCCTGCAGGCAACAGATGATGTTTTCAGGGCAAATAAATTGATAAATGAGTAGATGATTTTCAGATTGAGCCTGATTTTAATATTTTTGTATTCTTCTTAGTTCTTAGTTCCTGGTTTTTAGTTCCTGGTTTGTGGCTTTCAACTAACCAAAAACAAAGAACCAAGAACAAAATTGGCCTCGTAGTTCAACGGATAGAATAGGAGTTTCCTAAACTCTAGATCCAGGTTCGATTCCTGGCGAGGCTACTTATTCTTTAGAGGTGAGATATGAGAATTGAGATGTGAGAGACTAACCACTTTTCACAAATATGTTTTTTTGGTAAGAAAAATCAGCTGACTCACCAAAAGTCAATAGAAATGGTAACCGGAGATCAATAGCTCTTTTTACACATCAATAGCTCTTTTTACACATAATGATAGATTGTATTACTTCAGAAAAATACCTGGATTTATGCAACCATTAAGAACTAAAAAGATCCATTTTTGGAAATTCTAATTGATCTTTATTAATAAATATATTCATAAAGGACCTGCCTGTCAATGCCAGTATATTGGGAAAACTCATCAATGGTGATATAGTGGTGTTCTTCTTTTCCCAGTTCTTCTTTGATCTGTTTTAATAATTTCCTTCCGTACTTCTCCGTGCGGCCGGTAATTCTTTGTACATCTTTCGGGTACACAACGATTCTTTTCTTAAACATCAGATTTGGTTTAGGTTGATAAATGCTGCCAGCAATTGCTATTAAAAATTATACTTTATGGCTTTTTCATAGGCTATCCATGGCTTATCCATGGCTTTGCTATGGCTTATCCATAAAATATTTGCAGGCAATATGATTAATTCATCATTTTAAAAAAATCAACAAATGTTAAAAAAACGACTATTTGATAAAAATATACAGCCAGGACCATTGAATTCTGAAAATTTGGTACGCTTTTTAGGAACAAAAAGGGCTAAACGGAAAAACAGGCCAAAAAAGGATTAAACCGGCATATCCGGCATTTTTTGGGAAAAGCTGGAAAAAGCGGAACAATGAGGCTATAATGGATCAAAATGCACTTATAGGCCGAACCCGGCCTTCATTATTTGATCGTTCTGATTAATAGCCCCTATTTGGCAGCCATAACCAAATTTCAATAATTTATGGCAAAACAAAATGGTATTATCAAGTTAAAAGGAACGATCGGGGATCTTACCTTTTACAAATCCAAAGATGGTCATATGGCCAGAGAAAAAGGAGGCATAGACGCTCAGCGTATTGCCAGGGATCCGGCTTTCCAACGAACCCGCGAAAACAATGCGGAATTCGGAAGAGCCGGTAAAGCAGGAAAATTAATGCGGCAGGCTTTACGCCAGTACCTGCAGATAGCTTCTGATTCGCGAGTAACAAGCCGGCTTACGACGGAGCTGTTACGTATTGTAAAAACAGATGAGAAGAATGACCGTGGTGAACGCACCGTAAGTGAGGGCGCAATCAATCTTCTGTTAGGTTTTGATTTTAATCTCGGAGGCAGATTAAGTTCTACTTTATTTTTGCCCTTCGTAATGAAAATTGATCGTGCAGGCGGTACAGCCTCTGTAAATCTGGATTCATTTGTGCCTAACAAGGATATAGCGTTTCCACAGGGAACCACACATGTCCGGTTATTTGCCGGGCTTGTAGCTATTGATTGGCTGAATGAACAATTCAGTTTCAATCCTGCAGACACCAGTGAAATTGAAATGGGCCCTCAGGCAGAGCCGGCAAAGATCCTGGAAATGAATTTCGAAGCCAATACCGATAAGGATCTTTTCCTGGTACTGGGAATTGAATTCACGCAGGACGTAAATGGAAAAAAGTATCCGTTGAAAAGCGGGAGCTATAATGCCATGTCTGTTATTGCAGTATCCAGAAAGGATATACTAAACATTAATTAGCCTGTAAAGTAAAGGGGTGGCATTATATGCTGCCCTTTTTATTTATTGAGTTACGATTTATTACTATGAACTAAATAGAAAATTATGCTGGAATCTATATTAACATTACTGTCGGTGGTTATTGGAGCAGTAGCCTATCTCATCAGGCAATTGATCATTTACCTTAAGCAGGTATCTAATGATATCTCAGACCTGAAAAATACAATCACCCTGATCAAATCAGAATACAAAGGGACAAGCACATTAATGAATGATAAGTTTGATTACCTGAATGCAAGAGTGAACAGGCTGGAGAAGATCAGTTCATATATGAAAGATACGGATGGCAGTGGGAAATAGCCAATATGACTAAATAGTTTTATAAGATAATTATCAAATAGGATATATTCAGAGAATGCATTCCAGAACTTGAAGGGCGGCAAAAAGTGGAATTTCCTTTCATAGCTGAAAAAAATATTTCTCGCACCATATGATTATCCAAAGCGTATCCATTTCATTTACAGGCACTTAAAATCCTCATCCATAATATACCCAAGGTTGGGTATGGCAGTTCTTATTTTTTATTTGTTGTATTGCAATCATAGGTTAGTATTCTAAATGTCACTAGCTCTCAGTTAATAGTTATTAACTATGACATTCAGTATGCTGCCATTTTCAACCTGAACCTGAAAAGCCGGAGAAATTCGGCTTTTCTTTTGTTTGAGTTGGTTATTCTGCGTCTTCTCACCTCCAACTCCTAAAGGAGCGGGCTAACGCGCATGACTAACTATTTATCTCATTTTCATGAAAGAACCTCGTATAATAATAAGTTATCCTACATCTTCTCCCCTCGCACCTCCAACTCCTAAAGGAACGGGCTATCCCGCACGACTAACTAAAATATCATTTTTAGGCAAGTTAAAAACTTGCTTTTTTGTTTCCACAAGTTACGCTATCGCTAAACTTGCGGAAAAAGATTGATTTTTTAGAATGGTATTTTATTCTGAAGGTATATATAGCCAGTAGCCTTTTTTGGATTTGGTTGAGTTCCGGTATTTGCGCTGATTTGATGCAGAATTGATTAAGTGATTGATCTCTTGCATATCTGCAGGAATAATTTGATTCCCATTTCCAGTATTATGCAACTGAAATATTTCACTTTCATCAAATTCCGGTGGAAGGACAATGATGTAATTTACATTGTTGGTATTATCCGGTAGTTGAATAATCTCCGGATCGGCAGATGTTTCTTTTGCTTGATAGAAATAAAGGCCGAGGGACAGGAGAATAATAAAGATGCCAATGCCTAATAATAATTTGTAATTTCTAAATTGTGGTGCAGGTTCAGAATTTTCCTGCTGTGGCTTGACAATAATAGAATTTATCAGTTTTCTTACAACATGATCCACTCCTTTTAAAGTATCAAGCCCATAGGTATTAGCAAGTAGCGGATCATAACTTTTTATCTCGTCTTCAGTAATGTTATGCCAGACGGGTAATATCTTTCTCTCCAGAGCATCTTCCCTAGACCACCAGACATGCAATTCCTTTTTTGGCCATTCTTTAGCAAAAAAATTGTGGCTTAATATCAGGATCCCATGCCGGGACCGGTTTAGGCCCTCTTTAATAGTTTCCTGAACACCATAGCCAACCCTTAATTTCTGGCTGGCATACCAGACCTTAATACCGCTTTCCTCCAGCTTATGAACGAGTTCATTTACAACACTAATTTTATCTTCAATGGCGTATGAGATAAAAACATCATATTCATATTGATCCGAAACCATGGCATTTAACTTTTTTGCTTAGTTAAATAATTTCGGGATGAGCAGGATAATCTTTTTTGCCTTTGGCGCTTTCTGGCTTGCGAATGCTTTATTTTATAAGATTAATGATCTTTCGAACATCATCTTTAAAATTTTTACTTATCTGAATATTATGCTCGCCAACCCTGAGCATATTGCCGGTCATACCAGAAATATGTTTGATGTTTACAATATGGCTTCTGTGTACTTTTATGAAATTATCATCTTCAAACCTGTCGAAAACAGTTTTCATATTATTGATTGTAAGGTACTTTTTCTTAG
Organism: Candidatus Cyclobacteriaceae bacterium M2_1C_046; assembly: GCA_051418055.1. Taxonomy (GTDB): domain Bacteria; phylum Bacteroidota; class Bacteroidia; order Cytophagales; family Cyclobacteriaceae; genus JBPRGH01. The sequence goes on along the minus strand of JBPRGH010000135.1, from coordinate 41,704 downwards.
TAGTAACAACAGCACAATATGAACGCTCTGCTTTCAGGAATAATATTTCAGCATAAGGGATCATTACGGAAGATTGCAGCTCGGTTTGTATAAAAATGCGGTCATTTAATTTACTGTCCCTTTGCAGGTGGTTTTGTTTTGCTGCATTGGAATAAGCAAGCTCCAGCGCGCGGATGAGATCTTTTTTTCTGAATGGCTTTGACAGGAAATGTGCAGGGCCGGTTTCTTTAGAACGATCAAACGTTTCCTGATCATCAAGATCTGACAAATAAACTACAGGTATATTTACCTGTGCCCTTAATTTTTCGGTGGTGGTTATTCCATCCAGTAAACCAGCCAGTTTTATATCCATTAGTACCAGGTCAGGAGGTGAATCCTCAAGTGACCGTAATGCTTTTTCTCCTGAATCCACTATATCCGTAATCTCAAAATTATGCCCCAGAAGTGTATCTTTTATATGCTCCGCCGTGAGAAGCTCATCTTCAACTATTAGTACTTTTATTTTATCCATAACATTTAATCATTGACTGCCATTTGAAGGTCGAAAGTCACACTTCCCTTAGTTATCCACTTGGTTTTAGCCCTCAACTGCCTGCTCAAAGTTTCAATTATCTTAAGGCCCATTGATTTTTCAGTTTTACCATTGGATTCAAAGCCATAGCCATTATCGGCTATCTTTAAAATGATAATATTTTGCTTTTGTACAACCTCCACAAGAAGATAAGGAGCCTCAACTTTAGGAAAGGCATATTTAAAAGCATTACTTACTACTTCATTGACAATAAGGCCCAGCGATATAACTTTATCTACATCCATGTCAACATCGGCTATTTTGACAAAGATGTTATCATTCTCAATATCATAACCAAAGCTATCTGCAAGTTCATCGACAAGTGCTGTTAAATATTCTTTTAAATTAACTGATGCAGTTTCTGATGTGGTATAAAGCTTTTGATGAATAATAGCCATTGCATTCACCCTGTTTTCCCCACTTTTTACTGCCTCAAGAGCTACTTTATCTATTATAGATTTGGATTGTAAACCAAATAAACTGGATAGCAGCTGAAGGTTATTCTTAACACGGTGATGTAACTCCTGCATTAATATTTGGATCTTACGTTTATTGATCTGTTCCTTTTTCCATTTGGAATAAATGAGAAAGAGTATAACTGATACTAAACATACAGATAATAAAAGCACCCAGATCCATGTTTGCCGTAAGTCTATTTGCGCCTGCTGCAATTGCTGCTTTTGTTGCAGTATAGCAATCTCCTGAATCTTTTTATCAGATTCGTACTTGGTTTGCATTTCGATAAGAGCATGTACTTTTTCTTTATTAAGGAGGCTGTCTTTTACTACCAGCAGTTTTTTACTGGCTACGAGTGCATTATTATATTGCCCTAGGTATTCATAAACCTGTAATTTTATTTGGAGATTGTTTTTAAGTTCTTCAAGAAGGCCTAATGTATCCAAAAGTAAAGCCGATTCATTTAAATAGGCAAGAGCCTTTTTGGGTTGATTTAAGCTAAAATAAAGAAGACCCAAATTATTTAATGTAGCCGTTTCACCAATTTTATCTTTTGATTTTTCTCGAAAAAAAGCTGATTTCAACAAATGGGATTCTGCCAAATCATATTTTTTTTGATCAATTAATACCCTTCCAATATTGTTATAAGATGCACCAATACCTTTTATATCATTTAATTTCTCTTTAAGTTTTAATGATTTATTGTAATAAAGAAGTGAACTATCATAAATACTCAAATTTCTATAAATGATTCCTAAGTTATTATATGAGTAGGCAACTTGTTTTTCAAGATTTAGCTCTTCTCTAACTGTTAATGATTGTTTATAATAATTTAATGCTTCTACAAGATTATTCTGACGATAATATATAGTTGCGATTGTATTTAAACATGAAGAATATTCACGGTTCCTATCAAATTTTGATAGAATATTTTCTGCAGAAAATAAATGTTCTAAAGCCATCTCATAGTTTCCTAATTCTTTATAAATTATACCTATATTAATATCGGCGTATGCTGAGGCCTTAATGTTTTGTGATTTGAGATAGATTCTTTTAGCTTTATTATAGTAATTAAGAGCACTATCTAAATATTCTGACGAATGAAATAAAACTCCTAAATTATTTAAGGTAGCTGCCAAATGTTTATCATTATGTTGAGGTACATCTTTATAATAGAGGCTTTTAAATAAATATTTCTTCGCACTGTCAGCTTTATTATTTAATAAATATTGCTCACCTATTCTTCTAAACCAGACAGCCTTATTTTTTTTATCGGAAAATATTGCAGAATCCTTTAATAAAGTAAATAGCTGGCTTTCAGCCTCTTGGCTAAACCCATTTAATGAAAAGAAGATTAAGATTAAAAAAATGCCACGGATCATACTAATTAAATATACTAATTAGCAATGATAAACAAGAATAAACCCAACATTAAAAATTTTCTAATATTTAATGATTGCATCCAAAAAGTTCTAATGCTAGTGATTTATTTTTTAATGGTGCAATTACCAATAATTACTTCAAAATGATTTAGTTATAAGCCTTGTTAATTATCTTTTGCTCACATAAAAAGCATAAAAAAAGACGATCACATGGAATTAAGGCTGAAGGTTTTTAATTTTGATTCATCTTAAATATACTCTGCACTAAAAAGAAACAACTGTTGAATTTTAATAAGTTAGAAAAAAACCACCCAAAGGTGGTTTTTGAAAAATCTCTTCAAAATTAATAATTGTGTGAGTTCTGATGGGGCAATACACTAGTTGAATCTCCTATAATAATAACAGGATCATCTTCGTCATCATCTCCTCCCGTACCAGGACTGATAATATCCTCATTACAAGAAAAAGTCATTGCTCCAAAAAAGAGTGCAAGGAACGTAAAGTATTTTAAATTTTTCATTTTAATTCTCAGTTAAAGTTTGACATGTGCCGGGGCGGGATCCGGAAAGACATAGAGGAGCTGTGCTGAGGTCAAAGCGACTTCAGCGGTGTTGGGTCCATAATGGTTTTCCGGATAATTCCCTGGCTTTTCTGGTGTGGGAATAGACTGACAATCGGGAGATGAACTGCTTTGCTTCCCACAGACAGGCAGGTTCAAATCCTTTCAGGTCAGAAAATTTTGAAGCGCTTTCGCGAATGGCGCTTCGGTTTGATCAATCAATCAGACATTACAAAGCTGAGAATTTAGTAAAGGGAATGTTTACCTTTAGAATACCTGTAAGTGCAGTCGACTTACCTTTATTTTCGGGTGATTTGCTTATTTATTTTTTTCATATGCCCAAAAAATTCAAAGTTTCGGAAATAAGAGCACTGCTGGAGTATCTTTCAAGATCAACCGGTGAATCACTGGATCATTATGGCCTTGGCGTGATCAGTGATAAGATGAATGAAATCGTGAGCCATAAATACCTCTACGAGAATCTTCTAAAAGCCACAGAGCGTACTGAGGATGACTCCGGTGAATTAAGCCTTAGCCCAAGTAAAATAGATGATATCGCACACTATCTTGGGTTTAAAAATTTTAACGATTTTGTGGAGTCACTGGAAAAACCCATAGATCCTGTGCTGCAGGCATTAACAGGTGATTATTACTCCTATGTGCGTAAAAATTCAATGAAGACATCGCTCTTACAATCACCGGTGAAGATTTATCGCGCCGGAAATTCCATTTTGCTACGGCTTAAAGGTCCGAGGTGGGAATATAAAGGAGAGTTGACATATATCGATGGCTGCCTCTTTTGTCTTATGAGATCAGATGTGATCGGAAAATCATTTCACCATGTCTACAAGATCGGCAAGATCAAGCAGCCGCAGGTATTAATGGGTATATTTTCAGGTGTTTCATCATCTAATGATCCCATTGGTGGGAGGTGCCTGCTTGTCAGACAACATATTGATTTTCACGAGCTGGAGAATAAAATGATCTCCGAAGAAGAATTAATCTGTTCAGGCAGTGATGAGGAACTGAGGCTGGTACATTATTTTAAGGATTTTCAGGATAATAATTTGCGGATAAATAATCCGTATGGGTTTGATTTTGATGACCTGGTTTGAATAGACTTTAGTCCTGAGTCTTGAGTCTTGAGTCCTGAGTATTGAAATGATAAGGATGATGGGTAGTTGGGATTTGAGAATTGAGGAGAACTTAAAAATGGTTTAAAATCTGATCGTACGTAAAATAAGGCCATTGGCAAGTATTAACAGTACACTCGGAAAGGTAAATTCTTATTAATTGCCCGATTCTCCTTATTAGAGGTTTAATTTGATTTTTTTAAGCTATGGTTCGGAGATATACCGGCAATACAAATGGGGAAGCATTTTTAGGTAATACCAATAAGAAAGAAGTACACGATTTGGATTATGAAAAAGTTAATTGCCAGATTGATGAAATAATAGATGCCGGATACGATAAACCTTTTGCTTCCATTGAGGAGGCTTTTCAGGAGGGATATGAGCGGTGTTACTGGTGTATGGGGAATTCGAAGAGGTAGAAAAGAAAATAGGATTAAAAGGTGCCTTTGCAGAATTCAGGATGCTAAAAGAAATGTATGTGATTTAATTGCTGTAAGAAAATATAGAGTGTTATTTTATTAAGCATAAAAGGTATCCCTCTACTTATGCCCCTGGCGCAAGTCTTTACGGTTGATAAGCAAAGGCTGACTTGAGCCCTCTGCTAATCTATAAAATTAACTTCTATCAAATACTCTCCTAATCCAGCGTAATTCTTCGCACTACTGTATAAATATTCCTCCGGTGAAAGCACAATTCCAGCTTCCACTGGATTATTATGTATATAATCCAGCATTTGATCTATCATTTCAGTTGTTGTTAATTCTATTGGATGATTATCCTGCTGCCAGAATTACTCTGGCGCAAGTCTTTACGGCTGGATAAGCAAGGGCTGACTTGGGCCCTCTGCTAATCTATAAAATTAACTTCTATCAAATACTCTCCTAATCCAGCGTAATTCTTCGCACTACTGTATAAATATTCCTCCGGTGAATGCACAATTCCAGCTTCCACTGGATTATTATGTATATAATCCAGTTTTTGATCTATCATTTCATTTGTTGTTAATTCAATTGGATGGTTATCCTGCCGCCAGAATTGATATATAGTATTATTAGGATTTTTCAAACCAGCATTTTTAAAAATTGATAACATCCACTTTTTTCTGCTTTCCTGAGGATTATTTTGAATTTCTCTGATAATCCTTGATGATGTATATTTTTTCAGATCACGGATTATAAATTGCATCGGTTGATCAGTTGTACCGATAATCATATGAACATGATTTGTCATTAAACACCAACTATAAATTTCCAGTCCCTTTCTCTCCTGACAAAATTTTAAGCTTTCAATAAAAATATCTCTGTATATCCTTCTGCTAAACACATCTACCCATTCAACAACAGCAAAAGTGACAAAATAAAGCTTTGCCTGGTCTTGAAATTTATATTTGACACTCATGTATTGGTTAACTGCTTTGAATAGTAAAAATATAAATATAATAGAAAAAAGCCAGTTCCTTCTTAGCCTAAAGCCTTACGTGAAGAACTGCCAGAGAGGGTTATAAAAAGGCTCAAGTCCTCCTCACCCTACAGGCTTACGCGAAGACTTGCGCCAGGGAGGAGGGAGCTGCTTATTCATGAAAAACCAGCAGGCCCAAGTCGCGCTTACCCGCTAGGCCGGTGCTTGAAAACTTGCGCCAGATGGGATTAGCTACACTGCGTTGGAAACGGAAAGGATAGAAAGGTGTAGCTGGATGCTACACCTAGAGGGGATGCTACACCTAGAGGGAATTAAAGTTTTACTTTTGGTTATATTTTTTATGGCTTTTCAATCCAATTGTATATCCACAAGTCCATTATCAGAAGCTCCTTTTGTAAAAGGCAGATTGCCACTACCAAGGGGCAAACTAAAGCCAACAAACCAAAAAGGTGTGTCTGCTGAATAGTTAAAGCTCAAACCGGCATGAATAATATCACGCATAAATGAACCCGTTATTCCTGTAGCTATTTCTGGCATACCATCCAGATCAAAATCGGGAGTAGCAATATTTATTCCTATACCAAAATCAAAATATTTATTCCAGTTCTTGCTTTTGGATCCCCATTTAAAAAGAATTGAATAGCTTGGTACAAATTGAAACCGACGTTTTAAATCCACAAATTCAGATTGATTAAATGGATCCGCAAATAACATAGCTACTTTAAGATCAGAATGGAAACCTAACCTCCTGAGATATATTTCCTTATAAGCCAATTGCTTTCTGATAACATTTTTATCCTCTTGCTTTTGAAGTACTGCCTTAATTATTAAAAGATCACCATCTGTTCGTTTTCCCGTATACTTCAAATTAATTACCCCTTCATCGGGCAGGTCTTCATATTTAAAAGACCTTACTTCATCTGATAATTCACCTATCTGTTGGTTCATTGTTCTGAATGGGATCAATGTTTCTGTTACTAAAGCGGAAATAGTTTTCAATCTGCGAATATCATTCTTTATACTATCCTGGCAACTGGATAGATGTGTTCCAATCTGTGATATATCATTTATTAAATTAGTATTACGTTGAAGTTTTATCTTCAAATCCTGCAGAACTCCATCTAAACTATCCTTATATAAAGGTAAATTTGTTATTAAAGTATTAAGCTTACTATCAAATTGCCCCAGTGGAGTAGTCGTTAAATTTAATTGTTGCACTGTTACAAAATTTGTTAATAATTGACGTGAATAATTACTTATCACCTTTAAAGTGGCTTTGATTTCACTGTAATCATTTTGAATGTCAGTTTCCAGGTTTGTCCTAAAAATTTGAATTAAAGAATCTGTTTTCCTTATACATTCAGGACTTGAAAATACCTTTGAAAGCAAATGATCAAGTTTCACTGAAGTCTCATTATAAAGTTCATTTAATTGACCTGCTAATTCTGTATATCTTTTTAGTTCTTCCCTGTTTTCCGGTGTCAATGCATAGATAAATCGCTCTACCTCATAATATTCTCCCAATGCATATTCATCAAAATTTTCTACATGAACAGGACGAATTTGATTTTGAGATGCGATAAAAGCACCTAACCTGAATCTGATTTTAGATTCATTTAATAGTTTTTCCAATTCCGTTTTCAGCCGCTCAGCCTTTCTCGAAAAATGCCGAATAACATAAAGATCTACACTTCTCTCTTCTGGTATTAATCCAGCGTCTAATTTATCGTAGTATTCCGATGTCGCTATATTTGCTTCTTCTCTTAGTACAGGATCTTCCAGTATGCCAATATAGAAAGTCTCCAACATTCCACTTAATAGGTTTAATAATTTGAGATCTTCCTCTAATGAACTGGATTTATAATTATTAATGCTTTTATTAATTAATTCAAGCACTTGTATCTGATTTTGCAGTAAATTATTAATCTTTTTTAATTCATTTGTTGTTTTAGGTTTTTGGCTGATCATAGCGGCCATTGCATCCCTGATTGAATCTTTTTCAAGATGGATCCTTAATGTGCTGTTTATATCTGCAACTCCATTTACAGCTTTATTCTCTATAATATCCTCAATTTTTAAATATTGCGAATACCCAAAATTTGTACTATATAAGATGACGATTGATAAAAAAAATAATTTTTTCATGTCCTTATATTTTACCGGCTTTTAAAAAGGCCAAATTCAGGCGGATGTAATCAATAGTATCTTCTGCATATATTATATCGGCAACACGATCATCAATTGGTGTCATGGTGAATATATTTACATGATCATACTTGCTTGTTTGATAACCACTGAATTTACTTAAATGGCTATTTAATATACCTTTCAGGATATTTCTGTCCCTGATCCATATTACATGTCGTTTTATATTAAAATATGCCTCACCAGCCAACCTGTCAGCTTTTTTTACATCGGGAAGAAAATCTTTTCCTCCTAAAATGATCATAGTTATCTCAGCTTTTTGATGAAGTTGATCATTAAAAATTTCCGTTGCAAGATCCTGATCATCTATAGGTAAAATTGTAGTGTTTTTCATGATAATTTTATGTTGTTGGCTTTTCTTGAATCGACAAGTTGTTTATAAAATAAATTATCAGCAATACCCAACCTTGGGTATATTTTAAATATTTTTAATATTTTTTTACCATTATTTAAGAAATATCTGCTGTTTTATTATAAAAAATGAATTTCCTTTCCAAGTGACTATGTATCCCTTCCGAATGGATTAAATTAACCTGCGAAGGCATTTGGAATTAAATGGTTGGTCAGCTTCCTTGGCATCCCTGATCCCTGAAGTGGCAAGCAGGCGCATGGGTATCTCTCAGCATCCCCTTCGAATTATAGCGGTCCGACGGCTTCCCGCAAGCCGCGCACATCCAGCCGTCTGACCGGAAGCTAAGCGTTGGATGACTTCCCGCTTATGACGGACCCAGGCCTCGATGCTTGTTTATCGGGACAGGCAGTTTGACCGGAAACTCAGCGAATAGAATTCATCAAGATTTAAGAATGAAGCCATATAACTCTTACCTGGGATCTCTCCTGATCTTCTTTTTAATCTTACCGGCATCATCATCATTATTAAGCAATTTATTAACGGAATAAAATAAATTTAAAACATCCTTATTTTCAGGGTTTAGTAAATAGGCCTTTTTGATATATTCAAGAGAAGAGTTAAGATACTGGTCCATATCAGGATTGTTTTTATCTTTATATTCAATGTATTGATTAGCCTTTAAGGAAAGATTTATTGACTGATTATAGTTTAAAACGCTTAAATTATAAAAAGTCTCATATTGACTGGAATCCAGCTCAGCAGACAGTAAATACTTTTGTACAGATTTTTCAAAGTAATTATTAACATTATACGCAAATCCCATTAAAAAATTTTTATCTGCCTCAGTAACTCCTAAGGTCTTTATCTCCTCCAATGCTATACCTCCATCATAGTTCATCGAAGAAATCAATTCTTCATATCTTTTTAGTCGTTCCGGGAAAACAGGATTTATTGCCCTTATTTGTTGATTTAATATTTCATCATTTTTATTGATCTGAGAAAAATTTTTATCTTTTTGCGGCAATCCGGAATAATCAACTAATATGTTGCTGATATAGGCTTGATTTATTTTATCTTTCACATAATTATTATCTGCTCCCTTAACATTAAGAGCTTTAGTAAAAGAATTTTCGGCAGCTATCATATTACCATTATTCAAATATTCATACCCTGATCTTATATACCAATCTGAGGCTTTTTTATCACCTGTTTTGTCAAGGCCTTCTGCATAGATATATATAAGCGAGCTTTTATCTTCCTGATCTGGTGACATTTCAATAGCATGTTTTAATTGGTATAGGGCATTTTTAGCAAAACCACCGGACCATTGCTGCCGGTCTGCATAGATTAACCCCAACGTCTTATGAAAATCAGCGATAATTTCTTTATTCCTGTTGTTATAAGCGCTGCCTTTACCTGAAAAAAGAAATCTTTCCAGTTCTTTAAACTTCTCATCCTCAGGATCAACTTCATTTTCATATTTGGTTAAGAAAATGCCATAAGCGCTTGAAGCAGTAAAAAATTCTTCTGGAATATAATCACCATATATCATTCCCATATTTGCATTTTCTGTGGCAAACAGAAAAGCTGACTCATAATACTTCATCGCTTCCTCTGTTTGGTTTTGGTCTTCACTGCTTTTGGCTAATGATAATAAATAATCCGTCATTAGTTTTTTCGGCCGTAGTGAATAGCCAAGGTTCTCATCATAGCCGGGTTCGTTAAGTTTATTATACTGCCACCATGGGAGATTAAAATTATTCTCAGAAAGACCCTTCAGTTCTTTTACGGCTGCATGTCCCCATTCTGCCGGGAGTGCTGAAATATTTTCATAGTTCTGATTATTCTTTTCACTAATGATTTTTAACCACCATAGCAATGATTTCAGGGCATTGGGCTCATCAATGGCATAATATTCCTTTATCATGCTGGAGGCCATTTGCTCTGAAAGCTGTATAAAACCATCGTTGTACATCATTTCACAATAACTTAACTTCTCCTGGAATGGGACATAATAATTTTGGTCTTGCAACTGATTCACAAGCTCCTGATACAGTATCAAGGCTTTATCTTTGCTCAAATTATAATCCCTGTTGTTATTAACTTTTGATACTACCAATGAAAATGCAGATTCCGGATCATCCTTCTTTTCAAAAACATTAACGAGCGCTAAAATAGTAGGTATATGATCAGGATATTCATATAAGACACGAATGTAATAAACCGCTGCGCTGTCAAGAAGATAGATATCACCCTCGGCTTCATACTTTTTTTCAAAAAGGTATCCTTTTGTATACATTACTTTAGCCCGGCAACTTTTATCGGCACATTCCTTTTCTATTGATTTAAGAGTTTCCAGTCCATCGCTCCATTGGCCTGAATGAACTGAGTCCTGAGCTGTCTGTATTGATCTATTATAATTATTTTTTATGGCCTGAGCATTCACTTGTTGATTAATTATCAGGAAAATAATGAACAGGAAACAACTTATTTTACAATTGAAGAAAGGCATATTATTGTTAATCAAATGAGACATCGGCAGGTAAATTTCTTATGGGCATATAGAATAACAGGTATACGCCTAAAGCATCTGAAAAAGTCTCAGATCTGTGAAGCGCTAAATTATCGATGCCATCCTCACCTTCTGCAATTATTTCAGAGTTAGGAAAGCCAACCCCGGGTATATATCCAATAGCTTCTGACATATATCTGCGCCTGGTTATAATTCCGCTTTCGTTATATTCACCTTCTATTCTGAACTTACTTCCTATATTCACTTTTAATTGGTTATAGGAATAAGGCAATTTCCATTTCTTTGTAGTATAATCAATATTCTCATATTGATCCGAAAGCCTTACATGCCGGAAAAGCCTGTCAACAAATAAAGACCTGTTGATATCTTCATTTAGTTTATTGAAAATGATCGTGTAAACTTTATCACTCAGCCGTTGAGAGTTATTTAGGTACAATCCGTATTCTCCATTAGGGGCAAATTCAAGATGAAGTGGATTATGGCTTTCGATATTGGATCCTTTTAAAATAAGATGGATCTGTACCGAAAGGTTGTAAATTAGCCTCTCGTCTCCTGGTTTACGGGTAATTAGTATTGTCAAACTATCTTCATGTTCACCATCCGTTATAAAATTAAAAACAGGAAGAGCCTCATTTAAAAGTTCTGCAACTTGTGTAGCCAAATGATGCTCAATATTCCGACGATCCTCAAACGAATAGTTCCTGATAAAATGATGCTCCTGAAGAACGCTGGTTATTTTAATGGGGATCTTATTTTGTGCGTTTAATAAAAAACCCACATGAAACAGAACTATAAATACTACTCTGAACTTCATAATATATCAATTAAATAATCCTGCAATGTTTCCTGCGTTAACTTTATCCTTTTTCCCGCTATTGGGATTTGCTGCCCGTTTAATATCGAAATGTTTAAATCATCTCCTTCATTAAAATGATTATCTACAGCGAATGCCGGGGTGTTCCAACCACCCATCACCTCATTCATTATATTAGCAGGTGCTTGTTTCTCCTGTAGATAAAGCATCCATTGTTCCTCCCATTGCTCAGGTATTTCCCTTTTTTTACCTAAGAAAAAAGCCCCTGTTGATTGAGGGATTTTCATTTGTGTAATTGTATCATTGGATAAAGTAATGATTACAGTACCATTCTGATAAACTTCCTTTACTTCAGGTAAACGGATCAGGGCAGTTAGGTGAGGCTTTAATTCTTTAGAAAGATCAATATTTGTATTGAACCAAGGGAATACAGAAATCGCTTTCTCTTTATACCCATTGCTGGAAATATAATATTTTTTTGAGTATGGAGGATAAATGAATTGCAGCAGGCTTACCTGTTGATCGCTAACTTCACTTGAAAATATTATTTCGTTATTGCTATCCTTCAATGTAATGTTAACAGGCTCCTTACTGATAAAAGTAATGGAAGAAACCAGAAGAATGATCAAAGTAAAGATCCCGTAAACGATGACTAACCCTTTTAGGGAAATTATTTTTTGTACCGAATTCTTTACTACACTCTTTACCTCGCTTGATTCCATATTAAGCAATCCATACAATATTACATAGGCAGAATAACTCAAAACAAGGATATTGATTAGATACTTATACCATCCCAGCGATTCAAGATGATTAGTGGCCCAAATATTCATTAATGCAATGAATATTGCCAGAAATATTATGCCTGGCTTAATTATATTGAGAAGTACTTTGACCTTGTCCATGCAAGTAAAGCTGAAGTTCTATATACAAGTTAATAAATTAAAATATAATAAGAAATAGATGTCTTTATTTTATCTCAAGTTGTAAATCTTATAAAGATCAAAGATATAGCTAAAGCAGATTGAAGTTGCCCCGCTTTACCTGCCTACTTCCCCCAATGGCCTTTCATTTTTCTGATCCTGCTGAGGGTTTGCTGGGTTATATTGAGGTAAGAGGCAACGTATTGCATGGGAACACGAAGCATTATTTCAGGCTGGCGCTCCATCATCCTGTTATAGCCTTCATCGGTGCTACCTACAAGGTCGAGGCGATGGTGATGTGTTTTCAGGGAGATCTCTTCGGCAAGGATACGGCCGAGCTGTACACCCAGTGGAGATTTTTCATAGATGCTGATAAGCTGTGCGCGTGAGATAGTTGCTACAGTCATAGGCTCAAAATTCTTCAGGCACACATTGGTCGCCCTGGTGGAATTGTAAGATTCAAAATCAAAAAAGAATTCTTTCTCAAAACAGATCTCAAAGCAGATCTCACCCTCTGGCTTTTGTATCAGCTTTACGCCGCCGCCTTTCAGTATAAACCGAAGATCATATTCTTTCTCACCGGCATGTTTGATAACAGATTTTTTAGGAAAGCTTTCAATTCTTAAATAATTCCGGAGGGGTAACAATTCGGAAAGCTCAATGCGGATATGGGGTTCAAAAAAATCTTTGATTCCCTTAATAGCTTCAATCATTTGGTTGCCTGCTGCAGTCACTTTTTTCTTATTAAAGAATAGTATCGGATCAAATATCTCACTAATACTTTTAAAAAAAATCAACAAATGTTAAAAAAACACTATAAAAAAAGAAGTTTAACATAAATTATTATAGGATGCTGGTTTTACTTCATAAATTAATATTGAACCTTCTAATATAAAATTTATGAAAACACAGCAGAATATTACCTTAATAATTACCGGCATACTGATCCTGGTATTCGCCTATACCGGCATTAGCAAATTTTTAGATATGGAAACATTCAGATCTCAGATGCTGAGCCAGCCAATACCGGCTTTTATCAAAATACCTCTTAGCTGGATACTTCCTGCATTGGAAATATTTGTGGCTATTTTTCTCATCTCTGTTCGCACCAGGTTTAAAGGCTACTTCTTTGCAACAGCATTAATGACTGTCTTCACCGGCTATACGGCCCTGATGACACTCGATGCTTTCAGCCACACCCCCTGTTCCTGCGGCGGGATCATATCCACCCTTTCATGGGAGCAGCACCTGTTTCTTAATGCAGTACTTCTTTTATCAGCAATATATGGTTTGTATCTCATCTCTTCAGGAACCATTCCGGAAGATTGGCAGAGAGAGATGGGAACCCGCTCCAGGATATCATGAATAAAAAAAGAAGCGGCCATCTCAAGGAGACCGCCGCTTCAGGTGCCTTTGCCTACCTAAGTGGCAAGCAATACAACATTTGTTAAATCTAAATTTAAAATTATGTATTTATTACTTAAAAAGCTACCTATGGTAGCATTTGTTATTGCAATTGCTGCGGCATTTGCTTTTAATGTGCCTCAGGAAGAGGCTAGTCAAACTTATTGGTTTGATTATAACGGTTCCACCATAGGTGATTACATTGGAACATCCGAAAGCTCCGTGTGTCCTGAATTTTCAGGAACACACTGTGCTCTCGCATTTCCCGAAGATGATGTAATCATCAATGGATCGGATGTTCAGTTGAAACCAGGTGTTGATGAAATGGATGCAATTGACGATGCATTCAGGCTCTAATACATTCCTGATACATGAGCCATCATTGATGGCTCATGTTATACTTATTTCTCTCCTGATCAGAAATCACTAACATATCCAATGTAATTTCCTTCTTTACAATATCTAATCCCTGTTTATTTAAAGCTTCTTTTAATACCTTCAGGTCCTTTATATCCGAAGGCAATTGCAGATCTAAGGTTCCCATATACCCTGAGTGATCAATAACCGGATATGGCGTATCTTTTAGATTGAAAGCCAATATATACTGCAAAATTTTCATCCGTTGGTTTCTTAAGATCAAATTTCCCTCCTCATCCTCTTGCCTATATGGTTCCCCGCCTCTGGAAGATAAAAGCTTTTCATCAATAACATTTATTACCAGGCATTCCACATTCTTCTTTTCAATTCTGCCGGTAATCCTATATTTAATGCCAAAGAACCTATTGATATCCTGAATGGCAATCTCCCGGATCTCTTCCCTTTCTTTATTTACCGGAAGGGTCAAACTATAGCTGAAAAGAATTTCGTTGTCTCTAACTAACCTGATAAGCGAGGTGTCTGAAATCTCTAATTTTACCCGATTATTAAAACGAAACCAGTAATTTTCATCCTCTCCATCACTAAAGATCCTTTTGTACATCTCAATGACCGGGCTGTTAATCACCTTTACTCCTTCATCTAATTTACTATACCCTCCGGGAATTCCCGGAAGGTAATCTGTAAAGACGGATTGAAACTGAAGCTTTTCACTACTGCCACCATTTCCATCAATTAATAAAGGTTTGGACCGGGTATAATCCACCAGATCAATCTTTTCCTTCAATGCTACCGCCCCACCATTTATTATCTTTTGTATATTCCCCGCATTAGCTTCCTCTGCCCCGGTAATAGCCAGTACCTTAGAATCCTTTATCCATACAAGGTGCGAAACAATGGTATGAGGAAAGTAGCTGTATAGATGTTCATTATCATTGATGCCAAAAGGCAGCTTCCATCCATTCTTCTCAATTTGATTTTTGAGAATATCAATCCCTGTATTGGTTACCGGGAGGAATTGCACACCACTAATTACCGATTGAAGGCTGTCATATTTATTAAGATACCTGATACAGGTGCCGCAGTGAATGCTGAAAAGATCAATTATTATAAGCTCCGCCTTTAAATCTGATAATTTAATCTGCTTTGCAGGATTATTGATCACTCCATTAATAATCAGGTCCGGTAGCAAATCACCACTTTTTAATGGCCCTTCCTTTATTTGACCAGAAATGACCGGACAGGAGAAAAGGATAACAACAAAAATTAATAATGACTTTCTCATGTTACCGCTCATTTTGTTCAATCCCACTCAGCTCAATGACCTTATCAGGAATTGGCAACACCCATCTGGGATCATCCGGAGGCAAGCTATAAACCTGCCCATCCAATATCCTTGATAATGTAACATCCATTTCAAGGCGCCTTAAATCTTCCCACCGGATCCCACGGAATATTAATTCCTTATGCCGTTCCTGAATAATTTGCTCTAACGCATCTTCATTAGTGGTCGCAGTAAAGGGCACAAAACTTTCATCCTGGTACCTGTGCTCCAGAAGATAATTCAGATCGGCCATAGCCAGGTCCTTCTGATCTGTCCTGGCATAACATTCAGCCCTGATCAGGTAAAGCTCGTCAGTTGCTATCCCTGCAAAATAAAACCGTCCTGAATAAGAACCATTAAAACCACGTGAGCCATCGTCAGACCTGAAATAAATTTGTTTCCTCAGATCATTATCCTCATAAGAATTAAACAGTTCGGCATTGATATTTACATATGGGTAATCGGCAATAGGGAATATTCCGATCATTTGGCTGTATAAAATTATCTCATGGTTATCCTGTAATGGATGTCTGGCATCAATATCCAGGTCATTAAAATCCACTAATTCGCTATTGATCTCTAAAGCCTTATTTACATTATCCAGAGCCTCATTATAGCTATTCATATGTAAATAGGTTTTTGAAAGCAATCCATAAGCTGCCGCTTTGTTTGGCTGCGTCATGAACAGCGATTTTTCCGGAAGAAATTCTGCCGCTAATTTTAAATCAACTATAATCTGATCATAAGTAGCCTGAAGGTCCGAACGCGTTACAGGGATATTTATATCTGCTTCATGCCTTAAAGGCAAACCCGGTGTGGTTGAAGCAGTAGCAGAAATGTATGGCTTACAGAATAAATGGACCAGTTTATAATACGTCCAGGCCCTGAAAAAATAAGCGCTCCCCATTAGCTCATTCTTCTCACTGCTGTTTTCCAGCTCACTCAGGCCGTCAAGGACCGTATTAGCATAAAATATCCTTTCATAGCTCTTTTCCCAATCAAAAACATCCTGTCCTTCATAAACTTCAGTCTTCCACAGATAAGCATTTTGGTTGACCAATATTGCTCTTAGCCACCATTCATGCTCAATATAAAAGTCATCGGTACTAAGTTCTCCCAAGTACGGGTAGTTGGTATTCATGATCGTTGAATTATCGAGGATAGCACGATAATTACTTAGTGTTTGCGGTACAACCTGCTCTTTATTCCTTTTTACCTCCAGCCACTCTTCAGTGCATGCCATTGTAAAAAAAACAGAAGCAATAATTAATATATATTGTAGTCTCATAATAATTTTATTTAAAAGTTGATTTGAATTCCTCCAGCAATACTTTTCATTGGCGGATATAGGGAAGACGGATAATCCGGATCCAGGCCTTTATCATTAGCCCTCCAGATGATCCCTATATTTCTTGCGTACAGATATATTTTTACTTTTTCAATGGAAAAATTAAAAGCACCTCCCATTATTTCATAACTGAGTGATATGTCCTGAAGCCTGATGTGATCTCCCTTTTCAACAGTTATTTCCGATAAGGTATAAAGCTTGTCCCTGTTTACATTTGGATTCTCCGGCATTGAAGGAATGTTCGTGATCAAATGATCACCAGGCTCCTGCCACCTGTTAATGTATTCCTCATGCCCTATATAATTATTAAACAGCTGATAGTAATCAAGAGCATCTCTCCTAAAGTAATAGCCGGCTTTCCATGTAACATTAGCGCTCAGGCCAAACCCTTTCCAGCTGAAGCTATTCCTGAAAGAACCAAAAAGGGGTGGTATTTTAGGGCCATGGGCAATTAAACCTTCAGATGGGTCGAGCTGATCAAAATATGCATTATAATCCGTACCCTCCTGATCATCCACTCTTACCAAAGGATCTCCCGTATTAGCATCCAATCCAATCCATGGATAGCTATATAATGTGTACAGGGGCTCTCCCACAACAGGTAAGGTAAGGTTACCCTGGGTGTACCAGTTAGGATTACCTTCACCGTCGAAATCAAACTCTGTTACCCTATCTTTTGTATAATTTACAATTGTATTGCTTTCCCAAATTACAGGTCCCAGGTATGACCGGGTATTGAGCTCTGCATCTATTCCATTTATCTCAAGGCCTGCATAATTGATATTATACCTGTCAAGAAAACCTGTAGTAGGATCCAGCGGAACCGGGGCAATAAGGTCAGTGCTGTTTTTGTTAAAATATTCAATGCTCCCACTAATTTTATTGCCTGCTGTTGCAAAATCGATTGCCACATTAAAAGTCTTTATCTTTTCCCATCTTAATTGTGGGTTTCCCGGTGAGATAATCCTACCGTACGGAAGATCGGTAATCCGGTCAGTACCATAAGAAATTGTTGGATATGCAGTGGCACTTTTATCGATATTACCCGAAACACCATATGTGGCCCTCAACTTCAGGCGGTCCAACATGGCGAAATTGTAAAATGCTTCATTATCAATTATCCATCCCCCTCCCACTGACCATAGTGGGACTCCCTTTTGATTTGTCTTTACTCCAAAAAGATTAGACCCATCCCAGCGAAGGCTTCCGGTTACTAAATAACGCTCATCATAAGTGTAAGAAGCATTTCCATAATAGGAAAGGTATCTATCCAATAGCTCATCCAGGTAATTATTTGGAAGCGGTATCCTTGAAGACCCAATCGGCCTTACCGGATATCTGGTTAAATAGTCAAACTGGCTTTGGTAAGTCAACAGTTCGCTATCATATCCGATAAGCTCAAAACTTTGCTGTTTATATCTGTTTTCTCTTATTTCGGCACCGGCAAGAGCAGCGATATTATGTTTTGAATTGATTGAGCTATTGTAATTGAGCTGGCCTCTTCCCATATGTGCGACAGTTTGCGAATGGTAACTGGAGAGCATAGCTCCATATGGAAATATTGTGCTCCCGTCAGCCTGGGTAAACCTGTTCACCTGGTTCCTGACAACATATGATTCTCTTTCAGTAAGGAAGGTCCTTTCTCCAATGATATTCTGATATTGATATTTTAAATCAAAATCCAGGCCTTTCAGCAAAGTGTAGTTTACTTCGGTATTGATCCGGGTCTCTTTTTCTTTAATGGTATTTTGTTGGAGCTCTCTTTCCATCAATGGGTAAAGCCGCCAATCCAAAAGGCCCTCATTAGCCGGATCCTCAATATAATTGCTGCTAAAGCCGTATGGTATTGAAGCAGGGTTTCCATTTTCATCAGCTAAAGAGAGATAAGGAAGCCTGCTGTAGGCATATAACCTGCCCAGATCCATCCCATTTTGTTCTGAATTATTTTGTGCATAATAAATACCAAAAGTGGTTGTCAGCTTTTCATTTGGTGAAATCGTATTGTTACTGGTTAAGGTAATCCTGTTGGTATTATCACCAATAACAGCACCCTGGTTTTTATCAAACCCTGCTGCCAAATAATATTTATATATCCGGCTTCCCCCTCTCATATTAAGTGAGTATTGCCGGTTTACCTGGTTCTGATATAAGTACTTTTCAGCATCTCTTCTAATATCATTTTGTTCTAATTGTAAAATACCAGCTTCAAGTTCAGCATCACTGATCAGGCTGTCCCTATGCCGGGACATTAAATTCACAGCGCCTGATAAAGCCGGAAAAAATGGACTGCTTATATCTCCGTCATAAAATCCCTGATCAAATAATTGCTTCTCAAAGCCTATCATTTCAGCCGAATTTAAAAAGGAAGGGTTATAATAAAGGTCCGGCTTTTCATTAATGGTTATATTGCTGTTAAAAGAAACCTGCACAGGCTGATCTGTAATTCCCTTTTTAGTGGTAATCACGATCACGCCATTACCGGCTCTTGCTCCCCAGATTGAGGAGGCTGCCGCATCCTTAAGAATGGTGATGCTCTCAACATCATTAGGATTTATATTATTAATATCTCCCTCATAGGGGAAATTATCAACAATGATCAGTGGGGATTCTTTTGATGATGCCACCCCTGAAAACCCTTCTCCATACATGGATCCAAGGCCTCTGATCCTGAGGCTTGGTGGCGATGAGCCAGGGGAATTAATATTTCTGCTGTCAAATAACAGGCTATTTGAAATTCCTTCAAGCCTGCTGATAATGTCCGTGCTCGTGCTCCTGTTGATTAATTCTTCATCAATATTTTCGAACGAACCTGTTGCGCGCTCATCAGGCAGTTCCTGATAACCTGTGGAATATACCGCTACCTCATCCAGTAGCTCCACGTCACTTTCCATCTCTATAGTGAGTGATGTCTCCCCCGTTACAGGTATTTCTTTTGTTTTATACCCTATAAAGGAAAACACCAGGGTCTCGTCCATAGATGCTTCTATAAAAAATTCACCGTTTGCATCCGTAATTACCCCCCGCGTGGTACCTTTAATGAATACATTCACTCCAGGCATTAATTCATAATCCGGCATGGAGATTACTTTTCCTTTTACAGGGATGCGTGACTGCCCAATGGCAGGAGTTGTAAGCAATGCTGTTATCATCAAAATGATGCAGCAAAATGATTTTTTAGTAAAATACTGCTTCCGCAAAAGGCATAGCGGTAGCAGGACACATAAAATTTGTTTCATGAGTTGTAAGGTTTAGTGGAAATATCTTTCAGAAAATTCTATTAAAAGCAGCCGGAAATTCAATTATGAAGAAGTAAGGATATGAACCCGGCTGCTAACTAGTAGCTAGTCCTGAGTCTTTAGTCTTTAGTAGGTTGAGTTCCCCTGCGCACCTCCAACTCCTAAAGGAGCGAGCCGACGCGCAAACTCAAGGCTCAAGACTAAGGACTCAACTCGGAGGCCTGTGCTTATGCAACCATATATGATAAGCTTTAATCATTGGATGTTATATTATGTGTTTGTTTTCCATAATGCCATGCCGGAGACATCATAATCCTGTAGCTATGAATATTACTCCGTACATGATGTATGGCTGACTGTAAATTGCTTCTTACCTGAAGATAGCTGCACCTGCATCGCATGGAAATTTTAATTTCAGGAATCCCCTCTACTACTGAAAAAAAGAATGCTTCCCTGCTTTCCGAAGGCAGCAGCGCCAGAATTTTAGTGATATTATGCGCAACTACACCCGTCTCGGGTAGTGATGATGCCAGCAGGACCTGCAGGTCATCTGATCCTCCCGGGGCAATGGCTGAAATTTTAATATTTTCCATAGCTATTTTTAGGTTAATCAGCTGATTTCACTTCTGATAAATTCTACATTCTCCCGAATGTACCTGATCGCATCACTCATATGCTCCCGGATCTTTTCCGCAGAACAATTAAGGAATTGGCCGACCTCCTGATCGGACATCCCGTGTATAGTGGCCATATAAAAAGAATGCTGACACTTTTTTGGAAGCAGGGTGATCAATTTCATGATCTTATCATTTATTTCCTCCGCTTCCCCTTCTGCCAAGAAGTTATTATCAATGCTTAGTGTTGTATGTATGGTTAATTTTGACATGGTAGATTTAAGGTTGATTTTTATTCATTAAGTCAGTGTAAAGAAGGTATTGATCCTGTTCAGCTGGGGGGACGGTGGCGGAGGAGCCAGACTAGTTTAGCAGGACAAAATAAAAATAGAAAGTAAACTTTAATAAAAAACTTAAAGGGATATGAGGGGCTATTAAAAATAGCAAAGGACACAAGCCTCTTTTCCCTTTTATAAGGACCTGAGAATTGGCCATTAAAGGCAATAATAAAAGAGGTTGTGCCCCTGCTTTTTAATTTTTCGTTCTGAGTGATCATCCTTTTAGTTTCGAAGCTTCTCAGGTCCTCGATATAAGGATTACTCTATAAAATCAAATGTAGTCAAAATCCCATACTAAACAAATATGTTTAGTTAAAAACTTATTATTTTTTGGAGATTGCTGATGTGAGTAATAACCTGGATATATTTAAAATTAAATTAGGGAAACGAATTAAATTTTTACGTGAACAAGAAAAACTGACTCAGTTACAGTTAGCTGCGCGGATTAATGTTGATTATCAGAGTATTAGCAGAATAGAGAATGGGCATGTAAATCCTTCAGCTTATTTTTTAAAACAGTTAGCTGAAGCTCTCAGAGTAGATATGAATTCAATTTTCGATTTTTAATTTTAAAACTATATAAAAGAAGATACTTTTTTAGTATATATTTTTTCTACTATTACTTTCATTTTTTCCACTCTCTTTATTAATTCTTTTAATTCATCCTTTTCAATCGCATAATCTAATTTGTACCGAGCATCAATATATCCTCGTTTTAACAAATCAAAAAGATGGTATTCATACTCATCATTTTTTGGAATTCCAAACACTCGATAAAGTTCAAGTGAAGTGTGTTTTGAATAATTTCTCAACTTCTGTAGATTATGTGTTTTTGGTTTATATCCAGTATCTATTAATAATGCAGTATTATAAAAACATTCAGTTGCTTGATGAAGATAAAAAACACTAATTCTGAAACTATCCCTTTTAAAGGCATTATTAGCATCAATTAAAAATTCACTCCCTTGAGGAAACCACATATCAAAATAATTCTGGGCTTTTTCTTTCTTTTCTTGAGGAGTTAATTCTTTAGCTTTTACAAAAGAAAATTTACCCTTATCAAATAAAAGAATTCCTTCATTAATAATATCTGTAAAAAAATACTGACCAATCTTCAAACCTTCATTCACATAATTAATATTATGCACAATTGGACTAACAGAATTTTTATACTTATCACAGCGATTCTCAATGTTACTTATGATTTCATGTTCCTTTTGACCATTTTTTTCAATAACTACTAAAAAATCATAATCACTTATATAATTAAATCGTATTCCATCTTCAATGTATTCATCCTCTACCCAACTACCACTGGCATGGCTACCAAATAATATAACTTTATCTGGATTGGCTTCTTGCTTTATTATTTGAAGAATTTGAAGAATTTCTACCCTTTTCTCCTTTGGTAAATGCTCAAGAGATGTTTTCATAGATCTACTGCTAATGTATAAAAGTAAAGAGTATAGATATTAAAAAGCAATTATTTCATTTGTTTTTATAGCAGGATTTATGGAGCTTAATTATCCCGATCTAAATATTAGATCCATTTAAATTTTTAATGGCTTTTTCTAACGACCTCCGTTCATCTTTAGAACCCTTTTCATACCCATTACTATGGCCGTATAAATAGCCGAGGTAGAAAGCGGAGGAGGAGAATATAATAATGGAGGCAAAGAAGAATATTAGACGTCTTTTTGCTTGTAATTTTTTAAGTTGTTCTGCAGGATGTATTTCCATAATAGATAATTTTAAATCTTTAGTTAATTCAGCATCTAATATAAAAATAAAAAATATGGCCGTTCCTACCATAGAACGGCCAATGCAGTCAATCCTAAACCAACACGAGGTTGGGGGTTTGAGGGAGAAAGATAGAAATTATTTTTGAATTATGAAATGGGAGGATTATAGAATTTAAAATCATTGCCTTCATATAAAAGTGATATATCTGGCTTCGGGTCCCTCAGCGCCAACTTAATCTCCTCTTTAAAAAACCATAGGCAGTTGTAAAAAAATGAATTTGAATTAATTATAGTCAGAAAATATCATTTCGGAAGGAAAAACAGCCTGTTGGCAAAAAACAAGAAATAGAAGTGATGGTAAATATTATCATTATGTGAAAAAATAAGAATCCGGTGTATATTGTATAGTCTTACTATATTTGAAAAGGATAGTATTTTACAGACTAATTACTAAATACTAATAAAATGAGGGCCACTGAAAAACCACAACATATAGACCGCAAGATCGCCCGCATTCGCAACCTGCCTGGCATGAAGCAGGAAGCATTAGCCCAAGCGCTGGGTATAAGCCAGAAGGCCATTTCAAAGATTGAGCAGAGTGAGACGGTTGAGGAGGAAACACTGGAGAGGGTGGCGAGAGTGTTAGGAGTAACTCCAAAGGCTATTGAAAATTTTGATGAGGAAGCGGTTATAAATGTAATAGCAAATACTGTAAATAATCATGATAGTGCATCAGGTAATGCACTTTATATGCATAAGCCAAGTTTTAATCCTATTGAAAAATGGATAGAAGCACTAGATGAAAATAAAAGACTTTACAATGAGAAAATATCTCTTCTAGAAAGGCTTTTAGAGGCTGAAAAGGAGAAGAATGAGATATTAAATGGGAGGAGCAATAATTGATGGAAGATTTTAAGCCATTTTCTAAACTTCCTATAATTAGATATTTCCAGCATGATTTGGAAAAAATAAAAATGGCTTATAGGCTTTCCGATTCAATTCGTTCTGACCTAAAAAATATACGTGCTGCAGGTGACGAAGTAGAATTTGCCGTAAAAGATTTTTTTAAAAATAAATTATTTCCTAAGTATCATGTTAATGATGGTCACATTATAGATTCTCAACTTAAAATTAGTCCTCAATATGATATCATAATATGCGAAAACTCTAAAAACCCTGTCCTATTTAATCTAAGTGATAAATCTGAGCTTTTTTATTTTGAAACAGTATATTGTTTTGGTGAGGTAAAACGCTCATTCTATAAAAAATCATTATTACTTGATTTTTGTAGCAACATAGGAAGGACTAAAAAAGAATTATTAAGAGACAAAATACCTTCAAATTTCATCGAATCCGGTAATTCTGGCTTTCAGATTGAAGAACCTTTATCTAGTTTGCCCCTTCGTAACCCATTACTTTCATTTTTATTTTTTATTAATACAGATAATTCATCATTCACTCATATAGGTGAAATATTAAAAAATCTTAATAAACATGAACTTCCAAATTTTATTGTTTTTTTAGATCAAGGACTTATAGTTAATGTCAATAAATCCCTTTTTGAAAATGAAGGTATTATAAAAATAAATTTATATCCCGAATATCAAGATGAAGATAATATATGGGTTTTAATGGCAATGGATGAAGAGAATAATGTATTAACCTATCAATACATGCTAATTGTGGAACATTTAAATAATTCACTTTCCTTAACACCTAACTTACATGAGTATACTAAAAATATGTTTGATTTTTCAATTTCCAATTTTCATAAGCTATGAATTTAACAAGTATTGAACTCTCTTCTGTAAATCGTTTGATTGCTCACGAAATATATCCAAAGACAAAATCAGAAGAACCTTATGCCAAAACTACTGATTCTTTACTTGAATTCAGTGCATCAGAAAAAACAATCCTAATAAATCGATTATCAGATGCTCTTCAAAACTCAAATAAAACATTCCAACTTGAATATGAGGATGAAGGTTCGGAAAGCATCTATTACTTTTTAAGTAGATATGACGCGTATTCTGAACCAGAATTCATCCATCATTCTAAAGGGTTAGCAGATAAACTTGCAGAAGCTCATTTTAGGGTTAAAATTCCAGGAGGTTTTTGTTTAATTGGGGATGGTTTATTATCCACAGGGGAATCATTTTTTTTTATTATTAAAGCTGAATTGCAAGAGGTTTTTAATATTAAGAATAATCAGCTTAATTTAATTAGAGATGTCTTTTTGTCTCCAGCAAAGGATTTTTATAAAATTGGTTTTTTCTTAAAAAGAGGATCATCATATCTACCTTTTATGTATGATGATCAATTTTCACTTCAGAAAAAAGATCTGACAGAGTATTTTTACGGTAAATTTCTTGGATTAACAACAGATAAAAATGATAAATTGAGAGCTAAAAATTTTTATGAAGATACAAAGCTTTTTATTGATGCTAATATTGAAAATATTAAAGATAGACTTGGTTTGTTAAAGGCATTACATGTTCTGTATCGTGAAGAATCATCTGGCATTATTTCACCACGGAATTTTTCGGATTCGTATTTTGAAGGAGAATTAAAAAGAAAGTTTGATAAAAAGGTAGTGGAACAAAAATATCCTCAGTCATTCACTAAAGATATATCCCTAATAAACAGAAGATTGGACATTCAACGTGTATCTATTCCATTATCATTTACTTTGTCTATCGTAGGCCGTTCTGAAGAAATGGATAATGTTGACATTATAAATAATCCAACCTCGAGTACATTAGATTCTCTTCAGCCAGAAATAGATAATGGTAATATCGGAAAAATTGTTGTTCTTCGCCAAAAATTTGAAGGTTAAAAATCGTTCTTACCACTTAAGAATCCCTGGTGAGCTTTTAACTCGTATCCTATAGGAAACAAATTAACTTCCATCATGCGTAAAAACAAATTAAATGACCCGGATTTCTTTTGGAAAAATTTTAGACTCGGAACAGAGTTGCAAATTTCAGGTACGCATATTTACAATGCATTATATTTTTTAGATAAGCTTGAATATTTAAGACATGAAGAAGAGATCTTTGAATTCCTTTATAATGCATCAGTTGGTATTGAACGTATTCAAAAGATAACTTTAATCCTACTTGAACATAATGAGGAGGTTGTTCAGGAAGTTTTTGAAAAATCTTTGATAACACACAATCATCTGGATTTAAATAAAAGAATTAGAAAACGCAAAATATTAAATTATGGCAAAATACATCTTAAATTTCTCAATTTAATTACTTCCTTTTACAAAAGTTATAGATATGGCAGATATACAAAATCATCTGTATATCACAAAAATTATGATAAACATACGTTACTAGAATTCATTAATGCAGAACTAAATTTAAATTATCCCTCTAATACAGACTATATAGTTAATGATAAAAGAGTACGCAATTTTTTAGGAAAGATAATTAGCAAAATTGTATGTGAGCTTTATGAAATTATTAGGGAAAGAGCTTTTGTAATCGGCACCTTCACCTATGAAATTAGGTACGAATCAAAAGCATTTAAAATATTTATAGCAAAAGATTATAATTTCGATAAAGAAAATTCTGTCAAAAGGGAAATACTAATAAGTTTATTAAATCAAAAGGGCCTGAATGATGATTTTACCAATCACATTAAATCAATTTATCCTTTACCTTTCAAAATGTATAATTCGAGCTACTACATTAAATTTTTGTTTGACAGTATAAATCATTATGGAGCAGTAAACGAATATGTATATTTCAAAGAGGAAAAACTTGTTCCAAGTAAAAGAGCTTCAGAGATAGATGTAATCGGTGAAATTCAATATTTGAAAGATGATTACGATAATTTGTTTACCGACCCTGAAGTTTAATCCCAGTAATATACTTCATTATTAAGTAAGCACCCCTTAAAGATTAATATTTAGCCTTTCCTAAATCAACTAACAAGCTTATATTTATATTTTTTTTGCTCATGAACAATAATATATTAAAATACGAATCAGACGTTTGGCGCACAGCCGATTTATTGATAGGTGCAGGAATCAAGCAGAGTGATTTCCCAAAATACATGATGCCCTATTTTGCCTTACTTATGGTGGAAAGTAGACTAATCAGGGAATGCCAAAGATTGGAAGAAGAAATCGGTAAAGGCAACATTGATGATTTTGTAGAAATGTTTCAGTTGGAAGGCTTGGGATATAATGATTATCTGGTTCGCGAGGGGAAAACTCTAAAAGACATTTGCAAAAACGACAAGACATTTGACATTGATTTTCAAGCATACTTGGAGTCCTTCGACCGGGAAACCCAATATTTATTAGGTGTAAATAAAGGTACAGAGGAAGAAAAATTCCTTGACATTTCAGGAGTTAGTGGCCAGCTGAAAAAGAAACGTATTTTATTCGAGACGCTAAAGGCGTGGAGTGAAATTGACCTCACTCCTTTCAATAACTCTGAGATCACTACCCTTGAAGAACATATTAAACGCAGGTGGGCAGATATTTCAGCAGAAACCGCAGGGGAACAGTATACACCTGACGATATTATATCCTTGATAACAGAGCTCATTGCTTGCAGGTTGGAAAATAACGGTAAGTTTCTGACCATCTACGATCCCACTTGTGGTGGGGGAAACTTACTTTTTGGAGTAGAGGATAAAATTAAAGAAGTGTTACCTTCAAGACATACCGCCACCTATGGGGAGGATTGGAACGATATGCTTTATGCATTAGCAAAAATAGAAAGTAGGTTTAGAATAGGCTCAACCATTGAACATGGCAATACACTAACCGATATTCATTTTATTGAAAAACGCTTTGATGTTATAGTAGCTAACCCGCCCTATGGTGTGGATTGGAAAGGTTATCAAAAAGATATTAAAAATGATACTACTGAAAGATTTGTGGCTTTGCCTTCTATTTCAGACGGGCAGTTTCTGTTTACGCAGCACATTCTGTATCATTTAGCCGATGACGGGTTCTCAGTAGTCGTTCATAATGGCTCCACGCTGTTCAGCGGTGATGCAGGAAGCGGTGAAAGCATTATCCGTAAACACTTTTTTGATAATGATTGGGTAGAAGCCATCATTCAAATGCCCACAGATGAATTTTTCAACACGGGCATTTACACCTATTTATGGGTGTTCAACAAGAAGAAGCCTATAAACCGCAAAGATAAGGTAATTCTTATTAACGCAAGTGAATTATATGTGCCACAAAAGCCATCTAAGGGGAAAAAACGTAAGCAGATGAACCGGGATAACCGCGCGGCCATCGTGAAAGGATTCACAGAATTCAAGGACAATGAGTTTTGCAAAATGTTCGACAAATGGCATTTCTACTATAACCGCCAGAGCATCATGCTTACAAATGTTGATTTGAATGGAAAATTCATTGAAATGCCAATGAAGGTAAACCGAGCAGGTGAAACGGTTGAAGAAAAATCTATTAAGCTTGATCCGGTGAAGATTACCGTATCAGATGATCCAGGTACAGCTATCATCGAAGATTTTGAAATCACGAACTTTGACAAATTGAAGCACTCAACTTTAGAAGCTAGATTCAATGAGGAAGTAAAGCCTTATACCGCTGCACTGGACTACAAAGAACAGAATTTGAAAGTAGTGACCAAAAAAGCTACCTACTGGTATGATGAAGACAAAGAAACCATCATTGAAGAAGTGGGCGGCAATCAAACAGATTTAGGCTGCGGCAAAATTGTCATTAAAGCAGCCTATAAGAAAGCTACTAAAACCAAAGGCTCCTGTATAGTAATTAAGGTAGAACTCACCAAAGACCTGCAAAAGGACTATGAAATTATTCCCTATTCACCGGATGAAACCGAAAATCAGCAATGGATTGCCGATTTCATGGCTAAATATGTCACCAAGCCATTTAAATATTTGAATAATGTGATTGGGGTGGAAATCAATTTCAATAAGGTGTTCTATTCATCAGAGAAGCTAAGAGAGGTTTCAGAAATTAGTGCTGATTTGGAGGCGTTGGAAAATGAGTTAGCAATCCTAGAGAATGAATTTTCTTTATGAATAAATATAAATCATATAAGGATTCAGGATTAAGCTGGATCGGCCATATTCCTGATTCATGGCATACAGTAAGGAACAAACATATCTTTCAAGAAATATCAGATTGCAGAAGTACAGGCGAAGAAACCTTATTAACGGTTTCTCACATCACTGGTGTAACCCCCCGAAGCGAAAAGAATGTAAATATGTTTTTTGCTGAGACAATGGCTGGTTATAAAAGAGTGAAAGAAGGAGATTTAATTATAAATACTATGTGGGCGTGGATGGGCGCGTTGGGGATATCAAAGGAAGATGGAATTTGTAGTCCTGCCTATAATGTTTATAGAAACAATAAAGGTATAAATTATTGCGCAAAATATTTCGACTACCTCTTTCGTACTCCAAATTTCATAAAAGAAATGACACGGTTTTCCAAGGGAATAGTAGATTCTCGTCTTAGGCTTTATCCAAAGGATTTTTACAGGATTCATACTTGTTTGCCAAGTTTAAAGGAACAAACTACAATTGCCTACTATCTCGACACCAAAACCCAGACCATTGATAAGAAAGTATGCCTGTTGGAAAAAAAAATAGGCTACTATCAGGAGTTGCGTAAAAGCCTCATCAATGAAACAGTCACCAAAGGGCTTGATAAAAATGTAAGACTAAAAAACAGTGGTATTGCTTTTATTAGAATTATACCAGAGCATTGGGAGGTGAAGCGGTTAAAGGATTATTTCAGTCTTTTCACCGGAAATAGTATTTCTGATAAATCCAGCTTTGAAAATCCAAATGGCTCAATTCCTTACATTGCCACAAAGGATATAGAATTTTATACAGGTAAAATCACTTATAACAATGGAATTTATATCCCGATAGATGATAAATCTTTTAAGCGTGCTAAACCAAACTCCACACTTATCTGCATTGAGGGAGCAAATGCCGGGAAGAAAATAGGCTTTACTGAAAAAAGTGTTGCTTTTGTAAATAAACTATGTGCTATAAAAAGCAATAACCTGAATAATTGCGATAAGTACCTATACTATTTTACTCAAACAAATCTGTTTAATAGTCAATTTTTTTCACTTATAAATGGCTTGATTGGTGGAGTATCTGTGAATTTAATAAAGCATTTGAATATCCTTATACCAGCAAAAGATGAACAAGTAGAAATAGTAGAGTATCTCGATTTTAGATTAGCTCAAATCGACAAAATCATTGCAAACATTCAAACACAGATAAACACACTAAAAGAGCTTCGAAAAACGCTCATCAATGATGTGGTAACGGGTAAAATCAAGGTTATACAGGACTAAGATGAAAGAATTAGACTTACAAGATAAATACCTCATTAACTTTCTTTGCGAGCGTCCAGACGGCCTTCGCTACAAGGAAGCTAAGGCAAACACCGTTTCGCCTCAATTTTTCATTGTAGAGGACTTAAAGCATTTCATTTCGGAAACTGAATTAAATAAGAGCAACTACAAAAAATTGCTCAAGAAGTTCTCAAGCGAAAAAGACCTTCTGAATGCTTTTACCTTATTCCTGGACGAGAAGATAAAATCTTCCATGAACATGGCAATTTTCATCAATACCAATAAGTCGGTAACCTTTGAGGGCGTTAAGCTGCATTTGTTCTATCCAAGCGGTAGCGAGTTTGAGGAAGATAAACTGTTTGAGCAGAATATCTTTTCAGTTGTTCAGGAGCTTCCGTATACCTTCAAGTATGAAGGCAAGCAGTATTTCTCTTTCCGGCCAGACCTTTCATTTTTCCTCAATGGAATATTTTTAAGCTACAGCGAACTCAAAAGCAACTGGAACAATCAAACCTCAATCAAGAATGGCCGAAGTAAGGTTGTCAAAGATTACCTCAATGCCTCTCAGGAATATTTAACCATTGCGGATAAAAATGACTTTTCACAGTCCATCCGAAAAGACTTTCTCAAAATCTTTGAAAAAGCCATTCACATCACATCAACTGATATTGCCGAAACATACGTCATTCGCAATATCTCCAACCATTTTGATGAAATCAAAGCCACTGTACTGAATGGCAGTTACGATTTTGAGCAGTACGAAAAGAAAGTAATAAAGGATTTCAAACCTTACCCAATCAAAAACCGCGAAGGTTCTAAAACAGAGCGATTTGAGGAGGTTTTCAAAGCTCTGTATGATAAGAAGATGATAGAGAAAGAAATCCTCTATTACAACTTCATAGAACGAGAACTAATAAAGAAAGAAGGCAGTAAAACCAAAGAGTACAAGCACAATGATGGGAGGCTAATAAGCCCCAGACCAAAGCAGAAATTCGGTACAGATAAGATACTCTCAAAAATCAATGAGTTTTTGGAGCATGAAGATGAACCGGAATACTTCCTGAAAAAACTTGAAGCGGAGCTTAGAGCCAAGGGTATAGGCGAAGGGCAGATAAAAGAACTGGTCGCCAAGCGGCAGAAGTACCAAAACAACAAGACCGTTTATTCCCTCCTTATGCAGTATGCAGCAGGTTTCGGTAAAAGTAACATCATAGGCTGGACAGCCTTGCAACTGAAAGAC
The DNA here is from genome assembly GCA_051418055.1 of Candidatus Cyclobacteriaceae bacterium M2_1C_046. Lineage (GTDB taxonomy): Bacteria > Bacteroidota > Bacteroidia > Cytophagales > Cyclobacteriaceae > JBPRGH01. Next base: position 10,399 of record JBPRGH010000135.1, on the reverse strand, counting down.
TTTCGGAAAGAGGGTGAGTATGTCTATGACAAAGTGATGTTGGTAGTGGACAGATTACAGCTTCGGGACCAATTGGATTCCAAACTGCACAACATGAATATTCAAAAGGGAATGTTTATAGAAGCCACCGACAAGAAAAGCTTCATCACTGCTCTCAGTAGTGACAAACGCATAGTGGTTGTCAACCTCCAAAAATTCGCCTCAGTAGATAATATTCTTGATACCTCAGTAGTCAAAAAATTATCTAAAATGAGAATAGCATTTCTAATTGACGAGATCCACAGAAGCAACAGCGGAGTCCAACATGAAGAAATGATAAGCGTATTTGATGAATTACAAAGTAGTTTTGATCAAAGCAAAGAATACAAACAGCAACAGAGCAAAAAGAACCTGATAATAGGTTTTACAGCAACCCCAAGTGACCACACGTTAGCCCGTTTTGGAGAGTTTAATAAGTATGCTGAATCCGAAAAAATCTGGATCCCTTATGATAGTTATACGATGCGGGAAGCTATTGAGGACGGTTATATCCTGAATCCCATCAGAGGGATTGTTCCTGTTTCAGCCAAAATGTATTTCGAGATACCCGACAATGATTTAGAAGGGTTTGAAGGTGATAAAGGATATGGCTTTGAAGAAATACCGGATGATACAGACACAGGCATTGATGAGTATGGGAAAAAATATGCCATCCGAAAAAAGAAAATCTACTTCAATACTCAGCGAATAGAAGCCATATCCAAGTTCATTGTAGAACGTTTGGTTAGTTCCGTATATCACAACATCAGGGGTACAGCAAAGGCAATGTTGGCGGTTTCATCCATCCCGGCAGCTATCAAGTACAAAGGTTTTATTGACAAGTATTATGCAGAGATTGTAAAAGAGAAGAAGTACGAACGTTTCGAAGAAGCACCAATCTACATTGTGTATTCAGACAGCCAGGATCATAGAAGCTCAAGCGGGTTGAATGGTGGTCTAAGTGAGGAAAAAGTCCTTCAAAACTTCGCTATCAAGAAGAACGGGTTGATTATCGTGGTGGATAAGCTCCAGACGGGATTTGATGAACCCAAACTTCATACGTTATTCTTAGACAAAGAAATCAGGGGCATCAATGCCATTCAAACTATATCAAGGGTAAATAGAACCACCAAGTACAAGAATGACTGCAAAATTATTGACTTCTCTTACAAGAACGTCAATGTGAAAAACATCAAAGCAGCCTTTGAGCATTTCAGTAACGTAGTGGTTTCTGATTTTGACCCGTTGGGTGATGAAAAAAAATTGGCCATTCTCTATAAGGATTTGAATACCCATTCGCTTTTTAAAGCGTATTTTCCAAAGTTCAAGGCTTACCACACCACAAACCCTGACGTTTCAATTATTATAACTCTTGAAGATGCACTGGACGAGTATATCCGTAATCAGAAAGAGGAAGCCAAGAAAATCAAGGAGAAGGTATTGGGCTATTTCAAAATCCTGAATCTTATTGAGTTTGTCATAGACTTAGACCCCAAGTATAGCGAAAAGCTCTTATTGGACTTTTGGCGTAAATACAACATGCTCTATAATCAAATCAACAAGCAGGATGAGATTATTGATGATGTGGAAATTTACTTTGACAACCGCATTGGTATAGTTGCTCCAAAAGAACCGAAGGAGAATGGAAGCAAGCCTAAGAATCCAAACCCTACAAATCCGGGACAGCCAAACAAATACAAATACAACATTCTTAAAGTCATTGAGAAACGCAATCAGGAAGAAGAAGCCATTGCAGAACTAATTGCAGACTTTGAGAGTAAAATAACCGCTTTATTTGAGTTCATCAAACAAGATGAAACGGGTTTGCGCCTTATTGCCAAAATTAATGATGATGGCTCCGCATTCTCGCAGGATGAAATTTATTCAGACTTCTCTAAGCTCTTCAGGAAATACACCATCCGCAACAAAGAGTTGGGAGATTTCTTCCTGAGAGAAACAAAAGACAACCTGAATCAATTATGCGATGATTTTGAAAGAACGCTAAGAGAAAGTCAAAACCAAAAACCGATTACAGAACAAGCAGAAGGCCACCTTTTTATTGATACCGAAAGCATAAAACAGGCTGAATCAATTTTTGATGCCTATGCTTCATTTGCAGAGGCATTAGGTTTCACCATTACCGAAGAAGGCACACTTGAAAAGGGTTCTTGGATAAAGAAAGGAATTAAGATGGTACAGGACTTTTTCAAAAAAGAAGAGGTGAAAGAAATCTACCAGAAAGGCAAACGCAGCTTGGAGTTGGCTCACATCGAAAAAGTACAGGCTGAAATAGACGGGCTGAAAGTTGGTGCAGCAGCTCAACTCTTAGCCAGCGTAAAAGACACTACCAATGTTGCTCTCAAATTAGGTTCAATTGTGCTTATCAAAGTAGGCCTTGATGGAGATCAGCAGACAATTGTGTTTGATTTAACTGATAATCAGCGGCAGAACCTTGAGAAAAATGATTTTTTACTTAATCAACCTAATGAATTATTAAATTATTTAAACGGCAAAAATGGCAACGATAATACAAAACATTAAAGTCCAAAAGCAAACCTGGATCTGTGCCTTCAAAACTTTGATCTATTCTTTCCATTTAAAAATATCAATCATGGGGCCGATAAAATAAATAATACTTTCAACATCTCATCTTTCACTTTTCATAATCCTAAAATATGCCTCTATAACATCTCCTAATGTCTTTAGGATCATTAATGAATCCTGAAGGTTAGTTAATTTATTTCGCATTGTTGTGTACCTATAAATATTTAAGGTATAAGTATCTATTTTATTTTACATTCCGTAATCCAACATTCATCTTTTTTATTTAGCGTCATTATTCTGAAGTAGTTCTTGTTATGTAGAAGAAAAATAGTACAGTACAATTAAAATCTACTCATAAACTGCTCATTATCCAGAAAAGCTAATTCTAAAATACTTTTAAAATAGTTGTGTCCATATGCTTTCTGTTCATCTTTGTTTTTATCTTTTAAAACGCTGATGATATTCTCAATTGAAAGATATTTCCTGAAGTTTTTTATAGTATTTTCCAACTCACTTTTATACTGTATAGACTTTAATTTAAACCTCTCGGTTAAATGAAGTTTATCATAATGGTATTCAATTTTTGAAAATAAATCAGCAGGTACTGCATTTTCTTTATTTTCCAGATAAAATTCATAATCTAACTCTTCATTTGCTTCTTTAAATTCAACAAATAAATATTGAACTTCAGGCAGCTCGTCAAGATATAAATTTAAAAATTGTTTTTTAGGATTATTAATGACAGAGGTTGATTTGTATGAGTTACAAGTTGAACAACAGGGAAATAGATTTTTAGGATTAACAATAAATTCCGAATAAATACTTTTAGGAAGAATATGATCTAACGTTCCCGGCGTATCAACTGTACAATTCTGGCAAGTAGAGGTTATAGTTTTCACCTGTGCCTCCCTGATATCCTTCCTGACTTCTAGTATAATATTGCTCTGATAGTCATATAAACTTATAAGGTCTTGTTTTACCTCCTCAAGCCCAGGATCAGGAACAATTTTCTCTAATTTTTTACATAAAAAATTATCATCATATTTTTTATATGCTTCTTCTATTCTGGTTTGAACCTTCAATAACCGGTTTCTCTTTGCAATCCTGCATTGGCTTACTGCTCTTTTATGTGTATCAAAGCAGTCTCCACTGTAAGGCATTAAGTTTTTCATTTATTTATTAGTGATTTAATATACAGTCTTACATTTGAACTGACAGTTAACTCCTCCGTTTGGATCAGTTTCAATATTTCTTCATAGGTTTTACCCTCAGAAATAATATTTTTAATTCGATCTAGGTAATGAGCCGGAATTTCTCTTTTCCCGAATATGTCCTCCGTTATCGTAGTTAAATTTTCACCAAAAGATTCTTTTTCTGGTTGTCTCAGGTAAGCTGTTTCATTTATCCTTTCAATTATATATACATTTTGTGCGGGTATTTCTTGTACAACAATAGGGGAATGAGTAGCAATTATTGCAAAGGATTCGAATTTACTTAATAACTTAAAAAGTGAATTGATTGAGGCACTTAGAGCATTAGGATGAAGATGATTTTCAGGTTCATCAAAAAGTATTAAAGAATCAAGTCGTATATTAGCCAGTACTTCAGTAAAAATATACAATAATATGCTTTGGCCTGAGCTTAATTTATGTTGTATTTTTTTGAATTTTTCAATATCGAATTCAGATTGCTCTTGTGGACTATAAGTTGTCTTGAATTTAAGATGTTTAATAATTTCCTCATCAAGCACATCACTTAAAATTTCTTTCCATTCTTCATCAAGCTCTCTTTTTCGTAATTGATTTGCCGATTCAACAAATGTAACAAATAGCTCTTCAGCAGTTTTAAAACTATTTTCTGCCTTTTTTAAACCGCAATAAATATAATTGAATGAAGCATTACTTTCCGGTACATCAAACTTATCAAAGTAACTGTAAGAAAGAGTAAATACTTTACCAAAAATAGGAATATGTGGACTGAAACTGGCAGAATCTTTTATTGATAATGATTTTGCTAGTGAAGCAAGTAATCTCGTTTTCCCTGTACCGTTTTTTCCTATCAAAGCATATATCCGTCGTTCAAATGCAGTTGTATAATCAAAATTAAATTTTGCACTTATTGTTTCTGTTGAAAATGGAGGTTTATAGGAATAATTAAATTTATAATATTCCTCATAATTAATACCTTCTATTTCGAATCTTACAGTTCGTCTTATTCTATCACTATCATTTGTTCTGAGCAGTGACGTCTTAAATATCTCATCATTTTCAAATTCTTCATAAATTTTGGGAAACAGTGCTGCATCTCGCAAGGAATATAAAAAGGAATAAAAATTATTCCCCAGCCTGTTTTTAAGAGAAATGTAATAATTTTTATCACCGCTTAACGAACAATACTCAGATGATAAGCTCATAAATTCACGAGGTAGAACAGCATTAGTATTAATTTCATCTTTTTTCATAATACGTACCCATCCTATTTGATGCCTCTTCCCATCTTTAATCAAGTCTAACTGAAATAAAGTTCTTATTCCGTAATCATTCCAACTATCACTTGTAAGAAATATATAGGTTGTTATATCTTCTGAAGGTTTCCAATCAACAAAAACAGGAATTTGATTGCGCATCAACTCTGCCGGAAGATCTGTATGTTTATTTTTATTAACTAGTGTATGAACAGGTAACTCTTCAAAATAATCCGTAATTATCAATTTAACAGATGAATTGCCTAAAATTGAATTTATTTCTTTTACATAATATAAAATATCTTCCTTAGACCACCGGACTGTAGGATGCACAACAGTTTCTATAAACTTTTTAAAAACTTCATCATCCCCTTCCGCGATATTAAATCTATTATAAAATAGAAATTCGTAATTCCAGTCATTATTATTAACAAGATGTTGATATGCATCACCATGAGCATCTTTAAATCTAGAATCCTCTGATGGTAATGATCGTAAGTCAAGAAATTTATTGAGGAATGATATAATTCCATCATTTTTTTCATACTTGCCAAGAAAGGAAGAATCCTTTATTATAAAATCAATTACTTTTCTTTTAACGCTGCGATTTAATGACATTGATTTAAATTTTCATAATAAATTTAAAAAAAATAGAATGATTTTATTTTATTGCTTTTCATTCCCCTAACAATCCCGCATTATATCTCTCATATTGTGCCTGATTATATTTAACTTTCACTTCTCGTTCTTTCTTAATCTCTTTCTTTTTGGATTCTAATAACTTTAAAGTCTCTTTACCGATATGTAAGCCATAAGAATTAAGATTTAATCTGAAGAAGGTCTCTGGTAAGAATATAGAATACTCATCTTTTATATTGTCCCTTACATTTTCCAGGATAAAAGCTTGGAAACCTTTAATGTTAATCTTTGGAAACTCGCTTAAGGTAGCTTTCAATGAATTAGATAAAATAAGACCTTGGTCAACAGAAGAATTTAAATCCGCTAATCCTTCACTTTTTATAAAAAATATATCATCATCTGTTATTTGAATGTTATCCAGGTGAGAAAATTCCTCAGCAAAATTTAAAATAGTCAATATATTGCGTTCGTAAAAAGATCTTGACTGAAGATCATTATTTACCCACTCTTTATAACTATTGAGATTTATGGCTATACCTTGTTCTAAATTATATTCACTGAATTCTAATATATAGGCACCGGCTAAAATATTTAATTGGTTAACTGATAATTTTTCTAATTTCGTAATTGACTCATTAATAATTTGGTTCTTTACATTGTTATTTTCTGTACTTGTTAACCTCTGCCAAATTAATTCAGCTGTAAGTTGAGTTTTAAGTGCATCAGAATATTTATACACACCTGATAAACTCTTGTGTAAGGCTTCATAAATATCCGGTTCCTGAAGATTTCTGTTAATAATTTGCTGGGTAACCTTATCAATCTTTTCAATCTTTTTATTTAGAATTCTTAAAAGGTCAGCCTGCTCATTTAAAGCTTTTTCTTTGGCTATTTCTTTCGATCTGCCTAATGCTTTTTTTATTTCATGGTAAGCAAGATCAATTCCTTTTGCTGCGATAGTTGCTATTATAGTGTCAGAATTCATCTATCCAAGAAAGTTTAATTTATAGCATAGGTTTAATGATTAGATCCTCTTCAAGATCAATCCTATCTAATTTTTCATTTTTTAGAACAGGATTAAAAAAAAGAAAATCATCTATGCCTTCTATTTCTTCAAATCCATATGTTTTATAGTATTCTTTTAGAATATTAAAAGCCTTTTGCTCATCCTTTTCTAATTGATCAATATGATAATTATTATCAAATTGGTTATTTCCAAACTGGAGAGGAAATGGCTGAATCAGAAATAAAGCCGTTCCTGATGAGAAATGAAATATGATATCTTTTAAAGCTTTAATTCCTAACTGCATCTTTCTGTAATGAGGTAATAATTTAATTTCTTTTATCAGGCAAAAATTACTACCAAAAATGTCATGGTTATAATACTCTTTGATAATCTCTTTGAAAGCTAAATTTTTAAAATCAAAAACGGCAAAACTATGTCGCGACAAATATTCAGAATGAGCATCCAGAATTTCATAAATCGGCTCGTTATTATTAATGGCAATTTCCAGATAAACATAAAGAAAATCAACCTCTCCTATAACTTCAATTATTTCGCCATTAATATTAATTAACTCCATAAAAAGACTCATTTCTCTAACATATCGCGATTCTTCCATAGGACCAAGTACCGAAGAAAATGAGTACCTGAAGTTTATATAATAATCATCCTCAATAATTTCCATAATTCAATTTTTAGTCTTACTCTGTATTATAGATGGAGGCAAGCCATTAATTATTATAATATTAAAATTACGTCAAAATAATTTGGCCTTCAATAAATTCCGTACCCGCTTTCTTCTTTAAATCTGAATTATAGATCCAAACTTTTAAATCCAAAGGATTAGTGCCAAAAATCATCATTATCGGATTTTTCATTCTTGCGGGTTTAAATGATGAAATTTTCTTTAACGTACTTCTATCCTTTTTGCTTAAATAAGATCCTGCATCAGGATGCGTATGCCAATCACCCAGATAATAATTTGTTCTTTTTGTTTGCTTATAGAATTTTGCTATTTGTTTATTATGAAACCTATTATCCGGTATAAAATATTCCTCCCCATGTTTAGCTTTTGGTCCCGGACCAATGGTATATTTTACTATAATCTCATATTCTGAAGACCAATATCCGATGAATATCCCTCCGGTTTCCAGAGGGTAAAATTTTTCTGAATTTTTTATAATAAAATTTAAATGTTCCCAATTTATCTGAACATTATACTTTTTCGGTTTCATTACAATACGGACATTGAGGATGAATATTTAAAGGATGTGGTTCCCATACTGGGAAAGTTGGATTTTTCTCGGCGTCCACCATTTTAAGAATTCCTACATCAAAATTAGGATCAGGATAGCCATCTTCATGACCTAATGATAAAGTAGAAATAGCCATTCTCACACCGGCTAATGTAACATTTTGCAAGTCAAAATTTGCTCCTGTAAATGTGATATCTCCACACCCTGCCTGTTGAATGACTCCTTCATCCTCTTGAGGTGTAGCTGGAATTGTATTATCGGCTTTGGCATACTGCAGGCACATCCAGCATCCGGGCGTCAACTCTGGAATTCTTCTCATAATCACCCCTCCAAGTGCTCCTGGAGTAGCATGAATCATAACATAGGGAATATTCCTGGATTTGGCCTCTTGTGATAAAAAATGTGAGATTCCTGATTCAGCAGTTGCATCAAAAAGTAAATCAACATCTTCGTAAAGCTGATTTATTATTTCTTGTTCAATTGGTTGTCCCTTATTGACGCCATATTTACCTTCTACTCTAATAGTACCAATTCTATGGTTTACTTTATTTACAATTGTAGTTGGGTAATTTAATTGAATAAATGCCGAAACAACATCAGTTTTTCTAAATCCAGCTACTGATAAACCTAATGGCCATCTAACTGAAGTTGCTGCTTCAATTCTATCAAAATCTAATAATCTTATTTCCTTCACACCACTCTTGGCAAATTCAATTGCTGCTTGGCCTCCCAAAGCGCCTAATCCGACAATTGATATTTTTTTGTCTCTTAAATATTTTAATTGTGGAATTCTAACTGTAAAATCCTCACCATTAGTTTTACTTGCAGTTGCGTAAAAATAAATATCTTTATCGATCTTCTTTTTCCTTCCTTGCTTTTCTATTATCTCAGGATTTGAAAAATGAATAATAAAAACCCATCCCTTCATAGCTATTATTCCGGGTTTAATTTCTTCAGGAAAACAAATTCCCAGAACATTATGTAGTTTTTGTCCACCTTTTAGATCTACATTTTTATTTTTCCCTATTAATTTTCTTTGAGAAGATTCTAATTTTTCTACCAACCAATTAAAATCTTGTTCAGCATCTCCCGTGGGTGGTTTGGTAGGTAACGCAAATAAGGTTCCCGATATGGTTGCAGAAAATAACTCTACAAATTTTTTAGGCATTTGGTAAAATGCTTCTTCCCACTTTTTATCAGCGATTTTTAAAACTGCAAATCTCCCGCCAATGCCATTTTCTTTTTCAATTCCTACTCTTATGTTTCCCAGGAAAACTGGTCGTTCTGGTTTATCTAAATCTTCAAAGTATTCAGAATTGAAAATAACTACAGGATTATTAATCCCCGAATAAAAAACACTTACAGGTTCAGCTTGCTCATGAGGCCGCTTTTCGAGTTCTTTTGGGTCAGTGATATAACCTTCAACTAATAACTTTGGTAGTTGATCTTTTAGAAAAGATGCTACCGTCCAGGAAGGCTTCCAGGCTCCTGTATTTCTTTCTAAAAGACAGAGGTTTTTACCAAAAGGATTTTGATGTCTTGGTAAGTCAAGATCATATGCAAATATTTCTGGACGAAAATATGGGTATAAATCCGGATAAGTAGCAACTAATGCTAATTCATCTTTGTCTTCTGGAATATTAAATATTTCATTACGTTTTACTGTAAGGTAAATTCTTAAAATTTTATCTTCCTTTTTTAACTTTTCATCCAGTTGATATGCTATCCCTATATCTAATAGACTCTTTAATTCTTCCTCGAGTCTATTACCAGTTTCAAACCAAACTTTAGTCATAAATTTATCTTCCTACTTCTCTATCTGGAGTTCTGGGAGGATCTTTAGGATCAGGCTTATTTTTACCCGGCTTTCCTCCGGGATTATCCTGTTTACCTTTTTTATCAGGTTTCTCTGGATTTTCGGATTTCTCCGGTTTTTCCGGTTGCCTTCCTACCGGCCTATCAGGTGTTTGAGGAGGGTCTTTAGGGCCTGGTTTAGGGTTACCAGGTGGACGTCCTGGATTATCAGGTTTACCTGGATTTTCAGGCTTTTGATTTCTAAAAATTTCATCGATCCGGATCATAAATATTAAGTTTTGTAATTGATTTTCTCAGTTCAATATACAAAATCATTTCATGACCCCCTACAAAACTTTCCCAGTGTCTCAATTTTTCTTCCGAATGAATCAATTACATGTATGAAGCTAGTTATTAATTCCATACTCTGTTACTCGTTTTTATAACTGAACTTATGTGTTTACCGTTACAGTTAGTTTAATTCAACTACTTATGGATATCGGTAGCCGAGGCTTTTTTATCTAATGCTATTAATGGATATTCCGGTGATACTGACCCCCCTTCCGGTGATATTGACCCCCCTAAAAGGCTTCAGTTTTTAAAGAACTTAATGACCTGACAATTTTACTGTTTTTTTCTTAGACTATCTCCTTTTATCTCTATTCTGTATGAGGAGTGTAC